>CAVURQ010000013.1:0-186983 GCA_963743935.1 uncultured beta proteobacterium | reverse complement strand
CCGGGCAGGTGTTCATACCCAGCAGCGTGTACGCGCCGCAGAAGCTGAACAGCCCGGTCGCGAGCACGATGATGCCGAGCCAGCCCCAGGCGCCAATCTGTCCTGTGGCCGCCAATGCGATCAGGATCAGGCCGGCGACGATGCGCAGCACGCGGTCGATGCCGCCTACATTCTTTTTCATGATGAACTCCTTCTTTGGTGGTTGAAATGAAAACAGCAGGTCACGCTGTGGCCGGCGCAAACGCATCCCATGCGGCAGTGGCTTCCGCCGCATACATGAGGGCCGGGCCGCCGCCCATGTAGACGCACACGGCCAGCATCTCGTCCAGCTCCTGCCGGGTGCAACCCAGCCGGCGCAAGGCCTTGACGTGGAAGCCGATGCAGCCCGAGCAGTGCTGGGTGATGCCGATGGCCAGGGCCATCAGCTCCTTGTGCTTCTCGTCGATGGCGCCCGGCGCCATCGCGGCCTTGGCCAGCTGGCCGAAAGCCTGCATCGTGTCGGGCTGCGACTTGCGCAGGCTGCCCATCGAATGGGTGATGTCGCGGATCAGTGTGGGGTGGTCGAACGAACTCATGTCGCTGTTCCTCGTGTGTTCAAAGCGCGTTGATCGGAATCTTGACGTAGGCCGTGCCGTTGGACTCCTTCGGCGGCATCTCCCCTGCCCGGATGTTGATCTGCACGGCAGGCAGGATCAGCACCGGCATCTCCAGCGTGGCATCGCGTTGCGTGCGCATGGCGACGAACTGCGCTTCGGTGATGCCGTCGTGCACATGGATGTTCTTCGCGCGCTGCTTGGCCACGCTGGTCTCGAATGCAACCGCCCGGTCGCCCGGCGGATAGTCGTGGCACATGAACAGGCGCGTCTGCGGCGGCAGGCTCAGGAGCTTGCGGATCGACGCATACAGCGCACGTGCGTCGCCGCCCGGGAAGTCGCAGCGGGCCGTGCCGACATCCGGCATGAACAGCGTGTCGCCCACGAACACGGCGTCATCGAACTGGTAGGCCACGCACGCGGGTGTGTGCCCCGGCACGGCCATCACCTTGCCGGTGAGTGCGCCGACCTTGAACTCCTCGCCATCGGCGAGCAGGCGATCGAACTGCGACCCGTCCGGCTGGAACTCGCTCTCCAGGTTGAACAGCCCCTTGAACACCTTCTGCACGCGGGCGATCTGGTTGCCGATGGCGACCTGGCCGCCGAGTTGCTTCTTCAGGTAGGGCGCGGCGCTCAGATGATCGGCATGCGCGTGGGTCTCCAGGATCCACGCCACCTTGAGGTCGTTGTGCCGCACGTGGTCGATGACCTTGTCGGCCGACGTCGTCCGGGTCCGGCCCGACTTGGGGTCGTAGTCCAGCACCGAATCGATGATTGCGCAACTGCTGCCCGGGCCGCTGTGCACGACATAGGTGACGGTCCAGGTGGCCGGGTCGAAGATGCCGTGGACCACCGGGACGGGCTTGACGCTGGACGACGCTGTCATGTTCATCACTCCTTCAATTTCTGTGACGATAGTCTATTGACTGATAGTTTGTTTGTCAATAGAATATTGATCGTCGAACTGAATTCAGCGACCAAGGAGACCAGGAGTCCATGAACACAGCCACGATCGAGTTGAGCGAGATGCGCGCCGCGGCCACCAACGCCTGCAGCCTGATGAAGGTGCTGGCCAATCCGGACCGCCTGATGATCCTGTGCCAGCTCTCCGAAGGGGAGAAGCGTGTCGGCGAGCTCGAAGCCTTGTTGGGCATCGTGCAGCCCACGCTGTCGCAGCAGCTCACGGTGCTGCGCGAACAGCAACTGGTCAGCACGCGCCGCGACGGCAAGAACATCTACTACATGCTGAGCAGCCCCCAGGCGATGGCCGTGATCAAGACCCTCTACGAACAGTTCTGCAGCGACGACTGCAGCCCCACACAGTGAACGCAACTCAAGCCACGAGGAATCGACCATGAACATCGACTGGACCCACTTCACACCCTGGATGTCGCTGGCAGGCGGTGTCCTGCTGGGCATCGCCTCCGCCCTGTTCATCCTGGTCAATGGCCGCATCCTGGGCATCAGCGGCATCCTCGGCGGGCTGCTGTCGCCCAAACGCGGCGATGCCGGCTGGCGCATCGCCTTCCTGCTGGGCATGCTGGCGGCACCGGCCACGCTGCTGCTGCTCGCGCCCGCCGGCTTCATCAGCGCGCCGCGCATCGATGCCGGCTACGCGGCCATCGTCATCGCCGGTCTGCTGGTGGGCTACGGCACGCGGCTGGGCTCCGGCTGCACCAGCGGCCATGGCGTGTGCGGCATCTCGCGCCTGTCGCCGCGCTCGCTGGTGGCCACCGCGACCTTCATGGCCGCCGGCTTCGCCATCGTCTTCGTCATCCGCCACCTGCTCTGAACTCAACCACAGGAACTGCCATGACCCGCACCACTGCACTTCGCGCGAGCGAATTCTTCGTCGGCCTGCTCTTCGGCTGGGGCCTGCTGATCTCCGGCATGACCGATCCGGGCAAGGTGATCGGCTTTCTCGACCTGGCCGGAGCCTGGGACCCATCCCTCGCCCTGGTGATGGGCGGTGCCATCGCCGTCGGCATCTTCGCCTTCGCGACGGCCCGCAAGCGCACCCGCAACCTCTTCGGTGGTGCGCTGCACCTGCCAACCTCCAGCGACGTCGACAAGCGGCTGGTGATCGGCTCGTTGCTCTTCGGTGCCGGCTGGGGACTGGCGGGCTTCTGCCCCGGGCCCGCCATCGTGACCATGGCGGCAGGCGAAGCCAAGGCCCTGCTGTTCGTCGTGGCGATGCTGGTCGGCATGGGAATCTTCGAAGTCACCGACCGCATGTCCCGTCGCGCATTGGCGGCCGCCTGAAACGTTGGGCAGTCGCTGCGTTCTTCGGGGCCACGCGCGCCAGTGACAGACGATGAGCGCATCCCCAACCTCGTTGGCCGCTGTACTGCCCATCCTGGACTGGGGGCGACGCTACGACCGCGGCACCCTCGTCGGCGATCTGGTCGCGGCGCTGATCGTCACGATCATGCTCATCCCGCAGAGCCTGGCCTATGCATCGCTCGCGGGGCTGCCCGCCGAGGTCGGGCTGTACGCCAGCATCGCGCCCTTGCTGTTGTATGCCATCTTCGGCACGAGCCGCGCGCTGGCGGTCGGCCCGGTGGCGGTGGTCTCGCTGATGACGGCCACTGCCATCGGCGAGCATGCCGTGGCGGGCACGCCGGGCTATTGGGCGGTGGCGATCACGCTGGCCTTCCTCTCGGGCGCCATGCTGCTGGCGATGGGGCTGCTGCGCCTGGGCTTCCTGGCCAGCTTCCTGAGCCATCCGGTGATCTCGGGCTTCATCACGGCCTCGGCGCTGCTCATCACCGCGGGCCAGTTGAAGGTGATCCTGGGCGTCGCGGTGGAAGGCCACAGCTTTGTCGACCTGGTCTTTGGCCTGCTGCAGCAAGGCAGCAGGATCCATCTCGTCACGGCCGCCCTCGGCCTGGCCACCATCGGTTTCCTGTTCTGGACGCGGCGCAGCCTGAAGCCGCTGCTGCTGCGGCTGGGCCTGGGCCCCAGGCTGGCCGACGTGATCGCCAAGGCCGGGCCTGTGGTGGGCATCGCCCTGACGGCGTGGATCACCTGGCAGTTCCAGCTGCAGGCGCAGGGCCTGAAGATCGTCGGCACGGTGCCGCAGGGCCTGCCGCCCTTCACGCTGCCGTCATGGGATCTGTCGCTGTGGAAAGAGCTGGCCGTGCCGGCGCTGCTGATCAGCGTGGTGGGTTTTGTCGAGTCCGTGTCCGTCGGCCAGACACTGGCGGCCAAGCGGCGCCAACGCATCGATCCGGACCGCGAACTCGTGGCACTGGGCGCGAGCAACCTGGGTGCCGCCTTCAGCGGCGGCTTCCCGGTGACGGGGGGTTTTGCACGCTCGGTGGTGAACTTCGATGCGGGCGCACAGACCCCGGCCGCAGGCGTGTTCACCGCCATCGGCATCCTGATGGCCGCGCTGTGGCTGACCCCCGCCTTGTACTTCGTGCCGCAGGCCACGCTGGCGGCCACCATCATCGTGGCCGTGCTCTCGCTGGTGGACCTGGGCATCTTCAAGCGTACCTGGGCCTATTCCAAGGCGGACTTCGCAGCCGTTCTGGCGACCGTGCTGTTCACGCTCGCGGTCGGCGTCGAGACCGGGCTGATCGCCGGCGTGCTGCTGTCGCTGGGGCTGTTCCTGTACCGGACCAGCCGCCCTCACATTGCCGAGGTCGGGCTCGTACCGGGCACGCAGCACTTCCGCAACGTGCGCCGCCACGCCGTGAGCGTGAGTCCGCGCCTGCTCAGCCTGCGCGTCGACGAGAGTCTGTACTTTGCGAACGCCCGCGCGCTCGAGGACCGCATCAACGAAGAGGTGGCAAGGCGGCCGCAACTGCAACATGTGGTCCTGCAGTGCTCGGCCATCAACGACATCGACGCCAGCGCGCTGGAAAGCCTGGAGGCCATCGACGCCCGGCTTCGCGATGCCGGCATCGTGTTTCACCTCAGCGAGGTGAAGGGGCCGGTGATGGACCGCTTGACCGGCACCGAACTGCTGAAGCACTTGCGCGGTCGCGTGTTCCTGACGCATTTCCAGGCGCAGCAGCAGTTGGCTGCGGCGTGATGTCAGCCACCCGTCTGCTCAGGCGTTGTGTTTCAGCTTCAGGCCCGGCACCGGCCAATCGTCGATGGCGATCAACTGGCCGCTGCCGGACAGCGTGACGTACAGGGTGCGCATGTCGTGCCCGCCAAAACACAGGTTGGTGACGAAGCGGTCGGGCAAGGGCTGGTGGTGGACCTTGCGCCCGTCGGGCGAGACGACGGTGATGCCGCCGTGCATCAGCGTGGCCACGTAGAGGTTGCCGTGGACATCGACGTCCATCGAGTCGAAGCGCTGGAAATGGCCGCCCGGCGAGGCCACCAGCATGCGCCCGCCGTGCGGCGAAGGCCAGGGGTGCTTGCGCACCTGCCCCGGTGCCGTGATGTCGAAGGCCCACAGCCGCGCGCCGGCCGTCTCGGCGTAGTACAGCGTGCGGCCGTCCGGCGACAGCGCCACGCCGTTGGGCGTGAGTGCCGGGCGCACGATGGTGCGCGGCGTGCCCCCCTCGGCGGGCGCGTAGAACACGCCGCCATGGTCCATCTCGTGCGCGCGCGTCTTGCCCAGGTCGGTGAAGTAGAAGCCACCATGGGCGTCGAAGACGATGTCGTTCGGCCCGCGCAAGCCCGTGCCATCGACCGTGTCGAACAGCCGCTCGAACTTGCCGGTGGCCAGGTTGACGCGCTCGATGCGTCCACCCGAATAGTCGTGAGCCTGGCTGATGGGCCGGAAGCAGCCATCGACCTCGGTGGTGTATGCGAAGCCACCGTTGTTGCAGACGTACACCGCGCCGTCCGGCCCGATGGCCGCGCCGTTGGGGCCGCCGCCGAGATGCGCGACGACGTGGATGCGGCCATCCGGCGTGACGCGGCTGAGCGTGCCGCGCGCAATCTCCACCAACAGCACCGAGCCGTCCTGCATGGCGATCGGGCCTTCGGGGAACTGCAGGCCGCTGGTGATGTGACGGATCTTCATGGGGGGCTCCTGGGAGTCATGCCGCGCATTCTGCCGTCCACCCCGGCGCAGCGGAAGAAGCGCAGCGTGCGCTCGCGGCCGCGCTGCCGCGCGTGCGCCGGTGGCGGCGCCGAGCTTGTAGGATCGTCGTCGAAGCCCGCCCCGACACACTGCTCAATGACGTCAGCTCCAGCCAACAGGCCTCTCGCGATTGCTTTTGCAGGCCTGCTGTCGCTGGCCGTGGCCATGGGGATCGGCCGCTTCGCGTTCACGCCGTTGCTGCCCATGATGCTGCACGACGGCACGGTCGACCTGCCGACGGCGAGCTGGCTGGCAACCGCCAACTACCTGGGCTACTGGCTCGGCGCGATGGCCTGTGCACTGCAGCCCTGGCTCTGGGCGCGCTGGCGGCTCACCGCGCCGCTGGCACACACCGTGGCCGTGCGCTGGGGACTGGTGGCGACCGTGCTGCTCACGCTCGGCATGGCCACCGCCTGGCCGATGGCCTGGCCGCTGTGGCGCCTGCTGGCCGGCATGGCCAGTGCGCTGGTCTTCGTCTACGGCTCCGGCTGGTGCCTGGCAAGGCTGACGGCGCTGGGTTCGCCGGCGCTGGCGGGATTGATATTCGTGGGGCCGGGTTTGGGGATCACGGTCAGCGGCCTGGCCGCCACCGCCATGGTGGCCGCCGGCTGGAGCGCAGCGGTCGGCTGGCTGGCCTTCGGCGTGCTGGCCGCCGGCCTCAGTGCGCTGGCCTGGCCGCACCTGCGTGGCACGATCGCGAGCGCGGCGCCGACGCACATGGCGCGTCATGCCGAGCCGCGCAGCGTGCTCGTGCTGTTTGCGCTGGCCTATGGCCTGGCCGGCTTCGGCTACATCGTCACCGCCACGTTCCTGCCGGTGATCGCGCGGCAGGCGTTGCCCGGCTCGGTCTGGCTCGATCTGTTCTGGCCCCTGTTCGGCCTGGGCGTCGCGCTGGGTGCGCTGCTGACCCTGCGCCTGCCGATGCACTGGGACCGGCGGCGCCTGCTGATGGCAGGTTATGCGATGCAGGCGCTGGGCGTGGCGATGAGCGTGTGGCTGCCCAGCCTGTTCGGCTTTGCGATCGGCAGCCTGTTGCTGGGGCTGCCCTTCACCGCCATCACGCTGTTTGCGATGCAGGAAGCGCGCCGCCTGCGGCCGCACAACACCTCGGCCTACATCGGCGTGCTCACCGCGGCCTACGGCCTGGGCCAGATTGCCGGGCCGCCGCTGGTGGCGCTGCTGCTGCAACGCAGCGCCAACCCGGGCCGGGGATTTGCACTTTCGCTGTCGGCCGCGGCCATGGCGCTGCTGGTGGGCGTGCTCATCTTCGGCTGGCTGAGAAGTCGTCACCCATTGGCCGTGCCCATCTCGGCGAATCGGGCGGGCTGACCCGACAGGGCCTTTCTTGCGCGCGCCGGGTGGAGACGCCGGTATCGCGCGCATGTCGCCGCGCTTCGGGCCCTGCGTGGTGCGATTCGACAGCGGCTTGGGTAGACTGCTGCGGATCGTGTGCGCCTTGATTTCGTTGTTCCTCGCCCTGGAGAACAAGCCATGCAAACCGATGAACTGCGCGAGCGCGCGTTGACGGGCCTGGAGGGTTTTGTCACCCTGGTCAACGATCCGACGCAGATCCGCGCGTTCTACAGCCTCCACAAGGGCCTGGAAGACAGCCCGGCCATGATTTCCTTCGAGCAGACCATGCTGTCGGTGCCCGGGATCCGGCAGTTGGTGGAAGAACACTTCGAACCCGCGCCCTACACCCTGGTGCAACTGAGCCGCATGCCGCAGGGCTCGCTCGGCCGCACGCATGCCGAACGCATGCTGGCCGATGGACTGGACCCGGAGGTGATCCGGAAGAACGCCGAATCGGCATCGGTCGATGCAGGCGAGGACGAACTGGCCCGCAGCGCGCGGTACCTGACGCGGCGCCGCACGATGACCCACGACATCCACCACACGGTGACCGGCTTCGGCACGGACCTGCCGGGCGAGGTGGGCGTGTCGGCCGTCTACCTGGCGCAGATCCACCATCCGGTGAGCCTGCTGTACGTCAGCGCCGTGCTGCTGCACACGATGGCCGACCCCGAGGTCTACGGCAAGGCACTGCACCGCTTTCGCGAAGGCCTGGACATCGGCTGGAAATCGGCCAACCTGCTGGCGCAGAAGTGGGAGCTGGGCTGGGAGCGTCCGCTGCAGGATTGGCGGCAAGAACTCGGCCTCGCGCCGGCGTTGTGACGACGTAATACTCTCAGCCCGCACCGGGCTCCGCGCCGCATGTCGACCCGGTCGCGCTACGGCGCCCTCGTTTGCTGTCGGTGCGGGTACCGGAACTCTGCCGTCATCGCCGCGCCGCGCGGCGTGCAGCGCAAATGCGTGCGTAGGCACGCATCTGTGTTCTCACGCTGCCTCGGGTACCAGGAAGTCGCGGCTGATGCCGCCGCCCAGATCGCCCACGCGCGCCAGGAAATGGGTCAGGTAGGCATGCAGACCGGTGGCCAGGATCTCGTCGATGCGGCCGTACTCCAGGTCGGCCTGCAAGCGGCCGGCGCGACGCAGGGTTTCGCCGCTGTGCTGGTTGGACACCAGTTTCAGGTTGGCCAGCAGTTCGTTGACACATGCCGCCAATGAACGCGGCATGTCCGGCCGCAGAATCAGAAGCTCGGCCACCAGTTCCGGGCGGATGACGTTGCGGTACACCTTGCGATAGATCTCGAAGCCGGAGACGGAGCGCAGGATCGCGCTCCAGTGATAGAAATCCACCTCCTGGCTTTCCTTTGCGTTGCCGTTGCCGGTACCGAAGTATTCACCGGCCAGCGCATGGAACTTCACGTCGAGCAGCCGTGCAGTGTTGTCGCCGCGTTCCAGGAAGGTGCCGATGCGCAGGAAATGCAGCGAGTCGTCCTGCAGCATCGTGCCCACCGTCACGCCGCGCGACAGGTGCGAGCGGAACTTGACCCATTCGAAGAAGTTGCCGGGGTCGCGCATGAACTCGCCTTCGCGCAGCAGGCGGTTGAATTCCAGCCAGGTCTGGTTCTGCGTTTCCCAGACCTCGGTGGTCAGCGTGCCGCGCACCGCGCGTGCGTTTTCGCGCGCCGCGCGCAGGCAGGCCAGGATGCTCGACGGGTTCTTCTCGTCGCGCACCATGAAGTCCATGACGTCGCGTCCATTCACCTCGTCGTAGCGCTGCTGGTAGGCGGGCGTCAGCTCGGAAATGCTGAGCAGCCCGCGCCAGCCCTGCTCGGTGGCATCGGCCGATTGCGGCAGCAGCGAGGTCTCGTAGTTGACGTTGAGCATGCGGGCTGTGTTCTCGGCGCGCTCCATATAGCGTGACATCCAGAACAGGTGATCGGCGGTTCTAGAAAGCATGCTCAATCCTCCAGAACCCAGGTGTCCTTGGTGCCGCCGCCCTGCGACGAATTCACGACCAGCGAGCCCTCCTTCAAGGCCACGCGCGTCAGCCCGCCCGGCACCATCTGCACCTCGGTGCCCGACAGCACGAACGGGCGCAGGTCGATGTGGCGCGGCGCGATGCCGGCCTCGACAAAGGTCGGGCAGGTGGACAGGCTCAGCGTCGGCTGCGCGATGTAGTTGCTCGGGTTGCCGAGCAACTGCGCGCGGAACTCCTCGATCTCGGCCTTGCTGGCCGCCGGGCCGACGAGCATGCCGTAGCCGCCGGCGCCATGCACCTCCTTCACCACCAGTTCATGCAGGTGCGCGAGCACGTAGCTCAGGTCATCCGCGTCGCGGCACAGGTAGGTCGGCACGTTGTTCAGGATCGGCTTCTCACCGAGATAGAACTCGATCATCTTCGGCACGTAGGGATAGATCGACTTGTCGTCCGCCACTCCGGTGCCGATGGCATTGCACAGCGTGATGTTGCCGGCGCGGTACACACCCAGCAGCCCGGCGCAACCCAGCGTGCTGTCCTTGCGGAAGGCATCGGGGTCGAGGAAGTCGTCGTCCACGCGGCGGTAGATCACGTCGACGCGCTTCGGGCCTTGCGTGGTGCGCATGTAGACGTGACCATCGCGCACGAACAGGTCCTGGCCCTCGACCAACTCCACGCCCATCTGCTGGGCCAGGAAGGCGTGTTCGAAGTAGGCGCTGTTGTACATGCCCGGCGTCAACACCACCACCGTGGGTTCGTTCACGCCGGCCGGCGCCACCGCGCGCAAAGTTTCCAGCAACAGGTCGGGGTAGTGCGCCACGGGCGCGACGCGATGCTGGCTGAACAGCTCGGGAAAGAGCCGCATCATCATCTTGCGGTCTTCGAGCATGTAGCTCACGCCGCTGGGCACGCGCAGGTTGTCCTCGAGCACGTAGTAGCTGCCACTGCCATCGGCATTGCCGGCGCGCACGATGTCCACGCCGGAGATGTGCGAGTACACCCCGCCAGCCACGTTCACACCGCGCATCTCGCTGCGGTACTGCGCGTTGTTCAGCACCTGTTCGGCGGGCACGATGCCGGCGCGCAGGATCTCCTGGTCGTGATAGACGTCGTGGATGAAGCGGTTCAGCGCGGTGACGCGTTGGCGCAAGCCCTTTTCCATCTCCTCCCACTCGTGGCTGGGGATGACACGCGGAATCAGGTCGAAGGGAATCAGGCGTTCGGTGCCGGAGCCGTCCTCGTCCTTCGCGCCGTACACCGCAAAGGTGATGCCGACGCGGCGGAAGATCATCTCCGCCTCGTCGCGGCGGTCGCGCATGAGTTCCTGCGCCTGCGCCTTCAGCCAGCCTTCGTAGCTTCGGTAGTGCTGCCGAACCTGGCTGTCGACGCCGTGCATTTCATCGAAGCTGGACTGCATGCAATGGGCTCCTCGGATGACCTTCACTTTAGCAACATTCGGGCCTGCGACCGGCTCCTAGCTTAGCCCAGCGCCGGCTCCATGCGACGCGTGTTCACGCGCACGCTCAGCGTGTGCCGGCCACCGCCGCGGATCACGCCGCGCAGCGGTGTCACGTCGGCATAGTCGCGGCCCAGCGCCAGGCGCACGTGGTCGGTGTCGGGAATCAGATCGTTGGTCGGGTCCAGTTCGAACCAGCCACTGGCCGCACCCGGCGTGGCCGGGCAGTACACCTGCACCCAGGCGTGGGAGGCGTCGGCGCCAAGCAGCGCCTCCTGTCCCGGCGGCGGCAGCGTCAGCAGGTAGCCGCTGACGTAGCGCGCCGCCAGGCCGAGCATGCGCAACGCGCCGATCATCAGATGCGCAAAGTCCTGGCACACGCCGCTGCGCTGCTGGAAGACCTCGATCAAGGGCGTGTCGATCTCGGTGCTGTCGCTGCTGAACTCGAAATCGGCGTGGATGCGCCGCATCAGGTCGATGGCACCCACGGCCACCGGCGTACCGGGCGCGAACGAGGCTCGCGCCATAGTCGCGCAGCGCCGCCAGCCGCGGCACATAGGGCGAAGGCTGCGCAAACTCCACCGCCGGGTCGTAGAGGCCGCCCGATTCGTAGCGCAGGCGCTGGCGCACGAGTTCCCATGCGGGCGAGCGATCGGCCAGCAAGGGCTGCGCGCGCGGCTGCAGCGTGACGAGGCTGCGCGCGCGCACGCGCAACTCGCGGTGCGGCTGCGTCAGGCTGAAGAAGACACGCTGATTGCCATAGGCGTCGAGGTCGTGGCGGCGTTGTGCCACCGCCGGCTCGATGACCAGCGTGTGTTCCAGCAACTGCTGGCGCGCGTCCTGCAGCGGCTGCATGTGGGCCAGGTGCTGGGCCTGCGTCACTGGCGCGGCATAGCGGAAGCGTGTCTCGTGCACGACCTCGAGCGTGGTCATCAGGCAAGCTCCATGCGGCGCGTTCACGGTCCATTCGCGGCCGGGCAGGCTCATGACCACGGCCTCAGACATGCTGCAGTTCATCGCCGCTGGAGGCATGGGCGAAGAAGCGGTGGCTCACCATGTCGGCCAGGCCCTTGCCGCTGCGTGCAGCAAGCCGCTGCGACACCTCGCCCACCGCACGCAGGATCTGCGTCTCGTCGGCGCCGCGCAGATCGTCGAGCGTCAGGCCGGCGCCTTCGGCCGGCAGCCGCGCCAGCAGCGTGGCGATGAAGTCCTCGTCGCCAGGCAGCTTGCCCAGCTCGGTGCGCAAGCGCCGCAGCACGCCGGCCAGCGAACGCGGGTTGGTGCTGTCCAGCACCAGCAGGTCGGCCACGCGCCAGCAGGTCCTCGTGGCGCTGGTAGCGGGCGCGGAAGGTGATGGCGCTGTCGAACAGCTCCAGCATCATCTGCATGCCGGCGGCATGGCGCAGCGCATCGGTGTCGACGAAGCCGAGCAGCTGCGAGCTCATGCCGATCAGCCGCTCCAGCAGGCGGCCCACCGCCAGGAAGCGCCAGCCAGTGGTCGCGTGTCATGCGGTCGGTCTGCGCGCCAGTGACGGCCGCCAGCTGCAGGCCCAGCCGGTCCAGCGCCGGCAGCACCTGCGACAGCGTGGGCAACTGCTCGCTGTGCGGCGGCTTGAGCTGGTGGATGCTGTCGACCATGGCGCGCACCACCGCCCACTGCTCGGTGGCCAGGCGTTCGCGCAATGCCATCGCGGCGCGTTCCAGCGCACCCAGGTTGAAGGCGATGCTGCTGGCCGCGGGGTCGGCCAATGCGGCCAGCAAGGCACGCTCGAACAGGTGCGGCGACTGGTTCAGCGTGGGCACACCGGCCGGTGCCAGACCGTTGCTCACCGCCAGATCGGACAGCGCCTCGCGCAGATGCTCGGGTGCGTCGTCGTCGGTGTCGATGAGCATCAGCAGCACACGCGCCAGGCGCACCAGCTGTTCGGTGCGTTCGGTGTAGCGGCCCAGCCAGAACAGGTTCTCGGCCGTGCGGCTGGACACCGGCGGGCGGCGCGCGGCGATGTCGTCCACGCCCAGGCGGCTGGGCAGCATGGAGAAGCTGTCCACCGGGCCTTCGGTCAGCACCCAGGTGTCCAGGCTGGAGCCGCCGTGCTGCATCGACACGCTGCCTTCGTCGAGCCGGGCGACGCGCGTCATGCCGCCGGGCAGCACGAACCAGCCGCCATTGCCCTCGGAGATGACAAAAACCCGCACCATCGCGGGGCGCGCCAGAGCGGTGCCGGCATTCCATACCGGTGCACGCGAGTAGCGCACACGCTCGGTCAGCGTCCAGCCGTCGGGGTCGTCCTCGATCTGCGCCACATCGGGGTGGCGCACGGCCGAGACGCGGCCGTCGCGCGGGTAGGTGCTGCGCACCACCTTGTCGTGCAACTGGCGCTTGACGTCGTGCCAGGCCGCTTCTTCGCCACACCACCAGGTGGGCAGCGAGGACAGCAGCAGCTCCTGCCCCAGCAGACGCCGCGCGATGCCGGGCAGGAAGCCGAGCAAGGCCGGGGTTTCGAGGAAACCGCTGCCCAGGGCATTGGCCATCACCAGGTTGCCGGCGCGCACCACCTGCAGCAGGCCCGGCACGCCCAAGGTCGAATCGATGCGCAGTTCGAGCGGATCGCACCAGTCGTCGTCCAGACGGCGCAGCATGCCGTGCACCGGCTCCAGGCCGTCCACCGTCTTCAGATGCAGGCGCTGGTCGCGCACCACCAGGTCGCCGCCCTCGACCAGCGGCAGGCCCAGGTAGCGCGCCAGATAGGCATGTTCGAAGTAGGTCTCGCTGTAGGGCCCGGGCGTGAGCAGCACCACCCGCGGCGTGCCGCCCCCGGCGACCGCGCGTGCCGGCGTCTCGATCGAATCCAGCAGCCGGCGGTAGCTGGAGGCGATGTGCTGCACGCGCAGCTCGCGGAAGGCATCGGGAAACTGGCGCGAGATGACGAGCCGGTTGTGCAGCACATAACCCAGCCCCGAAGGGCCCTGGCTGCGCCGCGCCACCACCTGCCAGGCGCCTGCGGGCGTGCGCACCAGGTCGAAGGCGACGATGTGCAGCCGTTGGCCGCTGGCCGGCGCGATGCCGCGCATCGAGCGCAGGTAGCCTGGGTGGCGCAGCAGCAGCGCCGGCGGGAACAGGCCTTCGTGCAACAGTTGCTGCGGCCCGTAGACATCGGCCAGCATGGCTTCGAGCATGGTCGCGCGCTGCACCACGCCCTGCTCGATCAGCGCCCAATCGTCCGGTTCGATGATCAGCGGCAGCAGCTCCAGCGGCCAGGGCCGCTGCGCCGTGCCCTCGGCGCTGAACACGTTGTGGGTGATGCCGTCGTGGCGGATCTGCCGCGCCACCTGCGTGACGCGGCGGTCCAGGTCGTCGGCCAGGCTGCTGCCCGGCGGCGGCGCAGGCAAGCAGTCCAGAAAATCGCGCCCAGCGCTCGCGCAGCCGGCCGTCGTCGTGGCGCAACTCGTCCCACGCCTGCGCGTCCGGGTAGGGGCTGCGGCGCAGCAGTTCGGCCTGCGCCGCGCGCCCCGCCGCAGACGGGTCGTCAGCGAAGAACGGCAACGACGACTGGGACTGGGACTGCGGCACGGTCGCGAAGGCGGACTGCCGTGGATCAGCGCACGCGCATGTCGAGCGTGAACGGGAACTCCAGGCTCGGTGTGGCTGGCGTCACCGACATCCTGCCTGGCGTGTGGCCGAAGCGCACGAAGCGCGCCAGCCGCCGGCTTTCCGCCGTGTAGGCATTCACCGGAAAGTCCTCGTGGCTCAAGCCGCCCGGGTGCGCCACGTGGTACTGGCAGCCGCCCATCGAGCGCTGCAGCCACCGGTCCACCAGGTCGAAGGTCAGCGGCGCATGCACGCCGATGGTCGGGTGCAGTGCCGAATACGGTTGCCAGGCGCGGTAGCGCACGCCGCAGACATATTCACCCACCCGGCCGGTGGGCTGCAGCGGCAGCGCCATGCCGTTGACGGTGACCACATGGCGGTTGTCGTTCAGGCCGGTGACCTTGACTTCCAGCCGCTCCAGCGACGAATCGACATAACGCGCGGTGCCGGCCGACGAGCTTTCCTCGCCCAGCACGTGCCAGGGTTCGAGCGCGGTGCGCAGGCTCAAGTTGACGCCCATCGACGCGATCTCGCCGATCAGCGGGAAACGGAACTCCAGGTGCGGCTCGAACCACTGGTCGTGGAAGGCATAACCCGCGCCGCGCAACTCGCTCATCACGTCGTTGAAATCCATCTGCACGAAGGTGGGCAGCATGAAGCGGTCGTGCAGCCCCGTGCCCCAGCGCGTCAGGCGCGTGCTGCCGCGGCCGCGATAAGGCTCGCGCCAGAACCACGACAGCAGCGCGCGCAGCAGCAGTTGCTGCGCCAGGCTCATCTGCGCATGCGGCGGCATCTCGAAGGCGCGCAGTTCCAGCAGGCCCAGGCGGCCGGTCGGGCCATCGGGCGAGTACATCTTGTCGATGCAGAACTCGCTGCGATGGGTATTGCCGGTGACGTCGATGAGCAGGTTGCGCAAGGAGCGGTCGATGAGCCACGGCGGCACCTCGTGGCCCAGATCCATCTGCCGGTCGAGCTCGGCCAGCGCGACCTCGATCTCATAGACCTGGTCGTTGCGCGCCTCGTCGAAACGCGGCGCCTGGCTGGTCGGGCCGATGAACATGCCGCGAGAACAGGTAGCTCAGGCTCGGGTGGTTGTGCCAATAGGTCAGCAGGCTGGCCAGCACGTCGGGGCGGCGCAGGAAGGGGCTGTCGGCCGGCGTCGCGCCACCCAGCACGAAGTGGTTGCCGCCGCCGGTGCCGGTGTGGCGGCCGTCGAGCATGAACTTCTCGGTCGACAGGCGCGTGCGGTGCGCCGCGTCGTAGAGGAACTCGGTGTGGTCGACCAGTTGCTCCCAGCTCGACGCCGGGTGGATGTTGACTTCGATCACGCCCGGATCGGGCGTCACCGCCAGCTGCTTCAGGCGCGGGTCGCGCGGCGGCGGGTAGCCTTCGAGCACGACCTTCATCTGCAGATCGACGGCCGTGGCCTCGACCGCGGCCAGCAGTTCGAGGTAATCCTCCAGGTGCTTCAGCGGCGGCAGGAACACATACAGCAGGCTGCTCTTGCCGCCATGCTCCTTCTCGGCCTTGGGGCCGTTGGCGCGCTGCGGGTCGCGCACCTCCACGCACAGCGCCGTGCGCGTCAGCCAGCCGGCGGATTCATTGGCGCCGGGCGGCAGGTCGGCCGCGCGCGCCGGCGGCACTTCGGGCAGGTGCGGCCCGACGTAGGTCTTGCCGGCCGGCCCATAACCGGGCGCGGCGCGCAGCGCGGCATCGTTGTCGGCAAAGTCGATGGCGTCGCTGTGCCACGGCGGTGGTGCCCAGCGCCGCGCCGGCCCCCGCACTCGGCGCGTCATAACCCGGCCGCGCACTGAAGCGCGCGCGCAACGCGACCGCACTGGGCAGCGCGCCGCTGGACACATAAGGGTCCTGCGCGATGACCTGCTGCACCTCAGCCGCCTTGGCCCAGGGCAGCGAGTCCAGCGGCAGCCGGTAGCCCATCGGCGAATCGCCGGGCATCAGGTACAGCCGCTCGTCGCGCAGGAACCACGCGCCGGTGATCCACTGCGGCCCGGCCGTGCCGGTGTGAAACTCGCGCTTCAGCGGCAGCAGGTAGCCGACCGCCTTGTCCAGGCCCTGGGTGAACAGGCGGCGCAGACGCGCGCGCTCCATCGCGTCGTCGAGCTTGGATTCGAAGGGATCCACGTTCACCGGCAGGCGGCGCTCGCGCCACAGGTAGTACCAGGTGTCTTCGTAACCCGGCTGCACGTACTTGTCGTCCAGGCCGAGGCGCCTGGTCAGGCCGCTCGATGAAGGCCTTGGCATCGTCGCTGGTGTAGTTGAGCTGATCACGCTCGTCGGCAAACAGCGTCGGGTCCTGCCAGCAGGGCTGGCCGTCGGCGCGCCAGCAGATCGACAGCGCCCAGCGCGGCAACTGTTCGCCCGGGTACCACTTGCCCTGGCCGAAGTGCAGGAAACCGCCCTGCCCGTACTTGGCCATCAGGCGGTGCACCAGTTCGGTGGCGATGCCACGCTTGGTGGGGCCCAGCGCGTCGGTGTTCCATTCGGCACCGTCGCGGTCGTCCACCGACACGAAGGTCGGCTCGCCGCCCATCGTCAGGCGCACGTCCTGCTTCTGCAGTTCGCCGTCCACCTGGTGGCCCAGCTGCACGATGTCCTGCCACTGCGCGTCGGTGTAGGGCTTGGTGACGCGCGGCGATTCGTAGATGCGCGTGATGCCCATGTGGTGCTCGAACTGCACCTCGGACTCGTCCACCGCGCCACTGATCGGCGCGGCCGTGGACGGCTCGGGCGTGCAGGCCACCGGAATGTGGCCTTCGCCGGCCATCAGCCCGGAAGTCGGGTCCAGGCCGACCCAGCCGGCGCCGGGCAGGAAGACCTCGCACCAGGCGTGCAGGTCGGTGAAATCCACTTCGGTGCCACTCGGCCCGTCCAGCGATTTCACGTCGGGCTTGAGCTGGATCAGGTAGCCGGAGACGAAGCGCGCCGCCAGCCCCATGTGGCGCAGCGTTTCCACCAGCAGCCAGCCGGTGTCGCGGCACGAGCCCGACAGGTTGGTCAGCGTGAGCTCGGGCGTCTGCACGCCCGGCTCCATGCGGATCAGGTAGCCGATGTCGTGCTGCAGACGCTGGTTCAGGCCGACCAGGAAGTCGATGGTGCGCACCTCCTTGCGCGAGATGCTGTCGACGAAGGCCTTGAAGCGCGGCGTCAGCACCCCTTTCGCCAGGTACGGCGCCAGGTCGTGTTTCAGCTCCGGCGCGTAGTCGAAGGGGTAAGTTCTCGGCCTCGGGCTCGAGGAAGAAGTCGAAGGGGTTGTAGACCGCCATCTCGGCCACCAGGTCCACCGTGACCTTGAATTCGGTGGTCTCGTTGGGAAACACCAGCCGCGCCAGGTGGTTGGCAAAGGGGTCCTGCTGCCAGTTGACGAAGTGCTCCGCCGGCTCGACCTTGAGCGAATAACTCAGGATCGGCGTGCGGCAGTGCGGCGCCGGGCGCAGCCGCACCACTTGCGGCCCCAACTGCACGCGACGGTCGTAGCGGTAATGTGTGACATGGTTCAGCGCGACATGGATCGACACGTGCAAGCTCCTGGAATGAGCGTTTCGCCGACTGAATGCAAGGCGCGGGCCACCCGTCGACCACCGCCTGGCCCTACACAGGCCGCAGCCTCGATCCGCGCGGCCCATCCCGCAACGGCTGTCTCGGCCCAATCTCAGCGCCCCGCGCCCGGCTCGGCGTTCGCGCGATGATGCCAGTATCGCCGTGCCCGCTCGCGCTCGCAGCGTCCGGCGCCCTGCACGTCCCAGTGCCAGGCGCCACATTCGTCGCTGCGCTGAAGCTCGACGCCGAGCGCACGAAAGCGCGCCACGACCTCGGGCGCAGGATGCCCGAAGCGGCTGCGGTAGCCCGCCTGCACCAGTGCCGTGCCCGGCGCCACGGCCTCGATGAAGGCTTGTGTGGACGAGGTCTTGCTGCCATGGTGCGGCACCAGCAGCACCTGGCTGCGCAGGCCGCGGCCCAGACGCGCCACCAGGGCGGCTTCCTGTGCGGCCTCGATGTCGCCCGTCAGCAGCAGGCTGCGGCCCCCCCGCCCTTGCACGCGCACGACGCAGCTCAGCGCGTTGGGCTTCAAGGCCAGCGCATAGTCGGCGGGCGCGGGTGCAGAACCTCGAAGCGCACGCCGTCCCAATCCCAGGCCTGCCCGGCCATGCAGCGCCGGTGCGGCGGCCCGCCGGCCAGCAGCGCATGCGCATGCGGCAGCGAGCTGGCCAGTGCACGCACCTCGGTGTGCGCCAGCAGCGTGGCCGCACCGCCCACGTGGTCGATGTCGCTGTGGCTCAGCATCAGCAGGTCCACGTGCTGCTCGCCCCGCGCGCGCAGCAGTGGCAGCAACACGCGCTGCGCGGCATCGGCCTGCGGCGAGTATTTCGGGCCCGCGTCATAGACCAGAAGATGCCCACGCGTGCGCACCAGCAGCGCCGTGCCCTGGCCGATGTCGGCGGCGAGCAGCTCGAAATCGCCCTGCGCCGGCCGCTCGACCACGGGCGCCAGCAAGGGCAGCAGCAGTGGCAGGCCCAGAAGCCGCAAGCGCCAGGGCAGCGGCAGGATCAACAACGCGCCGCCGAGCAGCCCACTGGCCATTCCCCATGCGCTGGCTGCGGCGGCAGTCCACAGGCCGAAGGGCCAGCCACCCATCCACGACAAGACCCACACCAGCGCCTGCACCAGTGCGCTGGCCGCAGCCCACAGCGGATGGAACACGATGCCCAGCAGCGCCAGCGGCACGATCACCAGGGTGACCAGCGGAATGGCCAGCAGGTTGGCGACAAAACCGACCAGCGACACCTGCTGGAAGAAGATCATGCTCAGTGGCGCCAGGCCGATGCTCGCCACCGCCTGCGTGCGCAGCCCGGCGCGCAGCGTGGCCGTCAGGCGCTGCGCGCGCGACAACGCGGCGGCGCAACAGCGCCGCCCGACACCGGCTCGCTGGCGATCAACAGACGCCACCGCGACGAAGGACAGCCAGAAGCCAGGCTGCATCACCGCCCAGGGATCGAACAGCGTGACCACGACCACGGCAGCCATCAACACCAGCGGCTGCGGCCAGCGCACACCCGCGCTGCGCAACAACGCCAGCGTGGCCAGCATCCACAAGGTGCGCTGCGCCGGCACGCCCCAGCCCGCCAGCAGCGCATACGCCGCGGCCGCGAACACGCCGCCCCACAGCGCCGCCAGCGGCGCCGGCACCACCAGCATCAACCGCGCGCTGCCGCGCCAGAGCAGGCCGACCAGTCCGCCCGCGAGCCAGGCAAACATCGTCACGTGCAGGCCGCTGATGCTCATCAGATGGGCCACGCCGGTGTGGCGGAACAGCTCCCAGTCGTCGCGGTCGATGGCCGCCTGGTCACCCACCGCCAGCGCCGCCAGCACACCCGCCGCCTGCGCGTCGGCCACGCGCACCAGGATCGCGTCGCGCACCGACTGGCGTGCGCGCTCCATCGGGTAGGCGACGTCGTCGGCCAGCTTGCGCGTCAGGCTTCCTGCCGACGCGCGCACGCTGCCGCTGGCGCGGATGCCCTGCTCGAAGAGCCACAGCTCGAGGTCGAAGCCGTGCGGGTTGAGCGTGCCGTGCGGCTGGCGCAGCCGCGCCGTGAGCAACCAGCGCTGGCCGGCACGCAACTCCTGCTCGGGGCTGGCGATCAGCGTGTCGCCATCGAAGCCGCGGTACCAACCCATCGAGATGCGCGACGGCACCTGCACCGGCTGGCCGGCCAGCAACGCCTGCTCCACCCGAAAGACAAAACGTGTGCCCTGCGGCCCCAGCTGCGGCATGCCGGCGATGACGCCGGTGAGTTGCAGGTCCTTGCCTTCCAGTTCGGCCGGCAGCGCCTGCGCGAGCCGCAGGCCCGCGCGCCAGCCGGTGCTGGCAAAGGCCAGCAGCGCAAGGGCCAGCAGCAGGCACAGCAGCGAGACCGTCGCGGCCCCGCGTTGCACCAGCACGCGCCACGACACCAGCAGCGTCACGGCCGCCAGCGTCAGCGCCAGATAGCCCGAAGCGGACCACAGCGCGGGCTGCTGCATCTGCAAAGCGATACCGAGCAACCATGCCAGCGCCGCCGCGGCCATACGTACACCGGTGTCGCGCATCTGCGTCAGTGTAGGATGCCGCCCACCCCGGCTACCGCAGGCGACGAACACCATGTCCACCCAAAGCCAACTCGATGCCCTGGGCATCACGCTGCCCGCGCTGGCCGTGCCGTCCGCGGCCTATGTGCCCTTCGTGCGCACGGGCAAGCTGGTGTTCATCTCGGGCCACATCGCGCGCAAGGACGGCAAGCCCTGGGTCGGCCAACTCGGCCTGACGATGAACACCGAAGACGGCAAAGTGGCCGCACGCAGCATCGCCATCGAATTGCTGGGCACGCTGCAGGCGGCTGCGGGCCATCTGGACAACGTGGCACGCATCGTCAAGGTCATGAGCCTGGTGAACAGCACCGCCACCTTCACCGAGCAGCATCTGGTCACCAACGGCTGCAGCGAACTGTTCGTGCAGGTCTTCGGCGCGGCGGTCGGCGCGCACGCGCGCAGCGCCTTCGGTGTGGCGCAGATCCCGCTGGGCGCCTGCGTCGAGATCGAACTCGTTGCCGAGTTGAAGTGAAACCGCGCCATGGCGCCGCCTCGCGGCGGCGGCCTGTGCTGCTCATCGGCATCGTCGTTCTCAGCCTGCTGGCGGTAGCCGCGGCGTTGGTCACACAGCACGTCTACGACATGCAGCCCTGCCCCTGGTGCGTGCTGCAACGGCTGATCTTCGTTGCCATTGCGATCGCGGCGCTGCTGGGCCTGGCATGGCGCAGCGCGCTGGGGCAAACGCTGAGCGCGCTGGCGATCGTGGCCCTCAGCGTGTGCGGCGTGGCCGCAGCGCTGTGGCAGCATTTCGTGGCCGCGGCGTCGAGCTCGTGCAATCAGACGCTGGCCGATCGCATCATTTCGGGCCTGCGCCTGGACGCCGTGTTGCCGGAGATCTTCCAGGCGCGCGCCAACTGCGCCGATGCAGCCGTCAAGCTGCTGGGCATGTCCTACGAGTTCTGGAGCCTGGCGCTGTTCATGTTGATGGCCATCGTCGCCATGCGCATGCTGATCCGTCCCGAGCGCTGACGGGTACACCATGCCGAACCTTGCGCTCGCGTCCGTGCTCATCAGCGAGGTCGGCCCGCGCGACGGCCTGCAAAGTGTGGCGCGCACCATGTCCACCGCGCACAAGCTGGCCTGGATCGACGCGCTGCATGCGGCCGGTTTGCGCGAGATCGAGGTCGGCTCCTTCGTGCCCTCGCATTTGTTGCCGCAGATGGCCGACACGGCCGAGGTGGTGCGCCACGCCCGCACCCTGCCCGGCCTTTGCGTGATGGCGCTGGTGCCCAACCTGCGTGGCGCCCAGGCGGCGCTGGCTGCCGGCGTGCACAAGCTCACCGTGCCGGTATCGGCCAGCGCCGCGCATTCGCTGGCCAATGTGCGCAAGACGCGCGAGCAGATGATCGACACGCTGCGCGCCATCGACGCCTTGCGCCGCGAGACCGCTCCGGCGGTGGCGCTCGAAGTCGGCATCTCCACCGCCTTCGGCTGCACCATCCAGGGTGTCGTCGATGAAGACGATGTGCTGTGGCTTGCCGAGCAATCTGTTTCGGCCGGCGCCGACGAATGTGGCTTGTCCGATACCACCGGCATGGCCAACCCGGCGCAGGTGCGTCGGCTGTTCACGCGCCTGCGCGCGGCCATCGGCAGCCAGGCCGGTGCCGCGCACATGCACAACACGCGCGGACTGGGCCTGGCCAATTGCCTGGCCGCCTTCGACGTGGGCGTGCGCAGTTTCGACGCCTCGCTCGGCGGCCTGGGCGGCTGCCCGTTTGCACCCGGCGCGTCGGGCAACGTCGTCACCGAAGACCTGGTGTTCATGTTCGAGTCCATGGGCGTGTCGACCGGCGTGGACCTGGAGCGCCTGGTCGAGGCGCGCGCCGCGCTGCGGGCCGGGCTGCCCGGCGAGCCGATCTACGGCATGACGCCCGAAGCCGGCCTGGGCAAGGGCTTCGCCTATGCCGATGGGCGCACGCCACGCGCGGCCGCGCCAGCCCTGAGCCCGCCGGCTCAAGGCGAAGGAACGCATCCGTGAGCGACGACGCGGCCCTGCCGCTGGCCGGCCTGCGCGTGGTCGAGTTCACGCACATGGTGATGGGGCCGACCTGCGGCATGATCCTCGCCGACCTCGGCGCAGAGGTCATCAAGGTCGAGCCGCTGGGTGGCGACAACACGCGCCGGCTGCTCGGCTCGGGCGCGGGCTTCTTCGCGATGTTCAACCGCAACAAGAAGAGCCTGGCCGTGAACACGCAGGACGCGCGCGGCCGCGAGATCGTGCTCAAGCTGGTGGCCGGCGCCGACGTGTTCAGCGAGAACTTCAAGGCCGGCGCGATGCAGCGTCTGGGCTTGGGCTACGAGGCGCTGTCGACGCTGAACCCGCGCTTGATCTATGTCTCGCACAAGGGTTTTCTCAGTGGGCCCTATGAACACCGCACCGCGCTGGACGAGGTGGTGCAGATGATGGGCGGGCTGGCCTACATGACCGGCCCGGAAGGCCGGCCGCTGCGCGCCGGCAGCAGCGTCAACGACATCATGGGCGGCATGTTCGGTGCCATCGGCACACTGGCCGCACTGGCTGCGCGCGCCAAGACCGGGCGTGGGCAGGAAGTGCAAAGCGCGCTGTTCGAGAACAACGTGCTGCTGGTGGCGCAGCACATGATGCAGTTCGCCGTCACCGGCGCGGCCGCTGCACCGATGCCCAGCCGCATCTCCGCCTGGGGCGTGTACGACGTCTTCACGGTGTCGGGCGGCGAGCAGATTTTCCTGGCCGTGGTGTCGGACACGCAGTGGGCGCTGTTCTGCGACGCCTTCGGTCTGGGCGAACTGAAGGGCGATGCACGCCTGGCCAGCAACAACCTGCGCGTGCAAGCGCGCGACTGGTTGCTGCCGCTGCTGCGCGAGAACCTGGCGCCGCGCGCCGCCGCCGAGATCGGCGCCGTGTTCGAGGCCAACGGCCTGCCCTATGCGCCCATCACCCGGCCGCAGGATCTGTTCGACGACCCGCATCTGCGCCAGACCGGTGGCCTGGCCGCGGTGACATTGCCGGCCGATGCCAGCGGCGCCGGGCGTGTGCTCGACACGCACACCCCCTTGCTGCCGATCACGCTGTCTGGCCAGCGGCTGCCGCTGCGCAGCGCCCCGCCGTCGCTGGGCGAACACAGCCACGCCCTGCTGCGCGAACTGGGCTACAGCAGCGAGGACATCGCGACGCTGCAGGCCGACGGTGTGATCGGCATCGGACCCGACGCCGCCGACGGCGCACCGACCCGCTGATGTATCTTCAGTGCCGCCAACGACAACGTCAGCATCACAGGATCCAAGACAGGTCATGACAAAGCCGGCCACAGCCTCCGACGACCGCATCGCCTGGGTGCGCGTGTCGTCCTGCTACCTGCCGCTGGCCAACCCGATCAGCGACGCCAAGGTGCTGACCGGCCGGCAGAAGCCGATGACCGAGATCGCGATGCTGTTCGCGGAAATGCAGCACCGCGAACGGCCACGAAGGCCTGGGCTTCAGCTACTCGAAGCGCGCCGGCGGCCCGGGCCAGTTCGCGCATGCGAAGGAGATCGCGCCGGCGCTGATCGGCGAAGACCCGAGCGACATCGCCAAGCTGTGGAACAAGCTGTGCTGGGCCGGCGCGTCGGTCGGGCCGCAGCGGCATGTCCACGCAGGCCATCGGCGCCTTCGACGTGGCGCTGTACGACCTGAAGGCCAAGCGCGCCGGCCTGTCGCTGGCCAAGCTGCTGGGTTCGTACCGCGACTCGGTCGCCTGCTACAACACCTCGGGCGGGTTCCTGCACACGCCGCTCGACCAGTTGATGGTCAATGCCGCGGCCTCGATCGAGCGCGGCATCGGCGGCATCAAGCTCAAGGTCGGCCAGCCCGACCGCGCGCTCGACATCAAGCGCGTCGAAGCGGTGCGCAAGCACCTCGGCGACGACGTGCCGCTGATGGTCGACGCCAACCAGCAATGGGACCGCCCGACCGCGCAGCGCATGTGCCGCATCTTCGAGCAGTTCAACCTGGTCTGGATCGAAGAGCCGCTCGACGCCTACGACCACGAAGGCCATGCCGCGCTGGCGGCCGCTTTCGACACGCCCATCGCCACCGGCGAGATGCTGACCAGCGCCGCCGAACACGGCGAGCTGATCCGCCACCGCGCCGCCGACTACCTGATGCCCGACGCGCCGCGCGTCGGCGGCATCACGCCGTTCCTGAAGATCGCCGCGCAGGCCGAACACGCCGGCCTGATGCTCGGCCCGCACTTCGCGATGGAGCTGCACGTGCACCTGGGCGCGGCCTATCCCGACCGAGCCCTGGGTCGAACACTTCGACTGGCTCGAACCGCTGTTCAACGAGCGCCTGGAGATCAAGGGCGGGCGCATGATCGTGCCGACGCGGCCCGGCCTGGGCGTCAGCCTGAGCGAGCAGGCCCGGGCCTGGACGCGCGAGCGCGCCGAAATCGGCAGCCCGCCGTAGTTCGATCGCATACTCCGTCCTCGCCGCCGCATGGCCCGGCCACACATTCTCGAAACCCGGCGCGCCGCGCGTCACATTCCCAGGAGACAACCGATGAAAAGACTCTTGACCACCCTGGCCCTCGGCCTGGCCGCCGCCACCGGCGCGCAGGCCCAGGCCTGGCCGTCCAAGCCGGTGACCCTGCTGGTGCCGTTCCCGCCCGGCGGCTCGACCGACCTGATCGCGCGCACGATGGCGCCGCAAGCTGCAGGCGCGGCTGGGCGGCACCTTCATCATCGAGAACAAGGCCGGCGCCACCGGCACCGTGGGCGGCGGCATCGTCAAGCGCGCCGCGCCCGACGGCTACACGATCTTCGTCTCGTCGCTGGGGCCGTTCGTGATCGCGCCGCACCTGATCAAGAGCGTGCCCTACGACGCGCTGAAGGACTTCGACTACATCACCGTGGCGGTGCAGGCGCCCAACGTCCTGGTGGTGCCGGCCAACTCGCCGCACAAGACCCTCGCCGACGTGCTGGCGTATCACAAGGCCAACCCCGGCAAGATGAGCTTTGCGTCGGCCGGCAACGGCTCCAGCGACCACCTCACCGCCGAGCTGTTCTGGCAGGAGACGAAGACCACGGGCCTGCACGTGCCCTACAAGGGCGGCGCGCCGGCGATGGCCGACCTGCTCGGCGGGCAGGTCGACGCCACCTTCATGAACATCAACACCGGCCTGCCCAACATCCAGGGCGGCAAGCTGCGCGCGCTGGCCATCACCAGCGCCAAGCGCTCGCCGCTGCTGCCCGACGTGCCGACGCTGGAAGAGTCCGGCATCAAGGGCGTGACCGTCTATTCGTGGCAGGCGGTGGCCGCGCCCAAGGGCCTGCCGGCCGACATCAAGGCCAAGCTGCATGACGCCATCGTCGCCGGGCTGAACGACCCGCAGCGTCAAGCCCAAGCTGCTCGACCTCGGCTTCGAGATCGTCGGCAACACGCCGGAGCAGTTCACCGCCTTCCAGGCCGCCGAGTTCGCGCGCTGGAAGAAGGTGATCGAGATCGGCAAGATCACGGCGGATTGACCCTCGCCGCCGGAAGGAGCTTCGATCATGGCTGACACCGCGACGCGCGAGCCGCTCTACATCACGATGCACGAGCGCGACAACGTCGCGATCGTGGCCAACGACGGCGGGCTGCCGGCGGGCACGCGCTTTCCTTCCGGCCTGACGCTGGTCGACAAGGTGCCGCAAGGCCACAAGGTCGCGCTCGTCGACCTGGCGGCGGGCGATGCGGTGCTGCGCTACAACGTGGTCATCGGCCGCGCGGCGCAGGCCATTCCGGCCGGCAGCTGGGTGCATGAGCGGCTGCTCGAGATGCCCGAGGCGCGCTCGCTCGAAGGCCTGCCGATCTCGACGGTCAAGGCCGCAGCCGCAAGCCGCCGCTGGAGGGCTACACCTTCGAGGGTTATCGCAATGCCGACGGCTCGGTCGGCAGCCGCAACATCCTGGCCATCACGACGACGGTGCAGTGCGTGGCCGGCGTGGTCGAGTTCGCGGTCAAGCGCATCAAGGACGAACTGCTGCCGCGCTTCCCGAACGTCGACGACGTGGTCGGCCTGGAACACACCTACGGCTGCGGCGTGGCCATCGACGCGCCGGGCGCGGAGATCCCGATCCGCACCTTGCGCAACATCACGCTGAACCCGAACTTCGGCAACGAGGTGATGGTCGTCAGCCTGGGCTGCGAGAAGCTGCAGCCCGAGCGGCTGTTGCCGCCGGGCATCGTTCGCGATCGTCGATGAGCGCAGCGTCGCCGATGTCGGCGCCACCGAAGAGGCCGAGCTCGACGTGGTGTGCCTGCAGGACGACGAGCATGTCGGCTTCATGTCGATGATCGATTCGATCATGGCCACCGCCGAGGAACACCTCGAACGGCTGAACGCGCGCCGCCGCGAAACCGTGCCGGCCAGCGCGCTGGTGGTCGGCGTGCAATGCGGCGGCAGCGATGCCTTCAGCGGCGTCACCGCGAACCCGGCGGTGGGCTTCTGCACCGACCTGCTGGTGCGCGCGGGCGCGACGGTGATGTTCAGCGAAACCACCGAGGTGCGCGACGGCATCGACCAGCTCACATCGCGCGCCTCGTCGCCACGAAGTTGCCGAGCAGATGATTGCGGAGATGGCCTGGTACGACGCCTACCTGAGCCGCGGCAAGGTGGATCGCAGCGCCAACACCACGCCGGGCAACAAGAAGGGCGGCCTGTCGAACATCGTCGAGAAGGCGATGGGCTCGATCGTCAAGAGCGGCAGCTCGCCGATCTCCGGTGTGCTGTCGCCGGGCGAGAAGCTGCGCGACCGCGGCATCACCAGCGGCCTGGTCTACGCCGCCACGCCGGCCAGCGACTTCATCTGCGGCACCTTGCAGCTCGCCGCCGGCATCAACCTGCATGTCTTCACGACCGGCCGCGGCACACCCTACGGCCTGGCCGAAGTGCCTGTCATCAAGGTCGCCACGCGCAGCGACCTGGCGCGGCGCTGGCACGATCTGATGGACGTGAACGCCGGGCGCATCGCCGACGGCAGCGCGAGCATCGAAGAGGTGGGCTGGGAACTCTTCCGCCTGATGCTCGATGTGGCCAGCGGCCGCAAGAAGACCTGGGCCGAACACTGGAAGCTGCACAACGCGCTCGTCTTGTTCAACCCGGCGCCGGTGACCTGAACATTCCAGCAACTGAGACGCCGCGCGCACATTCAACGGAGACGGAAATGTCTGCATCATCCACCCCGAGGATCACCGAGCTGCGCGTCATCCCGGTCGCCGGCCGCGACAGCATGCTGCTCAACCTGAGCGGCGCGCACGGCCCGTTCTTCACGCGCAACCTGCTGATCCTGACGGACAGCGCCGGGCGCACCGGCGTCGGCGAAGTGCCCGGCGGCGAGAAGATTCGCCAGACGCTGGAAGATGCGCGCCAGCTGGTCGTGGGCCAACCCGTCGGCAACCACCTCAAGCTGCTGCGCGACGCCCAGGCCAAGTTCGCCGACCGTGACAGCGGCGGTCGTGGCCTGCAGACCTTCGACCTGCGCATCGCGATCCACGCCGTGACCGCCATCGAATCGGCGCTGCTCGACCTGCTCGGCCAGCACCTGGAGGTGCCGGTGGCCGCGCTGCTCGGTGAAGGCCAGCAACGCGATGCGGTCGAAATGCTCGGCTACCTGTTCTTCGTCGGCGACCGCACCAAGACCGACCTGCCCTACGTCACCGATCCGGGTGCAGACAACGCCTGGTCGCGCCTGCGCCACGAAGTCGCGATGACGCCCGAAGCCGTGGTGCGCCTGGCCGAAGCGGCGCGCGAGCGCTACGGCTTCAACGACTTCAAGCTCAAGGGCGGTGCCTTGCGCGCGGCCGAGGAAATCGAAGCGGTGAAGGCGCTGCACGAACGCTTTCCGAGCGCACGGGTCACGCTCGACCCGAACGGCGGCTGGCTGCTGAAGGACGCGATCCGCCTGATGCGCGACATGCGCGGCGTGGTGGCCTACGCCGAAGACCCGTGTGGCGCCGAGGACGGCTTCTCCGGCCGCGAGGTGATGGCCGAATTCCGCCGCGCCACCGGCCTGCCGACGGCCACCAACATGATCGCCACCGACTGGCGCCAACTCAGCCACGCGCTGTCGCTGCAATCGGTGGACATCCCGCTGGCCGATCCGCACTTCTGGACCATGGCCGGCAGCGTGCGCGTGGCCCAGACCTGCCGCGACTGGGGCCTGACCTGGGGATCGCATTCGAACAACCACTTCGATGTGTCGCTGGCCATGTTCACGCACGTCGGCGCCGCCGCGCCGGGCAAGGTGACGGCGATCGACACGCACTGGATCTGGCAGGACGGACAACGCCTCACCAAGAACCCGCTGCAGATCGTGAACGGACACGTGCAGGTGCCGAAGAAGCCCGGCCTGGGTGTGGAACTGGACATGGTGGAAGTCGAAAAGGCACACCAGCTCTACAAGCAGCACGGCCTGGGCGCGCGCGACGATGCGATGGCGATGCAGTACCTGATGCCCGGCTGGAAGTTCGACCCCAAGCGCCCAGCGCTGGATCGATGACGCGTCCGGCACTTGGCAGATGACGCGGCGGCGAAGCCTGCCGCTCGCCCCGTTACTTCTTTATCACCTGATCGCGCACCTTGTCACGCTCTTGCCGCGCCTCCAGCGTCAGCTTGTACGAGGTGTAGTACTTGAAGATGTTGCGCACGTAGGTGGTGGTCTCGATGCCGATCTTCTCGGCCGTGACCAGCTCGATGTTGTTGAACCATTTGTCCGGGTTCAGCCCGCGCGCAGCCGTTTCCTTGCGCATCTTGGCGATGTTGCCCGGGCCGGCGTTGTAGGCCGCGAAGGCCACCAGCGCGCGGTTGCGCGGCGTCGAAGTCGGCGTCCTTGAAGTAGCGCGTCATCAGCTGGTCCATGTACTTGGCGCCACCATGGATGTTGGCCTCGGTGACGCGGATGTCGCCGACCTTCAGTTCGGCGCCGGTGGCCGGCATGATCTGCATCACGCCGATCGCGCCGACATGGCTTTTTGCCTGCTGGTTGAGCTGCGATTCCTGGTAGCCCTGCGCGGCCAGCATCAGCGGGTCGAAGTTGTACTTCGCACCGTATTTCTGGAACAGCGCCAGCATTTCCTGGAAGCGCTTGGCGTCGGCGCTGGCGCTCGAATCCTTCAGCGCCTTCACGCGCTTCATGTGCTGCTGCATGCGGTAGTTGGCCACGCCCAGCTTCTTCAGGTGGTTGGTGTAGAACTCGTTCAGCTCGGCCGCCAACTTGGGGCTGTCCTTGCGCACCGCCCAGCCAACGGGCCCGCTTTCGCGCACCACGGCGCCTTCGTTGAGCACGATCTTCGGCAACACCGGCGCCCACATGCGCGCTTTCCAGTCATCGACGACGATGTACTCCAGCAAGCCGGCGTTGAGCATTTCCATCACGTCTTCGTCTTCCAGTTCGTCGGGCAGGTCGACCAGCTTGGCCGGGGGTTTACCGGCCTGGGTCAGGCGTTGGTTCAGGGCCACCAGGCTGTCGTGATAGCTCGAAGTCCAGCGCACGTGCACCGTGCGGCCCGACAGCGCTTCCGCCGTGGCCACGGGCGCCGACTTCGGCCCGCTGAGCACGATCTCGCGGTTCGGCTTCTGATCTGCCGGCGCGACGAAGTCGACGATCTGCCGGCGCGCGTCGGTGGCGGTCAGGTTGCCCGCAGCGATGTCGCCCAGGCCCTTGGCCACGTCGTCGAGCAATTCGTCGCGCGTGGTCGGCACCAGGTAGATGGTGATCGGGCGCTTGCCCAGTTGCGCGGCGTACTTCTTGTTCAGGTACTGCTCGAAATCGCGCGCGTTCTCGGCCGTGATGCCGCGCTCTCGCCCCTTGTCGTTGTAGAACAGCGTGCGGCTGAAGGGCACCAGCACGCGGATGTGCCGGCGTTCGAGCATGCCGTCGAAATCGCCCTTCCACACACGCGCCTCGGTCGGCAGGGCACGCAGCTTGGTGCCAGTCGCTGCGGCCGCTGCGGCCGACGCCGTCGAGGCAGGCGCGGCCGGCTGCGCACTGGCTGTCAACGTGAGCAGCAGGCTCAGGCCGGCAATTGCAGCGCGCAGTGCTTCGATTCTCATGAGCAGCCCTTCCAATGGTGGGGCGAGCATCTGCACGTCGTACCATCGACGCGATGAAGCGGCCCTGCATGGGCGCGCATGATGTCATTCATTCGACCTTGCCGCAAAACCGCCGCTGCCCGTAGCCCACTGCCGAACATGAGTGAAGCCCTGTCCTTCGACTACATCATCGTCGGCGCCGGCACTGCCGGGTGCCTGCTGGCCAACCGGCTCAGTGCCGATCCCTCCAAGCGCGTGCTGCTGGTCGAAGCCGGTGGCAAGGACAACTACCACTGGATCCACATTCCGGTGGGCTACCTGTACTGCATCGGCAACCCGCGCACCGACTGGTGCTACAGCACCGAAGCCGATGCCGGGCTGAACGGGCGCACGCTGCGTTACCCGCGCGGCAAGGTGCTCGGCGGCTGCTCCAGCATCAACGGCATGATCTACATGCGCGGCCAACGGCGGGATTACGACGCCTGGGCCGAACTGACCGGCGACGCCGGCTGGCGCTGGGACGCCGTGCTGCCCTACTTCAAGCGCCACGAAGACCACTGGCGCGGTGCCGACGACTTGCATGGCGCGGGCGGTGAATGGCGCATCGAGAAACAACGCCTGCGCTGGGACATCCTCGATGCCTGGGCGCTGGCGGCACGGCAGGCCGGTGTGCCCGCGAGCGAGGATTTCAACCGTGGCGACAACGAAGGTGTCGGTTACTTCGAGGTGAACCAGAAGCGCGGCTGGCGCTGGAACGCGGCCAAGGCCTTCCTGCGGCCGGCCTGCACACAGCGCGCCAACTTCACGCTGTGGAGCGGTGCGCAGGTGACGCGCTTGCTGATCGAACGCGATGCCGACGGCACACCGCGCTGCCGCGGCATCGAGGCGGTGAAGGACGGCAGCCGCATCGAGGCCGTGGCGCGCGGCGAAGTCATTCTCAGCGCCGGGTCGATCGGCTCGGTGCAGATCCTGCAGCTGTCGGGCATCGGGGCGGGCCCGCAACTGCAAGCCTGTGGCGTGCAGCCCGTGCACGAGTTGCCGGGGGTCGGCGCCAACCTGCAGGACCATCTGCAGATTCGCGCGGTGTTCAAGACCACAGGCACGAAGACACTCAACACCATTGCCGGCAGCCTGTGGGGCAAGGCCGGCATCGGCCTGCAATACCTGCTGTCGCGCAGCGGCCCGATGAGCATGGCGCCGTCGCAGCTGGGGGCCTTCACGCGCAGTTCGCCCGAACAGCCTTTCGCCAACCTCGAGTACCACGTGCAGCCGCTCAGCCTGGACGCCTTCGGCGAACCGCTGCACAGCTTCGATGCCTTCACGGCCAGCGTGTGCAACCTCAACCCGACGAGCCGCGGCACGGTGCGCATCCGCAGCGCAAATTTCGAGGACGCGCCGCTGATCGCGCCGCACTACCTGAGCACACCCGAAGACCGCAAGGTGGCCGCCGATTCGCTGCGCGTTACGCGCCGCATCTGCGCCCAGCCGGCGCTGGCGCCGTATCAGCCCGAGGAATGGAAACCCGGCGTGCAGCACCAGAGCGACGAGCAACTCGCACGACTGGCTGGTGACATCGCCAGCACCATCTTCCACCCGGTGGGCACCACGCGCATGGGCCGCGACGGCGACCCGATGGCCGTGCTCGACACGCAGTTCAAGTTGCGCGGCATGCGCGGCCTGCGCGTGGTGGATGCCGGCGCGATGCCGCTCATCACCAGCGGCAACACCAACTCACCGACGCTGATGATGGCCGAGAAGGCGGCCGAGTGGATCACCGCGGACGCGCGCAGGGCGTAGCGAATCTACTGGCCAATCACACGTTATCGCGTTCAAATCGAAGAAGGATCTGGCGATCCGCCGGCCGGTTGCGGCGCATAGCCGAAGTTCAAAGACCGCTGTACGCGAAGTTGTGGTGCAGCGAAGCCGGGCCCAGGCAGGCCGCGACGCTTCGGTTCGACGGTCGGCTGCGCCGACTGCCCTGCGGTGCTCAGGCCCATGGCCTCGTCGCCAACTCACTTCGCGCCCTGCGGGCGCTGCGTTCAGACAGTCGCGACGAAGTCAGTTCACGAGGCGCGCTGCGCGCGCTGGCCATGGGCCTTGCCGCCTCCTCGGCGTCTCACAGGCGCGCCGCGGCCTGCCTGGGCCCGGCTTTGCGCCAACGCGGGTGGCGTGCGACGCGAACAAACCCTGCTACGACCTCGCGACAGGCGGCATCCGACAGGGGCGATTTGTGCGGCGACGAGAAGCGCAGCGTCGGGGTCGGCGCGCGCAGCGCGCTTCGTGAACTGACTCGCCGATACTGTTTGAGCGTAGCGCCCGCAGGGCGCGCAGCGAGTTGATCGGCGCGACCCCGGCGCGAGCATCGCAGTGCAGTCGGCGCGAAGCGGCGACCGCCGCACCATGAGCCGCTGGCGGGTGCCGCCTGTCGCGATGCTCCGAACCTTGCGAGAGCGGCTGTTCGTCGTCGCCCGCGATGCGCCGCAAGCGGCTCGGCCGTGCAATGCGAATGAACGCCACCCGGCGTCAGGCCAGCTCGTCCTCGGCATCGCGCGCCACCTTGCCCATGGCTGCAAGCGAAGCCTCGAGCAGTGCCATGCCGGGCGCAATGGCGAGTTGCGCTTCTTCGCACAACAAGGCGATATCCTGCGACGACACCTTGACCTTCTGGTTCAGCCGCGTGCCCTTGACAACGATCTCCTTGCCCAGGCGCGGCAACTTGGCCAGGGTGCGCCCATCGCGCGTCACCTGCAGGTCGATCGGCGGATGACTGGTCTTGTTGAAGGCCTCGATCGCGGCAACGAGACTCATGGCGGCTCCTTGGTCAAAGGGGGATTGTCCCGCATGCCGCGCGGCGGCCAACGCCAACGCGGCGACTTGGAATCGCGATGGCATACTGCGCCGACCATGCCGAAGCGTCTGCATCGCCCGCGCCCACATCGCTCGCACGACGCCGCTGTGCGAGCAGCGTGCCGGCCCTGCGGGATGCCGGGCCGGTGACGCCGCCGCTGCCGCCCGCCGTCAGTGGCGAGCGATTCGAGTTCGACAGCCTGGCTGGCCGGATCAGCGCCTATGTCGCGGGCCAGGGGCCGCCCTTGCTGCTGGTGCACAGCGTGAATGCCGCCGCCTGCGCCGCCGAAGTGCGGCCGCTGTATGAGCACTACCGCGAAACGCGCACCGTCTTCGCCATCGATCTGCCCGGCTACGGCTTCTCCGAGCGCAGCGACCGGGCCTACACGCCGCGCTTGATGACCGATGCACTGCACGCCACGGCGGCGCAGATTCGACAGCGCTGCGGCAGCGTGCCGATCGACGCCTTGGCACTGTCGCTGGCTTGCGAGTTCCTGGCGCGCGCGGCCGTGGAAGTACCCGCCACGTGGCGCAGCCTGGCACTCGTCAGCCCCACCGGCTTCAGCGGCAAGCGCAAGCGCCGCGCCCCGGCCGGCAGCACCCTGGGCATGCCCTGGCTGCACAAGTTGCTGCGCGGCCCGGGCTGGGGTGGCGCATTGTTCCGAGGGCTGACCCGCCCAAGCGTGATCCGCTACTTTCTCGAGCGCACATGGGGATCGAAGGCAATCGACGAAACCCTGTGGCGCTACGACGTGATCACGACGCGGCAACCTGGCGCTGAATATGCGCCGCTGCACTTTCTGTCGGCCAGCATGTTCAGCGACGACATCCACACCGTGTACGAACAGTTGACGCTGCCGGTATGGATGTCGCACGGCGTGCGCGGCGACTTCGTCGACTACCGCGCCAAGTCGATCGTCGAAGGGCGTGACAACTGGCGCTTCAACGTGTTCGCGACCGGCGCGCTGCCGCACTTCGAAGTGCCCGATGAGTTCGAAGCGGCCTACGACGCTTTCCTCGCCACGGACTGAGGGTGCCTGGCGGCGCTCAGAAAATCAACGCGGCCACGAACAGGCCGATCATGATGAAGGCGAGCACCACCTTGGCCACCAGCCCGGCCATGATGCCCAGCCACGTGGCCACGCCCACCTTGACGGCGTTGCGCCCTTCCTTGCGCGCCAGGTACTCGCCCACCGCAGCGCCCACCAGCGGCATGAAGAGCACGCCGACCAGGCCCATGAAGATGCCCGCCACCGTGCCCAGCGCGGCGCCGATGATGGCCTGCTTGCTGGCCCCGGCCTTGCGTGCACCCAGCAGGCCGGCCACGTAGTCCAGCACCCAGGCCAGCACGGCGAGCACGGTCACCACGCTGACCACGCCCCAGCCGACCCGCGTGAAGTCGTCGATCCACGCGCCCAGCACGATGCCGGCGAGCACGAACAAGGTGCCCGGCAGGGCCGGCAACACGGTGCCGGCCACGCCCACGACGATGAGCACCGTACTCAGAACCCAAAGCAGCGTATCGCCCATCTCGGCCTTCGTGTTTGCAGCAAACCTTGCGCAGATGGCGGCCATTGTGCGCACTTCAAGCCCACCAGCGGCTCCCGCCACAATCAGGCGCGGCGCGGCCCTCACGCGGTCCTGCTGCCTTGCCCCTGAACCACTGCCTGCACACCATGCCCATGACAGAGCCTGAACGCCACGGCGTCAGCGACAAAGACAGCGATGCGGACAGCGACACCACCGTGCTCCGATTGGCCAACGGCGTGCGCGTGGTGACGCTGGCGCTGCCCTACCTGGAGAGCGTGCACGTGAGCGTGTTCGTGCGCGCCGGCAGCCAGCACGAGACGGCACGCCAGCACGGCATCAGCCATGTGGTCGAACACATGGCCTTCAAGGGCACCCATGCGCGCGACTGCCAGCGCATCAACCTCGATGCGGAACTGCTGGGTGCCGAGGTCAATGCCCACACCGACAAGGACCACTGCGCCTTCCACATGGTGGGCCAGGGCCGCGACAGCGGGCGCTTCCTGGAGATGCTGGGCGACATCGTGCTGAACGGCAGCTTCCCGGCGGACGAACTGGAGCGCGAGCGCCAGGTCATCCTGCACGAGTACACCGAAGACGAGGACGACGCCATGTCCACCGCCTTCAAGCTCTTCGACAAGGTGTGTTACGGCGCACACCCGGTGGCGCGCAGCGTCATCGGCACGCGGCGCAGCATCGGCGGCTTCACACGTGCCGACGTGCTGGACTATGTGCACAGCCACTACACCGGCGCCAATGTCGTCGTCGCGGTGGCCGGCAATGTGCAGGTCGAGCAGGTGGCACGGCATGCACAGGCCGCCTTCGGTGCCATGCGCGCCGGAACGGAGAACCGCGTGCCGCCGCCGACCTACGAAGGCGGCATCGGCACACGACGCCTGGCCGGTTGCCCGCAGACCCATCTGGTGCTGGGCTTCCCGATCCCGGCGCTGGGGGGCGATCACCACGCCAGCCGCGTCGCCGCAGCGCTGTTCGGCGAAGGCATGAGCTCGCCGCTGATGGACGAGCTGCGCGAGCGCCGTGCGCTGGTCTACTACGCCGCCTGCTCGGCCGACGTGTCCGAGCTGTGCGGCCAGTTCGTGATCGAGGCTTCGACCGCGCCCGAGCACGTGGATGAATTCTTCGTGCAGGTGATGCGCCTGCTGCATGAGCATGCCACCCGCACCGACGCGCAGGCGCTGCAGCGCGCACGCAACCAGATCGCCGTACACGCCCTGCGCTTGCGCGAGCGGCCGGGGCGTCGCCTGGAGGCTGCGGCGATGGACCTGTTCGCGCTGGGCCGCTTGCGCCCACGCGCAGAACTGGCGGCGGCCATCGATGCGGTGCAGGCGGCGCAGGTGCGCGAGGCCTTCGCGCAGCTTCTGAGCGCGCGCCCGTCCGTGGCGATGACGGGCAAGCTGCGCGCCGGCCTCAAGGAGCGTGTGCTCGAACGCGTCGGCGCGCCGCTCGCATGACGAACCCCGCGCGCTGGGAGCGACGACGATGCTGAACTCGGCACGATTCAAGGCCTCGCGCGCGGCGGTCGTGCTGAAGAATCCGTGGGCCTTCGTGCGGCGCGTGCTGAGTGCCTTTCGCGCCAACCAGGGCCTGCTGCTGGCCGGCGCGGTGGCCTACTACGCGCTGCTGTCGATCGTGCCGCTGCTCATCCTGACGGTGATCGTGCTGTCGCATTTCGTGACCCAGGACGCGTTGTTGCAGACGCTGGGCCTCTACCTCGAATGGCTGATGCCGGGGCAGTCTGGCGCGGTCGTCGGCGAACTCGCCAACTTCATGGCGCACCGCAACGTCATCGGCTGGGTGCTGCTGGTCAGCATGCTGTTCTTCAGCTCGCTGGCCTTCACCGTGCTGGAGAACGCCATGTCGGTGATCTTCCACCACCGCGTGGCCATCCACCGCCGCCACTTCGCCATCTCCGCCGTGATGCCCTATGCCTATGTGCTGTGCCTGGGAGTGGGGCTGTTGCTGGTGACGCTGGTCTCGGGCAGCTTGCAAGCCATGAGCGAGAACCAGGTGCAGTTCCTGGGCCGCGTCTGGCAGCTCGACGGCGCCTCCGGCGTCATGCTGTACCTGCTGGGCTTTGCCGGCGAGGTGTTCGTGCTGGCCTCGATCTACCTGATCATGCCGGTCGGGCGCATCACGCTGAAACATGCGCTCATCGGTGCGTTGGTCGCCGCGCTGCTGTGGGAGCTGTCGCGCCACGTGCTGCTGTGGTATTTCGAGACGCTGTCGCAGATCAGCACGGTCTATGGCTCGCTCACCACTGCCATCGCGGTGCTACTGAGCCTGGAAGTGGCCGCGACGCTGCTGCTGCTCGGCGCGCAGACCATCTCGGAGTACGAACGCCTCGACCGTGCCGATGCCAAGCAGGCGCCGCAGCCGTTCACGACGCGGCCAAATTGAGTGCCCCCAAGGCCGTCGCCATGCGGCGTCCGCCCCGCTTGGGCGAGCAAGGAAGCTTGGGGCGGCTCAGCGCTTCCTTGGGAGGCGCAGGCTCAGGCCGGGAAGAAGCCCGCCTGACGCGCCGAGTCGAGAAGGATCGTGGCCAGCGTCGTCAGTTGCTGGCCGACATCCGACGACGGCGGCGCCGTGGCGCGGGCGCTCCACATGAGGCGGCCGCTGGCCACGTCGGTCAACGAGGCATTGGCGCCGTAACCGGTGGCCACCGAGCCCGCGCCGCCGATCGGCGCCGACACGCCAAAGCCGACACCCCCGCCGCTGCGATAGCCGCCGCCGCCGAAGCCACCGATGCCGATGCCGAAGGACGGGCCCGGCGAAGCCACCGCCACCTCGGGCGCGACCGTGGTGTTGAGCACCGCCACCGCGCCCGCGTCACGCGCCGCCTGCAGCAGCGCCGCGCTGTCGACCGGGGCGGCATCGCCACCGTCTGGCGCCAGCAGCGGGATGGCGCCCAAGGCGGACAGCTTCGCGGCGCTGCGGTCCGCGCAGACGCGCCGCAAGGTCATGTCGACGGCCTGGCAGGCGACCAGCACCTTCGCGCCGCGCAGCGGCTGGCCCGCGAACTGCGGATCGCTCCATTGCGCGTTCACCGCGCTGGTGGCGCAGCCGGCCAGCGCCAGCAGGCTGGCTGTCAGCACGCCGGCCGTCATCGAAAGCACGCCCGAACGCGGGCAGTATCCTGGATTTGTCATCGCTCTCACTCTCATGCGGCTTCGCCGCGATGCAGCAGTATGGACTGCGTCGATACCCACACCCTGAACGCAGGCGTGGCCACAGCGCGGCCCGCGCCGTCGGCCGCCCCGGTGCCATTCCTTCGAACGCGAGCTGGTATCAAGCCGCCGTGGCTTGGCGAAGCATCTGCCGGTAGCCCGGCTGGATCTCCATCGACGCGGTCACGCCGCGCCGCGCCAGCAGCGCGTGTGCGCGCGGCAGGTTCCAGCACGGCACGCGGGTGAAGAGGTGGTGTTCGCAGTGATAGTTGACCCAGTACGGCGCGACCAGCGCACGCTCCAGCCAATGCGCGTGTGTGGTGCGCGCCTGACGCAGAGGATCGGATTCGTTCTGCGCGACCAGCGCATGTTCGGCGATGTTGCGCACGCGGTAGACCAGCGGCAGCCAGGTCATCATCGGCAGCAGCCACATCGTCACCCACACCCACCACCAGCCCGCGGCGGCGAAGAGTGCAAAACCGATGGCATTGCCGATGAGGAAGCGACGCTCCCTGGACAGCGCCGCAGCGACAGTGCCCAGCACCGATGCGTCGGCGCGGCGCGCCTTCAGCTGCTGAGGGATATGGCCGAAATGCTGCTTGACGAAGGTCTGCCCGCTCAGGTCGCGCACGAGCTTGCGCGCGAAGGACTCGCGTGTCACCGGGAACGGTGCCGACAACACCAGATCGGGGTCCTCCGTCTGCTGCACATAGCGGTGGTGCAGCAGGTGATAGGGCCGGTACTGGTGCAGGCTGGACGAGCACAACCAGTAGCCCAGCGCATCGTTGACGCGGCGGTTCGGGTGCAGCAGCGCATGCGCCGCCTCGTGCATCAGGATGAACAGGCCCAGCTGGCGCGTGCCGATGACCAGCACCATCAGCGGGATGGTCAGCGGCCAGGTGGCGCCGACCCACATCGCCAGGCCGATCACGCCCCAGCAATGCGCCACCAGCCACAGCCCGCGCCAGTGCGAACGCCGCGTCAGCGCCGACCATTGCTCGGCGGAGAAATAGTCCAGCGCCTGGGCGCGAGGAGCGGCAGCCATGTGTGCCTGTCCGGGCCGTGCGATATCTGCTGCCAGCAGATCAGGCCGCGTGCTCGGCTTCGAGGTAGTCGCAGGCCAGATGCGCCAGCGCGCGCACGCCCAGCAACAGCGCGGCCTCATCGACATAAAAGCGCGGCGAATGGTTCGGCGCCGCGTGCCTGGGGTCGGTGCCCGGCGGCGTGACGCCGATGAAGACGAACAGCCCCGGCACCACACGCTGGAAGAACGAGAAGTCTTCCGAGCCCGTCACCTTGGGCACCAGATGCAGCCCGTCACCGGCCACGCGCCGCAGCGTCGGCAGCATGGCCTCGGTGAGCGCGGGGTCGTTGATGGTCACCGGGTAGTTCTTGTCGATGCACACCTTGCAGCCGGCACGCGAGCCGCGGCTCACCGCCTTCGGCCAGGGTGGTGACACGCTCGTGGATGTCGTCGCGCATCTCTTCGTCGAAGGTGCGGATGGTGCCGCGCATCTCCACGCTGTCGGGGATGATGTTCTCGCGCACGCCGCCGTGGATGGTGCCGAGGGTGACCACCGCCGGCTCCTCCGTCAGGTCGATGCGTGCGGCTGACCACGGTCTGCAAGCCCAGCACCACCTGCGCCGCGGTGACGATCGGGTCCACGCCCAGCCACGGCGCGGCACCGTGCGTCTGGCGGCCGAGCACGGTGATCTTCAGCTTGTCGCTGCTGGCCATGGTGGGGCCGGGGCGATAGCCGAGCACGCCGGTGGCCAGGCGCGAGGTCACGTGCAGGCCGAAGATGGCGCGCGGCGTGGGCTTCTCCAGCGCGCCTTCGGCGATCATCATCTTCGCGCCGCCGTCTTCGCCTTCGGGCGGCATTTCCTCGGCCGGCTGGAAGATGAACTTCACGCTGCCGCGCAGCTGCGCACGCAGCCCGGCCAGGACCTGCGCCACGCCCATCAGGATGGCGACGTGGCAGTCGTGGCCGCAGGCGTGCATGACGCCCACCTCTTCGCCGTTCCACTGGCCGCGCGCCTTGCTGGCAAAGGGCAGGTCCACCTCCTCGTGCACCGGCAGGCCGTCCATGTCGGCGCGCAGCGCCACCACCGGGCCGGGCAGCGCCCCCTTGAGCAGGCCCACCACGCCGGTGTGGGCCACGCCGGTGCGCACCTCGTCCAGGCCCAGCGCGCGCAGGTGATCGGCGACCACGCCGGCGGTGCGGAACTCGCGGTTGCCCAGTTCGGGGTGCTGATGCAGATCGCGCCGCCAGGCGATGACGGCGGCTTCGATGGCCGCAGCCGCCTGGTCGATGGCGGCGGCGACGGAACTGCGCTTCAAGGTGGACTGGAGCATCTGGCTTCCTGCAATGAAGGGGATGAAGGCCATTGTGGACCCGCCGCACGCGCCGCCCGCTGCGGGGTTTCGCTCAATGGCGTGCGGCGCGCACCTTGCGGACCGCGTCGGAAGCATCAACATTTTCGAACGTAGACGACAAGCCCGCCCTACCTCGAGCGGGGCTCCACCGCCTAATCTTCGGGCTGCACAGAAACATCCCCGATCGCATCGGGACCCACCTTCCATTCACGGAGTTCAAGAAAATGATCGATTCCTACAAGACCCCCCTGGTCGTCGTCGGCCGCGTGTTGCTGGCGCTGATGTTCATCATGGCCGGCTTCAGCAAGCTCGGCAACATCGAAGGCACCGCCGGCTACATCGCCAGCGGCGGCCTGCCGATGGCCAGCGCACTGGCGGTGATCGTCGGCCTGCTGGAGCTGGTCGGCGGCATCGCCATCGCCATCGGCTTCCAGGCACGCTGGGCGGCACTCGCGCTGGGCCTGTTCACGGTCGTGGCCAGCCTGCTGTTCCACAAGTTCTGGGCCGTGCCCGCGGACCAGGCCATGGTGCAGCAACTGATGTTCATGAAGAACATGTCGGTCGTCGGCGGACTGTTCATCGTCGCGGCCCTCGGCGCCGGCCCGGCCAGCGTCGACGCGCGCCGCCGTCAAGGCCTGGCCATGGCCTGACGCGGGCACGTGCGTCGTGGCTGCGCCGGCTGGCGCCGACCCTGCGCCGGCCAAGGCCGGTGCAAAGGCATCACACTGTGCCCCTGAACCGCTGCCGGCCGCCACGATGCACATCGCCTTCGACAACACCTATGCCCGCGAGCTGCCCGGCGCCTACGTCGCCTGGAAGCCCGCGGTCGCGCCGTCCCCCGAGCTGCTGTACCTGAATCGCGCGCTGGCCGACGAGCTGGGCCTGGACGGCGCCGCGCTGGCCAGCGCCGAGGGCGCAGCGCATGCTTTGCCGGCAACGCGCTGCCCGAAGGCGCCGAGCCCATCGCGCAGGCCTACGCCGGCCACCAGTTCGGCGGCTTCTCGCCGCAGCTGGGCGACGGCCGCGCGCTGCTGCTGGGCGAGGTGATCGACCGCAACGGCCAGCGCCGCGACATCGCGCTCAAGGGCTCGGGGCGCACGCCCTTCTCGCGCGGCGGCGACGGCAAGGCCGCCGTCGGGCCGATGCTGCGCGAGGTGCTCATCGGCGAAGGCATGCACGCGCTGGGCATCCCCACCACGCGCGCGCTGGCCGTGGTGGCCACCGGCGAGCCGGTGATGCGCGAAGGCGCGCTGCCCGGCGCGGTGCTCACGCGCGTCGCCGCCAGCCACCTGCGCGTGGGCACCTTCCAGTACTTCGCCGCGCGCGGCGAGCTGGACAAGCTGCGCCAGCTGGCCGACTACGCCATCGCGCGCCACGACCCCGACCTGGCCGGCACGCCCGGCCGCCACCTGGCGCTGCTGCGCGCCGTGGCCGAGCGCCAGGCGCGGCTGATCGCCCAGTGGATGAACGTGGGTTTCATCCACGGCGTGATGAACACCGACAACATGACGATCTCCGGCGAGACCATCGACTACGGCCCCTGCGCCTTCATGGAAGCCTACGACCCGGCCACGGTGTTCAGCAGCATCGACCACGGCGGGCGTTATGCCTACGGCAACCAGCCGCCGATCGCACGCTGGAACCTGGCGCGCCTGGCCGAAGCGCTGCTGCCGCTGATGGCCGAGCGCGACGACGAAGCCGCCGTGCAGCAGGCGGTGGCGCAGGTGACGACCGTGATCGACGACTTCCCCGCGCTGTATGCGCAGGCGCTGCTGCAGGGCCAGCGTCGCCAAGCTCGGGCTGCAGCAGGCCGACGACAGCGACGCCGCGCTGGCTGCAGGACTGGCTGGCGCTGCTGCAGCAGCACGGCGTGGACTTCACGTTGGCCTGGCGCCGCCTGGCCGATGCCGCCGCGGGCGACGCCAACCCCTTGCGCGCGCTGTTCGCCGAAGCCTCGGCCGTGAACCCCTGGCTGCAGCGCTGGCAAGCACGCTGCGCGCTCGAAGGCGCCGACGACACGCAGCGCGCCGCGCGCATGCGGCAGGTGAACCCTTGGATCATTCCGCGCAACCACCGTGTCGAAGAAGCGCTGGCCGCCGCGTCGACGCAAGGCGACCTGCAACCCTTCAAGGCCCTGCTGGCCGCGCTGCAGCGGCCCTATGGCGAAGACAGTGCGCTGGCGCACTACGCGCAGCCGGCGCCCAGCGATGTGACGGCCGGTTATCGCACTTTCTGCGGCACCTGATCTCGATCCGTGTGAAGGGCTTGGCGTCACGGCGCTTCTCAATGCTATGCAGTAAGCTTCTATTCACTTGGACCGAAATATCGGGTGGTAGGGCGGGAAACCGGCGCCGAACTTAACGCAGGAGGGTGGGCAGTCATGAGCAAGCGCTTCTTGAGGTGGGTCGAGACATGGATCGATGAAAACATCCATCCCGGCGCCAATCCCGACATCGAGAGCCACGAATCGAGGGCGAAGCGGCTGTCGGAGAAACTGTTCGCCGAGGCGACCGCGGCCGGCTTCACAAACTTCGAGACCGAGGAGGAGCGGGAGCGCGTTTCACCCTTGGTGCTGGCCGCGGTCTCGGACAGCACCGACTTCGACATCGATGCCTATCGTCTCAAGTCGGAACTGGCTCAGGAGAATGAAGATGGCGACTGAACCCACATGAAAGACTGTTCTTGTGATGCCTAAAGAATCAATGCACCGCCCGCTGCTGCCCCTGCCAGAACTTCGCGCGGATCGCCTTCTTGTCCAGCTTGCCCAACCCGGTGACCGGCAGCGCGGCGACGAACTCGATGGACTTGGGCGCCTGCACCGCGCCCTTGCGCTCGCGCACCAGCGCCATCAGTTCCTCGGCCGCCACCGACGCGCCGGCGCGCAGCACCACCTGCGCGTGCACCGCCTCGCCCCACTTGGCGTCGGGGATGCCCACCACCGCGGCCGCGGCCACGGCCGGGTGCTGTGACAGCACGTCTTCCACCTCGCGCGGGTAGACGTTGAAGCCGCCGCTGATGATCATGTCCTTGCTGCGGTCGACGATGTACAGGTAGCCGTCGGCATCGCGCCGCGCCATGTCGCCGGTGTAGAGCCAGCCGTGGCGGAAGGCCTGCGCCGTCTCGTCGGGCTTGTTCCAGTAGCCCTGCATCACCAGCGGGCCGCGCACGCAGATCTCGCCGACCTCGCCTTCGGCCACCTCGTGGCCGTCGTCGTCGAGCAGCCGCACCAGCACGCCGGCGCAGGGCGTGCCGCAGGAGGCCAGGCGCTCGGGGTGGTGTTCGGGGTCGTGCTCGTGCTGGTGCAGCACGGTCACGGTGTTGGGCGCCTCGGACTGCGCGTACAGCTGCATGAACACCGGGCCGAAGACCTTCATGCCTTCGATCAGCCGCGCCGGCGACATCGGGCTGGCGCCGTAGATCACCAGCTGCAGGCTGGACAGGTCGGCGCCCTGGCGCGCCGGGCTGTCGAGCAGCACGTAGATCATCGTCGGCACCAGGAAGGTGGCGGTGATGCGGTGCGTCTGCACCAGGTGCACGAACTTCTCGGCCGTGAAGCCCTGCGTCATGGCAAAGGTGCCGCTCTTCAGCAGCACCGGCATGATCATCACGCCCGAGGCGTGGGTGATCGGCGTCAGCGCCAGGAAGCGAATGTCGCGTGGCCAGTCCCAGTCGGCCATCTCGGTGAGGATCATCGTCACGTGCACGCGGTGCGTGTGCGCCACGCCCTTGGGCCGGCCGGTGGTGCCGCCGGTATAGATGAGCACGCACACGTCGTCGGCCGAGGCCTCGGCCACCAGCCGGCCGGGCGTGAAGGCCGCGCTGGCGGCGAGCAGGTCCTCGCCGACGCCGTCGTTGGGGCCGAAGTACATCAGCCGCTGCAGGCCCGGCACGCGCTGCGCCAGCGTGCGCGCACGCTCGCTGAACAAACGCGGGTCGACGAAGAGCGTGGCCACGCCCGAATCCTGCAGGATGTAGGCGTGGTCGTCCTCCGACGAGGTGGGGTTCATCCAGGTCAGGCGCAGGCCCATCAGGTAGGACGCGGCGGTGATCAGGAAGGCCTCGGGCCGGTTGCCCGACAGCGTGGCCACCGCGTCGCCGCGCTGCAGCCCGCGCGAGCGCAGCGCCTGCACCACCTGGCTGACACGCGCGCCCAGTTCACGATAGGTCCAACTTGTGTCGTCGCCGATGAAAGCCGTGCGCTCGCCGCCGCGAGCGATGGCGCTGATGACCAGCTCGCCGACGGAACTGCCGTCGTACAGGGGGTTGCCCATGCTCGATGTCTCCGCAATCAGGGAAGGCTGCGCTGCAGCGTGGCCGACAGCCGCGGCGGCGTGCGCAGCGTCTGGAAGATGACGCAGTAGCGCTCGGTCAGTTTCAGCAGCGTGGCCAGCTGCTCGTCGCTGGCGTCGCTGTCCACGTCGAAGCGCAAGCGGATGTCGGTGATGCCCACCGGCACGTCCTTCGCCAGGCCCAGCGTGCCGCGGAAATCGCCCTCGCCTTCCACCACCACCTGCACCGAACGGAAGGCCACGCCCAGCGCCGTGGCCACCACGTTGAAGGTGACACCGGCACAGGCCACCAGCGATTCGAGCAGCAGGTCGCCCGAGCAGGCCTCGGTTCCGTCGCCGCCGGCCTTTTCATGCAGGCCGGCGTCGTAGCGCGCGAAGGGCGTGTCGATGCGCACCGACGGCCGGTCGGGCAGCAGCGTGCCGCTGGCACGGAAGACGTGCCGCGCGGTGTCGGGTTGCTCCTTGTAGCGGGCCTTGATCGGGGCCTGGAGCTGGCGCAGTTGGTCGGCGTTCATGCCGCCATGCTAGGCAGGCACTGCGACGCTGACCACGGCGGGAACCCGGGGTGATGCATCGCAGCGGATGCAGCCATTCATCATGCTTGGCCGACGCCCCGCGCATTCACGGCCGCAACGACGCGACCAGCGCCGGCAGGCAGCGGTCCAGCTCCGCGGCGAGGTCTGCCGGAGCGCCCTTGCCGATGCAGTCCAGCACCGCCCACAGGCGCGTGCGTTGTGCTTCGGCCCACTCGGCCTTGCACTGAAGCGTGCGCGTCGCCGCCGCGCTGCCGCCCGCACCGCTGACTGTGCCGGCCAAGTTGCATGTGGCGTCCCGGTACTGCAGCCAGGCGGTCTGCTGCGCCTTCAGCGCAGCCACCAGCCGGCCCTGGTCGCCTGCCGCAGGCGCCACGCGCTGCAGCAGTTCGTCGTGCTCCTGCACCAGCGACTCGTCCAGCGTACGCACTCTTTCGGGCAGCGGTGGGGGTGTCTGTGCGGCCGCCAAGGCCGGCAGCAGTAGCGCTGCCGTCACAGCGCACGCACGCGCGCGATATCGATTCCAACGTTTCATCGGTTCTCCCCATGCCCCTTTGCCAGCCTACCACCCACCGGCGCCTTGGCCACGGCCTCAGCCCTTCACCACCGTGGCATAGACCTTCTGCGCCACCACCCAGCGGCCGTCGATCTTCAACAGGCTCAGATAGTCGGTGAAGTAGCGCGGCGGCATCTGGCAGCGCACCTTGACGAAGGCGGTGGTGGGGCCGGACTGGTCCAGCCACAGGATGGCGTCGTCGCGCGCCAGCCCCCTGGCCTTGGGCGACGGCCGCTCGCGCACGGCCTTGAGCCACTGCGCCAGCGGCCAGACGGCCACCTTGCCCTCCTGCTCCCAGGTCAAGGCGCTGGTCTCGTGGAAGACGCTGGCCAGCTTGTCGGCGTCGCCCTCGTAGAGGCCGTCGAAGTAGGTCTGGATGCACAGCTCGATGGCGCTGCGCTCGTCGGTGCTCATGGTGGCTCCTTCGTTGGACACGGGCTTACCAATGCACGCCACTGAACACCTGGGAGAACAACTTGCGCGCAAGGTCCACCGGATTGTCGAGCGGCCCGCGCGCGTCCGCCTTGCCGTCATCGCCGGACTTGCCCTGCGCCGCCAGCGAATCCGGAAACAGGCGGAAGGCCTGGTTCAGCACGAACTCGCTGATGCCCGGTGTCAGCGCCTGCGCCACCGCACCCGCCAGGCCCAGGCCGGTGGCCACACGCTTGGGCTTGTCGATCACCGCCTTCATGACCAGCTCCGCGGCCTCGTCGGGCGACAGCGCGGGAAAGGCGTCGTAGAGCTTCGTCGGCGCGATCATCGGCGTGCGCACCAAGGGCATGTTGACGGTGGTGAAGCGCACGTTGCTGTCGGCAAACTCCGACGCGGCGCACCAGGAGAACGCATCCAGCGCCGCCTTGGACGCCACATAGGCCGAAAAGCGCGGCGGGCTGGCGAGCACACCGATCGACGAGATGTTGATGATGTGGCCCTGCTTGCGCGACAGCATGACGGGCGCAAAGCCGAAGATCAGGCGCAGCGCGCCGAAGAAGTTGAGCTGCATGGTGCGCTCGAAATCATGGAAGCGGTCGAAGGACAGCTTCACCGAGCGCCGGATGGAGCGCCCGGCGTTGTTGATGAGGATGTCCACATGGCCATGCTTTTCCAGCACCGTCTGGCAGAAGCGGTCGCAGTCGGCCAGGTCGGAGATGTCGCAGGCGTAGGCAAAGGCGCGGCCGCCGCGCTGCTCGATCTTGTCCAGGGTCTCGTTGAGCTTTTCGGGGGTGCGCGCCGCCAGGATCACGACCGCGCCCGCCGCGGCGAGCTTGAGTGCGCAGTCTTCGCCGATGCCGGAACTCGCACCCGTCACCACCACCACCTTGTTGTGCACCTCCTTGGCCAGGCGACCGGACTTTCGGGCCTGCACCATCGCCTGCACCGCCGCGCCGGCCTGGCCGACCGGGCTCTTGCGGATCGTCCGCGTGACTTGTTTGACCGCCTTCACGGCCTTGGCGGCGACGGGCTTGGCAGGCGTTGGCGGCTTCTTCGCGGCGCCTTCGGCGGCAGGCTTGCGCGTCGACTTCGCGGCTGCAGGGGGTGCCTTCTTTGCGCGTGGGGTGGGGACAGGTTCGCGCTTTGCTCTGCTCGTCGTGGCCATGAGGGGTCTCTTCGTGTCGAATGGAGCGTGCATCCTAAAGGCGCCGACCCCGGTTCGGCGCACAGGGTTTGCACCGGCACCGAAGCCGCGCGACGCGCCTCGGGGACAATCAAGCGATGAGCCATTTCGACGACGAGACGCGGGTCAGCCCGCTCGAAGCCCTGCCTGATGGCGCCGGCACCGCTGCCCGCTTTGTTGGCCATGTGCATCCCGCCTGGAACATCGGCGCCAATCCCAACGGCGGCTACCTGCTCGCACTCGCGGCCCGCGCCATGCAGCAGCGCACGCCAATGCAGAGCGACCCGCTGAGCATCAGCGTGCACTACCTGCGCCCCGGCCTGGCCGGCATGCCCTGCCACATCGACACGCAGCTGCTGCGCAGCGGGCGCACGCTCGGCACCGTCAGGGCGACGCTGGTCCAGGACGGCAGCGCCCGGCTGGAGCTGTTGGCGACGATGGGTGATCTGGGCGAACCCGGTGCCGCGGGGCCGCCTTTGCTGACGATGCCCATGCCGGACATGCCGCCGCCCGAGGCCTGTGTCACCCGCTCGGCCCCGGCGCAAGGGGTGGGCCTGCCGATCCTCGAGCGGCTGGATGTGCGGCTGCATCCCGACGAGTCGGTGCCGGCCGCCGCCGGCCGGGCCCGCGTCAGCGGCTGGATTCGCTTCACCGACGGGCGCCCGGCCGACGCCCTGGCCTGCCTGCTGATGGCAGACGCGTTTCCGCCGGCGGTGTTCGGCCTGCTGGGCATGGTCGGCTGGGTGCCCACCATCGAGCTGACCGTGCACCTGCGTCGGCGCCCGGCGCCGGGCTGGCTGCTGGGGCAGTTCGTGTCGCAGCGACTTGAGCGGCGGGCGCGTGATCGAAGACGGCGCGTTGTGGGACTCGACCGGGCAGCTGGTGGTGCAATCGCGCCAGCTGGCGCTGGTGCGGCCGGTGTAGGCCGCAACCGCATTGCCCCAGCCCACTGCGCCGTCGCACACCTTGGATCTGTCCCACACACCTGCCGCCATGGCGCGGCGCGCGGCATGGATCGGCACCGGCGGCTACCTCTTCGCCAGCGTGCTGTGGGGCCTGAACCTGCCGCTTTCGGCCGCACTGCTGAAGCACTTCGATCCGTTCTGGGTCTCGCCGCTGCGCTACGTGGTGGCCACGCTGCTGCTGGGCGGCATGGTGGCGGCCTCGATCGGCCCGCGGCAACTGCGCTCGCCCATCCCGCTGTGGCGCGTGGCGGTGCTGAGCCTGTATGTGGCCGCCTTCCTGTCGCTCTACAACCTCGGGCTGTTTCGCACCGATCCGATGACCGTGGCCGCGCTGTCGGCCGGCTCGCCGGTGTATGTGGCCGTGGTCTCGAGACTGATGACCGGTGCGCGGCTCGAACGCGGCTTCTGGGGCGCGACCACGCTCACCCTGATCGGCGCCGGCATCGCCATCTGGGGCCGGGCCCGGGCCGCCGTCCCCAGCCTGGAGGCGCCGACGGGCGCGGGCTTCAGCCTGTTCGGTGGCGAGCTGCTGGTGGTGCTGGGCATCTGCAGCTGGACGGCGTATTCGATCCTGGCCCAGCGCTGGTTTGCGCCCAGCACGCCGCAGTTGCGGCGCACCTACCTGACCACCGTCTGGGCCCTGCCCTGGCTGCTGCTGTTCTGGGCCATGGCACGCGCCACAGGCCTGGTGGGTCCGCCGAACCTGGATCCGGCGCCGCTGCCTGTGATCCAGCTGCTCGTGGCCGCCGTGTTCTGCACCGCGCTGGCCACCGTGGCCTGGAACACCGGCGTCAACCGTCTGGGCATCCAGACCGGCGGGCTGTGGCAGAACACGATTCCGGTTTTTGCGGTGTTGATCTCGTTGCTGTTCTTCGGCGTGCAGCCGATCGCCGAACAACTGGTCGGCGGTGCGGTGGTGCTGACCGGCGTGCTGTACATGCAGTGGCAGCGCGCGCGCAGCGCCCGCGCGGTGGCGGCTGCCTCGACCGCGGCGTGACGCCTGCCGGCCGCACGACGCGGGCGTGGCGCCGATCGGCGCGCACGCCCTACGGTTTGAAGTCGATGCTGCGAAAGGCCTGCTCGGCGGCAGGCCGGTCCTTGCAGGCCACGCCGGCGCTCTCGACACCCCCGTCGTCGCTCAGGATCTGCACCAGGCTGCCGCTGTGCGGCCAGGCGAACAGGGCCTCGGGGCGCAGCGTGCCCCAACCGACATCCGGCAGCCGTTGCGGCGCGTCCGCGGCCCGGCCGCTCCAGCGGTAAAGCACGAAGTCGCCCCGGTCGGCGGTCGGGCCGGCCACCACCAGAAAGCCGCTGTCCAGCCGTTCGATGCTGCGCACGCCGCGCCCGCCCAGGTCCAGGCCGATCGGCGGGCCGAACTCGGCCGGCGGCGCCTGCCACCGCCTGCAGAGGGTTGCGCAGCGTCACCAGCAGCGCCTTGCCTTCGCGCACCGGGTTGCGAAAACCGATCAGCAACTGGCCGTCTGCGGTGTCGGCCAGGCCTTCGATGTTCAGCCCGCCCGCCGCCTCGGGGGCCAGCCGGGCCGCGTCGGCCAGGCGCCAGGGCTTGAGCGCTTCGGCGTGCAGCATCTGCTGCAGCAGCTGGGTGTGCGGCGTGGACAGCGGCCGCAGCGTCGGCGGTGACGTGGTCTCATCGACTTCGGTGACGAACAGGCGATAGCGGTCGCTGCGAAGCTTGGCACTGGCGTTTCGTCCGTGGGAGCTGATCCAGTAGATGCGGGTGCCGATCCTGGCAGCGCCTTCGAGGTCGGACTCCTTGCTCGTGTCCAGATACTGGGCCAAGGGCAGCGTGGCCACCGCCTGCGGCTGGCCGCGCTGGAAGATGCGCAGCGTGTTGTCCTCGTCGTTGGCGACGACGAAGTGCACGCGGTCGAGCGCCACCGCCGCCGACGCGTCGCACATGCCGCGGTACAGCGTGGTGACCTGCGCCTGGGCCGTGGGGCCATGCAGCAGCACGGTGGCCACGACGAAGAGCGCCGAGAGCGGGCGCAAGGCGGCCGACAGCGTGTACCGGGTCGCGCCGCGCAGAAGGCGGCACGCGCGATCGATCATTGAACGGCCCCGCCCTGCGCAAGCGTGGGCGAGCCGAAGCGCCGCGCCAACGCATGCGCGCCGCCGGCCAGCAACAGCAGCAGCACCAGGCCCAGGCCCCACAGCACCCAGATCACCGGCACCAGCCATTGCAGCAGCGCGCCGATCCAGGGCCAGGCCCTGCGCATCGTGTCGAGCGTCCACACGATGCCGTCGAGTGCGGCGTGGATCGTGCCGATGTCGAACCAGCGCAGCAGCCAGACCGGAATCTCCAGGCCCGCGACAGTCTGGCCCAGCTCCGCCGCGTGCGCGGAATCCACCAGCCCCACGCCCACATGCAGCAGACCCGAGACCACCCAGGCACCGCCGGTCCACAGCAGCGCCAGCAGCGCAAAGCCCCACCAGATCATCAGCTTCATTGCGCTCTCACTCCTTTGAAGGTGCCTCTGTCGATGTCGCTGCGACGCGCTGGTTCAGCACCTGGCGCACCTTGCGCGCGAGCATCTCCCGCGTGAAGGGCTTTTGCAGGAACTCGACGCCGGCATCGAGCCGACCGCCATGCACGATGCCATTGCGCGTGTAGCCCGAGGTGTAGAGCACGGCGATGTGCGGCAGGCGTTCGCGCGCCTTGCGCGCCAGCTCGGTGATGCTCAGGCTGCCGGGCATCACCACGTCGGTGAACAACAGGTCGATCGCCGCGCCGCTTTCGATGATGGCCAGCGCGCTGGCCGCATCCGCGGCCTTGAACACGCGGTAACCGAGGTCGCCGAGCATTTCCACCACCGTGTCGCGCACCGCGTCGTCGTCTTCGGCGACGAGGATGCTTTCCGTGCCGCCGGTCACCGGCTCCTGCGTCACGGTCGGCGGCGGCACCACGTCCTCGTCCTGCTCGACACGCGGCAGGTAGATCTTCATCGTCGTGCCGTGGCCGACTTCGCTGTAGATGTTGACGTGGCCGCCGGACTGCTTGACGAAGCCATACACCATCGACAGGCCCAGCCCCGTGCCACTGCCCACCGGCTTGGTCGTGAAGAAGGGCTCGAAGACCTGGGCCATGACCTGTGGCGACATGCCGCTGCCGGTGTCGCTCACCGCAAGCATCACGTACTGGCCGGCCGCCACGTCGGTGTGGGCGCGGGCGTAGGCCTCGTCGAGCAAGGCGTTGCCGACCTCGATCGTCAGCTTGCCGTGGCCGTTCATGGCATCGCGCGCGTTGATGGCCAGGTTCAGTACCGTGTTCTCGATCTGCGCCGGGTCGGCGAAGGTGTTCCACGAACCCTGCGCCACGATCGTGCGGATGTCGACCGTCTCGCCGATGGCCCGGCGCAACATGTCTTCCATGCCGAGAATGAAGCGGCCGACGTTGACGACCTTCGGCTCCAGCGCCTGGCGCCGGCTGAACGCCAGCAGTTGGCTGGCCAGCTTGGCGCCACGCCGCACGGCGGCCTTGGCGTTGGCCACGCGCCGCTCCAGCAGCTCATTGCCGGCCGCCGCCTTGGCCACCAGATGCAGGTTGCCCGAGATCACCTGCAGCAGGTTGTTGAAGTCGTGCGCCACGCCGCCGGTGAGCTGGCCCACGGCTTCCATCTTCTGCGACTGGCGAAGCTGCTCCTGGGCGGCCGCCAGGTCCGCCGCCGCCTGCTTCTCGGCCGTCACATGGCGGCCGCTGGCGTAGATCAGGCCTTGCTCCGGCGCCGCCACCCACGAGATCCAGCGGTAGCTGCCGTCCTTGTGCCGCACACGACTGTCGTAGCCCGGCAGCAGGCCGGTGGCGGCCGTGGCGAGCACGCCGTCGCTGGCGCCGGGATCCTGCGGATGGGTGAACTCGACGTGGTTCCTGCCGATCACCTCGTGCGGCTGCCAGCCCAGGATCGCGGCCCAGGCCTCGTTCACCGCACGGATGGTGCCGTCGGCGTCGACCACCACCTGCAGGTCGCGTGAGTTCTTCCAGGCCCGATCGCGCTCGCGCGTGCGTTCCTCGACACGCGCTTCGAGCGTGGCGTTCAGGTGTGCCAGCGCCTCGCGCGCGGCGCGCTGTTCCTCGATGTCGGTGTTGGTGCCGATCCAGCGCTCGATCTCGCCATCGGCGTCGCGGATCGGCACGGCCCGCGCGATGTGCCAGCGGTAGCTGCCGTCGGCGCGGCGCAGCCGGAACTCGGTCTCGTAGGTCTGGCCGGTGGCCAGCGCGGCCGCCCATTGCCGTGCCGCGCCGTCCAGGTCGTCGGCGTGCACCATCGCGGTCCAGCGCTGGCCATCGAGTTGCCCGACCGCAGCGCCGCTGTATTCGTAGACCCGGTCGTTGAACCAGTCGAGTTCGCCGTTCGGCGGCGCGGTCCATACGTGATTCGGCATGGCCTGGGCGAAGCTGCGGAACTGCGCTTCGCTGGCGCGCAGCGCCTGTTCGCCGAGCACGCGCTCGGTCTCGTCCTCGAACACGCCGACCGCGCGTTCGAGCAGACCGTCGGCGCCGGTCAACGCATCGCCGGCGCTCTTGACGTGGCGTACTTCGCCGCTCGGCAGCACGATCTGGTAGCTCGCTTCCACTCTCGACAGCCGTTGCAGCGCCTCGGTCGTGATGCTCTGTACGCGGGCCAGGTCGTCGGGATGAATGCGCGCGAAGATTTCCTCGGCCGTCTCGCCCTCGCCTGGCGCGAAGCCGAAGATCTCGCGGCTGCGCTCGGACAGCACCACCGCGTTCGTGCGCGTGTTCCAGTCGAAGCTGCCGAGTTGCGGCGACGTGCAAGGCCGAGGCCAGCCGGCCTTCGCTGAGTCGCAACGCGGCCGCGGCGCGCTGATGTTCGGTGATGTCGATCGACGCGCCGGTGAAGCGCACGGGCTTGCCCTGCGCATCGAACACCAGCCGTCCGTGTCCGGACAGCCAGCGCATCTGGCCGTCGGCACAGCGCACGCGGTACTGGCTGACATATTCACCGTCGCCCGCAAACACCTTGGTCAGCGCGGCCTGGACCGCCGGCACATCGTCCGGGTGCATGCGCTGCGTCAGCTCTGCAATGGCCACGCCGGCCGCGGCGCGCGCCTCGTCCAGGCCGAAGAAGCGTGCGATGGTCTCGTCGGCATAGATGAGGTCGGTCTGCAGGTCCCAGTTCCAGATGCCGATGTTGCTGGCCGCATTCAGCGCCAGACTGAGCCGCTCCTCGCTGCGCGCCAGACGCTGCTCGGCCTGCTTCAGCTCGGTGATGTCGCGCCCCACCGAGACCAGCCGTTGCGGCTGGCCGTCGGGGCCCGGCAGCGGCGAGATCACCACGTCCCACCACTTCGGCGTGCCCTTGTGGGTTTCGCAGAAAGCCTGAAAGCGCCCGGTGCCGCCGGCCCGCGCCGCTGCCAAGGCGGCGCACGCGGCGTCATGGTCGGCGCCCTTCCACACGCGCAGCCATGACAGGCCGAGGATGGCCTGCACGTCGGAAATCTCCATCGCCTCCACACCGCCGGGGCTGACGAACAGGGTGTTGCCATCGAGGTCGAGCACCACGGTGCAGTCGCGGCTGGAGTTCAGGATCAGCGTGTTCAGGCTGCGCGCTTCGCGCAGGGTCTGCTCGGCGCGGCGCGAGGCGCTGATGTCGCGCGAGACGGACTGCAGCACGTTGCGCAGGAAGTCCTCGTCGGCGCGCTGCGTCTCGGCCGCGTCGCGCTGTGGCGTGCTGTCGCGCAGGATCTTCAGGAAACCCAGGTGCGCCTCGTCCTCGCCGCGCAGCGGCATCATCTCCCCAGCGGCCCAGAAGCGCGAGCCGTCCTTGCGCAGGTGCCAGCGCTCATCGTTGGCGCGGCCGGTCTCCAGGGCAGTGCGCATCTCGATGGCGGCGTGCTGTGCGGCACGATCTTCCGGCACGAAGATCAGGTCGGCGCTCTCGCCGCGCATCTCCTCGGCCGTCCAGCCGAAGATGCGCTGCGCGCCCATGTTCCATTCGGTGACCCGGCCCGCGACGTCCGTGGCAATGATGGCCACGTCGATGGCGCTCTCCAGAATCGCGCGGTAGCGGCGGTCGGTGGCCTGTTCGGCTGCCAGGGCGGACTGCAGCCGCTCGATCTCGCGTTCCAGTTCCGCGTTGCGCCGCGAAAGGCGCTCGATCTGGGCCGCAGGCATGTTCCCTTTTCCATTCACTTGGATATGAAATTCATTATCGGTCCGGCCGCCAGGCAACGCGGCCACAATGGCGAGGGCGTCGATGCCGTCGCGACCGCCGGCCTTCCGACTGCGTCGACGACCCTTGCCGACAGCCGACCACAAGAGAGACACCGTTGTTCAGTTCGAGAAGCATCCTCTACGTCGAAGACAACGACGATATTCGCGAAGCCATCGCCGAGATACTGCAAGGCGATGGCCGCGAGATCGTCACCTGCGCCAATGCCGAAGACGCCTTGCAAGCCTTCGAGCAACGCGATTTCGACATCCTGATCACCGATGTCAGCCTGCCCGGCCTGTCGGGCACCGAGCTTGCGCGCCGCGTGCTGGCCGCCAACCCGCAGCGCTGGGTGGTGCTGTGTTCGGGCTACGACTTCGGCAAGGGCCTGAGCGCCCTGGGGCCCAACGTGCGCGCGCTGCCCAAGCCTTTCGATCTCGACGAGCTGGATGCCCTGCTGAGCGAGATACTCGCCACCTTGCGCGCACCGGGCGCGAAGCCCTGAGCCAGGCGACGGCGAAACGAGCCACGCGCATCGCGCCAGACGATGCTCGCGCCGGCTTTACAAAGCTTCACCCGAGCGCAACGCTTCAAGGTCGTCGGTGCACCGCATCGCGGCGTTGTGTGGGCACGGCCGATGAAGGCCGGATGCCCAAGGAGAGTTGCATGAATCTGATCAAGAGCAAGCTGTTCGTCAGCGCCGCGCTGGCCCTGACCGGCACATTCGGTGTCGGCATGGCGCAGGCAGCCCCTGTGGACCTGCAGTGGTCGATCGTCATCGGATCGCCGGTCTACACCCGGCCCGCGCCGGTGCAGGTGCGTCCATGGCCGGTCTACACTCGCCCCGCGCCGGTGCGCATGCAGCCCGTACCGGTCCATCAGCGCGGCGCATACCTGCAACCGACACGCTGGGATCGCGACGGCGATGGCATCCCGAATCGCCGCGACAGGTTGTACAACCCGCACTGGGATCGTGACGGCGACGGCGTACCGAATCGCCATGACCGGCGTGCGGGGCAAGGCCGCTGAGCAAGGAGGGCCGAGAACGATGGACATGGCCGGGCTGTTTGCGCTGGGCTCGCGTGTGGGCGACAAGCTCGTGGCGCGCGGCGAGACGCTGGCCGTGGCCGAGTCCTCGGCGGGCGGGCTGATCTCGGCCGCGCTGCTGGCGCGCGCCGGGGCTTCGGCCTATTACTTCGGTGGCGCGGTGCTCTACACCCGCCGCTCGCGGCGGCTGCTGACCACGCTCACCTCCGACGACACCGTCGGCATGCGCTCGTCGAGTCCGCCCTACGCACAACTGCTGGCGCGCCACCAGCGCGCGCGCTTTCGCGCGAGCTGGGGCCTGGCGGAAACCGGCGCCGCCGGGCCCGCCGGCAACACCTACGGCGACCCGGCCGGCCACAGCTGCATCGCGGTCGATGGGCCTGTGCCGCGCGAGCGTATGCTGCGCACCGGCGACGACGACCGCGTGCGCAACATGCTTGCCTTTGCGACGGCCGCGCTGGAACTGCTGGAAGAGGCGGTGGACGCCGCTGCGCTCACCAGCCAAAACCCAGCTTGAACACCAGCAGCACCGCCGTGCCGCTGAGGATGGTGCCCAGGATGTCGCGGCGCCAGAAGAAGTACAGCGTGGCGGCCGACACGGAAGGCAGCCGCGCATCCATCCAGGTGTCGATCAGGCGGCCCTGCGTCAACACGATCTCGGGTGCCACCACCGCCACCAGCGCGGCCAGGGGCGCATAACGCAGGCCCTGCATCAGCCAGCCGGGCAACGGCAGTTCCCTTTCCGGGAAGAGGAAGAAGCCGCGCGTGATGAAGCGTGATCAGCGCCAGGCCGACGATGGCGACGATGCCTTCGACCGTGCTCACGTCAGATCCTCCTCGGGCTCGGCGGGCCGCAGCGTGGTGTGGTCGATGAGCAACCCGATGACCACGGCGGCGGCGATGGCGACCAGGATGTTCAGCTTCAGCGGCAGCGCAAAGGTGGCCACCGCCGCGCTGCCGGCGACGATGGCGGCGATCCAGGTCGATCGGTCGTGCAGCAGCGAATAGGTCAGCCCCAGCAGCGCCAGCGTGCCGGCGAAGCCCAGGCCCCAGGCGGTGGGAATGCGGTCGCCGAGGAACAGGCCGATCAACGAAGGCAGGTGCCACGCCGGCCAGTTCAGCGACACGCCGCCCCAGAAATAGGGCACCCCTTCGGTCAGCGGCGGCGGCTGCGCGAAGCGCTTGCTGAACAGCGCATAGTTCAGATCGGCCGCGAAATACACCATGCGCAGGCGCCGACCGCGGGGCAGCCCGGCAAAGATGCGGCGCCAGCCGGCGCTGAAGATGACGAAGCGCAGGTTCACGCACAGGGCCGTGGCCCAGATCACCCAGATCGGCGCACCGCCGGCCAGCAGCGGCAGCACCGCCAGTTGCGCGCTGCCGGCAAACACGATCAGCGACATCAGCACGGCCAGCGGCATGGCCAGATCGCTCTTGGCCATGGCAATGCCGGTGAGCAGGCCCCAGGCAGCGATGCCCAGCGCGGTGCCGGTCATGTCACGCGCGCCGCGCGCGAACTCGGGGTGACGCCAGACGGGTGACGGTGCGGGAATCAAGGCGGACATGCATTGGATTGTGGCGAAGACGGCTACAGCCCCGTCGCAGTCAACGGCCGACGGCCTCGCGCATACTTCGCATCACGCAAGCACACAGCCGCCACACGCAGGAAGCTCACGCATGGACACCGGGATGAAAGTCGAATCACAAGGCGCCGACGGCCGCGCGCAGCGCAGCGTCGGAATCCTGCCGTCTTGAGCCCTGCGCTGCCACCGGTGTCGACCACCGGGCCCTTGTTCATCGTCTTCAACCTCGGCTCGGGCTCGGGCGGCGAGGCCAGCGCGCGCGAGGCCATCGAGCAGGCCTGCCATGCCGCGGGACGGGCGTTCGAGCTGATGCGCGTCGACGACCCCGGCCAGTTGCCGGCGCTGGCGCGCGAGGCCGTGCAGCGCGCGCAGCAGGCGCAGGGTGTCGTCGTCGCCGCGGGTGGCGATGGCACGCTGAACGCCGTGGCGCAGGCGGTACTCGGCAGCGGCTGTGCCTACGGCGTGCTGCCGCAGGGCACCTTCAACTACTTCAGCCGCACGCATGGCATTCCGTCGGACACCGCGCAGGCCATGCAGGTGCTGTTGCACGCCCGCGCACAGCCCGCGCAGGTGGGCCTGGTGAACGGTCGGGTGTTCCTGGTCAACGCGAGCCTGGGCCTGTACCCCAAGTTGCTGGAAGACCGTGAAGGCTGGAAGCAGCAGTTCGGCCGCAGCCGGCTGGTGGCCTTCGGCGCCGGGCTTGCGACGCTGCTGCGCGGTTACCGCAGCCTGCGCCTGCGCATCGAGGTGCAGGGCCAGGCGCGCAATGTGCGCACACCGACACTGTTCGTCGGCAACAACGCGCTGCAGATGGAGCAGCTCGGCTTTCCATTGGCCAAGGACATCGACGACGGCGCGCTCGCAGCGATCATGCTGCGCCCGGTGTCGCGCCTGTCGATGCTCGCACTGTTGCTGCGCGGCGCCTTCGGCAAGCTCGGCGACGCCGACCAGGTGCTGGGCATCGCGTGTGTGCGCTTGAATGTGCACTCGGCGCGGGCCTTCGGCGCCCGACGCGTCAAGGTGGCGACCGATGGCGAGATCGTCTGGCTGCCCTTGCCGCTGGAGTTTGCGGTGTCGCCCGAGCCCTTGTGGCTGATCCGCCCGGACGCACCGGCACCGGAGCGCGCCGCGGCATGACCTTGCTGCTGCAGGTGTCGGACCCGCACTTCGGCACCGAGCGTGCGAGCGCGGTCGCTGCGCTGGAGGCGCTGGTGCGCGAGCAGCGGCCCGACGTGCTGCTGCTGTCGGGTGACATCACCCAACGTGCCACGCGTGCGCAGTTCGCTGCGGCGCGCAGCTTCGTCGACCGGCTGGCGCTGCCGGCGGTGCTGGCGATCCCAGGCAATCACGATATTCCGCTGTTCAACCTGGCCGCGCGGCTGCTGTGGCCCTATGCACGTTATGCACGCGCCTTCGGCCAGGAGCTCGAGCCGCAGTTCGAGAATCCCGACGTGCTGGTGCTCGCGCTGAACACCACCCGGCGCTGGCGCCACGTCGACGGTGAGCTCAGTGCCGCGCAGATCGAGCGCGTGGCGCAACGTTGTGAAAGGGCGCCAGCGTCGCAGTGGCGCATCGTCGTCGTGCACCAGCCGGTGGCGGTGACGCGGCCCCAGGATGCGCACAACCTGCTGCATGGCCGCGACGCCGCGGTGCGGCGCTGGTCGGCGGCGGGTGTGGACCTGGTGCTGGGCGGCCATATCCACCTGCCCTTCGTGCTGCCGCTGCAGGACCAGTGGGCCGACCTGCCGCGGCCCATGTGGGCGGTGCAGGCCGGCACCGCCGTCAGCGCGCGTGTGCGCGCCGAGGCCGGCAACTCGGTGAACCTGATCCGCATCGGCGCCGGCACCGGCACCGCGGGGCCGGCGGACCACGCGGCGGCCAGGCCGCTGCAGATCGAGCGCTGGGACCACGTGCCGACGGCGCAGCGCTTCGAATGTGTATCGGTGCATCGCCTGCCGGGGCGGCATGACGCCTGATCGAGGCCTGGCGCTGGCCACCTGGGTGGGCGCGCACGCGCTGGCGGTGTTCGTGGCGCTGCTGTGTGCGCTGCTGCTGCTCGTGGCCTTGGTCGCCTGGCTCTGGCACGGACAGGTACTGCGCCGCACGCCAGCCGCTTTCTCGCAGCCTGCGGTGCTGCTGTTGAATGTCGCCGCCGGCTTTGCCATCGTCATCGGCGCGGCCGTCGGCTTTGCCGAGATCGCCGAACAGCTCGGCCCGGGCGGTGCCATGTCGCTGGCCGACGAAGCCTTGTCGGCTTCGATCCGCACGCATGTCGACGTGCGCACGCTGCAGGTGTTTGCGCTGCTCACGCACCTTGGCGATGCCTGGCTGCTCACGCTGCTGTGCGTGGTCGTCGCGCTGGGCCTGTGGTCGCGCGGCCAGCGCACCCTGGCGCTGGGCTGGGTGCTGGCGCTGGGCGGCAACGCGCTGCTGAACCCGCTGCTCAAGCGCATCTTCGAACGGGTGCGCCCGGTGCACGACCATGGCCTGGTGGCCGAACTGGGCTGGAGCTTCCCCAGTGGCCACACCTCGGGCGCGACCGTGGCCTACGGCATGCTGGCCTACGTCATGCTGCGCACGCTGCCCAGCGCCTGGCACCTGCCGGCAGTGCTGGGCGCCGCCGCGCTGGCCTTCACCGTCGGCTCGAGCCGTGTGTTCCTGCAGGTGCACTTCGCCAGCGACGTGGTGGCGGGCTTTGCGTCTGGCACGGCCTGGCTGATGGTGTGCATCCTGAGTGTCGGGTCGAGCGACCGCTGGCGCCTCATGCGCGCGCGCTGAGACGGCGCGGACCGCTTGCGCAGGCCCGAAGACGCGGGCGCCTACTGGACCAGCATCACGCGCATGCCCAGCGCCTTGCCTGCCGCCCGGTCGAGCACCTGCACCGTCGTCTGCCGCGGCTTGAAGCCCTCGGGCAGCGGCTGGCTGCCGCGCACCACCGCATGCCCGCCCATCGACAGCGCGATCGGTTTCAGCGACAGCGTGGTCGGGGTGCCGCGCTCGGACTCCCCGGCAACGATCAACTGCACGACACCGGTCAATGGTTTGCCGTCATTGCGGTCGCGCTGCAGCACGATGTTGTAGTTGAGCACCGAACCCTGTGCCGTGAAGCGTCCGGCGCGCACTTCGACACTGCCGCCCCGCGGGTCGGGTGGCATCGCCGCGACCACGGCAGCCAGGTCGTCGCGAAGCAACTCTGCGCTGGCACGCTGCGACGTCAGCACCTCGGACAATCGGCTTTTCTCTGCAGTCTCGGTTTCGAGTTGCTTGAGGGCCTGGGCGAGTTCTGTCTTCAGCCGCGTGCGGTCGGTGTCGGCTTGTTCGAAGGCGCCGCGCAACTCGGCCGACGCATTGGCCGAAAGGCGCGGCGGAAGGTAGCGTTCCTGCAGCACGATGACACCCGCGGCGCCGACAACGATGCCGCCAATGAGCAGCAGCAGCCAGCGCGGCAGACGCCAGCGCGAGCGACGTCGCCCGTAGGACTCGAACACAACTGGCTTGGGACGACCGAACACCTTGATTCAAGTCCAATTCAGATTCCGAAGCGCAAGTTATACCGTGCCGACGCAGGGCCTGAAAAACGGTGCTTACAGTTCGCTGTGATTGCATGGCCTCGGCTGCGCCACGGCCATGCGCGTCGATGGCGGCTTCGTCCGACATCGGCACGCTCTGTCGTCCGACTGCGCCGCACAGGACCGTGCGCCAACATCCTGACACTGCAGCCGCATCAGGTTGCAGGGCTCAGGAGAGTTGCGTGGACAAGACCGATCCCCCCGAATCCTTCGGCGTTTTCAAGCCTGTGGGCCACACAGTGATCGCCTATCGCAGTTTGACCGAGCTGAATGCCGCGGCCGACCTGCTGATGAAGAAGGGCTTCGAGTCCGCGGATCTGGTGCGCTACTCCCCCGAGGAGATGATGGCGCAGGTGGACGAGCAGTTGCCCGATGCCAGCCCCTTGGCGTCGATCGGCCAGGACCTGAACCTCATCAAGGCCCATCGGGCGTTGGCCGAACGCGGTTGCAGCTTCCTGGTCGTGCATGCGCCGAAAGACGAGCAGGCAGAAATCGTGGCCGAGGTCGCACGCGCGACCGATGCGGTCGCGGCACAGAACTATGGCCGCTTCATCGTCGAGGAAGTGATCGACACGCCAGCCGACGATGCGCAGGTCTTCGAATCGCCCGATCGCGGCCTGGACCTGCCGGCATCTGCGGATCCACAGCGCTGAGGCAGGCTGCGGCGAGCGCAGCGGCAGCAGCGGCGATTGCACTGTGGTGCAATCCGGCCATGCTGCGAACCCTCAAGGAACTCTTCGCCGCGCTGCAGCCGCCGCCCGCCGCAGCGCCGGCGCAGGCGGTCGAACACACGTTGCAACTGGCCACCGCAGTCATGCTGATGGAGGTGATGCGCGCGGATGCCAGCTTCGACCTGGCTGCAAGGCGCGCGGTGATCGACGCATTGCGCGCGAAGTTCGCGCTGGCCGACGACGAGATCTCCCGCCTCATCGAGCTGGCCGAACAGGCGGCGCGCCAAGCCACCGACTGGTTCGAGTTCACCTCGCACATCAACGCGCATTTCGACATGGCGGCCAAGGTGCGCATGGTCGAGTACATGTGGCGCGTGGCCTATGCCGACGGCCACCTGAGCGAGCACGAGCGGCACACCATGTGGCGCCTGTCCGACCTGCTGCACGTGCCGCATGGCGCCTACATCAACGCCAAGATGCGCGCCCGGGAAGCGTCCAGCGGTTGAGCCGCACACGGCCGCGCCACACTCCCTGACTGCCCACGAAAATGAAACAAGTGCAACTGCAACGCACCGATCTCCAACGATGAGCGCTCCCCTGAACATCGGCGTCATCGGCCTGGGCGTGATGGGCCAGCGCATGCTGGACCGCCTGCAGGCCCACCCGCGACTGCGTGCCACCGTGGTCTGGGACGCGCACGCCGTGACGATGCAACGCACGCTGGCCGCGCGAACGCAGCTGACTGCGGCGGCAAGCGCCGAAGCCCTGATCGCCAGCCCGGGCCTGCACGGCCTGTACATCGCCACACCACCAGCCGCGCACATGGCGCTGAGCAATGCCGCCTTCGACGCCGGCCTGGCCGTGTTGTGCGAGAAGCCACTGACGGTGGATTTCGACGCGGCGCGCCGCACCATCGAACGCATCGAGCGCGAAGGGCGGCGCGCTGCGGTCAACTACTCGCTGGCCTCGTCGCCGGGATTGCAGGTGCTGCAGCAGGCCTTCGGTAGTGGAGGGCAGGAACTGGGCGCGTTGCAGCAGGTGCAGATCGACGCGGCCTTCGCCGCCTGGCCGCGGCCCTGGCAGGCGGCTGCCGGCGAATGGCTGTCGCAGCGCGACGAAGGCGGCTTCACGCGCGAGGTGCTGTCGCACTTCGTCTTCGTGCTGCAGCGTGTAGCGGGAGCGGCCACGGTGCAGAACAGCACGGTCGGCTTTCCGGCCGATGGGCGGGGTGCGGAGACGGCGCTGTCGGCCAGCTTGCGAGTGGGCGACGTGCCCGTGCAGCTGCAGGGCCGTGTCGACCCCGGCCTGCCGGTGCCGGAGCGCAACCGCATGCTGTGGCAAGGCAGCCAAGGCGCGATCGAGTTGCGCGACTGGTTCGGCCTGGCCCGGCGGCAGCGCGATGAGCAGTGGAGCGATCTTGGCGATGCCGCCGACATGCGTGCCGCCGGCCAGGCCGCGCAGATGACGCAGTGGGTGGCGATGATCGAAGGCCGCCCACACAGCCTGCCCGGCTTCGCCGAAGCGCTTGCCGTGCAGCAGACCATCGAGGCGCTGCTCGCGCCGCGCTGAACACGAACACGAGCGAAAGATCGACAAGCATGCAAAGCATCACCGCATCAAGCACAGCGACGGCGCAGGCCGGCGACACCCATTCGAAGGTCATCGGCTACGCGCTGTGGATCTTCGGCTTCACCGGCTCGCACCGCTTCTACTACGGCAAGCCGATCACCGGCACGATCTGGTTCTTCACGCTGGGCCTGCTGGGCATCGGCTGGCTGATCGATCTGTTCCTGATCCCGTCGATGGACCGGAAGGCCGACTACCGCTTCCAGCCCGGCCGCATCAACTACTCGGTCGCCTGGCTGCTGCTGACCTTCCTGGGCCTGTTCGGCCTGCACCGCATGTACATGGGCAAGTGGATCACCGGCATCCTGTACCTGCTGACATTGGGGCTGGCGGGCCTGGGTTACCTGTACGACTACTGGACGCTGAACGGCCAGATCACGGAGCTGAACCGCAAGGGCGACTGAGCCCTTTGCGCACGCGGACGTCTCCGCAAGGCGGCACGCGGGCTGCAGTCCGTTCTCAAGATGCCGCTTCGGCCTGCGGCTTCCAGGCTCGTGTAGTCGGTGTAGCCCACTTCGGCGCCGCCGTAGAAGGTGGGACGGTAGTAGGGCGTCAGCGGTGCGCTGATCTGCAGCCGCCGCGGCAGGTCGGGGTTGGAGATGAAGTAGCGGCCGAAGGCCACCGCGTCGGCGCGGCCGTCTTCCACGGCCTGGATGGCGCCCTCGCGATCGAAGCCGCCGGCATCGATCAACACCGTGGGCCACAGCGGCCTGAAGGTCTGCGCCGCCGAGGGCTGGCCCTCGCGGAAGACGTCGGCCTTGCCGGTGCCACTGGCGCGCGGCTCGATCAGGTGCAGGTAGGCCAGCTTCAGCTGCGCCAGCTCGCGCACCAGGTGCGTGTAAAGCGGCAGCGGCTCGGCCTCGCCGCTGTCGTTGGCAATGCCCCAGGGCGACAGGCGGATGCCGGTGCGCTCGGCGCCGACTTCCTGCGCCACGGCCGCGGCAATCTCCAGGTGCAGGCGGCAGCGGTTCTCGATGCTGCCGCCGTAGCGGTCGCTGCGGATGTTGCTGCGCGACTGCAGGAACTGCTCGAGCAGGTAGCCGTTGGCGCCGTGGACTTCGACGCCGTCGAAGCCGGCGCGCATCGCGTGGGCCGCAGCCTGGCGCCAACTGTCGACCAGCGCCGGCATCTCGGCCAGTTCAAGCGCGCGCGGCATCTCGTAGGGCACGCTCTTCCAGGCGGCGTCGAGGGTCGTGCCCTGCGCGGCGATGGCCGACGGACCGACCGGCGCCGCGCCGTCCTTCTGGTGGCTGGAATGCGAGACGCGCCCGGTGTGCCACAGCTGCAGGAAGATGTAGCCGCCGCGCTCATGCACCGCATCGGTCACGCGCCGCCAGCCCTGCCACCTGTGCGGCCGTGTGGATGCCCGGCACGTTGGGGTGGCCGTGGCCCTGCCACGACACCGGCGTGGCCTCGGCGATCTGCAGGCCGCCGGGCGTGGCGCGCTGGGCGTAGTACAGCGCGTTCAGCGCGGTCGGCACGTTGCCGTCGGGGCTGGCGCGCATGCGCGTCAGCGGCGCCATCACCACGCGGTGGCTGCAGCGTCAGCGGGCCCAGGGTCAGTGGCGTGAAGAGCTTGTGGGTCATGGGGTGGAGGCGTTCAGTTGCATTCGAGGATCAGCAGTTCCTGGCCTTCGGCGATGACCTCGCCCTGCTCCACCAGGATCTTGCGCACCACGCCGCCTTGCGGTGCCGAGGCGGGAATCTCCATCTTCATCGATTCCAGGATCATCAGGTCCTGGTCGGCGCCGACCGTGTCGCCGACGGCGACCTCGATCTTCCACACGGTGCCGGCGACATCGGCGCTGACGGTGATTGACTTCATGTCTTGTTGTCCTCTTGGGTTCAGGGCCGCATGGCGAAAGACGTGGTCTTGCCCGGCGTGCGCAGCGGCTCGGCCAGCTTGGCGAAATCACAGAGCAGCGCGCGCGTGCGCCGCGGGTCGATGATCTCCTCGACCCAGAAGCGCTCGGCGCTGCGGAAAGGCGAGCGCAGCGCGTTCAGCCGCTCCTCGATTTCCGCCAGCTTGGCCTTCGGGTCCGGCGCGGCCTCGATGTCGGCGCGGTAGGCCGCCTCGATGCCGCCTTCCAGCGGCAGGCTGCCCCAGTAGGCCGACAGCCACGCATAGCGCAACGACAGCCGCCCGGCGGGCTGGTGCGCCGCGCCGGCCACGCCGAAGGCATTGCGCACGATCACCGTGCACCACGGCACCGTGCTCTGGTTCATCGCCGCCATCGCGCGCACGCCGTGGCGGATGGTGGCGCTGCGCTCGGCTTCCAGCCCGATCATGAAACCCGGGCAGTCCATCAGGTAGACCACCGGCAGGTGGAAGGTCTCGGCCAGGTCGAGGTGGCGCACCACCTTCTGGCAGGCCTCGGCACTCCACGCGCCGCCGTAGTGGAAGGGGTCGCTGGCCAGCAGCGCCACCGGCTGGCCCTGCAGGCGCGCCAGGCCGGTGATGATCGAGCGGCCGAAGTTGCGGCCCATTTCGAAGAAGCTGCCACGGTCGACCACCGCTTCGACGATCGGCCGCATCTTGTAGACCTTGCGCCGGTCGCGCGGCACCGCGCTCATCAGCATCTCGTCTGCGCGTTCGGGTCGTCGTCGCAGGGCAGCACCGGCGGCAGCGCATGCACCGACGGCGGCAGGTAGGACAGGAAGCGCCGCGCGGCATTCGAAGGCCTCGTCCTCGGTGTCCACGGCCGTATCGATGGCGCCGCTGCGCGTCTGGATGTCGGCACCGCCCAGTTGCTGCTTGTCCAGCGCCTGGCCCAGCCGCGCCACCACCGGCGGGCCGGCCACGAACATCGCCGACTGTCGTCGTCATCACCGAAAAGTGCGTCGAGGCCAGACGCGCCGCGCCCAGCCCGGCCACCGACCCCAGCCCCAGCCCGACCACCGGCACCTCGGCCAGGTTGGCCGTCATGCGCCAGAAGCCGCGTGGTGGTGCCGATGCCGCCCGGCAGGTTGGACGCACCGGTCGTCTCGATGGTCTTGACCGAACCGCCGCCGCCCGAGCCTTCGATGATGCGCACGATGGGCAGGCGGAACTCGGCCGCCATGTCCTCGGCCATCAGCGGCTTGTTGGCGATCGACGCATCGGCCGAGCCGCCGCGCACCGTGAAGTCGTCGCCGACCACCACCACCGCTCGGCCGTCGATGCGGCCGCGGCCGAACACGCAGTTGGCCGGGGTGACGTGGCGCACGCTACCGCTCTCGTCATATTCACCGATGCCGGACAACGCGCCCACCTCGTGAAAGCTGCCGTCGTCGAGCAGACGATCGATGCGCTCGCGCACCGTCAAGCGGCCCGCATCGTGCTGGCGCTTGACCTTGTCTTCGCCACCCATCTGCTGCGCCATGACCGTGCGTCGCGCGAGTTCTTCGAGTTCGGGTTTCCAGGGCATCGGTGTCCTTTACATGGGAGGCTTGGCTGGGAAAGTCCCATTGGCCGAATTGCCACGCGTAAAGGTGATGAATGTAGCCGCGGCTCGCCGGCATATTCCTTCGCGGACCCGGCTCCCTGTGTCGACGGACGAGATGAACAAGGAACAAACGAAGCCTCGCGCAGGCTGCTTGGGTGGGCGGTATGTCGACAGATCTGAGGCCACCGCAGGCCGGCTACCGCTGAACTTCACCATTCGACGATTTGTCAACCCAATGGCAAACCATAAGGTGGGGTCCCGTGCGTGCCACTTAGAGTCCAACTCATGACGCGCCGGCGGTCGACGGTTGAGATTCCACCATCGCCACGCACGGCGCCGCGCCACCCAGGATGAGGAGACCGGCATGCAGCTACGCCCGCCCGTGAAGGCCGAACACAGGAAGAGCTCTGTCCATCGTGTCGCCGCCTCGATGTGTGCGGTGCCGTTGCTGATCACATCGATCGCGGCGCAGTCCCAGCAAACCGGCGATGCTGCGGCATTGGCCGCGCAGACGCAGCAGGTGACGCTGACCGGCACGCGCTTGCCCATGACGCCCAGCGGCATGGCGCAGACCATCACCATCGTCGACGACAAGGAGATCCAGGTGACCAACCCTGCCAGCGTCGAAGAGGCGTTGAGCCGGGTTCCCGGACTTTTCGTCGATCGCGCCGGCACGGGGGGCTTTTCGTCGCTCTACATGCGCGGCGCGGAATCGAGCCATGTGCTGATCATGATCGACGGCGTCAAGGTCAACGACCCGACGACGACGCGCGGCAGTGCCTACGACCTGTCGTCGATCGACATCTTCCAGCTCGAACGCATCGAGGTCCTGCGCGGGCCGGCCTCGGCCATCTACGGCGCCGATGCGCTGGCCGGCGTCGTCAACTTCATCAGCAAGAAGGGCAGGCAGGACGGGGTCGCTGGCAGTGCCTATGCCTCGATCGGCCAGTACGACTACCAGAAGGCCGGCGGCACGGTATCAGCCGGCAACGACATGGTTCGTGCCATGGTCAGCGCCGGCTACAGCTACGAGGGCAGCAGCGCTGATGACGCCACCTGCGGTTGAACACCTATTCGGGGTCGGTGCGCTTCACGCCGGGAGAGACCATCGAGGGTGAGGTGTTCGGCTACCGCACCGAGCGCAGGGGTGCGGCCTTTCCGGATGACAGCGGCGGCTCGCGCCTGGCCGTCAACCGGGAACTGACATTGCGCAACTCCGTCGATACGGTGTACGGCGCCAGCCTTGCCGGCGGCAACGTGAATACCGTTCGTGTATTCGGCAGTGCCTCGGTCTACGAGCGCACCGAAAGCGCCGACAACGCCTTCGTCGACGGCGGCGTGCGCTTTCCCGTGCCGGCCTTCCTGGGCGATACGAACTACCGCAACACGACCTTGACGCTCACGGGCACGCACAACTGGAACAACTTCGACAACCTCGTGATCGGTGTGCAGCGTCAGACCGAAAAGGGCGGCATGACGAGTGTTGGCGATTTCGATTTCGACGGCAACGCCGACAACCTGCAGTACGACCTGGAACGCCGCACCGACTCGGTCTTTGCCGAAGGGCGCTGGCGTGTCGTTGCGCCGCTGTCTTTGCAGATCGGCGTGCGCTACGACAGCATTCAGGACTACGGCTCGTCCACCACGCCGCACATCGGTGCCGTGTGGAACCTGCCCAATGGCAGCACCACGCTGAAGGCGAACTACAGCCAGGGCTTCAAGCCGCCCAGCTTCTTCGCGCTGGGTTTCCCGATCGGCGCCAACCCCGATCTCAAGCCCGAAGAGAGCACGAACTACGAACTGACACTGGTCCAGGCCTTCGACGACCAGGCCTCGTCGCTGGAAGTCAGCATCTTTCGCACCGAGTACAAGAACCTGGTCGATTTCGACACCAACACCTTCACCAACATCAATCGTGGCCGTATCACCATCTCCGGCATCGAGCCCACACTGAAGCTGCGTATCAACCCTGCCTTGCGCGCCCAGATCGGTGTCACCGCGCTGCAGATCGACGAAAAAGACGGTATGGCGCCGTTGCGCAACCGGCCCGAAAGCAAGGCCACGGCGGGCGTGCTCTGGGACATCGACGCGCGTTCGTCATTGTTTGCGGTGGTCGCGTACACCGGCAGCTTTATCGACCGCTCGAACCCGACGGCCGACATCGACATGCCGTCCTATACGACCTTCGACATGGCCTATTCGATCCAGCTCGGCTGGGCGCGGTTGAAGCTCGCGGTCGACAACCTCGTCGGCAGCGACTACGAGCAGTTCATCGGCTTTCCAGCCATGGAGCGCCGGTTCCGGGTCGAACTGCGCGCCGCGTTCTAGGGGACGGGCCGGCCTGGCGCAATCCCGTCAGATCGCGCACCCTAGGACCGCGTATCGGGCTGGCGCCGTGCGCTGATCATCGCCAGCAAGAGCACCACCCAGGCGATCATCAGGCCCATGCCCTCGCGCGCGCCCTCGCCCTCCACTTCGACCATGAAGACGGCGGGCCGCCAGAACCCCGGCATAGCGGGCCAGTAATAGACGACCACGCCCAGGCCGATGACGATGCTGGCCCACAGGCCGAGCATCCCGGGCTTCGAGCGCACCAGGTCCAATCGGAACGCAGCCAGGAATGCCCACGCCGCGGGCACGGCGTAGTAGACGATCCACAGCAGCACATCGGGGTCGTTGTATTGCACCGCGGCGAAGCCGAAGCATCGCCAGACCCAGCAGGATGTTCAGATAGCGCATGCTCGTCGGCCCTTGTGGATAAGATGGGTCCGGGACTCGCGTTCACGGCGAGAAGCTGTCGCTCTTGATGTAGGCCGTGACCGCCTTGCGTTCTTCGAGCGTGAACACGGCGCCCCACGGTGGCATCGCGCGAAAACCATTCGTGACCCTGTCGAAGATGAAATCCGGCGCCAGGCCACCCGGACTGAGCTTCGGCGCCTTGCCAGGGTAGGCGCTGCTGCCGTGGCAATGCCGACATTGCTTTGCCCACACACCCTGCCCTACCTTGATGTTCGCCGCGTCACTCATGTAGGCCGCGTCGAAGGTCGGCACCGACTCTTCAGCGGCCGACTTCGGGGCCGCAGCGCTCTGCGCGATGGTGGGAGCATGGCCTGCAAGCGACACCACCATGAGCACTGCCAATGCAACGCTGCGTGTCCATACCGATCGATTGTCCATTCGCCCAGATCCAAGAATCCATGTGGTCAGCGCCCGTTTACCGAAGCGCAATGAAATTCGCCACCGCGGCGCAAGCACTGCGGTGGCGATGTGTCGCACGCCCTACGGGACGATCTTGTAGATCGTGTCGCTCGAGCCGTTCGGGCCCGTGGTGACCGAGGTCAGCACATAGACGTCACCGGCAGCGTCCTGCGCGAAGGCCAGCACATAGGGCAGCTTGCCCGGCATGTTGGTGACCTTCGCCACTTCCATCGCCCACTTGCCGTCAGCGCCCTTGGTGCCCACGAAGATCTGGCCGTCCATTTCGGCGAAGCCCTTGCTCCAGTCGCCGAAGAAGTACTTGCCCTTCCAGGCGGCATTCGGTCCGCGATAGACATAACCGCCGGTCACCGAGATGCCCTTGCAGCCGTCCGGCTTGGCGGTGCAGTTGTTGTACTCGATGATGGCTGGCGTGATGCCGGCCTTGTCGCAGTTGGCGGGGTGGTCGTCGGGCTTCTGGTAGTCGAAGCAGCGCATCATGCCCTCGACCCGGCGCCAGCCCATGTTCTGGCCCTTGCCGATGAGCTTGATGGCCTCGTAGCTGTTCTGCTGCACGTCGCCGCAGTAAAGCTCGGCGGCGGTGCTGCCCATGTCGAAGGAGCAGCGCCACGGGTTGCGCACGCCATAAGCCCAGATCTCGGGATTGGCTTCCTTCTTGCCGGCCCATGGGTTGTCCGGCGGGATGCCGTACGGCTTGCCGGCCGAGCGCGTGTCCACGTCGACGCGCAGGATCTTGCCCAGGTTGGTGGTCAGGTCCTGACCGTTGCCGATGGTCACGTTGTGGCCGATGCCCCAGTCGTTGGCGTAACCGCCGTCACCCATCGAGATGTAGAGCATGTTGTCCGGACCGAAGCCGATCCAGTGGCCGTTGTGGTTGAACTGCGGCCACGCGGTCGACAGGATGCGGCGCGCCGAACTCGGGTCGGCCACGTTCTTGTCCGTGGACGACACGGTGTATTCCTCGACCACGTTGCTGTGGTCGTACCACAGCATCTGACCCAGGTCGCTCTGGAAGTCCAGATGCGCGCTGTAGGTCACGTAGAACTTGCCGTTGTCCTTGAACTTCGGGTGGAAGGCAATGCCGAGCAGGCCGCGCTCGTCGAAGTCGTGGAACAGCGTCTTGATCTTGCTGCGCACATCCAGGAAGGGTGTGGGCTTGAGCTGGCCGTTTTCGAGGATCCTGATGCGGCCATACTGCTCGACGATGAACATGCGCGGGTCGCCGGGCGGTTGCACCATCGCCAACGGCGCGTTGAGGCCGCTGGCCACCTTCTCGAGCTTGATCTGGGCCTGCGCCAGCGCCGAAGCGCTGGACAAGGCCATCAGTACCGACGCAGCCAGTGCCGCGCAAATCTTGCGTGTAGTCATCTGTCTCCTCCATCCTGTTGGAATTCACCCTTCGAACACACCTTGACTGCCGGCACGCGACATTCGAACTCGTTCTTGCCGACGGTCATCCCCAAGGGGAACTTTCGAGTCTAGGTAGGTGGCCAAGCAGGGTTATAGGGACTTGCCCTTAGCAGGAATTCAGCGTCAGACGATGCGCGAGAAGCGCTCGGGCTGGCGCTCTCCATGCAGGTAACGGTCGAAGACCATCGCCACGGCACGCACCACGTACCAGCCCGTGGTCGTCACCTGCACGGCCTGTGGCTCCAACACCACGAGCCCGGCCTCGACCATCGGCTGCAGCGCCTGCAGTTCGGATGCGAAGTACTCGTGCATGCGGATCGGATGTGTCCGTTCGAGCGCATCGAACTCGATGCGACCCTGACACATCAGCGCCATGATCACCGCGCGGCGCAGCACGTCGTCGCTTGTCAGCGCGATGCCACGCTGTACCGGCAGTCGGCCCTGGCGCAGCGTGTCGTAGTACTCGGGCAAGGTCTTCGCGTTCTGGTAGTAGTGGTCGCCGACCTTGCCGATAGAGGACACGCCCAGGCCCACCAGGTCGCAATCGGGTTGCGTGCTGTAGCCCTGGAAGTTGCGGTGCAGGCGCCCCTGATGCTTGGCCACCGCGAGCGCGTCGTCGGGTAGCGCAAAGTGGTCCATGCCGATGTAGTGGTAGCCGCGGCCGAGGAAGCCGCCGATGGCATCGCCCAGCATGCTCACACGTTGCGCGGCACTGGGCAGTTCGGCGGCAACGATGCGCCGCTGCGGCTTGAAGCGCTGCGGCAGGTGCGCATAGGCATACAGCGCGATGCGGTCCGGCCGCAACTCGCCGATCTGCTGCACGGTGCGGGCAAAGCTGTGCGGTGTCTGCCGCGGCAGGCCGTAGATCAGGTCTGCATTGATCGACCTGAAGCCCAGCTCGCGCGCAGCCACCATCAGCTCGCGCACGCTGTCGAAGGGCTGGACGCGGTGCACGGCGATCTGCACCTGCGGGTCGAAGTCCTGCACGCCGAAGCTGATGCGGTTGAAGCCGAGCGAGCGGCAATGCGCCAGCCGCTCGGGCGTGACGGTGCGCGGATCGATCTCGATCGACATTTCGGTGTGCTCGTCGATGTGGAAGGCACGGCGCAGCGAGGCGAGCACACGCTGCAGTTCGGCGTCGGACAGGAAGGTCGGCGAGCCACCGCCGAAGTGCAACTGCGACACCGGCTGCCCGGCACGCGACTGCGCGACGACGAGGTCGATCTCCTGCTCCAGCGCATCCAGGTATTCCGCAGCCCGCTCGTGATGTTTGGTGATGACCTTGTTGCAGGCGCAGTAGTAGCACACCGAATCGCAGAACGGGATGTGCACGTACACCGACAGCGGCACCGCCTGCCCGCCCAGCGCGCCTTGCGTGCGCTGCTGCAGCGCCTGGCGCAGATCGTCGGCGCCGAAGGTATCGACGAAGCGGTCGGCCGTGGGGTACGAGGTGTAGCGCGGGCCCGGCGCGTCGAAGCGGCGCAGCAGCGCCTCGGGCAACACAGGGGCGGCTTCGGCCTGATCGAGTGCATTGCTCACGTTCATGGATTGGCATGGTGCATGAGAGGATTGCCAGCGTATTTGACCCCGCGCAAGCGCCGGCGGCAGTGCGACTGAGCTTTTGCCGCGCCGCTTCGACAATGCGCAGTTGACATCGCGCAAGCGGCGCGGCAGGGTCCAGCCCTCAGAATGGCCTCGTCGACGGGATCAGCCGGAATTCAGGGGCGAAGAGCAGATGAGTGCAGAACCAAGCACGGTGTGTGAAGCGCGTGTCATCCGCAGCGGATCGGTCGCGGCGTGGGCCGTCGCCGTGCGGCCGCGCACCCTGTTCGTGGCCATCAGCCCGGTGCTGGTGGGCGCGACGCTGGGCTTCGAGCGCACCGGCGCCATCGACCTGCTGGCGGCGCTGCTGGTGCTGGCCGCGGCGCTGCTGATGCAGGTCATCACCAACATGCAGAACGACGTCGGCTACACCGTGCGTGGCGGCGACAGCAGCGGCACGCGCACCGGGCTGCCGCGCGCCACCGCCAAGGGCTGGCTCAGCGTGCGCCATGTGCGCACCGGCATCGTGCTCGCCGCGCTGGCGGCCACGGTCATCGGCCTGACGCTGGTGGCCTACCGCGGCTGGCCGGTGCTGGCCATCGGCGTGGCCTCGCTGCTGGCGGCGCTGGCCTACATGGGCGGGCCGCGGCCGATTGCCTACACGCCCTTCGGTGAGCTGACGGTGTTCGTGTTCTTCGGGCTGGTGGCCGTCAACGGCACCGACTGGGTGCTCACCGGCAGCGTCGGCACGGTCAGCCTGCTGGCCTCGGTGGCCATCGGCAGCCTGGCGGCCGCGGCGCTGGCGGTGAACAACCACCGCGACATCGCGCACGACCGGCTGGTCGGGCGTCGCACCTTCGCTGCGAGCTTCGGGCCGCAGGCCTCGATCGGGCTGTTCGGCCTGCTGCTGATCGCGCCCTTCGCGCTGCTGCCGTGGATGGCGCTGGTGGCCGACGGGCCGGCCCTGTTGCTGCCGCTGCTGCTGTTGCCCGCGGCCCTGCAGTTGCGGCGCGACTTCATTGCTTGCCCACCCGGCACGGCCTTCAACGAGGTGCTCTTCCGCACCTTCAGGCTGGAGCTCTGGTTCGCGGCATTGCTCTCCGCCGGCGCGGTGCTTGGCGGCATGCATGGTTGACGCGCTCGCAAGGCCAGCGCAGTGGCGCGCCGCTGCGCCAGCGAGGTGGCCCTACCAGCGCAGCGACCTGGCGTGTTCCACCGTGTACAGCTCGAGCGGCCCGAGGTGCGTGCCGGCTGTATCGAGCATGGCGCGCGACTGCAGGTAGACAAAGGCCGAGAGCGGCGCCGACTCCGGCGCGGCGATGCGTTGTACCGCGATCGGCTCGCGCATGTAGCCGCCGGGCTGGCCCACACGCTCGAGCGCGTCCATGCGTGCCAGCGCTTCGGCTGACACCTCGAACAGCTGGCCCTGCACGTGCAGGCCCTCGCCCGGTGCGCTCAGCAGGCAGGGCAGCCGGCCAGCGATCAGGTACAGCGGGTAGGTCTGCACGGTACGGAACTCGCCGTGCACGCGCCGCCCCTGGTTGACGTGGAAGTTCGGGAAGCCTTCCTTCAACGAGCCATAAACGAAGAGCATGGGCATGTGGCGCAGGGCCTCGGTCACGCTGCCTCAGCCCGACGTGTCCGGCTCCACCAGCGTGGCCAACTGCGCCAGCGACTCCTGCCAGCCCAGGTAGCACATCTCCAGCGGAATGATCTCCGGGATGCCGGACTGCTCGACGCGCAGATCGGTGCCGCAGACGACCGGCTTCAGCGTCACCGACACCTCCATCACCCCCGGCAGGTTGGGATCGTCGAATCGGTCGTTGTAGCGCAGGCGCTCGTTCGGCACCAGCTCCAGATACTCACCGCCGAACGAGTGGCTGTGTCCGCTGGCAAAACTGCGGAAGCTCATGCGGAAGCTGCCGCCGACGCGGGCCTCCATGTGCTCCACCTTGCAGGTGAAGCCGTAGGGCGGCAGCCATTTGGCCATCGCATCGGCCTCGGTGAAGGCACGGTAGATCCGTTCGGGTGGGCAGCGCAGCACGCGGTGCAGGTGGACGCTTCGATCGGTAGTCATCGCATTTCCTTTCGGTGGAGGTACATCACGGACGACGATCCAGGCCGCCAGGAATCGACAGACCATTCGCACTGCCGTGCAACACGCCGCGCCGTCACGCCGCCGCCTGCGGCTTGTGGCACACCGCCTCGACGTTGTGGCCATCGGGGCCGATGACGAAGGCGCCGTAGTAGTCGGGGTGGTACTGCGGGCGCAGGCCGGGCGCACCGTTGTCCTTGCCGCCCGCGGCCAGCGCGGCCCCATGGAAGGCGTCCACCTGCGCGCGATTCGCCGCCACGAAGGCCAGGTGCAGCGGCATCGGCTTGTCCGTGATCTCGTGCAGCCACAGCGAGGGCTTGCCTGCGTGGCCCAAGCCCACGCCGTACGGCCCTTCCATGACGACGGACACGCCCAGCGGCTGCAGCGCCTGCAGGAAGAAGGCCTTGCTGGCGGCCAGATGGCTGACGCCCAAACCGACGTGATCGAACATGACAGCTACCTCTCGTTGCGAAGGGCGATTCAGTGTGCGGCGCGCAACGCCTGGCGCTGCGCGTGGGTGAGCACCTGCGGGCGCACGATCGGTTCGTCCGTACCCGCCTTGAAGAATGGGTTCTGACGATAGCTCCCGCTCAGGCGCGAGCCACCGACATTGCGCATGATCTTCAGCGCCGCCAGCAGCATCGGCAGCGGCGTCGCCTGCGACCTGGCCGCTGGCGGACTTGGGATTCACTGCCAAGCGGGCCGGCCCGAACGCAGCGTCCCTTTCGGCGGGCGACCCGGCCAGGCAGTTGTGCACCAGGCCCACGTAGGACAGCTTCGGGTTGCGCGGCGTGTTGCCGATCGGCGTGCGGCAGCAGCCGGCGTACCAGCGCAGCAGTCCCTTGGGGCCGAGTGACATGCACTGCAGCTGGTCGGCGCCCGCCACGAAGTGCACGAAGCGCGGCACGGCGGCGACGATGTCGGTGCCGCCCAGCGCATCGAGCGTCGCCTGGGTGGGCCCGAGAAAGCGGGCGAAGGCCTGGCAATCGTGGCAGTAGCAGATGGCGCGGCCGGCACGCTGGGGCGATGCGAGGTAGCCCTCGAGCCGGCCGCAGGCGCATCGCAGGGGGAAGCTCGAGTCGGACATGGCGAATTCTGACGCACGGCGCCCAGCCGCTTGCACGGGTCGAGGGCCTCGTGCAATCGCCACATTCCAGCCGTTGGCCTCGTTTCCGCTCACAGGTGCGTTTTCCACGTGGCGTTGGCCGAACGCAGGGCGATCGCCCGACCCGTGAAGCGCCAGTCGAAAACAAAACGACAATCGCCGCATGACAGTCACCCGCCGCGTCAGTGTCATCCTGCCCGACGACCGTTGGTGCAGCGAGCGCGAAAATGCCTTCAAGTGGGCCATCGTCGAACACATCGAGGCGCTCGGTCTGGTGGCCGAGATCTTTCACGATCCTCGTGGCACGCCCAGCCTGTGCGCACCGATGGCCTGGTCCGCTGCCAATGCCGACTTCATCAGCCGCCGCTGCGTGGGCGCCGCGCTGATCGGCTTGCCACGCTGGCGCTTCGAGACCGACCAGGGTGCCGTCAGCCTGCCTACCGAATTCAGCCATTTCGAAGGCGCACTGGCCTGGCAGCTCAAGCTGCCCCTGCTGGTGCTGGTGCAGCGTGACGTGATGCGTCGCGTGGTCTTCGACAACGGCTTCCACGGTCGCATCGGCGAGTTCCCGCCCGACGCGGGCCGGGATTGGCTGGACACGCGCGACTTCAAGACGCCGTTCACCGTCTGGCAGCGCGAAATCGCGGAGCGACGCGATGTCTTCCTGGGCTACTGCAGTGCGTCCACCGCCACGGCGCGCGCGATCAAGCGCTTCCTCACCGAACAAGGCGTGACGGTGCTCGATTGGCAGACCGACTTTCCGCCCGGGCAGAACATCCTGCAGCAGATCGGCCGCGCCGCCGCACGCTGCAGCGCGGGCATCTTTCTCTTCACCCGCGACGACGAACTGGCCACCGCCAGTTCCGGACAGGATGCGGTGCCGCGCGACAACGTCGTCTTCGAGGCCGGGTACTTCGTCCATTCCAAGGGCAAGGACCGTGTGCTCGTGGTTCGAGAGGAAGGCGCGAAGATGCCGGCCGACCTGGGCGGCGACATCTACGCGGCGCTGCCCGACCGCAATCACATCGGGCCGATCCTGGACGGCCTGCGGCGTTTTGTCGCTGCGTTGTAATGCCGCCATCCTCATCACTGGATCGGAGACTCCCCCATGCCGCACATGCTGCTCATCGTCGAACCCCTCGGCCAGCGCCAGGAGCGTGGCATCGAAGAGGGTCGGGTGGCCTATCAGAAGATGCTCGATTTCACCGATGAACTGCGCCGCAGCGGTGTGCTGATCGCCAGCAGCTCGCTGGCCAGCGCGGCGACGCGGCTGCAGCCACCCCAGGGCGCTGCGTCGTCGCGTGTGCTCGACGGGCCGTTTGCCGAAGCCAAGGAGATGATCGGCGGCTTCTTCCTGCTGAACTGCGACACGCGCGAGGCCGCGCTGGGCTGGGCCGAGCGCTGCCCGGCCGCGGCCTGGGCCACGATCGAGGTGCGCGAGACCGGACCCTGCTACACCTGAGAGGATCGGTTTCCCCCGATCGCGCACGGGCGATGTCGATTTCAGGGCAGCCCGTTCGTCGTGTCCATGAATGGCGCACCGCCGTGGGCCGAAAGCTCTGCGGCGATGTGTGCAGCAGGCTCGAAGTTTCGTCTTCAGGGAGGATCAGACCATGCGCTTCATGATCATCGTCAAGGCCACCACCGACAGCGAAGCCGGCGTCATGCCCTCCCCTTCGCTGCTGGCCCAGATGGCCACCTTCCACGAAGAACTCGCGCGCGCCGGCGTGCTGCTCGACGGCGCAGGGCTCAAGGCCACGTCGCACGGATGGCGTGTGCGCATCGGCGCCGGCGGCGATAGGCGGATCGTCGACGGGCCGTTTGCCGAGACCCGCGAGCTCATCGCCGGATACACGCTGATCCAGGTGCGCTCGCGCGACGAAGCGATCGAATGGTCGCGCCGCTACCCCAACCCGACCCTGAACGGCGACGCGTGCGAGCTCGAAGTGCGCCAGCTGTTCGAGGAGCAGGACTTCGCCTGAATCGGCAACCTCGATTGCATGGCAGCACCCAACCCACGCCCGCGGCCAGCATCGACGATTACATCGCCGCTCAGGCGAGTGCGGTGCAACCGATCCTGCAACACATCCGCGCCATCGTGCGCGAGGAGGCGCCTGATGCGCAGGAGCGCATCAGCTACCGCATGCCGGCCTTCGCACAAGGCGGTGCGCTGCTCTACTTTGCGGCCTTCAAGCGCCACATCGGCATCTACCCGCCGGTTCGCGGCGACACGGCACTGCTCGACGCGCTCGCGCCCTACCGTGGCGAGAAGGGCAATCTGTCCTTTCCGCTCGCCCGCGCGATGCCCTACGAGCTGATCCGCCGCGTCGCCCGGCAGCGGGTGAAAGAGAACGCGGCACTCGCGGCAGAAAACACGGCGCGCGCGGCGAAAGACAAGGCGCGCGCGGCGCGCGGCAGATCGAAATAGCGCCGTGCACGACGCAGCGACCCACGATGCGATCGACACCGTCTGGCGGCTCGAATCCGCCAAGGTCATCGGCGCCGTCGCGCGGCTCACGCACGACGTGGGCATCGCCGAGGAACTGGCGGGCGATGCACTCGTCGCCGCGCTCGAACACTGGCCGCGAGACGGCGTACCGGCCAACCCCGGCGCGTGGCTCACCACCACGGCCAAGCGGCGCGCGCTCGACTGGCTGCGCCACCGTTCGATGGCCGCAGCCGAGCACGAGGCCCTGGCGCGCGACGACGAAGCGCGCCAGGCGATGTTCGTGCCCAGCGTGATGGACACGCTCATGGCCACCGAGGCCGACCCGGTGGGCGACGACCTGCTGCGCCTGGTCTTCACCGCCTGCCACCCGGTGCTGTCGCGCGACGCGCAGGTGGCGCTGACCCTGAAGCTCATCGGCGGCCTGAGCACCGACGAGATCGCGCGTGCGTTCCTGGTGAGCGAATCGACGGTGGCGCAACGCATCGTTCGTGCCAAGCGCAGCCTGAGCTGAAGCGCGCGTGCCTTTCGAGTTGCCGCCCCGCGAGCAACTCGGCGAACGCCTGGCCGCCGTGTTGGAAGTGATCTACCTGGTCTTCAACGAGGGCTACGCAGCGACCAGCGGCGACGACTGGATGCGCCCGACGCTGTGCGACGAGGCGCTGCGGCTGGCCCGCATGCTGTCGGCGTTGGCGCCGCACGAACCCGAGGTACGCGGGCTGCAGTCGCTGATGGAGATCCAGGCATCGCGCACCGCGGCGCGCGTCGATGCACAGGGCCGGCCGGTGCTGTTGATGGAACAGGATCGCAAACATTGGGACCGGCTGCTGATCCGTCGCGGCCTGGCGGCGCTGGCGCAGGCTGAAAGCCTGTGCAGCGCCGCGCGCCAGCCGCTCGGCCCCTATGCACTGCAGGCCGCGATTGCCGCCTGCCATGCGCGCGCGCCCAGCGCGCGAAGAGACAGACTGGCTGCGCATCTGCGAGCTGTACGACATGCTGCTGCAGAGCCAAGCCTCGCCTGTGGTCGCGCTCAACCGCGCCGTCGCGGTGAGTCAGGCACACGGGCCGGCGGCGGCGCTGCCCCTGGTGCAGGCGCTGATGTCGCAACCGCAGCTTGCGCAATACCACCTGCTGCCCAGCGTGCTGGCCGACCTGCTGTCGCGGCTGGGCCGCCACGACGAAGCGCGCACGCAATGGCTGCGCGCGGCTGAGCTGACCCGCAACACGCGCGAACGCGAGCTACTGCTCGATCGCGCGCACCACACCCTGCCCGAAGGAGGCAAGTCATGAGTAAGGCCGCTGCACGCGCCAAGCCCGCGTCGCCAACGCGCCTCGTCATCCTCGTCGCAACGCGCAAGGGCGCCTGGTTCTTCCACGGCGACGCGCGGCGCAAGGCCTGGAAGGCCGACGGCCCGCACTTCCTGGGCCACAACATCAGCCACGTGCAGCTGGACCCGCGCGACGGCCGCACGCTGCTGGCCGCGGCCAAGACCGGCCACCTCGGCCCGACGATCTTCCGCTCCACCGACCTCGGCCGCCACTGGAAGGAGGCGCGGCAGCCGCCGGCCTTCGCCACCGCCGGCCGGCGGCCTGCCCGGCCGCTCGGTCGACCACACCTTCTGGCTGACGCCAGGCCATGCCAGCGAGCGCGACACCTGGTACGCCGGCACCTCGCCGCAGGGCCTGTTCCGCTCGGAGGACGGCGGCGTCAGCTGGGCGCCGCTGCCCGTCGGTGAACGACGACGCGCAGTTCCGCGAGTGGATGGGCTCGGCGCAGGACGGCACGCCCGACGGACCGAAGCTGCACTCGATCATCGTCGACCCGCGTGACCCGGCGCACCTGTACTTCGCGATGTCGGGCGGCGGCGTGCACGAGTCGCGCGACGCCGGCCGCAGCTGGTCGACCGCTGATCAAGGGCCTGGAGGTGGTCGAGGGCGTCGATGCGGCCACCGTCACCTTCCACGACCCGCACTGCGTGCGGCTGTGCCCGAGCCATCCCGACCGGCTGTACCAGCAGAACCACTGCGGCATCTACCGGCTCGACCGTCGGGCGACCGCGGCAGACACCTGGCAGCGCATCGGCCGCAAGATGCCCAAGCGCGTGGGCGACATCGGCTTTCCGATGGTCGTGCATCCGCGCGACGCCGACACGGCCTGGGTCTTCCCGATGGACGGCACCACCGTCTGGCCGCGCACCAGCCCCGAAGGCCGCCCGGCGGCCTACGTCACGCGCAATGCCGGCCGGACCTGGCAGCGGCTGGACCAGGGCCTGCCCGAGAGCCAGGCCTGGTGGACCGTGAAGCGCCAGGCGATGACGGTGGACACGCAGGCCGTGCCGGCGCTGTACCTGGGCACCACCAGCGGCGAGCTGTGGATCGGGCGTGACGAAGGCGCGCGCTGGTCGAACATCGCCCGGCACCTGCCGGAGATCTACGCGGTGGAAGTGGCCGAGCTCGCATGACACGCGCTCGCGGCTCGGGCAGCTCCGGCCAACCGGGGACAGGCCGATGAAGGTGCTGATCCCCGGCGCGCTGCGCTCGTACACACGCGAGTCGCAGGTCGAGGCCGTCGGCGACACGCTGGACGCGCTGTTCGCGGACCTCGACCGCCGCTATCCCGGGCTGCGCTTTCGCGTCGTCGACGAGCAGAACCAGCTGCGGCCGAACATGCGCGTCTTCGTCAACGGCGTCGGCGTGCGCGACCTGCAGCATGCGCTGCAGCCAGACGACTTCGTGGCCCTGGTGCTGGCGCTCAGCGGCGGCTGATACGCCGGCTCTGATGACGCCCGAATAGCGCGGACGTTCGCCGCAAGCCAGCGCGCGCTGCCTCGCTACAGCCGCAGATTGGTGCGCGCCAGGTCGAGCAGCTCGTTGGCGCGGCCGTTCATCACCGCCTTCAGCATGAACAGGCTGAAGTCGACGCGCCTGTTCGAGCGGTCGCCTTGCGGCGGCATCACCAGTTCCTGCCGCGCGCTCACCACGTCGACCAGCGCGGGCCCGTGGTGCGCGAGCGCCTCGGCGCAGCGCGCTCGCGCAGCTCGGCCGGGTCCTCGACGCGGATGCCCTTGATGCCCATCGCCTTCGGCCATGCGCGCGAAGTTCGGGTTCTTCAGTTCGACGCCGGTGTCGAGGAAGCCGGTCGCCTTCATCTCCAGTCTCGACGAAGCCGAGCGTGCCGTTGTTCAGCACCACCACCTTCACCGGCAGGCCGAGCTGCGTCAGAGGCTGATGAAGTCGCCCATCATCATGGCGAAGCCGCCGTCGCCCGACATCGACATCACCTGCCGGCCGGGGAACGCACGCCTGCGCGCCGATCGCCTGCGGCATCGCGTTGGCCATCGAGCCGTGGTTGAACGAGCCGATCAGCCGCCGCTTGCCGTTCATCTTCAGGTAGCGCGCCGCCCACACCGTCGGCGTGCCGACGTCGCAGGTGAAGACCGCGTCGTCGTCGGCCAGCTCGCTCAACAGCCGCGCGACGTACTGCGGATGGATCTTGCCGCTGGCCCGGCTTGCCGTCGGCCAGCTCGTCGAGATCGCTGCGCGCCTTCGCGTAATGCGCCAGCGCGCGCGTCGAGGAAGGCGCGTCGTCGGTCTTGGCCTTCAGGCGCGGCAGCAGCGCCGCGATCGTCGTCGCCGACGTCGCCGACCACGCCGAGCGTCGAGCCGGCAGCGGTTGCCCAGGCTCTCGGCGCGGATGTCGACCTGCGCGATCCTGGCGTCGCTCGGGATAGAACTGCCGGTAGGGGAAGTCGGTGCCCAGCAGCAGCAGCGTGTCGCAGTCCTTCATCGCGGGTAGCCCGAGGCGAAGCCGATCAGGCCGGTCATGCCGACGTCGAAGGGGTTGTCGTACTCGACGATACTCCTTGCCGCGCAGCGCATGCACGATCGGCGCATTGCAGCGTGCCGGCCAGCTCGATCACCGCGTCGTGGGCGCCGGCGCAGCCGGCGCCGCACATCAGCGTGATCGTCTCGGCCGTCGTTCAGCAGCGCGGCCAGCGCGTCGAGGTCCGCGTCGGCGGGCGCACGACCGGCGGGCGCGCGGCGCCAGCCACGTGGCCGCGCTTGGCGTCGGTGTCGTCTGCAGCGCGACGTCGCCCGGGATCACCACCACGGCGACACGCCGCGCTTGGCGATGGCGACTGCGGATCGCCTGCTCGAAGACGCGCGGCATCTGCTCGGCGTTGGAGATCGGTCTCGACATAGTGGCTGCACTCGCGCGAACAGCTGCTCCGGGGTGCGTCTCCTGGAAGTAGTCGCTGCCGATCTCGGCTGCTGGGGATGTGCGCGGCGATGGCCAGCACCGGCACGCGGCTGCGCTGGCAGTCGAACAGGCCGTTGATCAGGTGCAGGTTGCCGGGCCCGCAACTGCCGGCGCAGACCGCGAGCTCGCCGGTCAGGTGCGCCTCGGCGCCGGCGGCGAAGGCGGCGGCCTCCTCGTGGCGCACATGCACCCAGTCGATCTCTTGTCCTGGCGGCGCAGCGCATCGGTGAGGCCGTTCAGCGAATCGCCGACGACGCCGTAGATGCGCTTCGACGCCGACCGCAGCCAAGGGTCGCGGCCATCAGGTCGGCGATGGTTCTGGCCATGGTGTGTGCCCTCGGTCGATCAGGTGAAGTCGGCTATGCTTCGGCGCGCAGGCTATCGCGAGATCCGCGGCGCCGCGCCGGCGCACATAACCACAATAACCCAAGGTTGGCGCCGCTCGCCAAGAATCAAATGGGGTGTCTTACGAGCATGGCCTACGCGCTGTAAGCACAAACCCCGAGGAATCAACCCCGCCCTTCGTTCGTAATCAGAACATCTTCAACCTCCAGAGGAGACTTCCACATGCACCATGTCCTTGCCTTGTCGCTAGCCGCGAGCGCCACCGTGTTGCTCGCAGCCTGTGCCTCGCCGCCATCCACGGCCCCGATGAGCTTCTTCGTGACCAGTGCGGGAGGCGGCAAGGGCGCCGATCTGGGCGGACTGACGGGTGCCGACGCGCTATGTCAGAAGCTCGCCGCCACAGCCGGTGCCGGCGGAAAGACCTGGCGCGCCTATCTCAGCGTGCCGGGCGCTTTTGCTTCGGCGAACACACCCGCCGTGGCCTCCGTGAATGCGCGCGACCGCATTGGCCAGGGGCCGTGGCACAACGCCAAGGGCGAGCTGATCGCCCGTGATGTGGCTCACTTGCACAACGGCAATCAGATCAACAAGCAGACGGCGCTCGACGAAAAGGGCAACCCCGTCAAGGGCCGTGGCGACACACCGAACGAACACGACATCCTCACGGGCTCGCGCGCGGACGGAACAGCCTTCGCTCCACAGACCGACACCACCTGCAAGGCCTGGACGAGCAGCGGCGAAGGTTCGGCCATCGTCGGACACCATGACCGCATCGGCCCGCTGCCCGAGAACTGGGCGACGTCCTGGAACTTCTCGCACCAGTCGGCCGGCTGCAGCCAAGAGGCGCTGGTCCGCACCGGCGGCTCGGGGCGCCTGTACTGCTTCGCCAGCAACTGAGGCAAGCGTCCGCGATCCGGCGGGCGGCGATGCATCGGGCGGCGCGCACTGTCGCGCCGCTCCCGTCGTCCCGCGATATCAACTCATTTGGGGATGCCCGCCGGGGCTGATGCGGCCGCGGCTGCAGGCACGGCCGGCAGCGCGCCCGGGTGCTGCTTGTAGATGGCCTGTGCCAGGTTCAGCAAGGTCTGCTTGGGCAACTCGCCGACGAGCGCGTAGCCGGCGCCCTCCTCGACCCAATAGAACATGCCGACCTTGCCCTGCTGCTCATATCGGAACGCGGCGTCGGTGCCTTCTTCGGGTTTGCGCAGATACACCGTGACGCGCCGCTGCTGCGCGTCCTGATACAGCAACTGGGCGCTCTTGCCGGGACCGTCGGGCAGGAGGCGGCCGCCCACCAGCTCGAAGCCTTGCTCCTGCAGATCGAAGAGCTTCACCGGCATGTCGATGCGCCGCGTCAGCCAGCGCGACAGATGCTCTTCGTTGGCCCTGACCTCCACCGCATGGCGCGGCTCGCCGACATAGACACTGTGCGCGTACGCCGCACGCTGCACCCAGCCCTGCGCCGTCCCCGCGGCGAGTTGCGAGCGCAAGTTCGATTCTTGCCGCGCATGCTGCTGCCTTTCCCATTGCCAGACGCCGGCCCCGCCGAGCAGCGCGCCCACGATCAACAGCCCGGCAGCCGCCGCGGCCTGGGCCCAGCGCGGCCTGGTCCCTCCATTGAATCTGCGACCCTGCACGGTGGCCTGAAGGCTCTGCGGTGGGCGTTCGTCGAGCGCGTCGCGGTAAAGCGTCGCCAGAGCCGCGCGGTCGGCAGCCCAGGCCTGCACGCGTGCCATGTCCTGCGGGTTCTGCTGCAGCCAGACCTGGACACGCTCGCGATCGGCATCGCCGAGCTCGCCGTCCACCCAGGCGCTGAGCACTTCGTCGGTGATGGGTCGCTGTGGCCATCGTCAGACCACCCGCTTGAGTTGCACGCCCGTCTCGGGACGCGGGCGGCCGTGACCGCCGTCGAGAAACTTGCGCAGTGCCGCGCGGCCGCGGCACACGCGTGACATCACGGTGCCGATCGGGAACACGCAGCACCTCCGCCACTTCGGCGTAGCTGAACTGCTCCACGCATACCAGCAAGAGTGGCTCACGTTGTTCCACAGGCAGCAGGGCCAGTGCGGCCTGCAGGTCCAGCCGCAGGCCGATGTTCTGGCCCGGGTCTGCGCCCCTGAGGTCCTGCACGCGCTGAAGTTCGTCGGGGTCGGTCACGCTCATGCGCGACTCCCGGCGCACCGTATCGATGTGCGTGTTGTGCGCAATGGACAGCAGCCACACGCCCATCTCGCGCTGCGGATCGAACTGCTGCCAACGCGAAAGCGCGCGCTCCAGGGTCTGCTGCGACAGGTCGTCGGCACTCGTCGCGTCATAGGTCAGCGCACGGGCATAGCGCCGCAAGCGCGGGATCAAGTCCAACAACTGGCGGCGAAAGGCCGGTGGTGCACTCACGGTCGAGAAAGGCAACGATGCTCCATCGATTATTCCTGGACCCGCCCCACAAAGCATGCTCACTCCACCACCGAGCGCCAAGCACGGGCGATCATCAGGCTTGCCGGATGATACGAACGGCTGGCAGCCTCTATTCCATCCGGCCTGCAAAGACGACTTGCGACGGCCAGCGTCAGCCCACCCGACGCGCGTCGATCAGCTGGTCTGCCCCGCCAAGTAAGGGCGGTCCACCCTGAACCCGCACAGCCGGCAGATCAACTGGGTGTCGTCCTCGACGCATGGCTCCAGTGAGGACTTCAAGCCGTGGACCAGGCAATCCGGGCAACGCAGGCGTCCACCGCGCGAAAGGATGAACTGCTCGACGTTCTTGTGCCTTTGCTCGGCGGCCAGTTCGCCGAGTCCGAGCTGGTCGATGCGATCGTGGGCAATCGCCTTGAGCCCGTCGACATAGCGTTTGGTGGGATGCATGGGCAGGTCTGTATACGCCCTGCGGACACAAAGCAAGCATTGCAGTGTTGCGAGTGATGTTTCAAGAGGTGACCGAATCGCATCAACGGTGAGGCACGCGTCCGAGTGCCGGATGGCTCTTGTCGGAGGCCTCCGACATGTCGTCCGCCTGCTCGCCTATGGCCCATGCGGCAGCTGCTGCCTATCTTTCAACCTACCGCAGGACCTCACGGACTGCGGCTTCACTACTCAACAGGAGATCATCATGAAGCGACTTCCCTCCAACGCTTTGGCCACCGTGCTCTTTAGCGTCGTCGCCGCGGCCTCGCTGGCCGCATGCGACCGTGCAGGAGATGAGCGCAGCGCCGGCCAGAAGCTCGATGGCGCGGTCGAACAGGTGCAGCGCACGACCGACGAAGTCAAGGCAGACGCGCGCGCCGCCGGCCAGGAGGCCAAGGCGGCGACCGAAACGGCCGTCGAGGCCATGGCGGACAAGACCAAGGATGCGGTCATCACCACCACGATCAACGCCGAACTGGCCAAGGACACCAAGCTCAGCGCCCTGCGCGTGGATGTCGACACGGCCGACGGCAGGGTGATCTTGCGCGGAACCGCGCCCGACACCGCGTCGCGTGAACGCGCGACCGAACTGGCTCAGCGTGTGGAAGGCGTGAAATCGGTCGACAACCAGCTCAGCGTCGGCCCGAAGGGCTGAACGACCCGTGGATTGCCGCTGCTGCGTTAGCGAGGCAGCGTGGCCTGTGCAGAGCGTCGAGCGGATGCGTCACGCCCGCGCCTGCGCAACGCCGTGTGTTGCAGCCGCCTGCGGCGCACGTTTCGAGAACAGCGTCTTCACCCACAGGTAGAACAGCGGCACGAAGTAGATGCCCAGCACGGTGGCGCTGATCATGCCGCCGAGCACACCGACGCCGATGGCGCGCTGCGAGCCCGAGCCGGCACCGCTGGCCAGGGCCAGCGGCAGCACGCCCATGCCGAAGGCCAGCGAGGTCATCAGGATCGGGCGCAGGCGCTGCCGGCAGGCCTTGAGCGTCGCATCCAGCAAGCCCATGCCCTGGGCACGCAGGTCTCGGCGAACTCGACGATCAGGATCGCGTTCTTCGCACTCAGGCCCACTGTCGTGAGCAAGCCGACCTGGAAGAACACGTCGTTGTTCTGCCCGCCCAGGTGGCTGGCCGCCAGCGCCCCCAGGATGCCCAGCGGTACCACCAGCATCACGCTGAAGGGCACCGACCAGCTCTCGTACAGGGCGGCCAGGCACAGGAAGATGAACAGCACCGACACGGCATAGAGCAGCGGCGCCTGGTCGCCCGACAGCCGCTCCTGGTAGCTGCGGCCCGACCATTCGTAGCCGACGCCCGGCGGCATCTCGCGCAGCAGTTCCTGCATCGCCAGCATCGCGGCGCCGGAGCTGACGCCGGGCGCGATGTCGGTCTGGATCTCGTAGGCCGGGCTGCCGTTGTAGCGCACCAGCTGGCGCGGGCCGTTGACCCAGCTGCTGCTGGCGAAGGCGCTGAACGACACCATCTGGCCGCTGGCATTGCGCACGTACCAGTGGCGCAGGCTGTCGGCCTCGGCGCGGTAGGCGCCCTCGCCCTGCACCAGCACGCGCTTGACGCGGCCGCGGTCGATGAAGTCGTTGACATAGCTGCCGCCCAAGCGCGATCGACATCGTCTCGTTGATCGTCGCCGTGCTCACGCCCAGCGTGCCGGCCTGGTGGTCGTCGATGTGGATGGCCAGCTGCGGCGTCTCGGTCAGGCTGTTGGTGCGCGGACGGCGGAACTCGGGCCGGGCCGTGGCGGCATCGATGAGGCTGTCGCGCGCGGCGGCCAGCGCCTGCGGGCCCAGGCCGCCCAGGTCCTGCAGGAACAGCTGCACACCGGCGCTGCCGCCCAGGCCGCGCACCGTCGGTGGCTGCACGACGAAGACGTTGGCGTCGCGCACGCGGCGGCCGAGTTCGCGGCTGAAACGTTCGGCCAGTGCCGCGGCGCCCTGGTTCTCGGCCGGGCGCTCGGACCAGTCCTTCAAGCTGATGAAGCCCTGTCCCGAGCCCTGGTCGCCACCGGAGCCGCGCACCAGATTGAAGAACCGCACCTCGGGCTGCTCGCCGAGATAAGCCTCGACACTCTGCATCACGGCCTTCCAGCCGCTCGGCCGTGGCGCCCGGCGCCATGCGCACCTGGATCTGCAGGCCGCCCTGGTCTTCGTCGGGCAGGAAGCTGGTGGGCAGCGTGCGGTACAGCGCCGCGGTGCCGGCGATGAGGATCAGAAACACCACGAAGCTGCGCCAGGCCCGCGCCGACAACCAGCCCACCTGTTTGACGTAGCGCTCGGTGAAGCGGTCGAAGAGCCGGTTGAAGCCGCCGAAGAAGCGGTCCAGCAGCGGCCCCAGCGGGCCGCCGTGCCTGGCGTGCTCGCCCTGCTGCACCGGCCTGAGCAAGGTCGCGCACAGCGCCGGCGACAGGCTCATCGCCACCAGCACCGACAGCACCATCGCACTGACCACGGTGATGCTGAACTGGCGGTAGATGACGCCGGTGGAGCCGCCGAAGAAGGCCATCGGGATGAACACCGCCGACAGCACCACGGCAATGCCGACCAGCGCGCCGCTGATCTCGCCCATGCTCTTGCGCGTGGCGTCGCGCGGCGACAGGCCTTCCTCGCGCATCAGCCGCTCGACGTTCTCGACCACGACGATCGCATCGTCCACCAACAGACCGATGGCCAGCACCAGGCCGAACATGGTCAGCGTGTTGATCGAGAAGCCCGCCACCGCCAGCACACCCATCGTGCCCAACATGACCACCGGCACGGCGATGGCCGGGATCAGCGTGGCGCGGATGTTCTGCATGAACAGGTACATGATCGCCACCACCAGCACCATCGCCTCGAGCAGCGTCTTCACCACGCCCTCGATCGAGACGCGCACGAAGGGCGTGGTGTCGAAGGTGACGGTGGCGCGCATCCCCGGCGGGAAGAACGGCGCCAGCTCGTCGAGCTTGGCTTTCACCGCGTCGGCCGTCACCAGCGCGTTGGCGCCGCTGGCCGGGAAGATGGCCATGCCGGCCGCCGTGCGGCCACTGGTGCGGATGTTGGTGGTGTAGCTGTCGCGGCCCAGCTCGACACGCGCCACGTCGCCCAGGCGCAGCGCCGAGCCGTCGGGCTGCACGCGCAGCACGATGTCGCGAAACTCCTCGGCCGTCTGCAGCTTGGCGCGCGCGGTGACGATCGCGGTGAGCCGCTGGCCCGCCGGCGACGGCAGCGCGCCGATCTGGCCGGCCGAGACCTCGGTGTTCTGCGCCAGCAAGGCCGTGCGGATGTCGCCCGGCACCAGCGCGTAGCGGTGCAGCCGCGCCGGGTCGAGCCAGACGCGCATCGCGTAGCCGGAGCCGAACACGTTGACGTCGCCCACCCCCTCGATGCGGCTGATGATGTCGACCAATGTGCTCTGCAAATAGTCGCCCATGTCGGCCGAGGTGACGGCCGGGTCGTCGCTGTTCAGCGTCACCACCATCAGCAGGTCGGTGCCGGCCTTCGTGACGCGCACGCCCTGCGCCTGCACGGCCTGCGGCAGCCTGGAGATGGCCTGCTGCACCTTGTTCTGCACCTGCATCTGTGCGGTGTCGGGGTCGGTGCCGGCGACGAAGCTGAGCTGGCTGGTGGCGGTACCCGAGGCGTTGCTGGACGACTCGATCGACAGCAATCCGTCGATGCCCTTCAGGTTCTGCTCGATGATCTGCGTCACCGAATCCTCGATGGTCTTGGCCGAGGCGCCGGGGTAGCTGGTGTTGATGGAAATGCGCGTGGGTGCGATGTCGGGGTAACGCTCCAGCGGCAGCGTCAATGTCGCCGCCAGGCCCGCGAGCATGATGACGATGGCCAGCACCCACGCGAAGATGGGCCGGTCGATGAAGAACGAGGCCATGGTGTTCGGTTTGAGCAGCGGGGCTCAGCGCGGCGCCGAAGCGGGCACGGCGGCAGCGATCTGCGCCGTCGCGCTGGCGGCCACCGGCGTCACCGTCTGTTCGGCGCGCACACGCTGCAGCCCTTCGACGATCAGCCGATCACCGGCCTTCAGCCCGCTGGACACCAGCCACTGGTTGCCCACGGCGCGCGCCAGCTCCAGCCGACGGCGCTCGACCTTGTTGCCCTCGCCCACCACCAGCGCGGTGGCGTCGCCGGTGGGCGAACGCGTCACCCCCTGCTGCGGCACCAGCAACACGCCGCGGTCGACGCCGGCCACGAGCCTGGCCTGCACCACCATGCCGGGCAGCAGCGTGCCCTGCGCGTTGGGCACGACAGCGCGCAAGGTCACCGTCCCGGTGCCGCGGTCGACCGTGACGCCGCTGAACTGCAGCATGCCCGGCACCGCATGCACCGAACCGTCTTCCAGCACCAGCTGCACCTGGCGGCTGGTGCTCTGGCCTTCGAGCTGGCGGCGCAGCGCCAGCACCTCGGCGCTGCTCTGCACGATGTCCAGGTACATCGGGTCGAGCTGCTGGATCGTCGTCAGCGCCTCCGGCTGATTCGCCGTGACGAGTGCGCCGGGGGTGACCGTGGACACCTCGATGCGCCCGCCGATCGGCGCCACGATGCGCGCACGCTGCAGCTGCACCTGCGTGGCATCGAGCGCAGCCTTGGCCACGGCCACGTCGGCCTCGGCCTGGTGCATCAGCGCGGTGCTGTCGTCGGCGGCCGCCGGGCTGAGAAACTCGGCACGCAGCAGTTCGGCATCGCGCTGTACCTTGACGCGCGCCGAGTCGAGCTGGGCCTGCGCCTTTTGCAGCGCCGCAGTGGCGCGGGCGCGCTCGGCCTCGAGGCTCGCCGAGTCCAGCTGGTACAGCGGCTGGCCTGCGGCCACCAACGAGCCTTCGGTGAACAGACGCTTTTGCACCAGGCCGCTGACCTGCGGTCGGATCTCGGCCACCTGGCTGGCGCTCAGGCGGCCGGGCAGCTCCAGCACCAAGGGGGCATCCTGCGCGGCCACCGTGACCACGCCCACTTCCACGGGTGCCGCACGCGCGGGCGTGGCTGCTGCAGGTTTGTCCTGGCAGGCAGTGAGCAGTCCGGCCGCCAGCAACAGCGCAGCCGGGGCGAGAAAGCGAAGACGATCGGTGAGGGCATGATGCACGCGAGACATCGTGCCCCCACAATGTGGAGAGAGCTTGAAGCCCCGGCCTGGCAGCGGCTTTGCGGCACCGGCCGCGCTGCAGGGCCGCGCGATCGTGTACACCGACATTGCCTGCCTCAGGCCTGCCATGAAGCTGAACCTCGCCACCCGCCTGTTTGCCGCCGTGTTGAGCACGGCGGTGGTGGTGGCCGTGGCGATGGGCGTGGGCGCGCACGTCAACCTCAACCGCGACTTCCTCGGTTACCTGAACGAGCAGGCGGTGAACCGGCTCGAACTGGCCGTGCCCGGCGTCACGGCGGGCTACCGGCAGCATGGCAGCTGGGACTTCCTGCGCCAGCGGCCCGAACTCTGGTACCGGCTGCTGCGGCCGCTGCCCGACGACGACCGCGTACCCTTGACCGAACGCCCGCCGGCGTCACCGACATCGGCCGAACTGACCGGGGCTTCGCGGCGCTTCACGCTGCTGGACGCGGACCGCAGGCGCATCGTCGGCTTTGCGACCCCCGCAAGCGAGGCCGTCGAGCGTGGCATCGTGGTCGACGGCCTCACCGTCGGTTGGCTGGTATTGACGCCCTTCGAATCGGTCAGCTCCGGGGCCGAGAAGCGCTTTGCCGATGCGCAGGCGCGCACCGCCTGGCTGGTGGGCGGCGCTGCCGTGCTGCTGGCTGCGGCGGTGGCTTTCTGGGCCTCGCGCCGGCTGCTGCGGCCGGTGCGCCAGGTGGCCGAAGCCACGCACCGGCTGGCCGCGGGCCACTACGACACGCGCGTGCCCGAGCGCGCCGTGAATGACGAGATCGGCCGCCTGGCACACGACTTCAACCAGCTCGCGCTGACCCTGCAGCGCAACGAGGCGATGCGGCGCGAGTTCATGGCCGACGTGTCGCACGAACTGCGCACGCCGCTGGGCGTTCTGCACGGCGAACTGGAGGCGCTGGAAGACGGCGTGCGTCCGCTCGACCCGCAGGCGCTGCGTTCGCTCAAGACCGAGGTCACGACCCTGCACAAGCTGGTCGACGACCTGTACGAGCTCTCGCTGGCCGATGTCGGCGCGCTGTCGTACCGCAAGGCCGAGGTGGATCTTCGAGAGGTCATCGACGACACCGCCGGCGCCTTCGGCGAGCGGCTGCGCAGCAGCGGCCTGGCACTGCAGCTGGACCTGCCCGCCGAGCCGCTGCCCACCTTCGGCGATGCGCGGCGGCTGCGCCAGCTGTTCGCCAACCTGTTCGAGAACAGTTGCCGCTACACCGACGCCGGCGGCGCGCTGCGTCTGAAGGCGCGGCGTGAAGGCCAGCAGATGCTGATCGACCTGCACGACAGCGCCCCCGGCGTGCGCGACGAGCAGCTGCCGCGCCTGTTCGAGCGCTTCTTCCGCGCCGAGGCCTCGCGCAGCCGGCGCAGCGGCGGCGCCGGTCTGGGCCTGTCGATCTGCGAACGCATCGTGCAGGCGCACGAAGGCCGCATCGAGGCACGGCCGTCACCGCTGGGCGGGCTGTGGTTGCGCGTGGAGCTACCGGCCTTTGGATGAGGCGCCCCTGCCGTTGGAGCCAGGCCCGGCGCGCGTGCTCGTCGTCGAGGACGAACCCAAGCTCGCGGCGCTGCTGGCCGACTATCTGCGCGCTGCCGGCCACGAGGCCGAGTGCGTCGGCGATGGCCGCGACGCGCTGCAGGCGTGGATCGAACGACGCCACGACCTGGTGCTGCTCGACCTGATGCTGCCGGGCCTGGACGGGCTGAGTCTGTGCCGACAGCTGCGCGCACTCACCGAGGTGCCCATCGTCATGCTGACCGCACGGGCCGAAGAATCGGATCGCCTCGCCGGGCTCGAACTGGGTGCCGACGACTACATTCCGAAAACACCGTTCAGCCCGCGCGAAGTCATGGCGCGCGTGAAGGCCGTGTTGCGCCGCAGCCGCGCCGCGCACCGGCCCCCGGAATCACCCCAGCCGCTGCAGATCGACGAGCAGGGTTGGCGCGCATCGTGGCAGGGCCGCGCGCTCGAGCTCACGCCCAACGAGTTCCGGTTGCTGCGCATGCTCGCGTCGAACCCCGGGCGCGTCTACCCGCGCTCCCAACTGCTGGACCTGCTGCAAGGCGATGCGCGCGCCACCACCGAGCGCGCCGTGGACAGCCACGTGAAGAACCTGCGGCGAAAGCTGGAACAGGCGGGTGCCGGCAGCGAGCGCATTCGCTCCGTGTACGGCGTCGGCTACAGCTACGACGGCTGAAGGACTGTGTCGATGGCATGACCTGCGTACCGGTCGTTCAAGCGCATCACCCATTGCCATGGGGCGTCGGTGGGAGCACCATATCAAGCGCCGTGCAGCACCCTTGTCGCTGCAGGGCTTGACGAGGAGATGGCGATGGGAGCGACAAGCCAAGCAGGCACCGCCGCCGCGAGCGTGCTGGTATCGACGCAGGTGACCTGCATGCTGCCGGTCAAGGACATGACGCGGGCGCGCCGCTTCTACGAACAAGCGCTCGGCCTCGTGCCGCTGGGCGCCAAGCCCGACGGCAAATTCATCTACCACTGCGGTGGCACCGAGCTGGCGCTGTTCCCGAAGCCGGAAGGCACGAAGGCCGAGCACACCGCGATCAGCTTCAAGGTCGGCGACATCGCCGCGGCAATCGCCGAGCTGAAGACACGCGGCGTTGTGTTCGAGGACTACGACCTGCCGGGTTTCAAGACGGTGGAGCACGTCTGCGTGCTCGGCTCGGAACGTGCCGCCTGGTTTCGCGATCCCGAAGGCAACATCCTGTGCCTGCATGAGGACCTCGGCTGACGGACGTGCCGCCGAAGGCAGCGACCGCGGACGCCACCAGTCATCCACCGCCGCCGACAGAATCGCCGCCTACGACGCGGCGCTCAGGCGCCGCGTGAACGACGGCGGCTCATGGCCAGGCCGGCAAGGCCCAGGACCATCAACGTCAACGTGGCCGGCTCCGGTACTGGCAGTTGCGGCCCGCCGAAGGGCACTTCCGTGATCGTCAACTGCCCACCATCTTCGGTGTTCTGGATGAATTGCCCGTTCGATGAATCGAAGCTCACGAACAGGTAGCTCGTGGCGGGGAACTGGCCAACGGCCGTGGGGATCGCGGACAACGCGGCCTGGAACCCCACATAGTTCTGACTGAGCCCGCCTGTTGGAATGGCGAGCATGACATTCGAGAACTCGAAGGTCGTGTCGGTGGTGCCGACGAAGGTGCCACTGCCTCCGTACGCGTCGAGCGCGTAGCTCACCCCCGATTCATTGGCCTGGATGAAGTCCGTCTCGACAAACTGCAAAACCGTCCCGTCCGGCGTCGTGAAGCCGTAGAGGTAATTCGCCTGCGCAGCGCCGACGGCGCCTGACAACAGGCCAAGGAAGCACGCGAATTTCGCCACCATCCCGTGTCTCCGCATGACCCGTACCTCCGTAACGATGTGCCGCATTGGCGCTCCGGGATTCGATGATACGAGCTTGCGCCCAGCCTTCGTGCTGAAATGACGCTCACCTCGTTCTCGGTTGAAGCCCATGGCGCGAGTGCCCGAATACAAACACGGCGTGTTTGCGCTGTCTGCCATCTGCGGCTTCGTGGACGCGGCCTGCTTCCTGGCGCTGGGCGGTGTGTTCGCCGAACTGATGACCGGCAACCTGCTGCTGATCGCGCTGGCACTGGCCGGTGGCAGCCTCTTCGGCCCGCATGCGCTGGCCTGCCTGTTCGCCATCATCCCGTTCTGCCTGGGCGCGCTGATGGCGGGTGCCTGGGCCAACGGCCGCCATCCGCTGGGCGCGCGTCTGATCGGCTACCCGGTCGAATACGCGGCGGTTGTGCTGGCCACGGTGCTGGCGCTGGTGCTCGATCCGCGGCGCGTTGGCCCGCTGGCCAGCGACCTGGGCGTTGCGAGCGGTGCATTCGAGTGGCAGCGGCCGGCGATCGTGGCGCTGCTGGCTTTTGCCATGGGCATCCACAACGCGCTGATGCGCAGGCACGGCGTGCCCGACATCGCCACCAACGTGCTGACGCTGACCCTGGCCGGCCTGATGGCCGAATCGCGCTGGGCGGGCGGCAGCTCGCCGCACTGGCAGCGGCGTGTGCTCTCGATCGCGCTGTTCGTGAGCAGCGCTGCGGCGGGCGCCTGGCTGCTGCGCTATGGCGTGGCCGCACCGCTGATCGCGGCCAGCCTGATCTTCACGCTGGCGCTGTGGCCGCTGATGAAGGGGCGTGTGGAGCCGCCGCCCTGAAGCCGACTGCTTCGATCAGCCGTCGCCGAGCGGCGTGCCCATCGCCGCCTGCGCTTCCTGGGCCTTGGCGGGCCCGCGCAGGATCGAGGCGACGCCCACGGCGACCACGGCACCGAGCACCGGGCCGGCGACATAGACCCACCAGGTCGAGAGATCGCCTCGTGGCCACGTCCGGCCCGAAGGCGCGGGCGGGGTTCATCGCGGCGCCCTCGAATGGGCCGCCCATGGTGCCCAGCGACATCACGTAGGCGCCCACCGCCAGCGGAATGAACTGCCCGTTCAGCTTGGGCCCATTGGCCATCGACAACACCATCAGCACCATGCCGAAGGTCAGGATGGCCTCGAAGCCGACGGCAGCAAGCGCCAGGCCCGGTTGCGGCTGCGTCGCCGCCAGGTTGCCCTCGATGCCGAAGAACGCTCGCGCGAGCAGAGAGCCGGCGACCGCCGCCAGCAATTGCACCGTCACGTAGGCGCCGCACATCGGCCAGCCCATGTCGCCACGCAGTGTGAAGGCGAGTGTCATCGCCGGGTTGAAGTGTGCGCTGATGTCACCCAGGGAATAGACCGCCACCACCAGCCACAACGCCGAGATCGCGGACAGGATGAAGGCCGCCTCGAAGGGATGCAGCGGCCGCCCGGCGTAGAGCGCGAGCACGGCCGCGCCGGCCGAGAGCACGAAGGTCAGCCCGGCCGTGCCGATGAATTCGGCCAGCAGGCGGCGCGTGCGATGTTCGGGGTTCTTCCAGTCGGCGTTGAAGCGGGTCGCGCCGATCTGCATCCGCAGCGCGGCTTCGCCGTGCAGCATCTCGGCCGGGTTCGGTGGAGGGTTCGAAGCGGCCATCTATCGCGACCTACTTGTCGGCGGCGACATAGGGCTTGACCATCTTGGCCGGGTCCACCACGCGGTCGAACTCGGCTTCGCTGACGAAGCCCAGCTTCAGCGCGGCGGCCTTGAGCGTCAGGTCGTTGTCCATCGCGTAGTGCGCGATCTTCGACGCCTTGTCGTAGCCGATCACAGGCGACAGCGCGGTCACCAGCATCAGCGAACGCTCCACGTACTCGCCGATCTTCTTCAGGTTGGGCGTCGTGCCCTCGATCAGGAACTTGCGGAAGTTGGTGCAGCTGTCGGCCAGCAGCGAGATCGAGTGCGTGATGTTGTAGATGATCAGCGGCTTGTAGACGTTCATCTCCAGGTAGCCGCCGGCGCCGCCGAAGCCCACCGCCACGTCATTGGCCATCACCTGTGCCGCCACCATGGTCAGCGCCTCGGCCTGCGTCGGGTTCACCTTGCCCGGCATGATCGACGAGCCGGGTTCGTTTTCCGGAATGTTCAGCTCGGCGAAGCCGGCGCGCGGGCCGCAGGACATCAAGCGGATGTCGTTGCCGACCTTGTACAGCGACACGGCCAGCGTGCGCATCGTCGCGGAGAACTGCACCAGCGCGTCGTGGCTGCCCTGCACGGTGAACTTGTTGGGCGCGGTGACGAAAGGCAGCCCGGTCAGCTTGGCGATCTGCGCCGCCGACGCTTCTGCAAAACCCGGCGCCGAGTTGATGCCGGTGCCCACCGCGGTGCCGCCGAGTGCCAGCTTGTACACGTCCTGCAGCGCGGCCTCGAGCCGCACCAGGCCGTCGGACAGCAGCCCTGCGTAGCCGGACCATTCCTGGCCCAAGGTCAGCGGTGTCGCGTCCTGCATGTGCGTGCGGCCGATCTTGATGATGTCCTTCCAGGCCTCGGCCTTGGCGGCGATGGCGTCGTGCAGCTGCTGCACGGCCGGCAGCAGCCGCTGCTTGGCGTTCACCGCGGTGGCGATGTACATCGCCGAGGGGAAGGAGTCGTTCGACGACTGCGCCATGTTGACGTGGTCGTTGGGGTGCACCGGCGCGTGGCTGCCCAGCGGCGTGCCGGCCAGCTGGCAGCAGCGGTTGGAGATGACCTCGTTGACGTTCATGTTGAACTGCGTGCCGCTGCCCGTCATCCACACGTGCAGCGGGAACATGTCGTGGTGCTGGCCGGCCAGGATCTCGTCGCAGGTGGCGACGATGAGCTTGAATTGTTCGTCGGCGAGCCGCTTGTCGTCGTGGTTGGCGATCGCGGCGCCCTTCTTCAGGATCGCGTAGGAGGTGATCATCTCCCGCGGGATCAGGTCCCGGCCGATGCTGAAGTGCTCCAGCGAGCGTTGTGTCTGTGCGCCCCAGAGCTTGTCTGCGGGTACATCGACGCTACCGAGGCTGTCGGTTTCTGTTCTCACATCGGCCATGGTTTACCTCTGCGGGGCGCGCGCGTGGAAAGAGATCGGGCTGGATCATAGCGACAGCCCGCAAGCGCTACGTTGCGCCCGACGCGGCCGCTCGTTGTGCAGCCGCCGACGTGAAACTGACTGGTCGCGGCAGTGCTGTGTCCCACTCGCGCCACGGCAGTGCGCCTGATGAGATCACGCGTCCGGACGAACAGCCCGCTGAACGCTTTCAGGCGCGCTTCTTCACCCCCACGGTGTAGCTGCCGGTGCCGGTCGGCAGCTTGTGCCGTACGGTGAGCCAGTAGTCACCGGGCAGCAGCTTGCGCACGATGCGCGCGTTGGCGCCGGCGCCGCGGTCGTCGTCGAAGGCAAGCACGGCGCCGGGGTCGTTGGGCCCGTGCAGCGTCATCACCGTGTCGATGCTGCCAGCAGTGGTCATGATGTAGGTGGCGGCAGCGGCGATGTTGAAGGCAAAGCTGTCCACTTCGCCACCGGTGGCAAGGTCGGTCTCGGCACGTGCACCGCCGACGGTGAGCGGGGTGACGGCCGGCGCACCCATCGGGTACTGTTTCTTCGTCCACTCCTTGTCCACCGGCGAGAGCTCGGTGTTCCAGCCGATGGCGAAGCTGCCCACCGTCAGCTCGTCGGGCACCGCATACTCCATGATCGAATCGCGATCGAAGCTCGAGTGGTTGGTGCTGTCTTCGGCATAGACATCGAAGATGTTGAAATCGGTGTCCTGCTTGCTCCAGCCCTGCTGCGCGTAGTGCGCATAGACCTTCGGCTTGTCCCACGGAATCTGGCCCAGCGCGGCCGGGTTCTGGTGCTCGTGGATCAGCCCGATGGCGTGCCCGAATTCATGCCGCACGACCCGCTGGTATTCGCGCAGCGGGGTGTTCGGGATCGAGCCAGCCATACATCATGGTGGCTTCGTTGGCACCCACGATCAGCGCATCGGTGCCCATCGTGCTCCAGGAAAAGCCCTTCTCGGCAAAGCTGATGCGGATCTCGGCCGCGCCGCTGGCCACGAACTGCAGCTTGAGGTTGGCGAACTGCTCCCATTCCTTGGCGATGGCCTCGACCTTGGCCTGCACCTCGGGCTTGCCGTCGATGAACTTGCAGCGCAGCTTGCGACCGTTTTCCCACAGCTTCATGATCTCGAATGCCGCACGTGTGCGGTGCGGGCCCAGGCCCGGCGCACGCAGCACGGTGACTCGGGTGTTGTCCACCCGTTCGTGCACGGCGGCATCGTCCGGCGCGCTGCGCAGGCCTTTCTTGGCACCGGTCAGGCCCGGCACGAAGGGGGAGCAGATCTTGCAGGTGGTGGTCATCGTGTCATCTCCTGGTGTCGACGAATGGGCTCAAGCAATGCGCACGGCGCGCACGGCCAGCGCGCGCTGTTCCAGCACCAGCTGGCGCAGCGGCAGGTTGGGCAGCACGATGTCGGCTCCCGCGCGCAACACCGCCACCAGCAGCACGAGGCGGTCCTTCGGCAAGCCGGTGAGGTTCAGATCGAAGCTCGCCACACCGGCATTCAGGGCGTCCAGCGTCTGGCCCGTCAGGTCGCGGCGGCGTGAGGTGGCATTCGTGCCCAGCACGTAGTGCCAGCCGCTGGGCAGCGCGGCGCTGCTCGCGATGCCATTGGCGCTGTTCAGCATGGTCTGCACAGGCGCCGTCCAGTCACCGGCGATCGCCGCCCAGCGGGCCGGCTCGTTGAAGGCCATGCGGTTCTTCACCAAGGGGTCCATGAACCACAACAGCGTCACGCGCACGTCGGCACCGGCGCGCGGGTTGCGGCCGCGCTGGTGCACCACGACCTCCACCTTCCACGGCTTGGCCTGCAGGCTGCAAGTGGCCTCGGTGGCGGCGCCTTCGTTCACGGCGGGTGTGAGTTCGAGCAGATCGGCCAGCGTCGGCGCTACGGTGCCCCAGGGCTCGGCCGTGCGGTGATCCACACCCGCCGGGCCCGCCGCCTTCTTGAAGTGCGCATCGAAGTAGGTCTTGTCGATGCGCACCAGGCTCTGCGGCAGCAGCGGCGCCGGTGGCGGCGGCACCACGGGTGTGCTGGGCGCGCCGTTGTCGCGCAGCAACTCGCTGAAGTAGCCGTCCCACAGGCCGTTGGCGATGATGCGCGCGTCGCCCGTGCTGGAACGCAACGCAGCCTGAAAGCGCTGCAGCGTGACGCTGTTGGGCGGCGCCAGGCGGGTCCAGGGCAGCGCGTTGGTCGGCGCGGCGAGCGTGATGCCCGGCGCGAGTCGCGGCCGGATGTCGGGGCTGGCATGCCACGGCCGCTCCGTCACGCCGTCGGCCTGCAGCAGGCGCGCGCTGTCGCGGTGGCGCAGATCGCCTTCGTGTACCCGCAAGTAGCACAGGTTCGGCACCACTTCCGCATCGAGCCGCAGCTCCCACACGCCGCGCGCGCCGATGGCCGCGCGCAGCAGGCGCAGGTTGCCGTCCTGGTAGAGCGCCAGATCCTCGACCGGCGCTTCGGGCAGGCCGTTCAGTTGCATGGTCCAGTCCCATGTGAACGCGCGGGCGCCGGCCGGCGGCGACGCCACCGCACTGCGCACGCCGTGCACCACGCCGACCGTCGTGCCCACCCACACCTCGGCAGGACGTGCCGGGTCGACCAGGATCGAAGTCACCGGCGCCGGCAAGGCGGTGCCGTTGTTGCCGCGCGTGGCCAGTTCGGTCGTCATCCAGTTGGCGCCGTCGTACCACCACAGTGTGTCCACGCCAGCCACCGTGGTGTGGCCGATGGTGCCCAGGTACAGCGCCTGACGCGGCGGCACCGCGCCCGCGGCCGGCACGAAGTTGGGTTCGATCTCCAGCCAGTGCGGCGACGATCGCAGCAGCGCCAGCGGTGCGTTCGGATCGGGCGGTGTGCGTTTCTTCGCCTTGCCTTCGTCGGTGCTGGCGGGCGCGTTCTTGTCGAGCACCTTGGTCGCCGGCTTGGTCCAGGTGCCGGCGCCACCGCCTTCGTGAGAGCCCGGCGTACGGTCGAGACGGTAGATGGCGTTGCCGGTCAGCACCCACGCCGTGTCCGGGTTCTGCCAGCGGCAGGCATAGATGGGGTCGCCCAGGTCGTCCTGAACGTTGTTCCAGGTCGGCACGCCGAGTCACCATCTTCAGGCCATCGGTGCCGTCGGGCAGCGTGGCCCAGGTGGCGCCGTAGTCGTCGGTGTACCAGGGGCGCGTGGTGCCGATCAGCAACTGGCCGATCCGCGCGCCCGCGCGGATGTGCCCGATGCTCGAGGCCAGCGTGTAGAACGACGCCGCGTCGGACTCGGTCTTGTTGCTCCGCCCGGGGCCGAGCGGGCCGCCCTGGTCGTAGCCGGCGGACGTGCCCCAGCTTCCATTGGTGTATTGCGCAAACCAGTTCTCGGGCCGGTGGGGCTCGCGCACGATGCCGCCGCCATCGGCCTCGATCGCCACCCGCCACACGCTGCCCGACAGTCGCGCGCCGACGCCGTTGTCCTGCAGGCCCACCATCAGGTCGGCCTCGTGCACCGGGCTGGCGCCGAGGAAGTTGGTCTCGCTGATCGACAGCCCGTGATTCACGGCGCGAAAGCCTGCCGACGACGTGGTGGGCCGGTCGTTGCGGTAGATGCCGCCGTCGTTGCCGGTCCACAGGCTCGCGCCGTTGTTGCTGAAGGCCAGTGCGTGCACGTCGGGGTGCACGCCGATCGCGATCATCTTGGCCGCGCGCGGCTGGGTGCCGTACACCAGCCGTGCCGCATTCGAGCGGATTGGCCACCACGGTATCGAGCACGATCGCGGCGTCGTAGCTGCGCACCGCGCCATCGACGGTGGTCAGCAGGTCGGCATCGGCGGCGACGCCCGGGACGCCGAGATAGTTGCCCGCGAGCGCGACGCGGTTCTCGTTCGACGGATCGACCGCGATCGCGAGGTTGTACCAGCCGGTGTCGTGAAACAGGTCGGGCACGCCCTCCACCGCCAGCGCGCGCGGCGGCGCGGCGTCGGCCGGCTTCGGATTGCTGATGCGAAACAGCCCCGAGCTGCCGCCGCCCAGGTCCTGCAGCAGCCAGACCACGTTGGGCACGCTGGGCGGTGGCAGCGCGGCCAGCTCGGCGCGTTCCGGCACGAAGCCGAAGGCCGAGTTGGCGGCATCGACCGCCACCTGCACGAACACCGCACCGGCGGCCGAGCCGTCGCGCACCCACAGGCCGTTGTTGATGCCGTCCTCGATCCAGACCCACAGCCGTTCCGGCCGGCGCTGCGCGGCGGCCGTGGCCGCCGGGTCGCCCGGCGTCCACAGGACCGACGTGCACTTGGCGCCGTTCGCGGCGGCGGGCATGCCGGCCACCAGCGTCCAGTCGGCATCGGGCGGCGCCGGCACGCTGCCCACCGGCACCGGGCGCTGGTACAGGCCGGTCGCGGTGGCGGCGACGACGGTGCTGCCGTCGGGGCTGCTCGCGATCGCGTACACGATGTCGTTCACCAGGTTCTTCGCTTCGCGCCGCCAGGGGTCGTCGGCGGCGCTGGACAACGGCTGGTCGGCCACGAAGATGCCCAAGCCGTCTTCGGCATTGCCGGGACGGCCCTCGCGCACCTTGTGCGGCTCGCCGGTGCCCATGAACACGATCTCGTTGCCCGCCGGCGGGTCGCGCCACAGCACGTGCAGCGCCGCGCTCACGTTGCGGTGCGCGGGGCGCTTCATGCCGGCGATGTTGGTGCTGGCCAGCCCCGCCACCGACTGCCAGTGCTCACCGCCGTCGGTGGTGGCCCAGACGCCGCCGTTGGCCGACGCGGCGTAGGCGCGTTGGCCCGCGGGGTGGATCGCGAGCGCGTTCACGCGTCCGGTGACGCGCGGCTTGCCTTCGGCCTGGCCACCGAGCAGCACGCTGGGCCCGAGCGGCTGCCACAGCAGGGTGTCGGTGCTGGCCGGTGCACGTGGGCGCAGGCCACGCGGTCGCGCGTCGGCCGCTGCCGCGCTTTCGCGCAGCAGCACGCGCGCCAGCGCATCGGCCTCGCCCGAGCGGCGGCGCGCGTTGTAGCCGGCGCGCCCGCCCGGGTCGTCCTTGGCTTCGCTGCGCGCGCCGGCCTCGGGCCACTCGTAGCGGTTCATCAGGAAACCTCCGTGCTGCGCACTGCGGTATTCGTCTTGGGAACGGCCCGGCGTCTCATGCTTGGCCCTCCCCGCCCGCTGCATCGGGCACATCGGGTGCCACGCGAATCCAGCCTTCGCGCAATTCGGCCGGTGTGTCCGGCAACAGCGCCGTCTGCGTCGCCGCGAGGATCGCGTCGGTGCGCCAGGTCGCCGGCGTATCGCGCCACAGGAAGTTCTGGTTCTTGCCGAACACGCTCACCTTGGGCAGTCGCACCTGGCCCACCGGGTCCAGATCGGTCTCCACCAGCACCGGCCCGGTGCGCAGCGACGGGGCGATCCTGGCCAGGCCCGGGCCCACCCAATCACGCGCCAGCCCGAGTGCCTTGCGCGGCAGGATGCCGCTGGTCAGGCAGCACTTGCCCCCGGGGTGCATGAGGATGGTCAGCGTCACCGTCTGGCCGATGTGCAGCGACAGCGTGTCGTCTTCATCGCGGCCGGCGATGTAGGGGTGATCGATGTCGCTCCTCTTCGGCTTGCCGGTGTTCGCACCCAGCAGCTCCAGCTTGCCGCGGCTGCGCCCGGCGTCGGCGCTGGTCGCGGCAATGACCTTGTCGACGAGCCTGAAATGCGCGTAGTCGTCGTCGACGAAGAAGCCGAGCACGCCGTCGTCGCTGCGCGTGAGCTCGCCGATGCGCACTTCGAAGGCATGGCGCTTGGCCTCGTCTTCGGCCTGCGCCCATTCCGCCGCACGCGCCGGGTCCGACAGATCCACATCGGTGGGTGGCATGACCTCCAGGCGCAGCTGCGCACGCACCACCGCCACCGGCCGGCCGACCAGGCCGGCGACGTGTTCGGCACCCAAGGCCGAGAAGGTGTCCACCGTCCACAGCGTCGTGTCGATGGCGCGCAACAGCGCCGTCAGCGCGCTTTCAGCGGGCTCGGCCTGAGACAGCGGTTGGCCGGCGCGTGCCGCGGCGTCTGCGGCAATCAGCCCGGCGGCAAAGTTGGCCAGCGCCGCCTGCGCCGCTGCCAGGCCGTGGTGCGGACCGGCGTCGGCAGGGCCCTCGCGGCCGGCGGCGATTTCCCACACCACGCCGCCGCTGGTGGCTTCGTGCAGCAACTCGCCGACCGGGCTGCCGTCGATGGAGAAGAGCTCGAGGCTTTCGTCGAGGTGATCGGGCAGCAGGAATCCGGCCACCGGGTTCACCGTCAGCGGCAGTTCGACCTGATCGACCCTTGCCTCCACGCCCTGCGCACCCAGCGGCGTACCGGCTTCGACCCAGCGCAGCAGCCAGCGCGCCGGGCGCAGCAGGCGCGGCGCATGACCCAGCGACTGCGGCCTGAAATCGAGCATCGTGCGCGAGGGCGTGCACGGGTCCTTCAGCGCCGTCTCGGGCAGCTCCAGCACGCGGCCAAAGGCATCGATCAAGCGCGCCCGCAGCAGGCTCATCGCACCGGCGACCAGCGCGCGCGGCGCCGCCACCGGCGCCGGGTTCAGCGTGCCGCCGGCACCGTCCGAAGGCCGGCGCAGGCCTTCGCTGGCGGCAAAGCCCAGCAGCTGCGCACGCAGGCCATCCAGCGCGGTGCTCACCAGATCGAGATGCTTCACCGAGGCATCCAGCTCGCGGTAGGCGTCTTCGGTACCTTCGTCGACGAGTCCGGCGTCGATCGCATCCAGCGCGTCTTCGGCCTTGAGCCAATCGTTGATGGCCGCGCTCAAGGTGGTGGCCGCACCGGTGCTCACCGGCGAGCGGCCGCTGAAGCACGAGGGTGCTGCCGCTGATGCTGGTGCCGACCGCTTCCAGGTCGATGGCGTCGAGCTTCCAGCCGCCAGCGTCGGCGGGTCGATGCCTTCGAGCTGCACCTGCCACTCCAGCCACATCGGCACCCAGGGCTGGGCCCAGGTCGTCACCCCCACCGGGTCCGGGTCGGCACCGGCATACAACGAGAACTTGCGTGCCTCGTCGGCGACCAGGCGCTGCTGCTCCTGCACGCCGGGCTGCAGGCGCATCGGCGCCATGCGGCGGCGCGCGGCGGCGCTGCGCGGCAGCCTGGGGTCGAAGGCCGCCGTGCCGCCGTCGTAGGTGCCATCGACGCCAAAACGCAGCAGGGTCTCGGCGCGCAGGCGGTTGAGCGTGACCTTGGGGTCGCTGCCGGCTGGCGTGACGGCGGCCGAGACCCAATCGTCGTGATACGGGTCGTGCAACACCGCTTCACGCGCCAGGCGCAGCGTCTCGCTCGGAATCCCGCCGTGGCCCAGGCTGGCGATGAAGCGGTCCTTGGCGATCAGGCCCGGCAGCTCCTGGATCACGTGCGTGGGCCAGCGGCAGCTGAGCTGGTTGTCGGCCGATGCGCGGCCGTCACCGGCATGGCGCAGGCTGCGCGCGGCGCCGCGAATGCCGATCAGCGGATCGGTCGGGAAGGTCCAGCGCGGCGCCGGGCGATCGACCACGCGCGCCTCGGTGGGCGCCAGCACATCGCCCACACGCGAATGTGCCAGGTCGTTGATGACGGCCACTTTCGCCTTGATCAACGTGGGCTTGCCACCGCTGGCGAAGATCAGGCTGGCCTTGTCGCTGCTGACCTGGGCGCGCGCCGTGGTGGCCGGCTGCGCGGCGGCCATCGGATGGGCGTGGCGCATGGCCGGCGCCTTCACGGACTTGGCGAACTGGGACTTGTCGCCCACGACGCTCTTCACTTGTCCCTCACGGCCCAGGTTCAGTCCGCCGACCCCGCCCGTCTGCACACGTTGCAGATAACGGTCGTTGCCGGCCGAGCCCGCCGGCAGCGATGCATAACCGGCCGCATGTTCGTATTCCTCCAGCTCCACCGCACCATCCGGCGACGCCAGGCGGTTGATGCGCTGCGTGGTGAAGGCACTCACCAGCCGCTCGGTGGCGCGCAGTTGGTCCGGCGTGGCGCCATGTGCGGCCAGCGCCGACACGAGGTCGTCGTCGTGCAGGCCCAGGGCCACCTGCAAGTCGGTGGCCGCCGGCCGGCGGTCCTTCAACACCGCACCGGCCACCGGCACGCCGTAGACCGTGCCGTGCAGCAGGCTCGAGCGCAACTGCCAGGGCCGCGCCGCCACATGCAGGGCCGCATCGCCGGAGAAGATCGACGCCACGCCCTTTGCCTGCGTCTGCACCAGCGACTTGTCGGCCGGGGTGTAGATGCCGCTGGAGTTCAGCGCCGCGGCGCGCTCGCCGGCACGCGGCGTGGCGGGCTTCGCGAACGGCGTCGGCCGCTTGCTCATCCAGGCGTCGTCGGTGGTCAGCCCGAGCGCCTGCTTGAGCTTGAACTCTTCGTACTGGCGCGCCAGTTCGCCGGCCTCGCTGCCCCACTCGTGCAGCGGGTGCCAGCGCAGTCGTGCCAGCAACTCGTCGCAGCTGTCGTCGCTGCGTGCCGCATCCAGCGGGTCGAGCCGCGGATCGCTCCACCAGCCGGCCACGGTGTAGGTGGCACATTCCTCGTCCACGCCGCCGGGGACCAGGGTTCGCAGATCGGCCAGCGTGTCGTGGAACGCAAAGCGGTTGAGCACCGCGTCGTAGGCGCCCGACCAGGTGATGCCACCACCGGCCGTGCCCACCAGCGCCTCGCGCGCCAGCGCGCTGCCCATCGGCGTGGCCGCGGTGGAGGCGGCGCCGCCTTCGGCCCAACTGCCCAGCGGCACCGCCACCGCACGATCGGCCTCCAGCACCCAGCCGGTGGTGACGACGTTGCTGCCACCTTTGGGCAACACGATGCGCAGCACCAGCCATCGATCCGGCAGCGCCGGCAGGCCCAGGCGGTTGGCACCGGTGGTCTCGGTCAGGCGGCCGCGCAGCAGGGCATCGGGCATGGCCCAGTGCAGGTGCACACCCGCCGGGCGTGGCTGTGCCTTCGCGCAAACAGCGGCGGCATGCCTTCTTCGGCCGTGGTCGCGACCTTGGCATTCGCGCCGGCGACCAGCATCGGCAGGCGCAGCATCGGCTCGGCGTGGCCTTCGGGCACATACAGGGCCTGCACATCCACCGGCACGAGCAGGCGGTGTTCGCGCAGCAGGTAACGGTCCCAGGTCTCGATCTCGCTGACCGGCACCTTGGCGCGATCGGCCGCGAGGTAACGCTTGCTGTAGAGCAGCTCGCGCGTTTGCGCGGGCTCGAGCAGGGGTTTGGTGGCGCGCGTTTTCACAGGCCGGGCTCCGCCAGGTTCTTCAGCACCTGGTCGCGCCAATCGGGCAGCGCGACGGTGGCGACAAATTTGTCGAAGTTGTAGAACTGCATGCCCTGGCTGTTGTCGGGGTCGCCAAACACCTGGCGGAACGGAAAGCGCAGCATCTGCAGCGCAAACTCGTTCGGCGCCATCGGGTTCTTGTTCGCCTTGGGCATGGCTTGCAGGCGGTCGCGCAGCGCGGTCACGTTCAACACGCCGGGTGCGCCGGGCCGGAAGGGCACGTTCACCGAGTTGTCGGCCACGAAGTCGTCCTTCGGCGGAACCGGCAGGCTGGTGTTGTTGTCGCGGATCTTCACCTTGGCGCGGTGGCTGCCGGCCACCGGGTCTTCCGGGTCCAGGCGCACGCCGAACTGGATGCCCTGGCGCGGTTCCTCGATGTGCACCACCGCCGGCACGCCGTCGATGATGACCAGCAGCACCGCCGGCGCCAGCCGCTCGATGCGCAGCACCTTCATGCGTTCGGGCGCGCTCTCGGCCAGGTTGGTGAGCTCGTCGTCCTCGAGCTTGTCCACCGAGTAGGCGCGCACGTGCAGGTTGGGCCAGCCCGAGACCGCGCGCGAGCGCAGGATGAAGCCGGTGAGCGTGCCGCTGCCGTCCTGCAGCTTCTGTTCGCTCCTGGGCTTGCGGATCAGGCGCTCGGCTTCGTCCACCTCGCGCTGGATGTGCGGGTAGACGCTCTCCAGCTGCGTGCGATCTGCCGTGGAGATGGTGCCGACGCTGAGCGCGCCCTGGGTGAGCGCATCGGTCCAGGCGCGATCGATGTAGAAGAAGCGGATCGATTCGATCGGCAGCAGTTGCGCATCGGGCACCAGGTAGCTGAAGGGCACGCCGTGCAGCAGGCGCAGGCGCGCGAGAAAGTGGCGCAACTCGGCCGGCACGACGTATTCGCCCTCGTCCGGGTCGCGCTCGGTGATGTAGTCGGCGTAGTCCAGCGCGGCGTTGTTCAGCGCCGCCATCGTCAGGCTGGACGTGATGGTCTTGATCATCGAGTCGGCTCCTCGTCGTCATCGTCGCCATCGCCGTCGCCGTCGGCACGCTCGATCAGCTCGTCCAGCGCATCGCGCGCGGGCAGCGCCCGGCCCTTCGCGCCGCGGGGCCTCAGCGTCACCTTGGGCATCGCGACCGCGAGGGTCTGGTTGAGTTCGGCCGTCAGCGCATCGGCCAGCGCCGCCTGCTCGGCCTCGCCGAACTTGCCGCTGCCGACACGGCCGACCACCGGCGCTTCGGTGCGTGTCAGGGCGGCCAGCAGGCCCAACTCGGCGCTGCGTCTGACGAGGCCGTCGTAGTCCAGCCCCAGGCCGCTGGCGATGAGGCGGTCGATGTCGCCCTCGACCTTGATCTCGCGCCCCGGGTCGGCCAGCGGCCGCTGCGGCCCGAGCATGCGCTCGCGGTTCTTCGCCAGCACGTCGACCACCTGCACCGCGACATAGCGCCCCAGGTCCACGGCTTTCGGGCCGGCGTTGGACAGCGCCTTGGGCAGCTTGAAGGGCACCAGCAGCTGCAGCATCTCGCGCACCCGGCCTGCACCGTACTGCTCGGCGCGGAAGCGCAACAGCGCCGACACCACCGACAGCTGCGACAGCGCCAGCAGGCGGCCGATCTCGAAGGCCGCGGCCAGCGTCACGTCCTCACGCCCATCGGGGATGACGCGGCGCAGCTGGTCGGCCGAATGTGCCAGCGGCAGCGGCTTGGCCGTGCCTTCGGCGTCGCGCGCCGTGGCCACCGGCACACAGGGCCCGCGATACCAGGCGCGCACCGCGTCACCCCGGCGTGAGCGGTGGGCCAGGCTCAGGTGGCCGGTCTGCACCACCTCGGGCAGCGTGTCGGGCCGCGGCGGCGGCTCGGGCTTGCCGGGCTTGGCCTCGGGCGGCAGCGGCAAGGTGCCGAGCAGGCCGACATCGAGGTTCTGCATCAGCGTTTCGAAGGTGGCGCCTTCGCTGGTCGTGAAGGACCAATGCGCCAGCACCGGAAAACGCAGCACCTTCTCCAGCGCATAGCGGCTGATGGGCAGATGGAAGCCGATGCCCATGGTGTCGCGCACCAGGCGCTTGGCATCGGGGTCGGTGGCCGCCGCCGTGATCTTGGCCGTGGTGGCGCGCCAGTCATCGGCCACGGCCGGCTGGATCAGCGTCTTGCCGCCATCCAGCGCCTGCTGCGCCACCGGCTGCTTGGCCTGGAACACCGGGCCGGCCGCGGCCGCCAGGCCCGTGGCACGCGGCAGGTTGAGACTCGAAGCCAAGGGCAAGGTGCTCGCGTCCACGCTGAGCTGGCCCATCGTCATCGCGTCCACATGCCCGGAGCTTTGCACCATGCTGAGCGCGCTCCAATCCTGCGCCAGGGCCCAGGTGAACACCTCCACCGCCGGCTGCGGTGGCGGCAGCGCCGCCAGTTGCCCTTCCACGTTCACCAGGCAGGCCATGTAGCGCACCGGCTTGCCGCCGGCCACGTCGAACACCGGCAGCCGATTGGCCAGCACCACGGCCACCCAGCCGTCGTCGTCGCCACCGACGAGCTCGGTGTCGTCCACGTCGACCTCGCGCACGTGGGTCAGCAGGGGCAGGTCCAGGGCCGTGGGGAAGATCTTCTTCACCACCGATTCCGTCACCGCGAGGTACACGCCCTGCTGCACATCCTGATCCTGCGGCTGGTGCAGCACGGTGCCCTCGGTCACACACTGCGCCACCGGCGTGGCGCTGGACAGCTCGGCCTCGCCTTCGGCCACCACCACCAGGGCCAGCCAGGGTGTGCCTTGGGGGTTCACGTCGGCACCGCCGGCGGGGTTGCGCTCCCACGGCAGGGTGCGGCGCTTCAGGCAGATCTGCGGCAGCCGGTCGCCGAACGCGCCTTCCGCGTTGGCCGGAGGAAAGCTCGAGAGGATCTGATCGGTGGGCATCGTGTAGCGCGGCGCGGCCACGTGCACGTGGGTGCTTTCGGTCTCGACATCGAAGGGCAGGCCCGTCTGCTCGGTCTTCAGTTCGTAGAAGCCCGCGGTGATCTTGGGCGTGAACTGGCTGTGCAGCACAAAGTGGCCGATTGCGGGCATGTCGCTAGCTCCTGCGGCTCAAGGCTTTGGGTGCCGGCGGCACCGCGACGCCCGACGCGCGGGCACGCGCCGCACGCTGCTGCTCGGGGCTGCGCACCGGTCCGATCCAATCCAGGCGCGAGACACCGCCGCCGTCGCTCGCCGTCGCCGAGCGCGGCGCCAGCGGCGCCAGCGCGGCTTGCAGGCCGCGTGCGGCAATCAGGTTCAGCGCGGCCTGCGGATCGAGGTCGCTCGTGCCCATCACCGCCACCAGCGACCAGCCTTCGTCGCTGGCCACCGACACCTGCACCGGCTTGGGCACGCGGCTGGCGCGGTCGGGCACCACCTCGTAGGCCAGCAGGCTGCGGTTGTCCATCGTCATCAGCACCGGCGCGCGCTCGACGCCGGCTGCATCGGTGGCGCGGTCGGCGCCGTCCAGGCCGAGCAGCAACTGGCGTTCGCCCAGCTGGCGGCCGGTGACCGCCGGGTCATCGACGACCACGATGACGGTGCGCGGCGTCACCGCAAATCGCGTGCTGACGGTGGTGATGCCACGCGCCAGTTCGGCGCCGCTGACCCAGCCGGCCGCCGCCCGTTCGGCATGCGCGGCGATGTGGTCGCTGCTGCTGTGCACGATGCAGCCCGGGCCGATGGCGCTGCCATGGCCCACGTAGGGCATGCGCAGCCCGGCGTGCCAGCCCGCCAGGCCGGCACGCGCGGCGCTGGCTTCGGTGCTGGCGCCGGCCAAGCCCTGCCCGATGGCCACGATGCACTCGGTGCCGCGCGGGATGCTCAGCCGCTCGCCTTCCGCGTCGGCCACGGCCTTGCCCACCATGACGTCGGCCAGCGCACGGCCGGCGATGTCCAGCAGCACCACCCGCGCCGGTGCGCCGGCCACCGCCAGCTGCGGGCGCGCGGCCGCACCTGCCGCATCGGCCTTGGCGTTGGGCAGCTTGAGCACCACACACTCGCCGGCCGCGAGCTGTGCGCCGGGGCCGCGGCGCGCGGCCTTGTTCGTGCGCGAGCGCGGGCCGGCAGGCGTACCGGCCAGCGCGGCGTTGAATTCGGCCAGTGGCGCGGCCAGCGGCGCACCCGTGCGCGCGACGATGGCCGTCGGTGCGTGCGCCATGGCCGTCAATGGCACCTCGCCGGCGCCGATGAAGGTCGCTGCGCTGCGGCGCGCCCCGCTCTTGGCCACGGCGGGTGCATCCACCAACAGAAGCCGCGCCGGCACCGAGCGGCTGCGCTCGGCCATCGCCGCAGCCAGCGTCGGTGGCGCCACGCGCCAGGCCTTGGCCGAGCCCTTCACGGTGGTGCGCGCCTTGGCGGCCACGCTCATGTCCACCGTGGCGGCAGCAAACAGGCCGACGGCTCGGGGCGCATCGACGACGTGGTCGTAGACCTTGCCCGGCACCTTGGGCATGCGCTTGGGTGCCACGGTCTTGGTGGGCGACTCCAGTCCCTCGGCCAGCGTGCCCAGGCGCGGCGGCGCCTGGCGCTCGCCGCGAAGCGCCGCCAGCGCGGTGGGCGATGCCGTGCGCGCGAGGAACTTGTGGGCACCGCCAAATGCCGCATCCACGGTAATCGGTTCGACCACCAGCGCGGAGATGCCTTTGGCCGACAGGCGCAGCGCGCTGATGTCGTCGGCGGCACGCGCAAAGGGCAGCGGCAGGCGCTTGCCGATCTCGACCTGGAAGTACGGGATCTCCGGCCCGCCGCCGGTGGGGCTGGCCACACAGGCCAGATCCAGCTCGCTCAACGCCTCGACCATGTCGGCCTTGGGCACCTTGCGGTTGTTCATGTCACCCGCGGGGCCCCACACCCCCACCGGGAAGCGGCTGAAGGGTCGTGCGGTGACCGCAAAGGGGAAGGGTCTCGTCGTACCGCCTTGCTGCCAGGTGATGACGATCTCGGGCTCGACCGTGCCCTCGCCCATCGGGCCCACCGCCAGCGCGCGGCTCGGGTCGTGGCGCGTCGTCGGCACGGTGACGCCGCTGCGCGTGACCAGCACCGCCGGCACCGTGGTGGTGAAGGTCAGGCCGAACTCCACCACCACCACGAAGGGCCGCGCGGAAGAACCATCGGGCGTGGCGTCCTCCCCCTTGGAAGGCAGGGCGCCGAAGGAGGTCATCAGCGCATGCGCGCGCGCTGCGCCGCTGTCGGCGCGTTCGAGGTACTTGGTGACGAAGGCGTCGGCGCTGATCGGCACCTTGCCGGCCTTGTCGGTACCGCCGAATTCGAAGGTCAGCTCCAGCGGGCCGATCTCGAAGGTGACGCTGCCGCGGAAGTCCGGCCCCTCGACCTGGATGCGCGCGCCCAGGTTGACGGAGAAGGTGATCTCACCGAAGAAGCCCAGGTCGAGCGTGACGCCGGCCGCGATGCGCGCGTAGGCACTGACGCTGTAGCTGAAGGGATCGAAGTAGACGATGCCATGCGCGCCCCATTTCACCTCGGCCCAGGCCGGCCCGAGCTTGGCGCTGGCTTCGAAGTCGCCACCGGCCATCAGCGCTTCGCTGGTCAGCGCAAAGTAGCTGCCGGCCTTGATGACGATGCTGCTGCCGATGCTCCAGCGCAGGCCCAGTCGCGGCACCACCGGGTAGCCGGCGCGTTTGAAATCCGGGTGGTAACCACCGAGCGTGAGCACGAACTCGCCGGCGCGTTCGCCCTTGAACCAGATGACGTAGGCAAAACCACCGGTGAGCTTGATGTCCTCGTACAGCAGCCACGAGTTGTCGGTGAGCTGGCCCTGCACCCACAGCACACCTTCGCTGGAGGAAAAGCGCACGATCAGCGCCACCTCGATCGACACCAGGGCCACCTGCGGGCGCGGCAGCGCCATGCGCGCCAGGCCCATCAGGTTGATGTCCAGCCCATCGCCGATCTGCACGCCGACCACCGCGATGCCATCGACCAGCGCAAAGCTGTTGAAGCTCAGGCCCGCGGCAAACCAGAAGGTGCCCTTGGACATCGGGAAGTAGCTGCCCAGCGCGCGCAGCTGCTGCATCGGATCGCTCGGCGATGCGGCAATGTCCAGGGCCTGGATGAGCGGGTAGTCGCCGAACTTGGACAAGTCGGTGGGCAGCTTCATCAGCCGGTTGATGCCGAAGCCGCCGCCGATGCCGGTCAGGAAGAACGCCGGTGGGCCGCCGATCGGGCCGTTGACGGCGCCGATGGCAAAGAACGCGGTGAACTTGTTGCCCTGGGCGTCCACGCCCTCGCCGTAGCCGCCGTAGATCGTCAGGCCATACACGGCAAAGCGGCCGAGCAGCATGCCGAGGTACTCGGTCTGCAGCGCGCCCTGGGCGTTGGTGGTTTCCTGCTTGAGCAGGCCGCCGGCAATCGACAGCCCGGCCATGTCGGCGGATACCGCCAGGCCGGCGAGATCGACCTTCCAGTTGGCGGCGTTGAGGAAATCGCCGTCGGCGGTGAAGTAGGTGACCTGCAGGTCATCCACCGCACAGGTCAGCCCGAAGAGGCTGACCGAACCGTCCATCAACACCGACACCCGTTCGAGCTTGCCGTTGGCCAGCAAGCGTGCATCGAAGCCCACCTGTTCCAGGTACAGCGGGCCGAAGCCCTTCTGGATGGCGATCCACCACGGGCCTGGCGGATCGCCCGCGCGCAGTGAGACGGCGACGCTGCCATTGTTGTGCTTCTGCACCGCCAGCGCGGGCGAAAAGGCCGGCTTCGGCGGTGTCGGGCCGGTGTCGCGCATCAGGCCCTGTGCGATGCCGTTGTCGCCGCCGGCACTGCCCGCGGGCACACCGAGGTTGGCAAACTGCAGCTGCACGCCGGCCGCGGCCACGCCGGCGGGGCCGATGTCGGCAAACACGTGCAGCGCCACCGATTCGATCGTCAGCCCCACGTCGATGAGCGGCCCACTGCTCTTGCCCAGGCGCAGGCCCAGGCCATTGACCACCAGCTTCGGCTGGAAGGTGGTGGCCGCGGCGTCGAGGAAGCCGACAAACAAGCCGCCGTCGCCCGACGGGTTCGACGAGATCCAGGAATCGTCGTTCTCGATCCACAGCGTCACCTCGCCCAGCGGCACCGCCAGGCGCGAGACCAGGCCGATCTGCAAGCCGATGCTGCCGGCCTGGGTCATGAAGCTGACGCTGAAGTCGTCGATCGTCACCGCCACCGCGCCGTCGGCGAGGTTGCTGAACAGCCGCCGCACGCGCAGCGGTATCTCCGCGGGCACGAAGAGGTCGGCGATCAGCGCATCGGGGTTGGCCACGTCGGCCAGCACCACGCCGCGCAGCAGGTTGCGCACGGTCAGCGCGCCACTCACCGTGCTGTCCAGCAGCGTCGTCGACCTTGGGCTGCGCCAGCGCCACCGCGGCGGCCAGATCGATCAACACGGCGACGAAGTCGGCCGCATCGGCGCTCAGGCCGTCGGCCGCGACGATGGCAAAGCCGGCCGGCGACAACAGCCAGCGCGCCGCCACGCTGCTGCCGGCGCTGCCCGCCAGGCCCACCAGCACGCGCGCGCCGCCGGCCGGCGCGTCCCCCGCCGCCACGGTGACGAAGGGCCGCACGATCACCCCCCCGGCATTGATGGCCGCCGGTCCGAGCGTGAAGCTGAGTTCCCGCAGGCCGAGATCGCTGATGACGAGTGCTGCCGTCAGCGTGTCGATGCCCGGCACCGCCAAGGCATTGCAGGTCAGGCTGACGGCGTGGGTGGCAGGCGCGAAGCCCAGCGTGAAGGCGCCGCGGCTGACACTGAGGGTGCCGGCGCTGTGCGTGACGTTGATGTCCGCCGGCACGAAGGCGTCCAGCGCATTCGCCAGTGTCTGCAGGCCGAAGGTCACCATCGGCGTGGCGGCGTTGCGCAGGCTGTCGACCGGGTTCACGGCCCAGGCCTGCAGGGCCGCGCCGCTGAAGGCCGCGGGCGCGCCGCTGCGCAACTGCAAGGCATCGCCCAGCGCGGCCACCAGGGGGCCCACCGGCGCGGGCCGCTCGGCCAAACGGTCCAGCAGATAAGGCAACGCGGCCGCCGCCGCTGCAGACAACGCGCCCAGGCCGGCAAAGGGCAGCAGCGGGATGTCCGCCCCGCTCGACGGGCGCAGGAAGATCTGCACCCCGCTGGCATCGAGGCCACTGCCGATGGTCACGTGCACCGCCTGCTGCCCGGCCGGCACACCCGCCAGGCCCAGGTTCAGGCCGAGTGCCACGCCCGGCGCCGCGCCAGGCTGCAACACCAGGCTGGCGGCGATGCCACCGGCCAGCCGCGCCGCGGCCGGGTCGGCAGCAGCCCAGACACTCGGATCGACCGTCAGCGCCAGCCGCGCGCCGCCTCCCTCGGCGGTGGCCGAAAGGCTCACTCCCGGCGCCAGCGGCAACGGCGTGCCGGCCGCGCCGGCCAGGCCCATCAACGGCCGCATGGCATCGAAGAGGCCTTGAAGCTTCACCGGCTGCGCCGCCAGCGAGGCGCTGCTGCCCAGCCAGCCGAGCGGATCGCGCACGAAGCCGGCCAAGGGTCGCAGGCTGCGTTCGGCATCCGCCGCCGCACCGGAAAGGAAACCCAGCGCGTCGAGCGCTCCATCGATCAGCGGCCGCGCCGCATCGTCGGCCCGCCGCAGGCCTTCCAGTGCCACTTGCGCCGCCAGTGCCGGTGTGGCGCTGGCGAGCATGCGCGCGAGAGCCTGCGCATCGGGCGCGGGCCACAGCAGCGCGCTGTCGCTGCCACCGCCGGCGTGGTGCCACACCAGGGTCGCGCTGAAGGGTTGCAGGTTGAAGCGCAACTGCAGCACCACCCACCAACGGCAACGCGGCATCGGGGCCGATGTGGAAACTGCCGTTGCACCACCGGGCGCCACCTGCACATCGGCCGTCCAGCCGAAGCGGCCGCTGCTGGCGCTGCCGCCCTGCCAGGCCACGCGTGTGCGTGGCCCAATCGATGTCGATGGCCAGCGGCCCCAGCAGCGCGGCGAGCGCGGTTTGCAGCTCGGCGCCGGCCAACACCAGTGCGCTGGCGGATCAGGCCGCCGGGATCGTGCACGAGTTGGTCGACGGCATTGGCCACCACACCGCCGGCTTCGGCGATCAGGCCCAGCGCCTCCAGCACATCGGCCAGGGCCACGGAGGACGGGCCGCTGACATCGGCCGTCAGGCGCTGCACCAGGCTGGCCAGCAGCACGCGCGCTTCGGGCAGCACCGGCTGCACACCCGCCTGTACCCCGACAGGCCAGACACGCTGCCCATGCGCAGGCGTTCCCAGCTTTGGCCAAACACGCTGGCTTCGTGCAGCGTGAGCGTGCAACTGCCCACCGCGGCACCATCCAGCGGCAGCGTCAGCTCCAGCGACACGGCGCGCAGGCTCAAGGTCGGCGATGCGGCCAGCCAGCCGGTGCGGTCGCTGATGACCAGCCGCAGCGCCAGCACACGCTCGCGCTGCACCACGCCGCTGGCCGAGAGGTCGGCAGCCAGCAGCGACAGATCGGCATGCGCCTCGATCGCCAGTGTGCCGCCCGCGCGTACCGGCACGCGCCAGCGCAGGCCGGCGCGCACACCGGTGGGCAGCGCGGCGGCGGTCAACGACGCAGCCACACGGGAGCGTGCGCGCGCGGCCAGGCCACTGGCGACGATGGCGGTCAGCGCGGCGCGCGCCTGTTCCAGCGAGACGCTGCCGAACAGCGCGGTCACCGCCAGCCCGGCACGTGTGGCCGGCGCAGGCACGGCCGGCGGGCGCAGGTCGGCACCGGCATCGGCCAGCGGCTCGAGTTCCATCAACGCGCGCACCAGCATGTAGCCGAGTTCCAGCGGCGCATCCAACGGCTCATCGGCCAACTCGGCCGCGGTGGGCAGCGGCGGCAACAGCCGGTGCATCAAGCGCAGCACATCGGCGGCGGGCTGGGTTTGCAGTGTGGTCAGCGAGATCGGCGCCAGCGGCGTGCCGAGCAGCACCAGATCGGTCACCGCCGCCTGGGCATCGGCCACGAGTCGCGACGCATGGCCCGCACCGGCCACGGCCACCAGCGGCGATGTCGTTGCTCACCGTGGCCAGCGCCGCCAACCAGCGCGCAAGCCGCGCGGCCTGTTCGGCCGTGCCATCACCGCTGCTCGAAGGCAGCAGGCAGGCGGCACGGCTGCCGAGCGCCACGAACCAATCGCCGGTGGCAGCGGCGGGCAGGCTGAACATCGCCGCTTCCAGGCCGGCGCGTGCTGAGATCGATGAGCCGCGCCGCCGGTGCATCCGGCCAGGCCAGCGCCGGCGCGCCGAGGGCCACGTGCACGGTGGTGGTGGGCACGCGCCCGGTGGTGTTCTCGATGTCCAGGCGCGGCCACAACTGGCCGGCGGCCAGGGCCAGGCGGCGCACATCGACACCCGGCACCTCGGCCAGCGGCGGCGCGATGCGGCCGTCGCCACCGGCAAAGCGCAGCACGAGCGCGTCGATGCCGGCGGCGATGCCGCCCTCGACACGGCCGGCGATGAGATCGGCGACGTCATCCGCGGCCAGGGCTTCGGCACGCAGCGCGGCTTCCAGCATCCCCGGGCGTCAGCGCGGGCAGGCCGGGGCGCCAGTCGCGCAGCGCCTGCGGCGCGGCCACCAACAGCGGCTCCAGGCCGGCGGGCGGGAACCACAACACGGGCTCGGGCAGGTCGTCGCCGGCCGAGAAGCGGTAGGGATCGCGCGGCGTGCCGCGGCCTTGCACCACGGCGCGCAGGTCGCCGCTGCCCGCCAGCAGATCGGCCACCAGCGAGAGCAGCACGCGGGCCCAGGTCGCTGGCCAGCAGCTTCGGCAGCCAGGCCTTGATGGCGCCCGTCGCGTCGCTCACCAGATCGGCCAGGCGCAGCGTGGCGCCGGTCTCGAGCGATCCGCCGGCGATGAACTCCGGCGCCTGCCAGCCGAGCGCGGCGACGATCTCGCTGAAGAAGTTCGATTGGCGCGAGGCCAGGCCGGCGAGATGCCCGACCAGCACCTGCACCGCGTCCCAGCCGGCCGGCGGCAAGCTCACCAGGCCATCGGCACCGATCACCGGCAGCGCCAGTGGCAGCGTCAGGCCGTCGGCCACCAGCCGCGGGTTCGGCAAGCTGACATCGGCGCGCAGGCCGGCGCTGGGCGCCCAGCTGAGCTTCAGGCCGACTTCATCGGCCAGCACGGCCGTGCTGTCGGACAGCTCCAGCTTGGCTTGCGGTGGGTTCACGCCACGCTCGCGCGCGTGCAGCGATGCCTCGGCGCCGAGCATCAACTGTGCGCTGCGCGCGGCCAGATCGATGCGCGCGAGCAGCGCCGCCACGCGGGTGCTGACCACCGTGCAACGTTGACCCAGGGTGTCCACGCTGGTGAGCGCCGCCAGCGAGACGCTGAGCACCGAACCGCTGGCCACGGCTTCCAGCGCCAGCGGGCCGATGAGCGGCAGCCGCCACGGATCGGCCACGGTGCCCGTGCCCGCGACCACGGCAGCGGCCTGGCTGGCGTCGGCCAGCGTCAGGCGCAGGGTTTGCAGCACGCTGGTGGCGGCCGCGCTGTTGGCGATGAGCGCTTGCCAGTAGCCGGCCACGGCGCCGACCGGATCGCTCATCAGCGCCGGCAGCGTGACCGCCGGGATGCCCGCCGGGGGCGCCAGCCCGAGCAGTTGCTGCACGCTGGCCAGCGCGCTGCCCAGATGGGCCAGCAGCTCGTCGGCGATATCGGCCACGGTGTTGCCGACCGCGTCCATCACCGCATCGGGGCTGGTGAGGTCGAGCACCGGGTAGTCGGTGCTGCCGAGAGTGACGTTGTCGGCCGCCAGCACGAAGGTGAGCTTGCGCGCGGCGTCGATGGCGAAGCCGATGCGCAGGGTTTCGGCGCGGGCCGCCGGCGCTGGCGCCGGCGGCGTCACGTCCAGCACCGGCGCGCCCGCGCGCCCGCTGGCGGCGTGGGCGCTGAAGGCCGGCAGGGCGCTGGCCTGGCCGGTGATGAGATCGATGCTCATCAGATCGGCCTGCGCTTCGACGCGCACATCGGCATTGCCGAAGCGCAGCGTCAGGCGTGGCTTGAGCAGCGTGTGGCCGCTCGCGCCGGTGCTGCTGGGAAGCGACAGCGCCAGCGTCAGCGCCGGAAGGCCGAGCGCAAACCGCACTTCCGCGCCGACCCGCGCACCGCCCAGCAGGCTGCCGATGTGGCCCAGCCAGTCGTTGCGCGCCAGATCGTTCTGCACGATCGACAGCACCCATGCCGACAGCGCATGCACACCCAACGAAGGCAGCTGCGTGATCGGGAAATCGGGCACGTTGTCGCCGCTCTTCAGGCCGAGCAGCCCACCCAGCGCCGTGATGGCCGCCGGCGCGCCCGGCGCATCGGCCTGGGCCTTGACCAGCGACAGCACCAACTCCAGCAGCGCGTCGTCGAGCTCGCCCACGCTGGTGGCCTGCACGTTGATGTCGATGGGCGTCGTGGCGCCCGGCATCTGCAGGCCGGTGAGGCTGAAGCCGAAGGTGGCATCCGCGCCCGGGCCGGTAGGCAGCTCGAGCGCCAGGCCGATGGCACCCAGCCGCGCCTGCCCCGGCTGCACCGGGCCGGACACCGTGACCTGCGTGCCGACCTTGATGCGCCCGCGAGCGCTGCCCAGCAGCACCAGCGCACCGGTGCTCGAAGCGCCGTCCTTGCGCGCGCAGAACAAGGGAATGGACAAGGTGGAGACCGAGGCCGGATCGTCGGTCACCACCTTCAGGCCGACGCCGACGTAGAGCCCGTCGCTGCGGCTTTCATCGATCGTCATCGCCAGCGTCAGCGGCAGATCGGGCACCTTCACCAGCGGGACCCAGATGACACCTTGTTCGGTGGTGTTGTCCGCGCCGCCCAGCGCTTCATCGACAAAATTCAGCAGCGCCGCGCGCTGCTGCGCATTGGCCAGGATGCGCTTCAGGTAGACGTCCGGGTTGGCAAACCAATCCGTGTTCGGCGAGCCACCGTCGAAGATGCCCAGCGCCTCGGCCAGGTCGCCGAGGATGCCGAGATCCCCCTGGCTGATGCCGCTCATCGCTTCACGGCCGTCTTCAGGCCGGACGAGCCGCTGAAGCGGTGTCGCGCCATCGGCACGATCTCCAGCCCGCGCGGTGTGGCCACCATCTCCACCGGCACGAGCAGGTTGCCACGTTGATCCTTGCCGGAGGCGTTGGCCAAACCGGAAACCAGGCCGAGCACACATTGCCAGGCAAAGGCCACCAGCGCATCGCCCCAGGTGCTCACGATCAGTTCGGGCCCTTGCGGACGGCGCTGCGCTGCAGCGTACAGGCCGGCCGGGCGACCGGGCTCGCCACAGGCGAAATGCACGCGCACTTCGGCCGCGCCGGTCTGGTCGCAGCGCACGAGCAGGGTCATGACGAGGATGCCGGTGCCGAACTGCAGCTTCAGGCCGTCGAGGCTGACCGCGAGCTCGCTTTCGCCGTCCACCCACACGACCTCGGTGCGTTTGGTGGGGCGGAAGAAGCCGGCGGCGCGGCGCGCGGCCACCGGAAGCAGGCGCTCGGCCTCATCGGCTCTTAGCAAGACGGCCTTGCCGACCTGCCCTTCGGCACGTGGCTTGACTGCCAACGCCTCGGGCCGCTGGGCGGCGATGAAGCGTCGAAACTCAGGCGCGACGCTGTCGGCCACGGAGTGTCACTACCGTTGCTCTGGCCGAGGCGCCAGCAGCCGACGCAAGCCCTGGATCGCCGCATCCAGCACGAACCAGGTGGCCAGAAAGCCGATCATCTCGAGCGAGAAGCTCTTCCACTTGTAGAACGCCTCGGCGATGAGCCAGGCGCTGGCAAAGGCGGGCAACTGCTCCAGCATCAGACGCTGCCAGGGGAGCAGCCGCAACAGCGTGAACATGGGTCGATCCTTCTTGTTTGATGACCGGCGTGCGAAGTGACGGCACCGAGTTCCGGGCACCAACTCGAAAGCACATCTCCAAAGGCACTCTAGTCCGCGGGTCGGGGCTGGCATATCCCTAGCCCGGATATTTCACGCCTTGGCCACGTTTCAGCAACTGAACCGCCCGGCGTGTCGCCGCCGAGCTGGCCGGCACAACGTCCTGGGACGCGATCACCGGGTGATTTCGGACGCCGAGCAGGCGATCACGGCAGAAGTCGCGATCCGCGAGCCCCCTTGATCAGGCGCCCCTCGTCCCCAACTACACCCAATGTGGAAACGCTTGACTGTGTTGTGGGTGCTGGTGCGTGGCGATGCGCGGCGGCTGTGGTATGCCTTGCGTCACCCGCTGGCACCCGGCTGGCTGAAGCCGAGCGCCGTGCTGCTGCTGCTGTACCTGGTCTCACCGGTGGACCTGATTCCCGACGCCTTGCCGATCATCGGCATCGTCGACGACCTGGTGCTGCTGCCGCTGGCGGTGCGCTGGCTGTTGTCGATGCTGCCCGGCGCACTGCGCGACGATATTGACCAGCGCTTCGGGGGTTCGGCACCCAGCGCTGCGCCAGGTTCACAGCGCAGCTAGCGGGCCGTTTGGCTCACCGCGCGTTCTCCCATTTCGACAACCCTGCTGTCTTGGGAACTCGCAGCATGAAGTGCGATTGTTCGCCCCGCGAACACAGGTCCTTCCCGAACTGATCATCGCTCTGCTTGCAGCGCCCTGCCCGTTGCGTGCGCGGGAGCCAACGCGCGATCGAGCTTGTCCTCGATTTCACCCAGATGGGCCGATAGCGTTCCCGTCGCTTCGGCGAACTTGTCCTGCATGCCCCGTTCCGATTGTTCGATCCGGGCGCCGAATTCGCGGCTGGATGCGGCACCATGCGCTTCGATCCTGCTCAGTTCGCCTTCAATCAAGGTCCGCAACTCGGTGAAGCGAGAGGCTTCTGCGGTATCTGCAAGTTCGCGCTGCGCTTTGACCTCCTTGGTCAACCGCCGCGCTTCGAGGATGACACCGGCCTGCATCAGCACGATGTAGAGGATGAACAGGCCGCTGATGGCTGCGGCGAACGCCAGCAAGACCATGCCGAGCGGGGCGCTGACCTCGGCAAAGCCGAGGTTCAAGGTGGTGGGCGCTGCAATCGCCACCCAGTTCAGGGTTGCGAAGGCGGCCAACAAGACGAATGCGAGGATCAGGGTCAGCGAGAAGGCACGTAGGTTCATGGTGAGTCCTTGGATCTGCGAGGGTGAAAGTCGGGGGCTCCGGTCAGCGCGTTCGTTCCGTTGCTCGGTGGCTTGGGAGATCGTTCCACATTTCAGACTGACCGTGCTCACGTGAGGTGTGAAGCCCGCGCAGCGCCTCTGTGGCCACCAGGAAGCGCGCCTCGACGGCGAGCCGATCGTTCGCATCCGGTACAGCCTCTCGCGCCCCGGCGACGATCATGCCAGCGTGGCGCTGCAGGCAGGCCGCGTCCGGCGCACGGCGCGCGTCGCACGTGTCCGGCCATCAGGGCGACGGCTTCGAGCATGCGGATCGCCAGGGCCGGATTCGACCGGGCGGCTTGCCTGATCTGGTTGAAGGCCGTGTCGACGATCCCTGAAAACGGGACCCCGGCGCCACCAGCCGCAGCCGCGCAGCAGTGGTCTTGCCGTGCCAGGGGAGCGCGCGCTCAGTCCTTGGGCAGGCGGGCAATCTCGGTGTTGATCGATTCCCGTTGCGTCTTCAGCAATGCAGCAACAGAGGGGTGTCCAGATGCCTGTTCATCACGGAGTGCCTTGTCGTATTCATCGCGCAGCGACTCCTCACCGCTTCTGACCGCCGGCAGGACGTCTCGATCGAGATCGGACAGCCAATCCCGGAGTATCACCACGACCTTGTTCACGGTGCCCTGCAGCGACGAGTCGTTCTTCCCCGCGTCGCGCAAACGCACCAGTTCAGCCTCTTGCTCGGTTGCATGTCGCTCGTGCATTTCGGTGAGCCGACGAATCACGCTCTGGATATCAGGCTCAGCCCGCGCAGACATCTCGCGGTACCCTTTCAGAACGTCGTTCGTGGCGGTGTGAATGTCGTGCAATGCGTCGATCGCTCCAGCGCTCATGGTCATCTCCTTTGGACAAGCGAAATAGATGCTAAGCAACTCGCCGCTATCCCGAGGGCAGACGAGTGCCCGACCGTTTGTAGGCCGACAAGCTATTTGCGCGCGGCCACGCGGTCGCCGCCGTGCATCGCCTGTCGTCGCCGTTCAATGCCGCGTCATCTGAGCGCTTCGCGGGGAGCCAGCACGCTTCAGTTGGCACGCTGCATCAAAGGGAGCGCATTGGAGTGCCTCCCGCATCTGCGAGGGCAGCGACCGCGCGCTCGGCACTTGCTTCATCCATCGGCCTGGCGACGACACCCCACTGCCCAATCTTCAGCTTCTCGCGCAGCGAGCGAATCACGGCGCCATGATCGGGACGCAAGGTCACCAAGCCTCCCGCCATCATGCCCAAGAAACCACCCAAGGTGCCGCCGAACAGGGCCGTCAGGCCGGGCGAAGCCGCCGCAGCAGGCCACGGTGCCAGCATCAATGCCATGGCAGCGATCAACCCGACCAATATTCCGCCTACGCCGAGGATGAGATGACTGCGCACCAGCGTGCGCCAGATGCCCCGCTGTTCGGGCTCCATCTTGCGCGCGACCTCCGTGTCATTGGGTGAGACGACCGCGACTGTCCCGATCCTGTCGATCTGCCGGCGAAGCTTGTCAGCTGCCGATTCAGCCTGACGTTTGTCATCGAAGGCTGCAGCCACGACGGTCAATGAGCGTTCCCCGAAAACTGAAAGCACATGCATAGCTTCCTCCTGAGATGCTGGTTGAATGCATTCCAGTCGCAAATCACCGAAGCGTCTATGGGTCGGCATGCCGCAGTTGTGTAGGAGGCCGCTTGTTCCGCTGCGCGAGGGCAGCTTCCCGGCCAGAGCACGCAGCTTCGACAAAGGCGTCGCCATCGAGGCGCGACCATGCCGACCAAGCGAGGGCACCACTGCGGCACGCATCGTCGCCAAGTCGACTGCGTTCAGGGTCACAGGAGCCGCTGGCACGCCGCCTGCCGCTCCTGCGCGCCGAGTGCAGCCAGCACCAGTTGTTCGTTCGCCGACTCTGCACTATGTGCCCTTGCGCACCGACCATTGCATGCCTGCCTGCCTATTCTTCTCGCCTGAAGGCCTGCTTCGTAGGCCTCATCACGCACGACTTTGGAAAGATCCCTATGAACATCATCATCTGGCTGGTGGTTGGCGGTTTGATCGGCTGGCTTGCCAGCATGGTCATGAAGACGAACGATTCGCAGGGTCTGATCCTGAATATCGTCGTCGGCATCATCGGTGCGGCATTGGCAGGTTGGTTCATCTCACCGTTGATCGGTGTGGGCACCATCAATCAGGACAACTTCAGCCTGCCGGCATTGATCGTGTCGTTCATCGGCGCCGTCATCCTGCTGGGCATCGTCAACCTGGTGCGCCGCGGCTCGGCACGCGCATAGCGCAAGACGAAGCTTGTTTCCGGTGGGCGGTCCGCAAGGGCCGCCTCGCACGACACCCGCGGCTGCTTCAGCGCGGGTGTTTCAACGCGCGTCTTCGGCTCGTGGCGCGCTGGATCGTGAAGCACGAGGTGGTTCACCTCCAAGGTTGCCGGTGTTTCAGTTCGGCGCGGCCGACATGCAGGCACGTGCGGCGGTGCGCCGCTCCATCCTGGAATTGGCCCCGGTGATGCCGCCGTGGGAACTGGCGCAGTGGTTCGCCCGAAGCAACGTCGGGCTGGCGGGCCGACGCCCCGCCGACGTTCTGGCGGTGATCCTGAAGCACTGTGGCAAGCCGCCCGAGCCGACCGCTACTTGCTCGACGCCTGATCTGACACAGGATCGCGGCCGGCAGTGCCCACGGTGGCGCTGTCGAGGGATGCCGATACATGCTCCAATTGGATTCCATTTGGATTCCAATTGGATGTCATGAAGAGCAGCAGCACGGCGGTCGAACACAGGCAACGCACGGGCGAGACGGAGAAGATGACGGTCAACGTCGGCGTGGTCGATCTGGGCCACGTCGACCTCCTGGTCCAGGAAGGCTTCTATTCGAACCGCTCGGACCTCATGCGAACGGCACTTCGAAACCAGCTTGCGCTGCATGCCGACACGGTCAAGCAGACCGTGGCCCGCCGAACGCTCACGGTCGGCCTTCAGCACTACAGCCGCGCCGACCTCGAGACGGTGGTGGCGGCAGGCCAGCGACTCCAGGTCCAGGTCGTCGGACTCGCCCGCATTGCCGACGACGTGACGCCTGAACTGGCGCGCGCCGCCATCGAATCCGTGACCGTGCTGGGCGCGTTCCAGGCGAGCCCGGCGGTGCGACGGGCCCTGTCCGATCGCATCCATTGAACCGCTACTACAATCAACAGAAAGAACATCATGAAGAACCCCTTCAACGCCCGAGCGCCGTCCTTCGATGCCGACGCGATCAACGAGACGATCCAACGGGCGCTCGCGTCTGCCGGACTCGACACCACGGCAGGCCCGATGCACGACGTGACCGAGACCATCCGGCGCGCGTTGGCCGCGGGGCGCCTTGCCGAGGCAGCCCCGAGGCTTCGACAGCGAATCCGTCATCGATGTCGCGGCACGCGTCGTTCCCGCTGGCGAAGACACGCAGCGCGGCATGGGACCGCGAGCCGTCGATCAGTGAAGCGCAGCAGCGGCCCGGCAGCTTCGAGGCGCACGAATTCAGCAACGACGCCGGCACGCCGGGCGTACAAGGTCTATGTTCCGGCGGGGAAGTCCGATGCGCCGCGCGCGATGATCGTGATGCTGCATGGCTGCACCCAGTCCGCGGACGACTTCGCGGCGGGCACGCAGATGAATCGCCTCGCCGACGAGCACGGCTTCCTGGTCGTGTATCCCGAGCAGGCCGCACATGCGAATGCGTCGAAGTGCTGGAACTGGTTCAAGCCGCAGGACCAGCTGCGCGGCGCCGGCGAGCCTTCGCTGATCGCCGGCATCGTCCGCGAGGTCGCGCGAAGGCACGGCGCCGACCCGCGCCGCATCTTCGTGGCCGGGCTGTCAGCCGGCGCGGCGATGGCCGTGGTGCTGGGCGAGACCTACCCGGAGTTGTTTGCCGGTGTCGGTGCCCATTCCGGCCTGCCGTACGGCAGTGCGCACGACATCCCGTCGGCCCTGGCCGCGATGAAAGGCGGGCGCAGCGGGATGCCGGGGCTGAAGAACGTGCCCGGTGCTGCCGGCAACGCCGCGCAGGAAGGCCGTGCAGGCGGTGCCGGTCATCGTGTTCCACGGCGATCGAGACCACACCGTGCAGCAGACGAACGGCGCACACATCGTGCAGCAGGCACGGGACGCGCACGGCGCTCAGGCGGGGGACGCCGGCCTGCGTGTCAGTACGCAGGCTGGCGTCACGCTCGGGCGGCCGGCGCTTCAGCCGCACGGTCCACGCCGACACCGACGGGGCAGGCCCGGATCGAAAGCTGGACATTGCACGGTGCGGGACACGCCTGGTCGGGAGGCCACGCGAGTGGCTCATACACCGACGGCACCGGCCCGGACGCTTCAGCGGAAATGGTGCGATTCTTCCTGGCGCTCCCACGCGCCGGCTCTGCTTGAGCGCTGCGCGAAGGATCGCGAAAGCAGAATCCCCGCAAATCGCAACGATGACTTACGGGGATCGTTGACTGGTGGGCGGTGCAGGGTTCGAACCTGCGACCCCTGCCGTGTGAAGGCAGTGCTCTACCGCTGAGCTAACCGCCCGGATGCCTGTTTCCAGTGCGCCGGAGAGCGGCAGATTATGCCAGACCGATGCGCCACAACAGCTTGCCGCGACTGGCCTTGTCGATGTCGGCCAGCACCGCGCGGTGCGCCTGCATCTCTTCGTCGCTGGGCTGCAGTTGCGGCAGCATGAAGCGCGACAGATCGACAAGCTCGATCGCTCCCAGGGCATCGCGCGGCTCGGTTTCGTCGATCACCAGCGAGCCCTGCCCGCGCGTCATGCAGACATAGACCTCGCACAACAACCCCGCGTCGAGCAACGCGCCGTGCAGTTCGCGTTTGGAGTTGTCGACCTCCAGGCGCTTGCACAGTGCGTCGAGCGAATTGCTCTTGCCGGGAAACATCTCGCGCGCCATGAGAAGGCTGTCGGTGATGCGCGCAGCTCGCTCGGCCACGCTGGCGCGGCCGCAGCGGCGCAGCTCCTCGTCGAGAAAACCGATGTCGAAGGGCGCGTTGTGGATGACCACTTCGGCATCGGCCAGGTAGGCCAACAGATCGTCGGCCACGGTCTCGAACAGCGGCTTGTCGGCTAAGAACTCTTCGGTGAGGCCGTGCACGCGCAGCGCGTCGGGGTGGCTCGGGCGCTGGGGGTTGAGATAGAAGTGGCGGTTGTCGCCGGTCAGGCGACGGCCGAGCATTTCCACGCAGCCGATCTCGACGATGCGGTCGCCGCCTTGTGCGTTCAGGCCGGTGGTTTCGGTGTCCAGGAAGATTTGTCTCATCGCGTGATTCTGTACTCGCTCCCCACTAACGCGCGGCGCGGCGCGTGGCCCACCACCACATCCACAAGCCCGCGGCGATCATCGGCAGGCTCAGCCACTGGCCCTGGCTCAACGCCAGTGCACGCAGGCCCAGAAAGCTGTCCGGCTCGCGGAAATATTCGGCGATGAAGCGAAAGCATCCATAACCGACGAGGAAGGCGCCCGATATCTGTCCGGTGTGCCGCGGCTTGCTTGCATACCACCACAGCAGCACGAACAGCAGCAGCCCTTCCAGCGCAAACTGGTACAGCTGCGACGGGTGCCGCGGCAGCATCGAGCCCGATTGCGGGAACGCCATCGCCCAGGGCAGCGACGGGTCGGCCGCGCGGCCCCACAGCTCGCCGTTGATGAAGTTGCCGATGCGCCCCGACGCAAGCCCCGTGGGCACACACGGCGCGATCACGTCGGTGACCTGCAGGAAGGTGCGGCCGCGCTTGCGCGCAAACAGCGCCATCGCCGCCAGCACACCAAGCAACCCGCCGTGAAAGGACATGCCGCCCTGCCACACCGCCAGCACCTCCAGCGGGTGCGCGGCGTAGTACCCCGGCTTGTAGAACAGCGCATAGCCGATGCGTCCACCCAGGATCACGCCGACCACGCCGTAGAACAGCAGATCCTCGATGTCGCCGCGCTTCCAGCCTGCAGCCGCCAGCCACGGATAACGCACACGCCGCGCGCCAAGCCACAGAAACAGGCCGAAGGCGACCAGATAGGTCAGTCCATACCAGTGAATCTGCACCGGGCCGAGCGACAGCGCCACGGGGTCGAATTGGGGATGCACCAGCATCAACGGGCTCCGGCTCTTTTGGAAGCCGGCGATTGTCGCCTCTGGCCCGGAGCCCGGGTCTGTGATCGCACATGGCCGACAAAGCGCTGCACCACAGGCTGCGCCGGCTCGCGCCAGATGAGGCTCGTCTCGCACTGCAGCGTGGCGCCGGACAGCGGCCGGTAGACCACGCCAGGGCGCTGCAACTGCATCACCGATGCAGGCACCCAGGCCAGGCCCATGCCGGAGGACACCAGGTTGACAAGGGTCTGCATCTGGATGGCCTCTTGCGCAATGCGCGGCGTGGCGCCCATGTGTCGATAGAAGCCGAGCACGGCGTCGTAGAGCGACGGCGCAATGGCGCGCGGAAAGATCAGCAGCGGCTCGGCCGCGATGCGCTCGAAGGCCAGCTTGCGTGGGCCGGCCGCGGCGTGCTCCTGCGGCAAGGCCAGCACCAGCGGCTCCAGCAGCACCGGCCAGGCGGCAAAGCCCGGTGGCGCCGCGCCCGGCGCATGCAGCACGAAGCCGGCATCGATCTCGTCGGCGTCGAAGGCCGCCAGTTGCACATCCAGCGTGGCTTCGCGCAACTGCAGCGCCACATCGACATGGGCATGCCTGAAGCTGCTCAGCCACGCCGGCAGCGGGCCATAGGCGATGCTGGAGACGAAGGCCAGCCGCAGTTGCCCGGCCAGGCCGGCGGCGGCGGCCTGCGCCGTGCGCGGCAACGCTTCGGCATCGGCGAGCAGGCGGCGCGCGCGCGGCAGCAGCGCCACGCCGGCAGGGCTCAGCGCCACCGAGCGCTGCGTGCGCAGCAGCAGCGCCGCGCCGAGGTCACGCTCCAACCCCTGGATGGCGACGCTCAGCGGCGGTTGGGTCATGTGCAGCCGTTCGGCAGCGCGCCCGAAGTGCAGTTCTTCGGCCACCGCCACAAACTGGCGCAGCGTGCGCAGCTCGATCATCGATACTCTCAGTAGATCAATAGTGCGCTGATAATATATTGGACAGTGCCTGTGGGTCGCCGCGATACTGCCCGCCTGACCCGCACCGGAGACTGCCATGAACTACAACCGCCGCTCGAAGAACATCACCGAAGGCGTGGCGCGCGCGCCGAACCGCTCGATGTTCTATGCCATGGGCTACGACGGCGACGACTTCAGCAAGCCGATGATCGGCGTGGCCAACGGCCACTCGACCATCACGCCGTGCAACTCGGGCCTGCAGGTGCTGGCCGACGCGGCGATCGCCGGTTTGAAGGAGGCCGGCGCGAATGCGCAGGTCTTCGGCACGCCGACCATCAGCGACGGCATGGCGATGGGCACCGAAGGCATGAAATACAGCCTGGTGTCGCGCGAAGTCATCGCCGACTGCGTCGAAACCTGCGTGGGCGGCCAGTGGATGGACGGCGTGCTCGTCATCGGCGGATGCGACAAGAACATGCCGGGCGGCATGATGGGCATGCTGCGCGCCAACGTGCCCGCCATCTACGTGTATGGCGGCACCATCCTGCCCGGCCACTACAAGGGGCAGGACCTGAACATCGTCAGCGTGTTCGAGGCCGTGGGCCAGTTCAGCGCCGGCAACATGAGCGAAGAAGACTTCTGCCAGATCGAGCGCCGCGCCATCCCCGGCAGCGGCAGTTGCGGTGGCATGTACACCGCCAACACCATGAGCTCTGCCTTCGAAGCCCTTGGCCTGAGCCTGCCCTACAGCAGCACCATGGCCAACGTGCATGACGAGAAGGTGAAGAGCGCCAAGGAATCGGCGCGCGTGCTGGTCGAGGCGGTGAAGCGCGACCTGAAGCCGCGCGACATCGTCACGCGCAAGAGCCTGGAAAATGCCATTGCCGTGGTCATGGCCACCGGCGGGTCGACCAACGCGGTGCTGCATTTCCTGGCCATCGCACACGCGGCTGGTGTCGAATGGACGATCGACGATTTCGAGCGGGTGCGCCGCAAGGTACCCGTGCTGTGTGACCTGAAGCCCAGCGGCAAGTACCTGGCGGTGGACCTGCACAAGGCCGGCGGCATTCCGCAGGTGATGAAGACGCTGCTCGCCGCCGGTTTGCTGCACGGCGACTGCATCACCATCACCGGCCAGACGCTGGCCGAATCGCTGGCGGCGCTGCCCGACGTGCCGCGTGCCGACCAGGACGTGATCCGCCCGATCGACAAGCCGATGTACGCACAAGGCCACCTGGCCGTGCTGCGCGGCAACCTGGCGCCGGAAGGCTGCGTGGCCAAGATCACCGGACTGAAGAACCCGGTCATGACCGGTCCGGCGCGCGTCTTCGACGACGAACAGTCGGCGCTGGCCGCCATCATGGCGAAGAAGATCGTCGCCGGCGACGTGATGGTGCTGCGCTACCTGGGCCCCAAGGGTGGCCCCGGCATGCCGGAGATGCTGGCCCCGACCGGCGCCTTGATCGGCCAGGGCCTGGGCGAGTCGGTAGGGCTGGTCACCGATGGGCGCTTCTCCGGCGGCACCTGGGGCATGGTGGTGGGCCATGTCGCGCCGGAAGCTTATGCCGGCGGCAACATCGCACTCATCCAGGAAGGTGACTCGATCACCATCGATTCACGCCAATTGCTGCTGCAGCTGAACGTGGACGACGGCGAGCTGGCGCGGCGCCGCAGCGTGTGGCGCCAGCCCGCGCCGCGCTACACACGCGGCGTGCTGGCCAAGTTTGCGCACAACGCGTCCAGCGCCAGCAGCGGCGCGGTGCTCGACAAGTTCGACTGAGCCGGCCCTAGCGGCGGCCGAAGTCGTCGCCTGCGGTCGCGGTCGGATCCTTGGCGGAGCGTTTGCCCGCATCGGCGGCCGGAAAATCCCTTGCATGCCGGGCCTTGCGGTCGCGGCGCGGACCCAGGCCCAGCGCTTCGAGATTGCGGCTGCGCCGATCGGTCTTCTTCTGCTCCATCTTGTCCATCGCACGGCGCTGCGTCAGGCCGATCGAATCGGCAAAAGCCCACCACAGCACGGCCAAGCCGAAAGGCGCCAGCACGGCCCACCACGGCCAGGTCGCGACAGGGCTGAACTCGGCCAGTTTCATGGCCAGCAGCAGGATGCCCAGGATCAGCATGGCCATTGAATCTCCCTTGCGCCGTGTAGGCCGTGATGGCAGTGGCGCGTCAAACCGCACTTCTACAATGGATGGAACCAATGTAGCTCAGTGCGGGGCGTCGTTGGCGCAAAGGAAATCATGAAAGCACCACTTGCGTTGTGTTTGCTGCTGGTCCTGGGTAGCCCGCAGGCGTGGGCCGACGCTGCGTTGGCGAAACAGAAGACCTGCATGGCCTGCCATGCCGCGGACCGCAAGATCGTCGGCCCGTCCTACAAGGACGTCGCCGCCAAGTACGCCGGACAGAAGGACGCCACCGCCGTGCTGGCAGACAGGATCATGAAAGGCGGCGTGGGCGTCTGGGGCGCGGTGCCGATGCCCGCCAACCCGAAAGTCAGCCCGGCTGAAGCGCGGCAGCTGGCGATCTGGGTACTGAGCACCAAGTAGCCGCGAGGCGGCGGCCTGGCTCAGTACGCTTGGCCCAACTGCTCGAGGATCGCTGGGTTCTCCAAGGTGCTGGTGTCCTGCGTGATCGACTCGCCCTTGGCCAACGAGCGCAGCAATCGCCGCATGATCTTGCCGGAGCGTGTCTTCGGCAGGTTGTCGCCAAAGCGGATGTCCTTGGGCTTGGCGATCGGGCCGATCTCCTTGGCCACCCAGTTGCGCAGTTCGTTGGCGATCTTCTTGGCCTCGTCGCCGGTGGGTCGTGCACGCTTGAGCACGACGAAGGCGCAGATCGCCTCGCCGGTGGTGTCGTCCGGCTTGCCCACCACCGCGGCTTCGGCCACCAGATCGGTGCAACTGACCAGCGCCGATTCGATTTCCATCGTGCCCATGCGGTGCCCGCTGACGTTGAGCACGTCGTCGATGCGCCCGGTGATGGTGAAGTAACCGGTCTTCGCGTCGCGGATGGCACCGTCGCCGGCCAGGTAGTACTTGCCCTGGAAGTCGGCCGGGTAGTAGCTCTTCACGAAGCGCTCCGGGTCGCCCCAGATGGTGCGGATCATGCTGGGCCAAGGCTTCTTCACGACCAGAATGCCGCCCTGCCCCCACGGCACGTCCTTGCCGGTTTCGTCCACCACCGCGGCCATGATGCCGGGGAACGGCAGCGTGCAGGAGCCCGGCACCAGCGGCGTCGCACCGGGCAGCGGCGTGATCATGTGGCCGCCGGTCTCGGTTTGCCAGAAGGTATCGACCACCGGGCAGCGCGAGCCACCGACATGCCTGTAGTACCACTCCCAGGCGGCCGGGTTGATGGGCTCACCCACCGTGCCCAGGATGCGCAGGCTGCTCAAGTCGTACTGCTTCGGGTGCACGGCCTCGTTGCCCTCTGCGATCTTGATGAGCGAACGGATGGCCGTCGGCGCGGTGTAGAACACGCTCACCTTGTGCTTCTGGATCGTCTGCCAGAAGCGCCCGCCGTCGGGATAGGTGGGCACGCCTTCGAACACCACCTCGGTCGCGCCCAAGGCCAGCGGGCCATAGGCAATGTAGGTGTGGCCCGTGACCCAGCCGATGTCGGCCGTGCACCAGAAGACATCGTCGTCCTTCAGGTCGAAGGTCCACTTCGTCGTCAATGCCGCATGCAGCAGATACCCGCCCGAGCTGTGCTGCACGCCCTTGGGCTTGCCGGTGGAGCCGCTGGTGTACAGCAGGAACAGCGGGTGTTCGGCGCCCACCCATTCGGGCTCACAGGTCACCGGCCGGTCGTAGCTCAGCTCATGCAGCCAGCGGTCGCGCGACGCATCCCAGGCCACGGTGCCGCCGGTGCGCTGGTACACGACCACGTCCTTGATGGTCTCGCAGCCGCCCAGCGACAGGGCCTCGTCGACGATGGCCTTCAAGGCCAGCGGCTTGCCGCCGCGCAACTGCTCGTCGGCGGTGATGATCATGACGGCGCCTGCGTCCTGCACGCGGTCGCGCACCGACTGCGCCGAGAAGCCGCCGAAGACGACCGAATGGATCGCGCCGATGCGTGCGCAGGCCTGCATCGCGACCACGCCCTCGATGCTCATCGGCATGTAGATGACGACGCGGTCGCCCTTTTTCACGCCGCGCGACCTCAGCCCGTTGGCCAGCTGGCACGTGCGCACCAGCAGTTCCTTGTAGGTGACGCGCGTGACCTTGCCGTCGTCGGCCTCGAAGATGATGGCCACCTTGTCGCCCTTGCCGGCCTCGACATTGCGGTCCAGACAGTTGTAGGACACGTTCAGCGTGCCGTCCTCGAACCACTTGAAGAACGGCGCCTGGCTCTCGTCGAGCACCTGGTTGAAGGGAGTCTTCCAGCTGACGAACTCGCGCGCCAGGTCCGCCCAGTAGCCCGCGTAGTCGCTGTCGGCGCGTTTGCAAAGTGCGTCGTAGGCAGCCATGCCGGAGACATGCGCCGCCTTGATGGTGGCCGCGCTCGGCGGGTAGACATTGAGTGCGGTCGGTGCCTGTGAATCGGACATGCGGGTCTCCAGGAGTGGTGTCGTTCGGGCGTACGCGAGGCGAAAGGGCGGCCTGCGGAGAAAGCCCTACTCTACGGCGCGCCAATCGGCGAATGGTTGCGCAACTACAATTTGCGGCAAGCGGGCTATCCCCTAAAAACTCCCACAGGCCATGGCCAACACACCCCACACGACCCCCAGAAAACTGCCCATCCTGCCCAACCTGATCTTCGCAAGCCGCTGGTTGCAGCTTCCGCTGTACCTGGGCTTGATCCTGGCGCAGGCGGTGTACGTCTTTCATTTCTGGGTCGAACTGTCGCACCTGGTCGAGGCCGCCTTCGGCAATACCGGTGCACTGGAGAAGCTGGTCACCAGCATCGGCTACAAGAGCACGGTCGCGGTGACCAGCCTGAACGAGACCATCATCATGCTGGTGGTGCTGGCGCTGATCGACGTGGTCATGATCTCCAACCTGCTGATCATGGTCATCATCGGCGGCTACGAGACCTTCGTCTCGCGCATGAACCTCGAAGACCATCCCGACCAGCCCGAATGGCTGAGCCACGTCAACGCCTCGGTGCTGAAGGTCAAGCTGGCCACCGCCATCATCGGCATCAGCTCGATCCACCTGCTCAAGACCTTCATCAACGCCGACAACTACACCGAGAAGGTGCTGCTGTGGCAGACGCTGATCCACGTCACCTTCCTGCTGTCGGCGCTGGCGATTGCCGCGACCGATCGGCTGATGCCGCACGGCAAGCGCGTCGAGCATTAGCCCGTCGATGACACTGCTCACCTTCCTCGCAGGCTTGGTGGCGCTGGTCGCCGGCGCCGAACTGCTGGTGCGTGGCGCGTCCAAGCTGGCGCTGTCCTTCGGCATCTCGCCGCTGGTGGTGGGCCTGACGATCGTCGCCTTCGGCACCAGCGCGCCGGAAGTCGCGGTCTCGGTCGGCGCGGTGCTGGACGGCAAGACCGACATCGCCATCGGCAACGTGGTCGGCAGCAACGTCTTCAACGTGCTGTTCATTCTCGGGCTGTCGGCGCTGATCACGCCGCTGGTGGTGAACATCCAGCTCATCCGGCAGGAGGTGCCGATCATGATCGGCGCATCGCTGCTGCTGCTGGCGCTGACGCTCGATGGCCGGATCGGCCTGAGCGACAGCGCGCTGCTGTTCGGGCTGCTCCTGGCCTACACCGTGTTCCTGGTGCGACAGTCGCGCGCAGAGACGCAGGCGGCGCGCGACGAGTTCGCGGCGGAAGCCAAGGCCAGCGCGCCCGGCGCCTGGGACGCGCGGTTGCCGGTGCAACTGGCGCTGATCGCCGTAGGCCTGGGCCTCCTGGTGCTTGGCTCCGACTGGCTGGTGTCCTCGGCCATCGTCTTTGCCAAGGCGCTGGGCGTCAGCGACGTGGTCATCGGCCTGACCATCGTCGCCGCCGGCACCTCGATGCCCGAGGTGGCCACCTCGATCACTGCAGCGATCAAGGGCGAGCGCGACATTGCCGTGGGCAACGTGGTGGGTAGCAACACCTTCAACATCCTTGGCTGCCTGGGCATCTCGGGGCTGGTGGCCGGCCAGACGGGGCTGGTGATGCCGCCGTCGGTGCTGAACTTCGACCTGTGGGTGATGATCGCCGTGGCCCTGGCTTGCCTGCCAGTGTTCCTGACCGGGCGCGAGATCGCACGCTGGGAGGGCGGCGTGTTCCTGCTGTACTACGTGGCCTACGTCGCCTACCTGATCCTGGCGGCTCAACAGCACGATGCGCTGGGAAGCTTCTCGAGCGTGATGCTCAGCTTCGTCATCCCCATCACCGTGGTCACGCTCGTGGTCACCCTGTTCCGGCGCACGCCGGCCTGAGCCTGCCGGACTTCCCGCAAAGGCCTTGCGGCCCTCCGCCGTTGCGGTGTCCATGACAATTTCGTCTTTGCCCTCAGTTCAACACCTTCCAAGCTGGCATGCGGCAATGGATCCGGCGCTGGACGCCCACCGAAGATTCCCTTCGCGCCCACCCCTCGCTGCGCTGGCTGGGCCCGCTGCTGCGCCGCCCCTGGCTGTGGCACCTGAGCCGGCGCCGCGTGGCGCTCGGTGCAGGCATCGGCGTGTTCTTCGGCTTCCTGATCCCGGTGGCGCAGATCCTCGGCGCGACGCTGTTCGCCGTGCTGCTGCGCGCGAACCTGCCGGTCGCCGCGGCGAGCACGCTGGTGTCCAACCCGCTCACCTATGCGCCGATCTTCGTGCTGGCCTACCAGACGGGCTCCGCGGTGCTGGGCGAGCGTGTCGATGAGAAGGTGGCCGACGCGCTGGCCGACGCGACCGAAGCGCCCGCCGAGAAGACCGGCGGCTGGATCGATCGCGCCTCGGCGATCGGCAAGCCGATGTTCCTGGGGCTGGCCATCTTTGCCGTGATCGGCGGCGTCTTCACCTGGGCGCTGGTGCACGTGCTGTGGACCGTCGGCGTGTGGACGAAGACGGCGGCGGCGCAGGCGCGGCATGGCCGTGCCGTGACTGGCAATACAGCGCCCTCGCCGCGGACCGTGCTCGCCTACGGTCGAGGCTGATCCTGCGGCACCGGCGCCTTCGACGGCACGCGCAGGTGCAGGGCCGCCTTGGCCAGCAGGTTGGCCGACACCGGCGCGGTGATGAAAAGGAAGAGCGTGATCAACAGCTCGTGCGGCAGGTACGAGCCGCGCACCCAGTTGAAGGCCATGCTGGCGATGAGCAGGCCGCCGACTCCCAGCGTCGTCGCCTTGGTCGGTGCGTGCAGGCGCATGTAGAAGTCCGGAAAGCGCAGCATGCCGACCACGCCGACGAGCGTGAAGACGCCGCCGACCACCAGCATCGCGGCGATCAACGCCTGCCAGGCCCAGTGCAGTTGTTCGAAGTCCATTGCCCCTCCTTCGTTATTCGATGACGTCGCCGCGGCTGAGATAGCGTGCCAGCGCCACGGTCGACACGAAGCCGAGCAGCGCAATCAGCAGCGCCGCCTCGAAGAACAGCTCGGTGCCGTAGCGCATGCCCAGCAGAACGACCAGCGCGACGACATTGATGTACATGGTGTCCAGCGCGAGCACGCGGTCGGTGGCCTCCGGGCCGCGCAGCAGCCGCCAGGCGCACAACACCAGCGCCACGCCGACGGCGACCAGCGCGAAGTTCAGGGCCCATTCGACGATCATGTGTCCGCTCCATCGAAGATGCGGCGCAGCGGTCGCTCATATCGCTGCTTGATCTGTGCCGCCATCGCAGGCCCGTCGTCGCAGTCCAGCGCGTGCACCAGGATTGCGCCGCGCCCTTCGTCGACGAGCAGGACAAGGTGCCCGGCGTCATCGTGATGATGGTCGCCAACAGCGTGACCGCGGTCGGGTGCACCGCCTCCAGCGGCACCTCGACCCAGGCCGGCTGCGGGTCGGAGGCGGGGTTGAGCACGATGCGCGCGACCGTCAGGTTGGACACCACGATGTCCCAAAGCACCACCATGGCCAGTTGTCCGATGGCCGGCAGCGAGCGCGGCCGCACGCCCTCGCCCAGAAATCCGTGCACCAGCTTAGGCACGGCCAGCGCCAGCACGATGGCGCTGAGGATCTGCGCCGGCGCCAGGCTTTGCTGCAGCAGCAGCCAGACCACGGCCAGCACCAGCGACAGCGCCGGGTGCGGCAGCCAGCCGCCCGTGCGGCTGTCCGTATCGTCACGCGAAGCGGGGGTCATCGTGTGCCTCCTGCGGGTGCCACGCCCGGTCGGTGGCGGCGGCATGCCGTCGTAGGGCCGCGTGGACTCGGTCGCCGCGCCGCGCGCACCGAGCACGGCCCGCGCGTAGGCCGCGCGGTCGCCCAACTGCACGGCCGCGGCTGTGGTGTAGCGTTGAATCGGCGCGGCAAACACGCTCATGGCGACGGTGGCGGCCAGCAGCAGCAGCGTCGCGCCAAGCAGCTTCGGACTCGTGCCGGAATGTCCGATCGACGGCAGGTCCTCGCGCACGTGCCAGAACAGGATGCTGCCGGCGCGCGCCAGCCCGATCATCGTGAAGAAGCCCACACCCAGCACCGTCGCCCATACCGCCACCTGCCAGGTGTGCGGCGTGGCCGCTTCCATCAGCATCAGCTTGCCGATGAAGCCCGGCAGCGGCGGCAGACCCGCGCTCGAGGCCGCGCCCAGCAGCAGCATCAAGCCGAGCAGTGTGGGCTGGGCCACCGGCGATGCTGGCTCCAGCCGGTCGGCGGCATCGCCGCGCTGCGCCGCCACCAGTTCGGCGAGAAGAAACAGCCCGGCGATGACCAGCGTGCTGTTGACCATGTAATACAGCCCGGCCGACCAGGCGGCTTCGCTGAACAAGCCCAGCGCCACCAGCACGGTGCCGACCGAGGACACCGTCAGCCAGGCCACCAGCCGCTCCATCGTGCGCGCCGACAGCGCACCCAGCACGCCCAGCACGCTGGTGCCCAACGCCAGCGGCAGCAGCAGCGGCTCGACGGTGTAGGCCGAGTCGCCGGCGTCGGCGCCGAAGACCACGCCATGCACGCGCCAGATGGCATAGACGCCGACCTTGGTCATGATCGCGAACAGCGCCGCCACCGGCGCGCAGGCGGCGGCATAGGTCGCCGGCAGCCACAGCGACAGCGGCAGCAGCGCGGCCTTGAAGCCGAACACCACCAGCAGCAACCAGGCTGCAGCCTGCACCACCAACGCATCCGGCCCGCTGACCTTGGGCACGCGCAGCGCCAGATCGGCCAGATTGAGCGTGCCGGTCTTGGCGTACAGCAACGACACGCCGATCAGGAACAGCGCCGACGCCGCCAGGTTCAACACCACGTAATGCAGGCCGACGCGGAAGCGCTCCTGCCCCTGGCCGTGCACCATCAGCACATAGCTGGCGATGAGCAGCACCTCGAAGAACACGAACAGGTTGAACAGGTCGCCGGTGACAAAGGCACCGTTCAGCCCCATCAGCTGGAACTGGAACAGCGCATGGAAGTAGCGCCCATGTGCGTCCCAGCCGCCCGAGGCGTACCACAGCACCGGCACGGCCACCAGCGCCGTGAGCAGCAGCATCAGCGCACCCAGCCGGTCGATGACGATGGCGATGCCATAAGGCGCCGGCCACTCGCCCACCAGATAGGCGCGGATCTCGCCGCCGGAGGCCTGGGCCACCAGCCGCGCCGCGATGATCAGCCCGAGCAGCCCCGACACGAGCGCCAGGCGACGTGCCCACAGCAGCTTGCGGTGGCCGTGGGCGCTGTCGTCGCCGCCGTGGTCGCCCATCAGCAGCAACACGATGGCGGTGGCTGCCGGCAGCAGCACCGGCAGGATCGGCAGTTGCGTGTCGATCCAGTTCATGGCAGGCGCCTGCGCGATGGGCGCTGCGCAATGCGCATTTGCGATCGATCCGGGCGCTTCATGTCGGCCCCGCACTGTCGTCCGGCCGGTCGGGCCGGCCGTCGACCTGATCGCTGTCGCTGTCGTGCCGGCTGCGCAGCGCCAGCTCGATGACGAAGCCCGTCGTGGCGAAGCCGATGACGATGGCCGTCAGCACCAGCGCCTGCGGCAACGGGTCGGCCACCGCACCGCTGCCGACCAGGATGGGTGGCGCCGCGCTCCACAGTCGTCCCATGCCGAAGATGAAGACATTCACCGCATAGCCGATCAGCGACAGCCCCAGCACCACCGAAAAGCTGCGCCCGCGCAGCAGCAGGTAAATGCCCACCGCCACGACCCAACCGATGCCGGTCGCGAACAGGAACTCCATGCTCATGTGAGCCCCTCGTCCGGCGGGTACGCCGGCCGGTCCCCCGAGGGGACTGCGGGCCGGCTTGGGAGCGGCCCGGCGCTCGGCCCGCGTGTGTGGGTCGATGCCTGGTGCTTCATGCGCGCCCCACCTTGGCCGTTTCCTTGCTCGCCGCGCCCAGCACCGACAGCATCAGCATGGTCGCGCCGACGACGGTGATGTACACACCCAGGTCGAACAGCGCCGCCGTGGCCAGTGGCAGCTCGCCCAGCAGCGGTACCGAAGGATGGCCGTGCGCGCTCGTCAGGAAGGGCCGGCCGAAGACAAACGCGCCCACGCCGGTGAGCCAGGCAATGCCCAGACCGATGCCGATCCAGCGCACGAAGCGCCGCCCCGCCGCGCCGTGCAGGATCGACTCGGCGCGCACCTGGCCCAGCGCCATGTACTGCAGCACCAGCGCCACCGCGGTGACCAGCCCGGCGATGAAGCCGCCACCGGGCAGGTTGTGGCCACGCCAGTAGATGAACACACTGAGCACCAGCGCGATCGGCAACACCAGCCGCGCGACGCGGCGCAGCATCATCGGCTCTTGGCCGAAGCTCCAGGCCCGGCCCTGCGGATCCAATGTCGGCCGGCGCGCGCGAAAACCGTCGAGCAGCGCCAGCACACCGACTGCGGCGATGCCCAGCACGGTGATCTCGCCGAAGGTGTCATAACCGCGGAAGTCGACCAGGATCACGTTCACCACATTCGTGCCACCGCCCATGGACAGCGAGTTCTCCAGGAAGTACCAGCTGATCGAATCGTGGTCGCCTGTCAGCACCAGCCAGGTCAGCGCGGCAATGCCGCCGCCGCCGGCCGCAGCGATGAACGCATCGCGGCCACGGCGCAGCGGGCTCGATTCGCGCGGTGAGAACTGCGGCAGCAGCGCCAGGCCCATCAGCAGCAGCACGGTGGACACCACGTCGACCGACAGCTGCGTCATCGCCAGATCGGGTGCCGACATGCCGATGAAGGCCAGCGAGGCCACCAGCCCGACCGCGCCGGTCAGCACGACTGCAACGAAGCGATTGCGCTGCAGGCGCAGCAGTGCGACGCCGACGATCAGCAGCATCAGCCACACGCCGATGGCCACCGGCGTGGCCGGCAGCAGCGCGCGCGTGCCGGCCTGCGGCAAGGCTCCGCTGGTGAATAGAAAGGGCCAGGCGCCCAGCACCACCGCCGAGACCACCATCCACGCGGCATAACGCTGCAGCGAGCCGTTCTCGAGCAGGCGCGTCAATTGGCCGGCAACGCCGAACAGGCCGTCGATGGCGCTGCCGAAGATCGCCTTGCCGCCACGTCCGCTGGGCAGGTAGCGGTGCAGCCAGCCGCCTCGCTGCAGCCCGGCATACAGCGCGAATCCAGCCACGAACGCGATGGCGCTCATCGCCAGCGGCCAGTTCAGCCCGTGCCACAGCGCCAGGTGGAATTCGGGCGGCGGCACGCCGAGCGCGGCGGCGCTGGCCACCCGCACCAGCGGCTCGGCGATGAAGGGCATCAGCCCGACGAGGATGCACACAGCCACCAGCAGCATCACCGGCAACTTCATGCCCAGCGGCGGCTCGTGCGGGTGCATGTTGGGCAGGTCCTTCGGCGGGCCGTTGAAGAAGGTGTCGTGCACCAGCCGGATCGAATAGGCGACAGAGAACAGCCCGCCCAGCGTGGCCAGCACCGGCACCATCCAGCCGAAGGAACCCCACATGCGATCGCCGGCCTGCAAGGCCTCCTCCAGCATCATCTCCTTGCTGATGAAGCCGTTGAGCGGCGCCACCCCGGCCATCGCCGCCGCGGCGATGATGACCAAGGTGCCCATCACCGGCATCATCGCCATCAACCCGCCCAGCAGCCGCATGTCGCGCGAATGGGTCTCGTGGTCGACGATGCCGGCGCTCATGAACAGCGCCGCCTTGAAGGCCGCATGGTTGAGGATGTGGAACACCGCCACCACCATCGACAGCGGCGTGCTCAGGCCGATCATGAAGGTGATGAGCCCCAGATGGCTGACCGTGGAATAGGCCAGCAGCCCCTTCATGTCGTGCTTGAAGATGGCGACGAAGGCGGCAAAGACCATCGTGGCCAGGCCGATGCTGCCGACCACGCTCTCGAACAGCTGCGTGCCACCCAGCACCGGGTACAGCCGCATCATCATGAACAGGCCGGCCTTGACCATCGTGGCCGAATGCAGGTAGGCCGACACCGGCGTCGGCGCGGCCATGGCCTCGGGCAGCCAGAAGTGGAAGGGCAGCTGCGCGCTCTTGGTGAAGCAGCCGACCAGGATCAGGCCCAGCGCCACCGGGTACAGCGGGTCGGCCTGGATCTGCGCGCCGCGCGTCAGCAGCACCGACAGGTCGAAGCTGCCGCCGATCTGCCCCAGCACCACGATGCCGGCCAGCATCACCAGCCCGCCGCCGCCGGTGATGGTCAGCGCCATGCGCGCACCGGCGCGCGACTCCTCGCGCCCGCCCCAGTAGCCGATGAGCAGGAAGGAGCTGATGCTGGTCAGCTCCCAGAACACCAGCAGCAGCAGCAGGTTGTCCGACAGCACGATGCCCAGCATCGCCGCCATGAACAGCATCAGCTGGCTGAAGAACTTGCCCGCCGGGTCGTCGTGGCTGCAGGTAGTAGGCCGCGTACAGGATGATCAGCAGGCCGATGCCGGTGATCAGCGTGGCGAACATCCAGGCCAGGCCGTCGAGGCGCAAGTTGGCGTTCAGCCCGATCGCCGGCACCCATTCGGCCTGGCGCAGCAGCACCTCGCCAGCGAACACACCCGGTGCCAGCCACAGCAGCAGCGCGAAGGCGCTGCCGGCCACCACGCCGGCCGTCCACGCCGTCAGCCGACGCCGCGCGCGGGTGTCGACGCTGCCCGCCCACTGGCAAAGCACCGTACCGAACAGCAGCGGCAGAAGAACGATGGCGTACAGCACGGGGCGCAACCATAACCGATCGGTGCCCGCGCAAGGTCGGGCTCCTAGAATGCCGGCGACCAGCCCAGTTCTCCCCGAATGCGCACCCTGCACCGCACCTTCCTCACCGCCACGCTGCTGGGCACCGGCGGTACGGTGCATGCGGCCCAACTCGACGGCAGCAGCCTGTCGGCCTGGTGGGGCCTGCCCTTCGCCGGCATGCTGCTGTCGATCGCGCTGATGCCGCTGCTGCTGCCGAAGCTGTGGCACCCGCACTTCGGCAAGATCACCGCCGGCTGGATGCTGCTGCTGCTGCTGCCCTTTGCGCTGACGCAGGGCCTGGGCACCACGGCGGCGATGCTGGTGCACACGCTGCTGGGCGAGTACATCCCCTTCATCATCCTGCTGACCGCGCTGTTCACCGTGGCCGGCGGCATCTTCGTGCGCGGCAACCTGCACGGCAGCCCCGGGCTGAACGCAGGGCTGATGGCCATCGGCGCGGTGCTGGCCAGCTTCATGGGCACCACCGGCGCGTCGATGCTGATGATCCGCCCGCTGATCCGCGCCAACGACAACCGCAAGCACGTCGCGCACGTGATCGTGTTCTTCATCTTCATCGTCAGCAATGCCGGCGGATCGCTGACGCCGCTGGGCGACCCGCCGCTGTTCCTGGGCTTCCTCAAGGGCGTGGACTTCTTCTGGACCGCGCGGCACATCTGTTCCCGCAGACGCTGTTCCTGGTCGGCGCGCTGCTGCTGCTGTTCTACTTGCTCGACCGCTGGTTCTATCGCCAGGAAGGTGTCAAGCCGCGTCGACCCGACGCCGGACACGCACACGCATCGGCATCGAAGGCGGCATCAACTTCGTGCTGCTGGGGCTGGTGGTCGCGCTGGTGCTGATGAGCGGCATCTGGAAGCCCGGCATCGCGCTTCGATGTCGCCGGCACCGAGGTCGAGCTGCAGGAGCTCGTGCGCGACGCCGGGCTGGTGGGCGTGACGCTGCTGTCGCTGGCGCTGACGCACGCAACGGGTGCGCGAGGCCAACCAGTTCTCGTGGGGGCCGATGCAGGAAGTGGCCAAGCTGTTCGTCGGCATCTTCGTCACGATGGTGCCGGTGCTGGCGATGCTGAAGGCCGGCGAGGCCGGCGCCTTTGCGGCAGTGACGCGCGCGGTGACCGCGCCCGACGGCGCGCCGCTGCCCTGGGCCTACTTCTGGTTCAGCGGCGCCTTGAGCTCGTTCCTGGACAACGCGCCGACCTACCTGGTGTTCTTCAACCTGGCCGGCGGCGACCCGGCCGTGCTGATGACGACGCTGGCACCGACGCTGGCCGCCATCTCCGCCGGTTCGGTGTTCATGGGCGCCAACACCTACATCGGCAACGCGCCCAATTTCATGGTCAAGGCCATCGCCGAGGACCGCGGCATCCGCATGCCGAGCTTCTTCGGCTACATGGCCTGGTCGATCGCGGTCCTGATCCCGCTGTTCGTGGTCATGACCTTTGTCTGGTTCGTCTGAAGGAGTTGCCGTGAGTACCGTCATCCGCCAAGCCGACCTCGTCGAAAGCATCGCCGCCGCGCTGCAGTACATCAGCTACTACCACCCCGCCGACTACATCGCGCACCTGGCGCGCGCCTACGAAGGCGAGGCCAGCCATGCGGCCAAGGACGCGATCGCGCAGATCCTGACCAACAGCCGCATGTGCGCCGAAGGCCACCGGCCGATCTGCCAGGACACCGGCATCGTCAACGTGTTCCTGAAGATCGGCATGGACGTGCGCTTCGAAGGCTTTGCCGGCAGCGTCGAGGACGCCGTCAACGAAGGCGTGCGCCGCGGCTACCTGAATGCCGACAACGTGCTGCGCGCGTCGATCGTGGCCGACCCGCAGTTCGAGCGCAAGAACACCAAGGACAACACGCCCGCCGTGGTGCACATGACGGTGGTGCCCGGCAACACCGTGGACGTGCAGGTGGCGGCCAAGGGCGGCGGCAGCGAGAACAAGAGCAAGTTCGTCATGCTCAACCCCAGCGACAGCGTGCGTCGACTGGGTGATGAAGACCGTGCCGACGATGGGCGCCGGCTGGTGCCCGCCGGGCATGCTGGGCATCGGCATCGGCGGCACGGCCGAGAAGGCCATGCTGATGGCCAAGGAAGTGCTGATGGACCCGATCGACATGTTCGAGCTGAAGGCCCGCGGCCCGCGCAACAAGACCGAAGAACTGCGCATCGAGCTGTGCGACAAGATCAACGCGCTGGGCATCGGCGCGCAGGGCCTGGGCGGGCTGACCACGGTGCTGGACGTGAAGATCGCGATGTACCCGACGCACGCCGCCAGCAAGCCGGTGGCGATGATCCCCAACTGCGCGGCCACACGCCACGCGCACTTCGTGCTCGACGGCAGCGGCCCGGCCTACATCGACCCGCCGAGCCTGGACCTGTGGCCCGACGTGCACTGGCAGCCCGACTACAACAAGAGCCAGCAGGTGAACCTGGACACGCTGACGCGCCGCCGAAGTGGCCAGCTGGAAGCCGGGCCAGACGCTGCTGCTCAACGGCAAGATGCTCACCGGCCGCGACGCCGCGCACAAGCGCATCCAGGACATGCTGGCCAAGGGTGAGAAGCTGCCGGTGGACTTCAGCAACCGCGTCATCTACTACGTCGGCCCGGTGGACCCGGTGCGCGACGAGGTGGTCGGCCCGGCCGGCCCGACCACCGCCACGCGCATGGACAAGTTCACCGAGATGATGCTGAGCGCAGACCGGGCTGATCGGCATGATCGGCAAGGCCGAGCGCGGGCCCGCCGGCATCGCCGCCATCAAGAAGCACAAGAGCGCCTACCTGATGGCCGTGGGCGGCGCCGCCTACCTGGTGGCCAAGGCCATCAAGCAGGCCAAGGTGGTGGGCTTTGCCGACCTGGGCATGGAAGCGATCTACGAGTTCGAGGTCAAGGACATGCCGGTGACGGTGGCCGTCAGCTCCGACGGCACCAGCGTGCACGAGACCGGGCCGAAGGAGTGGCAGGCGAAGATCGGCAAGATCCCGGTCACCGTGGGCTGAGTGCGATGGCGGCGCCGCGCATCCGCGTCGGTGTCGGCGGCTGGGTCTACGAGCCCTGGCGCGACAACTTCTATCCGCGCGGCTGGCCGCACAGCCGCGAGCTGGAATACGCCAGCCAGCGCCTGAGCGCGATCGAGATCAACGGCACCTACTACAGCACGCCGACGCGGCAGAGCGTGGCCAAGTGGCGCGACAGCACGCCCGAGGACTTCGTGTTCTCGGTGAAGGCCTCGCGCTTTGCCACCAACCGCCGCGTGCTGGCCGAAGCCGGCGAATCGGTGGCGCGCTTCATCGGCAGCGGCATCACCGAACTGGGCCCGAAGCTGGGGCCCATCGTCTGGCAGTTTGCGACGAGCAAGCGCTTCGACCCGGTGGACTTCGAGGCCTTCCTGAAGCTGCTGCCGCGCAGCGCCGACGGCCTGCCGCTGCGCCACGTGATGGACGTGCGGCATGAGAGCTTCAAGACGCCGGAGTACCTGGCCCTGGCGCGCCGCCACGGCGTGGCCACGGTGCTGACCGAATCGGACGAGTACCCTGCCCTGTTCGACGCGCAGGCCGATCTGGTGTACGCGCGCATCATGCGCACCGAAGCCGCGCATGCCCGAAGGCTGTGCACCGCAGACGCTGGACCAGCTGGCCGATTGCGCGCGGCTGCTGCTCGGCGGCGGGCTGCCCGCCGGCATGCCGCTGCTGGAGCCAGCGCAGGACGCGCCCGCCGCTGCCGCGCGAGGTGTTCATGTTCTTCATCAGCGGCGCGAAGGAGCGCGCGCCGGCTGCGGCGATGGCGTTGATGCGGCGGCTGGGTTGAATGGGCGCCGCAGCCGGTCCCTCGCTACGCCTGGCCAGAAGAAATCCTGGGGCAGCCGCTGACCACAGAAGTCGCCAATGAAAATGGGTTGATTTCTACTACGAGAGACAAATGGTCGGCCAGTGCGTCGTGCCGCGGCATTGCAGAATTCGCACGACGGAGAATGCAGCTTGAGCTTTGCACGCACCAAGATCCAGGCACCGCGGCAGCGCCCCGGGTCCGTTGCACGGCCGGCCCTGGAGCGTCGCCTCGATGCGGCACTGGCCTCGCACCGCCTGGTGCTCTTCAGCGCACCGGCCGGATTCGGCAAGACCGCGGCGCTGACACGGCAGATCGCGCGCCTGCCCGAAGGTAGCGCGCTGGCCTGGATCAGTTGCGACGAGGACGACGACCTGCAGCGTCTGCTCGCCTGCCTGTGCGCTGCGCTGGAACCCTATCGACCCGCCTTGGCGCTCCGACCCGGATGCCCTGGCCGCACGCGGCGCCGGCACGCGCAGCCAGCGCCGCGCGGCCGCGGACGAACTGCTCAACGTGCTCGCCGCCTGCGATGTGGCGCACGGCTGCATCGTGCTCGACGACGTGCAGCGCATCGAGGACCCGGGCGTGTTCGAGTTCCTGGACCTGCTGCTGCCCGGCCTGCCGCCGCAGTGGGTGCTGGTGCTGTCGGGTCGCGAGGCCCCGCCCCTGGCGCTGGCGCGCCTGCGCGTGCAGGGCGAACTCGCCGAATTCCGCGAGAGCGACCTGCAGTTCGACGCCGACGAAGTGGAGGCGCTGCTGCAGGCCACGCCCGGCGCGTCCGATCGGGTGCAGCCGCAGCAGTTGCTGGCACGCACCCAAGGCTGGGCGGTGGGCCTGCGCCTGGCACTGGACACCCTGGCCGATGGCCGCGCGGCGGCCGGCGCGCTGCGCTCCGCGGCACTCGACCGCCACGTCTTCGACTACCTGGCCGCCGAGGTGCTGGACCGCATGCCGGCCGAGCTGCGGTCATTCCTGCTGCGCTGCGCGGTGTTGCCGGAACTCAGCGTCGCACGCTGCCGCCAGGTCTCGGGCGATGCCAACGCCGCGCGCTGGCTGGAGGACATCGAACAGCGCGGCCTGTTCGTCACCAGCCTCGAAGGCAGCGAGCTGACCCTGCGCCTGCACGACCTGTTTCGCGACTTCCTCGAAGACCGGCTGAAGCGCGAGCTGCCGGACGAGTTGCCCGAGTTGCTGAAGCGCGCCGCCGCCGGCGAGGAGGACACGGTGCGCCGCATCGGCTATCTGGTGCGGGCCGGCGCCGTCGACGAGGCCTGCACGCAGCTGTGCGCCGATGGCCCGGTGTTGATGACAAACGGCTCGATCACGCCGGTGCTGCGCATGATCGAGCAGTTCCCCCCCGCGCAGCGCGACAGCCCGCGGCTGCAATTGCTGCGCGGCCTGGGTGCCTGGGCCTTGTGGGACTTCGACGCCATGTGCGAGGCCATGCACCGTGCCGGCGCCGGCTTTGCGATGAGCGACGAGCGAGCCAACGAACAGCTCGCCCGGGCCTACGAGGCCATCGCGCTGAACGGCGCCGCCCGGCACGCGGCAGCCGATGCGCTGCTGCCCGGGCTGCTGGCCGAGCCGCTGGCCGACGAGGCGCTGGCCTGCGCGCTGCATGCGCATGTCTGGCAGGCGCTGGATTGCGGGCCGCTCGACGACGTGGCGCCACGTTTCCAGCGCGAGCTCGACGTCGTCGAGCGGCTCGACACCGCCATCGCCTGGTACCAGGCCTCCCCGGTGGCGCGCTACCTCGGCCTGCCCGGCATGGTGCCGGCGCTGCAGCGTTATGCCGACGGCGCGTTGCGCCATGCCGGCGCCGGCAGCTCGCCGCTGCGCGTGCTGGCGGTCACGGTGCTGGCCTTCCTGCAGGTGTGGGCCGGCAAACCCGACGAGGCCGAGGCGCTGCTGCGCCCGGTGGAGGACGACATCCGCTGGCTCGGCCAGTCGCGCAGCCTGCACACGCAGACCCAGCTGTGCCGCGCCCTGCTGCACGCGCTGCGTGGCGAAGCCGCGCCGGCGCTGGCCGCCGCGCACCGGCCCTACGAACTGCTGGAGGACGATGCCGACGGGCCGCGCCGGCGCCTGGTGCAGAACATCCTGCTGTTTCACGAAGCGCGGCTGGCCGCCTTGCTCGGCGACGCCACTCTGCTGCGGCAACGCGCCGAAGCGCTCTCGCAGCTGCCACAGCCCGATACCGACGGCCCGGCGCGGGCCCAGCGTGCGCTGCTGCCGGCCTATCTGGCCGACGCCGAGGGGCGCACGGCGCAGGCCATCGCGATGCGCCGTGCCGCGCTGCAGCACGACGCAATGCTCAGCCGGCTCGGCCTGGGCGTGGAGACCCGCCTGCGCCTGGCTGCCGCGCTGCTGCCGCACGAAGGGGCGGCAGCAGCGGCCGACAGCCTGCGGCCCGCCTTCCAGGCCACCGACGACCCCACCGAACTGGCCCCGGTGCTGCTGGCCGGCCCGGCCGTGCTGGCGCAACTGGCCGGCGCGCGCTGGGGCACGCATCTGCCGGCGCAGGAACAGGGCCGGCTGCGCCATTGGGCCGAGTGCGCGCAACGCCTGCGTCGTGCCGACCGCCCGGTGCCGGCGGTGGTGCCAGGCGGCGACGCCGGCGAGCTGGGCGCAGGCTTGAGCGTGCGCGAGGCCGAGGTGCTGGCGCGCATCGCCGCCGGCGACAGCAACAAGCTGATCGCGCGCGCCTTCTCCTTAAGCCCGCACACCGTCAAGCGCCATGTCGCCAACATCCTCGACAAGCTGGGCGTGCAGACACGCGGCCAGGCCGCCGCCTGGCTGCGCGCCCGGCAGTGAGCCGTGCCCTGCCCCGCGCCTACGGCGGCAGTGGCGCCGCGTAGGCGTCCAGCGAGGGCTGCACCAGCGCCACCATCATCGCCACGCCGGTGTACAGGCCGATCAGCTGCGTCAGTTCGATCAGCTGCGCATCGTCGAAGCAGGCGCGCGCCCGGGTGAACAGGGCATCGTCGACACGCCGCTCGTGCACCAGCGCATCGGCCAGCGCCATCGCGGCGCACTGGCCTTCGCTCCACAGGTCGGCAGCGGGCTCGGCGCTGCGCGTGTCGGCGATCTGCTCGGCCGACAGCCCCATGCGCGCCGAGATCGTGCCCACGTGCAGTTGCCATTCATAGTCGTTTCCGCAGGCGGTGCAGACGCGCAGGATCACCGCCTCGCGCAGGGCGCTGTCCAGCCAGCGCCGGTCGAGCAGCCCGGTGGGCCCGATCATGCGACTGTCGACGAGGAAGTTGAACAGCCCCTCGTTGCGCGCCACGGCGCGAAACAGCACCGGCGCGGTCATCGTCGCGGGCAGCAGCCGTGCCATGCGCTGCGCCAGCGCGGGCGGGAACGGGCTGTCCAGGGGTGCGATGCGATTCATTGGCGGACTCCTTGAAGTGATTAGGCCAGTTGCTACCAAAACAGTAGCAATGCTACATTATTCGTAGCGGCCGCGCCTTCGCGCGGGCTGGAGCATCAACATTCCGCCATCGAACCCGCGTCAGCTGGAAGCCAAGGAAGCCATCAACGAAGCGCTGGGCCTGTTCCAGCGCCGCTGGACGCTGCGTGTGTTGTGGGAGCTGCGCGCGCAGGCGCTGACCTTCAGGGCGCTGCAATCGGCCTGCGGCGACATCTCGCCCACCGTGCTGAACCAGCGACTGGGCGAACTGCGCGAGGCCGGATTGCTCGAGCTCGGCGAACAAGGTTATGCGCTGACACCGATCGGGCAGGAGCTCATCGTCGCCTTCGATCCGCTGTCGCGCTGGGCGCTGCGCTGGCGGCGCGGGATGGCCAGGCCGCCCGGCCCGGACTGACTGGGACGATCAGGCTTGTGGCCCGCACTGCGGGTGCCGCCAGCGTCAGCCGCGCCGACCCGAATGGCTCGCCCGGCCGAGCCCGATGGCCCGTCGCCGTGCCGTCGATGGCTCCATCGAGCGATGTGCAAAAGCAACGCCGAGCCCAGACTTCGAGTCATCGAATCGGCCCATTCACGCCGTCATCGGAGAGCTCGACATGCAAGCCACCCACGCCACGCCGTCCCGTCCGCTGTCCCGCCTGCTGGCCGGCCTGCTGCTGGCGCCGGGACTGGCGTTCTGGCTCGCCGCCTGCTCCAGCCTGCCCGATGCACCGGTGCACACGCCCACCCCCACGGTGCGAGGCTTGGCCGACACGACCCTGGCGCGCATCGCCGCGGATTCGACGCCGCAGGCCAAGCACGGCCTGTCGGGCCTGCGCCTGCTGCCTGGCGGCGACCATGCCTTCGACGCGCGCCTGGCGCTGGCGCGCCACGCCGAGCGCACGCTCGACGCCCAGTACTACACCCTCTCGGACGACGCGGCCGGACGCAATTTCCTGCGCGAACTGCGCGACGCCGCGGCGCGCGGCGTGCGCGTGCGCTTGCTGCTGGACGATTTGCACACTGGCGACATCGCCGAGTTGCTGGCCGGATTGGCGGCGCACGAGCATGTCGAGGTGCGGCTGTTCAACCCGCTGCCGGTGCGTTCTGGCGCGCCGATCACACGCCTGGCACTCAGCCCGAGCCAGTTCGAGCAGTTGCATCGGCGCATGCACAACAAGCTGTTCATCGCCGACGGTCATGTGGCCGTCAGCGGCGGGCGCAACATTGGCGACGAATACTTCATGCGCGGCAGCGCGGCGAACTTCGTCGACATGGACCTGCTGCTTACCGGCGCGGTGCTGCCGGCATTGAGCGACAGCTTCGAAACCTACTGGAACAGCGAGTTCGCCTATCCGCTGCAACGCCTGCAACCCAGCGGCGACGATCCTGCCTCGTTGCGCGCCCGTTTCGCCGAACAGGTGCAGCGCGCCGCGGCGCCGGCCGCACCCGCGCCGCGCGACGTGCTCGGCCACAGTCTCGTCAGCGCGCAGCTGGAACAGGGCCATCTGGAACTGCTCTTCGCGCCCGTGCAGGTCATGGCGGACGCACCGGCCAAGGTGGTGCAGACGGCGACGCTGGACCTCAGCGCGCTCGGTCTGGGCCTGGGCCGCTTGCGCGAGGCGCGCTCCGAGGTGGTCATCGTCTCGCCCTACTTCATCCCCGGCGTGCGCGGCATGGCGATGATGCGCGAGGCGCGGGCCGCCAAGGTTCGCGTCACGGTGCTGACCAACTCGATGGCCGCGACGGACGAGCCGATGGTGCACCGTGCCTATGCGCGTTACCGCCACGCGATGCTCGACATGGGCGTGCACATCCACGAGCTCAGCCCGGGCCTGGTGCGCAAGGCCGGCGAGTTCGGCGACTTTCGCTCCTCCGAAGGCCGGCTGCATGCCAAGGTGGCGGTGGCCGACCGGCGCTGGGTGCTGATGGGCTCGATGAACATGGACGGCCGCTCGGCGCTGGCCAACACCGAGCTCGGCCTGCTCATCGACTCGCCCGCGCTGGCCTGGGAGCTGCGCAGCCTGTGGCAGCGCGCCAACGGCTCCAGCGCCTACCGGCTGCGGCGCTCGGCCGCCGGCATCGAATGGATCACCCGCAACGGCACGGCCGAAGTGGTGCAGCACAGCGAGCCCGGCGCCGATTGGGGCGTGCGCTTCAAGACCTCGCTGCTCTCGCTGCTTGTCGCCGAGGATCTGCTGTGATGCGGGCGCCGCGGGCCGGCAGCGCCGGTCAGCGGCCCTGACGCCAGCGCGCGGCCGCCTGGCCGCGTGTATCCGCACCCAGCTTGTCGAGGATGTTGGCGACGTGGCGCTTGACGGTGTGCGGGCTTAAGGAGAAGGCGCGCGCGATCAGCTTGTTGCTGTCGCCCGCAGCGATGCGCTCCAGCACCTCGCGCTCGCGCTCGCTCAGCTCGGCGAGTCCGAGCGCTGCGCCGTGCGGCGTGGTTGAAGTGGCGTTGGCCGGCATCGCAGCCGCCCCGTTGGCTGCCGCACCCACCGGCACATCGCCCGCGCCCCCGGCCCGGGCGGCAGCAGCCGCCAGCAGAGCCGCGAAGCTGTCCAGCTGGCCACGCTCGGTGGCCGTGAGGCGGTTGCCCCAATTCGCGCCCGCCAGACGCCGCAGCACTTGCGGCCCGGCAAAAAGCGCACCACCGATCTCGCCGCTCTGACGTGCCTGCTCCAGCCAGGGCCGCAGCGTGGCCACGGCCGCGTCGAACCCGCCCTGGCGTGCGTGGATGTCGGCCAGCATGAAGCGCGCTTGCGCGCCGGCAAAGTAGCGGTAGCGCTCGATGTCCTTGGCCATCGGCTCGAGCAGCACGCGGGCATCGTCCAGGCGCTCATCGAGCAGCGCGACGAAGGCGCGGCTCCAGTCGCGGCAGCGTGGCGCCGAGGCCCATTCCGACGGATGGGCTGCATCACGCAGCAGGCGGTCGATCTCACGCAGGCTGTGCTCGTCGCCCAGCACCCAGGCGGCACGCACGCGCGCGGCGAGCACGTCCGACATGTGCACGCGGCGGTGGCTGGGCGCACTGTTGTGCAGCATGTCCTGGTACACCTGCAGCCCATGCTCGCGACAGGCGTCGGCCTCGCCACGCAGCGCATGCAGCAGCACATGCGTCAGGCCGTTGTCGGTCATGAGCAGGCGCGGCCGCCCCAGCCAGCGGCAATCCTCGTCGGCGCGCTGCAGCCAGTTCCAGGCTTCGTCCAGGCGGCCGGCGCCGATGGACTGGCCGGCACGCACATGCAGCACCGCGGCGCGCAGCAAGGATGGCACCTGGCCGGCCAGGCGCATCACCCCGCTGTCGAAACGCTGCAGCAGCGCGCCCATGCCCGGCAGGCCGACCATCAGGCTCAGGTTGGCACACTGGTGCCACAGGCGCACGTCGGGGATGCGTTCCAGCGCGTCGAGCATGGAGCCGATCATGGCCACGACTTCCGCACTGCGCTCGCCGGCAAAGGCGTCCCAGGCGCTGACATAGAGGATCACCGCGCGCGCGGCGTCGTCCAGCTCGAGCGCGCGCAACTGCTTCAGCCCCATGGTGGCTTCCGCCTTGCGCCCGACATGGTGCATGCCGGACCAGGCGTAGGCGTGCGCCACCGCCTCGTCGCGGCGGCGCCCGACGCGCGCGTAACCGGCGGCCGCACGCTGCGCCGCGTCGAACAGCGTGTCCCAGTCGTAGCGGCCGAAGGCCAACAGCCCGCGCAACATCTGCAGATCGGGCTGACGCTCGAATTCGGAGGCCGGGAACAGTGCCAGCATCTGCTCCAGCCCGGGCCCGCCGCCCTCGCCCAGCAAGGCCGGTCCGCGCTGCGCCAGGACGGCGACGGCCTCGTCCCAGGCACCGGCCCGCGCGAGGTAGCCGACGGCACGCGCCAGGTCGGGCTCATGAGCGGCAGCGCGGCGCAGCAGCCCGGGCACGGCCTCGGGCTGCCGGCGCTGCAGCCGGTCTTCGAGAAAGTCGCGGAACAGGTCGTGCAGGCGCAAGGTCAGCACCGGCGCATCGAGCACGCTGACGAACAGGCCACGACGTTCGACCTCGTCCAGCAGCCGCGCGGCCTGCGCCACGCCGCTGACCTGCGCGCAGCGCTCGGCCGTCAGTTCGGGCAGCACCGAGCAATGCAGCAGGAACTCCTGCAACGGCCACGGGCATGTCCTCGAAGACCTCGGCCGCGAGGTAGTCGAAGAGATGCCGCTGCGTCGCCTGCGCCTCGCGCCGCGCCGCGTCGTCGGGGCGCACCGCCAGGCTCAGGCGCAGGCCCGCCGCCCAGCCATGGGTGCGCTGCAGCAGCGCGCGGGTGTGTTCGGGCTCGGGCGGCAGGCCGTTCTCGGCGCGCAAGGCCTCCACCTCCTCCGGGCTGAAACGCAACTGGCGCTGGCCGAATTGCGCCAGCTCGCCGGCGGCGCGCAGCCGCGCCAGCGGCAGCGGCGGCTCGACCCGCCCGGCCAGCACCAGGCCCCATTGTTCGGGCCAGCGTTCGAGCATCCGGTGCAGCAGCTCGAAGACCTGCGGGTCGCTGAAACGGTGCGTGTCGTCGATGACGATCAGGCCCCGCGGCAGCTCGGCCGCGGCCAGCGCATTGACCAGCTCGCCGGCCACATCGCCCAGCCCGCGTTCGGCCTGGGCCAGCGTCGCCAGCGCCTCGGGCGCGACGCGCCAGGGCAGGTCGAAGGGTTCCAGCGCGGCCGTCAGGCAGGCCAGAAAACGCTGAAGCGGATCGTCGTCGTCGGCCGAGACCCAGGCCAGCGCACAACCCGCCGGCAACTGCCGGATCTGCCGCGTCAGCGCCGCCGTCTTGCCGTAGCCGGCCGGTGCGAGCAGCAAGGTCAGCTTGTGTTGCTGCAGCGCCTGGCCGAGCGAGCGCTCCAGGGCCTGCCGCTCGATCAAGGCACTGCGCGGCCGAGGCGGCTGGATCTTGGCCAGCGCAAAGGTGGGGGCAGCGTCCTGCACTTGCATCGCGACATTCTGGCGCAGGCGGCGCCGCGGTGGCGCGCCATGCTGCGCGGGCCACGCCGCGATGGCTCTTTTGGGCGATGCGCCGGTGCCGTGCGCCACGCAGACTGGGCCAAAGCACTCGATCGTCTCCACACCCCGCCATGCAGATCATCAGCCACGCCCACCTGAAACTGCAGCGCAGTGATGGCGAACAGCGCTTCGCCGCCGCCGACAGCAGCCTGGGTGTGCGCCATTTCGAGATCTGGATGCGCACGCTCGAACCCGGCGCACACAGCCTGGAGAAGCGCCACGCTGGCGAGCTCGTCGTGGTGGTGCTGGCCGGCTGCGGCAAGCTGCTCGTCGATGGCGGACCGCAACGTTTTTCCGCGCCGTGCACGGTGCTGGTGCCGCCGCACCGGACGTTCCAGTTCGTCAACCACGGCGCGCTGCCGCTGCAGATGGTGGCGGTGTGCACCGAGACACCCGTGCCGGCACATTCGGCGACGCCCGACGAAGGCACGCACGACTGAGCATGGCCCGTCGCCAGCCGCCGCGCTGGCTCCTTCGGGCGATGACCGCGACGGGCGGTGCGGGAACACTGCAGCTCATGTCGAAGCCGCTGCGGCATGTCGACACCGATCCACCCCACCCCACGAGGAAATCCACCATGACCCACACCGTGAATGCCGCCCCGGCGCAAGTCCTCCGCACCTCCTCGATCAGCGTGTCGAGCCCGCGTGTCGACCTGTACGCGCCGATCCACAAGGCCCTGCGCAGCTTCATGAGCGACACGCTCGACCGCATCGGCCGCATGGACCTGGACGACGGCGTCGACACGCAGCGCACGCTGGCCCAGCTCGATGCGCTGCTGACGCTGTGCCACAGCCATGTGCAGACCGAGAACCGCTTCATGCATCCGGCGATCGAGGCGCGCCAGCCAAAGGGCTCCAAGCGAATCGCGGAGGAACACGACGAGCACCTGGAAAGCATCGCCGAGCTGCAGGCCGAAGTGCAGATCCTGCGCGGTGCCTCGGCCGCTGCAAAGCCGGGCCTGGCGCTGCGCCTGTACCGTCACCTGGCGCTGTTCGTCGCGGCGAACTTCCAGCACATGCACATCGAGGAGACGGCGCACAACGCAGCGCTGTGGGCGCACTACAGCGACGCCGAGCTGCTGCAGCTGCACGGCCGGCTGCTGGCCTCGATCGACCCGCGCGAGATGCTCGAGGTGGCGCGCTGGATGGTGCCGGCGCTGAACCCCGCGGAGCGCGCCGCCATGTTGAATGGCATGAAGAACGACGCCCCGCCGGAGGCTTTTCTGGGCCTGCTGGCGCACATCCGGCCGCATCTCGATGAAAGTGCCTGGAACAAGCTGCAGCGCGCCATCGGCGTGGCGCCGCAGCCGGGCCCGTGCGCCCGGCCTGAGAGCACGCCGATCCGACACAACCCAATGGCACCTGAGGAGAACGCTTCATGAACAGACTGAACATCCTGCCGAGCATGCTCGCGCTCGCCGCTGCGGCGCTTTCTCACACGGCGGCACTTGCCGAAGGTGCCGCGTCGAAAGCCCTGGTCGATCGCGGTCGCTACCTGGTCAAGATCGCGGGCTGCAACGACTGCCACACGCCCGGCTACATGGAAAAGGCCGGCAAGGTCGACGAAAAGCTGTGGCTCACCGGCGACGCGCTCGGCTGGCGCGGCCCCTGGGGCACCACCTACGCCATCAACCTGCGCCAGTACATGAGCGGCCTGAGTGAAGCGCAATGGCTGCAGCGTGTGCAACACATGCAGGCGCGCCCGCCGATGCCCTCATTCAACCTGCAGGCCATGAGCAAGCAGGACCAGCAGGCGATCTATCACTTCGTCAGGAAGCTCGGCCCGGCGGGACAACCGGCACCGGCCTGGGTGCCGCCGGACAAGACGCCGCCGCCGCCGTACGTGCAGTTCCCGTAGTAGTCGGCGTCCCTGGCTCAGATGCTGCCTTGGCATCGGCACCCTGGGCGTCGGTATCGGCAACGTCACCTGGAACGCTGGCTGGCAGCGTGTGCAGCACACGCTGCGGGAACGGAATCTCCACGCCGGCGGCGTTCAGTGTCTCGATCAGCCCCAGGTTGACGGCCGAGCGCACGTTGCCCTGGCCGTTCTCCGGATCGGAAACCCAGAAGTTGAGCGTCAACTCCAGTCCGTCGGCGGCAAAGGCGGAAAGCTGCACGGCGGGCTCGGGCTGCTGCAGCACGCGCGGCACCGCCAGCGCACAGGCCACCATCTTCGGCATCAGCGCCGCAACGTCGGTGCCGTAAGCCACCTGCAGCACCGTGCTGACCAGCACGTTGCGGTCGGCCAGCGACAGGTTCTCCACACGCTGCGTGATCAGCATCTCGTTGGGCACGATCGACTCGCGCCCGCTCAGCGCGCGGATCACGGTGTAGCGCGTCTTGATGTCGGTGATATGGCCTTCGAAGCTGTCCACGCGCACCAGGTCGCCGATGCGCAGCGAGCGTTCGGCCAGGATGACGAAGCCGCTGACGTAGTTGGCCGCCAGCTTCTGCAGCCCGAAGCCGATGCCCACGCCGATGGCGCCGCCGAGCACCGACAGCGCGCTCATCGGAATGCCCACTGCCGTCAGCGCGATCATCAGGCCGATCACGACCAGCATGGCACGCGTGGCATTGGCGGCGATCTTGCGCGCGGAAATGCTGGTGCCGACGGCGCCCTTGAGCAACTGCGACTCGATGGTGGCCGACAGCCACAGCACCAGCAGCATCACCGCGCCCGCACTCAGCGCGCCCTGCAGCAGCATCAGCAGCGAAACCGAGGCACCGCCGATGCGCCACTGCACACCCTCCATCTCCTCCATCAGGAAAGGCAGCGCGCCGGTCAGCCACAGCACCAGTCCGCCCCAGACCATCCAGGAGACGGTGCGCTCGAGCCGCCGCACCAGCACCGACGCCGGAAAGGCCGTGCGCAGCACCTGCACGCTCAGGCGGATCAGCACCAGGCTGACCAGGATCGGCACCGCCAGGCGCAACAGGCCGACGGGCAGCAGGTCCTTCAACGCCCAGCGCGCGATCACGCCGGCCAGCAGCGCGGCCAGCGGGAACAACACACCGTCATACAGACGTGCACCGAACCAGATGCCGGGGCCGAAGCCCTTGCGCGAGCCGCGCAACAGCCAGACGGCACCGTAGGCGACGCCCAATGAGCCGGCCAGAACCGCCAGTTCGACCAGCGCGCCGCGTGGTGTCAGCTCGGCCAGCGCCTGCTGCAGCGACTTCAGGTTCTCCATGCGCAGCCTCCAGCGCGCATCAGATCTCGGCCAACACGCGCAGGTGGGCGGCGACGCTGCGTGCCAGCGCGCCGAGGTTGTAGCCGCCTTCCAGGCAGGAAACGATGCGCCCCTGCGCATGGCGCTCGGCCAGCCCCATGAGGCGCTGCGTGATCCACTCGTAGTCGGCCTCGACCAGGCCGAGCTGGCCGAGATCGTCGTCGCGGTGGGCGTCGAAACCGGCGGAGATGAACAGCATCTGCGGCGCAAATTCCTCCAGCCGCGGCATCCACATCATCTCGATCAGCTCGCGCACGGCGCCGCCGCGGGTGTAGGCCGGCACCGGCAGGTTGATCATGTTGGTGCCCAGCGGCACACCACCACTGAACGGGTACAGCGCCTGCTGGAAGAAACTGGCCATGAGCACACGCTCGTCGCCGGCGATGATGTCTTCGGTGCCGTTGCCGTGGTGCACGTCGAAATCGATGATGGCCACGCGCTGCAGCCCGTGCACATCCAGCGCATGGCGCGCCGCCACGACAACGTTGTTGAAGAAACAGAAGCCCATCGCCTGGTCGCGCTTGGCGTGGTGGCCGGGCGGGCGCACGGCGCAAAAGGCATTGGCCACACGTCCGGACAACACTGCGTCGGTGGCCGCCACCGCCGCACCCGCCGCACGCAGCGCAGCCTGCAGCGTGCCGGCGCCGATCTGCGTATCCGGATCGACCGCGCGCGACTCGCCGTCGTCGCGTACGCGCTGCATCAGGTCGGTGATTTCCGCCACATAGCCGCTGGCATGCGCGCGTGCCAGCTGCGCCGGCGTGGCCATCGGCGCATCATGAAAGCTCAGCGCGATGTCCAGGCCCGTGGCACGCAGGTGATCAGTGATCACATCCAGGCGCCGTGGGCACTCCGGATGGCCTTCGCCCATATCGTGCAAACGACACTCCGGGTGGCTGTAGTAAGCGGTGCTCATGAAGGGCTGAAAAGCCTTTTTCGGTTATGGTGTGGTGAATGAATTCGAGTGTAGCGCGCCAGATTTCGCGCCTGGTTGAGCAGATCGGCACCGTCATCGTCGGCAAGCGCGCGCAGATCGAGGACTGCGTGGCCTGCCTGCTGGCCGGCGGCCACCTGTTGATCGAGGATGTTCCCGGGGTCGGCAAGACCACGCTGGCGCATGCGCTGGCAGTGTGCCTGGGACTGCGATTCTCGCGCGTGCAGTTCACCGCCGACCTGATGCCCAGCGATCTGGTCGGGGTGAGCGTGTTCGAGCGCAGCAAGGAGGCCTTCGTCTTCCACCCCGGACCGGTGTTCGCGCAGGTGCTGCTGGCCGACGAGATCAACCGCGCCGGGCCGAAGACGCAGAGCGCGCTGCTCGAGGCGATGGAAGAACAGCAGGTCTCGGTGGAGAACGAGACACGCGCGTTGCCCAAACCCTTCTTCGTCATCGCCACGCAGAACCCGACCGATCAACTGGGCACCTACCCGCTGCCCGAATCTCAGCTCGACCGCTTCTTGCTGCGCATCACGCTCGGTTATCCCGACAGAGCGTCCGAACGTGCGCTGCTGATTGGCGAAGACCGGCGCGAGGCGATCACGCGCATGGCCGCCGTGATGAAGCCCGGCGACCTGGAAGCGGCGCAGTTTGCGGTGCGCGAGGTGATTGCCTCCGAAGCGCTGCTCGACTACCTGCAGACCCTGATCGCGGCGACACGCTCGGGGCAATGGTTCGTCGACGGCCTGAGTCCGCGCGCCGGCATCGCCGTGCTGCGCGTGGCCAAGGCACGCGCGCTGATGGCACAGCGCGACTACGTGGCGCCCGACGACATCCAGGCGATCTTGCCGCAGGCCATTGCGCACCGCTTGCAGCCGATTGCGGGCGCGGGCCGCGGCGCCATCGAGCAGGTGCGTGCGATGGTCGAGGCCACGCCGATTCCCTAGCGCGGGCCGTGGTGTGAGCCATCCCGCCGTCCTGCCCGGTCAGCGCCCCGGCGCGCTTTCGCCCCAGCCCGCGCACCTCGACCCGGCCAACGACAACGACACAGCGCCTGCGGGCGGAGTGCGCCAACGTCTGCGCCGATGGTGGCTGATGCGCCACCCCAGCACCGACACCTGGACGCTGAACCAGCACAACATCTACATCCTGCCGACCAAGGGCGGATGGGCCTTTGGCCTGACCTTGATGGTGATGCTGGTCTCGTCGATCAACTACCAGCTCAACCTGGGTTATGTGCTGACCTTCCTGCTCGCCGGCAGCGGGCTGGTGTCGATCCACCTGACGCACGGCACGCTGCGCGGCCTGACCTTGCGCCTGCGCCCCGCCGCACCGGTATTCGCCGGTGAAGGTGCCGTGCTGGAAGTGGTGATGTCCAACCCGGGCGCGGCACGTCACGGCGTGGGCGTTCATTTTCGCGACCGGCGACAGGCCCAGCGCAACGCCTGGTGCGACGTGCCGGCGCAAGGCCAGGCGAGCGCGCGGGTGAGCATCGTGCCGGCCACACGCGGCTGGCATGCGTTGCCGGTCGCTGGTCATAGAGACACGCTTTCCCTTCGGCCTGTTTCGCGCCTGGACGCACTGGCGCGCCGCGAGCACGGTGCTGGCCTATGCCAAGCCCGAACAGCCCTCCCCGGCCCTGCCCTTGGCGCGCAGCGCGCCCGGCGCGGCAGTGCCGACGCGCCGCGGCCAGGGCAGCGAGCTCGATGGCGTGCGCGCCTGGCGCCGCGGCGACAGCCTGCGCCAGGTCCTGTGGAAGAAGGTGGCGCGCAGCGGCCAGTTGGTCAGCCGCGAGACCACGTCGCAGAGCAGCCGCGAGCTCTGGCTCGACTGGCAGGACGCTCATGGTGCGGGCAAGAGCATCGAGGCACGCCTGTCGCGCCTGACCGCCTGGGTACTGGCGGCCGAGCAGCAAGGGCTCGTGTACGGGCTGCGCCTGCCCGGCAAGCAGTTCGAGCCGGATCGCGGCGAGCTGCACCAGCGCGAACTGTTGCGAGCGCTAGCCCTGTGGAGCTGAGAAAGAGCTGGCCTGCCCTGCCCGCCTGGCCAGGCTGGCGTCACCTGCCGCGCGACAGCCGCGACACGCTGTTCCAGCTGGCCGTGATCGGCTGGACCTTGCTGCCGCACCTGGCGCATCTGGCGCCCTGGTGCATCGCGCTGACGGGGGTGATGTTGTTCTGGCGCGTGCACCTGGCGCTGACCAACGGCACGCTGCCCAGCCGCTGGGCCGTGGCCGGCGTGCTGATGGTGGCGGCCGCGCTGACGCTGTGGACCGAGCGCACACTCTTCGGCAAGGAAGCCGGCGTGACCATGTTGGTCGTGCTGATGGCGCTGAAGACGCTGGAGCTGCGTGCGCGGCGCGACGCGATGGTGGTCTTCTTCCTCGGCTTCTTCCTGGTGTTGACGAACTTCCTGTATTCGCAATCGCTGCTCACCGCCGCCGCGATGATGCTGTCGGTGTGGGGGCTGCTGACCGCACTGGTGCTGGCGCACATGCCGGTGGGCAAACCGCCGCTGCGCCAGGCCGGCGCGGTCGCGGCGCGCGCCGCCTTGCTGGGCGCGCCGCTGATGGTGGCGTTGTTCCTGCTGTTCCCGCGCATGGGCCCGCTGTGGGGCGTGCCGCACGACGCTGCCGGCAAGACCGGGCTGTCCGGCTCGATGCGCATGGGCGCCATGGCCGAGATTGCCAACGACGACGAGATCGCGCTGCGCGTGCGTTTCCCGGACCGTGTGCCGCCGCCCGAGGCGATGTACTTTCGCGGCCCGGTGCTGTCGCGCTTCGACGGCAGCGAGTGGACGCGCCAGGACCACCGCCGCTTGCCGCCGGCATCGCGTGTGCGCGCCGAGCTGCGGCTGCTGGGCACGCCGGTGCGCTACGAGATGACGCTGGAGCCCAGCCGGCTGGCCCTGTTGCCGCTGCTCGAGATAACCCCGGACCGCGCCAATGCGGCACCGCAGATCGAAGGCTGGGCTCCGGTGCTGCGCAGCGACCTGCAGTGGCAGACCGAGCGGCCGGTGACCGAGCGGCTGCGTTTCGAGGCGTCGGCCTGGCCGCTGCATCAGCATGGGCCGCGGGAGATGAGCATCAGCCTGCGCGAGTTTGTCGAGCTGCCGCCGGATCACAACCCGCGCACGCTGGCGTGGGCTGCCGCGCTGCGGCGCACGCCCGAGCTGGCGCAGGCGGACGCGCGCACGCTGGTGTCGGCGCTGCTGGCACATGTGCGCAACGGCGAGTACATCTACACGCTCGAACCCGGCACCTACGGCAAACACGCGGTGGACGAGTTCTGGCTCGACCGCAAGCTCGGCTTCTGCGAGCATTTCGCGGCCAGCCTGGTGGTGGTGCTGCGCGCGCTGGACGTGCCCGCGCGCGTGGTCACCGGCTACCAGGGCACCGACCCCAAGCCGGTCGACGGCTACTACATCGTGCGCCAGAGCAACGCCCACGCCTGGGCCGAGTACTGGCAGCCGGGCGATGGCTGGGTGCGCGTGGACCCCACCGCGGCCGTGGCGCCGGACCGCATCGTGCGCGGCGCCAGCCTGGTGCCGCGGCAGGGCCTGGTGGCCGGCGCCATCGGCAGTGTCAGCCCGCAACTGCTGGCGCAACTGCGCAGCGCACTCGAAGCCGCCAACAACCGCTGGAACCAGTGGGTCATGAACTATTCGAGCAGCCAGCAGTTCCGCCTGCTCGAAAGCCTGGGCGTGAGCGCCCCCAGCTGGCACGACCTGGCCTATGCGCTGATTGCATTGCTGTGCGCCGGCAGCCTCGCCGGTGCCGGCTGGGCCTTGTGGGACCGTCACCGCCAGGACCCGTGGGTTCGGCTGCAGCGGCGCATCGCCGAGCGGCTGGCGCCACTGGGCGTGACGGTTCACGCGCACGACCCGCCGCGCACGCGGGCCCAGCGTGTGCGCGAACATCTGGGCGCGCAGGGCGAGGCGCTGGCCTTGCAGCTGGAAGCGCTGGACCGCTCGCGCTACGCGCTGGCCGGCCGGGCCACCGTGGCGCGCGGCTGGTGGCCACGCTTTGCCGAACTGGCCACGCAAGCCGGCCGCGGATAATCCGGCATGACTTTCAAGGCATGGCGGTTGTTGTCGGCGATGTGCATCGCGCTCTTGTCCATTGCCCCTGCGCAAGCGGGAAAGGGCAAGGGAAAGGCCATTGGCAACCTTGCCGCTGCGGCGCCCGGCGCCACCACCGCCAATGGCGAAGACAAGTCGCAGGCGAGCTACGCTTCGCGACAGGACGTGCGCGACTTTGCCGCCGAGGTGTCCGAGCGGCACCAGTGGCCGGCCGACTGGGTCCTGGCCCAATTGGCGCAGGCCCGGCTGCAACCCACGGCGCAGCGCCTGATGATGCCGGCGCCGGCCGGCAGCGCGAAGAACTGGGCTGCCTACCGCGACCGCTTCGTCGAGCCGCAGCGCATCATGGCCGGCGTGCGCTTCTGGCAGGACAACGCCGAAGCGCTGCAGCGCGCCGAAGAGCGTTACGGCGTGCCGGCACAGATCGTCGTCGGCATCATCGGTGTGGAGACCTTCTACGGCCGCGTCACCGGCAACTTCCGCGTGCTCGATGTGCTGGCCACGCTGGCCTTCGATTTCCCCAGTGGACGCAGCGACCGCAGCCCGTTCTTCCGCGAGCAACTCGAAGAATTCCTCGTGATGTGCCGGCGCGAAGGACTCGATCCAACGCAGGTCAAGGGCTCCTTCGCCGGTGCCATCGGTCTGCCGCAGTTCATGCCCGGCAGCCTGAACCGCTTTGCGGTGGACTTCGACGACGACGGTCGCATCGACCTGCAGAACAACGCTTCCGACGTCATCGGCAGCGTGGCGCACTACCTGGCCGAGCACGGCTGGCAAGCTGGCATGGCGCCGTATTACGAGGTCGGCGTGCCGGTCGATACGCGTCAGCGCGCGACGCTGCTGCAGCCCGACATCCTGCCCAGCTTCAGCGCCGAGCAGATGCTGACACTGGGCGCATCGCTGGACGACGCAGGTCGTGAACACGACGGGTTGATGGCATTGGTCGAGCTGCAGAACGGTCCCGCCGCGCCGAGCTATGTGGCCGGCACGCAGAACTTCTACGCCGTGACGCGCTACAACCAGTCGAGCTACTACGCGATGGCGGTGATCACCCTGGGCCAGGCGGTGAAGCGCGAGCGCTGAGGCGTTGCCGCAAGCACGCGCCCGTTGCCGTCACACCGCGAAGCGGCGCACTGCTCAGGTCGGGGTCTTGCCCCGCTTCTGCGCGGCCTGCAGGAAGTCGAAGTCCACGCCCTGGTCGGCCTGCGTCACGCGTCTGCAGGAACAGCTTGCGGTAGCCGCGTTCGGCGCTCGGGCTCGACGACCGGGTGGTCGCGCGCGCGCTGCGCCAGTTCCGCGTCGGACACCAGCAGCGTGATCTCGCGGCTGCGTCACGCTCAGGCGGATGCGGTCGCCGTTGCGCACATGGGCCAGCGGCCCGCCGATCGCCGCCTCGGGCGTCACGTGCAGCACGATGGTGCCGAAGGCGGTGCCGCTCATGCGGCCGTCGGAGATGCGCACCATGTCCTTCACGCCCGCGCGCGCCAGCTTGCGCGGGATCGGGAGGTAGCCGGCCTCGGGCATGCCGGGCGCGCCCTTGGGGCCGATGTTCTTCAGCACCAGCACGTCGTCGGCGTCACGTCGAGATCGTCGCGTGTCGATGCGCGCGGCCAGGTCCTCGAGGTTCTCGAACACCACCGCGCGGCCCTCGTGCTCCATCAGCGCCGGGTCGGCGGCCGACTGCTTGATGATCGCGCCGCCCGGCGCCAGGTTGCCGTGCAGCACCGCGATGCCGCCTTGCGGGTAGATCGGGTTGGCGATGCGGCCGCACCACGTCCTGCGCGAAGCCCGGGCCGGCGCGCTCGATCTCCTCGCCGAGCGTGCGGCCGGTGACCGTCAGCGCGTCCAGGTGCAGCAGCGGCTTCAGCTCGCGCAGCAGCGTGGCCATGCCGCCGGCGTGGTGGAAGTCTTCCATGTAGTGCTGGCCGGAGGGCTTCAGGTCGAGCAGCACCGGCGTCTCGCGGCCCATGCGGTCGAGCGCCTGCAGGTCGATCTCGAGGCCCATGCGGCCGGCGATCGCCGTCAGGTGCACGATGCCGTTGGTCGAGCCGCCGATCGCCAGCAGCACGCGCATCGCGTTCTCGAACGCGGCGCGGCGTCAGGATCTTGTCGATCGTCAGAGCTGGTCGCGCGCCATCTGCACCGCCTGCGCGCCGGTCTGCTCGGCGATGCGGATGCGGTCGGCGGTGACGGCCGGCGGCGAGGCGCCGCCCGGCACCGTCATGCCCAGCGCCTCGGCGATGCAGGCCATGGTGCTGGCCGTGCCCATCACCGAGCAGGTGCCGACGCTGGCCACCAGCTGGTCGTTGACGTCGGCGATCTCGTCGGCGTCGATCTCGCCGGCGCGGAAGCGTGCCCCAGTAGCGCCGGCAGTCGGTGCAGGCGCCGACGCGCTCGCCGCGGTGCGAGCCGGTCAGCATCGAGCCGGTGATGAGCTGGATCGCCGGCATGCCGGCCGAGGCCGCGCCCATCAGCTGCGCCGGCACCGTCTTGTCGCAGCCGCCGATCAGCACCACCGCGTCCATCGGCTGCGCGCGGATCATCTCCTCGGTGTCCATCGACATCAGGTTGCGCAGGTACATGCTGGTCGGCGCGGCGAAGCTCTCGTGCATCGAGATCGTCGGGAACTCCATCGGCAGGCCGCCGGCCAGCATCACGCCGCGCTTGACCGCCTCGATCAGCTGCGGCGCGTTGCCGTGGCAGGGGTTGTAGGCGCTGCCGGTGTTGGCGATGCCGATCACCGGCCGGTCGAGCGCCGCGTCGGTGTAGCCCGCGCCCTTGATGAAGGCCTTGCGCAGGAACAGCGAGAAGCCCGCGTCGCCGTAGCTGGTCAGGCCCTTGCGCATGCCGGACGCTTCGGCCGCGGCATCGGCGTTGTGGTCGTCGTCGTTTGCGTTCGGCATCGGGTCTCGCATCAACGCTGCTTGGCGGCCCAGGCCTGATAAGCCAACTGGTTGGCCTCGTTCGGCGGGTACAGGCCCGGCAGCGCCTGGCCCGCTTCGACCTGCGCCATGATCCAGCCTTCCAGCCGCTCCTGTTCCACCGCCGCCGCGATCACCTCGTCCAGCATGGCGGCCGGTATCAGCACCGCGCCGTCGTCGTCGGTAGAGTAGGAATGTGGCGCGGTGGCAGTAGGTCCGGTTTGTCTGTTGCCGCCCCTTTCGTCTGGCGGTGCCCGAGTAACCTCGCCGTAGCTCCGTCTCCACATCCCCCTCATCGAACCGGACGTGCGCTGCTAACGCATCCGGCTCTCGGACAAGACCTCACGCCTTCGCCCACGGCTGGCTGCGGCCGCGCGCAGTCAGGCGTACGAGACCGAAGTACCCGTAGAGGTGCTGGAGTGGATAGCTCCCGCCCTTGCGTCGCCTGACCTTGTGCTTGCTGCGCAGCCACCGGCGCAACCGCGGCGCGGTGTAGTTGTCGAGCGCCCGGTAGGCGCCGCTGGTGGTCCCTACATTGAAGTAGTTCGCCCAGCCGCGCAGCGCTCGGTTCAACTTACCCACCACCTCCGTGGTCTCTTGCCACCCCGTTTTCAGGTCGGTCAGGTCATGGACCTTCTCGACCATGCGGCGAATGCTCTTCTTCGACGGCCGCATGCCCAGTCGGGCCTTGCCAGTCGTCTTTGAATACAGCCGCCCGAAGGTGTAGCCCAGGAAGTCGAACGTCTCTTCCGGGACCTTGCAGATTCGTGTCTTCTCTTCGTTGACCGTCAGCTTCAGCTTGCCCATGATCTCGCGCATTCGAGACAGGGCCTCTTCGGCCTTGCCCTTCCTGCACAGGATCACGAGATCGTCGGCGTAGGTCACGATCCGGCTGCCAAGGCTGTGTCTCCAGCCCGAGCTTCTTCCACCCCAGCACGAACCGGCGCATGTACAGATTGGCCAGCAGTGGTGAGATGGGTGAGCCCTGCGGGATGCCGCGCCGCTGATCCTTGGCCTCGGTCGTGCGTGTCTTCCGTCCTCGGTCGTCGGTTTCCTCCACGGTGCATTCCAGCCACATCTTGATCAGATGCAGCACACGCGCATCCACGATGCGCCGCGCGAGCGACAACATCAGTTCGGCGTGTGGAATGGACCCGAAGTAGTCCGCGAGGTCGGCGTCTACGACGTCCGGGTGGCCTCGGAACAGCGTCTCTTCCACCTCGATCACCGCCTGCTGGGCGTTGCGGCCCGGCCGGTAGGCGTACTGCTCGGGTGGAAGGTCGGCTTCGAAGATCGGCTCGAGCACCAGCATCGCTGCTGTCATGCAGACCCGATCCCGCAGGGTCGAGATGCCCAGCGGCCTGAGTTTGCCGTTGGCCTTCGGTATGAACACTCTTCTGATCGGATCCGGTCGGTACTCCTCGTTCCTGAGCGCAAGCGCCAGTTCGCCGAGCCACCGCTGCACGCCGTACGCCTCGACATCCGCGAAGTCCTGGCCGTCCACGCCCGGTGCGCCCTTGTTGGAGCGGCACTGGGCCCAGGCATGGGCCAGGATGTCCTCGCGGCTGATCTTGTCGTACAGCGCGTAGAAGCGGTAGCCGGCTTCGGCCTTCGCTTTCGCGTGTAACGCCATCTGCAGTTTCTGAACACTCGTCGGAGTTGATAGGTTGCCCAATCTCCAGGTCCCTCGCTACTTGCTGCGTCTCGTCTTGAACTGAGGCCCCTTCCCTCCACCGGCATTACCCGGCTTCAGCGGTACTACGGGCCTCTCCGCCACCCCAGGGCGCCCGGCCTGTCCGTCACCGGAGTCCGGTTGGTCGTCCCCGACCACGCCAAGGGGCTTCCCGTGTTGCGTGCGCTTTCCTTGTGTACATGCTGCCGCCACTACCCCGGCACAGCGACTGGCGGTACTGCTTCGCTCATCCAACCAGCCGTATCAGCCTTCCCCGGAATGGCCACCGGGTCGGCCTGCGCATCGACCTTTTCGAGGCTTGCTCAGCGTTCACTCACGTTGCGGCCTGCACACTCGCGCTGTCACCGTATTTCGTGACACGCCTATCCGAAGGCTTCAACCACTTCGTTACCTCCATAGTTGCTCCGGTTGCTTCCGGCTGGAGCGGTTGCCGGGCGGGGCTTGCACCCGCTGGAAAGCGCCGCCTTTGCACGGCGCACGCCACCACCACGTCGTTCGGGAACACGGCCACGCCGCCGCAGCCCACCGGCTGCTGCCAGCCGACGAAGGTCAGTCCCGCCACAGATGGCGGCGCCGCCACGCCGTTGCACCAGACGGGCAGGCCCGTGCCCAGCACACCCGCCAGGTCGCGCACCACGCCGTCGCTGACCAGCCCGGCGACACCCCGCTTGACCATGCGCGCGCACAGGATGTCGCCGAAGATGCCGGCGTCGGTCACGCCCATGGCATCCACGACCACCACACAACCCGCGGGCATGGCCTCGATCGCCGCCCGGGTGGAGATCGGCGCGCCCCAGGATTCGGGAGTGGCCAGGTCTTCGCGCGCCGGCACGAAGCGCAGCGTGAAGGCGCGCCCGACGCGGCGCCCCTGACCGGGGCGCAGGCTGCGTGTGCCGCGCATCCAGACCTTGCGCAGCCCCTTCTTCAGCAGCACGGTGGTCAGCGTGGCGGTGGTCACGCCCGCCAGTGCACGCACGGCGGCATCGTCGAGGGGCAGCGGGTCGGTTCCCATGTGAATCTCCTGGAGGACAGGCGCCGCGGCGTTCAAGGTGTCGTGTCGGGCGCCGGCACCGGCGACACGCCCTGCGCTCGGGCCGCGGCGTCCTGCGCCTTCATGGCACGCGCGTAGGCTTCGCGAGTGCAAAGTCGCTGCCAATAGGCCGCGACAGCGGGCGTGAATCGCGTGTGCAGGCCCAGATGCTGTGCCGACAGCAGCGCGAAGCCCACCGACACGTCGGCGGCGGTGAAGCGCCCGGCGCACAGGTACGTGTTGACTCGAAAGACGCGGCTCCAGGCTGCGCAGCCGCGCCAGGAACCACTTGCTGTAGTCCTCGGCAACCTGCGGCATGCGACGCGCCTCGGGCTCGAAGCGGGCGTAGCGCAGCACCAGCGTCTGCGGAAAGGTCAAGGTGGCTTCGCCGAAATGCAGGTAGTTCAGGTACGCGCCGAAGTCGGCCTCGCCAGGCTCCACGTTCAGCGGTGTGGGCGCAAAGCGCTGCGCCAGATACTGGCAGATGGCGGCCGATTCGGTCATGCGCGTGGCGCCATCGAGCATCAAGGGCACGGTGCCCAGCGGGTTGATCTCGAGAAAGCTGCGCTGCTGCACGCGCGGCGGAAAGGGCAGCATCTTCAGCTCGTAGGGCGCGCCCAGTTCCTCCAGCATCCACAGCACACGAAACGATCGCGCGCTGACGCAGTGATACAGCGTGATCAAGCCGCTGCTGCCTTCGCACGCTTGGCGATCAACGCGCGGCTGACGCGCGAGGCCGGCGCGCGCTCGAGCGCGGCGCTGATCCATTCCGCCGTGTCGACCAGGCGCGGCAGATCGATGCCGGTCTGCGCCCCCAGCCCGTGCAGCAGGTAGACCACGTCTTCGGTGGCGACGTTGCCGGTGGCGCCCTTGGCATAAGGGCAGCCGCCGAGGCCGGCGACCGACGCGTCGAAGCAGCGCAGCCCGAACTGGTAGGACGCAAACACGTTGGCCACTGCCATGCCGTAGGTGTCGTGATAGTGGCCGGCCAGTTGCGCCAGCGGCACGACCGCGGCCACCGCTTCCAGCAGACGCTGCACCGACGCCGGCGTGCCCACGCCGATGGTGTCGCCGAGCGAGACTTCCTCGCAGCCGATGTCGATGAGCCGCTGCGACACCTGCGCCACCTGCTGCGGCGCGATGTCGCCTTCGTACGGGCAGCCGATGACACACGACACGTAGCCGCGCACCTTGACCTCGCGCTCGCGCGCTGCCGCCATCACCGGCAGAAAGCGCTCGATCGACTCGGCGATCGAGCAGTTGATGTTCTTGCGCGAGAAGCTTTCCGAGGCGGCGGCGAACACCGCCACGTGGTCGGCGCCCGCCGCCATCGCCGCCTCGAAACCCTGCAGGTTCGGCGTCAGCACGGGATACGTCACGCCCGGGCGGCGCGGCAGCGCTGCGCATCAATGCGTCGTGATCGGCCATCTGCGGCACCCACTTCGGCGACACGAAGGAGGTGGCTTCGATCTCGCGCAGGCCGGCCATCGCCAGGCGGTCGATCAGCTCCAGCTTGGTGGCCAGCGGCACCGTCTGCTTCTCGTTCTGCAGGCCGTCACGCGGCCCCATCTCGACGATGCGCACGGCGTTGCCCGAAGCCGTCATGCCGAGCACCTCGAAGTCCACCAGGTCCACCCCTTCGGCCACCTGGTCGCCGGCGGCGAAGTGAAAGGACTTGACCCGTCCATTGACCGGCGCGGTGATGGTGTGTTCCATCTTCATCGCCTCCAGCACGAGCAGCGGCGCGCCCTTGGCCACGGTGTCGCCGGCGCTGGCAATCAGCGACACGACCTTGCCCGGCATCGGTGCCTTCAGGCCGCCGGTCGCTTCTTCGGCGTCACCACCCGCCTGCAGGCGCGGCAGCAGTGTCAAGCGGCCACGCGCGGCCCTCGAAGAAGACCACGCGCCTGTCGTCCTGCACGACCACCGTGGCATTGACCTGGCGATCGCCGATCTGCGCCTGCAACTGCCCATTCGACCCGGCGACACCCTGCACCAAGCGCGGGTCCGCACCCAGGCTCATCGTCTGCCCGGCCGCACCCTGCTCGACCGAGAACCGGCTGGTCCTGCTCACCATGGCGCCAGCCGATCGTGCGCAGCGACGTGCCGTTCAAGCGCCAGCCGTCGAGGCTGCGCCACGGCGAGTCGGGGTCCACCGCCTGCGCCGCCGCCTGCTGCGCCTGTCGGACTTCCGTCCTGAAGTTCGGCCAGCGTGGCCAGCAGCCACACCTCGTCCGGCACCGGCGGCTTCTCGGGAAACAAAAGCGCCTGCTCACGCTCGATCAGCGCGGTGTCCAGGTCGGCCGTGGCGAAGGCCGGCGTGCGCACCAGCCGCGACAGGAACTCGATGTTGTTCGACACGCCGACCACCTGGTAGGCGGCCAGCGCCTGGCGCATACGCGCCAAGGCCTTGTCGCGGCTGTGGTCCCAGACGATCAGCTTGGCGATCATCGGGTCGTAGTGCGGCGTGATCGCATCGCCCTGCTCCACGCCGGTATCGACGCGCACATGCTCGCTGGCCGCGGGCGGCTGCAGATGGATCAGCCGGCCGGTGGACGGCAGGAAGCCGCGGTCCGGGTCTTCGGCGTAGATGCGCGCTTCGATGGCGTGGCCGCTCAATGTGAGCTGTTCCTGGCGCAGCGGCAGCGCCTCGCCGCTGGCCACGCGCAGCTGCCACTCCACCAGGTCCAGGCCGGTGATCATCTCGGTCACCGGATGCTCGACCTGCAGCCGCGTGTTCATCTCCATGAAGTAGAAGCTGCCGTCGGGGTTGACGATGAACTCCACCGTGCCGGCGCCGACATAGCCCACCGCCTTGGCGGCATTCACCGCCGCCTGCCCCATCGCCGCACGGCGCTGCGCGGTCATGCCCGGCGCGGGCGCTTCTTCCAGCACCTTCTGGTGCCGGCGCTGCACCGAGCAGTCGCGCTCGAACAGGTACACGCAGTCGCCGTGGCTGTCGCCGAAGACCTGGATCTCGATGTGCCGCGGGCGCAGCACGTACTTCTCCACCAGCACCTGGTCGTCGCCGAAGGCGCTGCGCGCTTCGCGCTGGCAGGACAACAACGCGGCCTCGAAATCGCCCGCCGCATCGACGCGGCGCATGCCCTTGCCGCCGCCGCCCGCGCTGGCCTTGATCAGCACCGGGTAGCCGATGGCCTCGGCCTGCCCCGCCAGGAAGGCGGGCTCCTGCTTGTCGCCGTGGTAACCCGGCGTCAACGGCACGCCGGCCTGGGCCATCAGCGCCTTGGCAGCCGACTTGCTGCCCATCGCGCGGATGGCGGATGCCGGCGGGCCGATGAAGACGATGCCAGCAGCGGCGCAGGCCTCGGCAAAGTCGGCGTTCTCCGACAGGAAACCGTAACCCGGATGCACCGCCTGCGCACCGGTGGCCTTGGCGGCGTCGAGGATCTTCTGCGACTGCAGATAGGACAGGCGCGCCGAGGGCGGGCCGATCAGCACCGCTTCGTCGGCCATGCGCACGTGGCGCGCGTGGGCGTCGGCCTCGGAGTACACCGCCACCGTGGCGATGCCCATGCGGCGCGCGGTCTTGATGACGCGGCAGGCGATCTCGCCCCGATTGGCGATCAGGATCTTGTCAAACATGCTGCGGTCCGTCGAACGGGGATCGTGTCAACCATGCATGAACTCCTCATCGCGATCACATGCGGAACAAACCGAACTTCGTCGGCGGTATCGGCGCGTTCAAGGTGGCCGCCAAGGACAGGCCGAGCACCCGCCGCGGTCTGCGCCGGATCGACGACACCGTCGTCCCACAGCCGCGCACTGGCGTAGTACGGGTGGCCCTGATGCTCGTACTGCTGCAGCAGCGGCGCCTTGAAGGCGGCTTCGTCCTCGGCCGACCAGGCGCCGCCCTTGGACTCGATGCCGTCGCGCTTGACCGTGGCCAGCACGGCGGCGGCCTGCTCGCCGCCCATCACGCTGATGCGCGCGTTGGGCCACATCCACAGGAAGCGCGGCGAGTACGCCCGACCGCACATGCCGTAGTTGCCGGCGCCGAAACTGCCGCCGATCAACACGGTGAGCTTGGGCACCATCGCGGTGGCCACGGCCGTGACCATCTTCGCGCCGTCCTTGGCGATGCCGCCGTTCTCTGCCTTGCGTCCGACCATGAAGCCGGTGATGTTCTGCAGGAACAGCAGCGGCACGCCGCGCTGCACGCACAGCTCGATGAAATGCGCGCCCTTCTGCGCCGACTCGCTGAACAGGATGCCGTTGTTGGCGATGATGCCCACGGGCATGCCGTGCAGGCGCGCAAAGCCGGTCACCAGCGTGTTGCCGTAGCGCGCCTTGAACTCGTCGAAGCGCGAGCCATCGACGATGCGCGCGATGACCTCGCGCACGTCGTAGGGCTTGCGCGTGTCCTTGGGCACGATGCCGTAGATCTCCTGCGGGTCGTACAGCGGCGCCTCGCTGGCTTCGAAGGTCGACGCCATTGGGTTTGCTGCGGTTCAGGCTGGCGACGATGCGCCGCGCCAGGAAGATCGCGTGGCTGTCGTTCTCGGCCAGGTGGTCGGCCACGCCCGACAGGCGCGTGTGCACATCGCCGCCGCCGAGTTCTTCGGACGTGACGACTTCGCCGGTGGCCGCCTTCACCAGCGGCGGGCCGGCCAGGAAGATGGTGCCCTGGTTCTTGACGATGATGGTCTCGTCGCTCATCGCCGGCATGTAGGCGCCGCCGGCCGTGCACGAGCCCATCACCACCGCGATCTGCGGGATGCCCAGCGCCGACATGTGCGCCTGGTTGTAGAAGATGCGGCCGAAATGTTCGCGATCGGGGAACACCTCGTCCTGCCGCGGCAGGAAGGCGCCGCCCGAGTCGACCATGTAGATGCAGGGCAGGTGGTTCTGCAGCGCGATCTCCTGCGCGCGCAGGTGCTTCTTCACCGTCATCGGGTAATAGGTGCCGCCCTTGACCGTGGCGTCGTTGGCGATGACCATGCATTCACGGCCCTCGATGCGGCCGATGCCGGCGATCAGCGACGCGCCGGGCGCATCGCCGTGGTACATGCCGAAGGCGGCAAGTTGGCCGATCTCCAGGAACGGCGTGCCTGGGTCGAGCAGCCGTTCGACCCGCTCGCGCGGCAGCAGCTTGCCGCGCGCCGCATGGCGCTCGCGCGCCACCTGGCCGCCGCCCAGCGCGATCTGCGCTGCCTTGGCGCGCAGGTCATCGACGACGCCGCGCATGTGCGCCGCATTGGCGCGAAAGTCCTCGGAACGGGTGTCGATCTTCGACTTCAGTACCTGCATGCGTAGGGCTCTCGATAAGGGTGGGTTGGATGCCGCTCAATCGAGGCTTTGCATCGACGATTCGTGGTGTTCTTCCCAATCCAGCGAGCCGTCCATGACCTCGCCCACGCGGCGCAGCAGTCCATCCGCCAGGCCGTAGACCAGGCCATGCACCTCCACGCTCTGGCCACGACGCCAGGCGCGCCGCAGGATGGTGGTGCGGCAGACGTTGGCCACCTGCTCGACGACGTTCATCTCCACCAGCCGGCGGCCGCGCGCCTCGTCGTCGCCCAGTTCCGACAATCGCGCCGAATGTTTGTGCGCCACGTCCTCGACATGGCGCAGCCAGTTGTCGGCCAGCCCGACCGAGCGCTGCTCGACCACCGCCTGCACGCCGCCGCAGCCGTAGTGCCCGACCACCATCACGTGCTCGACCTTCAGCACGTCGACCGCGAACTGCAGCACCGACAGGCAGTTCAGGTCGGAGTGCACCACCAGGTTGGCGACGTTGCGGTGCACGAAGACTTCGCCCGGGTCCAGGCCGAGAATCTCGTTCGCCGGCACGCGGCTGTCGGCGCAGCCGATCCACATGTAGCGCGGCGCCTGCTGGCGCGCCAGGCGGGTGAAATATTGCGGGTCGCGCGCCACGCGCTGGACCGACCACTCGCGGTTGTTCTTGAAAAGTCCGTCCAGGCTGTCCATGACTACATCGACTCCGAATAAAGCTCACGACCGATCAGCATGCGGCGGATCTCGCTTGTCCCGGCACCGATCTCGTACAGCTTGGCATCGCGCCACAGCCGCCCGGTCGGGTAGTCGTTGATGTAGCCGTTGCCGCCCAGCGTCTGGATCGCCTCACCCGCCATCCAGGTGGCCTTCTCGGCGGAATAAAGAATGGCTCCGGCGGCGTCCTTGCGCAGGCTGCGCGAATGATCGCCGCGGTCGCAGGCCTGGCCCACGGCATAGACATAGGCGCGGCAGGCCTGCCAGGTGGTGTACATGTCGGCCAGTTTGCCCTGCATCAGCTGGAACTCGCCGATGCTCTGGCCGAACTGCTTGCGCTCGTGCACATAGGGCAGCACCACGTCCATGCACGCCGCCATGATGCCCAGCGGCCCGCCGGACAGCACCGCACGCTCGTAGTCCAGGCCGCTCATCAGCACCTTGACGCCGCCGCCTTCGCTGCCCAGCACGTTTTCTGCCGGCACCTCGCAGTTGTCGAAGAACACCGGGTAGGTGTTGCTGCCGCGCATGCCCAGCTTGTCGAGCTTGCTGCCGAAGCTCAGGCCCTTGAAGCCCTTCTCGATGATGAAGGCGGTGACACCCTTCGGCCCGGCGCTGGCGTCGGTCTTGGCATAGACGATCAAGCGTGTTTGCATCGCCGCCATTCGTGATCCACATCTTGCTGCCGTTGAGCACGTAGCGATCACCCTTCATGTCGGCGCGCAGCTTCATGCTCACCACGTCGGAGCCGGCGTTCGGCTCGCTCATCGCCAGCGCGCCGACCTGTTCGCCCGACAGCAGCCCGGGCAGGTACTTGCGCTTCTGCGCTTCGCTGCCGTTGCGGTGCAGCTGGTTGACGCACAGGTTGGAATGCGCGCCGTAGCTCAGGCCCACCGCGGCCGAGGCGCGCGACACCTCTTCCATGGCCACGATGTGCGCCAGGTAGCCCATGTTCGTGCCGCCGTAGTCCTCGCTCACGGTCATGCCGTGCAGGCCCAGCTCGCCCAGCTTCTTCCACAGATCGGCGGGGAACTGGTTGTCGTGCGTCGATGGCGGCGGCGCGCGGTGCGATCTGCTCGTCGGCAAAGGACTGCACGGTGTCGCGCAGCATCTCGAGGGTCTCGCCCAGGCCGAAGCTCAGGCCGGGAAGGGGGTTGGACATGGACGTCTCCGTGGTCGTGGATCGCTCAGGCCGTCTTTGCGACGCTGAGCTTGAGTTCTTCGATCATCTTGTCGCGCATCACGAACTTCTGCACCTTGCCGGTGATCGTCATCGGCATCTCGTCGACGAAGCGGATGTAGCGCGGCACCTTGTAGTGTGCAATCTGCTCTCGGCAGAAATCGCGGATCTCGGCTTCGGTACAAGTTTCGCCCGGCTTGAGCACGATCCAGGCGCAGACCTCTTCCACGTACTTCGGGTCGGGCACGCCGAAGACCTGCACCGACTGGATCTTCGGATGACGGAACAGAAACTCCTCCACCTCGCGCGGGTAGACGTTCTCGCCACCGCGGATGAGCATGTCCTTGGCGCGGCCGACGATGTTGCAGTAGCCGGCGTCGTCGAGGGTCGCCAGGTCGCCGGTGTGCATCCAGCCCTCCCGGATGGCCTCGAGCGTGCGCAACTCGTCGCCCCAGTAGCCCTGCATCACCGAATAACCGCGCACCAGCAGCTCGCCCTTGTCGCCCACCGGCACCGTCGCGCCGGTGGCCGGGTCCACCACCTTGGCCTCCAGGCGCGGCTGGATGCGCCCGACGGTGGACACGCGTCGGTCCAGCGGATCGGTGGTCGAGCTCTGGAAGGACACCGGCGAGGTCTCCGTCATGCCGTAGGCGATGGTCACCTCGCGCATGTGCATCTGCGCGACCACGCGCTTCATGGTCTCGATCGGGCAGGGCGAGCCGGCCATGATGCCGGTGCGCAGGCTGCTCAGATCGAACTCGGCAAAGCGCGGGTGGTCCAGCTCGGCGATGAACATCGTCGGCACGCCGTGCAAGGCCGTGCAGCGCTCTTCGGCCACGGCCTGCAGCGTGGCCAGCGGCTCGAAGGCTTCGCCCGGAAAGACCATGCGCGCGCCGCTGTCCACGCAGGCCAGCACCGCCAGCACCATGCCGAAGCAGTGGTACAGCGGCACGGGAATGCACAGCGAATCGGCATCGCTGAAGTTCATCGCCTGGGCGATGAAACGCGCGTTGTTGACGATGTTGTGGTGCGTCAGCGTCGCGCCCTTCGGGTTGCCGGTGGTGCCGCTGGTGAACTGGATGTTGATCGCCTCGAAACAATCCAGCTTGGCGGAGATGGCGTCGAGCCGATGCGTCTGCACGCTGGCGCGGCCACGCTCCAGCAGCGCGTCGTAGTTCAGCATGCCAGGGCTGCTCTCGTTGCCCAGACGGATGACCCACTTCAGCGCGGGCAGGCGCGCCGCCTTCAGCTCGCCCGGCGCGTGGCTGGCCAGTTCCGGCGCCAGCGTGCGCAGCATGTCCAGGTACATCGATGTCTTCAGCCGCTCGGCCGAGACGATGGCCTTGCATCCGGACAGGTTGAGCGCGTATTCCAGCTCCGACAGCCTGTAAGCCGGGTTGATGTTCACCAGGATCACGCCGATGCGCGCGGTGGCGAACTGCGTCACCAGCCATTCGGCACGGTTCGGCGACCAGATGCCGAGCCGGTCGCCGCGCTGCAGCCCCAGGCCCAGCAGACCGGCGGCGAGTTGATCCACCTGGAGCGCGAACTCGCGCCAGGTCCAGCGCACGGCCTGCTCGCGAAACAGCACCGCCGGGCGCTCGCCGAAACGCGCCACCGTGCGCGCCAGCAGCGCGGGAACCGTCAGCTCCGACAGGGCCACGTCGGTCGCGCCGCGCACATGGGACAGGCCGGCGCGCGGCTCGATGCCCGGTTCGGTGTCGTTCTGCAGTGTCATGCGTGTCTCCTGTCTTCCCGCCAAATGCGGCGACGCAAGCTGGGATCGCCTTCCGCACCCTGCCGCCTACCCGCGCGTGAAGCGCTCCACCTGAAGCTTAAGGCCCACCGGCGCGACATTTCCGCGGCAGGAGTCGCCAATGGTGCCATCGATACGTAGTCACCCCAAAACCGGGCTGAGGACGCGTCGGTCCTTGCACCCCCCACGTATTGCAACGTCTTCAGGCTCACGGCAGCGGTTACATCTGTCAAAATAGCTGACGAGCATCCACGCCAAACGGGGGCCAAGCATGCGTAACTTCGACGATTCGACGCTTTGGCGCGTCAGTGCGTATGAGCGTTTCCGCCAGGATCGCGGCTCGAGCGCGTTTGCGCAGCTTGGTGAAAACACGCTGCTGCCGACCACCATGCTGACCGACCTGCGTCACCTGGAGAACCGGCACGAAGATGCCGATGTGCTGGAGGTGCTGGCCACCTGCCTGCGTCACCGGCAGAGTGCGCTGCTGTGCCTTGGCTATGAAGAACTGGTCTGGCCGATAACGGTTTTCCCGGTGGAGATGGTTTACCACTCGCCACGCGACATGGCGCTGGCCGCGCCCGATGCGCTGGCCTCCTTCAAAGTGCTGTCGTGCGACGCACCCGGTATGCGCCCGCCCGGTCACTGGATGCACGAGCGCGTCGGCCGCATCGAGCACTACCGCGCGCTGAAGCCGCTGCTGTGGAGCATGGCGCTGAGCGGCCCGCGCCACACGCTTCTGGCCGAGATCGGCGGCCATGCCGCCTATCGAGCCACGCTGACCAGGGAAAACCGGCCCTTTGCCCCCGGCGCATTGGGCCCGGCGGCAGAGCGACTGCGCACCGAGTCGGCCTCGCTACGCGACATGGCCAGCTGGCCTGGATTGAGCATCGAGCGTGCCAGCCGCCTGTTGAACGCGCTGTACCTTGCCGGCGGCCTGATGGTCCTGCGCACGCATCCCGCGGCGCGCGCCGAACCCGATCTGCTTGGCCGCCTTTTCCGCATGGGCAAGGCGCGCCGATAGGGGCGGCTCGGTCAGCGTGGGCCGCTGCCGAGTCAACTGACCCTCCCATTGAGGGCAGCGCGCGCTTGCAGCCCGAGGGTGTTGCCTCAACGGCGGTTTCGGCCGAACACCGTTGCACCCGCAAAGCGGGCGTCATCGCCCAGGCGCTCTTCGATGCGCAAGGCCTCGTTCCATTTGGCCATGCGCTCGCCTCGCGCAAAGGAGCCCACCTTCAGTTGCCCGACGTTCCAGCCCAGGGCCAGATGCACGATGGTGGTGTCCTCGGTCTCGCCGGAACGCGCGGAGACGATGCCGGAATACCCCAGCTCGCGCGCAGCCTGCCAGGCGGCCAGGGTTTCGCTCAACGTGCCGCGCTGGTTGGGCTTGAGCAGCACACAGTTGGCAGCGCCGGCGGCGGCGGCCTCGCGCACCAGGCTGGCCTGCGACACCAGCAGGTCGTCACCGACGATCTGCAGTCTGTGGCCTGCGGCGTGGGTAAAACGCGCAAAGCCCGCCAGGTCGTCTTCGGCCAGCGGGTCTTCGATGGAGACGATCGGGTAGCGCTCGATCCAGCCCAGCAGCAGCTCGATCAATCCGTCCGAATCGAGCTCGCGCGATTCCAGCCCCAGCTTGTAATGGCCCTGGCGGCCGAACTCCGAGGCCGCCACATCCAGCGCGATGGCCACTTGTTCGCGCGGAACAAAACCCGCCAGCTCGATGGCCTGGAGCAGGGTTTCCAGCGCCTGCTCGTTGGTATCGAAATCCGGCCACCAGCCACCTTCGTCGGCGACACCGAAGAGCTTGCCGCGGCGCTGCATCAGCTGGCCCGCGGCGCGATAGACCTCGGCCGTCCATTCCAGCGCCTGCGCGAAGCTCTTCGCCGCCGGGCACACGACCATGAAGTCCTGGATGTCGACGCGGCGCCCGGCATGCGCGCCACCGCCGAAGATCTGGATCTGCGGCATTGGCAGGGTGTTTTGCCCCCAAGGCCGCCGCGTCGCGGCGTCCGTCCCCCCAAGGGGAAGCAAGGAAGCTCGGGGCGGCCCTTCGCTTCCTCGATCCCCTTCCCCGCCGCAGAGGTAGCGGTACAACGGCTGCCCGGCGCTGGCGGCAGCCGCATGCGCTGCGGCCATCGACACCGCGAGCGTGGCGTTCGCGCCCAGGCGTGTCTTGGCCGGCGTGCCGTCGAGCTCGATCAGGCGCTGGTCCAGCGCGGCCTGGTCGCGCACGTCGCACCCGCGCAGGGCGTCGGCGATGTCCTGGTTGACATGCGCAATGGCCCGCTGCACGTCCAGGCCGCCGAAGGCGCTGCCGCCATCGCGCAGCTCCAGCGCCTCGCGTGTGCCGGTCGATGCGCCGGCAGGCACGATGGCACGGCCCACGGAAGCGTCGTGCAGCGTCACCTCGGCTTCCACCGTCGGCCGGCCGCGGCTGTCCCAGACGCGCCGGGCGTGGATTTGACGAATCGCCGTACCGTTCATGCATCGATCTCCTTGCGCCAGGCCAGCGCCACATCGCCCAGGCGCTGCACGGGCTCGATCAGCAGCGCGCGCGCACCACGCCGCACGGTGTGGCGCTGTGCGTCCTGGCTCAGATACTCGACCGGCGACTTGCCGTCCACCCGCGCCAGCAGCAGGCCCGGCAGGAGCGCCGCGGCGCGACGCTCCAGTGCATCCGGCGGCTCCCAATCCACGCCTGCCAGATAGCTGTGGGCGAGTGCTTCGAAGCATTGCAGATAGGCTTGCGTGGCCGCCGGGCGCCAAAGGCATTTCAACAGCAGATGGTTCAGGCAGAAGGCCAGGTCGAAGGCCGGGTCGCCCCAGACGGCGCATTCGGCGTCCAGGAACACCGGCCCTTGTGCATCGACCAGGATGTTCTTCGGGCTGACATCGCCATGCACCAGCGCACGCGGGTGCGCCTGCGTCTGCCGCACCAGCGCCTGCAGCCGATCGGCCAGGTCGGCGTGGCGCTGCGCCGTGGCCAGCAGATAGGGCTCCAGGCGGATGTCGAAGAAGATGGCCTGGCTGGCAAACTGCGCCGCCAGTTCGGGCCGTGCCGCCGAATGGGCATGGATGCGCGCCAGCGTGCGGCCCACAGCCTGCGCCGTGACCCCATGTGCATGGCCGTCGAGCAGTTGCTGCTTCCACAGCGCGTGCTTCGGCAGGTAGCTCATGGCCAGCACGCCCAGGCCCGCATGCTGGCCCAGCACCGTGGGCGCGCAGCCGGGATGCGCGGCGTCGGCCACCTGCATCCAGCGCGCCTCGTAGAGATTGCGCTCGATCGGCGCATGCCATTCCGCGGCGACACGCAGCTTGGACAGAGCGCGCTTGGCGCAGATCGGGCCGGTGGGTGTGTCGATGCGCCAGATGTCGGAGGACACACCGCCCGTCAGCGGCGCACCGTATAGCGCCTCGGGACCGGCGAGGCCGAGTTCGCGCAGCGCCTGTGCGAATGCCTCGGGAATGGGTTGTGTGTCGCTCATCGTTCAGCGTGACTTTTCAAGCTTCATTCGGCACCAGCGCGCGGTGCAGCATCCACTCGCCCGGCACACCCTTGAGCGCATGTACGCCACAGGCTTCGAATCCGATGCCCGAGCCGGCCACCAGATCCTTCGCGGTGCCGGACACCCAGACTTCCCCATCGCCGGCCTTCGACATGACGCGTGCACCGATGTGCACCGCCATGCCGCTGACCTTGTCGCCCAGCGATTCGACCTCGCCGGTGTGCAGCCCGGCGCGGATCGTGACGCCGATGGCTTGCAGCTCGCGCACCATGCCGGCAGCGCAGCGCATGGCCCGCGCCGGGCCGTCGAAGATGGCGAAGTAGCCGTCGCCGGCGGTGTCGATCTCGCGGCCGCGAAAGGCTTCGATCTGCGCGCGGCACAGCGCGTGGAAGCGCTGCAGCAGCTCGCGCCAGGCGCGGTCACCGATCTGGACGGCCAGCTCGGTGGAACCGACGATGTCGGTGAAGAGCACGGTGGACAGGAAGCGCTGGGCCGACGCTTCGGCCGAACGCATCGGCGTGGCCGCAGCGAAGCGCACCAAGGCATCGACCAGCGCGTCGGTGTCGCCTTCGGAGACGTGATGGTCCTCGCCGGGCAGTTCGAGGTACACGGCGTCGGGCACATGGTCAGCCAGAAAGCGCCCGTTCGCGCAACGCACGATGCGGTCGCCGCGACGATGGATGATCAGCGTCGGCCTGCGGATCTGCGGCAGGATGGCACGTACGTCGATCTGGTCGTTGGCCAGCATCAGGCGCCGAATCGCACTGGGCGATGCCGTCTGCCGCTCGAAGCGCGCCACGGCCTCGCACAACGCCGCATCGCCGGCCAGACTGGGTGAAAACAGCGGCGCAGACTGCGGCGTGCCCCAGGTGTCAACCACGGCCTTGAGCATGCGCTCGATCGTCGGCTGGTACGGATAGTCATCGGACTTGGAGAAGCGCGCCATCGACCCGTACATGACCAGCCGCTCCACCATCTGCGGGTAGGTGGCCGCGAACAGCGCGCCCATCGGCCCGCCCTCCGAAATGGCCCACACCACCGCCTTGGTCGAGCCCGCCGCCTGCATGACGGCACGCACGTCGTCCATGCGCTCTTCGAGCGTGGGCACACCCTCGAAACGGTCGGACAGTCCCTGCCCGCGCTTGTCGAAGAAGATGACGCGAAAGTGCTGCGCCAGGCGGCGCAGCATGCGCGCGTAGTTGGCAATCTGCCAGTGCGCCTCGATATGCGAAACGATCCCGGGAATGATCACCAGATCCTGCGCCCCGCTGCCGAACACCTGGTAGGCGATGCTCAGGCCGTCGGTCTCGGCGTAGCGGGTTTCGGGGATCGACAGTTCGTTGCTCACCCGCGCAGTCTATGGGTTCTGCCGCTCTGGGGCGCAGCGAACTCGACCTTATAGGCCAAGTTCGCGCTCCACTTCCTGCAGCGGGATGGTCTTGCGGTTGCGCCGCGCGCGCCCCTCGGCCAGGTGGTAGTCCTCAAGGTCGTCGATGTACTTGAGGATGGCTTCGCGCGCCAGTGCCGACTTGGTGCGGCCGGTCTCGCTGGCCAGCGCCGCAAGGCGCTGTTCGATGGCATCGGGCAGTCGAATCGAAAGCATGACAAGGCTCCACTGTCGCCGGCAGCCTCAAGCCCAGCCGCGCCGCCCGATCTCGTCGTGCAGCGCCGCCATCGCCCGGCGCACGCCGAGCGGGCCGTGTGCGGCGACGCCCTGTGGCGTGAAGCACTCCAACTCGTCCCTGGCACGCTGCTCGCCCACGCCGAGCTTGCGCGCCAGCACCCTGGAAAAGTGGATCGTCGACGGACTGCGGCACAAACCCAGCCTGGCCAGCAGATCGATCGCGGTGTTGTCGTCGCCTTCCGTGTGCGCGAGCTGCGCCAGCAACAGCAGGCTGTCGTTGCACTGGCGGTTCACCTTGCCGGTGGCGGCCTCGAGGGCATGGTCGCGGATGTGGCGCCTGGCGGCTTCGACTTCGCCCAGCGCCAGGTGCGCGAGCGCGGTGACCGCCTGGTTGTCTCCCAGCCCGAACGGCAGGCCATCGATGCGCGCGGCGCGCGCCAGAGCCTGCTTCGGCTGGCCCAGCAGCAGCAGGCACATCGCTGCTTCGGTATGAATCAGAAGCTCACCCGCGGTGAGCCGGCCGTGGCGGCGCCACAGATCGACGGCCTGGTCAAAAGCAGCGAGCGCAGCCGACGGGTCATCCTCGTACAAGTGCTGCCACCCGCCGGACCATGCGAGGGCGGCACGCACTTCGTCGGCATCCGGCCCGGTTTCGCCGACCTTGGCCAAGGCCGCCTGCGCCCGATCGCGCCACTCGCGTGACTTGTCCGGGCTGTTCACGGCATGCATGAAGGCAAGCCAAGCGCAGCCGAACGCCTGCCACCGGGCATCGCCTGACGCGGCCAAGCTCTTGCTGACCTGCGACAGGGTCGCCCAATCGTCGATCAGCGCCAACGAATTGGTGATCGCGAAGCGAAGAAGGCCTGCCAGCTCGGGGTCTGCGGCCTGCACCGGTGTTTCGCAGCGATGGAACAGGGCCTTGGCCTCAGCGGCGTGGCCGTGGCTTCTGAAAACTTCCTGCGTGCCAAGCAACAGCTCACCGGCAAGTACCCATCGCTCGTGCATTGCCGCCCAGTCGAACGCCGATACGATGTTCGAGCGGTCCTGGCGCAAGCGCTCGCTCAGGCGCACGTCGCATTGAACCACCCGCCCCTGCAGCGTGGCCAGGCGGTGGAAGTGCTGCAGATGCCGATCGCGCACAAGCGCCGCCTCGTCGGCCTGGGCGAGCCGGTCCTCGGCGTAGGCCTTCAGGGTTTCGAGCAGGCCGAAGCGCGCCGCCGCCTGCCCCGGCGTGCGTTGCACCAGCGACTTGGCGACCAGCGCTTCGAGCATCTGCAACGCGCCGCCGCGCGCCAGGCCGGTGACGGCCATCACCGCGTCCGCGTCGAAACCGCCGACGAAGACGCCGAGCGCGCGGAAGACGCGCTGCTGCTCGGCGTCGAGCAGGTTGTAGCTCCAGTCGAGCGTCGCCTCCAGCGTGCGCTGGCGCTGGCGGCGGCGCCCGCCGGAAAGCAGCGCGAAGCGGTCGCCCAGGCCGCTGAGCAGCTCGGCCGGGGTCATCACCGTGATGCGCGCTGCCGCCAGCTCGATGGCCAGCGGCATGCCGTCGAGGTGCTCGCACAGCGGACCTGACCGCGGCGCGGTTGGCCGCGTCGAGGCGGAAGTCGGGGGCGATCGCGCTGGCGCGCTCGACGAAGAGCTGCACCGCCGCCGGCTCGCCGGTGGCGGACGCCGCGGCCGACAGCGAGGCCAGCTGCATCAGCTGCTCGCCGTCGATGTCCAGCGCCTCGCGGCTGGTGGCCAGGATGACGCTGCGCCCGGCGCGGCGAGGAAGGCCTCGGCGAAGGCGGCGCAGGCATCGATGACGTGCTCGCAGTTGTCCAGGATCAGCAGCACGGACTTGTTGGCCAGGTAGGCGGTGATCTGCCGCGTCGCGTCGCCGCCGGTCAGCACCAGCCCCAGCGCGGCGGCGATGGCGCCCGGCACGTCGGCGTCGCTCATCACCGCGGTCAGGTCGGTGAACCACACGCCCTGCGGCCGGTGCGGCAGTTCTTCCTCGCCGATGGCGATGGCCAGCCGGGTCTTGCCGCAGCCGCCGACCGCCGTCACTGTCACCAGCCGGTGCGCGGCGAGCAGCCGGCGCGCATGCGCGACTTCGTCGGCGCGACCGATGAGTCGCGTCGGCCGTGCCGGCAGGTTCGTTTCGGGCGCGCTGGCCGGCGCGGGCTGCACCGCACGCGGCGGCGCTGTGCGCAGGCCCGGCCCGCGCAACCCCCAGGCGCGCACCGGGTCGGCGATGTTCTTCACCTGCTGCTCGCCCTGGTCGTCGAAGCGGCGTCGGCCTTGCCCTTGACTGCGCTGCGGATCGAATCCGACACGGTGATGCCGCCCGGCTCGGCCAGCCCTTCAGCCGCGCGGCGATGTTGACGCCGTCGCCATAGACCGTGCCGTCGGCCTTCTCGATCACGTCGCCCAGGTGCACGCCGATGCGAAAGCGCATGCGGCGGTCTTCGGGGCTCGGCCTCGGCCAGCGCGTTGACCTGCGCCTGGATCGCCAGCGCCGCGGTCACCGCGCCGGTGGCGGTGCCGAACACCGCCAGCACCGAATCGCCGGCCATGTCGATGACCCGCCCCTGCTGCGCCTCGATCTGCGCGCGGAACACCGCACGCGCCGCATCCAGCGCCGCCACCGTGGCCTGGTCGTCGATGGACATCAGCCGCGAGTAGCCCGCCGCATCGGCGGCCAGGATGGCAGCGAGGCGATGCTGCAGCTGGCTCACATAGATCCTGAGCGTGCGCCGCTCATCCGCGCTGCAACCCACGCCTTGCCCAATCGCCAACGCAGCGTATCGATGCGGTCCTCGCCGAAGAAGGGCTCGCCCTCGAACACGAAGGTCGGCACGCCCCAGTGGCCGGCCGCGGCCAGCGCCTGCTGGTTGGCCTCGATCGCGGCGTCGTGCTCGGCCGGCTGCGCGATCGCGCTGTCCATCGCCGCCAGGTCCAGGCCGGCGCGCTGCGCGGCCTGCGCCAGGTGATCACCCAGATGCCAGTCGCGCGTGCCGCCGAAGATCAGCGCCGACACCTCGCGTGCGAACTCGATGCCGCGGCCGCGCCGCTCTGCCTCCACACCCAGCCGCGTCAGGCGGTGGATGTACGGTTGCTCGGTGGCAACGCGGTAGCTCTGCAGGTCCTGCACGATCGGGTCGGGCGAGGGCCAGCGATGCGGCATGCCCAGCATCTGTGCGCGGCGCACCCAGTCCATGCCGATGTAGCGCGCACGCTTCAGGTTGTCGGGGCTGAAAAAGGCCGGGTCGCGCACCGCCAGCGGCAGCACCGGGCGAAAGTGCACCTCGACATCGAAGTCCTGCTCCAGCCTGCAGGCGCCGGGCATCGCCAGGTACGAATACGGGCTGCGGAAGGACCAGAACAGATCGACGTGAGCAGGCATCGGGCCAGTGTACGGCTGCCTCGAAGCGCAGGCCATACTGCGCGCTCCGCACGCCAAGGCAGCCCATGAAGACCACGATATTCCCGGCCCGCAAGATCATCACCATGAACCCGGCGCGACCGCTGGCCACGCACGTGGCGATACGCGACGGCCGCATCCTCGGCGTCGGCGCGCTGGAAGAACTGGCGGGCTGGGGCCCCTACACGCTGGACGACCGCCTGGCCGACAAGGTGCTGATGCCGGGGCTGGTGGAAGGCCACAGCCACCTGATGGAAGGTGCGTTCTGGCGCTTCGTCTACTGCGGCTTCTTCGACCGCCGCGATCCCAACGGCAAGTCTTGGCCCGGGGCGAAGTCGCTCGATGCGGTGCTGCAGCGACTGAATGAAGCACAAGCCGCGCTGCCCGACGCCGCCACGCCGCTGGCCGGCTGGGGCTTCGACCCGATCTACTTCGACAACCGGCGCTGCGTGCGCCAGGACCTGGACCGCGTCTCGACCACGCGGCCAGTGGGCATGATCCACGCCAGCGGCCACATCATCAACTGCAACAGTGCGGCGCTGGCCACCATCGGCTGGCTGCGCAGTCGGCATCGACCACCCGGGCGTGCCGCTGGGCAGCGACGGTTTGCCCACCGGCGAGCTGAAGGGCCCCGAAGCGATGATGCAGGTGGCGCGCGGTGCTGGGCATGGACCGCGCGGTCCTGGCAGGCGACGAGGCCGGGCTTAAGCGCGTTCTCGCGGCTGTGCGTGCGTGCCGGCGTCACCACCGCCACCGACCTGGCCAGCCCGCTGCCCGACGCGGCAGTGGACATGATGCTGCGGGTGACGGCGGGCGACGAGTTCCCCACGCGCATCGTGCCGCTGCTGCGCCTGATGGGTGCGCCGACCGAAGGCGTGGAGCGTGCCGCGACCTTGCGCGCTCGCAGCAGCGACCGGCTGCGCCTGGGCCGCATCAAGATGGTGGCCGACGGCTCGATCCAGGGCTTTTCGGCGCGACTGCGCTGGCCCGGCTACTACAACGGCGCGCCCAATGGCCTGTGGTACATGGCGCCCGAACAGATGCAGCAGGCGCTGGGCCTGGCGCTGCAGCGCGGCCTGCAGCATCCACACCCACACCAACGGCGACGAAGCCACCGAACTGCTGCTCGAGCTGATGGAACAGGCGCTGCGCGAACGGCCCACGCCCGACCACCGCTTCACGCTGCAGCACTGCCAGTTGGCCGATGCGGCGCAGTACCGGCGCATGAAGGCGCTGGGGATGTGCGTCAACCTCTTCGCCAACCACCACTTCTACTGGGGCGACGAGCACTACCGCGTGACCGTCGGCCCGGAACGCGCCACGCGCATGAACGCCTGCGCCACCGCGCTGGCCACGGGCGTGCCCTTTGCCATCCACAGCGACGCGCCGATCACGCCGCTGGGCCCGCGGTTCACCGCCTGGTGCGCGGTGCACCGGCTGCACCGCCAGCGGCCGGGTGCTCGGCGAGCACGAGCGCATCGGCGTAGCCGACGCGCTGCGCGCCATCACGCTGGGCGCGGCCTACACGCTCAAGCTCGACGGCGAGATCGGCTCCATCGAATGTGGCAAACGCGCCATTTCTGCGTGCCGACGAGGACCCGCTGGCCGTGCCGAGCCAGGCGCTGAAGGACCTGCCGGTGTGGGGCGTGGTGCA
>CAVURQ010000012.1:0-94778 GCA_963743935.1 uncultured beta proteobacterium | reverse complement strand
ATGGACACCAGCGACGAGCCGGCCCGCGCGACGGCGCCGCGCGAACATCTGTTCTCCAGCAAGTTCGGCTGCCCGGTGTGCAGCTACTCGCTGTCGGAGCTGGAGCCGCGGCTTTTTTCCTTCAACTCGCCCGTCGGCGCCTGCCCCAGCTGCGGCGGGCTGGGGCAGGTGACGGCCTTCGACGCGCAACGCGTCGTGGCCTTTCCGTCCCTGAGCCTGGCCTCGGGCGCGGTGAAAGGCTGGGATCGGCGCAATGCGTACACCTTCTCGATGCTGGAAAGTGTCGCCCGGCACTACGCCTTCGACATCGATGCGGCCTTCGAATCGCTGCCGCAAAGCCGCGCAGCAGGTGCTGCTGCACGGCTCGGGCGAAGAGAACATCAGCTTCGTCTACGAAGCGCAAAGCGGGAGCGGTGCAAGGGGCCGCGCCCGCTCGGTGAAGCGTTCGCACCCCTTCGAAGGCATCCTGCCCAACCTGGAGCGGCGCTTTCGCGAGTCGGATTCCGCCGCGGTGCGCGAGGACCTGGCGCGTTACCAGGCCGCCAAACCCTGCCCGGATTGCGCGGGTTCGCGGCTGCGGCGCGAGGCACGCAACGTCTTCCTGCAGCAGGACGAAGACGCGACCGGCGAGCCGATCTACCGTGTCGAGCACAAGACCCTGGCCGACGCCCTGGCCTATTTCGAAAGCCTGAAGCTGCGCGGCGCCAAGGCCGAGATTGCCGACAAGATCGTGCGCGAGATCCGCTCGCGCCTGAAGTTCCTGAACGACGTGGGGCTGAACTACCTGAGCCTGGACCGCGGCGCCGACACGCTGTCGGGCGGCGAGGCGCAGCGCATCCGCCTGGCCAGCGCAGATCGGCAGCGGGCTGACGGGCGTGATGTACGTGCTGGACGAACCCAGCATCGGCCTGCACCAGCGCGACAACCAGCGCCTGATCGGCACGCTCAAACGGCTGCGCGACCTGGGCAATTCGGTGCTGGTGGTGGAGCATGACGAGGACATGATCCTCAGTGCCGACCACGTGGTGGACATGGGCCTGGGTGCCGGCGTGCATGGCGGACGCGTGATCGCGCAGGGCCAGCCGGCGGACATTGCGGCGAACGCCGAATCGCTGACCGGCCAGTACATGTCGCGCAAGTTGCGCATCGAACTGCCGCATGCGCGGCTGACACTGGCCGGGCAGACAGACCCGCGTGTGCTGCGCATCGTCAATGCCCGCGGCAACAACCTGAAGAACGTCAGCGCCGAGATCCCCGTGGGGCTGTTCACCTGCGTCACCGGCGTGTCCGGCTCGGGCAAGAGCACGCTGGTCAACGACACGCTGTATGCCGCCGTCGCGCGCAAGCTCTACGGCAGCCACGCCGAGCCGGCGCCGCACGACGGCATCGAAGGGCTGGAGGCTTTCGACAAGGTGATCAACGTCGACCAGAGCCCGATCGGCCGCACGCCGCGCAGCAACCCGGCCACCTACACGGGGCTGTTCACGCCGATGCGCGAGCTGTTTGCCGAGGTGCCGGCGGCGCGCGAGCGCGGCTACGGCCCGGGGCGCTTCAGCTTCAACGTGGCGGGCGGGCGCTGCGAGGCCTGCCAGGGCGACGGCGTGATCAAGGTGGAGATGCACTTCCTGCCCGACATGTACGTGCCCTGCGACGTCTGCCACGGCGCGCGCTACAACCGCGAGACGCTGGAGATCCTCTACAAGGGCCGCAACATCACGCAGGTGCTGGACATGACGGTGGAGGACGCATTCGGCTACTTCTCGGCAGTGCCGAACATCGCGCGCAAGCTGCAGACCTTGCTCGACGTGGGTCTGGGTTACATCAAGCTGGGCCAGAGCGCGACCACGCTGTCCGGCGGCGAGGCGCAGCGCGTCAAGCTGGCCCTCGAATTGAGCAAGCGCGACACCGGGCGCACGCTGTACATCCTGGACGAGCCGACCACCGGCCTGCATTTCCACGACACTGCGCAATTGCTGAAGGTGCTGCACCAGCTGCGCGACGCCGGCAACACCATCGTCGTCATCGAACACAACCTGGACGTCATCAAGATCGCCGACTGGCTCATCGACATGGGGCCCGAAGGCGGTGCGGGCGGCGGCGAACTGCTGGTCGCCGGCACGCCCGAGCAGGTGGCGGCCGAGCCGCGCAGCCATACCGGGCGCTTCCTGGCGGCGCATCTTGCTGCGTAGGCGCGTGCCGCTTCGACATTGCATCCGGCATACTTCGCTGTCCTCCGACGCACACTTCGTCCGATCACTTCGAAAGACCGACATGACCTTGAACATCGACTACTACATCGCCCCGCAGTCGCCCTGGACCTACCTCGGCCACCAGCGCTTCGCACACATGGCGCGCGCGGCCGGCGCGACCGTGAACCTCTTGCCGGTGGACCTGGGCAAGGTGTTTCCTGTCTCCGGCGGCCTGCCCTTGCCCCAGCGTGCGCCGCAGCGCCAGGCTTACCGGCTGGTGGAGTTGAAGCGTTTCAGTGAATGGCTTCAATTGCCGCTGACCGTGCAGCCCAAGCACTTTCCGGTGCCAGGGGACAACGCCGCGCGGCTGATCATTGCCACAAACCGGCAGCATGGCACCGATGCGGCCATGCGACTGGCGGGCACGGTGATGGGCGCGGTGTGGGCCGAGCAGTTGAACATCAACGACACGGCGACGCTGCTCGAGTTGCTGCACCGCTGCGCGTTACCGACCACGCTCTGGGACGACGCGCAAACCGCCGAGGTGCAGGCGCGTTACGAAGCGGCCACGCAGCAAGCCATCGACGCCGGCATCTTCGGCGCGCCGAGCTTTGTCATCGACGGGGAAGTGTTCTGGGGGCAGGACCGGCTGGATTTCGTCGAGCGGCGCCTGGCGCGGGCCTAGCGGGCCTGCGGCAATAAAACGGGGCCATCGCGGCAGCGCCGCAGATGGCCCCGGCAGGCTTTACTTCAGGTGGGCGCTGACCAGCTTGGTCATCTCGAACATCGACACCTGGGCCTTCTTGAAGATTTCCTTCAGCTTGGCATCGGCGTTGATCATCGTCTTCTTCGCCTGGTCCTGAAGACCGTTCTTCTTGATGTATTCCCAGAGCTTCTTGGTGACTTCCGTGCGAGGAATCGCCTTGTCGCCAATGATCGCAGCCAAGGCCGCGCTGGGTGTCATCGCCTTCATGAAGGCCGCGCTGGGCGCGCGCTTCTTGGCCGGAGCCTTCTTGGCAGGGGCCTTCTTTGCCGCAGCCTTCTTCGCTGGTGCAGCCTTTGTCGCCGCTTGGTCGCGCTTCTTCGGCGCTCGCCTTCTTGGCGGGCGGCCTTCTTGGCCGGAGCCTTCTTCGCAGGAGCTTTCTTCGCAGTTGCCATGAGTTGTTTCTCCATCTGGTCTAGGAACATCGAACCGGCTCCGGTGAGGTTTGGAACCCTCGTTATTGACGGATTTCCGGCGAGTGCGATGTTAAGGCCAGTCCGCAGGGCTGAGAAGCAGTTTTGGCCCGCTTTTGCACTGGGTGGTTGCCATTCCCCGACGGTGCGCGCCACGCGCAGGACACCACGCTATGCTGCGCGGCATGAAACTGCTCATCCGCTGGTTGCTGCTTGCGGCCGCATTGCTGCTGGTGGCGCACCTCTACAGCGGTGTCGTCGTCGCCACCTTCGGCGCGGCACTGATCGCCGCTTTTGTCATCGGCTTGTTGAACACGCTGGTGCGGCCGCTGCTGATCCTGCTGACACTGCCGGTGACCTTGCTCACGCTGGGACTGTTCCTGTTCGTCATCAATGCGCTGATGTTCTGGTGGGCCGCATCGGTGTTCGACGGCTTCAAGGTGGCCGGGTTCGGCGCGGCCTTGGTGGGATCGCTGATCTACAGCCTTTGCTGCATGGTGATCGATGTAGCGATGGAGCGCATCTTCTCCCGCCGGGTCTGATCGAGCAGCGACGTGATTCAGCCTGGTGCGCTTGGTCAGCCCGGACGAGCGCATCTCGTTCCGATCAAGCAGTATGCGCAGCATAGTCTCGATTTGGGCTTCCGTATGCTGACGCCTGAACTTGATCGACTCGTCTTTGTGCAACGCAGATCGTTCGTGCTGGCCCAACTGATTCAGGATCATCGGCGATTCGCGCGTGCACTGACAGCGACGTCATCAGGATCCGCAGGATTCGTCGATACGCTCGCACGCAGATTCGAGCGTCAGCCCGACTGCCGACGTCGCATTGCCAAGTTGAAAGTGACACCACGCACGATCTGCAAAAAAGCAAGCCTCTCGTCGATCCAGGTTCTCTGGGCTGTCTGCGCTCACAGAATCTCATCGAAAATCGTCAAGTGCTTCGCCATACTTGCCCTCCACCGTCAACAACTGCGCCCTCATCAGAGGGAATAAGCAGTGCCATCGACAGCGTGCCGATTCCAATGTCGTAATTGCTCGGTCGACTCAGTTTCCATCAGCGCACGCGCTTGCCTCATTCGGTATGGGCTGCTCCAAACGCATCGGCTAATCGCACGTCGTTTGCGCGAAACGCCGCAACGTTATGCAGCATCGCACTGATCATCGCGTCATCCCCGTCCGCCAGCGCATGCTCGCGCACCGCCGCATACCAGTCCTTGGCCAGATCGAATCGCCCCGCGAAATGGAAAGCGTCGGCGATGACCAGGCTGACTCGGGCCAATGCCGCATGGTGCGTCGGCTGCGCCAGGCGCAGCGCTTCGACGGCGTACTGCAGCATCGGCTCCATGCGGTTGGCATTGAACTCGATATGTGCCAGCCACGCGGCGCACAGCGGCACCAGCACCGGGTGGTTCATGGCCCGGCTCAAGCGCGTGCGCACGGCGCAGCCGGTCCAGCGCCTTGGGCCCCGGCTGGCTGTAGAAGTGGATCAGGGCTTCGACCAGGCTGATCCAGGCGGTGACCTGCGCATCCGGCCGCGCGCCGAACTCCGCGCGAATCGCATCGACGATGGCCTGCGCCTCGCCATACTTGCCCTGGCGCGCCAGGTAGATGCCACGCTGCGCACGCAGACAGGCCGCCTCGACCGGGTCGCGCGTGGCGGCGATGCGCTCGGCCAGTTGGGTGAGCAGTCGCGAGGCCATGGCTCAGGATGTCAAGCCGTCAGGATGCGCAGCGCCTCGGCATAGCGCGCGGCGGTCTCCTGCACCACCTGCGGCGGCAGCGCGGGCGCGGGCGCCTTCTTGTTCCAGGCACGCCCATCGACTTGCGCCGCCTCGAGCCAATCGCGCAGGAACTGCTTGTCGAAGCTGGGCGGGTTGGCGCCCTCGCGCCAGCCCTCGCGCGGCCAGAAGCGCGAGGAGTCGGGCGTGAGGATCTCGTCCATCAGCGTCAGCGTGCCCGCCTCGTCCAGCCCGAACTCGAACTTCGTGTCGGCGATGATGATGCCCTTGGCCAGCGCGAACGCTGCCGCCTCGCGGTACAGGCGCAAGGACAGCTCGCGCACGCGGCCCGCAAGCTCGGCACCGACGAGTTGCCGCATCTGCTCGAAGTCGATGTTCTCGTCGTGCGCGCCGGCTTCGGCCTTGGTGGCGGGCGTGAAGATCGGCTCGCTCAGCCGCGACGCGTTGACCAGGCCCGGCGGCAGCGGCACGCCGCACACCGAGCCGCTGCGCTGGTACTCGGCCCAGCCCGAGCCGGCCAGATAGCCGCGCACCACGGCCTCCACCGGCAGCGGCTTGAGCCGCTTGACCAGCATCGCGCGGCCGGCCACCCACGCGCGCTCGTCGGCGGCCACCACGCTGGCCGGGTCTTCACCGCTCAGATGGTTGGGCACCACATGGGCCAGACGCGCAAACCAGAACAAGGCCATCTGCGTGAGCAACCGGCCCTTGCCGGGAATGGGCTGGCCCATGACCACGTCGAAGGCCGAGATGCGGTCGCTGGCCAGCATCAGAAGACGGTCATTGCCCACGGCGTAGTTGTCGCGCACCTTGCCGCGCGCCAGCAGCGGCAGCGAATGCAGGCGGCTTTCAAACAGGGCTTCGCGCTCCGGGTGGAGCTTCTGACATGGCGTTTGGCTTTCGCGGCAGGAGCCGCCATTCTGCCTGCCACCACCGCGGTCAGCCGGCCGTCGGAACCTGGGCGCGACCTACTTGCCGCGCATGTCGGCAGCAATCTGCCGGCGCATGGTTTCAAGCTGGCGCAGGCGCGAATCGATGACCGAGGCCTCGATGAAGTCGTTGGCGGCGCCGCTGCGAACCAGGGTCTGCGCGGCGCGCAGGCGGTCGATGGCGCCGGAGATGTCGCCCAGTGCGGCACGCGCTTCGGCCTGCGCACGCATGGCGCGCAGGCGCTGGCCTGCGGCCTCTTCGGCCTGTGCCAGCGCGCCCCAGGCGAGCGGGTCGCTCGGGTGAAGCGAAACCCAGCTCTGCAAAGCCTCGGTGCTGGCGCGCAGCTCCTTGTAGGCCGCCACCGTGGCGTCGCAAGATACGTCGCGCGGTGCCGAAGCCGCCGCCTGAGCTGCCCCCGGCAATGGCTGCGCCTGGCCCGGCCGCGGGCAGCTCGACTGCCCGGCAGCCGCGGCCGGCGCATTCCACATCATCAACGCCGACTGCGTTCGCAACAACATGCCCGAGCGCGAGACGGGTTGCAGCGCGGGCGAATCCAGCAACGCCAACGCGGCCGCCGCGTCGCTGCGTTGCAGCGAGATCTGCACCTGCAACATCTTGAACTCGCGCTCGGCCGCGCTCGCCGGCGGAACCTTGCCGCGCAGCAGCTCCTGCGCCTTGGTCACCGCGGCCTGGCTGGCGGCGTTGTCGCGCAGCAGCAGCGCGGCCAGCGCGCCGGCATACAGCGCGGCGAGCCGGTCGTTCAAAGGCATCGGCACGGCGCCCGGCGACATCGCACCGGCCAGGCGCTGCTGCTGCCGGCGCAGGCCATCGGCGCCGGCATCCATCAGCACACGCGCGCGTGCACCCATAAGCGCATGCTCCAGTGCGTCGGCCGGCGCCGCACCGCCTGCCAAGGCGAGTCGCGCGCGCGCTTCGCTGATGCGCTCCACCGTCAACGGGTGGCTGCGCAGGTAGGGGAAGGCGCCGTTGTCGTTCATGCGGTTGGCGGCTTCCAGCTTCTCGAACATGCCGGCCATGCCCGACGGTGCGTAGCCGGCATCGGTGAGCACGCCGAAGCCGACACGATCGGCCTCACGCTCCATGTCGCGCGAGTAGTTCAGCTGGCCCTGCACGGCGGCGGCCTGCGCGCCGACCACTGCCGCCTGCGTGGCATCGGCGTTGCCGGCCTTGCTGGCCGCCAGCACGCCCAGGATCAGCCCGGCCAGGCTGAGCAGCGTGGTGCGCTGCGTGTTGACGATGCCGCGTGCGATGTGCCGCTGCGTGACGTGCGACAGCTCGTGCGCCAGCACCGCGGCGAGTTCATCGCTCGACGCGGTGATGGCAATCAACCCGAGGTGCACGCCGACAAAACCGCCGGGCAGTGCAAAGGCGTTGACGCTGCGGTCGCGCACCAGGAAGACCTCGAACGCCAGCTGCTGCGCGCTTTCCGGCGTGATCTCGCCGCGCTGGCGCGCCGCTTCGATCAGCGGCTTCCAGACACCCTGCAGGTACTCCAGCAACGGTGGGTCGTCCAGGTAGTCCGGGTCGCGGCGGATCTCGCGCATGATCTGGTCGCCCAGGTTGCGCTCGGTGCCGAGGCTGAAGTCCTCGGCCGCGGTTTCACCCAATGCCGGCAGCCGCACCTGGGCCAGGGCCGTCTGCGCAGGCAGGCCGGCGCACAGGGTGGCGGCCAGGAATGCGGCGCGCATGCGCACCGAGAGGAGAGTTCGCTTCAAGCGCTGCTTCGTTGGGGATGTGAGGCGGCGGCCCCTGGCAGCCAGACCGCCGCCGCTATGATGACACCGTCATGTGTCTGCCATGTGTTTGATGCCCTATCCGCAATGAGTTCCCCACTGACGCATTTCGACACGCAAGGCCAGGCGCACATGGTGGATGTCTCCGCCAAGCCGTCCACGCACCGTGTCGCCCGCGCCAGTGGCGTGATCCGCATGCTGCCGGCGACGCTGGCGCTGATTGCATCGGGCAGCGCAAAGAAGGGCGATGTGATCGGTGTGGCGCGCATCGCCGCCATTCAAGGCGCCAAGCGCACATCGGAGCTGGTGCCGCTGTGCCACCCGCTGCCGATCACGCGCGTGGCGGTGGATTTCGAGCTGGATGCGGCCGCCTCGCTGCTGCGCTGCACGGCGCAGGTGGAGACCCTGGGACCCACTGGCGTGGAGATGGAAGCGCTGACCGCGGTGCAGGTGGGTTTGTTGACCGTGTACGACATGTGCAAGGCGGTCGACCGCGGCATGGTCATGGGCGACATCCGCCTGCTGCACAAGAGCGGCGGCAAGTCGGGCGAATGGGTCGCGGCGGCGTAGGCATCGCCGCCACTTCGCTGCCCGCCCGGCGGCCTGCCAGCGCTCATCTCAAGAATTCACGCCATTCCGGCACGCGGGCCGGTGCTTCGCACTGGAAGGGCCGCGGTGCCTGCGTGGGCGGCTCGTCGCAGACCTCGAAGAACTCATCGGCCAGGGGATTGCGAAACTCCCGCAGCCGTTGTGCCAGATGACGCGCCTTGTCCAGCTCACCCGCGCGCGCCAGCGCCTTGGCCCAGGCGATCGTCAGGCGCGTGTCCATCAGGTAGTGCGGCGCCTCCTTGAAGGCCGGGCTGGCCGTGGAAGGATCGTCGTCGGTGGTGACTGCCGCATAGTCGGCATGGTGCGCAAACAGCCAGGTGCGCCGCCCTGCGGCGATGCGTTCGGCCAAGGGCGTGCCGTCCTGCGGCGGCATGAAGATCGCCGCCACACGCACGTAGTCCACCAGCGCCAGCGCGCTGCCCAGCACCAGCAGCAGACCTCCCACAAACAGCGGACGTGTCGCAGTGCCCATGCCACGCGCCACGGGCACCACTTGGGCCGATGACGCCGGCACTCCCAGGCCATAACCAAACAACCACGCCGTCGGCAGCAGGAAGTAGGCATACCACAGCGGGTACTCCAACTGACTGTGCAGCGCCATCAACAACAGCATGACCCAGGCGCTGCGGGCGGTGACGGATACTGCATCGTCGCTCACGCCACTCAGGCGCCAGACGCGCCACAGCGCCACTGCCAGCAAGGCCAGCACCGCAGCGGCCAACGGCAGGCCCAGCTCCACCGCCAGTTGCAGCGGCAGGTTGTGCGTGTGATCGAAGAACGCCACCGGCCGCCCCGGAAAGGGCGTCAGCGACCAGGCCAGGTTGAACTCCCCGAAGCCGACGCCCGCCCACGGTTGCTGGCGAATCATCTCCAGCGTGTTCGACCAGATGCCGAAGCGCGAGCCCGACAAGTCCGCCTCTGCCAGCCGCGACTCGCCTCCAAAGGCATGGCGGCTGGCGTCCGCCCACGCGGCCAGGCCCAGCCAGGCCAGCGCATACATCAGCGGCGACAGCAGCAGCAGTGTGCGTGTGGCACGCGAGAGGCGCCGATCGAGCAGGCCCCACAGTGCCAGCACGCCGATGCCGAGCACGCCGGTGCGCGAGGCCGTCAACACCACCGCGCAGCTCATCAAGACAAACAGCGCCCAGCCCAAGCCACGCCGCAGGCGGCCCAGCTCCAGCAGCGGCACGATGGCGATGGCCGACCACAGCAGCAGGCTGCTCAAGTGGTTAGGCTGGCGCAGGTTGCCCACCGCGCGACCGGCCAGGCCAGAGCGCGCGATCCAGTCACCATCGGGTGCATCGGGAAAGAAGACTTGCAGCACGCCGATGCCAGCGTTCAGCACGCCGGCCACCACCCAGCCGAGGCAGAACAGCACAAACACGGCGACCGCGTGCTCGCTGGCGCGCACCGCCGCGCCGCTCAGCAACAGGCATGCCGTGGCCACAAGCAGCCCGCTGGCCGACAGCGCCAGCCCGGACGGAAGGCCGCCTGGGCCCCACGACCACAGCACCGACAGCAGCAGCAGTCCGATCGCGGCGAGCGGGAGTGCCGCATCGCGCACCGCGCGCTGCAGCTGCTGGGCGGGCGTGGTGCAAAGTGCGGCGGCGGCGACAAACGCACCCCATAGCGCCAGCGCCATGAACTGGTTCAGGAAGGTCGGCGAAGGCGAAACGTTGTAGGCCAGCAGCGACGGGCCGCAAGCCGCAGCCAGCGCGACAGCCAGTAGCAGCCGTTGATGGGTCATGGGAGGTCGCGAGGCCGCTGACATCGGTACACGCACCGCGTGCCTCGCGCCACCTGGCGCCGTGCTGCGTGAACGCCCCATGATCGTATCAGGGCATGTGCGCCGAAGCATTCGGCCGTTCATCAGCACCGTTGACAGCGAGCGCTACCTCGGCGCCGTTACCCTGCGAAGGCAGGCATTTCGGCGCCGTCCCAACCGGTCAACTCAGCCCGTTTCCGCCTGCAAGCCGCCTGTGGATAGTCGTCTTCCGCGCCGCGTGGCGGCATTCGTCCGCAGGACCATTCGCCCACAACAGGAAACGTCAATCGCCGACAGCAGCCACGGCCGGCAGCAGCGCGCTCTGCCATTCTCGGCGTTGGGCCATCGGAATGGTCGATATCAGGTTGTCGCGCTCGCCAGCATCCGCGCTCACTTCGAACACGGTCTCGCTGCCGTGACCCAGGTGGCGCACGTACTTCAAGACCCTGTTCGCCTGGCTAACGTCGTATAGACCCACTTGCTGCCCTTGTCGGAAGTGGATCCAGTTCCGCGGTGCCGGGACCTGCAATGGCATGCCACTCCAGGAGCGCGGCTGAGGCATTCCCAGTTCGGCCAGGATCGTTGGGGCAACGTCGACCTGCGCCGCGACAACACTCTCGCGCAACCGCTGCTCGGGTCCGTTCCCGAAATGCAGCATCACGAAGGGCACCTGGAGTGCCGGTTCGTGTACGCCTCTGGAATGTCCGAATTCACCATGCTCGCCCAGCATCTCACCGTGGTCTCCTGTGAGCACAATCACTGCGTCCTTCAAGTAACCCTTGCGCTCCAACACCGCGAGAGCTTGCTGAAGAACCATGTCGACCTGCAGCACGCCGTTGTCATAGTGGTTAGCCGCCTTATTCCTCGCATCCAGCGGTCCGACGCTCAAGCTACGCCCAACTGCAACGTAGGGCAGCGCGGGGAGGAATCGCGCCGCCGCATCGTGCCGTACACCCAGTGGGTGCGAGGACATCAAGTGCAGGTGGAACATCTGCGGCCTGCCATCCCAGGTTGGTAACCGCGTGAGCTGGTCGAGCACCAAGTCGTCATCGTTCATGTAGAAGCCAGGCGTCATCGAGCCGTCTACATAGGAGTCGGCCTCGCCGTACGCCGCGCGCAGTCCATAGAAGTTCGTGTGGTCGCCCCCAAGGACCAAGTGCACCGCCCAACCATGACGTCGCAGAACCTCGTGCAGGCTAAAGTCGTTCTCGCTGAGCTCATGAACATACTTTGACCGCGCAATCGCCAACAGCCCGCAGGTCGACTCTGCACAGCTTGCACTCATGCGTGCCACCTTCTGCAGGCGCCCCTGCCCGGCCAGAGTCTGAAGAAACGGCGTCGTCTGTCGGCCATATCCGTAAACGCCGAGGCGATCGGCGCGCAGTGCATCGCCCACCACCAGCACGACATTGCGCTGCCTTGGATTCGGACTCGGCTCATACGCATCGCGATCGGCCTGGGCAGCCGCGCGCTGAAGCTCCGTGCCTCGCGCTCCGTGGCTCTGTTGCTTCGCGTTATCCAGCTCAGGATGGAGCGTAAGACTCAGTGGCTCTTGTGTATCCACGGCAGACGCCGCCACGAACTGATAGGACCCGAGCGCCAGAAGTAGCGGGCCAGCGACTACCAGCGCGCGGTTGACGGGCCGCGAGCCGTGCACCGCAGTGCCAAGCAACCAGTCGCGTCGCGTCAACAAATAAGCCGCAACGCAAACCGCCGCAATGATCGACAGCGCAATCGCGGCGGTCAATGCAGGTGCCACGCCAACGGACGATGACAGCCCTTGCCACTGGGCGGCGTAAGTCGAGATCAACCTCCACGACACCACCCGCCCCCAAGAATGCAACCCGGTGAGCACAAGCGCGTAATACGCCGCAAGCAGGATAAACGTCAGACCCAGTAGCGTCGCGGTAACGACCCCTCCCAGGCGCCCGGGTAGCCACAGCCACACTGCCAGCCGCAGCGACCACAGCGCAACAACGCCCGTCCCGACCAGCTTCAGGTGTGGCAGGACCGCCGAGTTTGCGGCTGCGAAGTGCTGCACGTACAGCCCCAGGAACACACCGACCAGCAGTGCCCAGGCTAAACATTCGGCGGTAAATCGCCACAAGCCTTCGCGCAACTGCTCAGTCATTTCGGATGACCAACAGCTTCGACAGGCCGAGCAGGTTCACCGATTCTTGCGAAACCACGGTCCAGTCATGAGCCAGAACATGCCGGTCGTAGTCGAAATCCGAGCGGAAGCCCAAGCGTGCCGCGAGCGGCCGCGCCAAGGTCTCGAGCAACCACCAAGTCCGGTTGCCGCTGAAATGATTCACCAGCACGATGCTGCCGCCGGGCCGGCAAACCCGTCGCACCTCGGCCACCAGGCGTGCCGGCCTTGGCGTCACCGAGAGAACGTAGGGAATCGCCACACAGTCGAAGCTGTCGTCGTCGAACTCCATCGCCTCGGCGTCCATGACGCGCAGTGAAATGTCCCGGCCGCTCAACCGATTGGCGCGGTTCTGCGCGTGCCCGAGCATGTGCGGCGACAAATCGATGCCCGTGACGATCGCTTGCTGCGGATAGCCGGCAAGCGTCAGACCCGTGCCGACCCCGACCTCCAGTATTGAGCTCGGGTTCAGTTCGCTGACCGCACTGCACATCGCCCGCCGTCCTGGCTCCAGAACGGCGCCGAACAAGCGGTCGTAGAAGTCCGCATAGCGGTCATAGGTTCTCACCACGTCTGCCGCCGAAATGCGAGCGTCTGGACGCTTGCCTACTGCCGCATCCGTGGCCGCCCGTGCTGGGTCAGCTGAATCCTCGCGAACATTCATGCAACGGCTTCGTTCTTGGTGGTGTGCCGACGGCCTTGTTCGGCCAGGGTCACTCAGATGGACGTACCAGAATGTACTGGACAGAACGAACAAGACGATCTCGGCCCCTGGGCGTGAGCCGCTGCGCCCGGTGGGGAAAAAAAAGCGGCCCGAAGGCCGCTTTCTCGGAAGACCAGGCATGAACTGCCGTGGTCGTCCCTCCTGCATACGACTAGGCACGGCACTCGGCGGGCACATGCTTGTTGTTGCCAGCGGTCCGCGTGCAAACCCAAGTAATTTGCCCAAGACTGGTCAGCGTCGGGGCCAAAGTCATCGTCACCGCCCCGGCCCGGGCCGTAGTGATGACCGTCAGAGTGCCATTGGCGCAGGCCATTGATGTGACATTCGTCGTTGCATTGACGCCATCCACGCCGCGGCAGGAATTCGCGTTGACAGCACCTTCATTCGCAATGTTCTCCGCGACCGTCGCCTTCGCTCCGGACGCCAGGGTCACGGCTTCCGAAACGCGCGCTCGGACTGTGTAGTCCTGATACGCCGGCAGCGCCACTGCGGCCAAGATGCCGATGATCGCCACGACGATCATCAGTTCGATGAGGGTAAAGCCCTTCTGGATACGCTTCATAGATTTCATGGAAAAACTCCTTGCGGGTTGGGACGAGAGACATCCCCTTGAACGCAGGGCTCGTGCCAGCCCTTCCTGGCCACCTTCATGCTCGAAAAGTGTGGGCTTCTCCACGTTTGTCGACAAGGAGTGTCAGCTTGGTTACGAATGCCGAGCGCCTCCAGGCCCTTGTTGACAGGAATGGTCACTGTCTCCGGGATACGCATAGGACGAGGATCGCAATGACGATCCGTGCCCAGACCCTCACGAAAGATGCATCACCTGCCCAGCAGCCAGATGCCGGATTCGGTGCGGCGTGTCCAGCCCGCCGATTTCGGACATCACCAGGTCCATTTCGCCCGGCTTGATGTGCGTGATGTAGACATCCGCCGCCTGCTCAAGCTGCGCCAGTTCACCGCGCAGCAGCGCCGGGCTCAGGTGCCGGCTGATGCGGGCGAGCTCGATGTCCTCGTCGCCGAACGCGGTTTCGATGACCAGCGTGTGCACGCGCATTTGCGCCAGGCGCGCCCACAGCGCGGGGTTGGGTCCGGTATCGCCGCTGAAGACCCACGCGCCGTGTTCGGGTGAGCGGATGTCGTGCAGCGCAAAGCCGACTGCCGGCACGGTGTGCGCGGCCGGCAGCACCTCGATGCTGCGGCCATTGAACTCAAGCACCTGACCCACCTCGATAGGCACGAAGCGCAGCACCGGGTTCAGCGCGTTGGGCAAGCGCGAGAAGTCGGGCCAGATGACGCCATTGAAGATGTGCGCGCGCAAGGCATCGATGGTCGCCGGCAACGCATGCACGCCGATCGGCGGGCGCTTCATCGCGCCGCGCCGTCGCGCCACGCTGTCGGCCAGCAAGCCGATGGCCAGCACGTGGTCCAGATGCGAGTGGCTGATGAAGATGTGGTCGACGCGCATCAGCTCGTCGAGCCTGAGGTCGCCCACGCCGGTGCCGGCATCGATGAGCACGTCGTCGTCGAGCAGGAAAGAGGTGGTCCGGTTGCCGGCGGCAATCGATCCCGAACAACCCAGAACGCGAATCTGCATGAAGGTGGTGGGCTGTCCGGCGACGGAGTGTGGATGCGCTGTGCGCTCAGTCGCCGCGGGGTCGATCGGAAGGCGTCGTCGGTGACTCGAAGCTGCCGCAGTCAATGGCAATGTGCAGCGATGTTGGGCCCAGCCGGCGCCGCGCGCAAGCCGCGGATGCCGCCAAAACCACGTCCGGGCAGAGGGGTTGCAACGACTTCCGCACCGGGCGTGATTTTCGCCACGCCGCGCGAACGCAGCAGAAGCGCTGCGCGCCGTCGCTACGGATGGATGAACTGCATCTGCGTGCCGGCGAGCTCGATCACGTCGCCGTTGTGCAGCGGCACCGATTCGCCGGCCAGCGGCATGCCGTTGACCACCGGCCTGACGCTGCCTTCGACGTGCGCAAACACATAACCCGAGGGTCGCCGCGTGATCGACGCCACCTGCACGCCGGGTTTGCCGACGGTGGTGACCACCTTGGTCAGGGTGACTTCGCGCCCGGAGGCCGCGCCGCTGAGCACCTTGATCGAAGCGGGCTGGCCGGCATTCGAGCCCAGGCCACCGAAACCCGAGCTGGGCGGCTGCGACGCGCTGAAGGCCGGTGCATTGGCATGCGCAGCGGACGCACCGGGGCGCATGATCACGGTCTTCTCGTAGTCGCCGGTCTCGTCGGTCAGGTACTTGATCTTGTACTTGCCGATCTCGACCGTGTCGTTGTGCGCCAGCAGCTGCTTCTTGATGGCCTTGCCGTTGATGTAGGTGCCGTTGGTGCTGTTCAGGTCTTCGATGAAGACATCGTTGCCCACCATCTGCAGCACCGCGTGCTCGCCACTGACGGCCAGGTTGTCGATGACCATGTCGTTGTAGGGCCGCCGACCGAGCGTGGTCTTGTCCTTGGTGATCTGGACTTCCTTGATGACCACCCCGTCGAGCGAAACGACCAGCTTGCCCATGCCTGTCCTCTTGTCTGTGCGTATCCCGGTCGACGCCCGTCAATCTGGCCGAAAACCGAACGCCCTTATTCTTGCGGGGGTGCCCGTCAGCGGCGGAAGGGCCACCAGGATCGCATTGTCGATGGTGCACCACCCGCCGCGCGCACCAATATCACCGAGATATTATCCTTTCCCCCCGCATCGTTGGCCGCTTCGATGAGGGCCGTGCCCGCGGCGGCCAGCGATTCGTGCATCTGCAACACTTGGCCGATGCTGGCGTCGTCGAGCATGTCGGACAGGCCGTCCGAGCACATCAGGATCACATCGCCCGGCTGCACCTCGTGCAGGTGGGTTTCCAGCAGCACCGTGTCCTCGACGCCGACGGCGCGCGTGACCAGGTTCTTGTTGGCCGAGAACGCCGCCTGCTCCGGGGTGATCATGCCGGCGTCGATCTGCTCCTGCAGCAACGAATGGTCGCGTGTGATCTGCTGCAGCCGCCCGGCGCGCAGCCGGTAGGCACGCGAATCACCGACATGCCCGACCAGCAGGCGCATCTCGCGGAACACCGCCACCACCAGCGTGGTGCCCATGCCGGCGTATTGCGGGTTGGAATTGGCGGCATTGAAGATGGCGCGGTTGGCGTTGTCCACGCAGATGTCCATCGCGCGGCGCACTTCGGTGTCGGTGGCGTTGGCGCTGGCCTCGCGCAGCCAGCGGCCCAGCTCGGTGTGGATGAAGGAGGTGGCCATGCTGCTGGCCACCTCGCCGGCGTTGTAGCCGCCCATGCCGTCGGCCAGCACCGCCAGCGCCACGCTCTCGTCCAGGCTCACCGAATCTTCGTTGTTGGTGCGCGCGCGGCCGGTGTCAAGGGCTTCAAAGAACTCGAAGGTCATGGGCTCGCGAAAGGCGGGCTGCGCCGTGTCGGCGGGGTTTTCATTGTGCATCGGAAGTCCGCATCGGCCCGGCCCGCCAAGCGTGCATCATCGCGCGCTGCGGGCCGGTTTCGAGCCCCAAAGCGACGTGCGTGCCGATATCGATCTCGCGTTCGTGCAGCGCCTTCGATGCGTCGGCCAGGGCGTCGGCCAGTTCGCCCGCATCGGCATGGCGCATCGATGGTTGTTTGTGCAGCGCGCGCGCCACCACGGCAGCCAGCGTCGGCGACAGGTCCGGGCGCAGCGTGCGCACATCCGGTGCCGGCACGCGCGCCACCTGGCGCAGCAGTTCGCCCAGCGACGCATGCTCGTGTGGCAGCCGGCCGGTAAGCAGGTGAAACAGCAGCACGCCCAGCGAGTACAGATCGCTGCGTGCATCTGCCGCGGCCCCGGCCAGCTGTTCGGGTGCCATGTACAGCGGCGTGCCGAGCACGATGCCGGTGCGCGTGCGGCTCATGTCGGCCAGGCCGGCGATGCCGAAGTCGGTGAGCTTGAGCTGGCCGGAGGGCAGATCGAGCATCACGTTGCCGGGCTTGATGTCGCGGTGCACGATGCCCAGCCCGTGCGCGTGCGCCAGCGCTCGGGCCAGGCGTTCGACGATGCCCAGCACCACGCCATCGGGCAGCAGACGCGGCGCGCGGGTGTAGCGCACCAGGTCACAGCCGTGCAGCAGCTCCATGGCCAACCAGACCTTGCCGTCGTGTTCGCCGCATGCAAGCACCGTGACGATGTCCGGGTGCGAGAGCCGGCGCGCGGCGTCCATTTCGCCAAGGAAGCGAGCACGTGCTTCCTCGAAATCGCCGCCGCTGAAATCCTGGCCCAAGGCCAGCACCTTCAGCGCGACATGGCGCTGATGGATGTCATCGAATGCCAGGTGAACCACCGCGGTCGAGCCGCGGCCGATCTCGCGCAGCAGGCGGTAGGGCGCGGGACCGTGCGTGACGAGGGGTTTCAACCCGTCGCGCTCGCCAGCCCGCGGGGCCGCCGGCAGGTCGCTTCGCTTCGCGTTCAAGGTCTGGGGAGCATGCACGCCAAACCTTAGCATGCGACCCGTCCGGCACGGCCACGGCCATCGGCCATAGTTGGCACGGCTGCGGCCCGCCAGTGGCGCGGCCAGCCCGCGCCAGCGGCGAGTCCTACTTCACCAGCAGCACCGGCACGCTCGAATTGGCCACGGTGCCTTGTGCCACCGAGCCGATCAAACCGGCGGTGTGGCCGCCGAGGCCGCGCGTGCCCATCACGACCAGGTCGCAACCCTCGCTCTGCGCCACTTCGGCGATGCTCGTCGCCGGATCGCCGACGCGTTGATGCTCCTTGTAGGTCTGCCCGGCGGCACTCAGCAACGCGCGCGCAGGCGCCAGCGCCTTCTCCGCCCGTTCGAGGTGGTAGTCCTTGAGGGTTTCACCGGCGACGAACCTGGAGACATCGCCCGAGACCGGGCGCTGCACGTTGATCAGGTGCAGTTCCATGGCTTCGGGTTCGCGCATCGACTGGCGCACGGCCAGCAGATAGTTGACGGCGTGTTCCGCGCTTTCCGAGCCGTCGACGGCCAGCAGGATGCGCTGCAGCCTGCCCGGGACTGCCGCGGCCTGGGCAGTGGCCGCCGCGGGCTGGCGAGCGGCACGCTTGCGCGCGGCGAGCCACTTGCCGACGATCAGCACACCCAGCGCGCCGGCCGCCGGCAGCAGATATTGCAGGGAGTCGCTCTGCGTCGCGGCCCAGCCCTTGAGCGCCGGGTCGGTGATCACCATCTGGCCGGCAATCCAGCCGAGCAGCATGCCGCCGAGCGTGATGATGATCGGGTAGCGGTCCATCAGCTTGATCACCAGCTGGCTGCCCCAGACGATGATCGGGATCGACACCAGCAGACCGAAGATCACCAACGGCATCTTGTGGTCGCCGCCGGCGCCTTCGGCCGCGCCGGCGATGGCGATGACGTTGTCCAGGCTCATCACGAAGTCGGCGACGATGACCGTCTTCACCGCCGCCCACAGCTTGTCGCTGGCCTGGATGTTGCCGTGCGCCTCTTCGTGCTCGGGCAACAGCAGCTTGATGCCGATCCACAGCAGCAGCACTGCGCCGACGATCTTCAGATACGGAATCGCCAGCAGCGTCAGCGCAAAGAAGATCAGGATGACGCGCAGGATGATCGCGCCGGCCGTGCCCCACAGGATGCCCTGCGTGCGCTGCTTGGGTGGCAGCTTTCGGCAGGCCAGTGCGATGACCACCGCGTTGTCGCCGCCAAGCACGATGTCGATCATGATGATCTGGCCCACGGCAAGCCAGAAATCGGTCGTCATGAACTGCTCCATGGCAGGCTTCCTCTGTTGGGGTGGCCGATGCGGCCGGCAGATGTGCGGGGTTTTGGGCGAGTGTAGATGCGCGGCGCGGACGCTCTGGTGAGTAGTCCTACGGATTCGCCGCGCCGAATTAGCCTCCGCCGGGCGGCTGACGGCAGAGCCGCAGCACTGGCCGCGTCGACTTCAGGTGCCGATGGCCCTTTTCAGCAGTTTCGCCATCTCGGACGGGTTGCGCGTCACCGTGAATCCGCACTCCTCCATCACCGCGAGCTTGGCCTCGGCCGTGTCGGCGCCGCCGGAGATCAGTGCACCGGCATGGCCCATGCGCTTGCCGGCCGGCGCGGTGACGCCGGCAATGAAACCGACGATGGGCTTTTTCATGTTCGCCTTGCACCAGCGCGCCGCTTCGGCTTCATCGGGCCCGCCGATCTCGCCGATCATGATCACCGCGTCGGTATCGGGATCGTCGTTGAACAGACGCATGATGTCGATGTGCTTCAGGCCGTTGATCGGGTCGCCGCCAATGCCCACCGCCGAGCTTTGCCCGAGTCCGAGTTCGGTGACCTGGGCCACCGCCTCGTAGGTCAGCGTGCCCGAGCGACTGACCACGCCGATGCGGCCCTTGCGATGGATGTGCCCGGGCATGATGCCGATCTTGATTTCCTCGGGCGTGATCAAGCCGGGGCAGTTGGGGCCGAGCAGCAGCGTCTTCTTGCCGCCCGCCGCCTCCTTGGCCAGCATGCGGTTGCGCACCAGCAGCATGTCCTTCACCGGAATGCCTTCGGTGATGCACACCACCAGGTCCAGGTCGGCTTCGACGGCTTCCCAGATGGCGGCGGCGGCGCCGGGCGGTGGCACGTAGATCACGCTGACCGTGGCGCCGGTGTTCGACTTCGCGTCCTTGACGCTGGCGAAGATGGGGATACCCTCGAAATCCTCGCCGGCCTTCTTCGGATTGACACCCGCGACGAAGCAGTTCCTGCCGTTGGCGTAGTCGCGACAGCCGCGCGTGTGGAACTGCCCGGTCTTGCCGGTGATTCCCTGGGTGATGACCCGGGTGTCCTTGTTGATCAGAATGCTCATGTCGTTGCTCCGGGCCTACTTCACGGCGGCGACGATCGCCGTGGCCGCATCGGCCATGGTGTCGGCACTGATGATGGGCAGGCCGCTTTCGGCCAGCAGCTTCTTGCCGATTTCCTCGTTCGTGCCCTTCATGCGAACCACCAGCGGCACCGTCAGGTTGACCGCCTTGCAGGCGGCGATGACGCCTTCGGCGATGGTGTCGCAGCGCATGATGCCGCCGAAGATGTTGACCAGGATGCCCTTCACGTTCTTGTTGCCGAGCATGATCTTGAAGGCCTCGGTCACCTTCTCGGCCGTGGCGCCGCCGCCGACGTCGAGGAAGTTCGCCGGCTCGCCGCCGAACAGCTTGATGGTGTCCATCGTCGCCATCGCCAGGCCGGCGCCGTTGACCAGGCAGCCGATGTTGCCGTCCAGGCTGATATAGCTCAGGTCGAACTTGCTGGCTTCGATCTCGGCTGGGTCCTCTTCGTCCAGATCGCGGCAGGCGACGATCTCGGGGTGTCTGTACAGCGCGTTGCTGTCGAAATTGAACTTGGCGTCCAGTGCCTTGATGTTTCCGTTGCCTTCCAGGATCAGCGGGTTGATCTCGGCCAGGCTGGCGTCCGTATCCATGTAGCAGGTGTACAGGCGCTGAAGCACCGCAACCGCCTTTGCCTGGCTGGCTGCGGGAATGCCGATGCCGGCGGCCAGTTGCTGTGCCTGGGCGTCGGTCAGCCCGAGCAACGGATCGACGAAGATCTTGATGATCTTCTCCGGCGTGGCGTGCGCCACGGCCTCGATGTCCATGCCGCCTTCGCTGCTGCCCATCAGGGCCACGCTCTGTGTCGCCCGGTCGGTGAGCGCGGCCACGTAGTACTCGTGTTGGATATCGGCGCCTTCTTCGATGAGCAGGCGGCGAACCTTCTGGCCAGCGGGTCCGGTCTGGTGCGTCTTCAGCTGCATGCCCAGGATCTGCCCGGCGAGCTGCTTGACTTCATCCAGCGAGCGCGCGAGCTTGACGCCGCCGCCCTTGCCACGCCCGCCGGCATGGATCTGCGCCTTCACCACCCAGACCGAGCCGCCGAACTTCTGCGCCGCTTCGGTGGCCTCCAGCACGGTGAAAGCCGGGTAGCCGCGCGGTACCGGCACGCCGAACTTGCCGAGGATTTCCTTGCCTTGGTATTCGTGAATCTTCATGGCTGGGCTCGCGCAGTGGGGTGGCCGAATCCGGCGTTGGCATGGGCGCCGCTGCTGCGGTGCGCCCGGGTTGAAGGCGCGCGGACTTTAGCACGCAGCCTGCGGCGGCAAGCGCTGCCAGCCGGTGCCGGTCGGCGCCTCAGTGGATCGTTCGGTGGCGCGTTTCAGCGAGCGACTTCATTCGGCTGTCGACGTCGTCGAGCGGCAGCTGTTCCGATGCCGGCACCACACGGCGTATGACCTCGCCAGAGAAGCCGCGACGGGCCAGGAAGCGCATCTGCCGGGCCCGCGCCTTGGCATCCTGGGCCGCAGCGCCGAACTTTCGCGCCCAGAGCTGCGTGGCGCGCTGCAACTCGCTTTCGCGCAACTGTTGCAGCGGCTGCGGCGCGAGTTTCAGGCCGTGCTGGGCCAGTTCCATCTGGATGCGCCGAGTGCCCAGGCCCGGCGCACGCACACGCACACGGCTTTCAACGAATCGCTCTTCGCACAGCAGGCCCTTGGCTTGCAGCGCGTCGAGCAACTGTTCGACCTGTTCTGCGGGTTCATCTTCCAACGCGTTGCCGGTGCCGGCGGTGTCCGCCTGAGCAATCTGCAAGCGCGCCACGCGCAGCAACTTGCGCCGCAGTTCGCTGCGGCTCTGTTCGCGTTGCGCCAGCCAAGCCAGCGCTCGCGCCTGCAGGCTGAGCGGCGGGCGCTTCATCGAGCTACCCGTGCGGGTTCAGGTGGTCGGTGATCCGACCGCAAATCGGCAAGCCGGCCGCGTAGATCAGTCAGCCGACTTTTCCACGGCCACCAGCGGAACGCCCATGGCCTCGCGCACCTTGTTCTCGATCTCGACGGCCATGTCGCGGTTCTCGCGCAGGAATTCGCGCGCGTTGTCCTTGCCCTGACCGATCTTCTCCCCGTTGTAGGCGTACCAGGAGCCGGCCTTGTCGAGGATGCGCGCCTCGACGCCCATGTCGATGATCTCGCCTTCGCGGCTGATGCCCTCGCCATAGAGGATGTCGAACTCGGCCGTCTTGAACGGCGGTGCGACCTTGTTCTTGACGATCTTGACCTTGGTCTCGCTGCCAATGACCTCGTCGCCCTTCTTGATGCTGCCGATGCGCCGGATGTCCAGTCGCACCGAGGCATAGAACTTGAGCGCGTTGCCGCCGGTGGTGGTTTCGGGGCTGCCGAACATGACGCCGATCTTCATGCGGATCTGGTTGATGAAGATGACGGTGGTGTTGGTCTTGTTGATGGTGGCGGTGAGCTTGCGCAGTGCCTGGCTCATCAGCCGCGCCTGCAGGCCCGGCAGGGAATCGCCCATCTCGCCTTCGAGCTCGGCCTTGGGCGTGAGCGCGGCCACCGAGTCGATGACGATCAGATCGACCGAACCGGAGCGCACCAGTGCATCGACGATTTCCAGCGCCTGCTCACCCGTGTCGGGCTGGCTGATGAGAAGCTCTTGCAGGTTGACGCCGAGCTTTTGCGCGTACTGCGTGTCCAGCGCGTGCTCGGCGTCGATGAAGGCGCACACACCGGCGAGTTTCTGCATCTCGGCAATGACCTGCAGCGTGAGCGTGGTCTTGCCCGACGATTCCGGACCGTAGATCTCGATCACGCGCCCGCGCGGCAGGCCCCCGACACCCAGCGCGATGTCCAGGCCCAGTGAGCCGGTGGAGACCACCTGGATATCGGCGATGACTTCGCCGTCGCCCAGGCGCATGATCGAGCCCTTGCCGAACTGTTTCTCGATCTGCGCCAGCGCGGCCTGCAACGCCTTGGCCTTTTCGGTGTTCAATGCCTTCACGGGTGCGTCCATCAGCGTTCTCCTTGAATGCCACAATTATGGCAGAAGCTGGATGTTTGTACAGTGTCTTTTTAGGGGTGTCCCGTGCTTGAACTGATGCGCAGCGGCGTCGCGCGGCCACTTTCGAGGAGTCGTGAATGCGCATTCTGATCGCCGAGGACGACCAGGTGCTCGCCGACGGCCTGTTGCGCTCGCTGCGCGCCGCGGGCTACGCGGCCGACCATGTCGGCTGCGGCAACGAGGCCGACGCGGCGCTGGCCGATCACGGCTTCGACTGCGTCATTCTCGACCTTGGGTTGCCCAAGATGCACGGCCTGGACGTGTTGCGCAAGCTGCGCGCGCGCGGCTCGTCGGTGCCGGTGCTGATCCTCACAGCGGCCGACAGCGTGGAGCATCGTGTCAAGGGGCTCGATCTCGGAGCCGACGATTACATGGCCAAGCCGTTTGCGCTGCAGGAGCTGGAAGCGCGTGTGCGCGCGCTCACGCGGCGCGGCCTGGGCAGCGCCGCCACGGTCATCCGGCACGGACCGCTGAGCTTCGACGCCACCGGCCGGGTGGCCTACATCGACGACACGATGATCGAGCTATCCGCGCGCGAGTTGTCGTTGCTGGAAGTACTGCTGCAGCGCGCCGGCCGCCTGGTCAGCAAGGACCAACTCGTCGAACGGCTTTGCGAGTGGGGCGAGGAGGTCAGCAACAACGCGATCGAGGTCTACATCCACCGCTTGCGCAAGAAGATCGAGCAAGGGCCGATCCGCATCGCCACCGTGCGTGGCCTGGGCTATTGCCTGGAGAAGATTTCCGCTTGAGCCCAGCACGGCTGTCCGAGGGCGAGCGCAGCGCAATGCGCCGCGAGGATTTCGTCCCATGAACCTGCCGCGTCGCCGTGCGCCGCACATCGGCTTGCCCGCCCCGGCGCGGCTGACGAAGCCTGCGCCCGCGGCGCCGACCGACAGCGCCGACAGCGACACGCCCAGCCAGCAGCATTCACTGTTCACCGAAATCCTCGACTGGATGCTCGCACCGCTGTTGTTGCTGTGGCCCATGAGCGTGTTCCTGACCTACCTAGTGGCGCAGAACATTGCCGACCGCCCGTACGACCGCGAGCTCGGCCAGTCGGCCCGTGCCATCGCGCGCCAGCTCAGCATCGAACCCGCCGCGGCGTCGGCGCCGCCTTCGGTGGGCTTGCAGTCGCCGATGGCGGCCACGGAGCTGTTACGCGCCAATGAAGCCGAGCATGTGTACTACCAGGTGCTGGGCGCACGCGGCGAGTTCGTGTCCGGTGACGTCGCCTTGCCGCTGCCTGACGCCGACCAGGCGCCGAGCAGCGAGCTGCGATTTCGCGACGAGACGATGCGCGACGAAGCCGTGCGCGTGGCCTACCTGTGGCAGCCGCTGCCTGGCTCGCCGGGCGAAGTGGCCGCGCTGGTGCAGGTAGCCGAGTCGCTGGAGAAACGCTCGCGACTGGCCAACGAAATCATCAAGGGCGTGATCCTGCCGCAGTTCGTGATCCTGCCGCTGGCGGTGGTGCTGGTGTGGTTTGCGTTGTGGCGCGGCATCAAGCCGCTGGGCAAGCTGCAGCAGCGCATTCGCAAGCGCGACAGCACCGATCTGAGCCCGCTCGACGAGCGTGCCGTGCCCGACGAGGTGGTCCCGCTGGTGCGCGCCATCAACGAGCTGCTGGCGCGGCTGGACCAGTCGATGAGCGTGCAAAAACAGTTCCTGGCCGACGCCGCGCATCAGTTGAAGACCCCGCTGGCCGGCCTGCGCATGCAGGCCGAGCTGGCGGCGCGCGAGATCGACGCCGGCGCCACCGATGCCAGCTCGTTGAAACGTTCGTTGCAGCAGATTGCCTGGTCGAGCCAGCGCGCCGCGCACATGGTCAACCAGTTGCTGGCCATGGCACGCGCCGAGGACCGCGAGCAGGCGCTGCGCCACCAGGACCTGAACCTGGTGGACATCGTCATGGACACCGTGCGCGACTTCGTGCCCCGCGCCATGGACCGCCACATCGATCTGGGCTACGAGGGCCCCGACGCCGGCGCCGGAGCGCGACTGCACGGCCACCCGGTGCTGCTGCGCGAGATGGTGCGCAACCTGGTGGACAACGGGTTGCAGTACACCCCTGCGCGCGGCACGGTGACCGCGCGCGTGGTCGTCGATCCCTTTGGCCAGGTGGTGGTGCTGCAGGTCGAAGACACCGGGCCGGGCATCGCCGAGCATGAGCGCGAACTGGTCTTCCAGCCCTTCTACCGATCGGCCGACACCTTGATCGACGGCAGCGGGCTGGGCCTGGCCATCGTGCGCGAGGTGGCGCGCCAGCACGGTGCCACGATCTCGGTGGGCGAGGCGCGGCCGCGCTCGGCCGGCGGCGCCAGCGCAGGTGGTAGCGGAAATGGCAATGGGCCTGGCACGCTGGTCACGGTGCGCTTTCCGGTGCGCCCGGTACCGCTGGCGCTGCCTGCCCCGCGCGGTCGATCGCCGTAGCGCTGAGGTGCGTCAATCCGCCGTTCGCGCCGTATCGGCCAACCAGCGCCACAGCGCCGAGTCATCGTCCTGCGCCATCCCCTGCGCCACGGCGGCGGCAAAGCAGGCTGCGGCGGCCTGACCCAGTCGCGGCGCGAAACCGGCCTCGCGGGCGACATCCAGCGCCAATGCCGAGTCCTTGGCCAGCAAGGCGATGTGGGCCTGCACGGCCGGGGCTTCCGCCAGTGCACGGCGCAACCGGTCGCTGCCGATCCAGCTTTGCCCGCTGGACTGTTCGATCACCGCCAGCGTGGCGGCGGGGTCCAGGCCCAGGCGCTGGGCCAGAGCCAGCGCTTCGGCGGCACCGGCCAGGTTGACGGCAGCCAGCATGTTGTTGACCAGCTTGGTGCGTGCGCCGTCGCCGGGTGTCGAGCCGACGCGAAAGAGCCGCGAGGACAAGGCATTCAGCAGGCCCTGCCAGCGCTCGAACACCGGCTGCGCGCAAGCCACCATCAAGCTCATCGTGCCGTCGCGGGCGCGCACCGGGCCACCCGACATCGGCGCGTCGATGCAATCCACGCCTTGCCGTGCAAGGGCGGAGGCGAACTCCTCTACCGAGCGCGGCGCGATGGTCGGGCATAGCAGCACCGCTGTCCCGGGCGACAAGCTCTCAACCGCGCCGTGCTCGCCAAACAGCACTTCCCGCGTCTGCGCTGCATCAACCACGGCAACGATCAGCACCGCACTGACCTGTGCCACCGCCGCCGCGTCGCCAAGCACGATGGCGCCATGCGGGCGGGCCAGGGCTTCGCGTGCCGCATCGATATCGCGCACATGCACGGTGTAGCCCAGGTCCAGCAGGCGCAACGCCATGCCCAGGCCCATATTGCCGATGCCGATGATGCCGACGTGGGTCACGTCAAGGCCTAGCCTACAGCATGACCGAACGGCGCCATCAAGCGACCACCGCGGAGCCGGCTTTGGGCCGCGGGTGGTCTTGCAGGCCGCGCCGGCGAGGACGCCCGGCTCCTCGCCAGGCACAACAGGTCCTCAGGACCAGTTGTGTCCGGGCTCGGCCCCCTGGGGGGAGCGGCGTGAGCCGCTTCGGGGGGGTTCATGACTGCATCAGCCGCCGGCTCTTGGCCACCGACATCAGCATGCCCAGCCCGAGGCCGAGTGTGACCATCGCCGTGCCGCCGTAGCTGACGAAGGGCAGCGGCACGCCCACCACCGGCAGGATGCCGCTGACCATGCCCATGTTGACCAAGGCATAGGTGAAGAAGCTCAAGGTGATGGCGCCGGCCAGCAGCCGCGTGAACACCGTCGGCGCTTCAGAGGCGATCCACAGGCCGCGAAAGATCAGGAAGGTGAATGCCGCCAGCAGCGTGAGCACGCCGGCCAGGCCGAACTCCTCGGCAAAGGCCGCGAAGATGAAGTCGGTGGTGCGCTCGGGGATGAACTCCAGGTGCGTCTGCGTGCCCTGCATGAATCCCTTGCCGGTGAGGCCACCGGAGCCGATGGCGATCTGCCCCTGGATGATGTGGAAGCCCTTGCCCAGCGGGTCGGCGGTCGGGTCGAGCAAGGTGCACACGCGGTGGCGCTGGTACTCCTTGAGCACCGGCCATTGCACGCCTTCGGCGCAGATGGCATCGGCGCTGACGACGATGGCCACGATGGCGACCCCGCCCAGCGCCAGTACCGGCGCGATCAGTTTCCAGGACAGCCCGGCGAAGAAGATCACGTACAGGCCCGCGAACAACACCAGCAACGAGGTGCCCAGGTCCGGCTGCTTCATGATCAGGCCGACCGGCAGCAACAGCAGCAGCGCGGCCACGCCAAATTCGAGCGCGCCAAACTGGCCCTCGCGACGCTGGAACCACCAAGCCAGCATCATCGGCATGGCAATCTTCATGATCTCGCTGGGCTGGATCACCATGCCCACATCGAGCCAGCGCGTCGCGCCCTTCTTTGTGATGCCCACCCCAGGCAGCGCGGTGATGATCAACAGCGCCACCCCCACCACGTACAGCGGCACGGCCAATTGCAGCAGCCGATGCGGCGGCACCTGCGAGACCAGCAACAGCACGCCCAGGGCCAACACCATGTTGCGCCCGTGGTCGACGAAGCGCGTGCCATGGTCGAAACCGGCGGAGTACATCGTCACCAGGCCAATGGCGGCCAGAATGCCCACGGCCACCGACAGCCACAGGTCGTAGCCGATGAGCACCGGCTTCGCGCGCTGCCACAGCGTGGGACGTTGCAGGACGGCGCTCATGACCAAGCCTCGACCCTGGGGAGCGGCCGGATCAAGGCTGCCTCGTTCGAGCGGTCGGCGGCGAAGTCGCCACACGCAAGGGCGCGGACGCGGGCTGCGCTGCCGGGATGCCCTGCGCGGCAGCGCCGGCGCTGGCGGCGCGCCGCGATGGCCAGCGGCACCGCCGTGGTCACCTGACCCGGCAGTGGTATATCGGCGGCGCGGCGCGGCGTGCCGATGGGCGCGCCCGACTTGCCCTGGCGCGTGGCGACCAGGTCCTCCTCGCTCGGATACTGGCCCAGCAGCAGGAAGTCGAAAACGCGGCGCGCCATGGGCGCTGCGGCTTCCGAGCCGAAGCCGGCGTTTTCCACCACCACCGCCAAGGCGATGGTCGGGTTGGGGTAGGGCGCCATGGCGATGTACAGCGAGTGGTCGCGCTTGTGCTCCTCCATCTTGGAGGCGTCGTACTTCTGGTTGGCCTTGATGCCCACCGCCTGTGCCGTGCCGGTCTTGCCGCCGCTCTTGTACGGCGCATTGGCGAAGGAGCGCACCGACGTGCCCTCCTGCGTCACGCCATGCAGTGCGCGCATGATCAGCTCGGTGTGCTCGGGTTTGTAGGGCAGCGGCTCCAGCGCATCGTTGGCCACGCGCCGCTTCTCGCCAGTGACCGCGTCCTCGATCTCGCGCACCAGCCGTGGCCTGAAGCGCTGGCCGCCCGACACCAGCGTGGCGGTGGCGCTGGCCAGCTGCAAGGTCGTAAACGAGTTGTAGCCCTGGCCGATGCCCAGCGAGATGGTTTCGCCGGCGTACCAGCGCTGCTGTTCGGGACGCTTGTAGTAGCGGCGCTTCCATGCGGTCGAGGGCAGGATGCCGTTGACCTCGCCCTCCATATCGATTTCGGTCTTGCGCCCGAAGCCCATTGGCGACAGCTGCTCGTGCATCAGGTCCACGCCCATCTCGTTGGCCAGCGAGTAGTAGTACACGTTGCTCGACTTGACGATCGAACGGTACATGTCCACCGGCCCCAGCCCCTTGTCGCCATGGCTGCGAAAGACATGGTTGCCGAAGGCGAAGGAGGCGTTGTCCTGGATGACGGTGGTCGCCGAGCGCTTGCCGCTGTTCAGCGCAGCCATGGCCATGAAGGGCTTGAAGGTCGAGCCCGGCGGGTAGGTGCCACGCAAGGCACGGTTCAGCAAGGGCTTGTCGATCGATTCGTTCAACTCGCGCCAGCTGTCCACGTCGATGCCGTCGACAAACAGGTTCGGGTCGAAAGCCGGCTTGCTGACGAAGGCCAGCACCTCGCCGGATCTAGGGTCGATGGCCACCAGCGCGCCGCGGCGATCGCCGAACATGTCTTCCACCAGGGCCTGCAGCCGGATGTCGATCGACAGCCGCAGCGTGTTGCCCGGCGTCGGCGCGTGGCTGCTCAGGCGCCGCACCGCACGACCGCCGGCGCTGGTCTCGACACGCTCGAAACCCGGTCTGACCGTGAAGCTCGCTTTCGTAGCTCTGCTCCAGCCCGAGCTTGCCGATGTATTCGGTGCCCTTGTAGTTGGCCAGTTGCTCGTCCGGCCAGTCGTCCATCAACTTCTTCTCGGCCTGGTTGATGCGGCCGATGTAGCCCAGCAGGTGGCTGCCGATCTCACCCATCGGATAGTTGCGGAACAGCCGCGCCTTCACGTCCACGCCGGGGAAGCGGAAGCGCTGCGCCATGAAACGCGCCACTTCCTCGTCGCTGAGCTTGGTGCGGATAGGCAGCGATTCGAAGTTCTTGCCCTCTTCCGAAAGGCGCTTGAACCGGCGCCGCTCGCGCGTGCCGATATCGATGACCTCGGCGAGCGCGTCGATGGTGGCCTCCAGGTCGGGCACCATCGACGGTGTGATCTCCAGCGTGTAGGCCGAATAGTTGGTGGCCAGCACCTCGCCGTTTCGGTCGAGAATCTGGCCACGATTCGGCACGATCGGCAGCACCGCGGTGCGGTTGGTCTCGGCCTGCGCGGCCAGGTCCTCGTAGCGCACGACCTGCAGATAGGACAGCCGCGCGGCCAGCAGGCCAAAGCCCAGCAGCACGAACACCGCCGCCGCCAGCACGCGCAGCCGAAAGCGATCGAGCTCGTGTTCGAGGTTCTTGAGTTCGGACATCGCGTGCGACGATTACAAGGGTCGATTCTGGTCCGGGTCCGGCGCACGGCGCTGAGGCGCGAGCAGCAGCGCCGTGATCACCGGCCACAACAGCGCTTCGAAGAGCGGCGCGATCAACAGTTCCCAGCCGGGGAACATGCCGCCGGAGAGCATGCGCACAATCAACGAAACCAGGTGCGCGGCCAGGAACAACGGCAGCACCTGCACCGCCTGTTCGGCCAGGCCGAACCAGAGCAGGCGGCGGTGCGCGCTGATGGCGCCAAAGCTCAGCAGCGTGTAGGCCAGGGCGTGTTGACCGAGCAGTGCGCCTTCATGCACATCCATCAGCAAGCCGAAGATGAAGGCCACACCGACGCCGACGCGGCGCGGCTGGTGCACGTTCCAGAACACCAGCACCAGCGCCAGCATGTCGGGCTGCGCCGGGTGGCGGCCCAGCGGCAGCAGGTTCACCGCCAGCGCCAGCAACAGCGTCAGCGCGATGAAGAACGGGTTCACCGGCAGAAGCAGCTGGTTCGAACCACGCGGCATGATCATCGTGCGGCCCTCGCGGTGACGACCATGGCCATCGAGCGACTGCCCGCGCGGCGCGCGGCCATCGGCGCTTTCATCGGCGAGTCCCTTTGGCCGGCCGTACGGGCTGCTCGGGCTCGGGCACCACCTCCTCGCGCGGCGGCAGTTGCCGCCCCATCGGCTCGAGAACGAGCACGTGGCGCACGCCATCGGACGACGCATTCGGCGCGAGCAGGATGCGGGCGAAGCCGGATTCGGCGCGCCGCTCCACCGCCGCCACGCGGGCGACCGGCAGCCCCGGTGGATAGACACCGTCGACGCCGCTGGTGGTGAGCTCGTCGCCCACGCGCACATCCGCATTCGCCGCCATGTAGCGCAGCTCCATGGTGTCGCCGCCGGCGCCACCGAAAGCCGCGCTGCGCGCCTGCGTGCGCGCGTTGAGCACGGGAATGGCGGCGTCCTTGTCGATCAGCAGCGTGACCTGCGCGCTCAGTGGAAAGACCCGCGTCACCTGGCCGAGCACGCCGTCCGGCCCGACCACCGGCGCACCTGCCACCACACCATGGGTCGTGCCGCGATCGATGAAGAGCTTGCGCGAAAACGGATCGGCACCTTCATACAGCACCTCGGCGGGAACGCTGCGCACCTGCAACATCGGCCGCAGCTCCAGCAGGGCGCGCAGGCGCGCATTCTCCAGGGCCAGGCGGTCCGCGCTGGCGACCTTTTCGGCCTGCAGCGCGAGTTTGGCCTGGGCAGCCTCTTCGCTGGCCAGTGCGCCGCTGAGGCCGCGCAGGTAGTCACCGCCGGCCTGCCACATCTGCACCGGAATGTTCAACGTGCGCTGCACCGGCAGCAGCGCCGTGGCCAGAGCAGCGCGCAGCGGCTGCACGAACTGCAGCCGCGTATCGGCCACCATCAGGAACAGCGCCAGCGCCGAAAAGAACACCAGCTTCGTCAGTGCCGATGGGCCCTGGCGAAAGAACGGCGGCGGCGTGCGGTCGAAAGTGCCGAGCGACATGGCAGCCGCGCCTGTGGCGAAGGAGCGCGTCAGGCCCTCACTCGGAAGTGAAGATGCCGCCCAGCCGGTCCATGCGCTCCAGCGCCATGCCGCAGCCACGCACCACGCAGGTCAGCGGGTCTTCGGCGACCAGCACCGCCAGGCCGGTTTCTTCGGCGAGCAGACGGTCCAGGTCGCGCAGCAGCGCCCCGCCGCCGGTCAGCATCATGCCGCGCTCGGCAATGTCGGCACCCAGTTCTGGCGGCGTCTGTTCCAGCGCGTTCTTCACCGCCGAGACCATCTGGTTCAGCGGATCGGTCAGTGCTTCGAGAATCTCGTTGCTGCTGACGGTGAAGCTGCGCGGCACGCCTTCGCTCAGGTTGCGGCCCTTGACCTCGATCTCGCGCACCTCGGAGCCGGGGAAGGCCGAGCCGATGCTCTTCTTGATATGTTCGGCCGTGGGCTCGCCGATGAGCATGCCGTAGTTGCGGCGGATGTAGTTGATGATCGACTCGTCGAACTTGTCGCCGCCGACGCGGATGCTGCCCTTGTAGACCATGCCGCCGAGGCTGATGACGCCGACTTCGGTGGTGCCGCCGCCGATATCGACGACCATCGATCCGGACGCCTCGCTCACCGGCAGGCCGGCGCCAATGGCGGCGGCCATCGGTTCTTCGATCAGGTACACGTCGCTCGCGCCGGCGCCGAGGGCCGATTCGCGGATGGCACGGCGCTCGACCTGCGTGGAACCGCAGGGCACGCAGATGATGATGCGCGGGCTGGGCCGCATCATCGAGCGCGGGTGCACCATCTTGATGAACTGCTTGAGCATCTGCTCGGTGACGGTGAAGTCGGCAATCACGCCATCCTTCATCGGACGGATGGCCTCGATGTTGCCCGGCACCTTGCCGAGCATGGCCTTGGCCTCCTTGCCGACCGCCTGGATCGTCTTCTTGCCGTTCGGGCCGCCTTCGTGGCGGATGGCCACGACCGAGGGCTCGTCGAGCACGATGCCCTTGTCGCGCACGTAGATCAGCGTGTTGGCGGTGCCCAGGTCGATGGCGAGGTCGGTCGAGAAATAGCGGCGCAGGGAAGCGAACATGGTCGGCGATATGTGGAAATACGGCGAGTGGCGGTGGCGCCGTCAGCGCTGGCGCGGGTGATGCGCCAGGCGCGCAATCGGTGTCGGACCCTGACAGTGCATCGGCATCGGGCGGCGGCGCAGTGGTTTCGGCGGCGGTACCAGGCGACTTCAAGTCGTGGCCGTGGGCCGCCGGGCGGGCTGGAAAACGCCTGGCTCGGAGCCTCGCTGCCATGCAGCCAAACACCGCCCCAGGGCACTTGGGGATAACCGGAGATAATACCTTACCGACCCTGGCCTAAAAGCCCGAAAAGCGAGCCTTGGAGCGCCCATCCGGCGAACCCCGCGGGTCATTCCCCAGAGCCTTTGCATGTTGCTGACACCCCAGGACGTGAACCGCATCGCCTTGTTGGCGCGGCTCGATCTGTCGAGCGCGGAGCGTGAGGCGATGCTGTCGCAGTTGAACGGATTCTTCGGCATCGTGCAGCGCATGAGCGCCGTCGACACCAGCGGCGTGGAGCCGCTGTACACGCCGCTGTCCGCGGTGCAGGCGGTGGCGCTGCGCCTGCGCGACGACGTGGTCACGGAAACCGACCAGCGCGCGCTCAACCAGAAGAGCGCACCTGCCGTCGAAGACGGGCTGTTCCTGGTGCCGAAGGTGCTGGAATGAGCACGCCGGGCCGCCCCAGGTGCTCATGCTCCCGTTTGGCCGGACCGGCCGCAGGCCGTAGGGTGCCCCAATGAGCCAGGGCCCGCATGACATGGGCGTGGCGCAACTCAGCCACGCGCTGCAGGCCGGACGGATCTCGAGCCTGGAAGTCACGCAACATCTGCTCACGCGCGTTGCCGCGTTCGAACATCTCGGCGCTTTCCTGGCGCTCGACGCCGAGCTCAGCCTGGCGCAGGCGCGCGCCGCTGACGAGCGTCGCGCGCGCGGCCAGGCGCATGCGTTGACGGGTGTGCCAGTGGCCCACAAGGACATCTTCGTCACCCAGGCGCTGCCCTCCACCGCCGGATCGAAGATGCTCACCGCGTATGCCAGCCCATTCGATGCCACGGTGGTGGCGCGGCTGGGTGCGGGCGAACCCGGGCGCGACCCAGGCGCCGGCATGGTGTTGCTCGGCAAACTGAACTGCGACGAGTTCGCGATGGGCTCGGCCAACGAGAACTCGGCCTATGGCGCAGTGAAGAATCCCTGGGACCTGAATCGCGTACCGGGGGGCTCGTCGGGCGGCTCGGCCGCCGCAGTGGCGGCGCGGCTGATCCCCGCGGCCACCGGCACCGACACCGGCGGCTCGATCCGCCAGCCGGCGTCCTTCAGCGGCGTGACCGGCATCAAGCCGACCTACGGCGTGTGCTCGCGCTACGGCATGGTGGCCTTTGCCTCCAGCCTGGACCAGGCAGGCCCGCTGGCGCGCAGCGCCGAGGACTGCGCCATGCTTCTATCGGCGATGAGCGGCTTCGATGAGCGCGACGCCACCAGTGCCGAACGCCCACCGCAGGATTTCCATGCGCAGATGCTTCAGCCGCGCGAAGGCGCCAGCGGCGCACGGCCGCTCCAGGGCCTGCGCATCGGGCTGCCGGTGGAGTTTTTCCCTGCGGCGCTGGCCGGCGACGTGGATACTGCCGTGCGCGCCGCGCTCGCCGAGTTCGAAAAGCTCGGTGCGACCCTGGTGGACGTGAGCCTGCCGCGCACCGAGTTGTCGATTCCGGTCTACTACATCATCGCGCCGGCCGAGGCCAGCTCGAACCTGTCGCGCTTCGACGGCGTGAAGTTCGGACACCGTGCCAAGGACTACACGGACCTGAGAAGCCTGTATGAACGCAGCCGCGCCGAAGGTTTCGGGCCCGAGGTCAAGCGCCGCATCATGATCGGCACCTACGTGCTCAGCCACGGCTACTACGACGCCTACTACCTGCAGGCGCAGAAGCTGCGCCGCATGATCGCCGACGACTTCCAGGCCTGCTTCACGCAATGCGACGTGATCGCCGGGCCGGTGGCGCCCAGCGTCGCCTGGAAGCTGGGTGAGCAGATCGACGATCCCGTGAAGGCCTACCTGGCCGACATCTTCACATTGCCCGCCAGCCTGGCCGGACTGCCGGGCATGAGCGTGCCGGCCGGCTTCGCGAATTCGAAGGAAGGCGGTGGCATGCCGGTGGGCCTGCAGCTCATCGGCAACTACTTCCAGGAAGGCTTGCTGCTGCAAGCCGCGCATGCCTTCCAGCGGGCCACCGATTTCCACACGCGCGCCCCGGCAGGCGCCGGCGCAGCATGAGCGCGCCGGGCCGCTCCCAAGCGCTCATCCCGGAGCACGCAGTGCGCGGGGTCGTCCAGTGAGCGCGCCGGGCCTGATGCGCGGCTTCGAGGTCGTGATCGGCCTGGAAACACACGCCCAACTGTCCACGCGCAGCAAGATCTTCAGCGGCGCATCCACCCAGTTCGGCGCCGCGCCCAACACCCAGGCCTGCGCGGTGGACTTAGGCCTGCCGGGGACGCTGCCGGTGCTGAACCGCGGTGCGGTGGAGCGCGCCATCCGCTTCGGCCTGGCGGTCAATGCCAAGGTGGCACCGCTGTCGATCTTCGCGCGCAAGAACTACTTCTACCCGGACCTGCCCAAGGGCTACCAGATCAGCCAGTACGAGACTCCGGTGGTGCAGGGCGGGCACGTCGACATCCGCGTCGGCGAGACAGAGCAAGCGCATCCACCTGACACGCGCGCACCTGGAAGAAGACGCCGGCAAGTCGCTGCACGAGGACTACGCCGGCCAGACCGGCATCGACCTGAACCGCGCCGGCACGCCGCTGCTGGAGATCGTCACCGAACCCGACATGCGCAGCAGCGCCGAGGCCGTGGAATACGCCAAGGCGCTGCATGCGCTGGTGGTGTGGCTGGGCGTGTGCGACGGCAACATGCAGGAAGGCAGCTTCCGCTGCGACGCCAACGTCTCGGTGCGCCGGCCCGGCGCCGAACTGGGCACGCGGCGCGAGGTGAAGAACCTCAATTCCTTCCGCTTCCTCCAGCAGGCCATCGACTTCGAGGTGCAGTGGCAGATCGACCGCATCGAGGACGGCCTGTCCATCGAACAGGCTACCGTGCTCTTCGACCCAGACACTGGCGAAACCCGCGCCATGCGCAGCAAGGAAGACGCGCACGACTACCGCTACTTCCCAGATCCGGACCTGCCGCCGCTGGTAATCGCGCCGGAATGGATCGAGCGCGTGCGCGCCGCGATGCCGGAGTTGCCCGCGACCATGGCTGCGCGTTTTGCGCAAGACGACGGCCTGGCCCCCGCCGACGCGGCACTCATGACACAGAGCCTGGCTTTCGCGCGCTACTACGAGGCGCTGCGCGACGCCTGCGGCAACGCCAAGCTGGCGGCCAACTGGCTGATGGGCGAAGTCTCCAAGCGCCTCAACGCAGAAGGCCGCACGATCGACGAGGCGCCGCTGCCCGCAGCGAAGCTGGCCGCGCTGATCCGGCGCATTGTCGACGGCACTTTGTCCAACAACGGCGCGCGACAGGTGTTCGACGCGCTGTGGTCCGGCGCAGCCGAGAGCGTGGACGCGCTGATCGACGCCAGGGGGCTGAAGCAGATGAGCGACGCCGGTGCGCTCGAAGCCATCGTCGACGATGTCATCGCCGCAAACGCCAGATCGGTGGACGAGTTCCGTGCCGGCAAGGACAAGGCGTTCAACGCGTTGGTCGGCCAGGTGATGAAGGCCAGCAAGGGCAAGGCCAACCCGACCCAGGCGAGCGAGCTGCTCAAGCGCAAGCTCGGTGCGGGCGCGCCTTAACGCAGGTTCGAGGTCTTGAGGTTCGACGCGCTCGACGCCACCGGCGTGGCCGTGGCGCCGCGCTGTGCCGACAGCGGCCCGAACGAGCCCGGCACGGCGCCGGCCCACAGCAGCTTCAGGCGTGCGAGTTCTTCGTCGTACAGGCGCGTCACACGCTCCAGCTCGGCTTCCTGGCTGACGGCGGCTTCGCGTTGCGCGGAGGTCGATGCGTCGTTCGCGTCGAGCTGGCCGCGCAGCTTCGCTGGCAAGGCCTTGCCGACGTAGAACTCGGCCTCGGCCAACAACGGCTTGCGTTCCTCGGCCAGGGCCTGCAGCCGTATTTCGGTCGTCTTGATGGCAGCGCGCACGGTGTCGAGTGCGGCTTCTCGCGCCTTGCGGTGCGGCGCTTCGTTCGGGTAGCGCACCAGCAGGTTGCGGTCGCGGCGCACGGCGTCGGCCTGCGTCGCGCGCGCCTCCGCCAGCTTGCGTTCCTTCGTCTCTTTCTCGGCGCGCTCTTCGGTGGTCAGGATCGGCGGGAAGACGGCCTTGAGCGAGCCATCCTTGTTCAGCACGCGCTGCTCCTTGGCGGTGCAGCTCGGAATCGGCCTGTCCGCAGTGATCCTGCGTCCCTGGTCGTCGGTGCAGCTGTAGATGCCGGCAGAACTGGCCGCCGCGCTGCTCTGGGCGCGCAGCCATGGCGCGGCGCCGCCCAGCAGAAGCGCGCACATCGCCATGATCAGGGGCCGGCTGGCCATCAGTTGCATTCAGACTCCATATCGATCGCGGTAACGCTGGACCGGTTCGGCAAACACTTGCAGGGCCGGGTCGTCGGTGGACTTCAGATAGTGCAACAAGTCGTTAAGAGTCGCAATCGCCGCCACATTCAGTTGCAACCTTGTCGTGATGTACTGCACCGCCGACCACTCCACATCCTTATCGCCCTCGGTGGCTTTTTCTTGACGGTCCAGCGCGATCAATACGCCACAAGGTCGCGCGCCGGCAGCTTGCAGCAACAGGATCGACTCGCGCACCGAGGTGCCGGCGGAGATGACGTCGTCGACGATCAGCACCCGCCCGGCCACCGGCGCGCCGACGAGCACGCCGCCTTCGCCGTGGTCCTTGGCTTCCTTTCGGTTGTAGGCAAAGGGCACGTTGCGGCCCAGCCGAGCCAGCGCCACGGCCACCGCCGACGCCAGCGTGATGCCCTTGTAGGCCGGGCCGTACAACATGTCGAAGGCCAGGCCCGAATCGAGCAGGCGGCGTGCATAGAATTCACCCAGGCGGCCGAGCTTGTCGCCGTCATTGAACAGCCCGGCGTTGAAAAAGTACGGCGACAGCCGGCCCGCCTTGGTCTTGAACTCGCCAAAGCGCAGCACGCCGCAGCGCACCGCAAAGTGCACGAAGTCCCGAGCCAGGGTTTCGGTCGGCGGCGCAATGGTCATGAAAGGTCCTTGGTGTTCCGCCTCGTCACACTCAACCTGAACGGCATCCGTTCGGCCGCCAGCAAGGGTTTCATCGAATGGGCTCAGGGGGTGGGCGCCGATTGTATGGGGGTGCAGGAAGTGCGCGCCCAGGTCGAGCACATGGCGGGCAAGCTCGATGCCCTGGGCCCATTGGCGGGGCATTTCCATCTGGCCGAGAAGAAGGGTTACGCCGGCGTGGGCCTTTATACACAGAAGGAACCGAGCGATGTGAGCGCGGGCTTCGGAAGCAAGGAGTTCGACGCCGAGGGCCGCTATCTGGAAGCGCGCTACGACACGCCGAAACGCAAGTTGAGCGTCATCAGCTGCTACTTCCCCAGCGGCTCCAGCGGCGAAGAACGCCAGGCGGCGAAGTTCCGCTTCCTGGCCGAGCTGTACCCACACTTGATGGCGCTCAAGGCGCAGCGCGAGTTCATCCTGGTCGGCGACGTGAACATCGCGCACCAGGAAATCGACCTGAAGAACTGGAAGGGCAACCAGAAGAACTCAGGCTTCCTGCCCGAAGAGCGCGCCTGGATGAGCAAGCTGCTCGCTGCCGGCGGGCTGGTGGACGTGTTCCGCACGCTCAACCCCAAGCCCGAGCAATACACCTGGTGGAGCAACCGCGGCCAGGCCTATGCCAAGAACGTCGGCTGGCGTCTGGACTATCACCTGGCCACGCCGGGCATCGCGGCTTTGGCCAAGCGCGAGCACATTTACCTGGCACAGCGCTTCTCCGACCACGCGCCGGTCATCATCGACTATGACTTCAAGTTCTAGCCGCCGTGCCGCGCGCCTTGCGACCCGCGTAGTTGCAATTAGGAATCATTCTCATATACTGGTGGCGCGTTGTCCTTGCTGGAGTCGCCGCCATGCCCCCACCCGCCGAATTCGATCCGCAACTGAGCACGGCTGCGTCCCGGCTGGAGCCGATCATCGGCGGCACGCTGGCGCTGCTGACGCACTACGCGCGCATGCCCAACCTGTCCGCAGCCGACGGCATCGCGCGCAACCTGGCGCTGATCGCTCGGCACCCGGATGCCTCGGCCGCCCTGCAGACGGTGTGCACGGGGCTGTTCACCGACTGGCTGGGTCCGCTGGAGTTGCAGGACGCACCGCGCGGCAGCGAGTGGCGCGACGTCTGGCCGATGCCCCCATCGGCGCAGTAGCCGCAGTAACCTGCGGCGGCGGGCGGGGCTGACGATGCCGCGCTTCGCCGCCAACCTGTCCTTCCTGTACGGCGAGCATGCCTTCGTGGACCGCTTCGCCGCCGCCGCGCGCGATGGCTTCCGCGCCGTGGAATTTGCCTTCGCCTACGACCATGAGCGCCACGAGCTGGCCGCGCGCCTGGCCGACGCGGGGCTGGTGCAGGTGCTGATCAACGCACCGCCCGGCGACCTCGAGTGCCGGCGAACGCGGCTTGGCCAGCCTGCCCGGACGCGAGGCGGACTTCCGGCGCGCACTGCTCGAACAGGCCCTGCCCTACGCCCTGGCCCTGCGCTGCCCGCGCGTGCATGTGATGGCCGGCCTGTTGCCACCCGGAGTGGATCGGCCGCGGCACCGTGCCACCTTCGTCGCCAACCTGGCCTGGGCGGCCGCGCACGCCGAGTCGGCCGGCATCGAGCTGCTGATCGAGCCGATCAACACCCGCGACGTGCCGGGCTACTTTCTCAATCGGCAAGATGACGCGCACACCATCGTGGAAGAAGTCGGCGCGCCGAACCTGAAGGTGCAGATGGACCTGTACCACTGCCAGATCGTCGAAGGCGACGTGGCCACCAAGCTGCGGCAGTACCTGCCCACCGGCCGCGTCGGCCATCTGCAGATCGCCGGCGTGCCGCAGCGCCATGAGCCCGACCAGGGCGAGCTGTTCCACCCCTATCTCTTCTCGCTCATCGACGAACTCGGCTACCAGGGCCACGTCGGTTGCGAATACCGCCCGGCCGCCGGCACCTCGGCCGGCCTGGGCTGGTTTGCGCCCTACAAGGCGACACAATGACGCGCCGGGCCGCCCGAGGCAGCCCGACACTTCCACCCAGTGCGCAGGCCGTGGCACAGCGGCGACGCCACCCACCCAAGGAGACGAACCCATCATGAAACTGCTCATCACTGGAGGCGGCGGCTTTGTCGGCGCACGACTGGCGCGCACCCTGCTCGCGCGCGGCACGCTGGCGGGCCAACGCATTGACAGCGTGGTGCTGGCCGACCAGGTGGCGCCACCGGCCGACCTGCTGGCCGACAAACGCGTCAGTGCGCGCGTCGGCGCGCTGCTGGATCAATGCAGCGCGCTCGCCGACGAGGCCTTCGACGGCATGTTCCACCTGGCCTCGGCCGTGTCGGGCGAATGCGAGGCCGATTTCGATCTGGGCATGCGCTCCAACCTGGACAGCACGCGCGCACTGCTCGATGCGTTGCGCGCGCGCCAGCAAAAAACCGGCGCGTTGACACGCATGGTGTTTTCCAGCTCGGTGGCCGTATTCGGTCCGGACGCCGCCGTGCCGCTGCCGGCCCTGGTGGCCGACGACACGCTGCCCGCGCCGCAGACTTCCTACGGCGCACAAAAGCTGATCTGCGAACACCTCATCGCCGACTACACGCGCAAGGGCTTCATCGATGGCCGCGCGGCGCGGCTGATGACGGTGACGGTGCGACCGGGCCGGCCCAACGGCGCGGCCTCGTCCTTCTTCTCCGGCATCATCCGCGAGCCCTTGGCGGGTGTGGAATCGGTGTGCCCGGTGAGCCCGGAAGTGCGCCATCCGATGTCCTCGCCGTCCAGCGCGGTGGCCGGGCTGATTGCGGTGTACGAAGCCGGCCGCGAGGCTTTTGGTGGCCGCCTGGCGCTCAACCTGCCGGCCATCAACGTGCGTGTCAGCGAGATGCTCGATGCGCTGGAGCAGGTGGCCGGGCCGAAGGTGCGCGCGCGGGTGCGCTTCGAGCGCGACGAACGCATTGCCGGCATCGTCGCCAACTGGCCGACCGGCGCCACGTCGGCGCGCGCAACCCGGCTCGGGTTGAAGGCCGACACCAGCTTCGCCGACATCATTCGCCAGTACATCGACGATTGCCAGAAGCGGCCCGACGCCGCGCAAACCTTGAAAGGCATGAACCCATGAACCAGATCGACCTGAAGGGCCGCGTGGCCGTCATCACCGGCGGCGCGCAGGGCATTGGCTACGCGGCCGCCGAGCGCATGCTGCGCTCGGGCGCGAGCGTCGCGCTGTGGGATATCGACGCCGCGCTGCTGGCCAAGGCGCGGGACACGCTCTCGGCGCTGGGCAAGGTCAGCATCGTGACGGTCGAACTGACCGACGACGATTCGGTTGCCAAGGCCGCCGCGGCGAGCCTGGGCGCGCATGGGCAAATCGACATCCTGGTGAACAACGCCGGCATCACCGGCGGCAACGGCGTCACCTGGGAACTCGATCCGGTGATGTGGCGGCGCGTCATCGAAGTCAACCTGATCGGCCCGTACCTGACCAGCCGCAACGTCGTGCCGCACATGGTGCAGCGCGGTTATGGCCGCATCGTCAACATCGCGTCGGTGGCGGGCAAGGAAGGCAACCCCAATGCCTCGCACTACAGCGCGTCGAAGGCGGCGCTGATTGCGCTGACCAAGTCGCTGTCCAAGGAGTTGGCGACCAAGGGCGTGCTGGTCAATGCCATCACGCCGGCCGCCGCGAAGACGGCGATGTTCGCGACCATGGCGCAATCGCACATCGACTTCATGCTGTCGAAGATTCCGATGGCCCGTTTTCTGGAAGTGGGCGAAGCCGCGGCCATGATCGCCTGGCTGGCTTCGGAAGACTGCTCGTTTTCCACCGGCGCGGTGTTTGACCTGTCGGGCGGGCGGGCCACGTACTGACGCGAGGAGGCCGGCACCCTATTCAGCCGGCCTGCGACCATCGCGTCGGCGGGTCGCTCTGCGCGAACGGGAGCAGGACACGCGACGACCCGAAGCGCGGACACAGGGCGCGCGGCAGTGGCGCGCAGCGTGCCCGCGCCGCGCTTCCCGCTTCCCGCTTCCCAACATAGAGCGAGCCGCGCGCGCAGCGTCGATTAACCCTAAGCTAAACAATCGTTTGTTTAGTTTGTTATATTCGCCGGCATGAATCCGGTTTCGACTGCTGCTCCCAATATCACGCTGCAGCGACTGATGGTGAAAGCGTGCGCACACCTCGGCACGACGGCGAGGCCTCGCGCGCTCGCTTGTTGCACTGCGGGCTGCGGCTGTTTGCCGAAAAAGGCTACGCCAAGACCTCGACGCGCGAACTGGCCGAGGCTGCAGGCGTCAACGTCGCTTCGATCAGCTACTACTTCGGCGACAAGGCCGGGCTGTACCGCGCCGTGTTCTTCGAGCCGATGGGCTCGCCGCAGGACGACATCGCACGCTACAACGGCCCTGAGCTGAGCCTGCCGCAGGCCTTGGGCGGGCTGTACGCCGTGTTCCTGGAGCCGCTGAAACAGGGCGATACCTCGCGTCTGTGCATGAAGCTGCACTTCCGCGAAATGCTCGAACCCACTGGCTTGTGGGAGGAAGAGATCGCCCACGGCCTCAAGCCGATGCACGACGCGCTGCTGGCCGTGTTGTGCCGGCACTTTGGCATTGCCGAGGCCGACGACGATCTGCAGCGCCTGGCGGTGTGCATTGCCGGCCTGGGCATGCACATGCATGTGGGGCACGACGTCATGCAGCAACTGACGCCGCGACTCATCGACAGCCCCGCCGCGCTGGATATTTGGTCCGAGCGACTGGTGATGTACGCGCTGGCCATGATCGATGCCGAGCAACGGCGCCGCGCGCAGTACCGCGCCGAGTGGGGTGAAGGCGTGACGCCCCCCGCCTTCGCTCGGGCTGCGCTGCAGTCGTCGAGGCTGGGCGCCCCACTCGCCGCGACGGCACTGCTCGGCGCGTGTTCGGCCTTCGCGCCGCCGGTGGAAATGCCGCCGCTGACGCCACCGCCGATGAATGCGCCGGCAAGCTGGCAGGCACCGCCGCCGGCCGGTAGCGGCGCTGTCGCGCCGACTGCGGCGACGGGCCCGGCCGCCTCCATCGCGCCCAGCGATGCGCGCGAGCAAGCGGCGAACGCCGCCCCGTTGAACTGGTGGCTGCAGTTCGATGACCCGCTGTTGCCCGAGCTGATCCGCACGGCGCAGGCGGCCAGCCCGAGCATTGCCGCCGCGGCCTCGCGCATCGAGCAGGCGCGCGCCAGCAGCGTGGCCGCCGGCGCCTTGCTCTTGCCCGGGCTGAACGCCAACGTCGCCGGCACCACCGGGCGCGGCGACCTGGGCACACCGGTCGCCAGCCTGGGCACGGCCAACCTCCAGGCCAGCTGGGAGCTGGACCTCTTCGGTGCCAACCAGGCCGGCCGCAACGCCGCCGTGGCGCGGCTGGAAGGCACACAGGCCGGCTGGTACGAGGTGCGCATCGCGGTGGCCGCCGAGGTGGCGGCCACCTACAACTCGTTGCGCAGTTGCCAGGCGCTGGTGCTGCAGACCGAAGCCGACACACGCTCGCGCGGCGAAACCGCCCGCGTCACCGAGCTGGCCGCCAACGCCGGCCTGTTTGCACCGGCCACCGCCGCACTGGCCCGCGCCAGCGCGGCACAGGGGCGCAGCCTGCTCGCGGGGCAACAGGCGGCCTGCGACCTGCTCGTCAAATCGCTGGTCGAGTTGACGGCGCTGGACGAGCCGGCGCTGCGCCGCCAACTGGCGCCGCGCCATGCGCAGCTGCCGCGGCCGTCCGACATCGTCGTGCCCAGCGTGCCGGGGCAGGCGCTGATGCAGCGTCCCGACCTGCTCAGTGCCGAGCGCACGGTGCTGGCCGCGGCCGAAGACACCGCGCAAAGCCAGGCGCTGCGTTACCCGCGCGTGATCATCAACGGCTCGGTCGGCCCGGCGCTGCTGCGCGTGGAGAGCAACTCGATCAGCGGCAACCTGTGGACCATCGGCCCGCTGCAGGTGTCGCTGCCGTTGTTCGACGGCGGCACGCGCGTGGCCAATGTGGTGGCCGCGCGTGCGCGCTACGACGAGGCGGTGTCGGCCTACCGCGGCCGGGTGCGCACGGCGGTGCGCGAGGTGGAAGCCGCGCTCGTCACGCTGGACAGCAGCGCGCGCCGCGTGCAGGACACGAAGGTCGCGGTCGAGGGCTACGAGGCCTCGCTCAAGGCCGCCGACGCGCGCTTTCGCGGCGGCCTGGGCAGCCTGTTCGAGCTGGAAGACGCACGTCGCAGTGCGCTCGTCGCCAACAGCTCGCTGATCGAGCTGCAGCGCGACCAGGTCGCGGCCTGGATCAACCTGTACCGCGCCCTTGGCGGCGGCTGGTCGCCCGAGCAAGATCCGCTGGCCGGCGACAAGCTGGCCGCGGCCCCGAAATGAAAACCCCCTCTCGCATGAAGACCGCTTTGAAACCCGCCCTGTGGGCCCTGGGCGCCGTCGCCTTGCTGGGCGCTGCCGCATGGGCGGTGCACGCCGCCGACGACAAGAAGGCCGCCCCGGCCGCGGCGCCACGCCCGGCCCTGAGCGTGACCACGACGCAGCCGCAAAGCGCCAGCCTGCCATTGAAGATCGCCGCCAACGGCAACATCGCCGCCTGGCAGGAAGCCATCGTCGGCACCGAAGCCAACGGCCTGCGCCTGGCCGAGGTGCGCGTCAACGTCGGCGACGTGGTCAAGCGCGGCCAGGTGCTGGCCACCTTCGCGCCCGACATGATGCAGGCCGACGTGGCGCAGATCCGCGCCGTGGTGGCCGAGGCCGAAGCCGCGCTGGCCGAAGCGCAGGTGAACGCCAAGCGCGCGCGCGAACTGCAGACCAGCGGCGCGTTGAGCGAACAGCAGATCAACCAGTTCATGACCGCCGAGCGCACGGCGCAGGCGCGGCTCGATGCGCAACGCGCGCAGGCCAACGTGCAGGCCTTGCGGCTGCGCCAGACGCAGGTGCTGGCGCCGGACGACGGCGTGATCTCGGCACGCAGCGCCACCGTGGGCGCGGTGCTGCCGGCCGGGCAGGAGCTGTTCCGCCTGATCCGCCAGGGCCGGCTGGAGTGGCGTGCGGAGGTGGCCTCCAGCGACCTGGCGCGCCTGAAGCCGGGCATGAGCGCCAGCGTCACGCCCGCGGGCGGCACGCCCATCGCCGGCAAGCTGCGCATGGTGGCGCCGACGGTGGACGCGCTGACGCGCAACGGCATCGTCTTCGTCGATCTGGCGCCGTCGCCCGACGCGCGTGCCGGCATGTTCGCGCGTGGCGAATTCGACATCGGTCAGGGCCAGGGCCTGACCCTGCCGCAAAGCTGCGGTGCTGTTGCGCGACGGCTTCAGCTATGTGCTGCGCGTCGCGCCGGATTCGAAGGTCATCGAGACCAAGGTCACGATCGGGCCGGCGCGTCGGCGAGCGCATCGAGATCACCGGCGGGCTGGACAAGAACGCGCGGGTCGTGGCCTCGGGCGGCGGCTTCCTCAGCGACGGCGACACGGTGCGCGTGATCGACGGCCCCGCGCCGCTCGCGCAGGCGGCCGGGCTTCAAACCCCGCGGCCGCCGCCAGCAAGTAACCCGACGCAAGGCCGCACCATGAACGTTTCCGCCTGGTCGATCCGCAATCCCACGCCGGCGATCCTGCTCTTCATCATGCTCACGCTGGCGGGCGTGCTGGGTTTCCAGGCGATGAAGATCCAGAACTTTCCGGACATCGACCTGCCCACCGTCACGGTCACCGCCACGCTGCCGGGCGCGTCGCCGGCGCAGATGGAAACCGAGGTCGCGCGCAAGATCGAGAACTCGGTCGCCACGCTGCAGAACGTCAAGCACATCTACACCAAGGTGCAGGACGGCACGGCGACGATCACCGTGGAGTTCCGGCTGGAGAAATCCACCCAGGGCGCACTCGACGATGTGCGCGACGCGGTCTCGCGCGTGCGCTCGGACCTGCCCGCCGACCTGCGCGACCCGGTCATCACCAAGATGGAGCTGGCCGGCCTGCCGATCCTGACCTACACCGTCGCCTCCAGCCGCATGGACGAAGAGGCCTTGAGCTGGTTCGTCGACAACACCGTCTCCAAGGCCATGCTCGGCGTGCGCGGCGTCGGCGCGGTGGCGCGCGTCGGTGGCGCCACGCGCGAAGTGCGTGTCGAACTCGACCCGCTGAAGCTGCAGGCGCTGAACGCCACCGCCGCCGACATCTCGCGCCAGCTGCGCCAGGTGCAGCAGGAAGCCTCGGGCGGGCGCACCGACCTGGGCGGTGCCGAACAGTCGGTGCGCACCATCGCCACGGTGCAATCGGCCGAAGAGCTGGCGCGTTTGGAGATCGTGCTCGGCGATGGCCGGCGCATCCGCCTGGACCAGGTGGCGAACGTGCAGGACACGGTGGCTGAAAAGCGCTCGGCCGCGCTGCTCAACGGCCAGCCGGTGGTCGGCTTCGAGGTCACGCGCAGCCGCGGCGCGGGCGAGGTCGAGGTCGCCGCCGGCGTGCGCGCCGCGCTCGAGACGCTGAAGGCCGCACACCCCGAGATCACGGTCACCGAGGCCTTCAACTTCGTCGATCCGGTGCAGGAGGGTTACGACGGCTCGATGACGCTGATGTACGAGGGCGCGTTGCTGGCCGTGCTGGTGGTGTTCCTGTTCCTGCGCGACTGGCGCGCCACGCTGGTCGCGGCGACGGCGCTGCCGCTGTCGGTGATCCCGACCTTCGCGGTGATGCACCTGTTCGGCTTCACCATCAACGTGGTCACGCTGCTGAGCCTGTCGCTGGTGGTCGGCATCCTGGTGGACGACGCCATCGTCGAGATCGAGAACATCATGCGCCACCTGCGCATGGGCAAGACGCCGTACCAGGCGGCGATGGAAGCGGCCGACGAGATCGGCCTGGCCGTCATCGCCACCACCTTCACGCTGATCGCGGTGTTCCTGCCCACCGCCTTCATGAGCGGCGTGCCGGGCAAGTTCTTCGTGCAGTTCGGCTGGACCGCCGCCATCGCGGTGTTCTTCTCGCTGGTGGTGGCGCGCATGCTCACGCCGATGATGTCGGCCTACCTGCTGCGCCGGCCGAAGAAGGACCATGGCGAGCCGGGCTGGCTGGCCACCTACATGGGCTGGGCGAAGTGGTGCCTGCGCCACCGCGTCCTGACCACGCTGGCGGCGGCGGCCTTCTTCGTCGGCTCGTTCATGCTGGTGCCGCTGCTGCCGACCGGCTTCATCCCGCCGGACGATCTGTCGCAGACGCAGGTGACGCTGTCGCTGCCGCCGGGCAGCACCTTCTCGCAGACGCTGGCGGCCGCCGAGAAGGCGCGCGCGCTGGTGCAGAAGAACCCGCATGTGAAGCTGGTCTACACCGCCATCGGCGGTGGCAGCGCCGGTGGCGACCCGTTCGCGATGGCCGGCGTGCCCGAGGTGCGCACCGCCACCTTGACGATCAACATGACGCCACGCAAGGAGCGCGGCGGCCTGAGCAAGCAGGCCATCGAATCGGAACTGCGCGTGGCGCTGCAGGAGCTGCCGGGCGCGCGCGTCAAGGTCGGCTTCGGCGGCTCGTCGGAGAAGTACGTGCTGGTGCTCGCCGGCGAAGACGGCCGTGTGCTCGGCGAGCATGCGCGCGTGGTCGAGCGCGAGCTGCGCACCATCCCCGGCATCGGCAACGTCACCTCCACCTCCAGCCTGGTGCGGCCCGAGCTGATCGTGCGGCCCGACTTCGCCCGGGCCGCCGACCTGGGCGTGACCTCCGCGGCCATCGCCGACACGCTGCGCATCGCGCTGGCCGGCGACTACGACCAGGGCCTGGCCAAGCTGAACCTGTCGCAGCGCCAGGTGCCGGTGGTGGTGAAGTTGCGCTCCGATGCGCGCACCGATCTGGAACTGCTGTCGCGGCTGGCCGTGCCGGGCGCGCGCGGGCCGGTGATGTTGGGCAACGTGGCCACGCTGTCCATCGACAGCGGGCCGGCGCAGATCGACCGCTACGACCGCGCGCGCAACATCAACTTCGATATCGAGCTGAACCAGCAACCGCTGGGCGCGGTGGAAGCCGCCGCGCTGGACCTGCCGAGCATCAAGAACCTGCCGCCCGGCGTGAAGCAGAGCACCGTGGGCGATGCCGAGGCGATGGGCGAGCTCTTCGACAGCTTCGGCCTGGCCATGCTCACCGGCGTGCTGTGCATCTACATCGTGCTGGTGCTGCTGTTCAAGGACTTCGTGCAGCCGGTGACGATCCTGGCCGCGCTCGTACTGTCGATCCCGGGCGCGTTCCTGGCGCTGTTCATCACGCAGACCGCGATCTCGATGCCGTCGATGATCGGGCTGATCATGCTGATGGGCATCGCCACCAAGAACTCGATCCTGCTGGTGGAGTACGCCATCATGGCGCGGCGCGACCACGGCATGACGCGTCTGGAAGCGTTGCTCGACGCCTGCCACAAGCGCGCGCGGCCGATCGTCATGACCACCATCGCCATGGGCGCGGGCATGCTGCCCATCGCGCTGGGCTGGGGTGTGGACCCGAGCTTCCGCTCGCCGATGGCCATCGTCGTCATCGGTGGGCTGATCACCTCCACCTTCCTGAGCCTGCTGGTGATTCCGGTGATCTTCACCTACGTGGACGATGCGGTGCTGAAGATGAACGGCTGGCTGCATCGCAAACGCCCGGCCCCATCCACCGCGCCGGCGGGGGCCGCCCCGGCCCGGCCGACAGGCATTGAGGAACATCACGATGAAGACGCCACCCGCGCCGCGCAGCGGCCGCCTTGCGGCGCCCCTTCAGCCTGGCCCTGCTGACGGCGGCCGTCGTGCTGGGGGGCGCGGTGGCCCGCGCCGAAACGTCGATGCTGCCGCCCAGCGCGTCGGTCTCGGACAGCAGCTACAGCATGCGCGATTTCGAGTGGCTGGACACAACGCGTGAGCGCGCGGTGCCCGTGCGCCTGTACCTGCCCGACGGCGCCACGGCCGATTCGCCGGTGCCGCTGATCGTGTTCTCGCACGGCATTGGCGGCTCGCGCAGCGGCTACAGCTACCTGGGCCGCTATTGGGCCAGCCAGGGATATGCCAGCCTGCACCTGCAGCATGTGGGCTCGGACCGCAGCGTCTGGATGGGCAACCCCTTCGAGATGCTGTCGCGGCTGCAGGGCGCGGCACAGGAGGCGGAAGCCGTGGCACGGGTGCGCGACCTGAGCTTCGCGCTCGACCAGATGCTGCGCAGCGAACTCGCACCGCGGCTGGATGCCCAGCGCATCGTCGCCGCCGGCCACTCCTACGGCGCCAACACCACCTTGCTGGCGGCGGGCGCGATCGTGCAGCGCCGCGGCGAGTGGCTGGACCTGCGTGACCCACGCATCAAGGCGGCCATCGTGCTGTCGGCGCCGCCGTTCTACGGCGAGAGCTCGCCGCAACAGATCCTGGGCGCGATCAAGGTGCCCAGCCTGCATGTCACCGCCACCGAGGACATCATCCGCATCCCGGGTTACTACTCCGGCGCGGACGACCGCGTCGCGGTGTTCGACGCCACGGGCGGCACGCGCAAGACATTGGCGGTGTTCGAAGGCGGCTCGCACAGCATGTTCACCGACCGCGCCGGTACCGGTGGGGCCGCCCTGAACCCGCAGGTCAAACAGGCCACGCGCGAGCTGTCGCTGGCTTTCCTGAACAGTGTGTTCAAGGGCGAGGAAGCCGGGCTCTCCTCTTGGCCCAAGCAGTTTGCGGCTATCGTTTCGCGCTACACACGCAGCGCGCCCTGAGCCCGGCCGCGCTGGCAGCGACGAGGCTGAGTCGAACCTGCGAGCCACTCTGGAACCCACCGACATGAGCTTAGAGAGCATTGAACATCAGACCACCGACAAGCCGCGCAACAGCATCATCGTGCTGCACGGCCTGGGCGCCGATGGCAACGATTTCGTGCCGATCGCGCGCGAGCTGGACCTGGCCGCCGTGGGCGGCGCTCGCTTCGTCTTCCCGCACGCACCGATGCGGCCGGTGACGATGAACGGCGGCTACGTCATGCGCGCCTGGTACGACATTTCCGGCGCTGCGCTGACACGTCGCGAAGACGAGGCCGGGCTGCGTCAGTCGCAAACAGAGATCGACGCACTGATTGCCCGCGAGATTGAACGCGGCACACCTGCCGAGCGCATCGTGTTGATGGGCTTTTCACAAGGCTGCGCGATGACGCTGCTGACGGGGCTGCGCCATCCTGTGCGGCTGGCCGGCTTGGTGGGCCTGTCGGGTTACCTGCCGCTGGCGGCGAGCACCGCCGCCGAGCGTACCGACGCGAATGCGCTCGTACCGATCTTCATGGCGCACGGCCGCGAGGACCCGATGATCGGCCTGGACCGCGCCATCGCCTCGCGCGATGCGCTGCGAGCACTGGGCTACACGGTCGACTGGCACGACTATGCGATGCCGCATTCGGTGTGCATGGAAGAGATCGCCGACCTGAACGCCTGGCTGTTGCGCGTGCTGTCCTGAGCCTGCGGCGCGCCTGGAGCGCCGCAAGCCTGGCATGCCCCATGCATGGCGATGGACAATGTGGCATGGGCCTGCGGCAGCATCCCCTTTCGCCCATCCGGCCCGATCCCGCCCTCTAACGGAACCCCTTCAATGACGCAGATTCCCACCCTCGACGCAACCCCGCAGGCCCACGTGCACCTGATCGGTGGCGAAAAAGGTGGCGTCGGCAAGTCGCTGGTGTCGCGCCTGCTGGCGCAGTACTTCATCGACCATGACATGCCCTTCCTGGGCTTCGACACCGACCGCTCGCACGGCTCGCTGATGCGCTTTTATGCCGGCTACGCGTCGCCGGTGCTGGTGGACCGCTACGAAGCGCTGGACACGATCATCGAATCCAGCATCGACCAGCCCGGCCGCCGCGTGCTCGTCGACCTGGCGGCGCAGACGCACGACCCGCTGGCGAAGTGGATGGACGAATCCGGCGTGCTCGACCTGGCCGACGTGTCCGGCCTGGCGATCCACTACTGGCACGTGATGGATTCGGGCAAGGACTCGGTCGATCTGCTGAAGAAGCTGCTCGACCGTTTTGGCCACCGGCTGCGCTACGTGCTCGTGCGCAACCAGCTGCGTGGCGACGACTTCACGCAGCTCGAACAATCGGGCGAACTGCAGCGCGCCTTGGAGTTCGGTGCCAAGGTGGTCAACATCAAGCGCCTGCACGACGCGGTGGTGCAGAAGATCGATGCCGCCAACAGCAGCTTCTGGGCCGCCAAGAACACCGCCCATGGCAACGGCAGCGGCGCCAAGCTCGGCCTGATGGAGCGGCAGCGGCTGAAGCTGTGGCTCAACCACGCCTACGCCGAGATCGAGGCGGCCGGCGTCTGAGACAGGCGCGTCGCGGCTGGCGGCTTGGGCAGGCTCAGTGCGCCGCCACGCTGGCCTTCGAGCTGCGTGTGATGTGGCCGGCCGCGCCGTTGGCCTTGGCCGTTTCGTAGTGCCATTCGATGTCCAGCACGCCGGCCAGGTTGCCGGCGTCGTCGAAGCCGCCGATCGGGCCGAACATGAAGCCCAGCAGGATCAGCCCCTTCGGCCCGGTGAAGGGCTGGTGCGTGATGCCGCCGGCCTCGACCATGTAGTCGCCTTCGAAGACCTCTCCGTGTTCGTAGCCGAAGCCGCCTTCCAGGATGTAGGCATGCGCCGCGCCGAAGTGCTTGTGCACGCCGGCCACCGTGCCGGGATCGACCTTCAACAGGATGACCAGCATGCTCGACGCGTCGTCGCAGTGCAGCAGCTTGAACTGCGTGCCGGGCATGCCCCAGGGTGTCCAGGGGATTTCCTTGGTACGAACGATCAGGGAGCCGTCGGGGTAGGACAGCGAAACCTTGGGGTCGGTGCCGGTGGTGGCGCGGGTGATGGGCATGGCGTGTGCTCCTGGTAGGTGGCGACGCGCCGGCGGCGCGCTGGCGCGGATGCTGGCCGGCACCCGTTGCGGCCGCCTGCGGGTTGCCCCCAAGGGGCCGCGTCCGCGGCGGGCACAAAGTCGATTTTTCGACAGGGCCGCGCTTTCGCGCGGACGGCGTGCCGCGTAGCATGCCTCGATGCCCACGGCCGCCACGCATCCCGCCCAGCGCATCGGCGAACTGGCCCATGCCGAACCCGAGATGCTGATTGCCGCCGGCAGCGGCGCGCAAGCCCTGTACGGCGCGGTCTGGTCGCACGCCCCGGTGCACACCGAAGTGACGGGCCTGGAACAGCACGCCATCGTGCTGCATCTGTCGGGTTGCACGCTTGTAGAGAAGTGGTGCGATGGCCGCCTGGCCGGCCATCGCTCGCGCATCGGCAGCGTCTCGCTGGTACCGGCGCACGTGAAGACCACCTGGATCCTGGGCGGGCATTCGCGCGTGGCGCACCTGTATGTCGACCCGCGGCGCCTGGTGGGCGCCGCGGCCGGCAGCGAAGGCCCGGCGTGTCTGCCGCTGCTGCGCGACTTCTTCGCCGAAGACGACGAGGTCACCGCATCGCTGTTGCGCATCGTGCTCGCCCAGGCCCGCAGCGGCACGCTCGACGCCCTGGCGCACGACCAGGTGATGTCGATGCTGCTGCAGCACCTGCTGCGCCGGCACGCCGCCGACCGACCGCTGGCCGCGCCTGCGCCCCGCGTCACGCTGACCACGGCCACACTGCGGCGCCTGTTCGATCACATCGAACAACGCCTGCCGGGCGACCTGCGGCTGGCCGAACTGGCGGCACTGGCGCGGCTGTCGGAGGACCATTTCCTGCGCGCCTTCAAGGCCGCGGTCGGCCAGACGCCGCACCAGTACGTGCTGGCGCGGCGCATCGTGCTGACGCAGGGCCTGCTGGTGCGCAGCGCCTTGCCGATCGGCGCGGTCGCGCGCGCGGCCGGGTTTCGCGGCGCCAGCCACTTTGCCGCGGCCTTTCGCCAGCGTGTGGGCACGTCGCCCAGCGCCTGGCGCGCGCAACGCCTGCACTGAGACGAAGGCGCGGCCGGCCTGCGCGGTACGGGCGGGGCGCTGCGAAAGCGCTATCGCGGAGCGTGAAAAAGTCACAAAATCGCAGCGCCAGAATTACATCCCACATCTGGATCAAGCGCCTACTCTTGCGGCACTGCAACACGGTCATTCCACCGCGCGCAGCCAAAGAGAAGAGGGGATCTTCATGGACGCGATGCAAACCTTCAACGCCAGCCGCACGACGTCGCCGTGGCGCGTGCCGGGCGCACCCAGCCATTACATCGGCCCGGAGCGTCGCGACGACACCTGGCGTCTGGCCCATTGTTATGAGCTGATGCTCGACGAGATCGACTACGGCGTGCTGCTGCTCGGCGACGACGCGCAGGTGCTGCACGTCAACCACATGGCGCGCGCCGAACTCGACGACCTGCACCCGCTGCAGCTGATCGGCCGCGAACTGCGCCCGCGGCACGCCCGCGACCTCCTGCCGCTGCAGCAAGCACTGTCGGGCGCGGCACAACGTGGACTGCGCCGCTTGATCATGCTCGGTGAAAGCGGCCACCGCGTGGCCGTGTCGGTGGTGCCGCTGAGCACGGGCACGGGCCGATCCACTGCCATCCAGGTGTCCTTGGGCAAGCGGCAGGTGTGCGGTGAACTCTCGGTGCAATGGTTTGCGCGCAGCCAGGGGCTGACCCAGGCCGAAACGCGTGTGCTCGAGGGCTTGAGCGAGGGCATGCAGCCGACGGAGATCGCCGAACGCCATGGCGTGGGCATTTCCACCATCCGCTCGCAGATCGGCAGCATCCGCGCCAAGACGCATACCGACAGCATCGGCGCGCTGGTGCGCCAGGTGGCCGTGCTGCCACCGCTGGTGGGCGTGCTGCGCTCGGGTGGTGGCAACGGCTTCGAGGCGCCCACGCTGGCCTGGGCGGCCTGAGCGCAAGCCATGGCGGCGTGCTGGGTGGGTCATCGGGCGCCCCGGCCCGACGCTCGCACGGGAGGATGGGGCCGGTAGGCGACAGCGACGAAATCCCCGACGCGGGACGGCTACCATGCACTCCGCGCCGCAGCCTTTTGCCGCATTCATGGCGCACCACGCGCCATGCCCCACGCAGCCCTCACTCCCGACCCCATCGATCACCCGGCCATGAGCGCGTCGCTGCGCACACTGGCGCGTCGCGGCGAGATTCGCCGCTATCGCAAGAACACCCTGCTGATCCAGGAGGGCGACCAGGGCGACACGCTGTACCTGATCCTCAGCGGCCGGCTGCGCAGTTTTTCCGTGGGCGAGCGCGGTCGAGAGATCACCTATGGCGTGTACGGCCCGGGCGAGTACCTGGGCGAGATGAGCCTGGACGGCGGGCCACGCTCGGCCAGCGTCGTCACGCTGGAGGCCAGCGTCTGCGCGGTGCTGACACGTACCACGCTGCAGCGTCACATCGCCGAAGACCCGGCCTTTGCCTTCGAGCTGATCGGCAAGGTCATCCGCCGCGCCCGCGCGGCCACGCTCAGCGCCCGGCAGCTGGCGCTGAACGATGTCTACGGCCGGCTGGTGCTGCTGCTGAACTCTCTGGCGGTGGCGCAGGCCGACGGCACACGCGTCGTGGGTGAAAGGCTGACGCAGCAGGAGATGGCGAATCGGCTGGGCTGCTCGCGCGAGATGGTCAGCCGCCTGATGAAGGACCTGGCGGACGGCGGCTACGTTCGCCTGGCCGAGCACCGCGTGTGGCTGCTGCGGCCGCTGCCGGCGCGTTGGTAGGCACGATCGGGCCGGGCTGCAGCGCCGGCAGCACGAAGGCGGCCAGGCGTGCGTCCACGCCAGCAAGGCGAGGCGGGGACATCGGGCCGCTCGACCCGGCCGGCTCCTGTTTGGCAGCCAGGGTTCCGAGCCGGTCAAGCACATTGCCCGCAGACTCTGCCGGATAGCCCTTTGCCGCCGGCGCAAGGCTCGCCGCAAGCGCTGCGCTGACCTGGGCCGCCGCCATGGATGTGCCGGCCAACGATTTCTTCGACCCAGACAGGAAACCCGCCGCCTCGCGTTGGCCCACGGCGAACAGGTCCGGGCCGCGACGCCAGACGGCGCGGGCATTGCATTCGCCTGCGCTGCCGCGAGCGGCGCCGGCGGAATAGCTGCTCGGTGTGAAGGGCGCGTCAGCCTTTTCGCGCTGCGCTGCGCCGACGACTATGGTTTTCTTGCCGTTGGCCAGCGACCCCAGTGCGCCACCGGGCTCCAGCCCGGGCGTGGCCGGCCCGAACCCGTACTGCGGCCGGAAGCCGGCCAGTTCGCCCGGCAGGTCGCGGCGCTCGATGCAGGCATCCAACGTGATCGGCCACGGGCTCTTGTTGGTGACGGTGACGATCCAACGTCCCATCCTGGCGCAGGGGCGCCGCGTGTCGCGTGTGTGCCCCAAGGCGACCAGCACCATGCCGCCACTGCCGTTCGGCGCCTGAAATCCGCCGCTGGCGTTGAGCACCGCGGCCATGACTTGGCCACCGCTGGCCAGCGTGTCGATGTGACCCGGCATGGCCGAGGCACAGTCTGCGTCCGGCTCGCCGCTAAGGCTGTCCACATGCCTCAGCGCCACCTCGACGGCGGCATGTTGGCCGTCGCGACCGATCTGCGGCAGCCAAATCTCCATGAAGCTTTCGGTGCTGTCGGCGCAATCGATGTCCCATGCGAGATCGACGCTCTCCATGCCCTTGTCGCATTCGGGCCCGAGGGCCGAAGCAAGCGTCACGCGTGCATGGCACGGCACCGCGCGTCCGGTCGCGTCGTCGCGGATGTGCCCGGTGTTGCCGGCGGCCACGACCACGCGCAGGCGGCCACCGTGCAAATCGATCAGCTCGTCGATGGCACGTTCGAGCAGCGAGCTGCCGTCGTGCGGGCCGGCGAAGGCCCCCAGGCTGACGTTCACGACCACCTGCGCCGCTTTGCCCGCGCAGCACAGGATGTAGCGCAGCGCGTCGAACACATAGGCTGCGGCCCAGCGCGCACTGGTATCGCGCAGCGCATCGTCGGGCAGTTGCACATAGACGATGCCGGGCCGGCCGCCGGCCACCGGCTTGAGCCGCCTGGCACGGTGATCGCTGAGCACGGTGTCGAGCACATGCGTGCCGTGTGACCAGTCGGCGTCCTCGGGCAGGGCCTGGCCGAGCGCGCGATACAGCACACGTTCTTCTTCGGCGCGCTGCCAGTCGGTCGCATCGGCCGAGATGTACCGTTCGAGTGCGGTGTCAAGATCCTGGCGCCGCAGCTCGCGGCCGTAGCCGAAGCCCGCTGGAACGCGCCACGGCTGCGCCGCGTCCTGTCCCTGGTCCCAGAAGCTGTCGATCGTCGACCGCGTCGGTGCGGCCGGATCGCAAAAGTTTCTGTGCGCGAAGCCGCAGCGGCCATCGATCACGCCAATGACCAAGCCGCGCCCGCCGCATGCCGGGTCGTGCACCGCGTTGTCGGTGACTGGCTCGGGCAGCGTTGCAGCCGCTGGTCGATCGATCGGCCATAGGCCGGGTTCGGCGAGCACGAAATCGGCGCGCTCCAGCAGTTCGGCGAGCGCCGCTGGCGACAACGGATCGACCAAAGCGGTGCCATAGTTTGTATCGCCAGCGCATGTGGCGTCCGGCTTGTTCGCCGCGGCCGTCGCGCGCCGCGCCCATGCGACGCGCAGCCGCTGCGCCGCACGTCGTGCCAGATAGCGATACCCGGTCAGCCGGGCCCAGTGCAGATAGGGGTCAAGCACCCGTGTCTTGCCGGTCTGGGCGCAGATCGCCACCGGCTCGAACCGCTGCTCGGGCTTTGCTAGCGGCAGCGAGAGCGCCGCGGGCGCCACAGGCGCGGTCGCTGTCGGCGGGGTTGCGGCGCTCGCATTCATTGTGCTTGCTTGTCGACAGCGCCCCACTCAATCCGCGCACGACGCCATAGCCAGGCCAACGCCTCGCTGGATTTGATCGGGTACACCGCGCTGTCCGGGGGGACCACCTGCGGCGCGCACTCATCATGCTCCCGCATGGCATGGCCCAGAAACTCGGCACTGCTGGCATGCGCCGCCCGTGCAACGCGCCACCAGGTAACCCGCCAGCACCGCGCCCAACAAGCGACCGGCCTGGGTATCGATGCGGTAGTGCAGCCCGGCGACTTCGCGGTTGTCGGCGATGCGCGCGGCCAGCGCGAACAAGGTCTCTTCGACAACCTTGCCACCGGCGCCCGACGCTGGGCCGATCAGTGTGGCCAGCAGGGTTGCCACCGCGAAGGCCTCGGTGGCGTGGCCGCTGGGCAGGCTGGCATGGGCCGGCGTGAGGATGGCCGGAAAGATGCGCGCATTCACCTGATTGGGCCGCGACACAGCCAACGCATGCTTGAAGCGCTGCACCGCAAAGCTCGACAGCAGCAGCGCCAGATCGATCAGCTCCATCGTTCTGGGCATGCGATCCGGATGCAAGGGCAACGCCGCGCACCAGAAGGCCAACGGCGGCACCACCTGCGCGGTGATTTCCGCCAGGCGTTCACGCTTTGCCAGGTCATCGGATTTCGGCATCAGGCGTTCAGACATGCGGTCGGCCACACGCTGCGCCTGCTGCTTCAGCGCCGGCAGTTCTGGGCGCGTGACGATGATCAGCTTCACCGGTTCGGATTCTTCGTCGCTGCGCACGCCCCAGGCGATGAGTTCGCCGCCGGGCCCCGCATCGGGCTGCGTGGGGCGGAAGGCCAGGCCCGACAGGGCATCGAAAGCCAGCACGCTGGCGCGGCAATCGGGTTGCCAGTCGAGCAGTCGTTCGGCGTTGTCGACCGGCCCCGGCAACTTGTTGCCTGGCCAGTTCGGCAATGCCTTGGCATCGAGGCTGCCGGCGCCCAGCACCACATCGTCCAGATGCTGTCGCGTGGCTTCGATCGCCACGGCCAAGGCCGGATTGACGATCGCTCCGGCGTAGCCGGCGATGCCATTCATGGCCGAGGACGCGGAAGATGCGGATGACGCCGACGAGGCCGAGGACGCGGAAGACGCCGACGAGGCTGACGACGCCGAGGAAAACGTACTCATCGTGGTGTCTCCAGTGAGCAGGTTGAGTCAATCCGGCAGGCCTGCGGCGCGCAGTGCCTCGGCATACTTCGGCGTGTGCGGCGCAGCAGCACCTGGGTAGCGTTCGATGAACCGTGACACGCTGAACCCGGGTTCGACCTTCAGCACCTCCTGGATGGTGGCGCGCGCATCGTCCATCTGGCCCGCCAGCGCCTGCGCGATCGCCAGGATGCGCAACGTGGGTCCGTGCGTGCGATTGGCGCGAAGCGAGCGTTTGCCATATTCGATGGCGCCCAGGTAGTCATTGGCCGACAGCTTGGCCGTTGAGGTGAAGTTGTCGTAGTAGTACCTCATCGGGTCCAGCGGCGACAGCCGCTGGGCGCGCATCGCGCATTCGACCGCGAGCTCACCGCGGCTGCTGTAGGAGTGCAGCGCCGACTGGAACAGCCAGGCTAGGCCCTCACTGGGATTGACCTGTACCGCCGCCTCGTAACGCTGGGCCGCGGTCACCAGGTCCTTGTTGATGTAGGCGCAGATCAGTCCGTCGATTGCCAGGGCGAGCGAGTGGGCCGGCTCCAGTTGCAGCGCTTGTGCCACCACCTTGTGTGCCTCCTGCGCGTCGGCTAGCGGATTCGGCGACCAGCCCTGGGCGACACGCATGACGTGCCATTTGCCGAGCCAGCCGCGCGGCGCCGTGGCCCTGGGGTGGCGTTCGATCAGGTACAGCAGCATGTCGCGCGAGCGGTCGAAATCGCGCACCGACAGCCTGTGCATCATTGCAATGGCACCGAGCAGGATGGTGTAGCTCTGCAGCGACGGCAAAGGCTGCGTGGTCGCGCGGTGCACCTCGGCGCCGACCAGAGCGTGACAGATCTCGTGCGTGAGCCGCTCGACCACCGGGCTGTCGCCGGCCAGCACGCCGCCCACGCTGGCATCCATGGCGTCGGCCCAGATGACGGCGCTGTCGTGGCAAGCCACCAGCTGCGCGCGCAGCCGCATATGGTCCGAATTGACGATGCATGAGCCATGCACCACATACTGGCAACCCAGGCTGCCGCTGAGCACTTGCAGGTCGAGCTCGCGTTGCCGGAAGACGGTGGTCGACAGTCGCGACACCACATGCAGTTGACCCAGGCGCGAGAGCTGCGCGATCAGGTCGTCGGCCAGGACCTCGCCGAGCAGGTTGGTCGCGTCCGCGCCGCCCTGCACCGAAAACGGAATCACCGCTATGCCAACCCGTTCGGTGGCGCCCGCAGACGCACCCGACCACATCACCGACCGGTTGCCGAGCGGGCCGACGCGATAGGCGCGGTGGGGCTCGCTGAAGTGCTTCAGGTAGCAATCGCCGAGGTCTTCGATGTCGACATCCAGGCCCGGCACGAGCGCGTCGCGTGCCTCGGCCGAGATGATCACCTCATCGGGCCCGGCCAATGCCGCAAGACGCGCGGCCAGGTTGACGCCCGTGCCGTACACGTCATGCTCATCGGCCACGATATCGGCTGCATGCACCGCCGTTCGCAGGTGCAATGCGTCCGCCTCCGGCCGGCCGGTGTTGTAGGCCTGGACGCGTTGGTTGAGCTGCAGTCCCGCGTGGACCGCGCTGCGTACGGATTCGAACTCAAGCAGCATGCCGTCACCCAGGCTCTTCACCATGCGTCCGCCGTGCTGTGGCAGCAGCTCGACGCGCACCTCATTGACAAAGCGCCGCCAACGGTCGATGACATCGGCCTCATGGGCTTGCATCAACCGCACCGATTCGACGACATCCACCACCACGATGGCGCGGCGCGAGCGTTGCAGCTCAGGCCATTGCGTCCCGTCGGTGGTGGGCACTGCCATGCTGGTTCGAAGCGTTGTTGTTGTCATCCGCATTCTGGTGGATGGACAGCGCGCGGCACAAGGCCGAACGCGCGCAGCGCCTGCGCAGCAGCAACACCTGGGCCACGCTGGCCGGCGCGGCGCGCTCGCTTCAGCGTTTCGGCTGCGCCGCGCCTTCGCTGTTCGCTGCGGGGGGTGGCGGCGGCTCGAAGCGCTGCCCGGGCTTCTCGGCGCGCGCGTAGAGCCCTTCCACCTTGGGCAGGTTGGCCTGGATGTCCTTGATGCGTGTCGGCCCCGATGGGTGCGTGGACAGGAACTCCGGCGGCGCACCCTTGCTGGCCGCGCCCATCTTCTGCCACAGCGTGACGCCGGCCGCCGGGTTGTAGCCGGCGCGCGCGGCCAGCTCCATGCCCACCAGGTCGGCCTCGGACTCGTCGTCGCGGCTGAACACCAGGCTGAGCATCTGCTCGCCCATGCCGGCGGCAAGCCGCCCGACATCGCCCAGGCCGAACAGCGCCGCGCCGATCTCGATCGCACCGCGCGTGGCGAAGGATTTGCCCATGCGCTCACGCGCGTGTTCGCGCAGCGCATGCGCCATCTCGTGGCCCATGATCATGGCCACCTCGTCGTCGTCGAGCTGCAGCTTCGACAGGATGCCCCAGAAGAACGCGATCTTGCCGCCGGGCATGCAGAACGCATTGATCTGCGCGCTGCCCAGCAGGATGACTTCCCACTTCCACTGCTTGGCGCGCGCGTTCCAGACGTAGGTGAAGGGAATGATGCGTTTGGCGATGTAGCGCAGGCGCACCAGCTGCGGGTGGTCGTCGGGCGCCAGCGCGCGCTGCTGCCGGGCCTGGCTCTGCATCTGCACGAACTGCTGCGCGGCCGCCTGCTCCACCTTCTCGGCCGGCACCAGCTTGCTGAAGCGGGAGTTCTTGCCCACGTCCACGCCCTCCTGGGCCCAGGCCGGCCAGGCGTGCGTGGCGCCCAGGCCTGCCAGGCCCAGGCAGGGACAAACGGCGCCGCGTCGGCCCGCCACAGCCGCAGCCCGGGCCGTGCACCTCGTGCTGGAAGGCCGGGTCGGCAGGGGCGATGGCGTCGGCATCGAAATCGGATGGCATGGCGGGTCGGACCTTTTCGCTGCGTCAGGGTTCAATCTTCGGTGGCGCCGGCCGTGGCCGGATCGACCTCGAGCGCGCGCATGCTCTCACGCAGCCACCACAGCATGAGCAGTGCAGGCAGCGGCGGCCACCGTGCTGACGATGAAGAACACCGGCCAGCCGATCGATTCGGCCAGCACGCCGGCCAGCGGCCCGACCCAGACGCGCCCGACCGAGGCAAAGGCGCTGAGCAGCGCGTACTGCGTGGCGGTGAAACGCTGGTTGCACAGGCTCATCAGGAAGGCCACGAACGCGGCCGTGCCCATGCCGCCGGACAGGTTCTCGAAGGCGATGACCATGAGCAGCCCGCCGTCCACCGGAGTCGGGTGCGCCAGTTGCACGAAGCCCCAGTCGAAGGCCGGCAGCACCAGCCCCGGCATCAGCCCCTTGCCGGACACCGCCAGCCACCAGAAGCCCATGTTGCTGGCCATCTGCAGGATGCCGAACAGCAGCAGCGCGCGCCACAGCCCGAGCTTGAACATCAGCAGCCCGCCGAGCAGCGCGCCGCCGATGGTCAGCCACAGGCCGATGATCTTGTTGACCACGCCCACCTCGGCCGGGCTGAAGGCCATGCTCTTGAGCAGGAAGGGCGTCATCAGCGAGCCGGCAAAGGCATCGCCCAGCTTGTAGAGCACGATGAAGGCCAGGAAGGCCGCCGCACCGCGCTGGCTGAAGTAGCTGGACAGGCCATTGAGCAGCGTGTCGAAGCGCGCGCGCCGCGCCGCCCAGGCGGCCAGCGGCAAGGTGAAACCGATGCCCAGCAGCAGCGCGAGCAGGTTCTCCCAGCGCAGCTTCAGCGTCGGGCTCAGCGTCGATGCTTTCGAGCAGCGGGCCAAGCAGCCAATGCGCCAGCGGCGGGCCGAAACGGTCGCTGATCACATAACCCACCGCCACTGCGGCCAGCACGGCCAGGAAACCCAGCACGTCGTTGCGCGCCGCGGTGGGTTTGATGTCGGGCATCGCCACCTTGGGCAGCGCGATGGCCGAGAGCACGGCCGCGCCGAACATCAGTGCGGCCATGAAGCGGTAGACCATCGGCCAGTCCCAGCCGCCGCCCTGGTTGGGGTCGGTCCAGATCAGCGCGATGCCGCCGGACAGGATCATCGCCAGCCGGTAGCCCATGACGTTGAGCGACGAGCCCAGGCCGCGCTCGCGCGCCGGCAGCAAGTCGGTGCGGTAGGCGTCGATGACCACGTCCTGCGACGCCGACATGAAGGCCACCGCCACCGCCAGCAGCGCGAAGGCGCGCGTGGCGCCGCTCGGCGAGGTGCCGGCCAGCAACAGCAACGTGCCGCCCAGCGCCAGTTGCGTCAGCACCAGCCAGCCGCGGCGCCGGCCGAGCCAGGGCAGGTCGAAGCGGTCCATCAGCGGCGCCCACAGGAACTTGAAGGTGTAGGGCAGGCCGACCAGGCTGAGGAAGCCGATGGTCGCGACGTCCAGGCCTTCCATGCTGAGCCAGGCCTGCATCGCCTGGCCGGTGAGGGCCAGCGGCAGGCCCGATGGCAAAGCCCAGCACCATGACCACGAAGAGCCGGCGCCACGCCGCCAGCCGCTGGCTCATGGCGGAGGATGCAGTCAACGCGGTGGCAGGCACGGCGCGCGCAATGCGGGTGCGGCGGTGGGCTGCGGGAGCGACCGGGAATGCATCGGCGAATTATCTGTTGCCAGTCTCACTCTTGACGCCTGCGCGGGATGACGGATGCGCGCAGTCGCGCCACGAATTGCTTGAAACGGCGGCTTGTGCACCCATGTATCCCCCATGAACAGCGATAGCCCCCACGTCGCCTGCCCAAAATGCGGCGCCACCAACCGCGTGCCCGCGCAGCGCCTGGGTGAAGACCCGGTGTGCGGCCGCTGTGGCAGCGCATTGCTGGACGGGCAGCCGCTCGAACTGGTCGATGCCAACTTCGACAAGGTCGTCGCCGCCACCGACCTTCCGGTGGTGGTCGACTTCTGGGCACCCTGGTGCGGGCCGTGCCAGCAGATGGCGCCGCAGTTCGCGCAGGCCGCCGGCACCCTGAAGGGCAAGGCCTTGCTGGTCAAGGTGAACAGCGACGACAACCCGCGCACCGCCGCGCGCTTCGGCATCCGCAGCATTCCCACCTTGGTCAAGCTGCAGCGCGGCAGTGAAGTGTCGCGACTGTCGGGCGCGCGCCAGGCCGGGCAGATCGTGCAGTTCGTGCAGGCCTGAGGCCGCTGCGCCAACCGCGGGCAGCGACCGGCTGGACGCCGGTCCGCTAAGGAGCCGACGCCGCCGAAGCCCGCGCCCGCCGCTGCGCAAGCTGCACGAACCAATCCACACAATCGGCATTGGCCATCGCATCGCGCTTGAGCACGCTGTCGGCCGCCGCGCCCATCAGCAGCTTCTTCACCGGCAGCTCCATCTTCTTGCCCGACAGCGTGCGCGGGATGGCGCTGACCTGGAACACCTCGTTCGGCACGTGGCGCGCGGACAGCGCTTCGCGGATGACCTGCTTGAAGCGCTTGGTCAGCGCGTCGTCGAGCGTCACGCCCTCGCGCAGCACCACGAACAGCGGCATCCAGCTTTCGCGGCCCAGGTATTCCAGGTCCACCACCAGGCTGTCCAGCACCTCGGGCAGCGCCTCCACCGCGCGGTACAGCTCGGACGTGCCCATGCGGATGCCGTGGCGGTTGATGGTGGCGTCGCTGCGGCCGTAGATGATGGCGCCGCCGCGCGGCGTGATGCGGATCCAGTCGCCGTGGCGCCAGACGCCGGGGTACATGTCGAAGTAGCTGTCGTGATATCTGACGGTTGTCTTCGTCGCCCCAGAAGTACAGCGGCATCGACGGCATCGGCTTGGTGCACACCAGCTCGCCCACCTCGTCGATCAGCGGCTTTCCGACGCCGTGTTTGTCGGGCTCGGACCAGGCTTCCACACTGGCGCCCAGGCAGCGGCACTGCATCTCGCCTTCGATCATCGGCAGCGTCGGCAGCCCGGCGATGAAGGCGCCGGCGAAGTCGGTGCCACCGGCAATAGGCGTGAGCCAGATGTCCTTGCCGTCCACCTTGGGCAGCTTGTCCCAGACCCAGCGGTAGCAGTCTTCGGACAGCGGTGATCCGGTGGAGCCGATGGCGCGCAGATGCGACAGCTCGGCCGCCGCCTGCGGCTCGACACCGGCCTTCAGGCAGGACGCGAAGAAGGCCGCGCCGGCGCCGAAGAACGTGCAGCGCGCCGCGCCGGCAAAACGCCACAAGGTGCTCCAGTCCGCCGCGCCGGCCCTGCCCGCCGGGCTGCCGTCGAAGATGCAGATGGTGCTGCCACCGAGCAGCGCGCCGAGCTGCACGTTCCACATGATCCAGCCAGTGCTGGAATACCAATGGAAGCGGTCGCCGCCGGTGGCACTGGGGCCGACGTTGTTGTGCAAGGTGTTGAGCTTCAGCGCTTCGAGCATGACGCCGCCGTGGCCGTGCACGATCGGCTTGGGCAGCCCGGTGGTGCCGCTGGAATACACCACCCACAGCGGATGGTCGAAGGGCAGCCAGTCGATCTGCAGCGGCACGTCGTCGGCGAGCAGGCGGCTCAAGTCATGCGACTGGCGCGTGCTGCTGGCAAAGGCCGCCACATCGCAGGCCGCGTCCAGATTCGCCCACAGCACCGCGTGCTGCACCGAAGGCAACTCGGCCAGCAGCTGATGCACCAGCGCACGCCGGTCATGCTCGACACCACCGTAGCGGTAGCCGTCGCAGACGATCAGCACTTTCGGCTCGATCTGGCGGAAGCGGTCGAGCACCGCCACCGGGCCCATGTCGGGCGAACACACCGACCAGATCGCGCCCACGCTGGCCGCGGCGAGAAAGACGACGATGGTCTGCGGCACGTTGGGCAAGCACCGCGCAGACGCGGTCGCCACGCTGCACGCCCAGGCGCCTGAACGCCGCCGCGCACGACGCCACCTGGCGGCGCAGCTCGGGCCAGCCGATCTCGCGCAACTGGCCGGCGTTCGAGCAGCGCTTCGTCGCTGAAGACGATGGCCGGATGGCCGGCGGCATGCGCCGCATCGGCATGGCGCAGCAGGTGCTGCGCGTAGTTCACCTGCGCGCCGCTGAACCACTGGGCGCCGGGCATGGTGGGCGCTTCCAGCACCGACGCTGTAGGGTGTCGGCGACTGCACATCGAAGTAGTCCCAGATCGACGCCCAGAAGGCGTTCAAGTCGGTGGTGGACCAGCGCCACAGCGCGTCGTAGCTGTCGAAGGCCAATCCCCGCTGCTCATGCAGCCAGCGTTGATAGCATGTGATGTGAGCTTCGCTGCGCGCCATCGGGAATAGGGATGCGGGTCGACAAGGGGTGCATTGCATGATGCCAGAGGGTGTGCGCCCGACGCCGTGGCAAGCCGCGTGGCGTGGGCTGACGCTGCTGGTGCTGGCTTGCGCGCTGTGCGCTTGCGGCGCGCCGCCGCGCCAACCCTCGGTGCCGGCGGCAAGGCAACTCCAGGCCAGCGTGCCGGGCCTGCCGGGCATCCGCTACCGCGCGCCGGATTTCGACGGCCTGAAGAAGGACCTGGTGATCACCGTGCAGCGCGAGCGTGCCACGCTCAAGGCCGCCGGCTACGACGGGCCGCTCAAGCCGATCAGCTTCCTGGCGCTGTCCGGCGGTGGCGCCGACGGCGCGTTCGGCGCCGGCTTGCTGGTGGGCTGGACGCAGCGTGGCGACCGGCCCGAGTTCAACCTGGTCACGGGGGTCAGCACCGGCGCGCTGATCGCGCCCTTCGCCTTCCTCGGCCCCCAGTACGACACGCAGCTGAAGCGGCTGTACACCGAGATTTCCGACAAGGACATCCTGCAGCTGCGCAGCCTGGTCGCGGCGCTGTTCGACGACGCGCTGGCCGACAACCTGCCGCTGCAGAAGCTGGTCGAGGCCAACATCACGCAGGAGGTGCTGGACGCCATTGCCGCCGAATCGCTGAAGGGCCGCACCTTGCTGGTCGGCACCACCGACCTGGACGCGCGGCGCAGCGTGTACTGGAACCTGACGCTTGATGGCCGAGTCGCGCCACCCGCAGGCGCTGCCGCTGATCCGCAGGATCCTGGTGGCGTCGGCGGCGATTCCGGGCGAACTGCCGCCGGCCATGATCGATGTCGAGGTGGATGGCGCAGCGCTTCCAGGAAATGCACGTCGATGGCGGCACCACGCAGCAGGTGTTCGTGCTGCCCACCGAGATGGTGATGACCGAGGTGGCGCAGCGCGAGCGCACCTTGTACGTGATCCGCAATTCGCGGCTGGCGGTGGATTCGGTGCAGGTGGAGCGCAGCGCCTACGAGATCGCCTCGCGTGCCATCGCGTCGCTGATCCACACCCAGGGCATCGGCGACCTGTACGAGATTGCCGCCATCGCGCGGCGCGACGGCGCGCAGCTGCGCCTGGCCTTCATCCCCGACAGCTTCGACAAGGTGGCGCAGGGCACCTTCGACCGCGAGTACATGAACCAGCTGTTCGTGGTCGGCTTCCAGCTCGGCCGCGACGGCTATCCCTGGGCCAGCAGGCCGCCGGGGCTGGGCGGCGATTGATCTTTCACCGCGCGCCGCTCAGGGCTTGAAGTCGCCGGCAAACACCAGGTCGAAACTGTCCGGCTTGAGGTACTTGCGCAGCGCGGCGTTCACCTGCTCGGGCGTGAGTGCGGCCAGCGCGGCATCCACCTTCGCCGAGATCTCGAAGCTGCGGCCCAGGTACAGGTTGCCGGCCAGCTGGGACGCCAGCGCGTCGTCCTGCGCGCGCGACAGGCGGCGAAAACTCAGCAAGCCGCTCTGGCCTTCGCTCAACTCCTGCGCGCTGAAGCCGTCTTTCAGCGCGCGCGCGATCTCCTCGCGGAACGCCGTTTCCACCTTGGCGCGGTTGCCCGGCGCGAAGATGGCGCTGGCCTGCCAGTTCGAATTGGCTTCAAAGCTGTTCCAGCCGATCTGGCTGTACACGCTGTAGGACAGGCCGTCGGTCTCGCGGATGCGCTTCCACAGCCGCGAGTTGCCGCCGTTGCCGAGCAGATAGTTGGCCATCGTCAACGCCGGGTAGTCGGCGTCGGTGTCGTTCAGCGCGATGGGCTGGCGCACGCGCATGTCGGCGTTCTGCTTGTCGGGCGTGCTCAGCAGCAGGCGTTCGGCCTTGGCTTGCACCAGCGGCATGGGCACGCGCGTGAAAGGCTCGCCCGCGTTCCAGTCGCCAAAGCCGGCCTGCAGCGCCGCCTTGAGCGCCGGCACGTCGATGTCACCCGCGGCGCCGAACTGCGCATTGCGCGCGCCGTAGAAACGTTTGTGAAAGGCACGCAGCTGCTCCAGCGTGAGCGCGTTCAGGTCCTGCGTCATCTCGTCGAAAGTGCGTGCATGGCGCACGTCGCCGCGCGGGTAGGGGTTGCCCAGGCGCGCCATGGTGTTGCTGGCCAGCGCGCCCGGCTCCTTGCGCATGGCCTCGATGCGCGTCAGCGACTGGCGCCGGTATTCGTCGAAGGCGTCGGCCGGCAGAGAGGGCTGACGCAGCAGCTCGGCGACCAGCGCGACGGCTTCGGCAAGATGCTCACGGCGCGAGCTGATGCCGACACTGACACCGCCGGCGCGCCGCTGAAGGAGATGTCGGTCTTCAGCTGGTCGAGCCGGTCCTGCACCTGCTGGCGCGACAGCTTGGCGCTGCCCTTGTCGAGCAGCCGCGCCACGGCGTCGCCGGCGGTGCTCTGGCCGAAGAGGGTTTTTTCATCGCCGAAGCGCAGCGTCAGCACCGCCTGCACGGCGCCGCCGCGCGTCGGCTTGGCCAGCACCGCCGCCTTCAGCCCGCCGACCTCGAAGCGCTGCGTGCGCGCGTCGATGTTGGCCGGCGTGGCGTCGAAGGCCGCCACCGTGGCCGCAGCGGCCTGCGGCTTGAACTGCTGCATCACCTGCGCCATGTCCACCTTGGCGGGGGCGGGCGCGCGCTGCGGCGCATCGGTCGGCAGGTAACTGCCGAGCGTGCGGTTCGATGGGCGCAGGTAGGCCTCGGCCACCCGTTGCACATCGGCGAGCTTGACGTCACGCACCTGGTCGCGGCCCAGGAAAAACAGCCGCCAGTCGCCCAGCGCGATGGCTTCGGACAACGACAGCCCGATGTTCTCCGGGTCGGTGAAGGCCTGCTCCCAGCCGTTCAGCCATTGGGTGCGTGCACGTTGCAATTCATCGGCGGTGATGGGCGCCTTGGCGATCGATTCGCCCACGCCCAGCAGCACCTCTCGCGCCTTGCCCACATCCTGCGTGGGCGAGAGTTCGGCGCCCAGGAACATCACCGCTGGATCGGTCAGCGACCAGGCAAAGGCAAAGGTGCTGGACGCCAACTGCGCTTCAGTCAGCTGCCTGTGCAGCCGGCCCGCAGGCGTGTCGCCGAGCACCAGCGCCAGCAGCTCGACGGCGGCAAAGTCGGCGTGCGAGCCCGGCGGCACGTGATAGGCCGTGACCAGCAATGGCGCGCCGCCGCTGCGCCGCAGCGTCACCTGGCGCTCACCGTCCTGCGCGGGGTCGAGCGTGTACATCGTCGGCAGCTTGCGTGCGGGCCTCGGAATCGGCCCGAAGCTCTGCGCCACCCAGTTCAGCACCGTGGCACTGTCGAACTTGCCCGAGACGATGAGCGTGGCGTTGTCGGGCTGGTAGTACAGCTTGTAGAAGGCCTGCAGCCGCGGGATGTCGACGTTTTCCACGTCACTGCGCGCACCGATGACCGAGCGGCCGTAGGGATGCCAGTCGTACATCGCCGCCATCGTGCGCTGGATCAGGATGCGGCTGGCGTTGTTCTCGCCGCTTTCCATCTCGTTGCGCACCACCGTCATCTCGGTGTCCAGATCTTCGCGCGCGATGAAGCTGTTGACCATCGAATCGGCCAGCCAGTTCAGGTACCACTTCAGGTTGTCGTCGTTGACCGAGAAGCTGGCGGTGTAGTTGGTGCGGTCGAAGCTGGTGCTGCCGTTGGCGGCCAGGCCGCGCTTGGTGAAATCGGCCCACACCTTGGGGTGCGTGGGCGTGCCCTTGAAGAGCATGTGTTCGAGCAGATGCGCCATGCCGGTTTCGCCGGTGTTCTCGTGGCGCGAGCCGACGCGGTAGGTCAGGTTGACCGTCGTGGTGGGCTTGGAATCGTCGGGCACCAGCAGGATCTGCAGGCCGTTGGCGAGGCGGTATTCGTCGATGCCTTCGACCGAGCGCACCGCGCTCACGCCTTGCGGCAGCGTCTGCGCCGCCAGCGGCGCGAGGAAGCTCAACGGGGCCAGGCACAGCGCCAGGTGGCGCAGGATCTTCAGCATGAGGACGGGGCTCGGGAAGCGGATGACGTCCCAAGTCTATGGGGACCGGGTTAAGCCGGTGTTAGCGAGGGCTTGAAGTGCCCGGCGGGACCCAACGGCGCGCGCCAGGGATGGGTGCGCAAGCAAGGCCTCTTGGCGAATGGTTATCTGACTTGCCACGCGCGGCCTCACCTCAGCGCAAACACCGCCACCTCCGCGCTGCGCCCCTTGACGTGCACTGCCGGCAGCGCTTCGAGCCCTGCCCGAGACGACAGCCTGGCGTGCGTGACGCCGCTGACCAGGACCTGCGTGCCGAAGTCCTTGTTCAACGACTGGATGCGCGACGCCAGGTTGACCGCGTCGCCGACCAGCGCGTACGACATGCGTTCGCTGCTGCCGATATTGCCGGCGATGACCGTGCCGGTGTGGATTCCGATGCCGTGGCGCAGCCCGGCCTTGCCGGCCGCGCGGCGCGCGGCGTTCCAGGCGTCTAGGCGCTGTCCCATCTCGCGCGCCGCGGCCACGGCGCCATCGGCATGGTGCGCGTCCTCGATCGGCGCGCCGAACACGGCCTCGATCTCGTCGCCGATGAACTGCAGCACCAGGCCCCCGTGGGCGCGGATCGCGATGTCCATCTCGGTGAAATACGCGTTCAGGTCGGCCACCACCTCGGCTGGCGGGCTGGCCTCGACCCAGGGCGTGAAGTCGCGCAGGTCGGCGAACAGAATGGTCACCTCGCGCTGCACACCGGCTCCGCTCACCCGGCCGGCGAGGATCTCGTCGCGCACCTCAGGGCTCACGTACTTGCCGAAGGTCTCGCGGATCGCCTCTCTTTCGCGCAGCCCCTGCACCATGCTGTTGAAGCCCTCGGCCACGGCGCCGATCTCGTCGTTCGAGACCACCGCACAGCGCGCGTCGAGCCCGCCGCGTCGCACCTGGGCCATCGCGGCCTGCACATCGCGCAGCGGTTGCGCCACGCTCGCCGCGACCAGCAGCGCCAGTCCCACCGAGACCACCAGCCCGCCAAGCGCGAGCACCACGACGACGAGTTTCAGGTTGTAGATGATCGCCGCTGCCGTGGCCACGTCGGCCGTTCGCAGCGCGTCGGCACGCGTCAGCGCCGCGACCGACAGCACGGCCAGTGGAAGCAGGCCAATCAGCAGGAAGGCGGCCAGCATGCGCGTGCGCACGCGCAGCCTCGGCACCTTGTACCGCGCTCAGCTCGCCGCTGGGGAACAGGCGCGGCAGCTCGTGGCGCATCAGGCGTTCGCTGCCGAAGAAGATGATCGCCGCGACGAACGGGCCGGCGACGAAGGTGATGCCGAACATCTGGCGCAACGCCCGCCCAAGATCGAAGTTACCCGCCAGCAGCGGCCAGAAGACGCCCCAGATGAAGGCAGCAGCCACCCAGCCGCCACCGCTCGCCAGCGCCACGAACGCCGGCAGCAGCAGCGCCCGCCGGCGCGCCGTGTCGCCGGCCGGGCCGGGCGGCAGCACGGTGCCCGCCCGCGTCAGCGGGGCGACCCAGCGCATCGAGAGGTGCCTGCCGATGGCAAACAGCAGCGCGGAGGCGATCACGAAGTAGGCAATCTCGGCGCCTGTCGTCGCCCCGCGGCCGCTGACGGCCCTCGGGTCGACATAGACGAAGTAGAGGAACGTGAGCACCGCGCCGCCCAGATTGCCGAGCAACGTCAGGCTCAGCATGCGCGCGCGAAAGCTCAGTCGCGTGGCGGTGGTCGCGGCAGTCGCGGCGTTCATGGTGTCGATGGGCTGCGCCTTGAAGGCGCGCAGTGATTGTGCGACCACGGTCGGGCCAGGAAGTCCAGACGCCGTTCAGCCTGCCCCGGCGCGACACGCGACATTCCGCTCGATTGCCGGCCAAGCTGCCGCAAGTGGCGGCTGCAATGCCGTTCGGCGCTACTTGTCCAGGCGTCTGGGTGCGACTCGATTGGGCCTGCTCTCCCGCGCGCCGGAGGCGGCCGCCTTCAGCAGGCTCTGGAACGAAGGGCATTCCACTTGGCTCGGTGCCGGGCAGACCGCGGCATGGCGCAATCCATTGACGGCTACATCCTGGGCTCGCCGACCTACCTCGGTGGAGTCTCCGCCCCCTTCAAGTCCTTCATGGACGCCACCGGCAAGCTGTGGCGCACCCAGCAGCTCAAGGGCAGGCTGGCCGCAGGCTTCACGGTGTCATCGCTGCCTGCGGGCGACAAGCAGTCCACGCTCGTGTCGATGTTCATCTTCGCCATGCAGCACGGCATGCTCTAGGTCGGCAACCCCATCATTCCGGAGCAGCACCGCGGCGTGCCCTATGACGAGGCGGCCAACCGCCTGGGTTCCTGGTCGGGGCTGACGGTTCAGGCGGAACATGCCTCGGCGGCCGACGCCTTCGTGCCGGGTGACGTCAAGACCGCGCGGATGTTCGGAAGGCACTTCGCCGAGAGCCTTCTTCGCGTCTTCGCCGAGGCCGCGTTGCCGCAGGCTTGCGCATCATGATTCCCAAGAAGTTCGCACCCTTGCTCTTCGGCCTGATTCTTTCGGGGCTGATGTCGCTGCTCGTCTCGGGCGTCTCGACGTACAACGCGGCCGGACCGGGCCCTCGCTTCATGGCCTTGTGGATCAGCGCCTGGCTGGCTGCCTGGCTGATTGCGTTCCCGGTCGTGCTGGTCATCGCTCCACTCACTCACCAGGCCGTTCAGTTGCTCAGCAAGAACCAATGAGAAGAGCGCGAAACTCGCTTGGACGTTCGACCGCAACGGCCGCTGCGAGAAGAGCGCGGTGCTTGGGAGGTCGTCGCGGCTCGGCCTTAGCCAGTCCCCTCCAACTGCACTTCACCTCTGCGTTCTGGCCGCTTGGCGATTCGGACTGCCGCTTCGTCGCAGAGCGCACGACCTGCGGCACTGTCGTGCCGACAATCGCCCTCTCTCTCCACAGCAGGCTGCCTTCCCATGAAAACCAACAGGTCGTACCTGTCATCCGCCATCGCTGCGATGGCGATCATGCTCGCCGGCACATGCGTCCATGCTGCCGGCTTCCAGCAAGGGGTCGCCGCCGACCCGGGTGGCAAGCCGCTCGTGATCGGCATCTGGTACCCGAGCCAGACCATGGCCAAGCCCGTGTCCATGGGCCCGACGACGATGAGCGTCGCCATCAACGCGCCGGTGAACGGCAAGGCCCTGCCGATGATCGTGATGTCCCACGGAACGGGCGGTTCCTACCTCGGACACTTCGACACGGCCATCGCCTTGGCTGACGCGGGCTTCGTCGTGGTGGCCATGAACCATACGGGCGACAACTACGCTGACCAGAGTCGCAGCGTCGACATCATGGACAGGCCGAGGCAGGTCAGTCGTGTGATCGACCACATGCTGTCAACCTGGGAGGGGCGTGCGGCCATCGACCCGCAGCGCGTCGGCATGTTCGGCTTTTCCTCGGGCGGATTCACCACGCTCGCGATCATCGGTGGCGTCCCGGACTTCACGAAGATCGGTCCGATGTGCCGGCAGTATCCCGGCGACTTTGCATGCCAGTTGCTGGCCAAGAGCGCAAGCCCGGTCGCAGCACCCGCCACCCTCGCGGTCGCCGACGCACGCATCAAGGCCGCCGTGGTGGCTGCGCCAGCGCTCGGATTCACCTTCTCGCCGGACGGTCTGAAGAACGTCAAGGTGCCGGTGCAACTCTGGCGAGCCGAGAACGATGCCGTCGTGCCGCACCCACGGTATGCAGAGGCAGTGCGACTGGCACTGCCCGAAGCACCGGACTATCACGTCGTTGCGAATGCCGGTCACTACGATTTCCTGGCGCCCTGCAGCGATGCGCTCGCTTCGATGGCCCCTACCATCTGCACGAGCGCAGCCGGCTTTGATCGATCGGCGTTTCATGTCCGCTTCGATGCGGACGTCGTGAAGTTCTTTGAGAAGACGCTCCAGAACCGCTGAGTGGTCCCTACACTGACGTACTCGTCGGCAACTTGGCGCACGAACCGTCGTCGCGTGCCGGTCGAATGGGCCCTGACGACGGTATTCAATGTTCGGGTGCGGGTGCCCCGTCCGTCGATTTCATTGCCACATTGCCGACCACCAATCGGTGCCCTGAGCGGCTGCTATGTAGCAGGCCGATCGAAGAGTCGTACGATTCTTGACAGCCTGAAGCAGCCGCCCGGGCCGGCGCCACGGATGACCGCAGCGAGTCGCCCTGGACTCTTCGCCGATCGTTCAACGCAGCGTGTCAGCGATTGCCCCGTGCCTGCATCGCCACATCGATATCCACGTACTTCCAGAAGTCGCGCACGAAGATGTTGCGGTCGAAACCCAGCACCCACGGGTGCCACAGGTCGGTGCTGATGCGGTGCACGTGCACCTTGTAGGGCATGTAGGCGATCATGATCTTCTTCGCCTGGTCGAGCAGCGCCTGGCGCTCGGGCCCGTCGGGCAGCATGCGCTGGCGTTCGTAGAGCTGATTGAAGGCCTTCAGGTCGAAGCGCGAATGGTTGGCCTGCCCCTTGTTGGGGCCGTAGCCCAGCGCCAGGAAGGTGTCGGCATCGGGCTGGCCGGCGCTCCAGCCCACGCCCCACATCATCAGCTTGCCGGCGCGGCTGGCCTTCAGCTGCTCGGGCCACTTTGCCACCTTGAACTCGATGCGCAGACCCAAGGCGTCCATGTTCTTCTTCCATAGTTCGCTCAGCTGGCGCGAGGTCTGGTCGGGCGAGGTGGCGTACTCCAGCAGCAGCGGCTTGCCATCGGGCTGTTCGCGCCAGCCATCACCGTCCTTGTCGACATAGCCGTGCAGGTCGAGCAGTGCCTTGGCGCGCGCCAGGTTGTGCTCGCTCATCTCGCTCTTGAAGGCCGGGTCGTAGCCCCAGGTGCCGGGTGCGATGGGCGACTGCGCCGGCACCGCCTGGCCGCGCCGCACCAGCGCGATCTCGCGCGGCAGGTCCACCGCCAGCGCGATGGCCCGGCGCAGTGCCACCTTGTCGGGCGTGGTGCCGCCGACCACCGGGTGGTCCATGCCGAAGTAGGTCACGGACACGTCGGCGCGCGGCACGCGCAGCATGCCGATGCCGCGCTTGGCCAGGTTGGGCGCCAGCTGGTTGTTGGGGATGGCGATGTCGGCAAATTCGCCGGGCACGCCTTCGAGCACGTCCTGCTCGCCGTTCAGGAAGGACAGCCAGCGCGGTTGCGCTTCTTCGATCACCGAGATCTGCACCTCGTCGATCATCGGCAGGCGCCGGCCCTTGAACTGCTGCGCGATGGCCTGCAGCCGCGCATCGTCGGCCGGCGGCTGTTCGTCGTACAGCACCTCGCGGTAGTTCGGGTTCTTCGCAAGCGTCATGCGCGAGCTGCGCTTCCACTGCGCCAGCCGGTAAGGCCCGGTGCCCACCGGGTGTTCGCCAACCTTGTCGCCGTAGGCCTCGACCACCTCGCGCGCCAGCGCACCCGTGAACGAGCCATCGGACAGGTTGTAGAGGAAGCGCGGGCTGGGCTCGGCCAGCACGATGCGGAAGCTGTAGCGGTCCAGCGTGCGCAGGCCTTCGACTTCGGTGTCGTAGTCGAAGGGCTTCTTCTCGTCGATGGCCTGCTTTCGCAACTCGCTCAGGCCCAGGATCCTGGCGCCTTCCAGGATGTAGAGGTTGGCGCTCTTCCAGCGCGGGTCGTAGTGGCGCTTGATCGAATACACGTAGTCGGCGGCGGTCAATTCGCGCTTCTTCCGCCGAAGGCCGCGTCGTCGTCGAAGTGGATGCCCGGCTGGATGCGAATGGTGAAGCGGCGGAAGTCCGCCGACACCTCGGGCATGGCCGCGGCGGTGTTGGGCCGCAGCTGGAAGGGCCGCGCCATGAAGGCAAACTCCAGCGGCGCGTCGAAGATGCCCGCGGCCACGGTGCGTGAATACAGGTCGCTGATCTGTGCCGGGTCGAAGCTGGTCTCGGCCACCGGGAAGGCATAGCGCAGCGTCTTCGGCGCCGTCTTCGATGGCTCGGCGGCGCAGGCCAGCGCCAGGCCGGCGAGCAACAGGCAGCACAGGGCTCGAATCATGCCGCGAGCCTACACTGCCGCCCCTATGGCTGCTTACATCCTGCGCCGCCTGTGGCAGATGGTGCCCACGCTGCTGGGCGTGGTGCTGCTGGTGTTCGTGCTCTTCAAGTTCTTCGGCGGCGACCCGGCCGAGATCCTGGGCGGCTTGAACGCCAGCCCCGAGCAGGTGGCCTCGATCCGCCAGCAGCTGGGGCTGGACCAGCCGTGGTGGACGCAGCTGTGGATCTTCGTGCAGCAGATTCTCAGCTTCGACTGGGGCCGCAGCTGGGCCACCAACGAGCCGGTGGCGCAGTTGTTCGCCACACGCTTGCCGGCCACGCTGACGGTGATGCTGCCGATCCTGGTGCTGGACACGCTGCTGGCGATCCCGATCGCGCTGTTCGTCGCCACCGTGCGCGGCTCGCTGACCGACCGCGTGATCATGATCGTCACCACCGTGGCGCTGTCGATCAGCTTTCTGGTCTACATCATCGTCGGCCAGTACGTCTTCGGCTTCCAGCTCGGCTGGTTTCCGGTGCAGGGCTGGAGCGACAGCCTGTGGACCAACCTGACGGTGTACGCGCCGCTGCCGGTGCTGCTGGCGCTGCTGGTGGGGCTGGCGCCGCAGACGCGGCTGTACCGCAGCTTCTTCCTCGACGAGATCGGCCAGGACTATGTGCGCACCGCGCGCGCCAAGGGCCTGGGCGAAGGCCTGATCCTGTGGCGCCATGTGCTGCGCAACGCGATGATCCCGATCCTGACGAACATCGGGCTGGCGCTGCCGGGCATCTTCGTCGGCTCCTTCCTGATCGAGGTGTTCTTCTCGATCCCCGGCCTGGGCCGCGAGGTGCTGCTGGCGGTGAACCGCAGCGACTACCCGGTGATCCAGGCGGTGACGATCTACGTCGCCGTGCTGACGATGGCCATCAACCTGCTCACCGACCTGCTCTACAAGTGGGTCGATCCGCGGGTGGTGCTGAAGTGAGCGCCGTGCTCGAACGCTCCGAAGGTGTGTGGCATGCCGCCTGGCGGCGCTTTCGCGGCGACCGCGTCGGCATGGTCTGCAGCGCCATCGTGCTGGCCTTCCTGTTGCTGATCGCGCTGTCGGCGCTGGGCCTGGTGGCCGGCGGCTGGCAGCGCGAGCTGGGCGTGCCGAACGCGCCGCCTGGTTTCGTCGGCCCAAGCACTGCAAAAGGCCCTGCGGCGATCGCCGCGCCGCAGGGCCCGAATGCCGACCTGTCGGACGTGGACCCGCTGGCGCCGCGCTACAAGGAATGGGACGAGCGCGCCGCCCAGTTCCGCACCGTCGAGATACAGAAGCTGCAGACGCTGCCGCTGGGTGCCGACCGGCTGGGCCGCGACGTGCTGGCCAAGGCCGTCAAGGGCACCGAGATCTCGGTCTTCGTCGGCGTCATGGCGGCGCTGGTGGCCACGCTCATCGGCACGCTGCTGGGTGCGCTGTCCGGCTTCTTCGGCGGGCGCGCCGGCGATGCGCTGGAGTGGCTGTACAACGTCTTCACCTCGATCCCCGGCATCCTGCTGATCTTTGCCTTCGCGGCAGTGTTCGGCCGCGGCATCGGCACGGTGGTGCTGATCCTGGGGCTGACCGGCTGGACCGGCATCTACCGGCTGGTGCGTGCCGAGTTCATCAAGCACGCCGTGCGCGACTACGTGCGCGCCGCGCAGGCCATCGGCGCCAGCGCGATGAGCCGCATGTTCCGCCACATCCTGCCCAACGTCAGCCATGTGGTGCTGGTGCAGCTGTCGATCCTGACCGTGGGTTTCATCAAGGCCGAAGTGATCCTGTCCTACCTGGGCCTGGGCGTGCCGGTGGACCAGGTGAGCTGGGGCACGATGCTGGCCGAGGCGCAGAGCGAGTTGCTGCTCGGCCACTGGTGGCAGCTGGCGGCGGCGACGCTGTTCATGGCGGTGTTCGTGACCGCGTTCTCGCTGATGACCGATGCGCTGCGCGATGCGCTCGACCCGAAGCTGCGAGGGTTGGAATGACCCCGCTGCTGTCGATCCAGGATCTGCAGGTCGACTTCCGCATGGGCCGGCTTCCGCCGGTGCAAGCGGTGCGCGGCGTCAGCTTCGACATCGACGAGAACAGCACCGTGGCGCTGGTCGGCGAATCGGGCTCGGGCAAGAGCGTCACCGCGATGTCCATCGTCAACCTGCTGCCCGACAACGCCGAGCGCGCGGGGCGCATCCTCTACGGCGGCCGCGACCTGCTGCAGGCCAGCGCTGACCAGATGCGCGCGCTGCGCGGACGCGAGATCGCCTGCGTGTTCCAGGACCCGATGAGCTCGCTCAACCCGGTGCTGCCGGTGGGGCTGCAGTTGTGCGAGCCGCTGCGGCTGCACCTGAAGATGAGCCCGCGGCAGGCGCGCGAGCGCGCCGAGGCGCTGCTCGCCGAAGTCGGCATGCCCGAGCCGAAGCGCCGGCTCGATGCCTACGCGCACGAGCTGTCCGGCGGCCAGCAGCAGCGCGTGATGATCGCCATGGCGCTGGCCTGCGAGCCCAAGCTGCTGATCGCCGACGAGCCGACCACTGCCCTGGACGTGACCATCCAGCGCCAGATCCTGGAGCTGCTGGCCACGCTGAAGGCGCGGCACCGCATGAGCCTGCTGTTCATCAGCCACGACTTGGGGCTCGTCGGCGAGATTGCCGATCGCGTGGTGGTCATGCGCCACGGTGCGGTGCGAGAGCAGGGCCCGGTGGCGCAGATCTTCGCCACGCCACAGGATGCCTACACACGCGCGCTGCTCGCCTGCCGGCCGAGTCTGATCGGTCCGCCGCCGGCGCGGCTGCGCGTGATCGACGAGTTCATCGCCGGCGACGTGGCCGCGCCCGCACCGCGCGCCGCCAAGGATCCGCAGGCGCCGGTGGTGCTGGAGGTGTGCGCGCTGGCCAAGTCCTTCTGGCTGCGCCAGGGCCTGCTCGGCAAGCGCGAATTCCAGGCGGTGCGCGGCGTTAGCTTCCAGCTGCGGCGCGGCCACACGCTGGGCGTGGTCGGCGAATCGGGCTCGGGCAAGACCACGTTGGGCCTGACGCTGCTGCGGCTGCTGGAACCCAGCGCCGGCCAGGTGTTGCTCGACGGGCGCGATCTTCGCGAAGCCGGGCGCCTGGCGCTGCGCCGACGGTTGCAGATCGTCTTCCAGAACCCCTATGCGTCGCTGAACCCGCGCTTCAGCATCGGCCAGACGCTGGTCGAGCCGATGGCCATCCACGGCATCGGCGCCAACCTGGCCGAACGCGAACAGCGCGCCCGCGAGTTGCTGGCCAAGGTGGGGCTGGACGGCAGCGCCTTCGCCAAGTACCCGCACGAGTTTTCCGGCGGGCAGCGCCAGCGCGTGGCCATCGCCCGCTGCCTGACGCTGCATCCCGAGGTGCTGGTGCTGGACGAGGCGGTGTCTGCCCTGGACGTGTCGGTGCAGGCGCAGGTGCTGAACCTGCTGCGCGACCTGCAGGACGAACTCGGGCTGGCCTATGTGTTCATCAGCCACGACCTGGGCGTGGTGCGCTTCATGGCCGACGAGGTGCTGGTGATGAAGGACGGCGTGGTCGTCGAGCAGGCCGGCGCCGAGCAGATCCTGGCGTCGCCAGCGCAGGACTACACACGCAAGCTCCTGGCGGCCGTGCCGCGCGGCTACTGTCCGCCGGTCACGTCTTGATACGTGCGGCCCTGCCCAGGATGGGCGTTTCCCGACCGGCAACGTCAACGCTGTAACTGCCCAGAAACCTCCAGGCCGCAATTTGTCAGGCCGGCGCAGCGCGCCGTGTGAACAAGCGCACACATCGGAGGTTGGCGCCCAGAAAGGGGTGCATGGCATGGAAGCTGCACCCTTTTGAGCACCGCTGCCCTGCCGATACAACAAACAAGTCCGCTGCAAAGGCTCAAGCCATGCCCAGTACGTCGTTGGTCCCCGCCCCCGCCTCGCGCCGAATGCGCGCTGCTTCGCCTGGCGTGCATGGTGGCGCATCGTCGCTGCTGCGCCTGGCGCGCGTCGGCGATGCGCGGCTGCCGTCCGGCCAGGCGCTGAGCGGCTGGGCCGAACGGGCCGCGGCGATGCTCGACCTGACGCCGATGATGGTCGGGCCGCAGGCTCCGCGGGCCGTGCCGTCCATTGCGATGCTCGGCGAAAGCGCGACCGTGCACAGGGTGCGCGCATGATCCTCACGCCCAGCCCGCTGCAACGCCCCTCGTTCAACGGCGCCGCCGTGCGCTCGCTGCGTGTGGGCGCCCCCGGCCAAGCCCGGCCCGCCGCAATGCAGCGCCCGGTGCTGCAAACGCTGCGCGCGCCGCAGCAACTGTGCCTGGACCTGCAGCCGCGCCAACGTCAGGAATAGCTTCGGGCCATGTCCGGGACACAGCGCCCGGCCCGGACTGGCTTCAGGCGCTTCAGGCGTTGGACCAGATGACCTTTTTCTTCTGGCCGACCCAACGCTCGTAGTTGCCGGCAAAGATGTCCTCGATCTTGTTGCGCTTGACCTTCATGGTCGGCGTCAGGATCTCGTTCTCCACGCTCCACGCCTCGGTGGTGATGACCAAGCAGTCCATCTGCTCGTGGGGGTCGAGCTTGGCGTTCACGCCCTTCAGGTGCTCGGCCAATGAGGCCTCGAGCGTGGCGCGGGCCCCGCTATCCTTGGCCTTGGCCGCCGCTTCTGGGTTGAGCATCACCAGGCCGAGTGGCTGCCCCAGGTTGGCACCGGTGACACAACAGGCTTCGATCGAGGGGTGCGTGGACAACTTGTCCTCGATCGGCGCGGGGGCGACGTACTTGCCCTTGCCGGTCTTGAACAGGTCCTTCACGCGGCCGGTGATCTTCAGGTTGCCTTCGGCGTCGATCGTGCCCTTGTCACCGGTCTTCAGCCAGCCGTCTTCGGTGAAGGTCGCCTTGGTGGCTTCGGGCTGCTTGTAGTAGCCGAGCATCAGGCATTCGCCCTTCATCTGGATTTCACCGCTGTTCGGGTCGATGCGGCACGACACGCCGTCGTAGGTGGTGCCGACCGTGCCTGGCCTGGGCTTGCCCATGATCGTGGAGTGCGACAGGCCGCAGTTTTCGGTCATGCCGTAGACCTCGATGATCTGCAGGCCAAGGCTTTGGTACCAGTTGAGCAGCGAGGTCGGCATTGGCGCGGCGCCGCCGGCGGAGAAGATCACCTGGTCGAAGCCCAAGCCGGTAAGCACCTTCTTCTTGACGATGCCGCGAATGATGGGCAGCTTGAGCAGGCGATCGAGCTTTTCAGCCGGCATCTTGGCCTGCACACCCTGCTGGAACTTGACCCACAGCCGCGGCACCGAGAAGAACACGGTCGGCCGCGCGCGCTGGATGTCGGAGACGAAGGTCTCCAGGCTGTCGGCAAAGAACACGCGCATGCCCGTGGCCAGCAGGCCGTGTTCGACGAGCATGCGTTCGGCCACGTGGGCCAGCGGCAGGTAGCTGAGCATGCGGCCCGTGGAGTCGAGCTTGACGCGCTTCAGGCCGGAGGTGATGGACCAGGCGAAGGTGCCGAAGCTTTGCATCACGCCCTTGGGCATGCCGGTGGTGCCCGAGGTGTAGATCAGCGTGCACAGCTCGTCGGCCGGGCGCACCGGGCTTTCTTTCATCGGCTGCGTCTTGGCGATGATGCTGTCCCAGGTGGGCCCGTCGATGGCCGGTGCCAGCGGCAGGGCGATCATCGGCAGGCCGTCGGGCACGCCGGGTTTCATGTCCTTCCAGACATCGAGCTTGCCGACGAACATCAACTTGGCTTCGCTGTGCTCCAGGATCTGGCGCACGGTGCCGGCCGCCAGGGTCGGGTACAGCGGCACCGAGACATGGCCAGCCATCCAGATGGCCCAGTCGGCCATCATCCAGTGCGCCGTGTTCTTGGCCAGCAGCGCGATGCGCGTGCCGGGCTCGTAGCCCAGGCTCTTGAGGTGCGCGGCCATGCGCCGCACTTCGTCCATGGCCTGCTTCCAGGTGATGTCCTTGACCACACCGCCGCCCATCGGCTGCGTGAAAACGACCTTGTCGGGCTGGGATTTCTCCCATTGATACAGGCGCTGCAGGGCGAGGGTTTCGGGCAGAGCGGACGAGGCCATGATCTTGATTTCCTATGCGTTTTGGCAGGGTCGAAGGTGAAGCGCGAGCCTAGCCAATCTGCCGCCCGGCGTACAGCAGGACTACCCGTAACCGGACAGCGCACGCAAGCGCGCGCCGTGCCCGACCTAGGCCTCGCGCGCAGCGGCGTCCTGCAATTGCTCCAGCACGCGGCGTGCGGCGCGCAGAGCCAGGGTAAGGTCGATGTCGGCCTGGGGCGCGATGTGCTTGACCACCTCGTCCAGGGCGTCGGGATCGGCCATGACGGCACGGGCGATCACCGACAGTGCGGTGATCGGCCGGCGTTGGGGCGCCTCGGGCAAATCACCGCTGGCCTGGGCTTGCACATGGTGGCGCACGCTGGCCACCGCCGCGGCGCCAAGGCCCCAGCTTTCGCACAGCGCCGCACCCAACGCGTCATGGCTGACGCCAAAGCCAGCCAGCTCCAGCGAGGCCAGTTCGACATCGTCGCTGGCCGCGCGCAGCATCGCGCGGTAGTGCTCGGGCGCATGCCGGAACAGCACCGCCTTGCCGCATTCCTCGAACAATCCGGCCGAATGCGCGGCCCAGGCGTCCTGACTCATCTGCGTGGCCAGCCTGCCCATGACCAGGCCGCGCTGCGCGGCGCGGCGCCAGATCGGGTCGAGCTCGGGCGCAGGCGGGAACGCGGCCCGCAGGCCCATCTCGAAGGTGATGGCAGAGACTTCGCGCATGCCGAGATAGGTGATGGCCTGCTGCACACTCTGCACCCGGCCCTTCAGGCCGTAGAGCGAGGAATTCACCGCCTTCATGACCGAGGCCGCCAGCGCCATGTCACCTTCGATCAGGCGCGCGGCTGCGTTCAGGTTCATGTCCTCGTCGGCCATCAGCAGCGACAGCTTGACCAACGATTCGGGCTGCGCCGGAATGTCGATCTCGAGCGTGCGCAGTTCGGGGGCAACGGGCATGGTGGCGGTGCGGCTGGGGCAGTGCGGCGTGCAGTTTAGCGTTGGGTGATGTGCCGGATGCGCTATCCGCAGGCAACAGTTCACCAACTCGCGCATGGCAAAAGGGGCGGCGCCCATGCGCACGCCCCTTTTTGTTCTTTCGGCCGGCAGCGCCGGCATGTCTCCTCGCACCCGTCAGCCGGCGGCGCCCAGATGAACATCGCGCCAGCGTCAAGAAGAAGGACTCTAGGCAGCCGCACTGGACGGCGTCAAGCGTGTTTTCCCGCCAGCGCTGCGCTCAGCGCCGCATCGGACTGGCGAGCACCGGGAACAGCTCGATCAGCCCGTCGGCCATGATCTCGACGGCCACGGCGGCGAGGATCAATCCCATCAGCCTCGTCATGATGCTGATGCCGGTGGGGCCCAGCAGCCGCGTGATCTGCCCGGCGGCCGCAAAAGCCAGATAAACCGCCACGCCGACGACCACGCCATAACCGACGAGCACCGCCAGCTCCCACCAATGGCTGGTGCGCTGGGCGTAGATGACCATCGTCGAGATCGTCGCCGGGCCGGTGAGCAGCGGAATCGTCAGCGGCACCACGGCGATGCTGGCGCCCGCACCGAGCTTGGCGTCGCCATCGCTGAGGTCGCTTGGCTTGCTCTCGGGTTGCTGCGCATTCAACATCTGCAGCGAGCTGATGAGCAGCAAGGTGCCGCCGCCGACCTGGAACGAGGCGATCGAGATGCCGAAGAAGGCGATGATCTTCAGCCCGGCCAGTGCACTCAGCGCGATCACCATGAAGGCGCTGAAAGCACTGACGCGCATGATGTTCTGGCGCTGCCGGCGGTTCAGGCTCTGCGTGAAGTGGATGAAGAACGGCACCACGCCGATCGGGTTGACGATGGCCAGCAGGGCGATCAGCGGTTTCATCAGGTCCATGGCCGATGCTACGACCGCCCACCCGCCCGCACGACCCGACCCGGAGCCTCCGCGCGACTCGGGTTAGCCCGTAGGCGACAAAACAACACTCCACGCAAGGCGCCTTTGCGCCCGCTTGCGGGATAGCTAGATAATCGTGTGCGTGTGTCTGGATGCGGCACCTTCGCCTGAATGGTTCTCGCTGGGTTGAAGCTCCAACTGTTTCAATGTTCTAGATAGAGGGCTTCCCCGTGGGAAATAAACTGTACGTCGGCAATCTTGCCTACTCGGTGCGCGACGAATCGCTTCAACAATCGTTCTCGCAGTTCGGTACCGTCACGTCCGCCAAGGTCATGATGGACCGTGATACCGGCCGCTCCAAAGGCTTCGGCTTTGTCGAGATGGGTTCGGATGCCGAGGCGCAAGCCGCCATCAACGGCATGAACGGCCAGGCCCTCGAAGGGCGTGCCATCGTCGTGAACGAGGCCCGTCCCCGTGAGGAGCGTCCGGGTGGCTTCGGTGGCGGCGGTGGTGGTGGCAGCCGTGGCGGTGGTGGTATGGCGGCGGTGGCGGTGGCGGTGGTGGTGGTGGCCGCAGCCCCTACGGCAGCGGCGGCGGTGGTGGTAGCCGCGGCGGCTACGGCGGTGGTGGCAGTGGCGGCGGTGGTGGCCGCGGCGGCTACTGAGAGCCTAGATCCGATCGACTGCGCGAAGGCGCGGTCCGCAACGAGGGCGCCGGTGCTTAGCATCCGCGCCCTTTGCCTTTTCCGACCCTGACCTCACTGGCGCTGGCGCTTCTTGCGCGCTCGTCCTGACAACGCCCGGTCGAAGAGCGCATTCGGCAGCATGCGCAGCAGCTTGGCCATCCATCCCATCTGCCAGGGAATGACGCGGTAGCTGTCCCCGGCCTCTATGGCCGCAAACGCACGCGCCGCAAAATCGTCGGCCGACATCAGGAAGGGCATCGAATAGCGGTTGCCGCGAGTCAATGGCGTGTCGATGTATCCGGGCAGTAGCGTCACCACCTTGACGCCCGAGGGCGCGCATTCGCCGCGCAGGCTTTCGCAATAGCTGATGGCTGCGGCCTTGCTGGAGCAGTACGCGCCGTGCCCGGGCAGGCCACGGATGCCGGCCACGCTGGCGATGCCCACCAGCCGGCCACGGCCACGCTCACACATCGCTTTGACGAAGGGGTGGAAGGTGGCAGCCATGCCCAGGTTGTTGGTCTCGAAGGTGCTGCGCATGACCTCCAGGTCATCGAACTCCGCGCTGTCCATGCCCACGCTGATGCCTGCGTTGGCCACCACCGCGTCGGGCAGTCCCTGCGTGGCGATGCAGTCGCGTCCCGCCTGCACGATGCCGCGGATGTCGCGCACGTCGGCCGCATAGACGCGCGCGCGGTCCGGGCCGAAGCCCTGCGCATCGACCCAGGCCTGCAACTCCGTCCCGCGCCGCGCCACCAGGGCCAGGCGCCAGCCGGCGCGGTGAAAGCGCAGCGCCAGCGCCTGCCCGATGCCGCTGGACGCGCCGGTGATGAAGACCAGCGGCGGCGTCACGCAGGTGGCGATGGGTGCGGCAGGCACGCTCAGGGGGCCTTGCCTGCGGCCGGCTTGTCGGGCGCTTTGGGCGGTCGGGCGGCGCCGGTGGACGGCAGCAACAGCGCACGCATGCTGCCCTGCAGTTGCAGCAATCCCGCCAGGTGGTCGTAGTCCATGCCGGCCGCGCGGAACTCGCTGCCGTCGCGAATCACCGTCACCGGCAGGTGGGAGCGCACCCGCTCGGTGTTCAGGAAGGCGTGCAGGAATTCGCCTCGAAACTCGATCGGCTCGCCCCGCGGGCCGGTGCTGTTGATCCTGGCGTCGCCCAGCAGTTGAAGTTCGCTGCCGTCGCCGTTGGTGATGGCGCGGCGCGCCTGCGCCAGTGTGGGGCGGCCATCGGCCGCCACGGTGCGAATGCGCGCCTGGTCCACCTCGATGCGGTCGGTGTCGGCGTAGTGGCGCAACTGCTCGCCCTGGATGCGCGCCTTGAGCCGGCCGTCCTTGTCGAAGCGCTCGACCACGAAGTTCTGCATCGTGTAGTCGGGCTCGCTGCGCACCGGCGCTGCGTCGCGTGGGCCGTCGGCCGAGGGTGTATTGCGCACCAGCCACCAGGTGGCCAGTGCCAGCGCCGCCATCAGCAGCAGGGGCAGGTAGGTGGCCAGCATTTCGCGCAGGCGCTGGAACCACGGCAGCGGCGCGCGCGCTTGCTGCGTGGACGGCGCCACGGGCCCGAGCGAGATCGGCACTTCGGGCAGATCGGGCAGGTGCAGCTCGAGCGCCATGGCTCAACGCGCGTCCAGGGTCTGCACTTCGCTGTGCAGCAGTGCGGCGTAGCGCCCGCTGGCCATGAGCAGAAGGTCGCAGAACTCACGCGCCGCCCCGTGTCCGCCGTGCGCCGTGGTGACATGGTCGGCGCGTGCCTTGACCTCGGCATGCGCGTTCGCGCTGGCGCACGCGAACGCGGCACGCGTCAGCAGCGGCAGGTCGGGCCAGTCGTCGCCGATGGCCGCCGTGTCGTCCCACGCCAGCCCCAGCGTGGCGAGCAACGCCTGCGCTGCGGCCAGCTTGTCCTGCGCGCCATACACCGCATGCACCAGGCCCAGGTCGGCGACGCGCCGGCGCACGGCGGAAGAGTCGCGGCCCGTGATGATCATCGGCGTGATGCCGCCGCGCATCAGCAGCTTCAGGCCATGCCCGTCGAGGGTGTGGAAGGCCTTGAACGTCTCGCCGTGCTCGCCGATGTAGAGCCGCCCATCCGTGAGCACGCCATCGACATCGAAGATCGCGCCACGCAGGCCCAGGCCACGGCCCTGTGCCTTGAGCAGCAGTTCGGGTGCAAAGCGTGGTGCGGCAGATTGCAAGGCCTGCGCCATCAGATCACCTTGGCACGCATCAGGTCGTTGGAGTTCAGCGCGCCCACCAGCCGGCCGTCGCCGTCCACGGCCAGCACGCTGGTGACGCGGTGGCGCTCCATCACCTCGGCCGCGTCCACCGCCAGCGCATCGGCGTTGACGCAGCGCGGCTGGCGGTGCATCACGTCCTCGGCATGCAGCGCGCGCAGGTCGGCGCCGCGCTCGATCAGGCGGCGCAGGTCACCGTCGGTGAAGATGCCGAGCACCTGCCCATCGGCATCGGTGATGGCGGTGAAGCCCAGGCCCTTGCCGGTCATCTCGCCCAGCATCGCGATGAAGGTGGCGCGCGGCCCGACACGGGGCAACGCCGCGCCCGCGCGCATCAGGTCGCGCACATGCATCAACAACTTGCGCCCGAGGCTGCCGCCAGGATGCGAGCGCGCGAAGTCGTCCTCGCGAAAGCCGCGTGCATCGAGCAGCGCCACGGCCAGCGCGTCACCCAGCGCCATCTGCGCGGTGGTGCTGGCGGTGGGGGCCAGGTTCAGCGGGCAGGCTTCCTGGTCCACCGCGCTGGAGATCACATGATCGGCATGACGGGCCAAGGTGGAGTCCGGCTTACCTGTCATTGCCACCAGCGTCACGCCGATGCGGCGCATCGCCGGCAGGATGGCGGCAAGCTCGTCGCTCTCGCCGCTGTTGGAAATGGCCAGCACCACGTCGCCCGGCATGACCATGCCCAGGTCACCATGTCCCGCTTCGGCCGGGTGCACGAAGAACGCCGGCGTGCCGGTGGAGGCCAGCGTGGCGGCAATCTTGCGCCCGACATGGCCGCTCTTGCCCATGCCCATGACGATGACGCGCCCCGCGCATTCGAGCATCGCCTGCACGCTGCGCGTGAAGCCTTCGCCCTGCCGCGCGGCCAATGCGTGCAGGGCCTGCGCCTCGATCTCGAAGGTTTCGCCGGCCAGGCGCAGCGCGCGCTGCGGGTCGAAGGGGCGGCTTGAATTCACGGCAGTCCTGCTCCGATAGGATCGAGGCATTCTAGGAGGCCGCCGGTCCGCATGGCCCGGCGCTTGCGTCACGACCGTCCATGGCCACCACCCTCGAACTTGCACTGCTCTATCTGGTTGCCGCAGTGCTGGGCGTGGTGGTGTGCCGCTCGCTGAAGCTGCCGCCGATCCTGGGTTACCTGGTGGTGGGCGTGATCATCGGGCCGAACGCGCTGGCGCTGGCCGCGGACACGGCCAACATCAAGTACCTGGCCGAGTTCGGCGTGGTCTTCCTGATGTTCGTCATCGGGCTGGAGTTCAACCTGCCCAAGCTGCGCAGCATGCGCTCGCTGGTCTTCGGCCTGGGGCTTTGGCAGGTGCTGCTCACCATGGCCGGCGCGCTGCTCGGCCATGCGTTCCTGGTCTGGATCTTCTCGTTCACGTCGATGCCCTGGCAGATGGGCTGGCAAGGCACGGTCGTGCTGGGCGGTGCGATGGCCATGTCGAGCACCGCCATCGTCGTCAAGCTGATGGCCGAGCGGCTGGAGCTGGAAAGCGAACACGGCCGCCGCGTCATGGGCGTGCTGCTGTTCCAGGATCTGGCCGTGGTGCCGCTGCTGGTGCTGATCCCGGCGCTGGATTCAAGCGGCGGCGACATGGCACGCGCCCTCGGCCTGGCCACGCTGAAGGCCGCGCTGCTGTTGACACTGCTGCTGGTCGGCGGCAAGCATGTGATGCGCTGGTGGCTGACGCTGGTGGCGCGGCGCAAGAGCGATGAGCTGTTCATGCTCAACCTGTTGCTGGTGACGCTGGGCCTGGCTTGGCTGACCGAGCATGCCGGGCTGTCGCTGGCACTCGGCGCCTTCGTCGCCGGCATGCTGGTGGCCGAAACCGAATACAAGCACCAGGTGGAAACCGACATCCGGCCCTTCCACGACGTGTTGCTCGGGCTGTTCTTCATCACCGTGGGCATGAAGCTCGATTGGCGGCCGGTGCTCGACCAGTGGCTGCTGGTGCTGGTGCTGACGACGATCCCAGTGGCGGCCAAGTTCGTGCTGGTGGCGGCGCTGACGCGCATCTTCGGCGCCACGCCGGGCGTGGCGCTGCGCACCGGGCTGTACCTGGCGCAGGCGGGTGAGTTCGGCTTCGTGCTGCTGGCGCTGGGCGCGCTGAACAACCTGGTGGCGCCGCAATGGGTGAGCCCGATCCTGGCGAGCATGGTGCTTTCGATGTTGATCGCACCTTTCCTCATCCTCTACAGCAACCGCATTGTCATGCGCCTGTCGTCGACCGACTGGCTGCTGCAATCGGTGCAGCTGACCACCATCGCCAAGAAGTCGATCACCACCCAGGGCCACGTCATCATCTGCGGCTACGGGCGAAGTGGCCAGAACCTGGCGCGCTTGCTCGACAAGGAGACGATTCCGTACATGGCGCTGGACCTGGACCCCGACCGCGTGCGCCAGGCCGCTGCGGCTGGCCAGAGCGTGGTCTTCGGCGATGCCGCCCGGCTGCAAAGCCTGATGGCTGCGGGCCTGGCGCGCGCCAGCGCGGTCGTGGTGAGCTATCCGGACACACCGTCTGCCTTGAAGATCCTCCGCCTGGTGCGCGAACACGCGCCGAAGGTGCCGGTGGTCGTGCGCACCATCGACGATGCCGACCTGGAACGCCTGCGCGAGGCCGGCGCCACCGAAGTCGTGCCCGAGGCCATCGAAGGCTCGTTGATGCTGGCCAGCCATGCGCTGGTGCTGGTGGGTGTGCCCATGCGCCGTGTCATCCAGATGACCCGCGACGCACGCGATGCGCGCTATGGCCTGCTGCGCGGCTACTTCCACGGCGCCGACGACGACACGGTGGAAGAGCTGCAGCAGGAACGGCTGCTCAGCGTCACGCTGCCGGCCGCCGCCGCCTGCGTTGGCCGCAAGCTGGGCAACCTGGCGCTGCATGCCGTGGGTGTGCGCGTGGTCTCGGTGCGGCTGGCCGCGGGGCAAGTGCGCCATGCCGACGACGAACTGGCCTTGTCGGCCGGTGACACGCTCGTGCTCTCCGGCTTGCCCGAGCCGCTGGCGCTGGCCGAGGAAAAACTGCTGGGCGGCGCTTGAACAGCGCTGTTCTGGCGCGTGCGGCGCTTGTATCGCGAGCGGCCTCGTGACCCCCGGTAGCGCCAGTCGCTTTCGCCTTGGCGGGCTCAGATCACAGGCACGCCGCGCTCCATGTGGGCGCGCGCACGCATCGCCATCACCGCACCGGCCGCGCGCAGCACTTGCAGCGCCAGCGTCGGCACGCGTGCGCACAACTCCTCGAGCCGTACCACGCTCAAGCCCCACACCACGCAAGGCGTCATGGCCTCGACATTGGCGTGGCGCTCAATTTCTGCAAACAAGCCGGGCTCCCCGACCAGGGAGCCCGGTCGCAGGATGGCGATGCGCTGGCTGCCCGGCTGTCCGCCGCTGACGAAGACCTGCAGGTTGCCCTGTTCCAGAAAGTACGCGTTGCGGTCCGTGTCGCCCTGGCGGATCAGCAGATGACCGGCACGAAGGCTGTGCCTGGCCAGGTACGGCGCCAGCGTATTCCATTGCGGTACGCCCAAGCCTGCCTTGAACGCATCGGCGGCGTTCAGCGTCTGCACGGCCTGGACCAGTGGGGTGATGTCCATCGAAGTGCGCCTTCTTGCGACCGCACCGGTTTGCGCCTGAACTGCGCCACGCGGCATCTGTCTCGCCCACGAATTCTGGTCGGCCCGCCGCGGCCGCACAAGCGCCTACATGCGGGGCGCCCGATCGAGGGGTCGCGTCGCGTGGGTGCCTGCGAAGGTCGCCTATTTGCCGATGCAAAAGCGACTGAATATTTCGCCCAGCAAATCGTCCGCCGAGAAGCTGCCGGTGATCTCGGCCAGCGCGTCATGGCCCAGGCGCAGTTCCTCGGCCAGCAACTCCAGCGGCGCGGGATCTAGCGCCGCGTGCGCGTGCGCCGTCTGCATGTGCCGGCGCGTACGCTCCAAGGCGCGCAGGTGGCGCGTGCGTGCAAGGAACACACCATCGGGCAGCGCATGCCAGCCGGCGCGTTGCAGCAGAGCCTTGCGCAGCATGGGCAAGCCCTCGCCGGTGTGGGCCGAAAGCACCACGGCGTCGGCGCTGATTGCGGCGCCCCCTTGCGCACCACGCGCAGTGGGCATCAGATCGAGTTTGGTGTGCACGTGCAACAGCCGCGCAGCAGCCGGCAGGCGCGCGGCGATCAGTGCCTCGGCCGCTTCGTACTCTGCCTGCCCTGCGCGCGTCAGGTCGTGCAGGAAGAGCACGCTGTCGGCGTCGGCGATGGAATCCCAGCTGCGCGCGATGCCGATGCGCTCGACCTCGTCGGCACTGTGCTCGCGCAGCCCGGCGGTGTCGGTCACATGCACCGGCACGCCTTCGATCTGAATGGTCTGGCCGACGCGGTCACGGGTGGTGCCCGGCACGGGTGTGACGATGGCCAGCTCGGCGCCGGCCAGCGCGTTCAGCAGCGAACTCTTGCCCACGTTCGGCTGGCCCGCGAGCACCACGCGCATGCCGTCGCGCAACAGCGCGCCCTGTTGCGCGCTGTCGATCAGCGCATCGAGCGTCTCAGCCGATGTCGCGCAACTGCGCCATGGCGCCGCCGCGCTGCAGGAAGTCCAGCTCCTCCTCGGGAAAGTCGAGGGTGGCCTCGACCAGCATGCGCAAGCGCACGATGCGCTCGCGAAGCGAGCCCACCTGCTGCGAAAACACGCCGCTCAAGGAACGGCTGGCCGAGCGTGCCGCGGCCTCGGTGCTCGCATCGATCAGGTCGGCCACGGCCTCGGCCTGCGCCAGATCGAGCTTGTCGTTCAGAAACGCGCGCTCGGTGAACTCACCCGGCTGCGCCAGGCGAACGTCCAGACCCGATTCGCCGCCCGCCTCGAGGCAGCGTGCCAGCAGCATCTGCAGCAGCACTGCACCGCCATGCGCCTGCAGCTCGAGCACGTCTTCGCCGGTGTAGGAGTGCGGGGCCGGGAAATACAGCGCCAGGCCCTGGTCGATGGCCTGGCCGTCCGCCCCCAGGAAAGGCAGCAGCGTGGCCAGTCGAGGCACGAGATCCCGACCGCAGAGCGCGCGCACCAGCGGCTGCAGCCCGGACCCTGATACGCGCACGATGCCGACAGCCCCACGCCCCGGCGCGGTGGCGATGGCGGCGATGGCGGCAGCGCGGCGTGAAAGCACGCGGCCATCGTAGCTTGCGACGCTCGGCGCCCGATGCGTGGTGCGTGGGCCGGGCTTCGCCGGCGGCTGATGCGCGCCATTGGCGGCGGCATGCCACGAATGCGGCCGACAACTCGGCGCGGCACGCATAGGTGGCGCGGGGGGGAGCGCCGGGCCGCCCTCGTGGGTGGCTTCGGATTCACGCTCCGCGAGTCGGTGGCCGCGCATTTGCCCGCCGGGCGTGGATGGGCCCGATGGGGACGTGCAGCTGCCGAGTCAACCCCGCATGATCGATGGGCCTGGTGCCTTGGGCGCCGCGCCTTTGCACACATGCTGCGCAAACGGCTGCGCGTTGTCATCCCGCGAATAGGGGGCGGCGGGCCAGCACCGGACGTCGCGGCCGAGCCGCGCGGGCATCTACTTGCCCAGCACGCCCAGCTTCTTGTTGATGAACCACTGCTGCGCGATCGACAGGATGTTGTTCGTCAGCCAGTACAGCACCAGACCGGCCGGGAAGAAGAAGAACATCACCGAGAAGATCAGCGGCATGTACCACATCAACTTGGCCTGCATTGGATCGGGCGGCCGCGGGTTGAGCCAGGTCTGGAACATCGTCGAGGCCGTCATCAACAGCGGCAGGATGAAATACGGGTCGGGCTGCGACAGGTCGTGGATCCACAGGATCCACGGTGCACCGCGCATTTCCACACTCGACAGCAGCACCCAGTACAGCGCGATGAAAAACGGCATCTGCGCGACGATCGGCAGGCAGCCGCCCAGCGGATTGACCTTTTCCTCGCGGTAGATGCGCATCATCTCCTGCTGCATCTGCTGCGGCTTGTCCTTGTAGCGCTCGCGCATCTCCGTGACCTTGGGCGCCACGGCCTTCATCTTGGCCATCGAGCGGTAGGCGCTGGCATTGAGCCAGTAGAAGGCGATCTTCAGCAGCACCACCAGCGCCACGATCGACCAGCCCCAGTTGCCGAGCACGTTGTGCAGGTTGGTCAGCAGCCAGAACAGCGGCTTGGCCAGGATCGTGAACCAGCCGTAGTCCTTGACCAGGTCCAGGCCCGGTGCCAGGGCGGCGAGCTTGTCTTCTTCCTGCGGGCCGGCAAACAGCGTGGACTGCAGCGTCTTGCTGCTGCCCGGCGCCACCTCGCCCAGCGGCACCACCATCGAGATGGCGTACAGGTTCTCCGAAACCTTCTGCGTGCGGAACTCGCGCGGCTCGTTGCCCGGCAGCAGCCAGGCCGATGCAAAGTAGTGCTGCACCATCGCCACCCAGCCGTTGTCGGCGCTCTTCGGGTGGTCGGACTTGCCCTTCGCGATATCGCCGAAATCGATCTTCTGGAACTTGCCGGCGTCGGTGTACATCGCCGGGCCGGTGAAGGTGAAATAGAACGACGACTCGCCCTCGGGCGGGTTGCCGTCGCGCGCCAGCTGCAAGTACAGCTGCGGCGACACCGGCTTGTTGCTGTCGTTGATGAACTCGTGCTTCACGCCGATGGTGAAGTCTCCGCGGCGCAAGGTGTAGGTCTTGGCCGTGCGCAGGCCGTCCACCGCCGGCGACTCGAAGCGCAACTGCAATTCGTTGCTGCCGTCCTTAAGCGTGCGCTCACTGACCACCGGTGTCATCGGCGTCAGGTGGTTTGGCAAGGTGACGCCCGGCTGCGCGGTGATCATGCCCGTCTGCGCCAGGTAAACCCGCTTCGCATCCTGCTCGAAGAGCACGATGTTGGGTGTGTCGCGCTGCGCCGGCTGCGACGAGAACAGATCGACGAAGCTCTCGTACCACTTGCGGTGCACCAGATCCTTGTAGCCCAGCAGTTCCAGGCGGACCAAGGTGCCGCCCAGGCTGTCGAAGGTGGCCTTGACGACGTCCGTGGTGAGCGTGATCTTCTCGCTGCCAGCCGCCGCCGGCGCGGCCGCGGGCGCAGGGGGTGCCGCCGCAGCTGCGATGGCTCCCGGCACCGCGCCTGGGACGGTAGCGCCCGGCACCGGAACCCCGGCCGCCGGGGTTGCCGTGGGTGCATTCGCCGGTGACAAGCCCGGCTCGGTGGCCACCGGGCGGGTGTTTCCGCCAAAGATGGATGGCTGTCCGGTGTGCTTGTTCCAGGCGTCCCACAACAGCACCAGCGACATCGTGAAAACCACCCAGAGCAGGGTGCGGCGCATATCCGTCATGTGAGCTTCTTATCGTCGAGAGAGGGGTCGCGCTCGCCGAGGCCGAGGCGGGTGAACAGTCTGGGCGCACGCTGCGGCACCGGATCGCAGCCGCCGTCGCACCACGGGTGGCAGCGCAACAAGCGGCCCGCCGCCAGGGCGCCGCCGGCCAGCGCGCCGTGGCGTCGCAGCGCATCCAGCGCATAGGCCGAGCAGGTGGGCTCGAAGCGGCAGGCGTTGCCCAGCCACGGTTTGAGCAGCAAGCGATAGCTCTGCACCACCAGGATCAGGGCGCGTTGCGGCAATTGCAGCAGCGCAGCGAGCACACGCTTGGCAGCGGTCGTCATTGGCCGGCGCGCGCCAGCAAGCGGTCCAGCTCGACCGCGGCGGCCCGGCGCATGGCGGTGGAATCGGCGGCAGGGAAGGCCGCCTTGGCGAAGGGCTGGCGCAAACGCACCAGCCACAATCCCGGACGCAGACTCGATTCGTGGCGCTGCACGGCGGCGCGCACTTGCCGCCGAAGCGTGTTGCGTGTGACCGAGCGGGCTGCATGTCGCTTGGGAATGACCGTCCCCAGCCAGTGGCCGCACGGCGAGTTATCCACAGAAACGGCGCCGTCCTGTGAATCGCCTGTGCATAACTTCTCTGCCGCTACCAATCGCGCTGGCTTGGCGGGCGCACTGGGCCCAGCCTGCAAGTAGTGCACGGCAAAGTGGGGGCTGCGCGAACAGGGCGTCACGGCGAGCACGCGTTCGAAATCACACTTGCGCAGCAGGCGACCGATCATGTGTCGGCGCCGCTGCAAAGGCTCTACAGGCCCAGGCGCTTGCGGCCCTTGGCCCTGCGCGCGCTGATCACCGCGCGGCCGGCGCGCGTCTTCATGCGAACCAGGAAGCCATGCGTGCGGGCGCGGCGGACTTTGGACGGCTGGTAGGTGCGTTTCATGATTGTTTCCTGGTTGAGCCCGTTGCGCCGACCGCAAATCGAGGGCAATTGATCTGGTGTGTGTGTCTGAGCCGCCGGGTCAACCGACCGCTATCAGCCCGCCCCGACAGCCAAGCATCTGCGCCAAGCGTGGCACGACCGTTGAACGGCAACGCACGCAGGTGGGTTTCCCGCCACTTTCGGGAAACCCAGTATTACAGCAAAAAACCTCTTATCGGTCAAACACTTGCACCACAGGCGCGCGCTGTGGCGGGCTATTGACGCGGGCTTCGAAACTGTGGATAACTACGCCTCGACAGCCCCGCAGCCGCTACACTTCGGCTGCTGAAAAGACAAGTTCTCCACAATGATCCCTGACCTGTGGCAACGCGCCTGTGAACGACTCGCCGCGGAATTGCCCGAACACCAATTCAATACCTGGATTCGCCCGCTGCCGCCGGCCGTGCTGAGCCAGGCCGCCGGAGACAAGGCGGTGGCGTGTGTGCGTGTACCGAACCGCTTCAAGCTGGACTGGATCCGCACGCAATATGCCGGGCGGATCGAATCGGTCCTGAGCGAGCTGGCGGGAGAACCGGTGCAGTTCGAACTGGGCCTGCTGGCGCGTGAAGTACCTGCCGGGCAGACGGCCGTGGCGCTGGAACGCCGACACGCCAATGGCGCGACCCACGCGGCCGCGGCACTGGTCATGCCGCAAGCGCTGGGCGCCGAACGGGCGGAGCGCGGCGCCAATGCGCAGGCGGCGAACGGGGCGATGGGTGCAGGCTCAGCGGCCGCCCATGGGGGCCATGCCGCCCCGGCCACCACGCGCCACAAGCTGAATACCGCGCTGACCTTCGACACGCTGGTGCCCGGCCGGGCCAACCAGATGGCGCGCACCGCCGCGCTGCACGTCGCCGGCGCGCCGGGGCAGATGTACAACCCGCTGTTCATCTATGGCGGCGTCGGCCTGGGCAAGACGCACCTGGTGCATGCGGTAGGTAACGCGCTGCTGAAAGACAAGCCCGATGCGC
>CAVURQ010000011.1:0-199920 GCA_963743935.1 uncultured beta proteobacterium | reverse complement strand
TTGTATGCCGGCGCGTTGTCGATCTTCGTCTACCGCGAAATGAACGGCAGGCAACTGCACCACGCGCTGCTCGACACCGGCAAGCTCGCTGCGGTGGCGCTGTTCTGCGTCGGCACCGCCAGCGCCTTCGGCTGGTTGCTGGCCTACTACCAGATACCGAAGGCGCTGCTCGCGGGCGTGGGCTCGTGGGGCATGGGCATCACCGCCACCGGCTTTTTCATCGCCTTCTGTTTCCTCGTCGTCGGCTGCTTCCTGGACGCCATCCCGGCGATCATCATCGTCGGCACGATCCTCGAACCGCTGGCCAAGTCGGTGGGCATGGACCCGGTGCACTTCGCCATGGTCGGCATCATCTCGCTGGCCTTCGGCCTGGTGACGCCGCCCTACGGGCTGTGCCTGATGATCTCGTGCGCCATCGCCAAGGTGCGGCTGATGTATGTGCTGAAGGACGTGATGATCATGCTGATGCCGATGCTGGGCGTGCTGGCGCTGACCATCCTGTTCCCCGAAATCATCCTGTTCCTGCCGAAGCTGATCTCGCCCGAGTTTCTGAAGTAGTCGAGGGCGTGCGCAGCGACCCATCCAGGTCGCGAGATGCCGCCGTCGAGGCTGCGCTTCTCTCGCTTCGGCCGTGCAGCGCGCCGGATATAGTGGTTCGCAACCGGTCGCCAGCAACTGGCGGGAGCATCCCTTGGGCATGTGGCAGATGGTGGCATTCGTAGCCGTTGGGTTGATCGCCGTGTGGGCCGTGCTCGCCTACAACGCGCTGGTGCGCCGGCGCAACGAGATCGCCAACGCCTTCGCGCAGATCGACGTGCAGTTCAAGCGCCGCCACGACCTGATCCCGAACCTGGTCGAAACCGCGCGCAAGTACCTGCAGCACGAACAGGGCACCTTCGAAGCCGTGGCCGCGGCGCGCTCCGGTGCCAGCCGGGCGGCCGACTCGGCGCGCCTGCGCCCGGCCGACGACGGCCGCCATCGCTGCGCTGGCCAGCGCCGAGGGCACGCTCGCCGGCGTGCTCGGCCGGCTGATGGCGGTGGTCGAGGCCTATCCCGAGCTGAAGGCCGACGCGACCATGCGCGAGCTTTCCGAGGAACTGGCGCACACCGAAAACCGCATCGCCTTTGCCCGGCAGGCCTTCAACGACGCCGTGCTCGACTACAACAACGCGGCGCAGCAGGCGCCGGCCAACCTGGTGGCCGGCGCTGTTCAGCTTCAAGCCGGCGGCGATGCTCGAATCGACCCGCAGCGACGCCGAGCGCCAGGCCGTGCCCGTCAAGTTCTGAGCATGCGCTTCCGGCGTCACCGGGAGGCCGCCGAGAACGCCACTTGGGGCATGCTGCTGGGCTTTGCCGCGGCGCTGGTGTTCCTGGTCGTCGCGGTGAACCTGGCGCTGGCGCTGGCCTTGAAGCTCACGCTGCCGATCTTCGACGGCTACCCGCGCCTGTTCTTCGAGACCAACACCGCCCTGATCCTGCTCTTCGTGCTCGGCGGCTGCTGGATCGAATCGCTGCGCATGCGCGAAGGCGGCGCGCACGTGGCGCGCATGGCCGGGGCCCGGCCGGCTGACGCCTCGGGCAGCAGCCGCGACGGCCTGCGCGAGCGGCGGCTGGTCAACGTCGTGCAAGAGATGGCGCTCGCGGCCCGGGCGCGGCCGCCGGCGGTGTGGGTGCTGCCGCGCGACCCGAACATCAATGCCTTCGCCGCCGGCTGGACCGCCGACGACGCCGTCGTCGCCGTCACGCAAGGCGCGCTCGAGCGCCTGACGCGCGCCGAGCTGCAGGGCCTGGTCGGCCACGAGATGGGCCACATCGTGAGTGGCGACACACGACTGAACACGCGGCTCATCGGCCTGGTCTGGGGGCTGCAGATGGTGCATGGCTTCGGGCACTCGCTGGCCGCGCGTGACGAACACGGGCGCTGGCATGCCGCCGCCATCGTCGGCGTGGCGTTGATCGTCGTCGGCTACCTGGGCTGGCTTGCCGGCCGCGTGCTGCAGGCGGGCGTGTCACGGCAGCGCGAGTTCGGCGCCGACGCGTCGGCCGTGCAGTACGTGCGCACGGTCGACGGCATCGGCGGCGTGCTGCGCAAGATCGCCGGCAGCGCCACCGATGGCCGCGCCCGCGCCCGCCCGACGCCCTGGCGCACCTGTGGGTGGCGGAACCGCGCCGCGCCGGGGACGGGCGGCTGGCGGCACTGGCTGGCGACGCATCCACCGATCGGGCAGCGCCTGAAGCGCCTCTACGGCCGCGACATCGGATTGCTCGATGCGCCGCTGCTGCCGCCGCCCACGGACGCCGAGGAACCGATGTTGTCCTTTGCGGCGCCGCTGCACGCAGCGCCGGGTGCGCGTGCGATGCCCATCGCGGCGCACGACCTGACCACATCAGCAGCCGCTTTCGCCTCAGCGCTGGCCGAAGTGCAGGACGAGCGCGACGCGTTGCTGCGCGCCTCCTTCTGGCGCAGTCGCGGCGAATGCCATGCCGCGCTGCTGGCCTGGCTGATCGGTGACGCGTGTTCGCCGGCGGCCTGGGCAAGTTGGCGCGCGCTGGTCGGCAACTCGCCCTATGTCGAGCGGCTGCGCGCGGACTGGATCGTGCTGGGCTCGGCGGCACGCTGGCAGGTCTTCGACACCCTTGTCACCCATACCCGTGCCACGCCGGCCGCCGATCGGGCGGCGCTGGTGCGCGCTGCGCGTAGCTTGGCGCCACGGGGCGCGGCCCGGCTCAGGCGCATGCTGCTGCTGCGGCAACTGCGCGGCAAGACTTCGCGGCCCGGCACCCAGCCACTGGAAGCGCTGTCGGGCGCCGTGGCCTGCGCTGCCAGTCTCATCGCACCAGCGATGGGGCCAGCAGGAGCGGGCTGGGCGGCCGCGGTGGGCGCGGTAGCCGATGCCACGCCGCGCGGTGCACTGGGGCTGCGTCGGCTGCACGCCATGCAGCGCCCGCGTGTCGCGCGCGCCTGGGTCGATGCCGCCACCGGCTGCGGGCTGCTGCGTGACCATCCCCCAGCGGCGGACCTGCTGGTTGCGGCCTGCCGGCTGCTCGAGACACCGCCGCCGCGCGCGTTGCTTGGCGAGCGGCCGCAAGCCGCCGCGCGCGGATCCGGCGACGGACGAGGTCAGCACAGAATCCTCTCGTAGAGGTCCGGCATCGACGGCACTACAGGGCCGTAGCGTTGACACCGGCACGCGGCCGCTGATTCACCAGCACGATGCCGACCACCACGCCGACCAGGGCCAGCACCAAGTGCAGCGTGAGCGCCTCGCCCAGCAGCACGACACCGAACACCAGCGCGAACACCGGAGTCAGAAAGGTGAAGGTGGCCATCTGCGTCGCGGGGTAGTGGCGCAGCATCCACATCCAGGTCAGGTAGGTGGCAAATGCGCCGACGGCGGTCTGCAGGCCCAACGAGCCCCAGGCCAGGGCCGAGTAGCCGAAGGTCCAGGACTCGCCCAGACCGAGCGACAGCATGGGGGCGACCAGCGCCGTCACGCCGACCTGATAGAACAGCGTCTTCTCGGCGCTGGCCTCGCTCAGCACGGTGCTGCGAATGGTGAGTGTGGTCAGACCCCACAGGATGCCGGCGGCCAGGCCCAGCGCGTCGCCGCGCCATTGGGCGGTAAGCGGCGTGCCTTGCATGAAGCCCTCGCCGAACGCCAGCGTGACGGCCAGAAAGGCCATCGCCAGACCGATCCACTGCACACGACGCAGCGTCTCGCCGGGTACCACACGCGGCAGCAACAGCGCCACGACGAAGGGGCTGGTGTACAGGAAGACCGTCAGCCGCGACGCGCTGGTGTGCATCAGGCCCAGGTAGATGCTCGCGAATTCGCCCGCGAACAGCAACCCCGCCAGCAGCCCGGCCTTGAGCGTGCCGTCGCGATCGAACAGCGGCACCCCTCGCCCCAGGCACCACAGCCACAGCAGCACGGTGGCCCCCCAGAAGCGCAACGTCGCCTGCCACAGAGGAGGAATCTCGGCGACCGCGAACTTGATCAGGATCTGCTGGAAACCCCAGAACGCACAGCACAGAACCAGCAGCACGATCGCCAAGGTGTCGAGGTGGGGCTTGCGCAGGCGTGCGGATGGAAGGCTCATGAGCCCGGCATTGTCGCCAGCTCCGGCCGCTTCAAGCGCCGTGCACCACCGCCGGTTCGGGCCGCACGCGCAGCGCCCACAACACGCCGGCCACGAGCAGCGCGATGCCGGCCATCGTCTCGGGCTCGGGCATCTTGCCGCGCAGCATGAAGGCATAGGCCAGCGCCGACAGCGTCTCGAAGACGATCAGCTGGCCCACCAGCGTGGTCGGCAGGCGCTGGCTGGCTTCGTTCCAGCACAAGGTGCCCAGCCACGACGCGAGCAGGCCGACCGCGAACATCAGTGCCAGGAACTCTGCCGGGCGCGGGCCGAAGGGCATCGGGAAGACATCGCCACTGAGCGCGGACCACAACCACCAGCCCGCATAGCCGACCAGCGCCAGCGGCAGCGTGGCAATGCCCTGCGCGGTGGCCCAGGTGCCGGGCGGGCGATCCGCATGCGCGCGCAGCCAGTCCGCGTTGCGCAGCGGGTACCAGGTCCAGCACGCCACCGCGCCGACTGCCAGCAGGGCTCCCAGCGCGTAGCGTCCGACATCGGCGTTCGCATCGGCGCGCAGGTGGGCGATCTCGACATGATTGACCAGCGCGATGCCAGCGCCGATCAGCCCCAGCGACGGCAGCAGCCGCAGCCACGGCAGCTTGCCGTCACGCTTGGCGTCGCGCAGGTTGGAGCTGATGGCGATGACCACCGGCAGCGTACCGATGATCATCGTCGGCAGCGGGCCGCCGGCACGCTGGATGGCGCTGGCCAGGAACAGGTAATAGACGATGTTGCCGATGGCGGCCAGCTTCAACGCCTCGACCCAGTCGGCTCGTGTCAGCGTGGCCAGACGTTTGCGATCGAGCCAGGCCAGCGGCAGGGCGATCAGGCCGAAGGCCAGGTAGCGGCCGAAGGACTGCAATGCAGCCGGGTATTCGGGCAACAGCAGCGGTGCGATGAAGACCAGGCCCCACATCAGGCCGGCGGCAAGCGCAAAGAGAGTACCGGTCCACATGGGTTCAAGGCGGCTGATGCGAAGCCACATCGTAGGCGCAGCGCGCGCACTGGGCCGCCGTGTGCGGACAAGCGCCCTAACGGTTTGCCCTGATGGCGTGGGCGGCCAAGTGTGCCGATACTCTTTGGGTAACGAGGCGCCGGCCGCTCCTGGCACCGCATCGGCGCACTGGGCGGCTCCCGCCCGCGACCTCAGGAAACGCGTGCATGGCCAGCGTGACAATCCAGGCAGTCAAGAAGAACTTCGGCCAAACGGCTGTCCTGCATGGCGTGGACATCGACATTCCCGATGGTTCATTCACCGTGCTGGTGGGGCCATCGGGTTGCGGCAAGTCAACCTTGCTGCGCATGATTGCGGGGCTGGAGCACATCAGCGACGGCGAGATCCGCATCGGCGACAAACGTGTCAACGACATGCCGCCGAAGCAGCGCGACATCGCCATGGTGTTCCAGAACTACGCGCTGTATCCGCACATGACGGTTCGCGAGAACATGGCGTTCTCGCTGGAGCTGGCCAAGCAGAGCAAGGCCGACATCGAAAGCAAGGTGGCACGTGCCGCCGAAATCCTGGCGCTGGGCGCCCTGCTCGATCGTTACCCGCGCCAGTTGTCGGGCGGCCAACGCCAGCGTGTGGCGATGGGCCGCGCCATCGTGCGCGACCCGCAGGTCTTTCTCTTCGACGAGCCGCTGTCCAACCTGGACGCCAAGCTGCGTGTGGCCATGCGCAGCGAGATCAAGGAACTGCACCTGCGCCTGAAGACCACCTCGGTCTACGTCACGCATGACCAGATCGAGGCCATGACGATGGGCGACAAGATCGTCGTCATGCGCGACGGCCGCATCGAGCAGACCGGCAGCCCGCTCGACCTGTACGACCAGCCGGCGAACCAGTTCGTCGCCGGCTTCATCGGCTCGCCGGCCATGAACTTCCTGCCCGGCAAGCTGACGCGCGAGGCGGGCGCGGCCCACGTCGAACTGAGCGACGGCACGCGGCTGGCGGCGCCTTCGCTCAGCGGCGGCGCCCACGGGCAGAGCGTGATCCTCGGCACCCGGCCCGAGCACCTGAGCCTGGTCGACAGCGGCGGCATCCCGGCCAAGGTGGTGGTGATGGAACCCACCGGCATGGACACCTTCGTGGCCTGCCGGCACGTCGGCGTGGAACTGGCCGCCGTGTTCCGCGAGCGCCACGACTTCGCGCCCGGCAGCACCATCCACCTGCTGCCCGACCTGCAACGCGCCCACCTTTTCGATGCCAGCAGCGGCCAGCGGCTGGCCGCTTGAGTGTTCGATCCCGCTGGCTTGTCCTGACCCCACGCACTGCCCCTCAACAAAAGGAGACATCGATGACTGAATTCAACCGCCGCAAATTCCTGGAAGGCTCCGCTGGGGTGGCCACTGCCGCCACGGTGGGTGGAAGCGCCACGCTCTTCGCACCCGCGCTGATGGCGCAGACACTCACCTACAAGCCCGAGAAGGACGCCAAGCTGCGCGTGCTGCGCTGGAGCCGCTTCGTGCAGGGCGACATCGACGCCTACATGGCCAACGTCAAGAAGTTCACCGAGAAAACCGGCATCGAGGTGCGCGTCGACAACGAAGGCTGGGAAGACGTGCGCCCGAAGGCCGCGGTGGCGGCCAACACCGGCGCCGGGCCGGACATCATCCTGTCGACCAACGACGACGCCAATCTTTACCCCGACAAGTTGCTCGACGTGACCGACCTGGCCGAGTACCTGGGCAAGAAGTACGGCGGCTGGTACCCGGTGTGCCAGGCTTTCCTGCGCCCGGACGGCAAGAAGTGGATCGGCATCCCGCTGGGCGCAGCCGGCGCGATGATGGTCTATCGCGAGAGCATGGTGAAGGCTGCGGGCTTCGACAGCTTCCCGAAGGACACCGACAACTTCCTGAAGCTGTTGAAGGCGCTGAAGGACAAGGGCACGCCGGGCGGCTTCGCGCTGGGCAACGCCACCGGCGACGGGCTGTGGTGCAACTGGCTGGTCTGGTCCTTCGGCGGCCAACTCGTCGATGCCAACAACAAGGTCGTGATCGACAGCCTGCAGACGCTGAAGGCGCTCGAATACGGCAAGGAGCTGTACCCGAACTTCGTTCCGGGCACCTTGTCGTGGCTCGACCCGAACAACAACAAGGCCTTCCTCGACGGTCAGGTCGCAGTCACCAACAACGGCATCTCGATCTACTACGCGGCGAAGAACTCGCCCGATGCCAAGCTCAAGGAGATGGTGGCCGACATCCAGCATGCGCCGTACCCGATCGGGCCGGTGGGCGCGGCGACCGAGTCGCACCTGTTCTTCAACCAGATGATCATGAAGTACACCAAGTACCCGAACGCCGCGAAGGCGTTCCTGCAGTTCATGATGGAACAGGATCAGTTCGGCGCCTGGCTGACCGGCTCGGCAGCCTACATCGCGACGCCGCTCGACGGCTTCGCCAAACTGCCGATCTGGACCGTGGACCCGAAGAACACGCCTTACCGCGATGCGGTGAAGAACATGCGGCCGGCGGGTTATGCCGGCAAGCTGGGTTATGCGTCGGCGGGCGCGGCGGCAGACTTCATCGTCGTCAACATGGTGGCCGAGGCGATCAGCGGCGCAAAGTCGCCGAAGGAAGCGATGGAGCGCGCGCAGAAGCGCGCCGAGCGCTACTACAAGGTGTGAGGTTGACCCCTCCCGCAGCGGCCTTCGGCCGTCGTCCCCCCGGGGGGGCGACGCCAGCGGACCGGCGCAGCCGGATCCGCGGCCTCCGCTCGACAGGCTGAGGCGGCTTTCGCGTGTTCGAAAAATTCCAGAACAGCCGCAACGCCCTCGGGCTGATCTTCATGCTGCCGGCAGCGGTGCTGCTGCTGCTGTTCCTGACCTACCCGCTCGGTCTGGGCGTGTGGCTGGGCTTCACCGACGCGAAGGTCGGCCGCCCTGGGCAGTGGATCGGCCTGGAGAACTACATCTACCTTGCCGGCGACAGCGTCACACAGCTGGCGCTGTTCAACACACTTTTCTACACCACCGTCGCCAGCGTGCTGAAGTTCTTCCTAGGGCTGTGGCTGGCGCTGCTGCTGAACAAGAACCTGCGCTTCAAGTCCTTCTTCCGCGCGGTGATCCTGCTGCCCTACATCGTGCCGACCGCCCTGTCGGCCATCGCCTTCTGGTGGATCTTCGACGCGCAGTTTTCGGTCATCAGCTGGGCGCTGATGAAGATGGGTCTGATCGACCAGTACATCGACTTTCTGGGCAGCCCGTGGAACGCACGCTTCTCGGTGATCGCGGCCAATGTCTGGCGCGGCGTGCCCTTCGTCGCCATCACCTTGCTGGCCGGGCTGCAGACAATTTCACCATCCTATTACGAGGCCTCGGCCATCGACGGCGCCACGCCGTGGCAGCAGTTCCGCCATGTCACCTTGCCGCTGTTGACGCCGATCATCGCGGTGGTCATGACCTTCTCGGTGCTCTTCACCTTCACCGACTTCCAGCTGATCTACGTCATCACGCGCGGCGGCCCGCTGAATGCCACGCACCTGATGGCCACGCTGTCCTTCCAGCGCGCCATTTCGGGCGGCGCGCTCGGCGAAGGCGCCGCCATCTCGATCGCCATGGTGCCGTTCCTGCTGGGCGCCATCATGTTCAGCTACTTCGGGCTGCAGCGGCGCGCCTGGCAACAAGGTGGGGCCGACAAGTGAGTGCGTCGCTGAGCCGCCTCAAGATGCACGGCGCCCCCTCGAGGGGACGGCGCGCAGCGCCTAGGGGGCCTCATGGCTAATGTGAATGCCGACACCGTCGGCATGGAATTCCTCGAATCCACGCCGCGCAAGCTGGTGACGGTGTACCTGCCGCTGGCGGTGTTCCTGTTCGTGCTGTTGTTTCCGTTCTACTGGATGGCGATCACCTCGTTCAAGCCGAACAACGAGTTGCTGTCGCGCGAAGGCAATCCGTTCTGGATCATCGCGCCGACCCTGGCGCACGTGAAGAAGCTGCTCTTCGACACCGCCTACCCGCAGTGGATGTGGAACACCGTGCTGGTCTCGACCGTGGCCACCTTCTTTTCGCTGGTGGCGTCGGTGCTGGCGGCCTACTCGATCGAACGGCTGCGCTTTTCGGGCGCCAAGCATGTGGGCCTGGCCATCTTCCTGGCCTATCTGGTGCCGCCGTCGATCCTGTTCATTCCGCTGGCCTCGGTCGTGTTCCAGCTGGGCCTGTTCGACACGCGGCTGGCGCTGATCCTGACCTACCCGACCTTCCTGATCCCGTTCTGCACCTGGCTGCTGATGGGCTACTTCCGCAGCATTCCGTTCGAGCTTGAAGAGTGCGCCTTGATCGACGGCGCCAACCGCTGGCAAATCCTCGTGAAGATCGTGCTGCCGCTGTCGGTCCCGGGGCTGATCTCCGCCGGCATCTTCGCCTTCACGCTGTCGTGGAACGAATTCATCTATGCGCTGACCTTCGTCTCGTCGAGCGAGATCAAGACCTTGCCGGTGGGCGTGGTCACCGAGCTGGTCGAAGGCGACGTGTACCACTGGGGCTCGCTGATGGCCGGCGCGCTGTTCGGCTCGCTGCCGGTGGCCTTCGTCTATTCGTTCTTCGTCGAGTACTACGTGTCGGGCATGACCGGCTCGGTCAAGGAATAAGGCGCCAGGACAAGAAAGGCCGCGCGGCAGGAACTGCCCGCGCGGCCTCTTGGCCGGCACTCAGAGCGGGGCCGTCCCGCCGTCAGCGCACCTTGCCCGCCTTCCACGCGTTCAGCAGCGTGTCATAGGCAATCGTCTCGCCCTTCGGCTTTTCGTTCGCCAGCTTCTTCCACGGTGCACCCTTGTCGCTGAGCCATTTGTCGGGAGAGCTCTTCGGGTTCAGCTTGGGTGGGCAATTCGTCATGCCGGCACGCTCCAGCCGCGCCATCACCTGATCCATCTCCTCGGCCAGCGTGTCCATCGCCGCCTGCGGTGTCTTCTCGCCAGTCACCGCCACGGCCACGTTCTTCCACCACAGCTGCGCCAGCTTCGGGTAGTCGGGCACGTTGGTGCCGGTCGGCGTCCACGCGACGCGCGCCGGGCTGCGATAGAACTCGACCAGCCCGCCGAGCTTGGGCGCCAGGTCGGTCATGGCCTTGCTCTGGATGTCGCTCTCGCGGATCGGCGTCAGGCCGACGATGGTCTTCTTCAGCGAGGTGGTCTTGGCGGTGATGAACTGCGCGTACAGCCAGGCCGCGGCCGTCTTGTTGGCGTCGTGCGCCGCGAAGAAGGTCCACGAACCCACGTCCTGGTAGCCGTTCTGCATGCCCTGCTTCCAGTACGGGCCATTCGGGCCCGGTGCCATGCGCCATTTCGGCGTGCCGTCGGCGTTGACCACCGGCAAGCCCGGCTTGACCATGTCGGCCGTGAACGCGGTGTACCAGAAGATCTGCTGCGCGATCTGGCCCTGCGCCGGCACCGGGCCGGCTTCGCCGAAGGTCATGCCGATGGCTTCTTTCGGCGAGTACTTCTTCATCCAGTCGACGTACTTGGTCAACGCGTAGACGCCGGCCGGCGAATTGACGGCGCCACCCCGCGACACCGAGGCTCCCACCGGCGTGCACTTGTCGGCCGCGACGCGAATGCCCCATTCATCGACCGGCATGCCGTTCGGGATGCCGATGTCGGCCGTGCCGGCCATCGACAGCCAGGCGTCGGTGAAGCGCCAGCCCGAGCGACGGGTCCTTCTTGCCGTAGTCCATGTGGCCGTAGATCGGCTTGCCGTCGATGGTCTTCACGTCGTCAGTGAAGAACGCGGCGATGTCTTCGTAGGCGCTCCAGTTCAGCGGTACGCCCAGCTCGTAGCCGTACTTGGCCTTGAACTTGTCCTTCAGGTCCTGGCGCGCGAACAGGTCGGCGCGGAACCAGTACAGGTTGGCGAACTGCTGGTCGGGCAGTTGGTACAGGTTGCCGTTGGGCGCGGTGGTGAAGCTGGTGCCGATGAAGTCCTTGATGTCCAGGCCCGGGTTGGTGAACTCCTTGCCCTTGCCGGCCATGTAGGCGGTCAGATTCAGGATCTTGCCGTAGCGGTAGTGCGTGCCGATCAGGTCGGAGTCCGAGATCCAGCCGTCGTAGATCGACTTGCCCGACTGCATCGAGGTCTGCAGCTTCTCGACCACGTCGCCTTCCTGGATCAGGTCGTGCTTGACCTTGATGCCGGTGATCTCCTCGAAGGCCTTGGCCAGCGTCTTGCTCTCGTACTCGTGCGTGGTGATGGTCTCGGACACGACCGAGATTTCCTTCACCCCCTTGGCCTGCAGCTTCTTCGCGGCTTCGATGAACCATTTCATCTCGGCCATCTGCTGGTCCTTGTTCAAGGTCGACGGCTGGAACTCGCTGTCGATCCACTTCTTGGCTTCGGCCTCACCGGCCCATGCGCCCTGGCCGAGTGCCAGGGCGGCGGCCGCGAAGGCCACGGCATTCAAGCGCAATTTCATTTCTGTCTCCTCAATGTGCTTCCCGGTCACTCTGCGCAACGCCGGCTGGGAAGAATGGGCCGGCGCCCTGTGTCCTGAGAGCGTTCAACCCTCTTTCATCACCAAGCCAGCAGCAGCATCGACGCGACGAAGCTGAACCAGATCGACGGCTCCTGCTCGAGGCCGAACCAGTCGATCATCTTCTCGCTCACCGCGACGAAGGCCAGGTTCAGGTAGGCGGCCGAGAGCAGGCCGATGAACAGGCGATCGCCGCGTGTCGTGGCGATCGGCAGGAAACCCTTGCGCATCACGGTCGGCGACTTGAGTTCCCACACCGTCATGCCGACAAGCATCAACGCGATGCAGGTGAAGAACACCGCCACCGGTAGCGTCCAGGCCATCCACTCGAACATCGCTGCCTCCTTAGACGCGACCCATCGCAAAGCCCTTGGCGATGTAGTTGCGCACGAAATAGATGACGATCGCGCCCGGCACGATGGTCAGCACACCGGCCGCGGCGAGCACACCCCAGTCCATGCCCGACGCCGACACCGTGCGTGTCATCACCGCGACGATCGGCTTGGCGTTGACGCTGGTCAGCGTGCGCGCCATCAGCAGTTCGACCCAAGCTGAACATGAAGCAGAAGAACGCGGCCACGCCGACGCCGGCCTTGATCAGCGGGATGTAGATGGTGAGGAAGAAGCGCGGGAACGAATAGCCGTCGATGTACGCCGTTTCGTCGATCTCGCGCGGCACGCCGCTCATGAAGCCTTCCAGGATCCACACCGCCAGCGGCACGTTGAACAGCAGGTGCGCCAGCGCCACCGCGATGTGCGTGTCCATCATGCCCAGCGTGGTGTAGAGCTGGAAGAAGGGCAGCAGGAACACCGCCGGCGGCGTCATGCGGTTCGTCAGCAGCCAGAAGAACACATGCTTGTCGCCAAGGAAGCTGTAGCGCGAGAACGCATAGGCCGCCGGCAGCGCCACCAGCAGCGAGATCACCGTGTTGATGGCCACGTAGATCAGCGAGTTGATGTAGCCCGAGTACCAGGACTCGTCGGTGAAGATGGTGCGGTAGTGGTCGGTGGTGAAGTGCTGCGGCCACAGGCTGAAGGTCGACAGGATCTCCTCGTTCGTCTTGAACGACATGTTGACCATCCAGTACACCGGCAGGATGGCGAACACCAGGTAGACGATCAGGAAGATCGTGCGCTTCTTGAAGCGTCTGTCATCCATGGCCGGGCTCCTTGTCGGCCGTCCCGACACGCTGCATCCAGTTGTAGAGGATGAAGCACAGCAGCAGGATGATGAGGAAGTAGATCAGCGAGAACGCCGCCGCCGGGCCCAGGTCGAACTGGCCGACCGCCTTCTGCGTCAGGTACTGGCTCAGGAAGGTCGTCGCATTGCCGGGCCCGCCACCGGTGAGCACGAAGGGCTCGGTGTAGATCATGAAGCTGTCCATGAAGCGCAGCAGCACCGCGATCATCAGCACGCCGCGCAGCTTGGGCAACTGGATGTAGCGGAACACCGCGAACTTCGACGCGCCGTCGATGCTCGCCGCCTGGTAGTAGGCATCGGGAATGGCACGCAGCCCGGCGTAACACAGCAGCGCGACCAGCGGCGTCCAGTGCCACACGTCCATCAGCAGCACCGTCAGCCAGGCGTGCGTGGCGTTGCCGGTGTAGCTGTAGTCGATGCCCAGTCTGGACAGCGTCGCGCCCATCAGCCCGATGTCGGTGCGGCCGTAGATCTGCCAGATGGTGCCGACCACGTTCCACGGGATCAGCAGCGAAATGGCCACCAGCACCAGCACCGCCGAGGACTTCCAGCCCTTGGCCGGCATGGCCAGCGCCAGCGCGATGCCGAGCGGAATCTCCACCGCCAGCACAGCCAGCGAAAAGACGATCTGCCGGCCGAGCGCACCGATCAGGTCGTCGTCGCGCATCACCGCCTTGAACCACTCGGTGCCGACGAAGACACGCCGCTCAGGCGAGATGATGTCCTGCACCGAGTAGTTGACCACCGTCATCAGCGGCAGGATGGCCGAGAAGGCCACGCACAGCACCACCGGCAGGATCAGCAGCCAGGCTTTCTGGTTGACTGGCTTCATGAGACCTTCCCTCCGACTCATGCGATCAACTCCTCGTTCACGTAGTAACACGTGTGCTCGCCGACGACCGACAGCCACACCGTCTCGCCGACGTGCGGAATCGACTGCTCGGGGCTCAGTCGCGCACGCAACAGCGATTCGTTGGCACCTTCGCCGACGCGCGCAGTGACCAGCCAATAGGTGCCGATGTCCTGCGCCTGCGTCACCACACCGGGCACCGCACCGGCCTCGTTCGGTGGCGCGATGCGTACGTACTCCGGCCGAATGCCGAGCGTGAACGCGCCCAGGCTCGACAACGCCGCCTTCGGTGCCGCGAGCATGCGGCCCGCGACCTCGATGCCCTCGGCAGCACCGCGCGCGGCCAGGAAGTTCATGCCCGGCGAGCCGATGAAGTTGCCGACGAAGGTGTGGCTCGGGCGTTCGAACAGCTCCGACGCGGTGCCGATCTGCACCGCACGGCCGCGTGTCATCACCACCACCTGCTGTGCGAAGGTCAGCGCCTCGACCTGGTCGTGCGTGACGTAGATCAAGGTCAGCTTCAGCTCGTGGTGGATCTGCTTGAGCTTGCGCCGCAACTGCCATTTCAGGTGCGGGTCGATGACCGTCAGCGGCTCGTCGAACAGCACCGCGCTCACGTCCTCGCGCACCAGCCCGCGGCCGAGCGAGATCTTCTGCTTGGCGTCCGCCGCCAGTCCGGCGGCGCGCATGCCGAGCTGGCCGCTCATGTCCAGCATCTCGGCCACCTGGGCGACACGCTGCTTGATGCGATCGGCCGGCACGCCGCGGTTGCGCAGCGGGAAGGCCAGGTTCTCGGCCACCGTCATCGTGTCGTAGATGACCGGGAACTGGAACACCTGCGCGATGTTGCGCTGCTGCGGGCTGAGCCGCGTGACGTCGCGTCCATCGAAGCTCAGGCCGCCCTGCGACGGCGTGACCAGCCCGGAGACGATGTTGAGCAGCGTCGTCTTGCCGCAGCCCGAAGGCCCGAGCAGCGCGTAGGCGCCACCGTCCTCGAACGTCATCTTCAGCGGCAGCAGCGCGTAGTCCTCGTCACGCTGCGGGTTCGGCGCGTAGGCGTGGGCCAGGTCGAGTTCGATGCGCGCCATGTCAGTTGCGTATCCGTCGAATGGGCTTCCGGCGGCGCCACCAGTAGCTGGCCACGCTCATCGAAGACGAAGACCTGCGCCGGGCTCAGGTGCAGCGTGATTGGCGCGCCGAGCGTGAAGACATGCACGCCGGGCAATTGCGCGACGACCTCGCCGATGGCGGTGTCGACGTGCACGAAGGTGTCCGAGCCCGAGATCTCGGCGAGCTCGACGGTGCCGGGCAGGCTCAAGTCGCCGTCGCGACGCTGCACACGCAGCGAGCTGGCGCGGATGCCGACGGTGCGCGCGTGCGCAGCGCGCCCGCGCCGGCCGGCGGCAGCCGCACCGCCAGGCTCAGCCCCGACGGCAGCGTGACACCGTCCGCCGCCGCCTGGCCCTCGACCAGGTTCATCGGCGGGTCGCTGAAGGCCCGCGCCACGCGAATCGACTGCGGCCGATGGAAGACCTCGGCGGTCGCTCCGTATTGCAGCAGTTCGCCGGCATCCAGCACCGCGGTGTAGCCGCCGAGCAGCAGCGCCTCGGTCGGCTCGGTGGTGGCATAGACCACGGTCGATTCGCCGCTGGCGAACAGCGCGGAGAGTTCGTCGCGCAGCTCCTCGCGCAGCTTGTAGTCCAGATTCACCAGCGGCTCGTCGAGCAGCATCAGCGGCGCCTTCTTCGCCAGCGCGCGTGCCAGCGCGACACGCTGCTGCTGGCCGCCGGACAGCTCGGCCGGCAGGCGCTTCAGGAACGGCTCGATGTGCAGCTTGGCCGCGAGTTCGGCCACACGTGCCTCGATGGCGGCCGGCGTGTGCGCGCCGCGCAGCCGCAGCGGCGAGGCGATGTTGTCGGCCACCGTCATCGACGGGTAGTTGATGAACTGCTGATAGACCATCGCCACGTTGCGTTCGCGCACCGGCACGCCGGTCACGTCCTGGCCGTCGGCCATCACCTGGCCGGCGCTGGGCTTGTCCAGGCCGGCCATCAGGCGCATCAGCGTGGTCTTGCCGGCCTGCGTGGCGCCCAGCAGCACGGTCACCGCCAGCGGCACCAGCGTCAGGTCCAGCGGGTACAGGTGCACCTGCGGCCCGACCCGCTGTTCGATGCGCCTGAGCCTCAGCTCCATGCCTTCTCCTCGACTCGGCACCGTCCCGGCATCGGCCTGCGCCGCGACGGGCGGCCAGTGTGCCGCACACCAGTCTGCCACTGCCGCGCGCTCGGCCCCGTGGACAGATGCAGGCCGAGCTTGGTGCGGCGCCACAGCACATCTTCGGCGGTGCGCGCCCACTCGTGGCTGTGCAGGTAGTTCAATTCGGCCTCGAACAGTCCCGGCGCCACCTCGGCACCGAGCGCGCCGTCGCCGAGCAGCTTGCCCACGCGCGAACCGTAGCCGCGCGCCAGTCGCTGGCGCAGCGGCGCCGGCAAGCAGAGGGTGGCGCAGCGCCAGTGCCTGCACGAAACGCTAGGAAGTCGGTGTCGGGTCGCTGTGCCGCGCCGATCCAGGCGTCGAAGTCGCCGCCGGGCAGAAAGGCGTCGCGTGTCCAGGCGCCTCGTGGCGCGGCCAGCGGCGTGCTCAACAGGTCGGCCGCTTCTTCGGCGAGCTTGCGAAAGGTGGTGATCTTGCCGCCCCACACCGACAGCAGCGGCGCGGCTGGAGCATCGCCCTGGCCGATGTCGAGCTCGAGCTCGTAGTCGCGCGTCACGGCAGACGGGTCGCCCGATTCGTCGTCGAGCAGCGGGCGCACGCCCGAATAGCTCCACACCACATCCGACGGCCGCACCGCGCGCTCGAAGTAGCGGCTGGCCTGTTCGCACAGATAGTCGATCTCGCTGGCGTCGATGCGCGCCGCGCCGATCTCGCCGTGGTGTTCGACATCCGTGGTGCCGATCAACGTGAACTCGCCTTCGTAGGGAATGGCGAAGATGATGCGCTTGTCGGGGTTCTGGAAGATGTAGGCATGGTCGTGCTCGAACAACTTCTTCACCACCACATGGCTGCCCTTGACCAGGCGCAGCGCCTTGCGCTCCAGCGCATGCGCAATCTCGCCGAGGAACTGCGCAGCCCACGGCCCTGCGGCATTGACCAGCGCCCGCGCACGTGACCTCGCGCACTTCGCCATCGCTGCTTTGCAGCCGCACACTGCCACTGCTGTGCGCCGCGCCGCGCATCGACGCAGGCGCAGCGTGTCAGCACCGTGGCGCCACGCTCGGCGGCGTCCATCGCGTTCAACACCACCAGCCGCGCGTCGTCGACCCAGCCGTCGGAATAGACAAAACCCTTGCTGAAGCCGCGCTTCAGCGGCTTGCCGGCGACGTGCTGGCGCAGATCGATGGTGGTCGATCCCGGCAGCACCTCGCGCCGCGCCAGGTGGTCGTAGAGAAACAAGCCGGTGCGCACCATCCACACCGGTCGCATGCCCGGGTCGTGCGGCATGACGAAGCGCAACGGCCACATGATGTGCGGCGCGCTGCGCAGCAGCACCTCGCGTTCGGCCAGTGCCTTGCGCACCAGCGAGAACTCGTAGTACTCCAGGTAACGCAGCCCGCCGTGGATCAGCTTGGTCGACGACGACGAGGTGTGCGATGCCAGATCGTCCTTTTCGCACAGCAGCACCGACAGGCCGCGGCCGGCCAGGTCGCGCGCGATGCCCACGCCATTGATGCCTCCACCGACGACCAGTACATCGACGCTGGCAGGCGTACCCGGAGCGCCTGGCGCGCCCAGGATGGACGCCGAAGTGGACAGGGTCGATGGCAAGAGCGGACTCTGGCGAGGGGTGTGGACTGCGCTTGCGCCGACGCCCCGAACTGGGGCATCGAACGGAGGCCGAGTATGTTCGCTTTGCTTTCGGTTGAACTCCGCGAATACCCTGATGTTTGTTCGCATGGGTTCGCTTAGATTTCCTGCGGATGCAACAGCTCCATCCGCGCCAGGTTCGGTTGATCGAAGAAGTTCGCCAGGTCGGCAGCCTGAGCGTCGAGGTCCTGGCCGAACGTTTCGGCGTCACCTTGCAGACGGTGCGGCGCGACGTGCGGCAGCTCGCCGAAGCCGGCCTGCTGGCGCGCTTCCATGGCGGCGTGCGCGTGCCGGGCTCGACCACCGAGAACATCGCCTACCGCCAGCGCCAGCGGCTCAACGACGACGCCAAGCGCCGCATCGCCAAGGAAGTGGCCCGCGCCGTGCCGAACGGCTGTTCACTGATCATGAACATCGGCACCACCACCGAAGCCATCGCGCACGAACTGCTGCAGCACCGCGGCCTGCGTGTCATCACCAACAACCTCAACGTCGCGGCCATCCTCAGCGACCACCCGGACTGCGAGCTGATCGTCGCAGGCGGCATGGTGCGCTCGCGCGACCGCGCCATCATCGGCGAGGCGACAGTCGAGTTCGTGCGCCAGTTCAAGGTCGACATCGGCCTGATCGGCATCTCGGGCATCGAAGCCGATGGTTCGTTGCGCGACTTCGACTACCGCGAGGTGAGCGTGGCGCGCGCGATCCTGGAGCAATCGCGCGAAGTCTGGCTCGCCGCCGACCACAGCAAGTTCAACCGGCCGGCAATGGTGGAGCTGGCGCGCCTGGACCACCTGGACCGGCTGTTCACCGATGCGCCGCCGCCGCCGCCGTTTCCGCAACTGCTGGCCGAGGCTGCGGTGCAATGCATCGTCGCCGCGTGATGTCGGGCATCGCGTCGAAGCGCCTTCCCGTGGCTTGCGCTCGTCTTCGGTTTAGGGAAAACGCCGAAGCCGAATGTGAAACATGGGAGCCAAAATGAATCAATGCGAATCCAAACGAACCTACAAGCAGGTTGATTCGCGCTCCCAATCTGGTGCCAGTGCATGGCATTTCAGGTTCCCCAGTTCACCACCGAGAGGAGCTTCCATGTCCAGATTTTTCGGCCACGCCACCCTGAAGGCGGCCGCCGTGTTGACCGCCGTTGCCGTGTGTGGCCCGGTGCTCGCCGCCGACGTCGAACTGCTGCCCAATGGCCTGATGACGCCGACGACCAAGGAGCAGACCAAGCCCAACCAGTTCAAGAAGGCGCCGCCGTGGCGCATCGGCGTGTCCTTCGGCGGCGTGGGCAATACCTGGATCGTGCAGATGATCCAGGAGATGAAGTACACCGCGTCGCAGAACAAGAACGTCGGCGAGTTCATCTTCGTCGAGGCCAACTGGCAGGCCGCCAAGCAGGTGGCCGACGTCGAGGACCTGCTGACGAAGAAGGTCGACGCCATCATCATCGGCCCGATCTCCGCCGCCATTGGCGCGCCGCTGGCCGAAAAGGCGGTGAAGGCCGGCATCCCGGTGATCGTGTTCGGCGCCTTCGGCAAGGCCATGCAGTCGAGTGTCGAGATCGGCGCCGGCGGCGAGGTCTTCGGACAGCAGGGCGGCGACTTCCTGAAGAAGGAACTCAAGGGCAAGGGCAGCGTGTGGGCCTTCCGCGGCATTGCCGGCGTCGACGAAGAGACGCTGCGCTACAACGGCTTCAAGAAGTCGCTGGTGGGCACCGACATCAAGATCACGCAGGAGGTCTTCGGCGACTGGGGTTATGCCAAGGGCAAGCAGCTGTGCGAGAACCTGGTGCTGTCGGGCAATGCGGTCGATGGCATCTGGTTCTCGGGCGCCGAGATGACACGCGCCTGCCTCGACGTGTTCAAGGAAAGCGGCAAGCCGCTGGTGCCGATGACCGGCGAGGGCAACAACGGCTTCCTGCGCGCCTGGAAGGCGACCGGCGTGAAGAGCATCGCGCCGCTGTTCACACCGGGCCTGGGTGCGGCCACCGTGCGCGCCTCGGTGGCCTTGCTCGAAGGCAAGCCGATGTACCGCTCGTACTTCTCGTCGCCGCCCCGGTGAACCAGGCCGACCTGGACAAGTTCTTCCGCCCCGACCTGAGCGATGCCTTCTGGCTGCCGTCGACCTTGCCCGAGGCGACGTTGAAGGAAACCTTCCGCCGTTGAACGTCGAGCGGTCGCGGCGATGAGCCTTAAGCGCGCGGCATCCGCGCCACCGAGCGAACGCGGCGTTCGGCCGCCGCCGATCGAGCTGCGCGGCATGAGCAAAGCCTTTGGCGCCGTCGCAGCACTGCACGACGTCAGCCTGACCGGCCACGCCGGCTCGGTGCACGCCATCACCGGCGAGAACGGCGCGGGCAAGTCCACGCTGATGAAGCTGCTGGCAGGGCGTGCACCAGCCCGACGCCGGCGAGCTGTTCATCGACGGCAAGCTGCGCCACCTGCACAGCCCGGCAGCGGCGCGCCACGCCGGCATCTCCACGGTGTTCCAGGAACTGACGGTGCTGCCGAACCTGAGCGTCGCCGAGAACCTGCTGCTCGGCCGCGAGCCCACGCGCTTCGGCTGGCTCAGCCGCAGCGCCATGCAGGACGAAGCGCGCGCGGTGCTGGCGCGAATCGGCATCGAGCTGGATCCGCAGCGCGCTTGCGGCTCGTTGAGCATCGGCGAGCAGCAGCTGGTGGAGATCGCCAAGGGCGTGTCCACCGACGCCTCGGTGTTCATCTTCGACGAGCCGACCGCGCCGCTGAACCGCGCCGAGGTCGACAAGCTCGAAGCCTTGATCGGCGCGTTGAAGGCGCAGGGCAAGCTGGTCTTCTACATCAGCCATCGGCTCGACGAGATCTTCCGCCTGTGCGACACGGTGACGGTGCTGAAGGATGGCCAATGGGTGGCGACCGAGCCGATCAGTGCATTGACCCACGATTCGCTGATCACGCTGATGGTCGGTCGCCCCTTGCAGGCACTGTTTCCGCCACGCGCCAGCGCCGCGCCCGGTGCGGCCGCGCTGGACGTGCGCAGCCTGACGCCGCTGGCCGGCGGCGCGACGGCACGGCTGCAACTGCGCCGCGGCGAGATCGTCGGCCTGGGCGGGCTGGAAGGCCAGGGCCAGCGCGAGATCGTGCGCGCGTTGGCCGGTGTGATTCGGCCCCACGCAAAGCGAGATCGTTCGCAGCACTCGCGGTGGCGACACCACGCGCTTCGACCCGCGCGACGGAGTCGTGCAGATCGTGCGCCAGGGTGTCGGGCTGATTCCCGAAGACCGCAAGCTCGAAGGCCTGTACCTCGAGCTGCCGATCGCCGACAACATCGGCCTGGGGCTGTTGCGCGGGCGCGGGCTGATGCGTGCGGCGCCGCGCCAACGCGCCGTGCTCGAACGCATCGCCGAGCAACTGCAACTGCGTGCCCGCGACCTGTCGCAGGACGCCGGCGAACTGTCGGGCGGCAACCAGCAGAAGGTGATGGTCGGGCGCTGGCTGGCGGCCGGCGTCGACACCTTGCTGATCGAACAGCCGACGCGCGGCGTCGACGTCGGCGCCAAGGCCGAGATCTACGGCCTGCTGCGCGCCTTCGTCGAACAAGGCGGCGCGGTGCTGGCGCTGTCGTCCGACCTGCTCGAACTGATCGGCCTGTGCGACCGCATCCTGATGGTGCGCGGCGGGCGCATCGTCGGCGACGTGAGCGCGGCCACCGCCACCGAGGAAAGCCTGCTCGCGCTGGCGCTGTCCGACAGCCCTGCCGGCACGGCCCACACAGGCGCGGATGCACGCTGGAAGCGCACCCATGAGGTCGATCCGCTCCGGCGTCAGCCGCTACACGCTCGGCCTGCCGCTTGCTGCTGTTTGCCGTGCTCGCCTTCGCCGTGCCCAGCTTTCCTGGCGCCGCAGAACCTGGCCAACATCAGCGGCCAGATCACCGCGCTTGCTGATCGTCACGCTGGGGCAACTGGTGGTGGCGCTGGTGGGCGGCATCGATCTGTCGGTGGGCAGCGTCGTCAGCATCGCCAGCTTGCCTGGTGGCCACGCAGAGCGACCCGCTGTGGGGCATCACGCTGGCGCTGGCGCTGGGCCTGGTGGTCGGGCTGGTCAACGGCGCCGGGGTGGCGCTGGCCGGCATCCACCCGTTGATCATGACGCTGGCCAGCATGACCTTCCTGCAGGGCTTCGCCTTCCTGATCCTGCCGATTCCGGGCGGGCAGATCTCGCCGGCGCTGGGGCAGCTGGCCAACGGCACGCTGTGGGGCCTGCCGCTGCCGCTGCTGTGGTGCGCGGTGTGCGCCGCGCTGGTGGGCTTGCTGCTGCACCGCACGCGCCTGGGGCTGCACATCTTCGCGGTCGGCGCCAATGCGCACAGTGCGCAGCTCAACGGCGTGCGCTCGGTGGCGGTGGTGATGACCGCCTATGTGGTGTGCAGCCTGCTGGCGGTGGTGGCAGGCATCTACCTGGCCTCGCGGGTCGCCTCCGGCGATCCGACCATGGGCGCGTCGTTTGGTCTGGAATCGGTCACTGCAGTGGCGCTCGGCGGCGTGCAACTGACGGGCGGCGTGGGCAGCATCCTCGGCGTCGTCACCGGCGCGCTGAGCCTGGGCCTGATCACCAACGGCATCAACCTGTTCGGCGTCTCGCCGTTCCTGCGCGGGGCCATCACCGGCGCGCTGCTGCTGGCGGCGGTGTGCGTGCAGCGGCGCCGCACGGTGGGGCTGTGATGACGGCCGTGCCACAGTCCCTTGGCGACGCGCCGCCGCATCCGCCACACCGGCGCGCTGGCGCCGCGCCGCACGCTGGCTGCTGGCCTTGCCACCCGCCTATGCCGCCACCGCGCTGCTGCTGTTGCTGGCGGCCGTGCTGCGCCCGCAACTGCTGTCGGCCTTCCTGCTGCCGCTGATCGCGCGCCAGGCCGCACCGCTGGGTCTGGCGGTCATCGGCCAGTCGCTGGTGATGCGTGCACGTTCGATCGACCTGTCGTCTGGCGGGGTCATCGTCGGCGTGTCGTACATCCTCACCAGCGGCTTCTTTCCGGTGTCCGATGCGGTGGCGATGATGATGTGCGTGGGCCTCGGCCTGGCCGTCGGTGTCATCAACGGCATCTTGATCGTCAAGGCGCGCGCCTCGTCGATGATCGTCACGCTGGCGGTGGCGATGATCCTGCTGGGCATCGTCATCGCGCTGTCGCAGTTCCGCGCGCCGGGCGATGCGCCGGAGTTCCTGCGCGAACTGGCGCGGCTGCGCGTGCTGGGCATTCCCGTGCCGGTGCTGGTGTGGCTGGCGGTGCTGGTGCCGGTGGCGCTGCTGTTGCGCAGCACGGTGTTCGGGCGCTACCTCGACGCGGTCGGCGCCAACCCGCAGGCCGCGGCGCTGTCGGGCATCCCGCACCTTCGCGTGATCTTCGTCGGCCATGTGGCGTCGGCGCTGATCTCGGTGCTGTGCGGCTTCATCCTGGTGGGCTTCGTCGGCAAGGGCAGCGTCACGCTCGGCCAGGACCTGGCGCTGAATTCGCTGGCCGCCGCCATCCTGGGCGGCGTCAACTTCGGCAACGGCAAGGGCGGCATGGCCGGCCCGGCGGTGGCAGCGTTCATGCTGACCTTCCTGTTCAACTTCCTCACCAGCCTGGGCCTGGGCGAACCCGGGCGGCTGATGCTGCAAGGCGCGATCATCGCGGCGGCAGCGCTGGCCTACAGCCTGAACAGGAAATAGCGCACCCCATCCTTCGACTTCAACCTGGAGCAACTATGAGCGACGAAACCATCATGCCGGGCGCCGAGCCCTTCTTCTTCAAAGGCAACGACATCGGCGTGCTCGTGTGCCACGGCTTCACCGGCACCACGCAGAGCATGCGTTACCTCGGCGAACAGTTGCACGGCGCCGGCTACACGGTGATCGGGCCGCGCCTGAAGGGCCACGGCATCTCGCCGGCAGCCATGGCACGCACCACCGCGGCTGACTGGATCGCGTCAGTGGACGAAGCCTTGGAAGAGCTGCGCAAGACCTGTTCGCAGATCTACATGACGGGGCTGTCGATGGGCGGCACCCTGACCCTGTTCACCGCCGCCAGCCACGCCGACGTGATCAAGGGTGCGATCCCGATCAACGCCGTGGTGCAGATCGGCAACCCCGACATGGCCGGCCTGGCCTTCGGCCGCGGCCTGCCGGACACGGTGCCGGGCATCGGCTCCGACGTGAAGGACCCGAACAGCAAGGAACTGGCCTACGCCGGAGGTGCCGGTGCCGGCCTTCCGGCAGGTGTATGCGCTGGCCGCGGTGACGCACGACCTGCTGCCGCGCATCAAGTGTCCGACCTTGGTCATCACATCGCGCGAGGACCACGTCGTCGATCCGGGCAACGGTCCGCGCATCGTCTCCGGCGTGGGTTCGAACCGCGCCGAGCTGGTCTGGCTGGAGAACTCGTACCATGTGGCCACCATCGACCATGACAAGGCGCTGATCGCGCAACTGACGATCAACTTCATCAAGTCGATCGCCGGGCGCTGATGAGTCCGACCACGAGAGGCTGAACGTTGAGCTACCTGCTGGCCCTGGACCAGGGCACCTCGAGTTCGCGCAGCATCGTCTTCGACGAGCAGGGCCACATCGTGGCCAGCGCGCAGCGCGAATTCCGGCAGATCTTTCCGCAGCCCGGCTGGGTGGAGCACGACCCGAACGAGATCTGGGACAGCCAGCTCGCCACCGCGCATGAAGCCATCGCCAAGGCCGGGCTGAAAGCCACCGACATCGCCGCCATCGGCATCACCAACCAGCGCGAGACCACCGTGCTGTGGAACCGCCGCACCGGCCAGCCGGTGCACAACGCCATCGTCTGGCAGGACCGGCGCGGCGAGCCGCTGTGTGCGCAGCTGCGCGAACAGGGCATGGAGCCGATGATCCAGCGCGCCACCGGGCTGCGCATCGATGCCTATTTCTCCGCCACCAAGCTGCGCTGGCTGCTCGAGCATGTGCACGGTGCGCACGTGGCCGCGGCCAAGGGCGAGCTGGCCTTCGGCACCGTGGACAGCTGGCTGTTGTGGAAGCTGACAGGCGGCACGGTGCATGCCACCGACGTCAGCAACGCCTCGCGCACCATGCTCTTCGACATTCGCCACAACGCCTGGGACCCGGAGCTGCTGAAGGCCCTGCACATCCCCGGCAACCTGCTGCCGCAGGTGTTTCCGTCGAGCCATGTCTATGGCGAGACCGACTCCGCACTGTTCGGCGCGTCCATCCCCATCGCCGGCATGGCCGGCGACCAGCAAAGCGCCCTCTTCGGCCAGGCCTGCTTCAAGGCCGGGCTGGCGAAAAACACCTACGGCACCGGCTGCTTCATGCTGATGCACACCGGCCACAAGTTCCAGGACTCGAAGAACGGCCTCATCACCACCAGCGCCGCGCAGCCCACCACCACGCCGGAATTCGCCTTCGAAGGCAGCGTGTTCATCGGCGGTGCGGTGGTGCAGTGGCTGCGCGACGGGCTGCGCGCCATCCCGTCCAGCGGCGAGGTGCAGGCGCTGGCCGAAAGCGTGCCCGACTCAGGCGGCGTGATCGTGGTGCCCGCCTTCACCGGCCTGGGTGCGCCTTACTGGCAACCGGATGCTCGCGGCGCCATCGTCGGCTTGAGCCGCGGCAGCACGATGGCGCACATCGCGCGCGCGGCGCTGGAAAGCATCGCCTTCCAGAGCGCGGCGCTGCTGCAGGCGATGAGCCGCGACGCGGTGGCGGCCGGCGGTGCGTCGGTGGCCGAGTTGCGCGTCGATGGCGGCGCCTGCGTCAACGACCTGCTGATGCAGTTCCAGGCCGATCTGCTGGGCATTCCGGTGGTGCGGCCGCAAGTCATCGAGACCACCGCGCTGGGTGCGGCTTACCTGGCCGGACTGGCCGTGGGGGTCTACAAGAACCTGGATCAGTTGGCGGCGCAATGGCAGGTGCAGCGGCGCTTCGAGCCGACAGATGCCGCGCGAGCGGGCGGCAGAGCTGATGGCCGGGTGGGAGCGGGCAGTGCGGCAGACCGTGGCGGCTTGAAGCGCTTGCGACGGCGCGGAGCTTCGCCCCCGCATGTCACACCAAAGGTCTTTCGCGAGTTGCTTTCAGCGCGAGGCGAGCAACACGTCGCGCGCCTGCAGATCGCGCGTCAGGTCGAACACGCGCATGCCGTCGTGCACCCCGGTGGCGGCACCCCAGTCGACATGCGCCACACAATGGCGCACATCGCCCAGGCCGGCGTTCCACAACTGGTTGACGGTGGCGCGCGAGAACTCGTAGTCCTTGACGCTGCACGAGCCGGTGTTGTGCCGGTTGATCAGTTGCACCAGCGAGATCGAACCCGGCCGGCTGGCCGCAGCCAATCGCTGCACGTCGGCGTCGTTGCGCAGTGAGGTCGGCAACTTGTCGAGCAAGCCGCCGGAACGAGGCTTTCAAGTCCTCGCGCTCGCCGCAGCTGCGTGCTGTTGAAGCGTGTCTTGCTCGAGTACTGGATGTCCTTGGCGCGCTCCTGCACCTGGTCCAGGTTGGCGGGCAGCGCGCCGCTGGCGCTGAACAGGTCGATCTGCAGGATCAGCGCATCGATGTCCGGCGCTTCGTCCAGCACGTACCAAAGCGGCGAGTTCGAGACGATGCCGCCGTCCCAGAAGAAGTGCTTGCCGATCTGCACCGGCGCAAAGCCCGGCGGCAACGCGCCGCTGGCCATCACATGCTCGGGTGTGAGCGTCGTCGTCCAGTTGTCGAAGTACACCGAGTTGCCGGTGGCCACGTTGACCGCGCCCACCGACAGCCGCACCTTCTTCTGATTGATGAGCTTGAAGTCGGCCAGCTCCAGCAAGGTCTCGCGCAACGGCGCGGTGTCGTAGTAGCTCAGCGCGCCCAGGTCGGGCGGACGCGGCTTGAAGAAGCCGGGAATGCCGAACACCGTGGCCGAGGCCGCGGCCATGCGGTTGAGCAGCGGACGCGCGGGGTGAGGCGCCGCCGGCGCGTCGAAGGGCGACGACGACGAGACCCGGTCCCAGAACTCGCGCAGCCGCGCCACGCGCCGCTCGGGTGGATTGCCGGCGATCAGCGCGGCATTGATGGCACCGATGGACACACCCGCCACCCAGTCGGGCATGACGCCGGATTCGGTGATGCCTTCGACCGCACCGGCCTGGAATGCGCCCAGCGCACCGCCGCCTTGCAGCACCAGCACCGTGTGCGCATGCTGCGGCGGTGCGGCCTTGTGTGCGGATCTGGGCGTGCGTGTGGCTCGGGCCATGCGGTGCTCGCTGGGAAGGTGGCGCTTCGTGTAGACCGATGGCCCCGGTTCGATGGCCGGCGCACTCTAGCAGAGCGCAGCTTGCCGTCGCGCCCGCGGCTCGAACGCACGACGCATTCGCGATCGGGGCGCTAGCATGTGGCCAGCCACTTCCGACTGCTCACCACCGATTTCCTTTGCGCGTGCCAGCCACGCCGCCCATGCATGCAACTTCACTACTACCCCAGCAACGCCAGCTTCACGCCGCATGTGCTGCTGCACGAGATCGGTGTGCCCTTCGAACTCAAGCTGGTTGATCGCACACAGGCCGCGCACAAGCAGCCCGACTATCTGAAGCTCAACCCGAACGGGTTGATCCCGGTGCTGGTGGACGGCGAGCTGGTGCTCTACGAAACGGCGGCCATCAGCCTGCACCTGGCCGACGCCCACCCAGGTGCCGCGTTGGCGCCGCCGCTGGGCACGCGCGAACGCGCGCACTTCTACAAATGGCTGATGTGGCTGACGAACACGCTGCAGGCCACGCTGATCCACTACTTCTATCCCGAACGCCTGGTGGACGAGGGCAACGCGGCGGGCGCAGCACAGGTCAAGGCGCATGCCCAGGCCAAGGTCGGCGAGCTGCTTCAGAGGCTCGATGCGCAGCTGGCCTCGCACGGTGGGCCCTGGCTGCTCGGTGGCGAATACAGCGCGGTCGATCCCTATGCCTTCATGCTGTGCCGCTGGACACGCGGCTTCGCGGGCGCCAGCGCGCGGCCGGCGCGCGAGCACGTGCACATCGCGCCCTATCTGCAGCGTGTCATGGCACGCCCTGCGGTGCAACGTGTCTTCTCTGCCGAAGGCCTGGCGCCGCCTTACGTCTGATAGGCCGACGGCCCGCGCCGCCTGGCACGAAGCGCACGCACTTCAGCCGCGCCAGTCGATCATCATCTTCAGGCATTGCACGTCGCCGAAGGCGGTTTCATAGGCCTCGCGTGCCTGGCCGGGTTTGAGCGTGTGCGTGATCAGGCCATCGAGCGAGAGTGCGCCGCTCTCGACCAGCTGGGCCACCGTCTGCAGGTCGTGTTTCTTCCACTGCGCGGCGACGCGGATCTGCGCTTCACGCATGAAGGCCGGCGCAAAGGCAAAGTGGAGGTCCTGCTTGTAGAAGCCCGCCAGCACCACCTCGCCGCCGGGGGCCAGGCGTGAGATCAGGCCGTTGAGCAACGCGGCGTCGCCGCTGACGTCGTAGATGGCGTGGTAGTTCTTGCGCGTGTCCTCGTCGGGGTGCATCACCGCATAGCCGTCGGCACCTGCGCGACGCAGCGACTGCGTCTCCCACACCGTCGGTGCGGCAAAACCCAGTGCCAAGGTGATGCGCGCCAGCAGACGGCCCATCACACCATGGCCGACGATCAGGTTGGGCGCGATCATCGGCTGGCGCCCACCACCGAGCGAGACCGCGTGATAGCAGGTCGCCGCCAAGGCCAGCAGCACCGCCTTGGGGCCGAGTTCGCGCTGCACCTTGACCACCCGGTCGTGCGGCACGATCAAGCGTGAGCCGGCACCGCCGAAGATGTTGCGCACGCCCGTGAAGCTGTAGGAGCCAGGGACGAACACCCAGTCGCCCACTTCGACGGATTGATCTTCGCTCGCGCGCAGCACCGTGCCCACCGTTTCGTAGCCCGGCACCAGCGGATAACCCAGCCCCGGAAAGGCGGGCATGGTGCCGTCCCACAACAGGCGCTCGGTGCCGGTGCTGATGCCGCTGAAGCCGACCTCGACTTCCACATCGCCCGCCTCGAAGGGTTTCAGATCGAGGTGCTGGACGGAGAGTTGCCCGGGGGCGTCGAACACGATGGCTTGAGCTTGAGGCATGAGTGGTCGGTGAAGCGTGGTTTTCGGGTGAGGTCATGCGGCGTTGCCCCTGCGGGTGCAGAGCCTGCGCAAACGCGGCGCCAGAATACATCGATGCCGCAACCCGCTGTCCTTTCGACCCACACCCGCTCGCGCGCGGGCCACTGGACTTCCTGGCTTGCGGCCCTGCTGGCACTCGCCGCCATCGGCATCGCCACATGGCAGCTCGAAGCCTCGACCCGCGGCCTGTCGGTCAGCAGCCAACGCCTGGGCACGACGCCGGTCACCGTGTTCCGCCCGCTGGCTGCGTCGGCCGCGCCGCAGCCGGTGGTGCTGATCGCACACGGCTTTGCAGGCTCTCAACAACTGATGCAGCCCTTTGCGACGACGCTGGCCCGCAACGGCTTCGTCGCCATCAGCTTCGATTTCCCCGGCCACGGACGCAACAGCACGCCGATGCGCGGCGGGCTGGCCGACCAAGACGCCAGCCAACGCACGCTGCTGGCGTCCATGGCGCAGATGGGCGACTTCGCGCGCAGTCTGAACGGCGCCGACGGGCGCTACGCCGTGCTCGGGCATTCGATGGCCTCGGACATCGTGGTGCGCCATGCGCAGGCGCACCCCGAGGTGCAGGCCACCGTGGGCGTGTCGCTGTTCGCCCCCAGCATCGGCGACGACACGCCCGGCGACAGCCCGCGCAACCTGCTGGTCATCGACGGTGCGCTCGAGCCATCGATGATGGCCAGGGAGGCACTGCGCGTGGTCGGCCGCGTCGCCGGCCCGACTGTGGCGACGAACACCACCTACGGCCGCTTCGAAGACGGCACGGCGCGCCGCGCCACGCTGTCACCCGGCGCCGAGCACATCGGCGTGCTCTACAGCGGCCATACGCTGCGCGAAACGCTGGACTGGCTGAAGGCCGCCTTCGCGCTTGCCGCAGTCGCCGCAGCAGCAAACCTTCATCGACGCGCGCGGGCCCTGGCTGGCGCTGCTGCTGGGCGGCGTGGTCCTGCTGGCCTGGCCGCTGTCGCAGCTGCTGCCGCGTGTGGGCCAGATGGACACCGCGGCACACGCGCGTCAACGCTGGTGGCGCTGGCGTGGCGCAGCGCCGCTGTCCTTGCTGCCGGCACTGATCACGCCGCTGCTGCTGTGGAAGCTGCCGAGCGACTTTCTGCCGATCCTGCTGGGCGACTACCTGGTGCTGCACTTCGCCCTGTACGGCTTGCTGACGATGGCCGCACTGCTGCTGTGTCACCGCCGGCCGCCCCGGCTGGCGCAGGGCCGCGCGCTCGCGCTGGGCGTCGCCATCCTGTGCACCAGCGCCTACGCGCTGTTCGCGGTGGGCGTGCCGATCGATCGTTATGTCTTCAACATGCGGCCGCAGCCCGAGCGCCTGTGGCTGATCGCGGCCCTTTGCGCGGGCACGCTGCCCTACTTCCTGGCCGACGAATGGTTCACCCGCGCCACCGACGCCGCAAGCGCGGCCTATTTCGTCAGCAAGCTGTGTTTCCTGCTGTCGCTGGTGCTGGCCATCGCGCTGAACCCGCCGCGGCTGTTCTTCCTGGCGATCATCGTGCCGGCGATCCTGCTGCTGTTCGTGATCTACGGGCTGTTCAGCCGCTGGGTCTATCGCCGCACGCTGCATCCGGCCGTGGCCGCGATCGCGAATGCGCTGGCCTTTGCCAGTTTCATCGCGGTCACTTTTCCGCTGGTGCGCTGAGAGCAACGACGAACGGCGGCGACAAGCGGCGGCGTCAGGCGGTCGCGTCCAGACGGATGTCCAGCTGCTCCTGCCAGTGCGCCGTCAAGGGTGTCGCCGGCCTGGCCATGCTGCGCTCGTTGATCAGCGCGCGGCCCAGGCCGCGCCGCGAGCCGCGTGCGGCGGCGCAGATCAGCGTCTGGTCGATGACATCTCGCTGCGCATGGCTGCCGCCGAAGCGCTGCGCCTCGCCACGTGCCGCGTACAGCGTGTCCGCGGCCGCATCGTATTCGCCGCGCGCAAAGGCCAGCAGCCCACGCATCAGCGGCAGGCCGGCCTCGCGCGCCATGCCATGGTTGCTGCGTCGCGCGTCATCGGCCGCCATCGCGCGTTCGGCGCAGCGTGCCACCCAGGCCTCGGCGCGTGACACCTCGCCCGCGCCCAGCAAGGCCAGCACGGCATGCACGTCGTTGAAGGCGTAATAACCGGCGGCGGCATCGGACAGGTCCCAGCCGGCCACCAGCTCGGCACAGCGTGAGCCCACATCCGCGCCCAGCAGGTGCAGCCGCCACAACAGCGCCGCCGCGTCCACCCGCTGCAGCGTGATCTGCAGGTTGTCGCCGGCCAGGCGCTTGTCGGCCAGGCGCAGTGCCCCGGCGATGTCCAGCCCCTCCAGCCGGAACAGGCCCTTGTGCCACCACAGGTGGCCGGAAAATCCGTTGCCCTCGGCCCATTCGGCCTGATGCTGGCGCAGCCAGGCCGCGCCTTCTTCATGGCGACCCTGCATCTCCATGACATGCGCGACGGCATGCACCGCCCACGGCACCTTCGGGTTGATGGCCAGCGCACGCCGGCCCGCCTCCTCGGCCTGCGGGTACAGGTTGCCTTCTTCCAGGCCGAAGGCATACAGGCTGAGCACATGCGCGTACAGCGGGTCGGCCTCGTCCCAATCGGGCAGCGCGCGCGCCGGGCGTTGCCGCAGGTTGACGACGTCGCCGCGATAAAAGTCCCACAACTGCGCCCATTGCAACGCGAGCGCGTCGCGCGGGTACTCCACCAGCAGCTCGTCCCAGGCGCGGCAGGCCGCCTGCCAGCGGCCTTCGCAGACCATCTGCAAGGCTTCGAGGTGGGCGCGTTCGCGTGGCGGCGCCTGGGTCGCAAGCTCGCGTGCACGCAGCAGGTGGGCACCGGCCTGGCCCACCATCGACGGTTCGGTCAGGCTGAGCAGGAAGCCCGCACGCATGACATGCGGCAGGCACCAGCCCGGGTCGTGCGCGCTGGCGGCGTCCAGATCGGCCAGGGGCGTGTCGTAGAAGGACATCATGCGCCACAGCGCGCTTTCGGCAGCGTCGCGCGCGGCGGCGCTGCGTGTGCCGCAAGGGTTGCCGCGCGGGTCGGGGCTGGCCATGCGCGCGAATGTAGCCGAGCTTGGTGTCAGCAGTGCATGCGGCGCCTACTCTGCTACTGCGCCCCTGCGCCGGCCCAGGACACTGCACCGATGTCGTTGGCGGAGATCGGCGAGCTCGCCCACAGGCCCTTCAGGCCCTTCTTGGCCACCGCCACCTGCGCCGGATTGAAGATATAGGCGTTGACCGCGTCCTCGGCCAGCTTCTTCTGCAGCGCGGCCCAGGCTTCGCTGCGCTCGCGCACGCTGCCCGCCGCCGCATGTTTGGCCGCCAAATCGCGGAAGGCCTTGCTGTCGTAGCCCCAGTAGTAGCCGGTGTTGGCGTACTGCATGTAGTCCAGCGGCTCGACGTGGTTGATGATCGTCAGGTCGAAGTTGCCCTTGAACGGGCCGCTCAACCATTGCGCCCATTCGACGTTCTCGATCTTCGCCACGATGCCCACCTTGGCCAGCTGCGCGGCGATGACCTCGCCACCCTTGCGCGCGTATTGCGGCGGCGGCAGCGTCAAGGTCAGGTTCAGTGGCGTGGTGACGCCGGCTTCCTTGAGCAGCGCCTTGGCCTTCTCGGGATCGTAGGGATAGACCTTGGTCAGATCGACATAACCGGCATCGGTGGGCGCGAAGTGGCTGCCGATGGGTTTGCCCAGGCCTTCGAGCACGCCGTCGATGAAGGCCTTGCGGTCGATGGCATGCATGATGGCGCGGCGCACGCGCACGTCGTCGAGCGGCTTCTTCTTGTTGTTGAGGGCCAGGATGCCCTTGCCGGCGGTGTCGCCGGTGGCCACGGTGAAGCGCTTGTCGGCCTCGAACTGCTTGAGGCTTTGCAGCGCGCCGAAACGCGGCATGCCGTCGATGTCGCCGGCCAGCAGCGCGGCCACTTGCGCGGACGGATCGTTGATGAAGCGGAACGTCACCTTGTTGATCTTGATCGCGCCCGGATTGCGGTAACCGGGCCACTTGCTCAGCGTCACCGCCGTGCCCTTTTGCCAGCTGTCGAAGGTGTAGGGGCCGGTGCCGACCGGCTTGGTGGCGGTGCTGGCGGCGCTTTTCGGGCTCAGGATCACGGCCGTGTTCTCGCCCATGCGAAAGGGCATCGTGCCGTCGGCGCTGTTCAAGGTCAGGATCACGGTGTGCGCGTCGACGGCCGTGATGCTGGCGATGTTGTCGAACACCGCCTTCTTCGCCTTGTTGGTCGAACCTTCGGCCTTGGCACGCTCGAAGCTGAACTTCACCGCGGCGGCGTCGAAGGGCTCGCCGTCCTGGAACTTGATGCCCTTGCGCAGCTTGAAGGTGTAGCTCTTGCCGTCGGGCTCGACGCTCCAGCTTTCGGCCAGCAAGGGCGTCACCGAACCATCGACATTCACCTTCGTCAGGCCTTCGAGGATGTTGTAGTGCACGATCTCGCCAATGGCCGCGGCGGCGCCCGTGGTCGGGTCCAGGCCCGGCGTGGGCTCGAGCACCATGCCGAGGATCAGGCCATCCTTGCGCGATTGGGCCTGGGCATCGACAGCGGCCGTGCTGGCGCCGAAGGCCAGCACCGCGGCCAGCGCCAGGTTCAGGGTGCGACGTGGCAGGGTCATCTTTTTCTCCAGCATGAGGGTGGGTGAGCGAGGCTCGCTTCAGACATTTTGCGCGATTGTGGCGTTGCCTTCGGGCGGGCCATTGCGCTGCGCCGCCGCCTCGTCCGTGTCCGCTGCAGACACCTGGCGCGCCACGGTTTCGGCGCGGTGGCAGGCCGCCGCATGCGCAGCCGACAGCGCACGCAGCAAGGGCCTGTGCGCCAGACAGTGTGCTTCGACCCAGGCGCAGCGCGGTGCGAAGGCACAGCCGTCGGGCCGGGCTGGCGCGTCTGCGGCCAGCGGCACGCTGGCCGGCGCGATGCGCCGCTGCGGTTCTCCCTGACGCACACCCGCACGTACACCCGCTCGCAGGCCCGCCCCCACACGCGGCACGGCCTGCATCAGGGCGCGTGTGTAGGGGTGTGCCGCGCGCTGGAACAAGGTCTCCGGCGCGCCTTGTTCGACCACGCGTCCCTGGTACAGCACGATGACTTCGTCGCACACCATGTCCACCACCGCCAAGTCGTGGCTGATGAACAGGAAAGCAAGGCCGAACTTGTCCTGCAGGTCCTGCATCAGGTTCAGCACCTGGGCCTGCACCGACACATCCAACGCGCTCACCGGCTCATCGGCGACGATGAGTTTGGGCTGCGTGATCAGCGCGCGCGCGATGGCGATGCGCTGTCGCTGCCCGCCGCTGAACTCATGCGGGTACTTGGCCAGGTCGGCGGCGCGCAGGCCGACCGCATCCAGCACCTGCCCGGCGCGCTCACGCTGTTCGGCCAGCGTGGCGCCATGCAGCACGCGCAGCGGCTCGGCCACGGTTTGCAGGATCGTGCGGCGCGGGTCGAGCGAACCGTAGGGGTCCTGGAACACCATCTGCAGCTTCTCGCGCGCGGCGCGCAACGCCGCCGGCGCCAGCGTGTGCAAGTCCTGGCCGTCGAGCAGCACCTGGCCCGAGGTGGGCGACTCCAGCGCCATCACCAGGCGTGCCAGCGTCGATTTGCCCGAGCCCGATTCACCGACCACACCCAGGCTGCGGCCGGCACCCAGGCTGAAGCTGACACCTTGCAGCGCACGCACCCGCGGTGCCGGCGACAGCAGGTGCTCGCGCGGCAGCACGTACTGCTTGACCAGCTCCTGCACGACCAGCAGCGGCGCATCGTTCACTGGACGACCCTTCGCGCTGCGCGCTGCGGGATGAGCGCTTGGGGGCGGCCCGGCGCGCTCATGCCGCCACCACCGGCGCTGCGCCCAGCACGGCGTCCAGCCGGATGCAGCGTGCGTCATGCAGCGGCGCCACCGCCTGCGCAGGCGGCAGTGCCTGTCGGCAAGCGTCGAGCACGAAGCCGCAACGCTCGGCAAAGGGGCAGCCCGCGGGCAGGTCGGCCAGTTCCGGCACGCGGCCGGGAATGGTCAGCAGCCGCGTGCCGCGCGCCAAGCCGAGGCGCGGCCGCGCCGCGAACAACCCGCGTGTGTACGGATGCGCGAGGGTGCGGAACACGGCATCGGTCGGGCCGCTTTCGACGACCGTGCCGCCGTACATGACGAGCAGGCGCTGCACGGTCTCGGCCATCACGCCCAGGTCATGGCTGATGAGCAGCAGGCCCATGCCGTCTTCGGCGACGAGTTCGGCAATCAGGTCGAGCACCTCGCGCTGGATGGTCACGTCCAGCGCGGTGGTCGGCTCGTCGGCGATGAGCAGGTCGGGCCCGCAGGCCAGCGCGATGGCGATGACCACGCGCTGGCGCTGCCCGCCCGACATCTGGTGCGGATAGGCGTCCAGCCGCCTGGCCGCGTCGGGCAGCTGCACACGCTGCAGCAGGCGCAGCGCTTCGGCACGGGCCGCCGCCGCGCTCAAGCCCTGGTGCAGGCGCAGTGTCTCGGCGATCTGCCGCCCAATCGTGTGCAGCGGGTTCAGCGCCGTCATCGGCTCCTGGAAGATCATGCCGATGCGGCTGCCGCGCAGGCGGCACATCGCCGCGTCGTCGAGCGTCGTCAGTTCCTGCCCGTCGAAGCGGATCGAGCCGCCGACTTGTGCGCCATCGGGCAGCAGCCCCATCAGCGCCAGCGCGGTGATCGATTTGCCGCAGCCCGACTCCCCGATCAGCCCGACGGTGTCGCCGCGCTGCATCGACCACGACACGCCGCGCAAGGCATCGGCCGGGCCGCGCGAGGTGTGCAGCGTGACACGCAGGTCGGTGACTTCGAGCAAGGAGGGCACAGTGAGGTCGGCAAGGCGGGCTGGCGCAACGATAGCGGCTTTGCGCAGCGCGGCGCCGGCGGCCACCGCGCACCGACCACGCGGCCGGTCAGAGGCGGCCGGTGCGCAGCAACCACACCCCCGCGGCCAGCATCCACAGCGACAGCAGCGCGACCGCGGCCGCCACCGGCACCTGCACATCGATGCGCAGCGCCGGCAACGCCAACCCGGCCAGCAGCAGCGCCGAGACCACGCCTGCCGATGCAAGCCACCTCGGCAAGCCTCCGTTGCGCAGCGCCGCCACACACAGCGTGCCCAGCGACAGCGCCATGAACAGGCTCACACCCAGGATCTCGCCGATGCCGCCGCCATATTCGGTGATGGCACCGAACACCAGTTCGATCTGCGCGCGCGTGGCCGGGTCGGCCGCCGCATGCGCGCTGGCGAGTACCGGCATGACCGTCAGCCAGCGCAGGATGCCGATGGCGCGGGCCAGCGCCGACAAGCGCACCGAAGGCGGCCACGGTCATGGCCAGCGGGTTTTGCAGGCCACCGAAGGCGCGCGCGGCCAGGCCGATCATCACCGGCGCGACCAGAATCGAATACAGCAGGTACAGGCCGTAACCCAAGGCCACCGCATCGGCGTTGGCGGCGATCAGCGCCATCTGCTCGGCGGCCGGTTGGTCCAGCGACGCCGGCCAGCCGATGGCCGCGCCCAGCACGGCCACGGGCGCGAAGGCCAGCAGCGCGTCGGCGATGAGCAGCCAGCCCAGGCCGCGCGCGCGACGTGGTGAGGCGGCATTCGATGTCGAGGACATGGTTTTCTCGTTCAAGGTCAGGGTGTTCATTCGGGGCTCCCAGGCAGGTTGAAACGCACGCCGCCAGCACGTGCGGCGCCGACGGCGCCAAGTCCAAGATCGACGAGTGCGGCGCGCAAGGCTGCATCGATGGCTGTGCCGGGCAGCGCACCCACTGCCGCGTGCAGCAAGCGCCCGTCCAGCGCATGCGGCACGCGCCACAGGTACGCCGTTTCGACCAGCTCGCGCCACATCGGCACGAGCGGCGCGCCGGCGCGCAGCAGCGCCCAGGGCACGCGGCCGGTGCGCCAGCCCGAGGCGGGCTTCAGGCCGATCGACGCCGCCGCGCGCTGCACGGCGGCCAGCAGTTGCGCACCGGTCAGCGTGTGGCCGGCGAAGTGCAAGTTGATGAAGCCTCCCGATCCCTCGTGCGCGGCCACGGCGACGAAAGCGCGGGCCAGGTCGGGCACGTAGGCCCAGGCATGCGGCACGTCCAGCGGACCGGGATAGACCAGCTTGTGCTGCAACAGTGACTTGACAACGACCCGGTCGAACCATGAGCCGGTGCCGCTGCCGAAGAAGTCGCCCGCGCGGATGACCACACTGCGCAGCCCCAGCGCCGCGCGTGCTTGCATCTCGGTTTCGAGCTCGACACGCAGGCGGCCCTTGCGCGAGCAAGGCTGCTGCGGCGCATCCGGCGTCAGCAGCGCCGGCATGGCCGCGCCGAAGTTGTAGACGTTGCCGGGCAGCATGAAGCGTGCGTCCAGACGCAGCGCCAGATCCATGCCCAGGCGCGCCAGCGGCAGCATCTCCTGCGGCCAGCGCGTGTACGGCGGGTTCAGCGCATGCACCACCACCGTCGCGCCTTGGGCCGACGCGGCCAGTGCCGCCGTGTCGTGCAGCGGTGTGTCCAGGTGGCGCGCGAGCGCCGGCAACGCCCGTAGGGGTGCGCGGCGCGAGTGCGCCAGCACGCGCCAACCGGCGGCGGCGAAAGCCGACACGGCGGCTTGGCCGAAGCGGCCGTTGGCGCCGAGGACTAGGGCGATGGGGGTGGTCATGTCGCGGCGCTTCGGGTGGTCGATGGCCGGCAGTGTGGGCGGGCCGAAGCCATCCGGCAATTGCTCAGCCGTGCATTCAAGCTATACATTTATGCATGACTCGATCCACTTTCGACTGGGCGCTGGTGCGCAGCTTCCTGGCCGTGCTCGACGCCGGCAGCCTGATGGGCGCGGCGCGCAAGCTCGGTGCGCAGCAGCCCACGCTGAGCCGCCACGTCGCCGAACTGGAGGCGCAGCTCGGCTCACCGCTGTTCGAGCGCACGGGCCGCGGCGTCACACCCACCGCCGCCGCCCTGGCCATCGCCGATGCGGCGCGGCAGATGGAAGCCGGCGCGGACGCACTCGCGCAGCGGCTGGCCGGCCGGCGCGACGCCACGGCCGGCAGCGTGCGCATCAGCACCAGCCAGGTCGCTGCGGCCTACCTGCTGCCGCCGGTGCTGGCCGCGTTGCAGCAGGCCGAACCCGGTATCCAGGTGGAGCTGGTGGCGTCGAACCAGCTGAGCAACCTGCTGCGCCGCGAGGCCGACATCGCCGTACGCATGGTTCGCCCCCAGCAGACCTCGCTGATCGCGCGCAAGCTGGGCGACGTGCCGATCGGCGCGGCCGCGCACACCAGCTACCTGCAGCGCGCCGGCACCCCGCGCCAGCCGCAGGACTTGCTGCAGCACCGGCTCATCGGCTACGACCGCGACGACACCATCGAACGCGGCTTCGCGCGCCTGGGGCTGCCGCTGCCGCGCACCGCCTTTGCGCTGCGCACCGACGATCAGGTGGCCTACGGCCGACTGATCGCCGCCGGCGCCGGCATCGGCTTCGTCGCGCACTACAACGTGCCGCACTGGCCGGGGGTGCAACGCATCCTGCCGATGCTGCAGATTCCGCCGCTGCCGTGCTGGCTGGCGGTACACCGAGAAATCCGCGGCAGCAAGGTCGTGCGGCGCGTCTACGACTTTCTGGCCGAGGCCATTCCACCTGAGCTGGCACGCGGTACGTAGCGGCCTCGTCCACTGCACCATCGGGCACTCTTCTTCAGCTGGAACCATGCAACGCATTTCGTCGGCAGCAGCGGCGCATAGCTGAACTTGCGAAGACGCACGCGATCACGCGGGCGGCAGCAGCAGGGTGCACCCGGCCAGGCCGTGACGCTTCGGTTCAGCGGCCGGCTGCGCCCGGCTGCCCTGCGATGCTCGGCCTCGCGGCAGGCGGCACCCGGCAGGGGCGATTTGTGGCGACGAGAGCGCAAGCCTGGAGTCGGCGCGCGCAGCGCGCATCGTGATCTGACTCGTCGCAGTTGTCTGAGCGTAGTGAGCGCAGCGATCGAAGCGAGTTCTGCGACGCGACTCCAGGCTGAGCACCACAGTGCAGTCGGCGCGCAGCGCCAACCGCCACATCATGAGCTCCTGGCGGGTGCCGCCTGGCGCGACGCTCGGGCGTCGGACGTGCCTTCTTAGGAACTCGCTATGCGCGGCAAGCGGCACTTGCCCAAGTAGGCGCAATGCAAGCGCCGATGGGCGCGAACGGTGCACGCATCCAACCCGCGGTCGGCGGCGTATCCGTTCGGACAACAAGTCATCCGCTCGCCACCGCAAAACATGAATACGCACCATCGCGATCGTCCATAGCGCACAACGCACTGGCCACCTGGCGCCGCGCCGCTGGGTGCTGATGTCGCTGCTGGTATCTTGCGCAAGCAGCGCGCTCGCACATGACACATGGTTCGAGCGTCTGCCCTCGGCCAAGCCCTCCACGCTGCGGCTGGCGCTGGGCACGGGCGATCGCTTTCCGGCACAGGAGTTCACGCTGACATCGGCGCAACTTCGCCACAGCGGCTGCCGCCAGGGCGCGTCTGCGACGCTGCCGCTGCGGCGCGAACGCGACACCGCGCGCGCATTGATCCTGCGCACCGCAAGCGCGCCACAGGCGGGTGCCGGCGCTCTGAGCTGCTGGGCTGAATCGGTCCCCTTCGACATCGAACTGCAACCCGACAAGGTGTCGCTTTACCTGCGAGAGATCCAGGCGAGCCCCGTCGTGTGGGCCGCCTGGCAGGAGATGCAAGCGCGTGGCGTCCGATGGAAGGAGCGCTACACCAAACATGCGCGCATCGAGTTGCCGGACGCCAAGGGCAGCAGCAATAGCGAGGTCTCCACCGGCCTGCCTGCACAGCCCAGCGGCATGGGGCTGGAGGCGTTGCTGCAGGGCCCGTCGCAGACGCCGCACCTGGGCGATGCGCTGGTGTTCCAGCTGCTGCGCGACGGCGCGCCGCTTGCCAACCTGGCGGTGGAGCTGCGCAGCGCCCTCAGCCCGCTGGGCATCTGGAAGCGCAGCGACGCCGAAGGTCGTGTGGCCTTTCAGCCGCCGCTGGCGGGACGCTGGCTGCTGCGCGGCACCGACCTGCGTTTGTCGGACACGCTGCCGGACACCTGGGAAAGCCGCTTCGTGACGCTGGCCTTCGATGTCGCGCCAGTGCGCGCAGAGGCCGGCTCGGGCGCGAGCGCGCTCAGAACGGCAGCACCTTGAAGTCGAACAGCCGCTCGCTCAGCCACAGGCTGGAGACTGCGGCGATCAACGCCGAGCCGCCGGCAAAGACCCCGCGCTGATACAGCGCGGTGCGCCGCAGCGCAAAGGCCAGCGGCAGGAAGACGGCGACGATGGCCAGCTGCCCGGCCTCCACGCCGAGATTGAAGCCCAACAGCGCCAGCGCCAGCGCATGCGCCGGCAGGCCCAGATCGGCCAGCACATTCGCAAAACCGAAGCCGTGGATCAACCCGAAGCCGAAGGCCACCATCCAGCGCCGGCCGTGGATGCGCGGGAACAGGTTGTTCAGCGCGGCCAGCAGCACCGACGCGGCAATCGCCGCCTCGACCCAGCGCGAGGGCAGTGCGACGAAGCCCAGCGTGGCCAGGCTCAGGGTGATGGAATGCGCCACGGTGAAGGCGGTGACGATCTTCAGCACATCGACAAAGGCACTCTTGAAGGTGTCGGCGGCACGCCAGCGCTTGCCCTGCCACACCAGCACCGCAGGCAGCAGCAGCGACAGCAGGAACAGGATGTGGTCGAAGCCGATCCAGATGTGCCACACGCCTTCGCGGCCGTAATCGATGAACTGGGCCCAGCGGCTGGGCCGCGCCAGCTCGAAGCTCTGCGTCGCCGCCTGCGGCCCGAGCACCGCTGCGCGCGTCCCGCCCTGGGCCTGCAAGCGCAGCAGGCCGCGGTGCAGCGGGTCGATGTCGGCGAAGAGCCGATAGTCCAGCGTCAACTGCGTCGGCGCGCCCGCGCACTGCACTTGCAGCGGCAACACGCTGTAGGCACCGTCGGTGTGGCGGTCGATCATCGGCGCGCCGGCTTCGATGCGGCAATCGGCGCCGTCCGAGCGAATCTTCAAACGCGCCAGCGCATAGGCGCTGATGTCGGCCTGGCGCGTGCGCACCTCACCCCAGGTGATGCGGCCGTCGCCGTCTGCGTCCAGTCCGATGGCGAAATCCAGGTCGCGCAGCGCGATGTCCCATTGGCCGCTCAAGCGGCCGCCGCGCTCGCCCTGCGGCTGCGCCAGGCTGAGGTAGCTGTCGGACGGCTTGTGCCCCAGGCTCGGCATGGACACGAGGCAGCACAACGCCGCCAGCAACGCGCCGCGCAGCCCGGCACAGCCCCTCACTTCAGGCCTTTCAGGGCTTGCGCGGGCGTGGTCAACGCCAGGTGGTCGTTGCCGGATTCGGCCAGCCATTGCAGCGCCGCCTGCGCGGCGCCAGGGTTCCTGGCGGCGAGCGCGGCTTCGAGCAGGATGCGTGCATCGGCCGGCTCGCGCTGCGTCGCAAAGTTGCGTTGCGCCAGATCGGCGGCTTGCGCAGCCTGGCCCAGCACCTGGAGCGTGAAGCGCGCTTCTTCCTTCAGATGCAGCGCGTCGTCGCCACGCAGCCTTGCCGCCGCGAAGCGCGCCGACAATTCCTGCTGCCAGGCCGCCAGCGCCGGATCGTTCAGGGCCTTGGCGGCCAGCGCCAGGCGCAGCAACAGCAGGTCGGAACGTTCGCGCCCCTTCAGCAGCGTCAGCACCTCGGCGGCGCGGCCACGGTCGAGCAGGAAGTCGGCATAGGCCGCGAGCAGGTAGCCGTCGCTGCGACCCAGGGCCAGGGCCTGGCGAAAGGCAGCTTCGGCGGCGGCGTGAGCGCCGCGGGCCTGTTCGGCTTCGGCAAGACGCGTCAGCACCCAAAGGCTTTCGGCCGCATCGGCCGAGGGATGCTCGCGCAGTGCGCGTTGCAAGGCCTGCGCGGCCGCGGCGGATTGGCCGGTGGTGGCATCGATCTGCGCCAGGCAGGCGCGCGCCATCAGCGGCGTGGCCAGTGGCTGCAGGCGCTGACAGGCCACACGTGCCTGCGCATAGTCGGCCTGCACCAGGCTGATGGCCGCCAGCCAAGCCCAGGCTTCGGCGTGGTCCGGCTGTGCGCGCAGCGCGGCGTCCAGGTCGGCCCTAGCTTCGGCGAACCGGTGGTTGAACTGCAGCAGCTTGGCGCGCATGACGCGCACCGGCACGGGCGGCTCGGGCAGGTTCCACCAGGGCGCCAGCGCAGCTTGGGCGTAGCCGATGTAGCGCGGGTCGCCCTCGGCCGCCACCTCGTCGAAGTAGCGCTGCGCCAGCTGCTGCGCCAGATCCAGGTTCTTCGGCTCGGCGGCCAGGGCCTTGCGCAGCTCACGCAACTCGCGCGCACCGGGTGAGTCGATGCGCAAGGGCAGCGTTTCCAGCACTTCGGCGTCGGAACTGGGCACGAACGGCGCGGCCCAGGCCGTGGCAAGAGGCAACAACGCCAGCAGCAGGACTGTTCGGAAGGGTACGGGCACGCGGGGCGGGGCTGTTTGGGCTGCATGGTAGCGACGACGGCAGCCAGTACGGGTATTCCCTTATCAATGCAGATGCCTGCGCCGACATGAGGTCAACCTTATCGCGGGTGCGGCGTTGTATCTCCCGTCGCCCGCACATGAGGCGACAAAACCATCCAAGGCACTCCGTGTGCTCAATACAAGGAAATCTCATGAACAAGCTCGCTTCCGTTCTGCTGGCCGCCGCCGTGTCGGCCTTTGCTTTCAACGCCCAGGCCGCCTCGCACGCCGGTGCCGCCCCGATGAAGGCCAGCGAACCGGCCAAGAAAGACGCCGACAAGAAGAAGGATGAGAAGAAGGACCACGCCAAGAAGGAAGACAAGAAGGCCAGCGCGCCGAAGTAAAGCGTCGAGGGTCCGCGCAATGCGGACCCTCGCGTTGGTTGTGAAGGAAACGCCGGGTTCGGCGTTTCTTCTTTTGGGTATGGGGTTGCGCGATCGGGTGACTGCGCTTTTCCCTCACTGCGCGCTCGCGAGTGCCAGGTCCAGATAGGCCCCGGCCAGGCGCGGTGCGTCGACCAGTCCCAGGCGCTGCATCAGCGCTTCGGCGATGGCCCGGCCTTCGTCGTCGCCCTGGTCCTCGCGCAGCACCACCTCCAGCTCGATGCAGTCGCCGAGCCCTTCGACGCGGTCCAGATGCACGCGTGTCTGGCCGACAAGCAGCAACAACCTGCGCTTGCGCACCTGGCCGATGACGCCGCAGCCGCGCGCCAGCGCCTCGCGCAGCCCTTGCGCATCGCCGACCGGCACGCGCACATAGTCGGACGGCCGTGCTTCGGTCGTGTTCGCGCGGTGATAGTGAATCAACTCGGCGCTGCCATCGGCAAATTCGCGCAGCTTCATGCGCCCGTGTGCGACGTGGAAGAAGGTGTCGATCTGGTCGATCACCTCCATATCGCCATCGGCCAGCGCCCGCGCGAGCGGCAGCATTTCTTCGACCGTCGGAATGCGCGCCTTGATCTCGATGTTGCGTGGCATGACGTGGCCTCGTTCAAATCACTGACGGATCGAGTCTAGGCCGCGCCGTCACCGCGGCCGAGGCGGGCCCACAATGGCATCGAGCGAAGACCGCGCTGCGGCGGGTGCGTCAGGCAGCGGGTGGATCATGGCTTCGGAGGGCGCCCTTGAACGACTCGACCCCATTTTTCGACCTGTACCACCAGGGTTTTGCCAGGGTGGCGGTGGCCGTGCCGCGCTGCCGAGTCGCCGACCCGGCCTTCAACGCCGAACAGAGCGTGACGCTGTTGCAGCAGGCGGCGCAACGGGGCGCGGCGCTGGTGCTGTTTCCCGAACTGGGCTTGTCGGCCTACACCTGCGACGACCTGTTCCACCAGAGTGCGCTGCTGGAGGGCTGCGAGGCGGCACTTGCGCACGTCGTCACCGCCAGCGCGGACATCGCCACCGTGGCCGTGCTCGGGCTGCCCTTGCGCGTGGATCACTCGCTGTTCAACTGCGCTGCCGTCGTGCAGCGCGGCCGGCTGCTCGGCATCGTGCCCAAGACCTACCTGCCGAACTACGGAGAGTTCTACGAGGCGCGGCAGTTCAACCCCGCCGACCATGCGCAGTCCACCGAGATCCAACTGCTCGGCCAGACGGTGCCCTTCGGCGCGCAGTTGCTGTTCGAGGCACAGGACCTGGCGAACTTCAAGTTCCACGTCGAGATCTGCGAAGACCTGTGGGTGCCGATCCCGCCGTCCTCCTATGCCGCGCTGGGCGGCGCGACGCTGCTGCTCAACCTGTCAGCGTCGAACGTCACGGTGGGCAAATCGGGTTATCGGCATGCGCTGGCCGCGTCGCAATCGGCGCGCTGTCTGGCGGCGTATGCGTATTCATCGGCCGGCCAGGGTGAATCGACCACCGACATGGCATGGGACGGCCAATCGCTGATCTACGAAAACGGCCAGCTGCTGGCCGAATCGGCGCGCTTTGCACAAGACGCGCAGCTGATCACTGCCGACGTGGATCTGGAGCGTCTGGCGCGCGAGCGCATGCGCCAGACCAGCTTCGGCCAATCGGCCGCGCGGCACCGCGAGCGGCTGGCAAGCTTCAGGACCGTGGCCTTCACACTGGCGATGCCCCACGCGCAGCCGCTGCGCCGTGACATCGAGCGCTATCCGTACGTGCCCGCGAACGCCGCCTTGCGCGACGAGCGCTGCCTCGAGGTCTACAACATCCAGGTGCAAGGCCTGACGCAGCGCTTGTTGGCCAGCGGCATCAAGAAGCTGGTGATCGGCATCTCCGGCGGCCTGGACTCGACCCATGCACTGCTGGTCTGCGCCCGCGCGATGGACCTGCTGAAACTGCCGCGCACCAACATCCTTGGCGTGACGATGCCGGGTTTTGCCACCAGCACGCGCACGCTCGACCAGGCGTTGCGCCTCATGAGCGCGATCGGATGCGACGCGCGCCAGATCGACATCCGCCCGAGTTGCGAGCAGATGCTGAAGGACCTGGGCCACCCCTATGCGCAGGGCAAGCCGCAGTACGACATCACCTTCGAGAACGTGCAGGCCGGCGAGCGCACCAGCCACCTGTTCCGGCTGGCCAACTTCAACGACGCGCTGGTCGTCGGCACCGGCGACCTGAGCGAGCTGGCGCTGGGCTGGAGCACCTATGGCGTGGGCGACCACATGTCGCACTACAACGTGAATGCCAGCGTGCCGAAGACGCTGATCAAGCACCTGGTGCGCTGGGTGGCGGAGAACGAGCCTCCGCTGCTGCCCGAGCCGCAGGTGCTGATCGACATTCTCGACACCGAGATCAGCCCGGAGCTGGTGCCGGCGCAGGCGATGTCGCCGGCCAGCCTGGCCAGAGCACCGAGAGCCAGCTCGGCCCCTACGATCTGCACGACTTCTTTCTCTACTACACGCTGCGCTTCGGCTTTGCGCCGACCAAGGTGGCCTTCCTGGCGCATGCGGCGTGGCGCGACGTGGCGCTCGGCGCCTGGCCCGATGGCGCGCACGTGCAGCGTCAAGCCTATGACCTGGCGAGCATCAAGCGGCACCTGCGCACCTTCGTGTGGCGCTTCTTCAAGACCAGCCAGTTCAAGCGCTCGTGCGTGCCGAATGCGCCGAAGGTGGGTTCGGGCGGCTCACTCTCGCCGCGCGGCGACTGGCGCGCGCCCAGCGATGGCGAAGCCACCGTGTGGATGGCGGACGTGGAGCGCATTCCAGAGGCTTGACGCCATATTCCCGTTGTTGGTACGGTTTTTCGGGCACACTTTAGGCATGCGACCCCGTCACATCCTCGCTGCCAATCTGCGCGCCTTCATGGCGTCGCGGCCCGACCTGGACACGCTGGCCAAGATCACGGCGCGCTGCGGCGTCACGAACGGCACACTCGACCGCATCCGCCGCGCGCTGGTATCCACGCGCGTCGATGAGTTGGAACGTCTGGCGGAAGCCTTTGGCGTCGAGCCGTGGGAGATGTTGCGCCCACAAGGCGGCGCTGCGCTGTCGCCGCTGGGTCTGCTGCTGGCATCTCACCTGGACCGTGCAGCACAGGGTGACGAGGCCACACACACGGCGGCCTTCGCCGCGGCTACGGCAGCGATCGACGGCCTGACCACCAGACCCGATTTGCCGCCAGTGCCCGCGTCTGCTCCTGCAGCCACGCCTCGGCCTCGTCGCGCCAAAGAAAAGCACGGCGCATGATGCCGGACGCGGCTGCGGCCTGCGTCACGCCTTCGTAGACCGCCGCCTGCTCCGCAGACACGAGCAAGGCCACCGGAATCGCGCGCAGCTTCGGCGGCACATAGCTGTAATGTCTTGCCCTGATGGGCGGCAGCGCGACCAGGGACTGCTCGACCGTGCACAGCACACCTCGCGCGCCTTCGTCCGTGCCGGCTGTCAGCAGCATGGCACTGATGGCGCCGGCATTGGCCGGCACCAGCAGCCCGTGCAGGCTGGCGCGAAGCGTACCGTCGTCGGCCATCTCGAACGCTGCGTAGGCGGGTCCGCACTCGAACTTCGTCAATCGTATTCCCCAAGGCGCTGTGGATATTGTCCACTTGGCGCCGCACCCTGTCCCAGCCCATTTATGCGCGCACATGCGCGTTGATTCACGCGCATTCACTCCCGTTTTCGGGAGCAGGGTCCCATAATGGGTAGTGAAATGTATCCACAAGCGCCCGCATCTCCAGCATCGCTCCTTGTGCCCAGCATGAAGATCTCGGACCCGCAGCACGCCCGGATCGAGAGGCCGCCCGGGCGCACGGCGCGGCGCCGGCAGTACAACCGCAGTGGCGGCATTCGCAAAAGAGAAGGATGCGTCACCCAGGCCCCTGCGTGCACGCTAGCCGCTTGATGCCATGGCTTCGCGAGACCGACCGATCACCGTGCCCGAGAGCCCTCACTTTCCAGACGCTTCGGTGCGCGCGCGCGGCCTGCAGATGCCGGCGTCGGCGCGCGGCCTGGTCATCGTGGTCCATCCTCACGGCGCCAGCCGCCGGCACAGCGGACATCGTTTTGTCACCGACGTGCTGCATGCCAATGGCCTGGCCACACTGAGCATCGACCTGCACACGGCCGAAGAGCAAAAGCGCGGCGCGCCGGCGCCCGGCCTGGTGCAGATGCGATACCGCATCCGCGCCGTGTTCGACTGGCTGTCCACACAGGCCGTGCTGGGCAATCGCCCGGTGGCGTTGCTCGGCATCGACGACGCGGTGACTGGCTGCATCGCCGCAGCGGCGCGCCATCGGCCCGCCGCGTTGCGGTCGATGGTGCTGCTCGACGGACGCCCACATCAGGTGGCCCACCTGCTGGGTCGCCTGTCGCTGCCGACGATGTTCATCATCGGGCGCTGCGATGCGCGCTCGGTGCAACGCCACCGCGCGGCGGTGCGCCAGATGACCGCGCCCTCGCGCCTGGAACTGCTGACCTTGCCGACCCAGCCCGCCGCCGCGGCGGGCGCGCACCAGGCATTTGCGCTCGCTGCGATGAACTGGTTTGCAAAGACGCTGTTTGCCAGCGACTCGGCACCGGCGCAAAGCCGAGGCGGCAGCGCAGGGCCGGCTGCCCCGTCCGTCCATGACGACCGCACAAGCGGCGCACGCCGTTAGCGCGCCGCGCCTACTCGACCCAACGCGCCAGCGCCAGCTCGGCAATGAAGCGCGGCAGGTCCGCAGCGCTCAGGTGGTCGATGCCGGCGGCACCGGCACGCCCGCCACCGCCGAAGCGGCGGCAGAACGCATCCGCACCCGCCGGAGCGGCCGAAGGGGCACGAAGGCTGACGACATGGCCACCGAGCCGGTCGGCCTTGAGCACGGCGTGTGCCTTGTGCGGATCGGCCGAGGCCAGCGTGTTGGCCAGGCCGCCGATGACGCGGCGGCTCCACGGCGCATCCGGCAACTGCATCCAGCACGCGGCGCTGCCGGCGCTGTGCAGCGCATGGCCCAGCGCCAACTGCAGGTCGGCCAGACGCAGTGCGTTGAGTTCGGCGCCGACGGCCTCGCAACGCAAAAAGTCCAGCGGGTGCGCATGGTGCGAGAGCAGGCTGTACAAACGCTGCGGCGCGATGTGCTGATCGCCCGGCTCGTCGCCGTAGGCGTTGTAGTTGATACCCTCGCCAAGCCGCCGCAACGCACCGCGTGCGGCGTCATCCAGGCCCATCTCGGCGGCCAGCGCATCGGCAACAGGCGCCAGGTTGTCGCCGTAGGCGCCGACCAGGGCCCAGGCGCGAAAGCGCCCGCCCAGCGCACGGTCCACCAGCAGGCTGGTGCACACCCGCGGGTCGAAATCGATATGCGCCTCGAGCCCCGGGTGCTGCGGCACGGCATCGACCTTGTGATGGTCGAAATAGCGCACACGAACCCCTTGCTCCAGCAGGCGCAGCAGCGCGGCGTGGTTGCGCTGCATCGACAGATCGCACACCAGCACCTCGTCGCCGGCTTCGGCCACCACCTGCTGCAGCAAGCTCAGCTCGCGCTTGCGCCCCGTCACCAGTTGGGCGGTCTGCGGTGTGGCCAGGCGCCATTGAAGGACGGCGCACAGGCCGTCGGCATCGCCGTTGCAGACGTCGAAAAAGCGCATGGCAAAGCGGCCGGCTCAGCGCGCAACGCGCTGCGGATCGCCAAGGCGCAGCACGCGTAGGCGCCCAGGCGGCCACGAACGAGGCGTCATTCCCGCTCCAGGTGCGTCGGCCCATGGCCTTCGGCCGGCGCACCGCTGTCGGGATCGATCCAGTCGGACACGCCGATCTCGCTTTCCGCCTCGGCCAGCGTTTCACCCGGCGCCCAGCCCGCGGCATCACCCGAATCCATGTCGGCCAGGGCTTCGGCCAGGCTGTCGAAGGGGCCGATCTCCTGGCGGCCGTCGGGCGCCAACCAGTAGTAGCCGTTCGGCCGGGCGAGGATGCGCTCGTGGCCGTCGTCGATGTCGTTTTCGTCGGTGTCGCTCTCCTCGGCGTCGGTCTGTTCGGCGCCGAGTACCGCACTGCTCGCCTTGTGATCCAGCGGCCGCTTTGCAGCGCGATTTGCCACCGCGGGCGGACCAGCGGGTTTGGCATGGGGCTTGGGCTTGTGGGTCATCGGAGGCCTCCTTCGCGGCCCGAGGGCCTGGCAATGAGTGCTAGGCTACCCCAATCGCCCGCGCGCAGGGCATATCGCACCCGGCCGCCCGCAACGCAGTTCAGCGCTGCCGAATGCCACACCATTGCCGCGCCTGCAATCCGTCAAGGTGCAGGCCGGACCGCACGGAAGGACCGACATGCCCCCACCCGATTCAACGCTGCGCACGCTGGCGACGACAGCCGCCTTGCTGGTCGCGCTGCCCAGCGGCGCCGCCACCATCCTCGGCAGCGTCTGGCGCGACGACAAGCAACCCGCCGCCAACCTGTCGCTCAGCCTGGCCTGCCCCGGCGCACCTGCCGCGGCCGGCCAGACGGATGCGCGCGGCGCCTACCGCTTGTCCGTCAGCGGCAGTGGCAAGTGCGAATTGAGCGCGGGGGGCGCACGCGCCGAGGTCGTGCTGTTCAACCAGGCACCGACGCAATACGACTTCACGCTGCAGGGCAGCGGTGAAGCCGCGCGATTGAACCGGCGCTGACGCGACGATGGTCGAGCCAAAAGCAGACAGCGACAGCGCCGCCAAGGACACCGCGGGCGAAAGGCTGTTCAGCGTCGGCAACCTCAAGTGGCTGATCGGCACGCTCAGCCTGCCGGTGGTGCTGCTGCTGCTGTCCACCGCCTTCCAGCAATCGGCGAACGAGCGCTCGCGCAAGGAGATCGCCGCCGCGAACGAGCGCGCCAGTGCCGACAACCGCGCCCGCCTGTACACCGAGCTGTTGCAAAAGCGCGAGGACGCCGACGCCGGCGTGCGGCGCGATGTCTTCAACAAGCTGGTGGACAAGTACATGGTGCAGTCGGATCTGGACAGCCGGCTGGTGATGCTGGAGCTTCTGGCGCTGAACTTCCACGAGTCCCTGACGCTGAGCCCGCTGTTCTGGCAGCTCGACCGGCACATCGCACGCGGTGGCGGCGACGAGCGCGTGGCGCTGCGCGGCCACCTCGACCGCATTGCCCAAGGCGTGAAGGACCGGCAGTTCGCGCTGCTCGCGCCGGAGGATTTTTCCAAGGCCTATGTGGTCGACCTGTCCCAGGTACCGAACATGGCAATCCCGGGCAAAGGCTGTGTCGGCATCGACCGGCTGACGGGCGCGGCGCAAGCGCCGCAGGCGATGGATGCCTGGGCCAGCTACAGCGACCTCGACGCCCAGGGCGCCAGCGTGCTGCACCGCCGGCAGTTCAGGATCGAGGTCGATTGCCACGACCCGCTCCACCGGCGGCTCTTTGTCATCGTCACCGACGTGGCATCGAGCCGCGTGTGGAAGTTCTGGGTCGACCCCTACGACTTCCCGCTCGCCAACTTCACGCTGGTCTCGCGCGACGAGCGCTTTGCGCTGCTGCTCGACCTGTACGACGACGGCAACGGCTACTCGAGGTTGCGCATGGCGCACTTTCCGGCCTCGCGCGGCGGCGCCAAGGACAAGCCGCACATCGCCGACGTGATGGCGCGATTGGCGTTGCCGGATCCGTCGCTCACGGCGCCCGGGGCAGGCCCGGTCGAGACCCAGGCCGGCGCATCGTCGGCACCGGCGTCGGCGCAGACCCGGTAGGTCGGCGCGCTGCGCCTACGCCCGGTCGTCGGCGCCCATCTGCGGCCGAGTCGTCGCTATGCCAGCGCCTCGCGCACGAACTCCAGCCGGTCCTGGCCGAAGAACATGCGCTCGCCGACAAACATCGTCGGCGCGCCGAACACGCCGCGTGCCACCGCCTCTTCGGTGTTGGCGACGAGTTTGGCCTTGACCTCGGCGTCGCCCACCAGTGCGGTGAAGGCGGCCACATCGAAACCGGCGCGCTGCAGCACCTCGGCCATCACGGCCGGATCGCCCATGTTGCACGGCGTCACCCACATCGCGCGGTACACACCATCGACATAGCGCTCGAAATCCGCCGGCTGGCGCATCTGCAGGCCCACCGCGCCCGCGCATCAGCGTCAGCGTATTGATCGGAAAGTGCGGGTTCATCGTCAGCTCCACGCCGTAACGCCTGGCCCAGAGTGCCAAGTCCTGGAACATCCAGCGGCCCTTGGCCGGCACCGTCACCGGGCTGGCATTGCCGGTGGCCTTGAATACGCCCCCCAGCAGCATCGGCCGCCAGACCAGGTCGCGCCGCAGTCGGCGGCCAGCTTGGGCAGCTGCGTGTACGCCAGGTACGAGGTCGGGCTGCCGAAGTCGAAGAAGAATTCCAGGCGCTTGTCCATGATCGAAAGGCCTCCATTAAAGCGGTCGCGGGTCCGCGCGCTTGAGCGCCCGCCGAGGCTGCCCAGGATAATCGCAGTCGTGGACACACAGCGCATCGTGGTGGGTTTGAGCGGCGGCGTCGATTCGGCCGTCAGCGCCTGGCTGCTCAAGCAGGCCGGGCACGAGGTCGTCGGCCTGTTCATGAAGAACTGGGAAGGCGACGACCGCGCCGACGGCACGGCCGATGGCGAGGATCCCTACTGCAGCGCCAACGCCGACTTTGTCGATGCGGCGGCGGTGGCCGACGTGCTGGGCATCGAGATCGAACACGTCAACTTCGCCGCCGAGTACCGCGAGCGTGTCTTCGCGGAGTTCCTGCGCGAGTACGGCGCCGGCCGCACCCCCAACCCCGACGTGCTGTGCAACGCCGAGATCAAGTTCAAGGCCTTCCTCGACCATGCCTTGCGGCTGGGTGCGGACCACATCGCCACCGGTCACTACGCACGCGTGCGCCAACGCGGGGGCCGCTTCGAGCTGCTCAAGGGCCTGGACCCGCTGAAGGACCAGAGCTACTTCCTGCACCGCCTGAACCAGGCGCAACTGGCGCGCACGCTGTTCCCGCTGGGGGAGTTGCGCAAGTCCGAGGTGCGGCGCATGGCGGCCGAGATCGGCCTGCCGAACGCGCAGAAGAAGGATTCCACCGGCATCTGCTTCATCGGCGAGCGGCCGTTCCGCGAGTTCCTGAACCGCTACCTGAGCCATGCGCCGGGACCGATCCGCGACGAGCGTGGGCGCACGCTCGGGCAGCACGTCGGCTTGAGCTTCTACACGCTGGGGCAGCGTCAGGGCCTGGGCATCGGCGGCGTGAAGGCGAGCGCAGCCGTGCGCGGCGGCGCCGAACATGCACCTTGGTACGTGGCCGGCAAGGACCTGGCGCACAACGTGCTGCGCGTGGTGCAGGGGCATGAGCACCCTGCCCTGCAATCGCGCACGCTGTCGGCGCAGGACTGCGCCTGGGTCGCCGGCGCGCCACCCCCGCCCGGCGCCTATGCGGCCAAGTCGCGCTACCGCCAGGCGGATGCGCGCTGCACGCTGGCGTTGCCGGCCGCGGACGCATTCAGACTCGAATTCGACGCGCCGCAATGGGCCGTCACGCCCGGGCAATCGGCCGTGCTCTACGACGGTGAGGTGTGCCTGGGCGGCGGCGTCATCCAGAGCGCCGAGCCCTGGACGCAGCCTGACGCCGCGCCGCGCTCAAAGGCTGGCGAGCCAGTCGAGCAATAGCGCGTTCACGCGCTCCGGCTGCTCCCAGGTGAGCAAGTGCCCACATTTTGGCAAGAGTTCCAGGCGGGCGCCGGGAATCAGCGTCGCCAGTTCACGTGAACATTCCGGCGGCGTCATCACATCGGATTCGCCGCACAGCACCAGCGTCGGCGCGGTGATCTGCGGCAGCAGCGGCCGCGCGTCCGGCCGCGCCATGATGGCGCGGTTCTGCGCAATCAGCTGGGCCGCACCGGCGCGCTCGATCATCGCCAGGTAGCGCGGCGCCAGCGCCTTGGCGTGCGCCGGATCGAAGGCGAAGAAGGCATTCGCCTGCAGCACCTCGCGCATGCGCCCTTGTTCGAACAGCGCAATGGCGTCGCTGCGCAACTGGATCAGCTCCGGCGTGTCGGGCCGCGCGCTGCTGGCCAACAGCGCCAGCGCCTTGACCCGTTGCGGCGCCTGGCGCACGATTTCCAGCGCCAGGATGCCGCCCATCGAGGTCCCGCACAGCAGCAGCTCGCCGCTGTGTTCGGCCAGCAGGGCCGATGCCATCTGCGCCAGGCTGGCAAAGCGCGCATGCACGTCGCTCACCTGCACAGGCCGCTGGGGCGACAACAGCCGCCACCTGCTCACGCCAGAGTTCGGCATCGCATGCCAAACCGGGCAGCAGGGTGATGGGCAGCATGCACGGCAGTTTGCCAGAGGCACAGGCTATGCTCCCCACCCTTGCCGCCGTGAAAGAAGCGCTTGCGCCGTTTGTGGAGCCATTGCCTGGGACTGATGTTCGCGCTGCTGCCGCTGACGTCACAGGCGCTGTCGCCTGCATTGACGTTGACATCAGCGCCGCAGCCAGGCGTGGTCAAGACCGACCACGTCACCGCACAACTGGTGGCCGAGCGCAGCGCGGTGCAGCCGGGGGGCAGTCTGCAGATCGGGCTGCTGCTTCAGCACATCCCGAAGTGGCATACCTACTGGCGCAACCCTGGCGATTCGGGATTGCCGACGACGATCGAGTGGCAACTGCCCGCTGGTGCGAAGGTCGGCGCCATCGAATGGCCCGCGCCCAAGCGCCTGCCCATCGGCCCGTTGGTGAACTACGGCTACGAAGGCGAGCTGCTGCTGCCGTTGACCTTCACCGCGCCCGCCAATGCGTTGCCCGGCCAGCCGCTGCGGCTGCGCGCCAAGGCCGATTGGCTGGTCTGCCATGACGTGTGCATTCCCGAAAGCGCCACGCTGGAGCTGGAGCTGCCGGTGGTGGCCGCAGACACCACGCCCGGCACCACCGCCTGGACGGCGCTGTTCGAAGGTGCCGCCAGCGCCCGCGCGACGCCGTTGACGGGCTGGACCGCCACGCTGCAACACAGCGGGCGCGAGCTGCTGCTGGAGCTTCAGTCCGACAAGGCGCTTGCAGCCGCTGCGCCGCGGCCGGCGGTGGCGGTGTTTCCCTTCACCGAGCAACTGATCGAGCCGGCGGTGCACGAGCTGTACGCCACGCCTAACGGCTATGCCGTCAAGCTGCGCTTGATGGACAACGCCGCGCCGCCGGCCGCGCTGACGGGTGTGCTGGTGGCACAGGGCGATGCGTCCGGCGCCACGGGCGCGGTCTGGGGTGCGCCGGGTCCGATGGTGGAATTCAGCGCGCCGCTGCGCGCCGTGCCGGCCATCGCGCTGCCCGAAGGCGCGCGTCGCCTCGATGCATCGGCGGCAGCGGCCGGCGCCGGCCTGGCGGGCGCGGCCGGCGGTGCGGCGGCGATGGCGGCGGCCAGCACGAACGGCTTGGCCACCAGCCTGTGGCTGGCGCTGCTGCTGGCCTTTGTCGGCGGCATGGTGTTGAACCTGATGCCCTGCGTGTTTCCGGTGCTGTCGATCAAGCTGCTCACCCTGGCACAACAGGCGCCGAAGCCGGCCGCGCTGCGCACGCATGCGTTGGCCTACGGGGCCGGCGTGTTGTCGAGCTTCCTGGCGCTGGCCCTGGCGCTGATCGGGATGCAGGCGGCCGGCAGCGCCGTGGGCTGGGGCTTCCAACTGCAGGAGCCCGGCGTGGTGTTCGTGCTGGCCGTGCTCTTCTTCGCCATCGGCCTGAACCTGATGGGCGTGTTCGAGTTTGCCAACCTGCTGCCGCAGCGCGCCGCGCAGTGGCGCGCGCAGCGCCCGGCCGGCGACGCCTTTGCCTGCGGCGTGCTCGCCGTGGTGGCGGCCAGCCCTTGCACGGCGCCGTTCATGGGCGCGGCGCTGGGTTTTGCGTTGACGCAGTCCCCGGCCATGGCGCTGGCGGTGTTTGCAGCGCTCGGCCTGGGCATGGCCGTGCCGTACATGGCGCTGACGCTGCTGCCTGGCTGGCGCGCCCGCCTGCCCAAGCCCGGTGTGTGGATGGAGCGTTTGAAGCAGGGGCTGGCCTTCCCGATGTTTGCCACCGCGGTGTGGCTGCTGTGGGTGCTGGGGCAGCAGGCCGGCGTGGGCGCGATGGCGCGCGTGCTGATGGCGCTGGTCGGTCTGGGCTTGTTGCTGTGGCTGGCGCATGTCGGCGCGGCGCGCGGCGCGCTTGGCAAGGGCGTCGGCGCGCTGGCGCTGGTGGCAATGCTGCTGTGGAGCTGGCCGGCCGAAGCACCGCCCACCGAGCCGGCCCAGGCCGCCGCCAGCACCAGCAAGCCGGCCGAAGGCGGCTGGCTGCCCTACGACGAGCTGGCGCTGGCACGATTTGCGGCCGAAGGCCGGCCGGTGTTCGTCGATTTCACCGCCGCCTGGTGCGTGAGCTGCCAGGTGAACAAGCGCCTGGTGCTGCACACCGCAGGAGACGCAGCAGGACTTCGCACAATCGAAGGTGGTGCTGATGCGCGCCGACTGGACGCGGCGCGACGCCGTCATCACCCAGGCCCTGGCCCGGCTGGGTCGCAACGGCGTGCCGGTGTATGTGCTGCACCGCCCGGGTCGAGAACCCCTGCTGTTGCCGGAGATTCTGACCGGCGGTATCGTGCGCGAAGCCTTGTCCACCCTGCAACCTTGAGGCGTCGCCGCGCAGTGCGCTGGCCCGCCGAGGAGCCGAAGATGTCACACCCGATCGATTCGCGCCGCACGTGTCATCGCTGCTGCGGCCGCATGCGCCGCGCTGCTGGCGCTGCCCTTGGGCGCTCAGGCCGCCACCGTGGGCCAGCCGGCACCCGATTTCACACTCACCGACACACGCGGCAAGCCGGTCAAGCTGTCCGACTTCAAGGGCAAGCATGTGGTGCTGGAATGGACCAACCCCGGCTGCCCCTACGTGGTCAAGCACTACGGCTCGCAGAACATGCAGTCGCTGCAGAAGGAGAGCACCGCCAAGGGTGTCGTCTGGTTGAGCATCAGTTCCACCGCGCAGGGCCATTACGACTACCTGGCACCGGCCGCCTTGAACTCCAAGTACAGCGGCTGGGGCAGCGCGGCCACGGCCATGCTGATGGACGACAGTGGCAGTGCCGGACGCGCCTATGCCGCCCGCACCACACCCCACATGTACGTCGTCGATGCGAAGGGCGTGCTGGTGTATGCCGGCGGCATCGACGACAAGCGCAGCGCCAATCAAGACGACGTGAAGACCGCGAAGAACTTCGTGCGGGTCGCCTTGAGTGAGTCGATGGCAGGCAAACCGGTCAGCACACCGACGGCTGCGGCCTACGGCTGCAGCGTCAAATACTCGGCCGGGTGAATGGGGCCACCCCCGTAGCGCCTTCGGCGCTCCCCCTCAAGGGAGCGCCGCCAGCGGCCCGGCGAAGCCGGTCCCACGGCGTCCGCTTGATGAGACTCCTCCGCTCATATGCGCCGAGCGCCTATGCATAGAAGCATTTAGTCGATTGGCGCGCCAAAGCCGGCTCGATAATCTGGAAATCGCATAAGCAAGCCGTGTTTCAGCATGGCCCGCCGTGAACTTCCAGCAACTGCGCTCCGTGCGCGAAACCGTCCGCCAGGGCTTCAACCTCACCGGGGTGGCCGCCGCGCTCCACACCTCGCAGCCGGGTGTGAGCCGGCAGATCCGCGAGCTGGAAGACGAACTCGGCATCGAGCTGTTCCACCGCGCCGGCAAGCGCCTGACCGGGCTGACGCCGCCGGGCCATGCGGTATTGCCGATCGTTGAGCGGCTGCTGCTGGAAGCCGACAACCTGAAACGCGCCGGCGAGGATTTCGCGTCCACCGGCCGAGGCACATTGACGATCGCCGCGACCCATTCGCAGGCGCGCTACGCGCTGCCGCCGGCGGTGCGCGACTTCAGCGCGGCGCACCCCGAAGTGGTCTTGCGCCTGCACCAGGGGTCGCCCAAGCAGGTGGCGGAAATGCTGCTCAGCGGCGAGGCCGACATCGGCGTGGCCACCGAGGCGCTGGCCCAGTACGCCGAACTGGTGGCGCTGCCCAGCTACCGCTGGACACATGCCGTGGTGGTGCCGAAGGGCCATGCGCTGGCGTTGGCGGCGGCACGCGGCGAGACCCTGACGCTGGAAGCCCTGGCGGACTTTCCGATCATCACCTACGAGACCGGCTACACCGGCCGCACGCACATCGACGAGGCCTTCTCACGCCGCGGCCTGCGCCTGAACATCGTGCTATCGGCGATGGATGCCGACGTCATCAAGACCTATGTCGAACTCGGCATGGGCGTGGGCATCATCGCGTCGATGGCTTTCGACGACACGCGCGATGCCAGCCTGCACGCCATCGATGCACGTCACCTGTTTGCCAGCAACATGACGCGCGTGGCGGTGCGGCGTGGCAGCTTCCTGCGCGCCTATGCCTACGAGTTCATCCGTTGTTTTGCGCCGCCGCTGACGCGTGCGCTGATCGATCGGGCGCTGGCGCAGGCCCCAGGCAGCAGCTTCGAGATCTGAGCCGCCTTGCGGTACCGGGCGAGCAGCCTTCGGCCTACACGACCTGGCGCTCGTCGAAAGCGACTACCCCTGCACCCAAGGCAACCCGGCCTTGCGCCAGCCGCCCACCTGGCCGCGCTGGCCCTTGTCGTCGAGATCGCCCTCGAAGCCGCCGAGCACATTGAGCACGGAGCCGAAACCTGCCGCCGCGGCGGCGGTGGCGGCCGCATCGGAGCGCTTTCCGCTGCGGCACAGGAAGACCAGCGTTTCCTGCGGCTGCGCCACCTGACGCAACGCGTCGACGAAACCAGGATTCGGTGCGGTCGAGCCGAGCGGCAGCCATTCGACATGCAGCGTGCCCGGCACGTGGCCGACGTATTCGCGCTCGAAGGCGGTGCGCAGGTCGACGATCTTCGCCGCGCCCACCTCGGCCAGGCGTTGCGCTTCCTGCGGCGTGACGTAGCCGGCGTAGCTGCGCGGCTTGCCGCCGGATCGGCTGAACGCGCGATAGAGGATCTGCGTGGGTTCTTCGCCAGACGCAGTCTGGTTCAACATCGTCAGCACTCCCATGATCAGATCATCACCGCCGGATCGGGCAGCTCCTGTTGCGCGAGTGTGCCATCGGCAAAGCGCGTGATGCGCCGCGCGCGCAGGTGCACGTGGCTGCCGTTGCGCAGGTCCAGGCGTTGGCGCAGCAGCGCGAACTCATTGCGCGGCATCTCCACGTCGACATAGCTGCCGTCGTCCAGGCGCTTGAACTCGATGCGCGTCTGTGCGCCCACGGTCAGCACCTGCGACAGCGCCACCGGCAGCGCACCGGGTTCGGGTGTGCCGACGATGTCCAGCTCATGCGGTCGCACATAGCTGACCTCGGCATCGACATCGACGCCACCCGGTGCATGGCCGAAGCGGCCGTGGAACAGGTTCACGTCGCCCAGGAACTGCAGCACGAAGGGGCTGGCCGGGTGGTCGTAGACCTCGTCCGGCGTGCCCTGCTGCTCGATCGCGCCGTGGTTCATGACGACGATGCGGTCGGCGACTTCCATCGCCTCGTCCTGGTCGTGCGTGACGAAGACGCTGGTGACATGCATCTCGTCGTGCAGCCGGCGCAGCCAGCGGCGCAGCTCCTTGCGCACCTTGGCATCGAGCGCACCGAAGGGCTCGTCCAGCAGCAGCACCTTCGGCTCCACCGCCAGCGCACGCGCCAACGCGATGCGCTGGCGCTGGCCGCCGGACAGCTGGTGCGGGTAGCGGTCGGCCACCCAGTCCAGCTGCACCAGCTTCAGCAGCTCGGTGACCTTCGCCTTGATCTCGCGCTCCGGCGGCCGCTTGTCCTTCGGCCGCACACGCAGCCCGAAGGCCACGTTCTCGAAGATCGTCATGTGGTTGAACAGCGCGTAGTGCTGGAACACGAAGCCGACGTTGCGCTCGCGCACCGTGGTGTGTGTCGCGTCCTCGCCCTGAAAGTGCACCGTGCCGCTGTCGGGCACTTCGAGCCCGGCAATGATGCGCAGCAGCGTGGTCTTGCCCGAGCCCGAAGGCCCGAGCAACGCCACCAGCTCGCCGGACGGGATGTCCAGGTTGAGGTTGTCGCAGACCACGGTGGCGCCGAAGCGCTTGTTCAGGTTCCTGATTTCGATGCTCATGTGCTGCGCTCCTATTCCGCGCGGTCACCGACGGCGCGCCGCTGATCCTTGACGCGCTGCTCGATGAAGTACTTCAACCCCAGCGTCACCAGCGCCAGCAGCGCCAGCAGCGAGGCCACCGCAAAGGCCGCGGCGAACTGGTATTCGTTGTAGACGATCTCGATGTGCAGCGGCATGGTGTTGGTCTGGCCGCGGATGTGGCCCGAGACCACGCTGACCGCGCCGAACTCGCCCATCGCCCGCGCGTTGCACAGGATCACGCCGTACAGCAGCGCCCACTTCACGTTGGGCAAGCGTGACGCGCCAGAACATCTGCCAGCCGCTGGCGCCGAGCACGCGCGCCGCCTCTTCCTGCTCCTGGCCCTGCGCCTGCATCAGCGGGATCAGCTCGCGCGCGACGAAGGGGAAGGTGACGAAGATCGTCGCCAGCACGATGCCCGGCACCGCGAAGATGATCTTCAGGTCGTTGTCGATGAACCAGCTGCCGAACCAGCCCTGCAGCCCGAACACCAGCACGTAGATCAGGCCGGCGATCACCGGGCTGACACTGAAAGGCAGGTCGATCAGCGTCAGCAGCACGTTCTTGCCGCGGAAGTCGAACTTGGCGATGGCCCAGGCCGCGGACACGCCGAAGACCAGGTTCGCCGGCACGCTGATGGCGGCGGCCAGCAAGGTCAGCGCGATCGCCGAACGCGCATCGGGTTCGAGGATGGCCGCCAGGTAGACGTCCCAGCCCTTCTTGAAGGCCTCGTAGAACACCGTGACCAGCGGCACGAACAGGAACAGCGTCAGGAACAGCAGCGCCGCGCCGATGAGCACGCGGCGCACCCAGGGCGCCTCGGCCGTGGCCGAGCGGATCGGCGCGCGGCGCGACGCCGCGCCGCCCGGACGCCGCGTTTCATGGGCACCCCAGGCACTGCGTGCCGCCCCGCCAAGCGGGGCATGAGCGCTGGGGCGCCAGCGTGCTCATACGCCCCCCTGCCGCTTGCGCGCCCAGGTCTGCAGGCTGTTGATCAGCAGCAGCAGCGCGAACGAGGTCACCAGCATCACCACCGCGATGGCGGTGGCGCCGGCATAGTCGTACTGCTCGAGCTTGGTGATGATCAGCAGCGGCGTGATCTCGCTGATCATCGGCATGTTGCCGGCGATGAAGATGACGCTGCCGTACTCGCCCAGCGCGCGCGCGAAGGCCAGCGCAAAACCGGTCAGCAGGGCAGGCAGCACGATCGGCAGGATCACCTTGGCAAAGGTCTGCCAGCGGCTGGCGCCCAGCGTGGCCGCGGCTTCTTCCAGCTCGCGGTTCACGTCCTCCAGCACCGGCTGCACCGTGCGCACGACGAAGGGCACGCCGATGAACACCAGCGCGACGAACACGCCCAGCGGCGTGAAGCTCACCTTGAAGGGCAGCCATTGCCCGATCCAGCCGTTCTCGGCATAGATCGCCGTCAGCGCGATGCCGGCCACCGCCGTGGGCAGCGCGAAGGGCAGGTCCACCAGCGCGTCGATCAGCCGCTTGAACGGGAACTCGTAGCGCACCAGCACCCAGGCGACGATCAGGCCGAAGAAGGCGTTGAGCAGCGCCGCGGCGAAGGACGCGCCGAAGGTCAGCCGGTACGAGGCCACCACGCGCGGCGAACTCACCGCGTCCCAGAACGCGGCCCAGGTCATCGTGAAGGTCTTCAGGAACGCGGCCGACAGCGGCATCAGCACGATCAGGCTGATGTACAGCAGCGCGAAGCCCAGCGCCAGGTCGAAGCCGGGCAGCACGCTGTGGCGCTTGAGCAGGGTGCGGGACAGGATCACGGCAGGCTTCCGGTGCGAGCTCAGCGCGATTTGGCGGCGGCGATGACCTGGTCGTAGGTGGCGCCGTCGTTGAAGTGCTCCTTCTGCGCCTGGGTCCAGCCGCCGAAGACCTCGTCCACGGTGAAGGTGTTGAGCTTGGGGAACTGCTTGGCGTACTTGGCCAGCACCTTGTCGCTGCGCGGACGCAGGTTGTGCCTGGCGGCCACCTCCTGGCCGGCGTCGGTGTACAGGAACTGCAGGTAGGCCTCGGCCGGCTTGCGCGTGCCGCGCTTGTCCACCACCTTGTCGACCACGCTCACCGGGTTCTCGGCCAGGATGGTGCGGCTGGGGTAGACCACCTCGAAGTTGTCGCCGAACTCCTTGATGATCAGCGGCACCTCGCTTTCGAAGGTGACCAGCGCGTCGCCCAGGTTGCGCTGCGCGAAGGTGGTGGTGGCGCCGCGGCCGCCGCCGTCGAGCACCGGCACGTTGGCGAAGATGCGCGTCACCAGCGCCTTGGCCGCGTCGGGGCTCAGGCCCGACTTGATGCCCGCGCCCCAGGCCGCCAGGTAGGTGTAGCGGCCGTTGCCGCTGGTCTTGGGGTTGGGGATGATCACGCCGATGCCGGGGCGGCCCAGGTCGCTCCAGTCGACGATCTTCTTCGGGTTGCCCTTGCGCACCAGGATCACCGACACCGACGTGGTGGGCGCGCTGTTGTAGGGCAGCCGCTTGGCCCAGTCCTGCGGCACCAGCTTGCCGCGCTCGTACAGGATGTCGATGTCGTTGTGCTGGTTCATCGTGATGACATCGGCTTCCAGCCCGTCGACCACGCTGCGCGCCTGCCGGCTGGAGCCGCCGTGGCTCTGGTTCAGCGTGATGTCCTCGCCGGCTGGTCTTCTTCCAGTGCGCGGCGAAGACGGTGTTGTAGTCCTTGTAGAACTCGCGCGACACGTCGTAGCTGACGTTCAGCAGCGTCGGGCCGGCGGCCAGTGCGGGAAGGGTGGCACCCACGGCCAGCGTGGCCAGCAGCAGCGCGCGGCGGCCGCGCGAATGAGAAAGGAATGGCATGGCGATCCAGAAAATGGCAACTGGCGCGCATGCTAGGCAGCGCGCCAGCAACGGGAAACGAATGAATTCGAGCTTGCTTATGCGTTAAACGAGCAAGCCGGCGTCATTTGCGCGTGTAGATCTGGTCGAAGACGCCGCCGTCGCTGAAGTGCGCCTTCTGCGCCTTGGCCCAGCCGCCGAAGACATCGTCGATGGTGAACAGGCTCACCTTGGTGAACTGCTTGTCGTACTTGGCGGCCACCTTCGGGTCGATCGGCCGGTAGTAGTTCTGCGCCGCGATCTCCTGGCCTTCGGGCGTGTACAGGTACTGCAGGTAGGCGGTGGCGACCTCGCGCGTGCCCTTGCGGTCGACGTTCTTGTCGACCACCGTCACCGGCGGCTCGGCCAGGATGCTCAAGCTGGGCACGACGATCTGGAACTTGTCCGGCCCCAGCTCCTTGGTGGCCAGGAAGGCCTCGTTCTCCCAGCTCAGGAACACGTCGCCGACGCCACGCTCGGTGAAGGTGATCAGCGAGCCGCGCGCGCCCGAATCGAGCACCGGCACGTTGGCGAACAGCGCGGCCACGAACTCCTGCGCCTTCTTGGCGTCGCCGCCGGTCTTCTTGAGCGAGTAGCCCCAGGCCGCCAGGTAGTTCCAGCGCGCACCGCCGCTGGTCTTGGGGTTGGGCGTGATCACCGACACGCCCGGCTTGACCAGGTCGTCCCAGTCCTTGATGTTCTTCGGGTTGCCCTTGCGCACCAGGAAGACGATGGTGCTGGTGTAGGGGCTGCTGTTGTGCGGCAGGCGCTTCTGCCAGTCGGCCGGGATCAGCTTGGCCTTGTCGTGCAGTTCGTCGATGTCGTAGGCCAGCGCCAGCGTCACCACGTCGGCATCCAGCCCGTCGATGACCGAACGCGCCTGCTTGCCCGAGCCGCCGTGGCTCTGCTTGACGATGACGTTGTCGCCGGTCTTGGCCTTCCAACTGGCGGCGAAGGCCTTGTTGAAGTCGACGTACAGCTCGCGCGTCGGGTCGTAGCTGACGTTGAGCAGCGTGATGTCCTTGGCCTGGGCGGCGCCGGCGGCCAGCGCGATGATGCCCAGCAAGGCCAGGTGGCGAACAACCGAGAAGCGGGTCATGGGCGGTTCCTGCGTGTGAGAGTCGATGCCGGCATGCTAGGAACGTCGGCTGTGCCGGAGAAGGAATGAAAACGTGCTTGCTTATGCGCCTGGTGATGCCAGCGCCCGCCGAAACTCGGCATGGCCGTGCCGCGCCGGCCGCCGGCCGACCGACGCAGCCACGGCTCGGCTCAGATGAACGCTTGGCGCTGACGACGGCGCGCGATGCTCAGCCGGGCGGCCGGATGACCAGCTCGGCCCAGCCGGTCTGCAGGTCGGGCTCGCGGCTGAAGTCCCAGCCGGGCAACAACTGCAGCAGCACTTCGGCCGTGGTGCGCACGATGCAGCCCGGCGCCACATGGCCGCCGAGCACGCGGCCGCTGGCGTCGGCCAGGCTCATGTGCAGGTGCACACCGTTCGCGGCAATGCTGCCGCTGAGACTGAGCAGTTCCACGTCGCCGGGCACTTGCAGCGGCAACTCGGCCCCCGCCAGACGCAGCTGCGCGCCGCGCAGACTGCCGATGCCGGCCAGCACGAAAGCCGCGCTGCAGCCTCGCGCCGCGACCACGGCCTGCAGCGCCGCGCGCAGGTCGTCGCCGGGCAGCAATCGCACGGGCCAGAACGTGCCGGCTTGTGGGGAGTCGGGTGTCACGGTCATGGGCATGGCGAGCTCGGGTTGACGGCCGGCGGCGGCTCAGGCTCGTGTGCGCCGCCGCTCACGGCCGGGCACGCCGCGAACCGCCGGCGCGACGGTCGGCGCTGACGTCGCGCGCCAGCTCACCGTTGTGGCGGTGCGCGGCCTCCGTCAGCCGCGTCAGCGCCGCGTCGAGCGCCTGCACCAAGGCGTCGTCGAGCACCCCAACCAGCTGCACGTTGATGGCCGCCACCTGTGGAAAGACCTCTTCGTACAGTGCCCACCCGCGCGCCGTCAGCGCCACCTGCGCGCGCCGCGCGTCACCGCGTTGCACCACGCGCGCCAGCAGTTGCTTGGCAACCAGCGTGCCGATCGCGCGCGACGTTCTCGGCCGGTCCAGCGCCGCCTCTTCAGCCAGCGCCGAAGGTGACAAGGCCCCGCGCGCCGCCAGCATGGCGAGCAGCCGCCACTCGCGCCGCGCAATGCCGTAGCGGCCTTCGAGCAGCCGGACCACGGGCGCGCCGCTGACGGCGAACAGGCGCAGCAGGCGGAAGTTCAGCAAGTCGTCGAGCTGGCGTGGTTCTCGCAGACTCAGGGTCATTACCAGGGGTGGTTGATTTCAACAATCATCGCGGTCGGCCGTAGATTACCCGCTTCACTCGACCCGAGGACTCGACATGTTGCCCACCGCCCGACAGTTCATCGTTTCGCTGACCTTGCTGGCCTGCGGCATCGCGCATGCCGCCTGGCCGGACAGGCCGATCCGCGTCATCGTGCCCTACCCGCCCGGCGGCCCCAGCGACATCGTGCTGCGCCTGGCGATGGAGAAGATGCAGGTGACGCTGAAGCAGCCCTTCGTGCTGGAGAACAAGCCCGGCGCCGGTGGCAACCTCGGCGCTGCCGAGGCGGCACGCGCTGCGCCCGACGGCTACACCTGGTTCTTCGCCACCGACACGGTGGTGACCGTGAACCCGCATGTCTACAAGAAGCTCCCCTTCAAGGTCGACGATCTGGTGCCCGTGTCCGTGGCCAGCAGCTTCAGCCAGACGCTGGTGTGCAACCCGGCCGCCGGCGTCAAGAGCGTGGCCGAGCTGGTGAAGGCCGCCAAGGGCAGCACCCGGCTCGCCTACGCGTCGGGCGGCGCCGGTGTGCCCGGGCACCTGGCCATGGAGCTGCTGCTGACCACCGCCGGCATCGAGATGGACCACATCCCGTACAAGGGCCCGGCGCTGGCGGCGCAGGACGTCATCGGTGGCCAGGTGCCGTGCGGCTTTCTTGCCGGGCCGACGGTGCTGCCGCACATCAAGAGCGGGCGGCTGGTGGCGCTGGCGGTGTCGGGCGCAAAGCGTTCGCCGGTGCTGCCCGAGGTGCCCACGGTCGCCGAGGCCGGCTACCCGGGTTTCGACGCCACCTTCCTGCTCGCCGTCTTCGCGCCACGCGGCACGCCCGAGCCCATCGTCACGGCTTTCCACCAGGCGTTCGTGGACGCGCTGCGGCAGCCCGACATGGCGACGAAGCTGCAGGCCACGGACCAGAACATCGTCGCCAACACACCGGCCGAGGCGGCCGCCCAGCTGGCTGCGATCTCGAAGAAGTGGGGCGAGGTCGCCAAACGCATCAACCTGAGCCTGGACTGATGAATGACCTGTTCATCATGGCCGACGCGCTGCGCCGGGTCAGCTCGGCCGGGCCGGCCACACATGTCTGAGAACGCCGAACATGGACCGCGACGACGGCGCGGTCTCGATGCGCGCCGGCCTGGGCGACACCGCAAACGGGCGTTGCCGAATCCTGCGATGGCACCTACGATGGATCGCGTTCACCCACGACCGCACAGGGCGGTGTCGTCAGCAGCAGTCCAAGGAGCGTCTTCATGTACAAGACCATCGTGCTCGCCTACGACGGCTCCGAGACGGGGCAGCGCGCCCTGCTCGACTGCCAGGAGATCGGCCAATGGAGCCAGGCGCGGCTGCATCTGGTGGCGGTGATGGCGCCGCCAATGGCGATGGTGGCGGTCGAGGCCTGGGCCCTCAGCCCGACGGTCGAAGCCGAGGAGAAGACGCACTACCAGTCGGTGCTCGACGCCGGCCTGCGGCGCCTGCACGATGCCGGCCTGGCGGCCCAGGGCGAGGTGGTCATGGGCTACGCAGTGGACGAGATCGCGGGCGTGGCCAAGGCCGTGAACGCCGACCTGATCGTGCTCGGCCACAAGCACCTGGACAGCTGGGCCGCGCGCTGGTGGCGCGGCGCGTCGGTGTCGCAGAGCCTGATCGAGATCGCGCCGTGCAGCGTGCTGATCGTCATCGCGCGCTGAGGCGGGCCGGGGGCGGCGCAGGGTGTTGCGCGCCGCGCTGACTACAGCAGCGGATAAGGCTGTTCGTCCGGCGTGTTCAACGCGATCGCGCGGTAGTACTCCCAACCGCGGCCTTCGGGGTAGCTGGCGGGGTCGCGCGGGGCCAGGTGGCGCGCGATCTCGAAGTGGTTGACCTTGTGCTCGATCTTCAGCATGTCCAGCCGCGCCGTACCGCGGATGTGCGACATGATCGATCGGGCGATCAGCACGTAGGCCCAGGGGGCGGCGCCGATGCCGTCCAGGCCGACACCGGGGAAGTACAGATCCGGCGCATCCATGCTGCGGAAGATGCACGCGCAGCGCGCGCAAAGCTGGTTGACGCTGCGTATGGCCGCCAGCCGCGGCTCTTCGAACCAGCTTAGGTCGGTGGCATAACCGGTGCCCCACAGGATGATGTCCGCATCCAGCCGCGTGCCATCGGACAGCGTGATGCGCGAGCCCTCGATGGCCTCGACGCTGCCGCGAAAGCGCTCGATGCGGCCGAAGTTCTCGATCATGCTCGGCCGCCCCGGGATCAACTGGTCCTGCAGCACGTCCGGCGCTGCGTCGGGCTGGATCGCCTGCAGGCCGAACTTGCTGGTAGCGCGCGATCATGTCCGCCGCGATCGCGGCGTTCTGTTGCGCTGCGCTCATGCCGCTGGCCTGCATCCTGGCGAAGGGCCGCACGCTGCCGGCGATGGCCTTGGGCCGGGTCGTCGGCGTGAACCAGCGCACGCCATCGCGATAGGCCCACATCAGCCGCCGCGCACCGTGCTGCAGGCACTGATCGATCAGGTCGAAGGCGGAGGCCCCCCCGCCGACCACCAGCACGTCGCGGCCGGCCAGCGCCTGCGCGTCGTGCAGCGCGCTGGCGTGCCATTCGTGCACGCGGCTGGCGACGCGCCGCACGGGCGGGATCAGCGGCGTGTTGTGGCCACCGCTGGCCGCCACCAGGTGGCGCGCACGCACCGGGCCCTGCGGCGTGTCCAGCACCCAGGCGTCGCCGCCATGTCGGGCACGGCGCACGGGGCTGTCCAGGCGGATGCCGTCGGCCAGCCCGAAGCGATCGACCCAGGCCTCGATGTTGGCCAGGATCTGCGGCTGCAGCGGCCCGGCCAGCGGCAGCTCGCCGATGGCCCAGTCGGCCGTGCTGATCTGGATGTCCTGCCAGGCCGGCAGCTCGCGCCACAGCCCACCGATGCCGGGCCGGGCCTCGAGCACGAGTGCGTCCAGCCCCGCCTGGCGCGCGTAGTGCAGGTGCACGACGCCGGCCATGCCGGCGCCAATGATGGCGACATCGAGCAGTCGGTCGGCGGGCATGGCGGCTCCTGGTGTCGCGGCGTGGCGCCCTCATCGTAGCGGCTGCACCAGGCCGAAGCGCTGTCAGCCGCCGCGCCGCATCGGCCCTCGCATTCGGGCCATGCGACGGGGCACGATGGGCCCGTGGCGGCGAGATCGGCGCGGCGCTACAGCCCGTGCGCCTGCAGCCCCTGTTGCATGCGCCTCAGCACCGCGCGGCCGACCTTGGCCGCCAGCAACCAGCGCCAGCCCCTGTAAAGCAGCCAGCGACCCACGCGGCAGCGTGGCAGGTAGGCCTGCAGCAGACCCTCGACGACAGCGTCGAGCCGCCGGTGCACGGCCGGCGCCAGAGGCCGGCAGCGGGTCCAGGTCGGCGGGCCAGCGCAGCACCGGTTCGACCTGCTCGCGCAGCGCCGGCATCAACGGGATGATCGGCAGTTCCGGCCCGCTCGGTCCGTCGACGCGATAGGCATTGCGCTGCGCGTCGGTCCAGCCATCGAACAGCGGATGGCTTCTCGGGCAAGGTCAGCTCGTGACGCAACGCCCACTGCGTGTTGCTGCGACCGAGCTGGAAATCGTGCCGCCGGTAGCCCTCATCGAGATAGCCGCCGAAGCCGCCGAGGCTGGCGCCGGCCAGCGCGTGAGCGGTCTTGTCGCGCGGTTCGTGCGCTCGCATCGGTGCCAGCAGGAAACGCGTCGGCGCCAGCACACTGGTCGCGGCGACGACGTCGGCGGGCGAGACCAGCGCGTCGCGCAACACGGCAGCCACCAGGGCACCGAGCAGGCGGTGCGGCAGGCTGCCGCGCAACGCACCGTCGGGCGGCGGTTCGCGCCGCAGGCTGTGCAGCAGCGGATGCACCGACACGACGGCCGTCATCGGCGCCGGCTCCGCACCGGGCAAGCCCGTCACGGGCCAGGTCGATCGGGTCGTTGACCAGGATGCCGCCATCGGCTGCAGTGAAGCGCAGCAGGGTGTTCGCCGGCACGTCCAGCTTTGGCCACAGCGGCTCGAGCGTGTGCAGCGGCGCCGGCTGCAGCACGGACGGCGGCGTGATCAGGCGCACCGGCAGGTAAGCCTGCATCGGCCATTCCATCGTGCGTTCGGGCAGCAGCACCGAAAACGCGCCCGAGGCCGCCGCACCGCGTGCCAGTGGGACCCATGCGTCACGCAGGTCCGCCGGCCGGGCCGGGTAGGCGAGCACGAGTTCGTCATGCGACGCAACCGGCGCGCCCACCTGCCCCATCCCCGTCAACGCGTAGCGCAGCGTGTCGGCATGCAGGCGGAACGCACGCAAGGGTCCGTCGGACGGCACTTTCAGTGGAATGCCGTCGACATTGGTCACGCTGAAGCGCAGCCGCAACGGATCGGCCACCCAGGCGCGCGGCGCACGTTGCGGCAGCGCACCGACGGTCGGCCAGCACACGGTCGGCAATTTCGTCGGTGCAGCTGCCGTCCAGCAAGGACGTGAAGCGCCGGCGACAGCCGTCGCGTTCGTCGAGCAGATCGGCCGCGCTGGCACCGAGCACCCAGCCGCTGTAGAGGGGGTTGTGCTGCGCATGCGGCGGGGTGGTGCTCTCGTCGGTCAGCCGCACCGGCGCGAACTCGCTGCGCAGCCCCATCGCCAGCAGCGCCGCCGCCTGTGCACCGGCCGAGGTGCCGGCCATCGCGTGCAGCAGCACGCGGTGCGACGGCACCAGCGGGTCCGTACCGCGGGCTTGCTCCCAGGCGTCGAGCGCCTCGACCAGGTAGTCCAGCGTGCCGGCGCTCCAGCACCCGCCCGACACACCGCCGGCCAGCGACAGTGCAAGCGACAGCGTGGGCACGCCCGCATCCACCGCACTCAGGTTCTCCGAGCCTTGCACCGCACGCTCCGTCTTGCGCGATCCAAGCGATCGGCATCGGCACTCTAGCGCGCGACGCCCGCGTTGCATCCTCAATGAGAGGCATGGCCAGCGGACCTGACTGGCGATAGATTACGTGACCCGGCATCTACCCGAACCGCCGAGCACCGGAAGGAACGCCTTGCCCACCACGAAGCCCAGTCGCCGCGCACCCGCCAGGCCGCACGCGGTGGCGGCGCCGCCACCGGTGTCGCCTTTGGGCCAGCCGCGCGAGCGCAAGCACGTGACGGTGTTGTTCGCGGACCTCTGCGGGTCGACGCGCCGCGCCACCGGGCTGGACCCGGAAGAAGCCCGGTCCGACCTGGAGCCGGCGCTGCGGCTGATGTGCGAGACGGTCATCGAGGTCGGCGGCATCGTCAGCCAGGTCGAGGGCGACGGCGTGCAGGCGCTGTTCGGTGCGCCGCTGGCGCAGGAAGACCACGCACTGCGCGCCTGCATGGCCGCCACCGCCCTGCACCAGCGCGCGCGCACGTTGGCCGAAGAGGGCGGCGGCCAGTACACCATGCGCGTGGGCATCGATTCGGGCGAGATCGCGATCGGTTCGGTGCGCGAGTACCGCACGCGCCGCTTCCGCGCCGACGGCGTGCTGCTGAACTGTGTGCGCCGCCTTCAGGAAAGCGCGCGGCCGGGCAGCACCTTGATCGGCGCGGCCACGCTGCACCTGGCGCAGAGCCACGTCAAGGTGCTGGACAGGCGCGACATCGACGCAGCCGGCTTCGACACGCCGCTCGAAGCCTATGAGCTGGCGCAGACCGCCGTGGCGCCGCTGGCCAGCCGGCGCCAGCTGGCGCCGCTGATCGGGCGCGACGACAAGCTGGCGGCGCTGCTCGAGCCGGCGCGCCGCGTGCGCGCAGGGCAGATGCAGTTCGTCGGCGTGCGCGGCGAAGCCGGCATCGGCAAGTCGCGCCTGGCGCTGGCCTTGAGCGAGCGGCTGCAGGCCAGCGGCTTTCGCTGCGTCTGGCTGCAGGCGCATGCGCTGGGCAACCGCTTGCCCTTCGACATCGTGAGCGAACTGGCGCTGGTGTTGTTGGGTGTGCCCTCCGGTGTCGAGGGACGCGCCGAGGCGGCACGCACCGCCATGCGCCTGGAGGGCGCGGCGCTCGAGCCGCAGGCGGACACGCTGGCCGAGTTGCTGAACCCAGGCGACCCCGGGCGGGACTGGCTGGCGCTGTCGCCGGCGCTGCGCCGCCGCCGCCTGGCCGAACTGGTGTTGGCACTGCTGCAGCGTCGCATGGCCGAGGCGCCGCTGTTCCTGGTGATCGACGACCTGATGCACGCCGACCGCGAGAGCCTGCGCCTGCTCGAAGGCGTGCTGCGCCGGCTGGAGCGCGCGCCGCTGCTGGTCTGCGGCACCTATCGCCCGGAGACGACGCCGCGCTGGGCCGACGAAAGCTGGTTCATCGAGCACCCGCTGGGCCCGCTCGAGGAACTGCCGATGCAGCGCCTGGCCGCCGCCATCCTGGGCAGCGACGACAGCGTGCGCGACTTGTCGGCCACGCTGGCCGAGCGCGCCGGTGGCAACCCGTTCTTCCTGGAGCAACTGGCGATGGAACTGGTCGACCAGGGCCAGCTCGAGGGTGACCCCGGCGCCTATCGCTGCATGCACCCGTTGCCACCCGCCAAGCCGCCGCCATCGATCAACGCCCTGGTGATGTCGCGGGTGGACCGCCTGCCGCCCTTGACCAAGCAGCTGCTCGAGTGCGCGGCCGTGCTCGACCGGCCGTTCGTGCCGCCGCTGCTGGCGGCGATGGCGCAGCGTGCGGCACCGGATGCCGAGTCCGGGCTGCGGCAGGCCGCGGCGGCCGGGCTGCTGATGGCCGTGCCGCAGGACGAGGCTGCGTTCGGCTTTCGGCATGCGCTGCTGCGCGAGATCGTGCTGGCGTCGCTGGCGCGGCCGCGGCGGCGCGAACTGCACCGCGCCGCCTACGAGGCGCTGCGTGCACGCCACCGCGCCGATGCGTCGGAGGACCCCTCGCAACTGGCGCACCATGCCTATGCCGGCGAGTCCTGGGACGAGGCCGCGGAGTGGGCGCTGCGCGCGATGTCGCTGGCCATCGCACGCTCGGCGCACCGCGATGCGCTGAACTACTTTGCCGTGGGCCTGGACGCGGTGGGCCGCAGCGGCAACGGCGACAGCCAGCGCATTCGCCGCATCGAGTTGAGCCTGCGCATGACGGCGCTGGGCGCGCTGTCGCCGCTGGGCAAGGTGGACGAGGCGGTCGACAACCTGTCGCGGGCGCATGCGATCACCCGCGAACTGTCCGACCATCGGCGCGAGTCGGGCGTGGCCTTGCAGCTCGCCTTCTTGCTGTGGGTGCAGGGACACTATGAACGCGGCCTGGTGGCGGCCGCGGCGGCGCAGGTCAGCGCGCAGCGCAGCGCCGGGCGCAGCGCGCAGATGGCGGCGCTGCAGGCGCGCATGATGCTGCGCCACGGCCAGGGGCGTTACCGCGACGTGCTGGCGGAAGCCGCCCGCGTGGAGCGCGAGTTTGCCGCCGAGCTGGCCGAGCTGACCTTGCTGCCACGCTGGGCGACCATCCCTTCGATCAACCTGCACGTCTTCAGCGCCGACTCGCTGGCCCATCTGGGCGACCGGCAGGCGGCGCAGGCGCACTGCGATCGCGCCTACGCCGAGCTGACGCGCAACGACCACGCCTACTCGCACATCCTGCTCGACTGGGTGCAGGGCAGCCTGTGGCTCGAACAGGGGCGCCACGGCGAGGCGGCGCAGCTCTTCGAAGACGCGCTGCGGCGCTGCCGCGAGCAGGACGTGCCGACGATGGCGCCGCCGCTCATCACGCGCCATGCCGTCGCATTGGCCCAGCTGGGGCGCGTGGCTGCGGCGGAGGACCTCATCGAACGGGCGATCGCCGACCGGCTGGAGGCGCTGGGCGGTCGCTACAACGCCTACTACTTCCCGTCGGCCCGTGCCCAGGTGCTGTCGGCGGCGGGCCTGCATGAGCGGGCGCTGGCCAGTGCGCGCGAGGCCTTGCGCGCCACGCAGCTGCATGGGCAACGGGGCTACGAGGCCGAAGCGGCCTTGCTGGTGGCGCAGGTGGCGCAGCGCGGTGGCCAGGCCGACGCCGCGGCAGAACACTTTGCGCATGCGCTGTCGGTCGCGGCCGAATGCGGCATGGCGTTGGTCGAAGCCGAAGCAGTGCGGGCGATGGAGAGACCCGCCGCGGCCCCAGGCTGAGCGCCGATGCTCGCGGCCCTGCGCTACCGCATCGTCAGTGCGATGTTCCATCAGCCGCGGCTGCTGCGCGCCGTGGCGGGTGCGTTGCGCCGGCATGCCGCGCTGTCCTCCGCGCTCGGCGTGGCCGCCGGCATCGACGCGGTGCGCGCGATGCTTTCGCAGGAGACCCGCTTCTCGCATGGCCACTATCCGGCGGTGATGCCGGGCGGGCCTTTCCTGATCGGCCTGCCGTCGGGGCCGGTGCACGGCGCCAAGCGCCAGTGCCTGCAAGGCCTGCTGCCGCGGCGCGAGTTGCTGGTGGCCTCTCCCACGAGTGCGATCCCATTCTTGGGCAGACGCATCGCGCCTTCACCATTCCGGACCCGGTGCGCGGCCAGCGCCTGATCAACCTGCCGCGCTTCATCCAAGTCGTCGGCGCCGGCTACTTCCTGCTGCCGACGCTCAGCGGTCTGGATTTCCTGGCGAAGCCGGTCCCGACGAGCGCGCTGCACCTGCAAGACATCCGCTGAACCCGTCGGCTTCGGCGATCGCAGCCGTTCATGCTCGCGCGCCAACGCCCGAGTCGCGGCTCTTGCGCTTTGCGTCCGGATGCCACGGCCGATCGCGCGCTGCGATGCAGCGGCTGCGGGCGCGCCGGATCTGCACCTCTACACTGCAGACATGCCCCACTGGAGTTTCATCGACACGGATACTCAGGCTCAAAGCCGCAACGCCGGCCACCGCTGGGGCTGGCGGCTGGCACCGAGAGCGCGACTGGCATTGGCACTGCTGGCGGCACTGACGGCGACCCTGTCGCAACCGGCCCACGCCACCGCGCAGGCTGCGGAATTCGCCGTGCGCTGGGACCCGCGCCAAGGTGGCCCGACAACACCGCAGGATGCGCTGCGTGAGCTGCACCTGAAAGCGTCCGCGCCGAGCCACTTCGAGGTGCAGTACTTCGAGTTCACACCGCCGCCCGGCTTGCCGCCGGGCTTCGCCGCCATCCTGCGCCAACGCCTCACCGGTGGCGAAGCCGAGCTGACTTTCAAGCTGCGCGGCGACACACCGCTGCCGGCGCGACCGACGCTGAAGCAGTGGGACTGCCCGCTGGGCGCCACCAAGGACCGCAAGGACGAGGTCGACCTGAGCTTCATTGGGGTCGGCCGTGTGCTGACGGCCTATTCGCGCAGCTGCAATGTCGAGTCGCGCGACACACAGCTGCAGCCGCCCACCGCGCTGCAGGCCCGGCCCAAGGGCTGCGGCAGCACGATGACCCGGCTGCGCGCGGGCAAGCTGAAGATCGAGCAGTGGCGGATGGCCGACGGCAGCACGCTGCTCGAAGCGTCGCGACCCGGCCGGCACAGCGCGGCCTCGATGCGTGCCTTCGAGCGCGACGTGCTGAAGCCCTTGCTGGCGCTGAAGATTCAGCCGCTGGAGCACAGCAAGTCGGCTCTCGGCGGCGATTGCGCCAAGTGACACGACAGCCAAAGTTCGACACCACCGATGACCGACCTGATCTTCATCCGCCACGGCGAGACCGACTTCAACCGCCAACAGCGCTTCCAGGGCCATGTCGACGTGCCGCTCAACGCCGCCGGGCACGAGCAGGCGCGCCGACTGGCCGCGGCGCTGGCCGACGAACGTTTCGACCTGCTGGTCAGCAGCGACCTGCGACGTGCGCGCGAAACCGCGGCGCCGCTGGAACTGCGGCATGCCACGCGCGCGATCGCGCAGCCGGCGCTGCGTGAGCAGTGTTTCGGCGTGCTCGAAGGCCTGGACGTGACGGGCATCAAGGCGCGCCACCCTGCGCTGTGGTCGCAGTGGCTGCGTCACGACGCCGACTTCGGCCTGCCCGACGGCGAAAGCGTGCGCCAGTTCCACACGCGCGTCATCAGCGCGGTGCGCGATCTGGCCACCGAGCACGCCGACAAGACCTTGCTGGTGGTCACGCATGGCGGCGTGCTCGACATGCTGTGGCGCACCGTGCATGGCCTGCCGCTGCATGGCGCGCGCGACTGCGCCATTCCCAACACCGGCGTCAACCGTCTGCGCTGGCGCGGCGGCACGCTGGACATCGTGCGCTGGGCCGACGACCGGCATCTGGCCGGGCTGCCCGATCAGCCTGCCACCGCGCCACCCACCCAGGCGTAGGCGTTGCTAGGCGGCGCTACGGCGGCTGCGCGGCCGCGGCGCGCGCTGGGGTCGCTGCCGAGTCGCGCTGCAACAGCAACTGCAACACGCGCGGCAAGGACAGTGTCTGCGTCAGCAAGGCCGCCATGCGGCGCGCGCAGCGGCGCTGCACACGCGCGAAGGCGGTCCATTCGTAGGCGTCCATCTCCGGTCGGCTGCGGCCCCACAGGTCGGTGAAATGGCTGCTGCAATGGCAGTTCAGCGCATCATCGCGCTGGCGCAGCGCGGCGTAGAGATGCAGATCCTTGACGGGGCGGTAACTGAAGTGGCCGAGGTCGAGCAGCTCGGCCGCATCGAAGTGCAGGCCGGTTTCCTCGGCGGTTTCGCGAATCGCCGTCTGCAGCGGCGTTTCACCCGCATCGGCGCCGCCCTTGGGAATGTCCCAGACGGTGGTGCCGGTGGCGTGGCACAGCAGCAGTTCGCTGTGCGGGTTGAGAACGAGGATGCCGCAGCTGAGGGTCTTCACCGCGCGATTCTGCCCGTCGCGGCTGAATCACAATGTCCGCATGCATCCCGATTCGCAAGCGACCACGCCACCGATCATCTCGATCTCGCGGCCTGGGCAAGACCTACGCCTCGGGCCATGTCGCACTGGACAACGTCGACCTGGACATCCGCAGCGGCGAGATCTTCGCGCTGCTGGGCCCCAACGGCGCCGGCAAGACCACGCTCATCAGCATCGTCTGCGGCATCGTCACGCCCAGCCGCGGCACGGTGCAAGCGGCCGGCCACGACATCCAGAGCGACTGGCGCGCCGCGCGCGCGCAGATCGGCCTGGTGCCGCAGGAACTGCACACCGACGCGTTCGAGAGCGTGTGGAGCACGGTCAGCTTCAGCCGCGGACTGTTCGGCAAGGCGCCGAACCCGCCGCACATCGAAAAGCTGCTGCAAGGAACTGTCGCTGTGGGACAAGAAGGACGCGATGATCCGCACGCTGTCGGGCGGCATGAAGCGGCGCGTGATGATCGCCAAGGCGCTGAGCCACGAGCCGCGCATCCTGTTCCTGGACGAACCCACCGCGGGTGTGGACGTGCAACTGCGCCGCGACATGTGGCGCATGGTGCGCGGCCTGCAGCAGACCGGCGTGACCATCATCCTGACCACGCACTACATCGAAGAGGCCGAGGAGATGGCCGACCGCATCGGCGTCATCAGCCAGGGCCGCCTCATCCTGGTCGAGGACAAGGTGCGTGTTGATGCAGCAAGCTGGGCAAGAAACAATTGACGCTGCACCTGCAGGCGCCGCTGGTCGCGTTGCCGGCCGATCTGGCGGACTATCAACTGGCGCTGTCGGACGACCGGCAGGACCTGGTCTACAGCTTCGACGCGCGGCAGAACAAGTCCGACATTCCAGAGCTGCTGCGCCGATTGGCCGCGCACGGCATCGGGTTCAAGGACCTGCAGACCGCGCAGAGCTCGCTCGAGGACATCTTCGTCAGCCTGGTCAAAGCGCCGGCCGAGGCGCCCGAACCCGCGCACACCGCAGCACGCGCAGCGGAGCTCAGCCGATGAACCTGCACGCCATTCGCGCCCTCTACCTGTTCGAGATGGCACGCACGCGGCGCACGCTGCTGCAGAGCATCGCCGCGCCGGTGATCACCACCTCGTTGTACTTCGTGGTCTTCGGCTCGGCCATCGGCTCGCACATGGCCAAGATCGACGGCGTCAGCTATGCGGCCTTCATCGTGCCGGGATTGATCATGCTGTCGATCCTGACGAGCAGCATCTCCAACGCCTCCTTCGGCATCTACATGCCCAAGTTCTCGGGCACGATCTACGAGGTGCTGTCGGCGCCGATCTCGCCCATCGAGATGGTCATCGGCTATGTCGGCGCGGCGGCCAGCAAGTCCGTCGTGCTGGGCCTGCTGATGCTGGCCACCGCGCGGCTGTTCGTCGACTTCTCCATCGCGCACCCGGTATGGATGCTGGCCTTTCTGGTGCTGACCTCGGTCACCTTCAGCCTCTTCGGCTTTGTCATCGGCATCTGGGCCGACGGCTTCGAGAAGCTGCAGATCGTGCCGGTGATGGTGGTCACGCCGCTGGCCTTTCTGGGCGGCAGCTTCTATTCGATCCACATGCTGCCGCCGCTGTGGCAGCAGATCACGCTGTTCAACCCCGTCGTCTATCTGGTCAGCGGCTTTCGCTGGAGCTTCTACGGCGTGGCCGATGTCGGCGTGGCCTTGAGCCTGGGCATGACGTTGCTGTTCATGCTGCTGTGCCTGGGCGCGATCACGTGGATCTTCAAGACCGGCTACAAGCTCAAGGCCTGAGCGGAGATACGCACACGCACTTCACAGAGGCCGCACATGACCCATCCGCCCGCGCAGCCGGCCCATACCGCTGACACACCCTTCGGCAAGATCGAGTATCTCGATCGCGGTCAGGGCCCGGCCGTGCTGGTGGTGCATGGCTCGCCCGGCGGCCACGACCAGGGTTCGCTGATGGCGGACTTTGTGGTGCAGGCGGGGCTGCGCGCGATCATCCCGTCGCGCCCGGGTTACCTGGGCAGCGAGCTGAACGACGCCAACCGTTCCATCGACGGCACCGCCGACTCGCATGCGGCACTGATGGCCGCGCTCGGCATCGAGCGCTTTGCCGTGATGTGCTGGTCCGGCGGCGGGCCATCGTGCTACCGGCTGGCGGTGCGCCATGGCGACAAGCTCAGCGCGCTGGTGGCGCTGGCGGCGGCAAGCGGGCGCTACGCATGGCGTGACGTCGGCGAGGACCGCTTCATGTTCGGCTCGGCGCTGGGCAACTGGCTGCTGAAGATCATGATCGAGCACGCACAACGCCCGCTGGTCAGCGCCACGCTGGGCTCAGAGGGCGAACTGCCGAAGGCCGAACTCGACGCACTGGTGGAAGAGGTCTGGGCCGACGAGACGAAGCGCCGCTTCGTGGTGGAACTTGCCAAGACGGTGAGCTGGCGCGGCGCGCGCAAGGCGGGGCTGGACAACGACAAGGCCAACTTCGCGGCCATCACCGATCTGGAACTGGCGCGCATTGCGGTGCCGACCTTGCTGGTGCAAGGACGCGTCGATACCGATCTGGCGCCGGATCACACTGAGTACGCGGCGGCGCAGATTCCTGGCGCCCAGGTGCATTGGGTCGAGCGCGGCGGCCATCTGGCGGCCTTCACCGACCACGACAGCGACGCCATTCAGGCGCGAATCGTCGAGTTCCTGCGCCGCGAATGACGAGCCAGCGCTGAGCGTGCAGTGCGCAGCGCCGCGCCGCGCTGGCGCTACTGCCGGCGACAACTGTCGGCGACTGCGGCCAGCGGCTACTGCCAACTCAGCGCGCCGATATCGTTGGCAAACAACGGCACGTCTTTCCACAGCCCCTTCAGCCGCGCATTCGCCACGGTGATCCAGGTGGGCTGGTACAGGTAGGCGGCCACCGCTTCGTCCGCCACCATGCGCTGTGCATCGCCCATCAGCCTGGCGCGGTCTTCCGGCTTGGCGGTGGCCTGGATCTTGGCCCACAGCTCGTTGAAAGCGGGTGACTCATAGCCCCAGTAGTAGTTGGGCCGCGCGAAGTTGCCGAAGTCCAGCGGCTCGACATGCGCGATCACCGTCAGGTCGTAGGCCTTCTGCCCGTACACGCCCGACATCCATTGCGCCCACTCGATGTTCTCCATCTTGGCGTTGATGCCCACCTTGGCCAGCATCGCGGCGATGACCTCGCCGCCCTGGCGCGCATAGGGCGTGGGCGGCAGCTTCATCGTCAGCTCCAGCGGCAGCGTCACGCCGGCCTGGTGCAGCAGCGCGCGCGCCTTGGTCGGGTCGTACGGGTTCACACCGGTCAGGTCGATGAAGCCGGGCGCTCCCGGCGTGTAGTAGCTGCCGATGGCCACGCCAAAGCCGTCGGCCGCGCCGTCGATGACCGCATGGCGGTCGATGGCCGCAGCGATGGCGCGGCGCACACGCACGTCGTCCAGAGGCTTCTTCTTGTTGTTGATGGCCAGGATGGTCTTGGCGCGCGAGCCGCCGATGAGGATCTGGAAGCGCTGGTCGCGCTGGAACTGCTCCAGGCTGCGCGCCGCCGCCACGCGCGGGAAGGCATCCACATCGCCCGACAGCAACGCCGCCACCTGCGCGGCCGGATCGTTGATGAAGCGGATGGTGGCGCGGCGCATCTTCACGCTGCCGACATGGCGATAGCCGTCCCAGCGCGCCAGCGTGATCGACGAACCGCGGTTCCAGGTGTCCAGCTTGAAGGGCCCGGTGCCGACCGGCTGCGTGTTGTTGGTGGCCACACTCTTCGGCTCGACCATGATGGCCGTGCCCTGGCCCAACTGGAACAGCAGGTCGGGGTTGCTGTTCTTCAGCGTGACGACCACCGTGTGACCGTCGGGCGTGTCGATGCTGACCATGTTGGCGAACACCGGCTTGTCCTTGTTGACGCTGTCCTTGGCCACCGCGCGTTCGAACGAGAACTTCACGCTGGCTGCGTTGAAGGGCTCGCCGTTCTGGAACTTCACGCCGCGCTTCAGCTTGAAGGTGTAGGTCTTCGCGTCGGGCGAGATGCTCCAGCTCTCGGCCAGCAGCGGCGTGATGCTGCCGTCGCCATTCACCTTGGTCAGCGTCTCGAAGATGTTGTAGAGCACCACCTCGGCAATCGCCGATGCGGCGCCGGCCGTCGGGTCCAGGCCCGGCGGCTCCAACGTCATGGCCAGCACCACCGTGTCCTTCTTCGGCTGGGCCAGCGCAGGCGCAGCCTGCAGTGCCCAGGCCAGCAGGGCCGCGAGGGCCAGTGCGGGTGCGAAGCGAATGTTCATGGCAAGCTCTCCAGGCCAGCGGAGCCGCGATCTTAGGGTCTGACGCTGCGGCGCAGGCGCCCGATCCACACGCCCGAAGAGGTCTCAGGGCAAGCCACACGGCAGAATGCAGCGGCAGGTTTTCAAGCACGAGGGGGACACATGCTCGCAGTCATCGGCGGTACCGGCATCTATGAGCTGGCCGGCATGCAGGTGGAACAGCGCCTGGACGCAGTCACGCCCTTCGGCATGCCGTCGGGCAGCATCGTCAAGGGACGGCTGGGCGGGCGCGAGCTGCTGTTCCTGGCGCGCCACGGCGCCGGCCACAAGCTGCTGCCGCACGAGGTCAACTACCGCGCCAACATCTTTGCGCTCAAGCGCGCCGGCGCGACGCAGATCCTGGGCTTTTCCGCCGTCGGCAGCCTGGCCGAACACATCGCGCCGGGGGACCTGGCCATGCCCAACCAGTACTTCGACTGGACCAAGGGGGGCCGCGCGCGCAGCTTCTTCGGCGACGGCGTGGCCGCGCACGTGTCCACCGCGCAGCCGGCCAGCGCCAGGCTCATCGACTGGGCCGCGACGCAGGCCGGCCGCGATGGGCATCCGGCTGCACCGCGACGTCACCTACGCCTGCGTCGAAGGGCCACGGCTGGGCACGCGCGCGGAGAGCCTGTTCATGCGACAGATCGGCTGCCATCTGGTGGGCATGACCAACGTGCCGGAGGTGTTTCTCGCGCGCGAGGCGCAGATCTGCTATGCGACGGTGTGCATCGCCACCGACTACGACTGCTGGATGGAAGACCCGTCGATGCACGTCAGCGTGAGCGGCATCTTCGCCAAATACCGCGAGAGCCTGGAGCGCGCGCGTGCCTTGCTCGATGCGCTGCTGGCCGGTCCGCTGCCCGAAGAAGACGCCGAGATCCGCAGCGCGCTGCAGTTTTCCATGGTGACGCAGGACGACGCGCTCGACGACGCGCAGCGCGAGTGGCTGGCCGTGCTGCGCCGCTAAAGGCCAGTGCGCCGGGTGCAAGAAGCCACAATGCGCCGCACCCCTGCCCGCCGATGAACGACACCTCCGCTCCGCCGCCCGCCGCCTTCGGCCGTGCGCAGTTGGACCGCGCCGAGCGCGAACTGCTGCGCGATGGCCGCTTCGCCAACGCACGTGTCGAACGTGTGCGCATCGACGGTGTCGACTGGATCTTCAAGGACTTCTCGTCGCGCGCCTTCTTCGTGCGCCACACCATCGCCCGCTTTCTGCTGGGCCGCGAAGTGCGCGCGCTGCGTCGGCTGGAAGGCATTCCCGGCGTGCCATCGATGGCCTTTCGCGTCGATGCCTTCGCCATGGCCGCGCGCTTCGTGCCCGGGCGCTCGTTGGCGAACGTCAAGAGCATGCCCGTGAGCACGGCCTACCTGACGGCGCTGGAGGCGCTGCTGCAGCAGGTGCACGCGCGCGGCCTCGTGCACCTGGACACACGCGGCGGTGGCAACCTGCTGATGCAGCCCGACGGCAGACCGGGCATCATCGACTTCCAGGCCGCGCTGTCCACGCGCTGGATGCCGCGCGCGCTGCGCACCTGGCTCGAGCACATGGATCTGAGCGGCATCTACAAGAAGTGGCAACGCTGGCAGCCCGACACGCTGGGCGAGCAGCGGCTGGCACTGCTCGACCGGCTGAACCGCTGGCGCCGCTGGTGGCTGCTGCGCGGCTACTTCGGGTTGAGCAAGAAGCGCAGGACACAATAGCGCCATGAAACAGACTTCGGACGGCCTGTTCCAGCACCCCGGCCTGCGCAGCTTCCTGATCAAGACGCGGTTGCCGCTGTTCATCGTGGTGCTGGTGGTGCTGGCGCTCTTTGCGCGGCGCGAATGGTTGCTCGCCGGCTTCATCGTCTCGATGTTCGGCCTGTTCATCCAGAGCTGGTGCTTCGCCTCGCTGGACAAGAACACCACGCTCACCATCCGCGGGCCCTACACCATGGTGCGCAACCCGATGTACCTGGGCCGCTTCTTCATCCCGCTGGGCTTTCTGATGCTGCTCGGCCAATGGTGGCTGCTGCTGGCCTATGCGGTGATCTACTGGATGTACATGGACGCGCGCGTGCAGCGCGAAGAGGCGCATCTCAAACCCATCTTCGGGGCGCCCTACGAGGAGTACCGCGCCAAGGTGCGCCGCTTCGTGCCCGGCTGGCCGCTGGCGGGCAAGCAGGTGGGCTACTGGAGCGGTGCGCTCTTCACACAGAACAATGCCGGGCGCAACCTGCTGGGCACGCTGGTCGGCCTGGGCGCTGATGGCCGCCTGGACGATCTGGGGCCAGCCGGCGCTGCGCGGCTGACCCGCATGAGCGGCGTGCCTGAACGACCCGTCTTCCGCGTCCGGCTTGGCGTCGACCTGCACCGCGTGCGCTGAAGTCACCCCGGCGCCATCGGCTGCACGCACCACAAGAAGACCGGCATCCAGGAGACCCCCCATGACAAGCACCCACCTGAATCCGCTCGACGCCGCGTGGATCATGACCGAGACGCGGGCCACGCCCAACCACGTCGGCGGGCTGCTCATCTTCAAGCTGCCCGAGGGCGCGCCACGCGACTTCCTGCGCCGGCTGATGCACGACTTCCGCAACTGCGGCAGCTTCACCGCACCGTGGAACCGGCGCCTGAAGACAGGCTTCAACCTGAACCCGATGCCCGAATGGATCGAGGACAACGCCATCGATCTGGAATACCACGTGCGCCATGGCGCGCTGCCCTGGCCGGGCGGCGAGCGCGAACTGGGCGAGCTGGTCGGACGGCTGCAGAGCACGCCGCTGGACCTGAGCCGCCCGCCCTGGGAATGCACCCTCATCGAAGGGCTGGAGCACGGCCGCTTCGCGCTGTTCGTGAAAATGCACCACTCGCTGATCGACGGCATCAGCGGCATGCGCATGCTGCAGCAGGCGATGTCCACCGACCCAGCGAAGAGCCTGACGCTGCCGCCCTTCTGGTCCGCCGCCGAAGGCAGCCCGGCGCAGGCCCGGCGCCACGCCTCTGCACCGACCATGGCCAACGTGATGGCGGGAGCGGCGCAGGCGCTGCGCGGCCAGCTCAAGTCCGCGCCGCAGTTGCTGGCCGCCTTCGGCAAGATCTTCCGCCGCGTCGGCGAAGGCGGCGAGGGCATGGTGGTGCCCTTCGATGCGCCGCTGTCGGTGCTGAACGGGCGCGTGCGCGAGAAGCGCCGCTTCGCCACGCAGCAGTTCCCGATGGCGCGGCTGCGTGCGCTGGCCGACGCCGCCGGCTGCACCCTCAACGACGTGGTGCTGGCGATCTGCGGCGGCTCGCTGCGGCGCTTCCTGCTCGAACGCGACAGCCTGCCGGCGAAGTCGCTGACCGCCGGCATCCCGGTGTCGGTGCGACCCAAGGACGACCAGGGCACCGGCAATGCCATCAGCTTCATCATCTCCACGCTGGGTACCGACATCGAGGATGCGGCCGAGCGCCTGGCCGCGATCCGCGCGTCGGTGCGCTTCGCGAAGGCGCATGTGCAGAGCCTGCCGCGCGAGGCGATGCAGCAATACACCGTGCTGCTGATGGCGCCGACCATCGTCACGCTGCTCAGCGGCATCGGCGGGCGCACGCGGCCGATGTTCAACATCACCATCTCCAACGTGCCCGGGCCGGACAAGCCGCTGTACTTCCGCGGCGCACGACTCGAGGCCATCTATCCGGCCTCGATCGTGACCCACGGCCAGGCGCTGAACATCACCTGCGAGAGCTACGCCGGCTTCATGGACTTCGGCTTCACCGGCTGCCATTCGTCGGTGCCCAGCCTGCAGAAGCTGGCGGTGTATTCGGCCGAGGCGCTGGAGGAGCTGGAAGCGGCGATCCTGCCGAAGCCGGCGCGGGCGGCCAAGACGGCCAAGCCGAAGACCGAGAGGGTGGCCAAGCCCGCAGCGAAGAAGGCGCGCAAGACCGCGTCGCCGGTCAAAGGCGTCAGCGCGGCGGGTACAGCGCGACCTGCGGCAGCTGCCGCAGGTCGGCGCCGCGCTCGTTGACGACGCCGTCGACACGCAGAAGCCGTACTTCCGCCGAGCGGCCGACGAGCCCCAGGCCCTCGAACTCCTGCTGCAGCACGACAAGATCGCCGCTCGCGCTGTGCCATGCCGCTGCAGCAGCGGCGCCGTAGCTCAGTCCAACGACACCTCGGTGCGCACCGTGCCGGCACGGTCGGCCACCGCCGACAGGCTGAGGTTCGCGCCCCGCGGCCCACGCACCACCCACTCGGCCACCGCGCGGTCGGCGGTGATGGCCGGGTTGGGCAGGAAGGCCTGCATCGACACCTTCGGCGCATGCCCTTCCAGTTGCGGACCGACCACCCGTTCCAGCCCACCGACCAGGCTGACGCCATCCGGCAGCTGGATGTTGAAGACCACGCCGCGCGCCAGCTTGCGCTCCAGCGCACGCTTGCTGATGTACGCCGGCAGGTAGCCCGAGTTGGCCACCGCGAAGCGCACGCGCCAGGTGTCCTCGCCCAGCGCACGCACTTCGGTGCGCAGCACTTCCAGCTTCGGCAGCGACAGCGCGATCTGCGTCATCCACGCCGGGAAAGCGCGCCGCCTCGCGCTCGCGCAGTGCCGGCGGCGGGTTGCGCCAGTAGTTCAGCTTGTCCCAGCCGCCCAGTTCCACCGCGCCGAGTTGCGGGTGCTGGAACGCGTACCAGTCGATGTGCGCCAGGCCGGCACACTGCTCGTCGCTCCACTGCAGCAGCTTCAGATCGTCTTCGGGCGGGTGCTCGCGGTACCAGTGGATCCAGTCGTAGTCGGTGATGCCGGCCTCGCGGTTCGGTGCCCACAGCTCCACCGTCCAGAACAGCGCGCCCAGGTGCTCGTAGATCCAGTCCTGCGTGCCGGTGATGATCTCCTTCGGGTGGTACTTGAAGTCGTGGTGGATGCTGATGGCCGGGTAGCCCGTCAACTTGGTGCCCAGAGCGCTCAGGCGCTTGTAGACCCACAGGTCCTCGGGCGTCATGTCGTCGTCGCTCTGCGTGCCCATCGGGCGCAGGATCACGCCGCTGTGCGTGTGGAAGCTGATGGCCGCGCCGATGTTCGGGTGCTTGACGATGAAGTCGACCATCGCCCGCACTTCGGGCTCGCTCGTCGGGTACGGCCCGGCGCCGCCTTGCTCGAACTCCTGGCGCCAGTAGGCCGGGAAGTTGCGGTTCAGGTCCAGCCCTTCGAGGTTCGGGTTGGTCTTGATCATCAGCCCGTCGTAGTTCTTGAGGGTGCCTTCAGGCATGACGCGGTAGTACTCGCCACCGTGCTCGCCGGGCTCGCGCGGTACCAGCAGGCGCGGTTGCTGAGGATGCTTCTTCCAGCTGCCGTGCGCGTCGGCGATGCGCATCGTCAGCACACGGCCGTCGCCGTCGATGTCTTCCACCGTGAGGCCATCGACGAAGGGTTCGTCGAAGGGGTAGGGCCGGGTCGAGCTGCGGATGAAGCGTGGTTTGTCGGCCAGCGCCAGCTCGGCGCCATCGGGGTTCAGGCGCGGGGCGATGTAGACCGTGCGCGTGTCGAGCAGGTGGCTCACCTGCCGGCCGACCTCGTCGTCACCGCCGTAGTGGCTGACCAGGTGGTGCAGCCAGTAGAGGCAGGCGGTGCTGGCGGTCAGCTCGCCGGCGTGGATGTTGCCGTCGACCCAGAACGCGGGCTTGTCGGTGTCCACGCCGGTGCGCGTGTTCGTCAGCGTCGCCAGCCAGATGTCGCGGCCCTCATGGCTCTTGCCGATGCTGCGCATCGCCACCAGCTCGGGCCGCGCGGCGGCGTAGTCCTGCAGCAGGCGCGTCAGTTCGTCGTGGCGATAGAACTGGTCGAAGCGGGGAACGGGTGAGTCGGGCATGTTTGCGCTATGGGCTGCAGGCGATGGAAGATTGTGCCGCCGCGTGCGGCGGACGCATCCCCTGCAATGGGTGGCCTACGGCAGCGCCGTGCCGCCCACGAACACCTTCAACTCGCCCGGTGCGATCGGCTGCCAGATCTCGCCCGTGGTCAGCGGCTCGGTGGCGACCACGGCGACGCGGTCGCTGGGCGAGGTGAGCGCAGCAAAGTCCACGGACAGGTCTTCGTCGGCCAGGTGCGCCGATCTGAACGGATGCTGGCGCTGCAGCCAATGCAACTGCGTCGCGCCGTGTGCCCACAGCGCCTGGCCGTTGCTCAGCAGCATGTTGAAGCTGCCGTGTGCGCGCAGCGTGGGAAGCAGCTCGCACAAGGTGGCGCTCAGCTCATCGACAGTGGGCACGCCGGCATGCGCCTTGGCCAGCTCCTGCATCAGCCAGCAGAACGCACGCTCGCTGTCGGTGCCACCGACAGGGCGGAAGGCGCCGTGCAGCCGCGGGTGAAATTCCTTCAGGTCGCCGTTGTGCGCAAACACCCAGTAGCGGCCCCACAGCTCGCGCACGAAAGGGTGGCAGTTCTCCAGCGCCACGTGGCCCTGCGTGGCCTTGCGGATATGGGCGATGACGTTGCCGCTCTTGATCGGGTAACGGCGCACCATGTCGTGCCACCGGCGAATCGCGCGCGCTATGCGGATCGACGAACAGGCGCAGGCCCTTGTCCTCGAAAAAGGCGATGCCGAAGCCGTCCTTGTGCTCGTCGGCGCGTGTCGCCAGACCGGTGAAGGAGAACATCACGTCGGTCGGCGTGTTGGCGTTCATGCCGAGCAACTGGCACATGGTGCGCGCTATCTGATCGGCAAGAAGAGTTTGGCCAGGCCGCGCGCACTCACCAAATTGCCGGGGTTGGCGGTTTCCTCGAGCACGCCGCTCATGCGCCGCAGGATGCGCGGGCTATTGCGCGCGCGCCAGATCACCAGGTCGGCCAGCCAGGGGTGGGCGTTGACGCGGCTGGCCTTGCGGTACAGGTCGAAGCGCGGCTGCAACGCGCGCAGCGCGGCCTCGTAGTCGGCGCGCACCGCCGCATCGTCGAGCGCCCTGTCGCGCCCGCGCAGGATGGCGCCGGCCGCGAGCATGCCGGTTTCCATGGCCTTGCCGATACCTTCGCCGCTGAAATCGTAGGTGCTGCCCACCGCCTCGCCGGTGGCCAGCATGCCGGGGCGGGTGTAGATCGCGCCACCGAGCGAACAGCGCAGCGGCGCGCCCTTCAGCTCGCCGACCGTCGTGCCGGCGGCCATCAGTTCACGCGCCGGGGCATACAGGTCGCAGAAGGCGGCGAAGACCTCGCGCAGGTTCACGTCCTGCATGCGCAGGCGGCGCGTTCCGGCCAGGCTGAAACAGTCGCCCAGCCCCACGCCGATGTTGAACACGCCGTCGGGGCAAGGGAAGATCCAGCCGTAGCCCTGCTTCAGCCGCTTGTGCCAGACGATCTCGAGCGCGCGGATGCGCCCGACCATGGCCGGGTTCTTGACGTAGGCGCGCAGCGCGATGCCTGTCGGCGTGCGTCGCTCGCAAAGATCACTCGCGATCATGGCCTGCGGCACGGCGCCGGTGGCCAGCACCACCCAAGGGGCGCGCACCTCGTGCACGCGGTCGCCGGATTTCAGCCGCGCGCCGATGACACGCGCCACGCGTGGCGCGGTGTCGCCGCCAGGGCCACCCGGGTTGTCGAGCAGCGGCGCTTCGAAGCGCAAGGGCGCGTGCAACACCGCGCCGGCGCGTTGCGCTGCGCGCACCAGGATGTGGTCCAGCACCCTGCGCGGCAGCACCGCCACCGAGCCCGGCACATCGACACGCCCGCCGCGCGGCCCGATGCAGCCGACATGCTGCGCCGGCTGTGCCTGTGCCATGACTTCGTCGTACACGCCCAGCTTGCGCAGCGCCCTGTGGGCGTCGGGAATGAGTCCGTCGCCACAGACCTTGTCGCGCGGGAAGGCCTGCTGATCGGCCAGCAGCACCTGCAGCCCGGCCTTGGCCAACCACTGCGCGCAGGCGCTGCCGGCAGGGCCGGCGCCGACGACGATGACGTCGCAGGTTTCGGGCGGGGACGGGGACGGATTCGTGTCTTCGCAACTCATCGAAAGGCAGCGCATCGATGCGGGGCACGAAGCATAGCCGGTGGCCGGTAGACTGGCTGCTTCGGGCAGGCGCCACAGGCGCACAAGGAGACAAACGATGACCGATCACGAAGCAAACACCGCCACCTTGCGCGAGGACCTGGCGCTGGCGCTGCGCGCCGCCGCGCACCACGGGCTGGGCGAAGGTGTCTGCAACCATTTCAGCGTGTCGTTGCCGGACGACACGCGCCGCTTCCTGATCAACCCGCGCGGGCTGCACTGGAGCGAGATCGGCGCCGACGACATCGTGCTCGTGGACGAACACGGCGAGGTGCTGGCAGGGCGCCACCGCGTCGAGCCGACCGCCATGTTCATCCATGCGTCGGTGCACCGCATCACCGGCCAGGCCGTGGTGCTGCACACCCACATGCCCTATGCGACCGCGCTGACCCTGACCGAGGACCGTGCGCTCGACCCCTGTTCAAGCCAGGGTGCGATGCGCTTTCACGGCCGCATCGGCATCGACACCGGCTACAACGGCCTGGCGCTGGATTGGGCCGAAGGCGAACGCATCGCCAACGCCATGCAAGGCAAGGACGTGGCCTTCCTGGCCAACCATGGCGTCATCGTCACCGGCGGCACCGTGGCCCATGCCTACGACGACCTGTACTACCTGGAACGCGTGTGCATGCACCAGGTGCTGGCCATGAGTACCGGGCGACCGCTGGCGCGCGTGAACGACAAGCTCTCGGCCTTCGTGGCGCAGCAGATCCAGGGCGAGCGCGAGCAGTCGGATCTGTACTTCGAGGCGCTGCGGCGCATGATGCCGGCGCCGCGCTAGACAGCCTACGACCCCACGCGGCAAGCCGCGGCGGTCGAGCGGCGCACGAGCGAGCCGCTCGCACCCGCAAACGCATCAGAGAAGCAAAGGTGTCGGCCTAAGAAGCCTTCACCTTCAGCCGCCAAGCATGCAGCAGCGGCTCGGTGTAGCCGCTCGGCTGCTCCAGGCCCTTGAAGACCAGATCGCTGGCGGCCTGAAAAGCCGCCGAGTTGTCGAAGTTTCCGGCCATGGGGCGATACAGCGGATCGCCGGCGTTCTGCTGGTCGACCACCTTGGCCATGCGCTTGAAGGTGGCCTTGACCTGCGCCTTCGTGACCACGCCGTGCAGCAGCCAGTTGGCGATGTGCTGGCTGCTGATGCGCAGCGTCGCACGGTCTTCCATCAGGCCGACGTTGTGGATGTCGGGCACCTTGGAGCAGCCCACGCCCTGATCGATCCAGCGCACCACATAACCGAGGATGCCCTGCGCGTTGTTGTCCAGCTCCTGCTGCTTGTCGGCGTCGCTCCAGTTCGGGTTCTTCGACACGGGCACGGTGAGCAGGCCTTCGAGGAGGGCCTCGCGCTCGGCGTCGAAATCGGTCTTCTCCAGCGCGCGTTGCACCGCGAACACGTCCACCTGGTGATAGTGCAGCGCGTGCAGCGTCGCCGCGGTCGGGCTGGGCACCCAGGCGGTGTTGGCACCGGCCCTGGGGTGCGCGATCTTCTGCTGCAGCATCGCGGCCATCAGGTCGGGCATGGCCCACATGCCCTTGCCGATCTGCGCCTTGCCACGCAATCCGCATTCCAGCCCGACGAGCACGTTGCTGCGTTCGTAGGCCTGGATCCAGTCGCTGGATTTCATCTCGCCCTTGCGGATCATCGGCCCGGCGTGCATGGCGGTGTGCATCTCGTCGCCGGTGCGGTCGAGGAAGCCGGTGTTGATGAAGGCCACGCGCGCGGCCGCGGCGGCGATGCAGGCCTTGAGGTTGACGCTGGTGCGCCGCTCCTCGTCCATGATGCCGAGCTTGACGGTGTTGGCAGGCAGGCCCAGCAGTTGTTCGACCCGGCCGAAGAGTTCACTGGCAAAGGCCACTTCGGCAGGGCCGTGCATCTTCGGCTTGACGATGTAGACCGAGCCGCTGCGCGAGTTGCGGATGCCTGCCGGCGCGCGCTTCAGGTCGTGCACGGCGATGGCGGTGGTCACCACCGCGTCGAGGATGCCTTCGGGGATCTCCTGAGCCGTCGCCCCACAGCACCGCCGGGTTGTTCATCAGGTGGCCGACGTTGCGCACGAACAGCAGCGAGCGGCCATGCAGCACCACGTCCTCGCCCTTCGGCCCGATGTAGCGGCGGTCGGCATTCAGGCCGCGGGTGAAGGTCTTGCCGGCCTTGGCCACCTCTTCGGTGAGCGTGCCCTGCATGATGCCGAGCCAGTTGCCGTAGGCCTGCACCTTGTCGGCGGCATCGACCACGGCCACCGAATCCTCCAGGTCGAGGATGGTGGACAGCGCCGCCTCCAGCACCAGGTCGGACACGCCGGCGGCGTCGCTGGCGCCGATCGGCGTGCTGCGGTCGATGCGGATGTCCAGGTGCAGCCCGTGGTGCGCCAGCAGCACCGATGACGGCGCGTCGGCCGCGCCCTGGTAGCCGACGAACTGCGCCGGCTTCTTCAAGCCGCACGAGCTGCCGTCCTTCAGCCGCACCTGCAGCGCGCCGCTTTCCACGCGATACAGCGCGGCGTCGAGGTGCGAGCCCTTGGCCAGCGGCGCACAGCGGTCGAGCACATGGCGCGCGTATTCGATGACCTTGGCGCCGCGCACCGGGTTGTAGCCGCGGCCCTTGTCGGCGCCGTCGGACTTCGGCGATGACGTCGGTGCCGTACAGCGCGTCGTACAACGAACCCCAGCGTGCGTTGGCCGCATTCAGCGCATAACGCGCGTTGGTGATCGGCACCACGAGTTGCGGCCCGGCCTGCAACGCCAGCTCGGCATCGACGTTCTTCGTCGTCACCTTCACGCGGTCCGGCACCGGCACCAGGTAGCCGATCTGCTTGAGGAAGCTGCGGTATTTGGCGCGGCTGCGGATCGGCCCCGGATGGGCCTTGTGCCAGGCATCGAGTTCGCTCTGCAGCCGATCGCGCTCGGCCAGCAACGCGGCGTTCTTCGGGCCCAGGTCGTGCACGATCTGGTCGAAGCCCTTCCAGAACGCCGCCGGCTCGACGCCGGTGCCCGGCAAGCACTTTCTCTTCGATGAAACGGTGCAGATCGCTGGCGACCTGCAGGCGGTGGACGGTGGTGCGTTCGGTCATGGTGTCGATCAATCGGGTTGGCAGGGTTATTGGGGGAAAAAATCGAGCACCGCGCGCAGGCTGCTGCCGGTGCGCGTGGGCTCGGTGTCGAGCTGTTCCAGCGGCAGGCCGGCACGGTTGACCCACAGCGTGGTGTAGCCGTACCAGGTGGCACCGATCGCGTCCCAACCATTGCTCGAGACGAACAGGATCTCGCGTGCGTGCAACTTCAATGCCTGCGCGCCCAGCGCGTAGGCAGCCGGGTCGGTCTTGTAGCGCTTGACGGCGTGCACGCTGACCAGCGGGTCGAGCAGGCCTTCGAAGCCGGCGCTCTTCACGGCCACCGAGAGCATGTCCGGATCGCCGTTGCTGAGGATGCCGGCCGTGATGCCGCGCGCCTTGAGCGCCTGCAGCACCGACTTGTTCTCCGGGAAGCTGCTCAGGTGGTGGTACTGGTTCATCAACTGCTCTTCCGCCGCCGCGTCCAGCCTCAGCTTCAGCCGCAGCGCGGCATAGCGCAGCCCCGCGCGCGTCAGCTCCCAGAACGGCCGATAGCGCTCACCCTTGGCGCCGCTCATCGAGCTCAGGCGGGTGTATTCGATCTGCTTGTCGCGCCACAGGATGCTCAGGCGCTCGCCGTAACCCGGGAACAGTTGCTCGGCCAGCAGCGCCACGCTGTAGACGTCGAACAGCGTGCCATACGCGTCGAAGAGCACGGCACGCGGCACGGCCGGCGCACGGTTTCTGGGAGACGGCTTGTCCATGGTGAGAATTTATTGCGAACTGCAGGCCGCATTAAATACCGAGATAGTGGTGGATTTATGACTTTTCCGTATCTACCGAGAGCTTGAGTAGGCACCTCGCCCTGGGTTGATTTGTGATTTATCGGGATGTAATCTCCTGCGGTGGCCAGACTAAAACAAATCGAATCGTTCGTAGCCGTGTCGCTGAAAGGCAGCCTCACCGCCGCCGCCAACGCCGAAGGCGTGGCGCCCGCCGTCATCGGCCGCCGCCTCGATGCGCTGGAGGAGCGGCTCGGCGTGAAGCTCTTGGTGCGCACCACGCGGCGCATCACGCTGACCCACGAAGGCAGCGCATTCCTTGAAGATTGTCAGCGCTTGCTTTCAGATATATCGAACGCGGAAGCCAGTGTCAGTGCGGGTGGTGTGAAGGCAAGCGGGCATTTGCGCATCACCGCGCCGGCCGGTTTCGGGCGCCGGCATGTGGCGCCGCTGGTGCCGCGCTTCGTGCAGCAGCACCCCGAGGTGAGCCTGTCGCTGAACCTCAGCGACCGGGTCGTGGACATCGTCAATGAAGGTGTGGACTGCGCGGTGCGTGTGGGCGACCTGCCCGATTCCAGCCTGGTCAGCGTGCGCCTGGCCGACAACCGGCGCTTGTGCGTGGCCTCAAGCGACTACCTGAAGCACGCGGGTGTGCCAAAACACCCATCGGATCTCTCGCGCCACGAATGCCTGGCGCTGTCTTCCGACGCGAGCCAGACGCGTGGCTGGGCTTTCCTGGTGGACGGGCAGCTGACCCATCTGCGCCCCGGCGGCCGGCTCGATTGCAGCGACGGACAGGTGCTGCACGACTGGTGCCTGCAGGGCATGGGCATCGCCTGGCGCAGCACCTGGGAAGTGGCGCGCGAAGTGGCCGACGGCACGTTGACGGCACTGCTCGAAGAGTTCGCGGCGCCCCCGAGCGGCATCTACGCCGTGTTTCCGCAACGCAAGCATCTGCCGCTGCGTGTGCGCTTGTGGATCGACTTCCTCAAGCACAGCTACGGCGACGCGACTTATTGGCAAGGCGCCGAGGGCGCCTTGCCATAGTCGACGCGCGTGCCGGCGCGGCTCAGCCGCCGGCGTCGGCGACGCACTTCTTGGTGAAGCTGGTCTTGGCCGCGCCGGCGAGCTTCTTCTCCGCCGCCTGGGCGTCGCACTTGTCGGCGGCCTTCATGGCCGCGCCGCCGCCGGCGTCCTTCTCGCACTTGGTGACGAAGCTGGTCTTGGCCGCGCCCGCCAGCTTCTTCTCGGCAGCCTGGGCTTCGCAGGCACCCGCGGCACCGCCAGCATCGGCTTCGCACTTCTTCATGAAACTGGTCAGCGCGGCGCCGGCCAGTTTCTTTTCCTTGGCGCTGGCCTCGCAGGCCGCATTGGCCGCGAAAGCCGAGGTGGAGAAAACCGCCAGGCTCAGGGTCAGGATACTCATCAGGTGTTTCATGGTCGCTCCTTCGTGGTTTTAGAGGGCCAAGAGAAGAGGCCCGAGAGGATTGGACCACGGGCGCGCATGGCCGCTCCAAAGCGTTCGGCCCGACACGCGCTGCGCGCAGCGTGGGCGAACTCGCATGCCGCGCGCTGGGTCGCCCCCGCGGCAGCGTTCAGAGAATGCGTCGCGGATGCGCCAGCGCCTCGTGCGCCGCGTGCAGCCGTCGCACCAGCACGCGGATGAAGGCGGCGTCGAACAAGCGACGCGTGCCCAGACCGAGTTGCTCCAAGCGTCTGCGGCGTGAACGAGATGGTGGTGGCCGGTTCGGACACGACCACGTCGGCGCTGTGGATGCGCAGGTCCGGGTTCGGCGCCAGGTACGCCATCTCTCCCACCGAGGTGCCGGCACCCAGCTGTGCGACACGCTGGCCGTCACGGTACACGTCCACCTGGCCTTGCGCGATGATGTGGAAGCTGTTGCCCTCCTCGCCATGGCGGTACAGCGCGTGGCCGAAGGCGCAGCGCTGCCACTGGGCACGGTGCACCACCTCCCACAGCTCGACATCGCCGAAGCCGGAGAAGAACTCGAGTGCGCGCAACAGATTGAAGCGCTCTGAGTCGAGCACGCCTTGCAGCGGGCCGCGCGGCACCTCGCCATTCGCCACCAGCGAAGACAGCTCTTGCGCAAAACCCTCCCAGTCGGCGTGCCGATCGTCGCGCTGCTTGCTCAGACCGCGCGCGATGAGCTGGCTCAGGCGCGGCGGTACCCCTTCGCGCAGCAGGTGCAGCGGCGCCGGCTCGACGTGGTAGATCTGGTGCATCAGCGCGGGCTGCTGGGCCGCGTCGAAGGGCGCGCGGCCGGCGATCAGGTGGTAGAGCACGCCCGCCAGCGCATAGATGTCGGCGCGGCAGTCGAGCACATCACCATCCAGTTGCTCGGGCGGCATGTAGGCCAGCGAACCGACGCGAAACACCTGCGTGCGTTCGGACTGCAGGTTCATGACGCTGCCGAAATCGCTGATCTTGACGTCGGTGACGATATCGTTGTGCGTCGTCGCCAGGATATTGGCCGGCTTCACGTCGCGGTGGATCAGCCCCTGGCGGTAGACGTAGCCCAGCGCCATCGCGCACTTGAAGCCGATTTCCACCACCTGCTCCAGTGACAGCAGCGCGTCGGCACGGCAAAAACGACGCAAGGTCACGCCGGGTACGTACTCCATCACCAGATAGGGCAGCTCGGTGTCTTCCACGGCGTCGAAGATCTGCACCACGTTGGGGTGGTGCAGGCGGCCCACCAACGCGGCTTCGGCCGCAAAGAAGTGCTGCTGAAAATGGCCTTCGGGCGTGTCCAGGGCCAGGCCCGCGCGCACGCGCTTGATGGCCACGTCGCGTGCGTTGAACGTATCGTGCGCCAGGAAAACCTCGCTCGTCGCGCCTTCACCGAGCCTGGCGCGCACCTGATACTTGCCGATCTGTGCCGGCCACGCGGCGCTACGGCGCTGGGAAGCAGGCAATGAGGGAGCTTGAACGGGCATGGTTGGGTCGCGACGGGCGCGAAAGGCGAGCCACGCCACCGCGCATGGTGCATGCAATGCAGGGCCGGCGGGCGGCGAAGAGGGCCGAAGAGGGCCGGCCCAGCGGCATCCTTCACGGCGCGCGGCGCGCTCCCGACCCCTTGGCATCGAAAAGTAGAATCGAGCGATGATCCAAGCCAAGCAGGAGCTGTTGTCGGCGCTCGAGGCGGTACTCGCACAAATGGCTGCCGGCGTGGCCGTGCCATGCGCCTTCGAATCGCCCAAGGTGGCGGCGCATGGTGATCTGGCCATCACCGCGGCCATGCCCTTGGCCCGCGCGCTGAAGACGAATCCGCGCGAACTGGCTTTGGCACTGGTCGAAGCGCCTGAAGCAGCAGCCGGCCACGACGCGCTGGGTGCAGGACATCGAGATCGCCGGGCCGGGCTTCATCAATCTGCGCCTGGCCCCGGCCGCCAAACAAGCCGCCGTGTCGGATGTGCTGCGCGCCGGTGCCGCCTTTGGCTGCCAGCCGCCGAACGGGCAGCGTGTGCTGGTGGAGTTTGTCTCCGCCAACCCCACCGGTCCGCTGCACGTGGGCCACGCGCGGCAGGCCGCGCTGGGCGAGGGCATCTGCAACCTGTTTGCCACCCAGGGCTGGCGGGTCACGCGGGAGTTCTATTACAACGACGCGGGCGTGCAGATTGCCACGCTGGCGCTGTCGACGCAAAGCCGCCTGAAGGGCCTGCGCCCCGGCGACGCCGGCTGGCCCGACAACGCCTACAACGGCGACTACATCGCCGATATCGCCGAGGCCTTTCGCGCGCGCGCCACGGTCAAGGCCGATGACCGCGAGTTCACCGCCTCGGGCCTGACGTGGAGAACCTCGACGACATCCGCCAGTTCGCGGTGGCCTACCTGCGGCGCGAGCAGGACCTGGACCTGCAGGCCTTCGGCGTGCGCTTCGACCACTACTTTCTCGAATCCGGCCTGTACAGCAGCGGGCGTGTCGAGGCCACCGTGAAGCGCCTGGTCGACGCCGGCAAGACCTACGAGAAGGACGGCGCCCTGTGGTTGCGCAGCACCGACTATGGCGACGACAAGGACCGCGTGATGCGCAAGTCCGCTCCAGGCGCCGGCGTGGGCGCTGGTGTCGGCGACGGTGCGGCGGGTGGCGACTACACCTACTTCGTGCCCGACGTGGCCTATCACATCGACAAGTTCGAGCGCGGCTTCGCCAAGGTCATCAACGTGCAGGGCAGCGACCACCACGGCACCATCGCACGGGTGCGCGCCGGGTTGCAGGCCGCCGGCCTGGGCATCCCCGCGGGCTTCCCCGATTACCTGCTGCACAAGATGGTCACGGTGATGCGCGGCGGCCAGGAAGTGAAGATCTCCAAGCGTGCCGGCTCCTACGTGACGCTGCGCGACCTGATCGACTGGACCAGCCGCGACGCGGTGCGCTTCTTCCTCATCAGCCGCAAGGCCGACACGGAGTTCATCTTCGACATCGACCTGGCACGCAAGGCCAACGACGAGAACCCGGTGTTCTACGTGCAGTACGCCCATGCGCGCATCTGTTCGGTGCTGGCGCAGTACGTGGCGGCGCACGGCGGTGACGTCGACGCCCTGCATCAGGCCGATTTGTCGCTGCTGGTCGCGCCGACCGAATTCGCCCTGTTGCGCAAGCTGGCGGACTACCCCGACATGCTGGTGCGCGCGGCGCAGGAACTGGCTCCGCACGACCTGGCCTTCTATCTGCGCGAGCTGTCGGCCGCGTTCCACAGCTACTACGCGGCCGAGCGCTTTCTCGTCGAAGACGCCCGACTGGCGCGCGCGCGCATGGCTCTGCTCGCGGCCACGCGCCAAGTCTTGCGCAACGCCTTGCAATTGTTGGGCGTGAGCGCGCCTGAGTCGATGGCGCGCGACGTCTCGGCGCTGCCGGAGAATGCGGCATGACACAACACGAAAACATCCCCGGCCGCTTGACCTACCGCGGCTCCCTCGCGAGTGGAGTGCAGCGCAGTGGGCATCGAGGACGCGGCCTTGGCAGAGCCCAGAAGGGCCGAAGGGCGGCTTTGCCGTCGGTCTGGTGGTCGGCCTGCTGATCGGGCTGGTGCTGGCTCTGGGCGTGGCGCTGTACGTGACCAAGGTGCCGTTGCCCTTCATCAACAAGGTGCCGCAGCGCACGGCCGAACAGGACGCGGCCGAAGCCGAGCGCAACAAGAACTGGGACCCGAACTCGCCGCTGGCAAACAAACCCGGCGCGCGTGGCACCGCTCCCGGCACGGCAGGCACCCCCGGCAGCGCCACCCCCCTGCCGGCTGGAACCACGGGTGCGCCAGCCCCCACTGCGGCCGCGCCGGCAGCCTCCGCTGTCCGGCCCGCGGTGACCACCGCCGCAGTGCCAGCATCGGCGCCGAAGCCGCTGCGGCCAGGTGTCGACCCATTGATCTACTTCGCGCAAGCCGGTGCCTACACGCGCGCGGACGATGCCGAAGCGCAACGCGCCAAGCTGGCCCTGCTGGGCATGGATGCCAAGGTGACCGAGCGCGACCAGTCCGGACGCACCATCTACCGCGTGCGCGTCGGACCCTTCGATGCCCGCGCCCAGGCTGAAGCCATGCTCGAGAGACTGCAGACCGCGGGCGTGGATTCCACACTCGTACGCGTGGCGCGGCAATGAACTTTGCGCGCGCGGCAAGCTCTCAGTCGAGCACCGCGTGGTGTCGTGCGCAGGGGCGAACCATGGCGATCGAAACATCTGAAGGAAACACATGAAACGGCGTGATTTTTGTTTGCAGGTACCGGTCGTGGGCCTGGGCTCCACCTGGGTGGGCATGGCGCACGCGCAGGGCAAGCCGGTGGAGGGCACGCACTACACCAAGCTCAACCCGCCGGTGGCCATATCCACGCCGCCAGGCAAGATCGAAGTGGTCGAGTTCTTCTCCTACGGCTGCCCGCACTGCTATGCGCTGGAGCCGACGCTCGAACCCTGGGCCAAACGGCTGCCGGGCGACGTGGTCTTCAAGCGCGTGCCGGTGGGCTTCAATGCGCTGTACGAGAACTACCAGAAGATCTACTACGCGCTCGAGGCGATGGGCCAGGTCGACGCCATGCACCGCAAGGTATTCGACGCTATCCACCAACAGCGCCAGCGCCTGGACAAGGAGTCCGACATCGCCGCCTTCATGGCGGCCAACGGCATCGACGGCGCCAAGTTCATCGAGCAGTACAAGTCGTTCTCGGTGCAGGCCAAGGCCAAGCAGGCCCAGCAACTCAGCCAGGCTTACAAGATCGAAGGCGTGCCGGCCATGGGCGTGCAGGGGCGCTATGTCACCTCGGGCTCACAGGCCGGAAGCAACGAACGCGCGCTGGCCGTGACCGACAGCCTGGTGCAGAGCATCCGCAAACCGGCCTGAACGCGAGTCCAAGGCGGGCCTTCAGTGGGGGGCCGCGCCTGCGGCGCCATCGCGGCCAGTCTGGCGAGGCAGCCCATCGCCACCCACGCGGCCGGTGCAGGAACCGGCGGTGCCAGTTTGTCCAGGTAGTTCGTGCCCGACTTGCTACCCAGCCAGGCCCCGCCCAGCGCATGCCCGCTATCCGGCACGCTTGCAGCGAGACGGCGCTCCGAACTCAACCCACAGGCGATGGTCGCCAACCGGCTACCAGCCCGGCAGTCTGGGGCCGGCCTGTGGGTCCGGCCTGCGGCCAGCGGCAACGACAAGTGGTGCCTAGCAGACTTCTTGCCCAGCGTAAACGCTCGGGGCGCCCGTCACTTGCTCATAGAATCGGAGCAAGTTTCATGCCGAACATGTTCAACCAAAATCCCGCCGTCCTGGCCCTTGTCGCGCTGCTGCTTGGCGTGTGCTGCCAAACGTCGGCTTGGGCTGAGAAAGCCGACCGCAGCAAGCCGATGTCGATCGAGGCCGACCAGCCGGGCAGCGTCGATCTGCAGCGCCAGGTGGTCATCTTCAACGGCAACGTCGTCATCAGCCAGGGCACGATGCTGTTGAAGGCCGAGCGCGTGGAACTGCGTGAACGCCCGGACGGCTATCGCGAGGCCAAGGCCATCGGCAGCGCCGCCATGCCGGCGAGCTTTCGACAAAAGCGCGATGGCGTGGATGAAACCGTCGAGGGCGTTGCCGAGCGCATCGAGTTCGATGCTCGCACGGACACGCTGCGCCTGGTCGGCAATGCCCAGGTGCGCCGCCTGCGCGCAGGCGTGCTGGCCGACGAGATCAGCGGATCGCTCATCACCTGGGACAACACCAGCGAACTGTTCAACGTCACCGGCGGCGCGCCCACACCCGCCAACCCGACGGGTCGGGTGCGCGCGGTGTTTGCACCGGCCGAAGACAAGGCCGCGTCGGCCGCTTCGCCCACGGAAACGTCGACCCCGACAGTGCCCAAGCCACCGCGCTCAGCAAGCAGGGCCGCGTCGGCACCGTTGGGCGTACCCCCGCTGTTGAGGCCCTCGACCACCCTTGGGGCCCCACGTTGAGTGCCGCGTCGAGCGCGCCGTTGCCCGAAGCTTCCGGCAACGCACAAGGCGCCGCGCTGGCCGCCACCAGCCGGCTGCAGGCACAGGGCCTGCGCAAGAGCTACGGTTCGCGCACAGTCGTCAAGGACGTGCACCTGGCCGTCAGCGCGGGCGAGGTGGTGGGCCTGCTCGGCCCCAATGGCGCCGGCAAGACCACCACCTTCTACATGGTGGTGGGGCTGGTACGCGCCGATGCCGGCACGATCGAGATCGACGGCCAGCCGGTGCATGGGCTGCCGATCCACAAGCGCTCGCGCCTGGGCCTGTCGTACCTGCCGCAGGAAGCCTCGATCTTCCGCAAGCTCAATGTCGAGGACAACGTGCGCGCGGTGCTCGAACTGCAGGTCGATGCCAAGGGACGGGCGCTGAAGAAGTCGGTGATCGACGAACAGCTCGCCCGCTTGCTGCACGAGCTGGGCATCGAGAAGCTGCACGACTCGCCGGCGCCGGCGCTGTCCGGCGGCGAGCGGCGGCGCGTGGAGATCGCGCGTGCGCTGGCCACGCAGCCGCGCTTCATCCTGCTCGACGAGCCCTTCGCCGGCATCGACCCGATCGCCGTGATCGAGATCCAGCGCATCATCGGTTTCCTGCGTGCACGCGGCATCGGCGTGCTCATCACCGACCACAACGTGCGCGAGACGCTGGGCATCTGCGACCGCGCCTACATCATCAGCGATGGCAGCGTGCTGGCCGAGGGCACGCCGGCGCAGATCATCGACAACGCCGAGGTACGCAAGGTGTACCTCGGCGAGAACTTCCGCATGTAGGCCGTGCTGCGAGCCCGATGATGAAGCCGTCGCTGCAGGTCCGCCTGTCCCAGCACCTGGCATTGACGCCGCAATTGCAGCAGTCGATCCGGCTGCTGCAGCTGTCCACGCTGGAGCTGCAGCAGGAAATCGAGCAGATGCTCGAGCAGAACCCGTTCCTGGAGACCGACGACGAGGCCCGGTCCCTGGACACGGCGCCTTCGGAGCGCGCCAGCAACGTCGAGCCCAGCGGCGAGCAGATCCGCGAACGCGATGCGGGCGATGGCGAAGGCAGCACGGTCACGGCCAATGAAAGCGTGGGCGACAGCGATGGCGAATCCAGCCTGACGGAAATCAAGGGTGACGAGTTCGGCACCACCGAGCGCGAGGACTGGGAGAACGGCACCGAGCGCGATGATTTCGATGGCATCCGCGAAACCCCCGGCACTCCCGGCAGCGCATCGTCCGGCGAAGACGATGGCGGCGATTTCGAGCGCGGTGACGGCAGCATCTCGCTGCAGGAACACTTGCGCGCGCAGATGGCCGGCATGCGCCTGTCCAGCGAAGACCGTGCCGCGCTGGAGGTGCTGATCGAATCGCTCAACGCCGACGGCTACCTGGCCGACGCGCTGGACGACATCGCCGCGCGCCTAGCCGACATGCTCGGTTTGCCCACCGACGACGAAGAGGCGCGTGACGACCTGATGGCGCGCCTGCAGATTGCGCTGAAGTGGCTGCACAGCATGGACCCGCCGGGCGTGGGTGCGCGCAACCTGGGCGAATGCCTGAGCCTGCAACTGCTGGCCGGGCCGCGCTGTGCGGCACAGACCGTGGCCGTGCTCATCTGCAAGAACCACCTGGAACTGCTGGCCAAGCGCGACTACAAGCGCCTGGCGGCCGCCACGGGCACCGACGAGGACGGGGTGCGCGCGGCGCAGGCGCTGATCGTGTTGTGCGAGCCCAAGCCCGGGCGGCCCTTCGAGCACACCGAGACCTACGCCGTCGTGCCCGATGTCATCGTGCGCCGCTCGGGCCGCGGGCTGAAGGTGGCGCTGAACCCCGATGTGATGCCCAAGCTGCGCATCAACGACCTGTATGCGCAGGCCGTGCGTGGCGCGCGCGGCGCTGGCGGCAACCACGCATCCTTGAGCGCGCGTCTGCAGGAAGCGCGCTGGTTCATGAAGAACATCCAGCAGCGCTTCGACACCATCCTGCGTGTCTCCAGCGCCATCGTCGAGCGCCAGAAGAGCTTCTTCACGCATGGCGAAATCGCCATGAAGCCGTTGGTGCTGCGCGAGATCGCCGACGAGCTGGGCCTGCACGAATCGACCATCTCGCGTGTCACCACCGCCAAGTACCTGAGCTCGCCGATGGGCACCTTCGAGCTGAAGTACTTCTTCGGCTCGTCGCTGAACACCGAATCCGGCGGCAACGCCTCCAGCACGGCAGTGCGCGCGCTGATCAAGCAGCTCGTCGCCGCCGAAGACCTCGGCAAGCCGCTGTCGGACAGCCAGCTCAGCCAGATGCTCGACGAGCAGGGCATCACCGTGGCGCGGCGCACCGTGGCCAAGTACCGCGAGGCGCTGAAGATCGCCCCGGCCAACCTGCGCAAGACGCCGTAGGCCGCGAGGCCACCCCCCGCCCATGTCGAGCGAAACAGCGATGCGCCTCTTCCTGCCGTGCGCGGCCGGTGTCGAAGCGTTGCTGCGCGACGAGCTCGGCCGCCTGCTGCCCGGTGTGCCGGCGCAGGCGCAGCGCGGCGGTGTCGCGCTGGCCACCGACGCGGCCGGGCTGATGACGCTGAACCTGGGCAGCCGCCTGGCGCAGCGCGTGCTCATCGAAGTCGCTGCCGCCGCATACCGACATGAGGACGACCTGTATGCGCTGGCGCAGCGCGTGGACTGGAACCTGTGGATCACCGCGCAGCACACACTGCGCGTGGATACCACTGCCCAGCGCAGCCCGCTGAGGAGCCTGAACTTTGCCGCGCTGCGCGTCAAGGACGCGGTGTGCGACCAGTTGCGCGAAACCACCGGTGAGCGGCCGAATGTCGACACCCGCCAGCCCGACCTGCAGCTCATGCTGCACCTGGGCGAAACGCAGGCCACGCTGTACGTCGATGCCTCGGGCGAGTCGCTGTTCAAGCGCGGCTGGCGTGAGGACAAGGGCGATGCGCCCTTGAAGGAAACGCTGGCCGCCGCGATGCTGGCCGCCGCCGGCTGGCGCGGCACGCCCGCCGAAGGCGGCGCCTTGCACGACCCGTGCTGCGGCTCGGGCACCATCGCCATCGAAGCCGCGCAGATCGCCTGCGGCATCGCACCGGGGCTGAAGCGGCGCTTCGCCTTCGAGCGTTTGCTGCCCTTCGGCACGCCGCCCATGCGCGCGCTGATGCAGCGGCTGAAGAGTCAGGCGCAGGCACGCATCCATGCGCCGGCCGTGCCCATCTCCGCCAGCGACGTGTCCTTCCGCATGCTCGACTTCGCGCGTCGCAACGCGCAGCGTGCCGGCGTCGAAGCCTTCATCGATTTCCACGGCGGCGACGCGCTGGAGCGTCCATCGCCCGCCCTGCCGCCAAGCCTGCACGGCACCTTGATGCTCAACCCGCCCTACGGCGAGCGCATCGAGATCGCCGGCAAGGCCGCGCGCCCTTCCGCCGAAGATCGCGACACGCCGAGCGATTTTTTCGCACGCCTGGCGTCGCACTGGAAACGCGCCTACACCCAGCACCCGGCCGGCTGGACCGCCTGGGTGTTGAGCCCCGACATGAAGCTGCCCGGCGCGATGCGGCTGAAAGCCTCGCTGCGCGTGCCGATGTGGAACGGGCCGATCGAATGCCGGCTGTTCCGCTTTGAACTGGTGGCCGGCTCGGCCCGCGCGCCAAAGTCTGCGGCCGAAGCCTGAGCTTGGGCTGCGCCTCAGCGCCGCAGCAAGCCGCCGAGCAGATCGCCGAGGTTGCCCAGATCGCCCAAGCCGCCTTCAGGCATCTGTCCGCCCGGGGTCATCCGATCCACCACCTGCGGCAGCATCTGCGACATCTGCGAGCCCAGATCGCCGACCGACAGCCCCATCCTGTCGGCCATCTGCGACATCTGCTCGCCGCCCAGCGCGCCTTGCAGTTGATCGGGCGAGAGCGGCAGGTTCTGGCCGGTGCCGACCCAGGAGTTGACCTGCTCACCCAAGCCGGCCGCCTGGAACTGCTGCAACAGCGCACCCAGTCCGCCCGCCGCGCCACCCTGTCCGCCCTGACCGCCCTGCCCACCACCCGCGAGCATGCCGACGATCAGGTTCAACAACTCGGCCTGGCCGCCGCCTTGGCCGCCTTGGCCCGACTGCCCACCCAACATGCCGCCCACCATGTCCAGCAATCCCATGCTCATCCCCTCGAAGTTGATACTTGATTGTGCGCAGCACGCCGATGGCTGGCAAGCCAGAGCAGGGCCGCACCCAGCAACGCCAGGGGCAACAGGCTGCCCAGGTTCATCGAGGTCCATCCGCCGGTGGTGACAAGCGCGCCGGAGCTGAAGGACGTGACCGTCATCGTGGCGTAAACGCAGAAGTCCATCGCACCCTGCGCGGTGGTGCGCTCCTCGGGCCGGTAGGTCTCGGCCAGCAAGGTGGTGCCGCCGATGTAGAGGAAGTTCCAGCCCACGCCCAGCACGAACAGCGCGCCCATGAAATGCATGAGCTCGGTGCCCGACAGCGCGAAGGCGACGCAGGCGATGTTGAGCAGCAGGCCCACGGTCATCACCGGCAACGTGCCGAAGCGGCGGATCAGATGGCCGGTGAAGAAGCTCGGCACGAACATGCCCAGCACATGCCATTCCAGCACCAGCGCGGCCGCCGAGAATGGGTGCGCACATTGCGCCATGGCAATCGGCGTGGCGGCCATCAGCAGGTTCATCACTCCGTAACCGAGTGCGGAGGCCGCCACCGCGATGATGAACACCGGCTGGCGGGCGATCTCGCGCAAGGGCCGCCCGCCGGCCAGCTGCGCCGCGGTGGGCATTGGCGGGAACGGGATCCAGCTCACCAGCGCCAACGCCACCAGCGCCACCAACACCAGCGACAGGTACGCGCCGGTGAAGGGCTGCGGCAGCAGGTCGATCGTGGCCGCGGCCAGGTTCGGCCCGAACACGCCGCCGATGATGCCGCCCGCCAGCACCCAGGAGATGGCCTTTTCGCGCGCCGACGGCTGCACAAGCTCGGCCGCGGCAAAACGGTACAGCGACGCGTTGGCCTGGTAATAACCGGCCACGATCGTGCCCAGCAGCAGCAGGCCGAAGCTGCGCTGCCAGGCGGCCAGCGCGCACAGTGCGGTGGCGCCGATGCCCCACAACAGCCCCGTCTGGAAGGCGCGCCTTCGCCCCACCTTGCGTTGGTGACGCGCCACCAGGCCGGTGCTGAGTGCGCCACCGGCGACATAGGCGGTTAGCGGCAGGGTCGCCATCCACGCGGTGGGTGCGAGCTGCAGGCCGACCAGGCCGTTGATGGCGATGAAGACGACGTTGTTGGTCAGGAACAAGCCCTGGCACAGCGTCAACAAGAACAGGTTGCGGTTCAATCTTTCAACCCCATCCAGGCGAGCACCGCCAGCGGCGCGGTTTCGGCGCGCAGCACACGATCGCCCAGGCGGGCGGCGACAAACCGGTGGGCCAGTGCCGCAGCCTCTTCGACCGCTGTGAGCCCACCTTCGGGGCCGCTGAGCGTGAGCAGCGAGCGTGCATCGCCGGCCACCGCATGCAGTGCTGCCGCGCCGTCGTGCGGACTGAGCAGCACGCGCAAGGCGTCGCCCTCGATCATGTCGAGCCAGCGCTCGAAGGGCTGTACCGGCGCGATCTGCGGCACGCGCGTGCGGCCGCATTGCTCGGCTGCGGCGGCGGCGATGGCCTGCCAGTGTTCGCGCTTGCGCAGCGCACGCTCGCCGGCCAGGCGCAGCACCGAGCGCTCGCACAGCAGCGGCTGGATGCGGTGCACACCCAGCTCGGTGGCCTTCTCGACGAGGACGTCCATGCGTTCGTTGGCGGGCATGCCCAGGGCCACGGTCACCGGCACACCGAGTTCTCGCTCGACAGGATCGAATTCGCCCACGCGCACCCACACCTGGCTGCGACCCATGCGTTGCACGGTGGCGACCCATTCGCCGCCCTGGCCATTGAACAGCCGCAGCGCGTCGGCGGGCTGCAGGCGGCGCACCTGCACATGGCGAGCGGCTGCGGCGGGCAGTTCGATGTCGGCGTCGCGCTCCAGCGGAAGGTCGACATACAGGCGCACGGTCATTGGCGGGAGTGTGCCCTACACCCTGGCAGGCCACGCTCGCGCCCGCAGGCGCGCGCCCCTTCGCCGGCCTTCGATCCCGCTCAGACTTTTGCGTCGCGCAGCTCGCGGCGCAGGACCTTGCCGACCGTGCTTTTCGGCAGCTCGCTGCGAAACTCGATGCAACGCGGCCGCTTGTAGCCGGTGAGGTGCGTCTCGCAGAAGCGGCGGATGTCGGCTTCGCTCAGCAGCGGGTCCTTCTTCACCACCAGCAGCTTCACGGCCTCGCCGGCCTTGGCGTCGGGCACGCCCACCGCCGCGCATTCCAGCACGCCGGGCAAGGTGCTGATCAGATCCTCGATCTCGTTCGGATAGACGTTGAAGCCACTCACCAGGATCATGTCCTTCTTGCGGTCGACGATGCGGAAGTAGCCGCGCTCGTCGACCAGACCGATGTCGCCGGTGCGGAAGTAGCCGTCGCGCGTCATGACCTTCGCGGTTTCGTCGGGGCGCTGCCAGTAGCCGGCCATGACCTGTGGCCCGCGGATGGCGATTTCCCCGGCCAGACCCACCGGCACCTCGTCGCCCGCATCGTCGATCAACGCCAGCTCGGTATTGGGCAGCGGCAGGCCGATGTTGCCGCTGTAGGCCTCGCTGTCCACGGGATTGCAGGTCGCCGATGGGCTGGTTTCCGACAGGCCGTAGCCTTCGACGATGGGGCAGCCGGTCTTTTCCAGCCACAGCTTTGCGGTGCCACGTGTCACCGCCATGCCACCGCCCACCGACAGCCGCAGATGGCTCCAGTCCACGGTGTTGAAGTCCGGGTGCTGGGCCATGGCGTTGAACAGCGTGTTCACCGCCGGCAGGCTGTGAAAGCGGTGTTTCGACAGCTCCTTCAGCATCGCGCCGATGTCGCGCGGATTCGGGATCAGGATGTTGCAGCCGCCCAGGTGCAGGCCGAGCATCATGTTCGCGGTGAAGCCGAAGATGTGAAACAGCGGCAGCGCGCACACCGTCGTCGGTTGCTCGCCCGGGCCGAGCTTCTTCAGTGCCGGCTGGTTCCAGGCTTCGGCCTGCAGCAGGTTGGCCACCAGGTTGCGGTGTAGCAGCACCGCGCCCTTGCTCACGCCCGTGGTGCCACCGGTGTACTGCAACACCGCGATGTCATCCGGCCCGACATTCGGCGCAGTGCACGCCAAACGGCGGCCACGTGACAGCGCCTCGTTGAAGCGCACCGCGCCAGGCAAGTGAAACGGCGGCACGAGCTTGCGGCGCTTGCGCACCACATGGTTGACCAGCGCACCCTTCAACCCGCCGAGCGTGTCGCCCATCGCCGCCAGCACCACGTGCCGCGTCGGTACCGCGTCGAGCACCTGCTGCAGCGTGCCGGCAAAATTCTCGAGGATGACGATGGCGCGTGCGCCGCTGTCCTTGAGTTGATGCTCCAGTTCGCGCGGCGTGTACAGCGGGTTGACGTTCACCACCACATAACCGGCGCGCAACACCGCCGCCACCGCGATCGGATACTGCGGCACATTGGGCATCATCAAGGCGACGCGATCGCCGCGCGCCATGCCCAGCGACTGCAGGTATGCCGCCAGCGCTAGCGAGTCCTCGTCGATGCGCGCAAAGCTGTAGCTGCGCCCCATGTACTTGTAGGCCGGCAAGGCACGGTGCCTGCGAAAGCCGTGCTCCAGAAGTGCCACCAGCGAGGGGTACAGATCGGTCTTTACCTGCGCCGGCACGCCGGCGGGGTAGTGTGTCAACCAGATCTTCTCCATCCATGCTCTTTCGGGTGCGTGAGTCGATTCTGACGGCTGGCTGACAGGCAAGGCATCAGGGGATTCGATAGCGAGCCGGGTCATGCAATGGCTGGGTGAATGCCTCTGCGAGGAGCTTGGCAAACCCCCTTTCAGGGGGTTTCCCCGCGTTGTCGGCAGCGCGTCGGCAATGCCAAATCCTGCGCTGGTCCGAATGCGGTCCGCTTCCCTGACACAACCTTTGGAGTCACGATGATTCGCCTGATGCAACCCTTGCGTGCCGTGCTTGCCGTCGCGGCCCTGTGCATAAGCGCCAGCGCCTTCGCGCAATACCCGAACCGCCCGCTGACCATGGTCGTGCCCTGGGGCGCAGGCGGCGGCACCGACGCGGTGGCGCGCTTCATCGCCAGCCTGATGGAAAAGGACCTGGGCCAGCCCGTCAACGTGGTCAACCGCACCGGTGGATCGGGCGTGGTCGGCCATTCGGCCATCGCCTCGGCCGCGCCCGACGGCTACACCGTCGGCATGATCACCGTGGAGATCACGATGATGCATCACCAGAAGCTGACCGAGCTGAACCCGACCAGCTACACGCCGATCGCGCTGGTCAACCTCGACCCGGCCGGCTTCCAGGTGCGCGGCGATTCGCCCTACAAGAACATGAACGACGTGCTCGCCGCGATCAAGGCCGCGCCGCCAGGCAAGTTCAAGGCCTCGGGCACCGGCCAGGGCGGCATCTGGCATCTGGCCTTGGCCGGCATGCTCAGCGACCTGAAGATCGACCCGGCCAGCGTGCCCTGGGTGCCGAGCAACGGCGCGGCCCCGGGCCTGCAGGACCTGGCCGCCGGCGGCGTGGAGTTCGTGCCCTGCTCGCTGCCCGAGGCGCGTGCGCTGATCGAAGCCGGCAAGGTGCGCTCGCTGACCGTGATGGACGCCAAGCGCTCCGCGTTGTTCCCCGACGTGCCGACGCTGAAGGAGGCCACCGGCTCGAACTGGGCCACCGGCGCGTGGCGCGGCATCGCCGCGCCGAAGGGCCTGCCGGCCGACGTGCAGGCCAAGCTCGAGGCCTCGGTGAAGAAGGCCTACGACAGCAAGGAATACAAGGACTTCATGACCCAGCGCGGCTTTGGCGTGCTGTGGGGCAATTCGCAGGAATTCGCCACCTTCATGGCCAAGGGCGACGCCGACATGAAGAAGATCATGACGGCCGTGGGTATCGCCAAGTAGCGCGTGCGGCGCGTCGATCGATGGGTCGGGGTCGGCCTCGCCGTGCTGGCGCTGGCCGTGCTCTGGAGCGCCAGCGCCTTCCCGAACGTACCCGGCCAGAAGCTCGGCGCGGCCTTCCTGCCGATGATCATCGGCAGCGGCCTGCTGCTGTGCGGCGCTGGCCCTGGTGGTGCGCAGCTTCCGCGGCCGCGCCTATGCCGAGCAGTCGCCTGCCGTTGAGGTCGAAGAGCACTTCGGCAGCGCCGTGGTCATCGTCGGCGCCGTGTTGGCCTACATCTTCCTCGCCGAACGCATCGGCTTCCTGTTCGTCGCGCCGCTGTGCCTGATGGCCGTGTTCCTGGCGCTGCGTGTGCGCTGGAAGACGGCCGTGCTGTGTGCCATAGGCGGCACGCTGGTGGTGCACTTCGCCTTCTACAAGCTGCTGCGTGTGCCCCTGCCCTGGGGCCCGCTGACACCGTTCTATTGACGATGGGCACGATCCTCTGATGGACGCCGTCGCCACCGCTTTTGGCCTGGTCTTCGAGCCCTATGTGCTGCTGGTGATCGTGCTGTCAGCCGCCTACGGGCTGTTCGTCGGCGCGATCCCCGGGTTGACGGCCACCATGGCCACCGCGCTGCTGGTGCCGGTGACCTTTTTCATGCCGCCCGTGCCGGCGGTGGCGGCCATCGTCACCGCCACCGCGATGGCCATCTTCTCCGGCGACATCCCGGCCGCGCTGCTGCGCATGCCGGGCACGCCGGCCTCGGCCGCCTATGCCGACGAGGCCTACCTGATGACGCGCAAGGGCCAGGCCGAGACCGCCCTGGGCGCCGGGCTGGTGTTCTCGGTGCTGGGCGGCATCTTCGGCGTGCTGGTGCTGGTCGCTGGCCGCGCCGTCGCTGGCCGAGGTGGCGCTGAACTTCAGCTCCTTCGAGTACTTCTGGCTGGTGATGCTGGGCTTCACCTGCGCCATCTTCATCGCCGGCAAGGACCCGGTGAAGGGCATCGTCTCGCTGCTCATCGGGCTGCTGATCTCCGTGGTCGGGCTGGAGAACCCGGCCGGCGCGCCGCGCTACACCTTCGGCAATGCCGAGATGATGGGCGGCATCTCGCTGATCCCGCTGATGATCGGCATGTTCGCGGTGTCCGAGATCCTGCGCTACGCCGCCGTGGTGGCCAAGCCGGTGATGGCCACCGACCGCCCTTTCGGCAACGTCTTCGCCGGCATGTGGACGCTGATCAAGAAGTACCCGGTGCAGCTGTTCCGCGGCTCGGCGCTGGGCACCCTGGTGGGCGCGCTGCCGGGCGCCGGCGCCGACATCGCCGCCTGGATGGCCTATGCCACCTCGAAGCGCTTTTCCAAGGAGCCCGAGAAGTTCGGCACCGGCCATGTCGAAGGCATCGTCGAATCGGGCGCGGCCAACAACTCGGCCCTCGGCGGCGCGTGGATCCCGGCGCTGGTGTTCGGCATCCCGGGCGACTCGATCACCGCCATCGCCATCGGCGTGCTGTATCTCAAGGGCATGAACCCGGGGCCGACGCTGTTCGTCAACAACCCGCAGAACATCTATGCGGTGTTCATCGTCTTCTTCCTGGCGCAGCTGCTGATGCTGCCGCTGGGCTGGATGGCGATCAAGGCGGCCAAGCGCATCCTGCACATCCCGGCGAGCGTGCTGATGCCGCTGATCCTGCTGTTCTGCGTGGTCGGCAGCTTCGCCATCAACAACAGCATGTTCGGCGTGATCATCATGCTCATCGCCGGCATCGTCGGCTTCTGCATGGAGCGCTGGGGCTTCCCGGTGGCACCCACCATCCTGGGCGTGGTGCTGGGCACGATGCTGGAAGAGCACTTCTTCAGCAGCCTGATCAAGTCCGACGGCAACTTCCTGGTCTTCTTCGAGCGGCCGATCGCCGGCACGCTGGGTGCGTTGGTGCTGCTGATCTGGCTGTGGCCGGTGGCGCGCTGGCTGCGCCGGCGCTGAAACCACGACAGGCGCGACGGCCTGTCGCATCACCTCGGCGATTTGCTCGCAGGATGCCCGGCTCGTCCGAAGGCGCCGCAAGCCGCAGCGCTGCGCGTCAGGCTGCGCGGCGAGCCGGCAGCAGCGGCCGCGCCAGGTGCTCGAGCAGCAGCCGGTACAGCGGCACGAAGGCCAGCAGGCTGATCACCAGCTTGGCCGCGTAGTCGACCAGCGCGATCGACACCCAGTGTTCGGCCATGAAGGCGTCGCTGCTGCGGTGGAAGGCGACGGCGAAGAACAGCGCCGTGTCGAGCGCGCTGCCGAGCACCGTCGATGCGGCCGGCGCCAGCCACCAGGGCTGCCGGCGCCGCAGCCGCCCGAACACCGCGATGTCGAGCAGCTGGCCGGCGGCATAGGCCACGAAGCTGGCCAGCGCGATGCGCGCGACGAACAGGTTGAACTCGCCCAGCGCGTGCCAGCCGGCGAAGCGCCCTTCCTGGAACAGCACCGACACCGCATACGACACCAGCAGCGCCGGCAGCATGACCCGCGCGACGACGCCGCGGGCCGCGCGCGCGCCGAGCAGGCGCACCGTCAGGTCGGTGGCCACGAACACCAGCGGAAAGGTGAACGCGCCCCAGGTCGTCAGCACGCCGAACAGCTGCACCGGCCACTGCACGAGGTAGTTGCTGGCGACGATGATGGCGACATGCAGCGCGGCCAGCAGCGGCACGCTGAACCAGCCGGGTGCGGTGAAGGGCGTCGTCGCCGGCATCGTGCGCAGGCGCACCGGGCATGGCGAAGGGGTTCATCGAGATCCCTTTTGACGATGGGGTGAGGGAACCCAGGCTCAGCCGCGACAGCGGCACTGCCTCAGCGTACCAGCAGCTTGAGCATGCGGTCCACCAGCGGCCCGTAGGGTGGCGCCAGCAGGCTGACGCTGGACATGCGCGCCTGGTGGAACACCGGGCGCAGCTTGGAGAAGTTGTCGAAGCCCTCGCGCCCGTGGTAGTGGCCCATGCCCGATTCGCCGACGCCGCCGAAGGGCAGGTCGTGCTGGCCCACGTGCAGCAAGGCGTCGTTGATCGACACCCCGCCGGACATGACGTGCGTGACGATGTGGTCCAGCGTGCGGCGGCGGTGGCTGAAGGGGTACAGCGCCAGCGGGCGCGGCCCGGCATTGATGCGCGCGATGGCCTCGTCCAGATCGTCGTAGGCGATCAGCGGCAGGACGGGGCCGAAGATCTCGCGCGCCATCAATTCGCAATCCTCGGGCGCATCCAGCAGCAGGTGCGGCGCGATCTTGCGCGACTTGCGGTCCAGCGCCGGCCCGTCGATCAGCGGCACCAGCGTGGCGCCGCGCGCGCGCGCCTCGTCCATCGCGTGCACCAGGCGGTCGAAGGCCTGGCGGCTGACCATCGAGGTGTAGTCGGCCGAGGCCAGCGACGGGTAACGCTGCGGCACGATCTCGCGCGCCAGCCGCACGAATTCCGGCAGGCTGGCGCGCGGCAGGTAGACATGGTCCACCGTCGTGCACACCTGGCCGGCGTTCAGGCACTTGACGTACAGGATGCGCTCGGCGGCGGTGCGCAGCGCAAAGTCGTCGCACACGATGGCGGGCGACTTGCCGCCGAGCTCCAGCGTCACCGGGCACAGGTTTCGCGCGGCCGCCGCCATCACCGCGCGGCCGGTGCCGCTGGAGCCGGTGAACAGCAGGTGGTCGAAGGCCAGCTGCGAGAACGCGATGCCCACGCCGCCGCTGTCGTCGAAGACCCGCAGCTTCTCGGGCGGGAAGTAGTCCGGCAGCGTCGCCATCAGCAGCTTGGCGAGATGGCGCGAGTTCTCGCTCATCTTCACCATCGCGCGGTTGCCGGCGGCAAAGATGGCCACCAGCGGCAGGAAGCTCAGGTTGATCGGAAAGTTCCAGGGCACGATCACGCCGACCACGCCCAGCGGCTGCGGGATCACGCGGTTGGAGGCCAGGCCGAAGATCTTGCGGTCGATGGCGCGCTTTTGCGGCTGCATCCAGCGGCCCAGGTGCTTGAGCGTGACCTGGATGTCGCTGATCACCGGCATCAGCTCCATCAACATCGTCTCGTGGCGCGAGCGGTGGCCGTAGTCGGCGCTGATGGCGTCGCAGATCGCTTCCTGGTGGTCGAGGATGTAGCGGCGCAGCTGCAGCAGGTCGGCCTTGCGCTCGGCCAGCGTGGGCAGCGGATGGGCCAGATGCGCCTGGCGCTGCTGCCGCAGCGCAGCGCTCAAGGAACGGGTCAGGCGTGCTTCGCGCGTCTGGCGCGGCGCGGTGGTGTCGTTCGGCATCCCGCCAGTGTGAACCAGAACCTGCGGCCGGGGCTGGAGTCGTGCGCCTAGAAACTCAGGGCGCACGAGCGCGCCCCGGGCACCAGGAATGCGCCGCGCTCAGCCCCTCAGTGCCACCAGCACCTCGTCCAGCATCTTCTTCGCGTCGCCGAAGAGCATGCGGTTGTTGTCCTTGTAGAACAGCGGGTTGTCCACCCCGGCGTAGCCGCTGGCCATGCTGCGTTTCATGACGATGCTGGTCTTGGCCTTCCACACCTCCAGCACCGGCATGCCGGCGATCGGGCTCGCCGGGTCGTCCTGCGCCGCCGGGTTGACGATGTCGTTGGCACCGATGACCATCGTGACATCGGTCTTCGGGAAGTCCTCGTTGATCTCGTCCATCTCCATGACGATGTCGTAGGGCACCTTGGCTTCGGCCAGCAGCACGTTCATGTGCCCGGGCATGCGGCCGGCCACCGGGTGGATGCCGAAGCGCACATTGACGCCCTTGTCGCGCAGCAGCTTGGTGATCTCGAACACCGTGTGCTGCGGCCTGCGCCACTGCCATGCCGTAGCCCGGCACGATGATCACGTTCTTGGCCTCGCGCAGCAGCTCGGCCGTTTCCAGCGCGGCGATCGGCGCCACCTCGCCGGCCGGCTGCGCGCCGCCTGCAGCCGCAGGCGCGCCGCCGCCGGTGCCGAAGCCGCCGGCAATGACGCTGATGAAGTTGCGGTTCATCGCCCGGCACATGATGTAGCTCAGGATCGCACCCGACGAGCCGACCAGTGCGCCGACCACGATCAGCAGGTCGTTGCTGAGCATGAAGCCGGTGGCGGCCGCGGCCCAGCCCGAGTAGCTGTTGAGCATGGAGACGACCACCGGCATGTCGGCGCCGCCGATGGCCATGACCATGTGCACACCGAAGAGCAGCGCGATCAGCGTCATCACCAGCAGCGGGAACATGCCGCCGCCGATGCTTTCGGCCTGCACGAACACGCGGGCGAACCAGATCACGATGATCAGCCCCGCCAGGTTCATCCAGTGCCGCCCGGGCAGCAGCAGCGGCTTGCCGCCGATCTTGCCCGACAGCTTGCCGAAGGCGATGACCGAGCCCGAGAAAGTGACCGCACCGATGAGGATGCCGATGTAGATCTCGACCTCATGGATCGTCTTCTCGGCCCCGCTGTACTGCACCGAGGTGTCGATGTAGCTGGCAAAGCCCACCAGGCAGGCGGCCAGGCCGACCAGGCTGTGCATCAGCGCCACCAGCTCGGGCATCTGCGTCATCTGCACCTTCTTGGCTGCATAGAGGCCGACCGAGCCGCCGACGACGAGCGCGCCGATGATCCACGGAACACCGGCCGGCGAGACGCGCGGCCCCAGGATCGTGGCCAGCACGGCGATGGCCATGCCGACCATGCCGAAGAGGTTGCCGCGGCGCGCGGTCTCGGGGTTGGACAGCCCGCCCAAGCTGAGGATGAAGAGAATGGTGGCGCCGATGTAGGCGACGGTGGCCAGGCCTGCAGTCATGATCTTTGCCTCCTGGTCACTTGCGGAACATCGCCAGCATGCGCCGCGTCACCGCGAAACCGCCGAACATGTTGACAGCCGTCAGCACCAGTGCCAGCACCGCGAGGCCCAGGATCAGCGTGTTCGGCCTGTCCGCAGAGGCCGCATCGGACAGCGGCGGCGCCACCTGCACCAGCGCACCGATGGCGATGATCGACGAGATGGCGTTGGTCACGCTCATCAGCGGCGTGTGCAGTGCCGGTGTCACGTTCCACACCACCATGTAGCCGATGAAGCAGGCCAGCACGAAGACGGTGAAGTGCGCCAGGAAACTGGCCGGCGCGTAGTGGCCGACGAGCAGGAAGGCCAGCGCGCCCAGGCCGAACACGATGGCCAGGGATTTGACCGACATCGGCTCGGCGGCGCCGTGGCCATGACCCTTCTTCGCCGCCGGCATGGCCGCGGCAGCCGCCTTGGGCGCGGGCGGGGCCGGCAGCTTCAGTGGCGGCGGCGGCCAGGTGATGCTGCCGTCCTTGATCACGGTCAGGCCGCGGATGGCGTCGTCGTCCATGTTGACGTCGATGACACCGTCCTTGGTCTTGCACAGCTCTTCGGTCAGGCGCAGCAGGTTGTTCGAGTACAGCGTCGAGCTCTGTCTGGCCAGCCGGCTGACCAGGTCGGTGTAGCCGATGATGGTGACGCCGTGCTTGACCACGGCCTGACCGGGTTCGGTGAGTTCGCAGTTGCCGCCCTGCTCGGCCGCCATGTCGACGATGACACTGCCCGGCTTCATGCTCTTCACCATCTCGGCGGTGATCAGCTTCGGCGCCGGTTTGCCCGGGATCAGCGCGGTGGTGATGATGATGTCCACCTCACGCGCCTGCTTTGCGTACATCTCGCGTTGCGCGGCCAGGAAGCCTTCGCTCATGACCTTGGCGTAACCGCCGCCGCCCGAGCCTTCTTCCTCGTAATCGACCTTGACGAATTCGCCGCCCAGCGACACCACCTGGTCGGCGACCTCGGCGCGCGTGTCGTTGGCGCGCACGATGGCGCCCAGGTTGGCGGCCGTGCCGATGGCTGCCAGCCCGGCCACGCCGGCCCCGGCGATGAACACCTTGGCCGGCGGGATCTTGCCGGCGGCGGTGATCTGGCCGTTGAAGAAGCGGCCGAAGGCGTTGGCCGCTTCGACCACGGCGCGGTAGCCGCTGACACCGGCCATCGAGGTCAGGGCGTCCATCTTCTGCGCGCGGCTCAACTGGCGCGGCAGGCAGTCGATGGCCAGCACCGTGGCCTTGCGCGCCGCCAGCTGCTGCATCAGCTCGGGGTTCTGCGCCGGCCAGATGAAGCCGATCAGCGTGCCACCTTCGCGCAGCAGGCTCACCTCGTGCGGGCTCGGCACGCGCGCCCTGAAGACGATGTCCGAGCCGGCCCAGACCTCGGCCGCCGTCGGCAGCACCTCGGCACCGGCCGCGCGGTAGGTGTCGTCGGCAAAGTTCGCAGCGTCGCCCGCGCCGCTTTCCACGGCCACGGTGAAACCCAGCTTGATCAGCTTTTCCACCACCTCGGGCACGGTCGCGACCCGCTTCTCGCCAGCTGCGGTTTCCCTCGGAACGCCGATGCGCATGGTTCTTCTCCTCGCGAAGCTCGTTATTGTCGAAACCGCGCGAAGCTAACACAAGACATGGCCCTGAAGGCCAACGCACCCACTGCCGCGGCCAAGCCGCAACGCCAGCGTCTACAGTGGCGCGTCAGGCACCCAGGCCCGGTCGGCGCGGCGCGATCCAGCGCGTCAAGGCCTGGTGCAGGCGTTGCGCATCGATCGGCTTGGTGAGGAAATCGTTCATCCCGGCGGTCAGCGCCTGCTCGCGCTCGGTCACCAGCGCCGCAGCGGTCAAGGCGATGATCGGCAGCTTGTCGGCGCTGTACGACTGGCGCAACACGCGCGTGGCTTGATGGCCACTCATCAGCGGCATCTGCACGTCCATCAGCACCGCGTCGAACATCAGGCCCTGCGCCGCGCAACGCTGCACCGCCGCCACCGCCTGCTGGCCGTCGCTGGCCTGCTCGACACGCACGCCCCATTGTTCGAGCAGGGCCACGGCGATGAGCATGTTCACCGGGTTGTCCTCGACCATCAGCACCCAGGCGCCACGCAAGGAGCCGTCGGCCGGGGCGGCCGCAGGCTGCGCCAAGGCCAGCGTGGCCGGCAAGGGCAGCTCGGCCCAGAAGCAGCTGCCTTCGCCCGTGCGGCTTTCCACGCCGACCTCGCCGCCCATCAACGTGGCCAGCTCGCGGCAGATGGACAGGCCCAGGCCGGTGCCGCCAAAGCGGCGTGTGGTCGATTCGTCGGCCTGGGTGAAAGGGCGGAACAGTCGCGCCTGCGTGTCGGCGTCGATGCCCGGGCCGGTGTCGTGCACCTCGAAGCGCACACGCTGCGCGTCCAGGCGCAGCGCGCGCAGCCGCACTTCGCCCTGGTCGATGAACTTCAGCGCATTGCTGAGGTAATTGCTGAGAATCTGCCGCGTGCGCAGCGGGTCGCCGCGCACCATGCCGGCCACGCCCGGCCCGATGTCCAGGCGCAGTGCAATCGGCCGCGGTTCCGCCAGCGTGGCGTAGGCGCGCTGCTGCAGGCGAAGCAACTCGCCCAGGTCGAAGGCCACGGTTTCGAGCTCGAGCTTGCCGGCTTCGATCTTCGACAGATCGAGGATGTCGGAAATGATCGCCGACAGGGCCTGTGCGGTGTCGCCGATCTGCTCCAGGTACTGTTGCCGCCGCTGCGCGCCGGTATCGGGCAGATTGGCCAGCCGCGCGAGGCCGAGCAGGCCGTTCAGCGGCGTGCGCAGCTCGTGGCTGGTGTTGGCCAGGAAGGCGCTCTTGGCACGGTTGGCGGCCTCGGCTGCGTCGCGTGCACGGGCCAGTGCCTGCTCCACCTGGCGCCGGTCGGTGATGTCGTCGACGATCCAGATCGTGCCGCCCTTGGCCGGATGGGTCGGATCGATGGCCTTGCCGGTGACGCGGGCCAGGAAGGTGCTGCCGTCGAGGCGTCGCGTCGAGGTCTCGATCTCTGCCGCTTCGCCGCGCGCCAGCGCCGGCCCGAGCGCGGCGCCGATGCGGGCATAGTCCTCGTCGCTGTCCCAGACCACGCGACCGCTCTGGCCGATCAAACCGCCCGGCGCGCAGCCGTACATCTGCTCGAAGCGCGGGTTGGTGAGCACGAAGCGCTGGTCGCGTGTGACAGCGATGCCGATCGAGGCGTTTTGCAGGATCGCCTCGCGTTCCAGCCGGGCGCGTTCGCTTTCGGTCACGTCGCGCGCGTTGATGACCAGGTATTCGCGCCGGTCCATCGCAAAGCGTGCGCCCGACACCAGCATCGACAGCGTCGCGCCGGATTTGGTGCAGAACTCGGTGGGCATGTCCTGCACCTGAGCCTGGTCGCGAATGGCGGCTTCAAAACGCTCGCGGTCCTGGGGCCGGCGCCAGATGCCGAGTTCGAGCGCGTTGCGGCCCACCACCTCGTGCGCGCTGTAGCCGGTCTGGCGCTCGAAGGTGCGGTTCACCATCGCATAGCGGCCGGTCTGCATGTCGGTCAGCGTGATCACGTCCGGGCTCGTCGCCACCAGATGCGAGAGCATGGCCTCGGAGCGGCGCACGGCGTCCTCGGCCTTCTTGCGCTCGGTGTCGTCGACGAAGATCGACAGCACCGGCCGGTGCGCCATGCGCGTCGACACGCACACCCGTGGCGCGCACGACGATGCGCCGCCCCTCATGGCCGACGAGCCGGAACTCCGCCACCGGCAACGCCTCGCCGGCACGCATGTCCTGCAGCGACTCGATGCGCCGGCGCGCGCGTTCGCGCGAGTCGCCGCCCTCGTACACGCTCAGCAGATCCTGCCCGATCATCGACTGCAGGTCGTTGAAGCCGAACATGTCCAGCGCCGCCGGGTTGGCGTCGAGCACGCGCGCCTGGGCGTGCAGCACCAGCGGCGTGGGAATGCGCGTGAACAGTTCCAGGTAGCGCGACTCGGTGGCCAGCAGGGCCTGGCGCGCCTGCACGTCGCCACTGACGTCGCGGGCCACGCCCCAATAACCCTGGAACGCCGCCTGCGCCGACTGCCGCGGCTCGCCGCTCATCAGGAAGTGGCGCACCTGGCCGGGCACACCCAGCCATTGCACCGGCAGGTCGCGGAAGGGCTCGCGTGCCTCGATATGTGCGCGCAGCAGGTCGAGCGTGTCCTCGTCGAGGCTGAACTCCGGTACCTCCCAGGGCACGCGGCCGATGGCGCTGGCCAGGCCCATCGAGCCGATGGCGCGCCCCTGCTGCTTGAAGGTCACCAGCCGGTATTGATCGTCGATTTCCCAGTACGCATCGGCGGCGATGCTGAGCAGGCCGCGAAAGCGCTGCTCACGCTCTTCCGCCGAGCTGACGTAGCGCGACACCACGCGCGACACCAGCAGCCCGCCGGCCAGGCCGGTGGCGATGACGAAGACATGGATCAGCGCCCGCAGCCCCAGGTTCTGCGTCGACATCGGCGCGTTCAGGGCGGGCAGCCATTGGCGGTGCTGCGCATAGGCCAGTCCCAGCACGGCCGCGGCGCACAGCACCGCCACCACCAGGCCCAGGCGCAGGCCGGCCACCGCGCACACCATGCAGGTCATCAGGCCGAAGAAACCGATGCCCGGACCGGCGATGCCCCAGTCGAGCAGCGTCACGGCCAGGGTGATGACGGCGATGGCGACGATGACCACCAGCGCCACCATGTCCTCCATGCGGGTGACACCGGCGCGCATCGACGTCGCGGCCAACGCACCCAGTGCGGCAAAGGCCAGCACCAGCGGCCAACGCGCCACACCCGCCGTGTCGGGCGGCACGAGCACGAACATCAGCGCCACGCCCAGCGCCAGCGCTGCCGCCGCACCGAAGAACTGGCGCGTGATGATGTGGCGAACCGCGCGATGGGGTTCGGCGTCGTCGACCATGGCTGGGGGTGATGGGGCCAATGCGCGCGTCATGACCCATAGGAGGTCCGGGCCAACGTCTTGTGCAGGTGTGCGAGTTTCGCGCCAAGGCGCCCCCCGTGCAGCCTCGTTTTCCCCGCCAAGGGGTATCAGTTCACGCCGCGTGCCGCGTTCAGCTGCTGCTGTGTCGAGCGCGCCACGCGGCGCGCCGCTTCGCCGAAGTCCGCGCCCGCCGAGGCATAGAGCACGGCGCGCGAGGAGCTGACGATGATCGGCGCCGGATTCGACCCACCGCGCCATGCGGCCTGCACGGTCGCCGCGGCGTCGCCGCCCTGCGCGCCGATGCCGGGGATGAGCAGCGGCAGGCTCGGCGCCAGCTCACGCACGCGCGCAATTTCCGCCGGAAAGGTGGCGCCGACCACCAGGCCGAGCTGGCCACCGCGGTTCCACGCTCCCGCCGCGAGCCGCGCAATGTGCTCGTAGAGCAGCTCGCCGCTGTCCAGCCGCTGCGCCTGCAGATCGCTGCCGCCGGCATTCGATGTGCGGCACAGCAGGATCAGGCCCTTGCCGGCGTGGCGCAGGTAGGGCTCGATCGAATCGAAGCCCATGAAGGGCGACAAGGTCAACGCGTCCGCCTGGTAGCGCTGGAAAGCTTCGCGGGCGTACATCTCGGCAGTCGCGCCGATGTCGCCGCGCTTGGCGTCCAGGATCACCGGCACCTGCGGCGCGACGCGGTGGATGTGCGCGATGAGCTGTTCGAGCTGCGCCTCGGCGCGGTACGCGGCGAAGTACGCAATCTGCGGCTTGAAGGCGCAGACCAGGTCCTTGGTCGCATCGACGATGGCCGCGCAGAAATCGAAGATGCGCGAGGCATCGCCCTGCCACGCACCGGGAAAGCGCGCCGGCTCCGGGTCCAGGCCGACACACAGCATGGAGTCGTTCTGTGCTTGCGCCTGGCGCAACGCGTGGTGGAAGTCCAAGGCCGGCTCGCTAGATGCGCCGCGCCAGTGCACCCGCCATGCCGGTGTAGCTGGCCGGCGTCATCGCCAGCAGGCGCTGCTTGTCGGCAGGCGGAATGGCCAGCGCGGCGATGAACTTGCGCATCGACGTCGCGGTGATCGCCTTGCCGCGTGTCATCTTCTTCAGCTGCTCATAGGGGTTGGGCAGGCCGTGGCGGCGCATCGCCGTCTGCACGGCTTCGGCCAGCACCTCCCACGCGCCATCGAGGTCGGCGGCCAACGCGGCGTGATTCACTTCCAGCTTGTCCAGCCCACGCTGCAGACTGTCGTAGCCGAGCAGCGCATAACCCAAGGCCACGCCCATGTTGCGCAGCACGGTGCTGTCCGTCAGATCGCGCTGGAAGCGGCTGATCGGCAGTTTGGCGCTCAGGTGCGTGAACAGCGCATTGGCCAGGCCGAAGTTGCCTTCGGCGTTCTCGAAGTCGATCGGATTGACCTTGTGCGGCATGGTGCTGCTGCCGATCTCGCCTTCCTTCAGGCGCTGCTTGAAATAACCCAGGCTGACGTAGCCCCAGACGTCGCGCGCCAGGTCGATGAGGATGGTGTCGGCGCGCGCGAAGGCATCGAAGAGCTCGGCCATGTAGTCGTGCGGCTCGATCTGGATGGTGTGCGCGTTGAGCACGAGGCCCAGGCGCTTTTCCACCACCTTGCGGCTGAAGGCCTCCCAATCGACATTCGGGTAGGCCGCCAGATGCGCGTTGTAGTTGCCGACCGCGCCGTTCATCTTGGCCAGCAGCGGCACCGCCGCGATGCGCGCCCGGGCCGTGACGAGCCGCGCGACGACGTTGGCCAACTCCTTGCCCAGCGTCGTGGGGCTGGCGCTCTGGCCGTGGGTGCGGCTGAGCATCGGCGTGTCGGCCAGCGCATGGGCCATGGCGCGCAGCTTGGCGATGAGGGCATCCAGCGCCGGCAGCATGACCTCGCTGCGCGCGCTTTGCAGCATCAACGCGTGGCTGGTGTTGTTGATGTCCTCGCTGGTGCAGGCGAAGTGCACGAACTCGGCCGCCGCCAGCAATTCGGCATCGCCTTCGAAACCGGCCTTGAGCCAGTATTCGACCGCCTTGACGTCGTGGTTGGTGGTCTTCTCGATGTCCTTGATGGCCAGCGCATCGGCCTCGCCGAAAGCCGCCACGCGGCGGCGCAGCTTGGCGCGCGCCGCTTTGCCCAGTGGCTTGAACTCCTTGAACCCGGCGTCGGACAGCGCGATGAACCACTCCACCTCGACCTGCACGCGCCTGCGCATCAGGCCGAATTCGCTGAGCAGCGGGCGCAACGCGGCCACCTTGGCGGCATAACGGCCGTCCAGCGGCGACAGCGCGGAAATGGAGGAAAGCTTCATGCATCGCGCAGCCATTGCGGCCGCAAGGAAGGAGGGAACTGCGCGAGCGATTCTAGGGTCGGCACCGAAACTGCTTGGCAGCGTGGACCCTATTATTTCGGGTGGTAAAAAGGGGCGTCTCGGCGACTGCCCGCACCGTCTCGAAGGATTCGCCCATGAGCTCCCCAAACCCCCTGCCCGCCTTGCCGGATGTCGCCTGTGGCCGGCTGTCGCTGGCCGACTACGCGCACAACTTCGCCGACGCGCACCCGCCGCTGAGTGCGGTGCAGGCCCTGCTGGAAGCCGAGCGCTGTTACTACTGCTTCGACGCGCCGTGCACCACGGCCTGCCCGACCGGCATCGACATCCCGAGCTTCATTGCCCGCATCGCTCAGGGCAACCTGCGCGGCGCGGCGCACGGCATCCTGGAAGAGAACATCCTCGGCGGCATGTGCGCGCGGGTCTGCCCGACCGAGGTGCTGTGCGAACAGGCCTGCGTGCGCAACACGCAGGAAGACAAGCCTGTGGAAATCGGCGCGCTGCAGCGCCATGCCACCGACGCCTATTTCGCCGATGCGTCAAAGCCCTTGTTCACGCGCGCGGCGGCCAGCGGCAAGCGCGTGGCGGTGGTCGGCGCCGGTCCGGCCGGGCTGGCCTGTGCGCACCGGCTGGCCATGCTCGGCCACGCCGTGCTGCTCTACGACGACAAGCCCAAACTCGGTGGGCTGAACGAATACGGACTGGCGACCTACAAGACGGTCGATGGCTTTGCACAGAAGGAAATCGACTGGCTGCTGTCCATCGGTGGCATCGAGGTGAAAACGCGGCACTGTCTGGGCCGGGACATCTTCCTGGATGCGCTGGTGCGCGACTTCGACGCGGTCTTCCTGGGCCTGGGCCTGGCCGGCGTGAACGCCATCGGCATCGCCGAGCCGCCCGACGCACCGACTCGCGCGGCGGTGGACTTCATCGCCGAGCTGCGCCAGGCGGCCACGCCGGCTTCAGTACCGGTCGGCCGGCGTGTGCTGGTCATCGGCGGTGGCATGACGGCCGTGGATGCGGCCGTGCAGAGCCGCTTGCTCGGCGCCGAAGAGGTGACGATGGTCTATCGGCGCGGGCCCGAGGGCTTGTCGGCGTCGGGCTACGAGCAGCAATGGGCGAAGACCCATGGCGTGCGCATCCGCCATTGGCTGGCGCCGAAGGAAGTGCTGCATCAAGGCGGTCAGGTGCGGGGCATGCGGCTTCGCGCGCACCCGGCTCGACGGCGACCGGCTGGTGCAGACCGGCGAAGACGTGGTCGTCGACGCCGATGTGGTGCTCAAGGCCATCGGCCAGAGCTTCGTGCCGGCGCCGCTGGGCTTGGAGCTGGACCTGGAAGGCGGGCGCATCCGCACCGACGCGTCCGGCCTGACGTCCCACCCGAAGATCTGGGCCGGCGGCGACTGCCGATTCGGTGGCCGCGACCTGACCGTCGAAGCGGTCGAGCATGGCAAGGTGGCGGCCATCGCCATCGACCGTGTCCTGCGTACCTGAGGGAGAAGGCCATGGCCGACTTGAGCAGCAGCTTCGTGGGCATCAAGAGCCCGAACCCCTTCTGGCTGGCGAGCGCGCCGCCCACCGACAAGGCCTACAACGTGAATCGCGCCTTCGAAGCCGGCTGGGGCGGCGTGGTCTGGAAGACGCTGGGCGAAGAAGGCCCGCCGATCGTCAACGTCAACGGCCCGCGCTACGAGGCGCTGCATGCCGACGCGCGGCGTGTCATCGGCTTCAACAACATCGAGCTCATCACCGACCGGCCGCTGCAGACCAACCTGGCCGAGATCCGCCAGGTCAAGCGCGACTGGCCGGAGCGCGCGCTGGTCGTGTCGATCATGGTGCCGTGCGAAGAAGGCGCGTGGAAGTCGATCCTGCCGATGGTCGAGGACACCGGCTGCGACGGCGTCGAGCTGAACTTCGGCTGCCCGCACGGCATGAGCGAGCGCGGCATGGGCTCGGCCGTCGGCCAGGTGCCGGAATACATCGAGATGGTGGCGCGCTGGTGCAAGCACTACACGAAGCTGCCGGTGATCGTGAAGCTGACGCCGAACATCACCGACATCCGCCATCCGGCGCGTGCCGCCAAGGCCGGCGGCGCCGATGCGGTGAGCCTGATCAACACCATCAACTCGGTGATGAGCGTGGACCTGCAGCGCATGCGCATCAACCCGAGCGTCGGCGGGCTGGGCTCGCACGGTGGCTACTGCGGCCCGGCGGTGAAGCCGATCTCGCTGGCCATGGTGGCCGAGATCGCGCGCGATGCGGCCACCGCGGGATTGCCGATCAGCGGCATCGGCGGCATCACCACCTGGCGCGACGCGGCCGAGTTCATCGCCCTGGGCGCCGGCAACGTGCAGGTCTGCACCGCCGCCATGGTGTACGGCTTCAAGATCGTGCAGGACCTGTGCGACGGCCTGTCGAACTTCATGGACGAACAGGGCCATGCCAGCGTGGCCGACATGGTCGGCCTGGCCGTGCCCAGCATCGTCAACTGGAACCAGCTCAACCTGAACCACATCGACAAGGCCGTCATCGACCAGGACCTGTGCATCCAGTGCGGGCGTTGCCATGTGGTGTGCGAGGACACCTCGCACCAGGCCATCCGCGCGACGAAGAACGGCATGCGCCACTTCGAGGTCATCGACGAGGAATGTGTGGGCTGCAACCTGTGCGTGTCGATCTGCCCGGTGCCGAACTGCATCACCCTGCAGCCTCTGCAGCCCGGGCAGGTGGACAAGCGCACTGGCTGGTGGTGTCGGGCGAGTACGCCAACTGGACCACGCATCCGAACAACCCCGCGCGAGCATGAAGACTGCCGGCCGGGCAGCGCCGCAGTCGCGTGGGGGGCGCCGTGAAGCCTGTGGACGACGCGGTGGCCCTGAGGCCGGTGGTCGAGGTGCGCGACATGTCGGTGATGTTCCCGGGCGAGCCGCCGGTCATCGCGCTCGACCGTGTCAGTCTGGACATCGCCGAGGGCGAATTCATCTCGCTGATCGGCCCGTCGGGCTGCGGCAAGACCACGCTGCTGCGCGTCATCGCCGACCTGGAGCAGGCGACATCCGGCGGGGTGCAGGTCAACGGCATGAGCTCGCACGATGCGCGACTCGCCCGCGCCTACGGTTATGTGTTCCAGGCGCCGGCCCTGTTCCCGTGGCGCACGGTGCTCGCCAACGCCACCTTGCCGTTGGAAGTGCAGGGCGTGCCGCGTGAACAGGCGCGCGCGACGGCGCGCACGCAGCTCGAACGTGTCGGGCTGAAGGGCTTCGAAGGCAAGTACCCGTGGCAGTTGTCCGGCGGCATGCAGCAGCGTGTGTCGATCGCGCGCGCGCTGGGCTTCGAGCCGAAGCTGCTGATGATGGACGAGCCCTTCGGCGCGCTGGACGAGATCACCCGCGACCGGCTCAACGAGCAGTTGCTGCGGCTGTGGGAACACGAGCGGCGCACCGTGGTCTTTGTGACGCACTCGATTCCCGAGGCCGTGTTTCTCTCGTCGCGCATCGTCGTCATGTCGCCACGGCCCGGGCGCATCGTCGAAGTCATCGAGTCGAAGCTGCCGGCAAACCGCACGCTGGACATCCGCGAGACGCCCGAGTTCATCGATATCGCGCACCGCGTGCGGCTCGCCCTTCGTGATGCGCACGACTGAAGCCGCCGCCACGTTGCCGCCGACGCGCACCGCACGGCCGGCGCCTGCGTCGGCGTCCCACGTCTTGCCGGTGCTCACAGTGCTGGGCGTGTTGCTCATCGTCTGGTACGCCGCTGCGGGGTGGCTCAACGCACCGCAGGTCATCGAACGCGTGCTCGCCGACCAACCGGGCTGGGGCCTGGCCGAGCTGCTGCCATTGACGTGGTCGATGCAGCGCCCGGTGCTGCCGGCGCCGCACCAGATTGCGCTGGACATGTGGCGCTCGATCGTCGACTGGCCGCTCGATTCGCCGCGCAGCCTGCTCTTCCACACCGGCGTGACCGCCGCGTCCACCTTGCTCGGCTTCGTCATGGGCTCGCTGCTGGGCCTGGTGCTGGCGGTTTTGATCGTGCATTCGCGCACGCTGGACCGCAGCCTGTTCCCGTGGATCATCGCCTCGCAGACCGTGCCGGTGCTGGCGATCGCGCCGATCGTCATCGTGGCCCTGGGCAGCATGGGCCTGACGGGCGTGTTCCCGAAGTCGATCATCTCGATGTACCTGTGCTTCTTTCCGGTGGCGGTGGCGCTGGTCAAGGGGCTGCGCTCGCCCGGCGTGATGGAGCTGGAGCTGCTGCACACCTATGCCGCGTCGCCCGCGCACACCTTCTGGAAGCTGCGCGTGCCGGCTTCGTTGCCCTATCTGTTCCCCTCGCTGCGCGTGGGCATCGCGGCGGCGCTCGTCGGCGCCATCGTCGCCGAGCTGCCCACCGGCGCGCAGGCGGGCCTCGGCGCGCGGCTGCTCACCGGCTCGTACTACGGCAACACGGTGCAGATCTGGTCGGCGCTGCTCATGTCGGCGCTGCTCGGCCTGGCGCTGACGGGCCTCGTCGCCTGGGCACAAAAAGTACTGACCCCGGGAGGCAAGAAATGAGCGCGCTCGCCGCCTGGGCCGCGTTGCAGGTGCCCGTGGGCATGGCGCTGGCCGGACACCCGTGGCGCTGGGCCTTCTTCGTGCTGCTGGCCGTGCTGGCGCTGCTGGCCGTGGTCTCGCTGCGCCGGCTGGCTGCGCGGGACCCCAAGGGCTGGCAGGTGCGCTTTGCCACGCCGCTGCTCTTTGGCGTGTGGGTGCTGGTGTTCTGGGAATTGCTGACGACGGGATTCGACGTGCCCAAGGTGCTGCTGCCGGCGCCCACGGTGGTCTGGGCCTCGCTGGTGCAGGGCGCACCGACGCTGCAGGCCGACTTCGTGCAGACCGTCCTGCACTCGATGTTGATCGGCTTGGCCCTGGGCTCGGGCCTGGGTTTCGTCACCGGCGTGCTGATCGACCGCAGCCCCTTCCTGCAGCGCGGCCTGCTGCCCATCGCCGCGCTGGCCAGCACCGTGCCGCTGGTCGGCGTGGCGCCGATCATGGTGATGTGGTTCGGCTTCGACTGGCATTCGAAGGCCGCCGTGGTGGTGGTGATGACCTTCTTCCCGATGCTGGTCAACACGCTTGCCGGCCTGGCCGAGGCCGGCCACATGGAACGCGACCTGATGCGCAGCTACGGCGCAGGTTATTGGCGCACGCTGCTGTCGCTGCGCATTCCTGTCGCCCTGCCCTTCATCTTCAACGCGCTGAAGATCAACTCGACATTGGCCTTGATCGGTGCCATCGTGGCGGAATTCTTCGGCTCGCCGGTGCTCGGCCTGGGATTCCGCATCAGCACCGAAGCCGCGCGGCTGAACATGGGGCTGGTCTGGGCCGCCATCGTGGTGGCGGCCGTGGCAGGATCATTGCTTTACGCTGCCTTGAGCTGGATCGAGCGGCGCAGCACCTTCTGGCACCCGTCCATCCGCATGGGATGATGATCGTTTCCGATTCGACAAACCGCCGCAAGGCCCATCAACGAGGAGTTCAATCGATGCGCAAGATCACTTTCCTGCTGTCGCTGCTGGTGGCGGCGGGTTCCGCCGCCGCGCAGGACAAGGTCACCGTGCAGCTGAAGTGGCTGCCGCAGGCCCAGTTCGCCGGTTATTACGTGGCCGCCGCCAAGGGCTTCTACAAGGAAGCCGGCCTGGACGTGACCATCAAGCCGGGCGGCCCGGACATCGCGCCGGCGCAGGTGCTGGCTGCCAACGGCGCCGACTTGACGGTGGACTGGATGCCCAGCGCGCTGGCGGCACGTGAGGCCGGCGTGCCGATGGTCAACGTGGCGCAGATCTTCAACCGCAGCGGCATGATGCTCACCTGCAAGAAGAGCAGCGGCGTGGCCACGCCGAAGGACTTCAAGGGCAAGACACTGGGTGTCTGGTTCGGCGGTAACGAGTACCCCTTCCTCAGCTGGATGGGCACGCTGGGCCTGAAGACCAGCGGCGCAAATCCGGACGTGAAGGTGCTGAAGCAGGGCTTCAACGTCGACCCGCTGCTGCAGAACCAGGCGGCCTGCGTGTCGACGATGATCTACAACGAGTACTGGCAGATCATCGACGCCGGCGTCAAGCCCGACCAGCTGGTGACCTTCCCCTACGAAGACCAGGGCGTGGCCACCTTGGAAGACGGCCTGTATGTGATGGGCCCGAAGCTCAAGGATGCCGCCTTCGTCGCGAAGATGGGCAAGTTCGTGGCCGCGTCGATGAAGGGCTGGGAGTACGCACTGAAGAACCAGGACGAAGCGGTGAAGATCGTGCTCGCGGCCGACACCTCGGGCGGCTCCACCGCCGCGGTGCAGAAGCGCCAGCTGGAGAACGTCGCCAAGCTGATCACCGTGGCCAACGGCCCGAAGATGGGCTTCCTGGAACCGGCCGCCTACCAGCGCACCGTCAAGGTGCTGCTGGCCGGTGGCAGCGACCCGGTGATCAAGAAGGACCCGGGCGCCGATGCGTGGACACACGCGGTGTGGAACAAAGCCACTGGGAAATGAACTAGGCAGGGCGGCAGGGCAGCTTCGCTGCCCTGCCCGATTGACCGATTTGGAGGGCGAACCATGAGCCTACTCATTCGCGGCGGCACCGTCGTCAATGCCGATGTCAGCCAGCGCGCCGATGTTCTCTGCGAAGGCGGCAGCATTCGCGCGGTCGGTCCGGACTTGCAGGCCCCTGCCGGTGCGCAGGTCATCGATGCCGGCGGCCAGTTGGTGATGCCCGGCGGCATCGACCCGCACACGCACATGCAGCTGCCCTTCATGGGCACGGTGACGATGGACGACTTCTTCACCGGCACGGCGGCGGGGCTGGCCGGCGGCACGACCAGCATCATCGACTTCGTCATCCCCGATCCGAAGCAGCCGCTGATGGAGGCCTTCAAGACCTGGCGCGGCTGGGCCGAGAAGTCCGCCGCCGACTACGGCTTCCATGTGGCCGTGACCTGGTGGGACGAGTCGGTGCACCGCGACATGGGCACGCTCGTGCGCGAGGAGGGCGTGAACAGCTTCAAGCACTTCATGGCCTACAAGAACGCCATCATGTGCGACGACGAGACGCTGGTGAACAGCTTCAAGCGCGCACTGGAACTGGGCGCGATGCCCACCGTGCACGCCGAGAACGGCGAGCTGGTCTATCTGCTGCAGGCCGAGGTCGCCAAGATGGGCATCACCGGCCCCGAGGGCCATCCGTTGAGCCGCCCGCCGATGGTGGAAGGCGAGGCCGCCAACCGCGCCATCGCCATCGCCGACGTGCTGGGCGTGCCGATCTATGTGGTGCACGTGTCGTGCATCGAATCGGCCGAGGCCATCGCCCGCGCCCGGGCGCGCGGCCAGCGTGTCTACGGCGAGGTGCTGGCCGGCCACCTGGTGATCGACGACAGCGTCTATCGCCACCCCGATTTCGCCACCGCCGCCGCACATGTGATGAGCCCGCCGTTCCGGCCCAAGCACCATCAGGAGTTCCTGTGGCGCGGCTTGCAGAGCGGCCAGTTGCACACCACCGCGACCGACCACTGCACCTTCTGCGCAGCGCAGAAGGGCGCGGGCAAGGCCAACTTCGCGCAGATCCCCAATGGCTGCGGCGGCGTCGAAGAACGCCTGGCCGTGATCTGGGACGCGGGCGTCAACATCGGGCCGCCTGACGCCGAACGAGTTTGTCGCCATCACCTCGGCCAACACCGCGCGCATCTTCAACCTGTACCCGCGCAAGGGCACGGTCAGCGCCGGTGCCGATGCCGACCTGGTGCTGTGGGACCCGCAGGGCACGAAGACGCTGTCGGTCAAGACGCAGCACAGCAAGGGCGACTACAACATCTTCGAAGGCCGCAAGGTGCGCGGCATTCCGACCACCACCATCAGCCAGGGCAAGGTGGTGTTTGCCCACGGCGAGCTGCGTGCCGGTGCAGGGCGCGGGCCGCTACCTGAAGCGTCCGGCCTTCGGCGCCAACTTCGACGCGGTGAAGCTGCGCCACGCGACCTGGCGCCGACGGCCGTGGCGCGCTGACAAGGACGAACATCATGGACACCAAGGTCAAGACCGACATCTCCAAGCTGCGCATCGACGGCGATCGCCTGTGGGCCAGCCTGATGGAGCTGGCGCAGATCGGCGCCACGGCCAAAGGGCGGCGTGTGCCGCCTGACGCTGACCGACCTGGACAAGCAGGGCCGCGACCTGGTGAGCAAGTGGGCGCGCGAGGCCGGCCTGACGATCACCATCGACAAGATCGGCAACGGCTTCCTGCGCCGCGCCGGGCGCAACAACGCCCTGCCGCCGATCGTCACCGGCAGCCACATCGACACCCAGCCCACCGGCGGCAAGTTCGACGGCAACTACGGCGTGCTGGCGGGCATCGAGGTGGTGCGCACGCTCAACGACCACGGCATCCAGACCGAAGCGCCGATCGAGGTGGCCTGGTGGACCAACGAGGAAGGCTCGCGCTTCGTGCCGGTGATGATGGGCTCGGGCGCGTTTGCCAAGGCCTTCACGCTGGAGCACGCCTACGCCGCCACCGACACTCGAGGGCAAGACGGTGAAGGGCGAACTCGAGCGCATCGGCTACCTGGGCACCGAAGAGCCCGGCGACCACCCGATCGGCGCCTACTTCGAGACCCACATCGAACAGGGCCCGGTGCTGGAGGACAACGACAAGACCATCGGCGTGGTCACGGACGTGCTGGGCGTGCGCTGGTACGACTGCGTCGTCACCGGCATGGAAGCGCATGCCGGCCCCACGCCGATGGCGCTGCGCAAGGACGCCCTGCAGGTCGCCGCCAGGCTGATGCAGGAGGTGGTGGCCTGCGCCCACCGCCACCCGCCGCACGGCCGCGGCACGGTGGGCATGGTGCAGGTGTTCCCGAACAGCCGCAACGTGATCCCGGGCAACGTCAAGTTCAGCATCGACCTGCGCAATGCCAGCGAAGCGCTGTGCGACGCGATGGATGCCGACATCCGCGGCGTTGCGGCGCGCATCAGCGCCGAGAGCGGGCTGCCGATCGACGTCAAGCTCGTCACGTCGTTTCCGGCCACGCAGTTCCACGCCGACTGCGTCGACGCGGTGGCGCGCGCGACGCAGCGGCTGGGCTACAGCCACATGAACGCCGTCTCGGGTGCCGGCCACGACGCCGTGCACGTGGCCAAGCTGGCGCCGGCCGGCATGATCTTCATCCCCTGCAAGGACGGCATCAGCCACAACGAGATCGAGGACGCCAAGCCCGAGCACATCACCGCCGGCTGCAACGTGCTGCTGCATGCGATGCTGGAGCGGGCGGGCGTGGCCTCTTAATTGCTAGCGAACCACCCACCCCAACGAGGAGATTCCATGAGCCTGTCCCGCCGCCTGACCCTGCTGGCGCTAACCGCCGCCGCCACTGCGGTGGCCGCACTGAGCCTGCCCGCCTGGGCACAGAACAAGACCAAGGTCGCCGCCATCTACACCGTGCCGGTGGAGCAGCAATGGGTGTCGCGCATCGACAAGGCGCTGAAGGCGGCCGCCGCGCGCGGCGAGATCGAGTACGTGTTCTCCGAGAACGTCAGCAACGCCGACTACGAGCGTGTGATGCGCGGTTATGCCGAGAAGGGCAACACGCTGATCGTCGGCGAATCCTTCGCGGTCGAAGCCGCGGCGCGCAAGGTGGCCAAGGACTATCCGAAGGTCAGCTTCGTGATGGGCAGCTCGGGCAAGCCGCAGGAGCCCAACTTCGCGGTCTTCGACAACTACATCCAGGAGCCGGCCTACCTGACGCGGCATGATCGCCGGCGGCATGAGCAAGAGCAACAAGATCGGCATGGTCGGCGGCTTCCCGATTCCCGAAGTCAACCGCCTGATGAACGCCTTCATGGCCGGCGCGAAGGAAACCAACCCGAAGGCCGAGTTCATGGTCACCTTCATCAACAGCTGGTTCGACCCGCCGAAGGCCAAGGAAGCCGCCTTCGCGATGATCGACAAGGGCGCCGACGTGATGTACGCCGAGCGCTTCGGTGTCAGCGACGCGGCCAAGGAAAAGGGCAAGCTGGCCATCGGCAACGTCATCAACACCCAGGACAAGTACCCCGACACCGTGGTCGCGTCGGCGCTGTGGAACATGGAGCCGACCATCGGCGTGGCGCTGAAGGCCGTGAAGGAAGGCAAGTTCAAGGCCGAGGACCTGGGCAAGTATTCGACGATGCAGTTCCGCGGCAGCGAACTGGCGCCGCTGGGCACCTTCGAGAAGAAGATCCCGGCCGATCTGGTCGCCAAGGTCAAGGCCAAGGAGAAGGCCATCCTCGACGGCAGCTTCAAGGTGGCGGTGGACGACAACCAGCCCAAGCCGACGGCGAAGTAGGCTCCAGCCGACAGTTCCGGTGCCCGGCCCGAGCCGGGCATTTTTTCGGCCCACCGATGCAACCCGACACCGTCCTGCGCCTGTCCGGCATCACCAAGCGCTTCGGCAGCCTGGTGGCCAACGACGCCATCTCGCTGGACCTGGGGCGCGGCGAGGTGCTGGCGCTGCTGGGCGAGAACGGCGCGGGCAAGAGCACGCTGGTGTCGATCCTGTTCGGCCACTACATCGCCGACGAGGGCTCGATCGAGGTCTTCGGCCAGCCGCTGCCGCCGGGCCAGCCGAAGGCCGCGCTGGCCGCCGGCATCGGCATGGTGCACCAGCACTTCACGCTGGCCGACAACCTGAGCGTGCTCGACAACGTGATGCTCGGCACCGAGCCGCTGTGGTCGCCGTTCTCGCGCCGCGCCGCGGCGCGCGACAAACTGGTGCACACGGGCCAGCGCTTCGGCCTGGGCGTGGACCCGGACGCACGCATCGCCGACCTGTCGGTGGGCGAGCGCCAGCGTGTCGAGATCCTGAAGGCTCTGGTGCGCGGTGCGCGCATCCTGATCCTGGACGAACCCACGGCCGTGCTCACGCCGGCGGAGTCGGAATCGCTGTTCAGCACCTTGCGCCAGCTCATCGAGCAGGGCTTGAGCGTGATCTTCATCTCGCACAAGCTCGACGAGGTGCTGCGCGTGTCGCAGCGCATCGCCATCCTGCGCGGCGGCAAGCTGGTGGCGGTGCTGCCGGCCGCCGGCGTCGAACAAGGCGCAGCTCGCCGAAACCATGGTCGGGCACCAGGTGCAGATGCCGCAACGCCAGCCACGTGAGCCCGGCGCGCTGGTGTGCCGGCTGCAAGAGGCGACGCGTGCGCCACAGCCGAGGGGCGCAAGCTGCTCGACGGCGTGAACCTCGACCTGCGCGCGGGCGAAATCGTCGCCATCGCCGGTGTTGCCGGCAACGGCCAGCAGGCGCTGGCCGACCTGCTGTTCGGCCTGCACGCGCTGTCGTCCGGCCGCCTGGAACTGAATGGCAGGGCGATGCCCGCACAAGCGCGCGCCTGGGTAGACGCCGGCGTGGCGCGCATCCCCGAAGACCGGCATGCGGTGGGCGTGGTCGGTGACCTGCCGGTGTGGGAGAACGCCGTGCTGGAGCGTTATGCAACGCCGGTGTTCTCGCGCCTGGGCGTGGTCAAGCGGGCTGCGGCGCAGGCGCATGCGCGGCGACTTGATCGATCGCTTCGACGTGCGCGGCACCGACGCGCAAGGCGTGCAGACGCCGACACGCGCGCTGTCCGGCGGCAACATGCAGAAGTTGATCCTCGGCCGGGCGCTGGTCGGCGATCCAGGCGTCGACCAACCACCCACGCTGATCGTTGCCGACCAACCCACCTGGGGCCTGGACATCGGCGCCGTCGCCTATGTGCACCAGCAATTGCTCGACGCCTGCGCGCAGGGCGCGGCGGTGCTGCTGATCTGCGAAGACCTGGAAGAAATCTTCGCCATCGCCGACCGCGTGGCCGTGCTGCACGAAGGACATTTGAGCGAGGCGCGGCCTGCAGCGGATTGGACGCTGGCGGAGATCGGCCTGGCCATGTCGGGTGCGGCAGGCGGGCGCCGTGTCGGGCGCCGATGCGGCATCGAAACCTGCCGCAGGGCCAGCCCATGCGCATTGAAAAGCGCGCGCTGCCATCGCGGCGCATGCAGCTGGCCGCACCGCTGCTGGCCATCGCCTTCACGCTGCTGGTCAGCTCGCTGCTCGTCGCCTGGGCCGGCGCGCCGGTGGGCCGCGCCTACGCGCTGCTGCTGGAAGGCGGCTTCGGCTCCACCTTCGCCTGGAGCGAGACGCTGACGCGCGCCACGCCGCTGATCCTGACCGGCCTGTCCGCCGCCGTGGCCTTTCGCGCGCGGCTGTTCAACATCGGCGCCGAAGGCCAGCTCTACGCCGGTGCGCTGGCTGCGGTGGCCATCGGCGGGCTGCACGGCGGTGCCGGGCTGTCGCGCTGCCAGCCGTGGCTGCTGTTCCCGCTGATGATGGCCGCCGCCGCGCTGGCCGGCGCGCTGCTGCTGCTCGGCCCGGCGCTGATGAAAAGCCGGCTCGGCGTGGACGAGGTGGTGACGACGTTGCTGCTCAACTTCATCGTGCTGCTGTTCGTGTCGATGATGCTCGACGGCCCGATGAAGGACCCCACCGCGATGGGCTGGCCGCAGAGCGTGGTGCTGCAGGACACGCTGCAACTGGACAAGCTGATCGAACGCACACGCGTGCACAGCGGGCTGCTGTGGGCGCTGGCGCTGGCCGTGGCGCTGTGGGCGCTGATGAAGTACAGCACGCTCGGCTTCGAGATCCGCGCCGTCGGCGCGAATGCGCGCGCCGCGGCCTTTGCCGGCATGCCGGTCGGCTGGGTGACGGTGAAGGTGGCGCTGCTGTCGGGCGCGCTGGCCGGGCTGGCCGGCGCCATCGAGGTGGCGGGGCGCACGAGCTATGTCACGCTTGGACATGTCGCCAGGCTACGGCTACAGCGGCATCGTCATCGCCATGCTCGCGGCGCTGAACCCGCTGGGCGTGGTGGCGGCGGCCGTGTTCGTGGCCGGCATCCTGGTCGGTGCCGACAGCATGAGCCGTGCGGTCAACGTGCCGACCTACATCGCCGACGTCATCGTCTCGGTGTCGCTGTTGTCGATGCTGGTGGCGACGCTGCTGGTGCAATACCGCGTGGTCTTTCGCCGCGCGGCAAAGCTGGGTACCGGCCATGCTGGCTGAGACCTTCGAGCTGCTGTTCAGCGTCCCGTTCTGGGTGGCCGTGCTGCGCATCGCCACGCCGTTGATCCTGGGCACCCTGGGCGTGCTGCTGTGCGAGCGTGCCGGGGTCCTGAACCTGGGCATCGAAGGCATCATGGTGGCCGGCGCCTTTGCCGGCTGGCTGGCGGTCTACCACGGCGCGGGCCTGTGGGCCGGCGTGGCGGCGGCGGCACTGACCGGTGCCCTGTTCGGTTTGCTGCACGGCTGGCTGACGGTGTCGCTGTCGCTGTCGCAGCATGTCTCCGGGCTGGGCATCACCTTGTTCGCCACCAGCCTGGCGAGTTATGCGTACCGGGTGAGTTTTCCCAAGGTGAACAGCCCGCCGACGATCACACCCTTTGCCGAGATGTCCTGGTTGCCGCTGCCGGTGCTGAACGCACAGACACCGCTGACCCTGCTGGCGCTGCTGCTCGTGCCGGCCATCGGCTACGTCCTGTACCGCACGCCCGTCGGGCTGGCCGTGCGCATGGTCGGCGAGAACCCGGCCGCCGCGGAAGGCCAGGGCATCAGCGTGGCCGCCACGCGCATCGGCGCGGTGGTGGCGGGCTCGGCGCTGATGGGCGTGGCCGGCGCCTTCCTCACGCTGGCGGCCTTCAACGCCTTCTACTTCAACATGGTCAACGGCCGCGGCTGGGTGTGCGTGGCGCTGGTGGTGTTTGCGTCGTGGCGGCCGGGCAAGGCGCTGCTCGGCGCGCTGCTGTTTGCGCTGTTCGACGCGCTGCAGCTGCGGCTGCAGCAATCGGGCAGCGGCCTGTTCGGCGTGGCCGTGCCCTATCAGGTGTACCTGATGCTGCCGTACATCCTGAGCATCGCCGCGCTGGTGCTGGTGGCGCGCCGCGCGGCCTATCCGCAGGCGCTGATGAAGCCGTACCGCAAGGGCGAGCGCTGACCAGCGGGTCCGCAGAATCCGGAGTGGCGGTGGCGCTCGCTATTCCAGGAACCCGAAATGCCGCGGCAGCACCAGCACGATGTCGGGGAAGATCACGCACAGCACCAGCGCCACCAGCTGCACGATGACGAACGGCACGATGCCCTTGTAGATGTGCACCATGGTCACGCTCGGCGGCACCGTGCCCTTCATGTAGAACAGCGCGAAGCCGAAGGGCGGCGTCAGGAACGCGGTCTGCATGTTCACCGCCATCAGGATCGCGAACCAGGCCAGGATCACCTGCTTGCCCTGCACCACCGTGCCGTAGTCGAGCGTGGCGATGATGGGCGCGAAGATCGGCAGCACGATCAGGCAGATCTCGATCCAGTCGAAGAAGAAGCCCATGAAGAACACCAGCACCATGACGAAGGTCATGACCTCCCAGCCGGTGTCGATGCCCGCGGCCTTGAGCAGATCCAGCACCACGTCGTCGCCGCCGAGCGCGCGGAACACATACGAGAACAGCGTCGCGCCGAAGATGATGAAGAACACCATCGCATTGGTCAGCGCCGCCGAGGTCATGACATCGCGCAGCACCTGCATGCTGAAGCGCCGGTTGCCCACCGCCAGCAGGATCGAGCCGAGCGCGCCCACGCCGGAGGCTTCGGTCGGCGTGGCCCAGCCGGCGAAGATCGAGCCGAGCACCAGCACGATCAGCAGCGCCGGCGGCATGAAGCTCTTCAGCAGCAGGCCCGTGCTGACACGTTCGTCGTCCGGCCCGAGCGGGCCGGTCAGGCGCGGCGCCAGCGACGGCTTGACCATGCACACCACGAAGATGAAGACGACATACAGCCCGCTCATCAGCAACCCGGGCAGGATCGCGCCGGTGAACAAGCGTGCCCACCGGCACGCCGACCAGGTCGCCCATGATGACGAGCATGATGCTCGGCGGAATCAATATGCCCAGCGTGCCGGCCGAGGCGATGGTGCCCACCGCCAGCGACTTGTCGTAGCCCTTGCTCAGCATCACCGGCAGCGCGATCAGCGTGAGCATGATCACCGACGCGCCGACGATGCCGGTGGACGCGGCCATGATGGTGCCCAGCAGCGTCACCGCGATCGCCAGCCCGCCGGGGATGCGCCGCGTCAGCAACTGCAGCGTGTGCAGCAGGTCTTCGGCGACGCCGCTGCGTTCGAGCATGGTGCCCATGAAGATGAACATCGGGATCGCCACCAGCACCTGGTTCTGCACCGCCTGGCCGTAGATGCGCGGCAGCAGGTTGGCGAACTGGTTCATGTGGAAGACATCGAAGGCCATGCCCAGGAAGCCGAAGCCGATGCCGATCGAGCCCAGCAAGAAGGCCACCGGGTAGCCCAGGAACATGATCGAGGACCAGCCCGAAGAACATGACCACCGCCAGGTGGTCGATCAGCCAGTCCATCGGCGGCTTCCCTTCAGTTCTGGATGGCGCCGAAGCGCCAACCGCGGCGCATGAACCAAGCCGACCGAGCGACCGCCGCGGATCCGGCTTCGCCGGTCCGCCAGCGGTGCCCCCTCGAGGGGGCGCGCGAAGCGCGTAGGGGGTGGTTCATGTCAGTGCGCCTTGCGCGCGAAAGGCACGTGGGCGCGTGCTGCAAGTTCGGGCGTGCCGAACAGCGCCACGATGCAGCGCGCCGCCACCGCCAGCACCGCCGCCAGCGTGGTGACGAAGGCCAGGAACAAGAAGCCCTTGACGATCCAGCGCATCGGCAGCCCGGTGGGCGCATCGGACGATTCTCCCTGCGTGTACGACAGCATCGAGTAGTCGTAGGCGTAGGGCAGCGCCACCAGCAGGTACGGCAGCGCGAAGACCAGGCAGCCGAAGAGCTCGAGCCAAAGCTTGCGCCGCGCGCTCAGGTGGGTGATGAAGACATCGATGCGCACATGCGCATTTCGCATGTAGGCATAACCCAGCCAGGTGCAGAAGAGCACGGCGTGCAGGTGCCATTCCAGCTCCTGCAGCCGCGTCGAGCCCATGCCGGGCACCTGGAAGCCGAACTTGCGCGTGATCACGTCGAGCGCGATCACCGCGATGCAGGCGATGAAGGCCCAGGCGCCGGCATCGGCGATGCGCTTGAGCACCGCTTCGATGCCGTCGGACAGCTTCAGCAGCCAGCTGCATCGGGTCACCGGCAGGTCGGCCGCGCGCCGACGCCCGGTCTACTTCAGGTAGCCCATGTCCTTCCAGATGGCGTAGTCCTTGCGGAACGCGCTGTACGAATCCCAGGCCTTCTTGAACTCGGGGCTCTTGGCCGACTGCTCGGCGGCGACCTCGATCCAGGCCTTCTCGTAGGCGTCGAGGAACTTCTTCGGCCACTTCTTCAGCTGCACGCCCTTGTCCTGCAGCTCCTTCATGGCCTTGAACTGCACCGCCTCGCCCTCGGCGAATTGCTGCAGCATGGTGGCGTCACACGCGGTCTGGATCTGGGCCTTCTGCGTGGCGCTGAACTCGGCCCACTTGGCCTTGGAGATGATCAGCTCGTTGATCGTCGCCTGCTGGTGCCAGCCCGGGAAGTAGTAGAACTTGGCCACCTGGTGGAAGCCCAGCGTCAGGTCCATCACCGGCATCGAGAATTCGGTGGCGTCGATGGTGCCGAGCTGCAGCGCCTGGAAGATCTCGCCGGCCTGCAGCAGCTGCGTGGACACGCCCATCTTCTGCATCACGTTGGCGCCCAGGCCGAAGAAGCGCATCTTCAGGCCCTTCAGGTCGTCAAGCGTCTTGATCTCCTTGCGGAACCAGCCCGAGGCCTCGGGCGAGATGACGCCGCAGGGAATGACCTCGACGTTGTACTTGGCATGCAGCTCCTTCATCATCTTCTCGCCGCCGCCGAACTTCATCCACGCCAGGTATTCGCCGACATCGGGGCCGAAGGGCACCGAGCCGTACATCGCGAAGGCGATGTCCTTGCCGGTCCAGAAGCCCGCCACCGTCCAGGCCATGTCGAGCGAGCCGTTGCCCACCGCGTCGAGGTACTGGTTGGCCGGCACCAGCGCGCCGGGCTCGAAGCCCTTGACGTCGATGCTGCCGCCGGAGATGGTGCGCAGCGTTTCGACCAGCCGCGTCTGCGTCGGGCCGAGCAAGCCGGTGGTGCTGGGGAAGGCCCAGCCCATCTGCGCACGAACCTTCTTGTCCTGGGCAGCAGCCGGCGCAGTGGCCAGGCCGAGGGTGAGAGCGATGGCAGCGACGACGCCGCCTTGGCGCAGCAATGGTTTCATCGGACCTCCAGTAAGTTTGGGGACTGAGAAAACGCGCGGCGCGCCCGCCAGTGCCGGTGGGTCCACCGATCGCCGGGGCAAGCTAACACGGCGGCCGCCAAAGCTTCATCGGATTTTCCCGGCCATTGCGGGGGTGCTTACCCGAGGTGACAGGGAGCCGCACACAGCCCGTCTCAGCCATGCGGCACGTCCGTGCCGATATGGGCGAATCGGTCCAGGCGGCCTCGGCAGCGTCGCCTACGCCCTCAAACCCTCAAGCCTTGAACGGATTCGCCGTGGTGAACCACAGCGCAATGCCGGTGCTGATGATGAAGGCGCTGTCGATCAGCCCCATCAGCAGGAACACCTTGCCTTGCAGCTCGTTCATCAGCTCCGGCTGGCGCCCCGAGGCTTCGAGGAACTTGGCGGCCATCACGCCGACGCCCAGGCCGGAGCCGATGGCGGCCATGCCGATGAGGTGGGCCACGGCCAGCGGCAGCACGTCGACACCGTTCATGCGCCTGCTCCGGTCGCGGTGTCGGTCACCGGGTCGAGGAACCCGGTGACGGCACTGAAGCGCTGCTCGGCGTCGAGCACCGCAAAGTCGGTGCCCTGCGCGACGAGACTGCCCGTGGCGTCCACGAGCCGCCAGGAAAAGCGCAGGTTGTCGCCGTGCACGTCCACGGCGCCGTGCGGCACGAAGCGGTGCCCAGGGTAGTGCGCACGCACCGCACCGATCATCGCGTCGATGGCACTGTGGCCGCGGGCGTTCATCAGCGGATCGGCATAGCGGGCGTCATTGGCCCAGAGTTGCTGGATCGAACCGGCGCGCGTGGGCGCGTCGTGCTGGTTCCAGATGTCCAGGTAGCGTTGGACGGTGGCGGTGGCATCATTCATGCGGGCTCCTGTGGAGTGGGTTGCACTGGATCGGCAGCTTGCCGATGGGTGCATCTTCCAACCGGCACGGAATGCCGTCGATTACCTGACACGTCATGCACGCGGCACCGCGGCGCCGCATCGAAGCCGAACTCATGTTGAAGGGTCGAAGGACGCCATGCTGCTTGTGATCAATGCGACGCTGGCCGACGGCCGCGAGAGCCAGCGCGTGCTCATCGATGCGGGTCGCTTCAAGGCCATCGGCCCCGATCTGCCCACGCCTGAAGGCGCCGAAGTCATCGACGCCCAGGGCTGGCTGCTGAGCCCGCCTTTCGTCGATGCGCACTTCCACATGGACGCCACGCTCAGCCTGGGGCTGCCGCGGCTGAACCAGTCGGGCACGCTGCTCGAAGGCATCGCGCTGTGGGGCGAGCTGAAGCCGCAGCTCACGCAGGACGCGCTGGTCGAGCGCGCGTTGACCTACTGCGACTGGGCGGTGGCCAAGGGGCTGCTGGCGATCCGCTCGCATGTCGATGTCTGCGACGACCGGCTGCTCGCGGTCGAGGCGCTGCTGCATGTGCGCGAGAAGGTCAAGCCGTACCTGGACCTGCAACTCGTCGCCTTCCCGCAGGACGGGCTGCTGCGTTCACCCACCGCGTGGTCGAACCTGAAACGCGCGCTCGACATGGGCGTCGACGTGATCGGCGGCATCCCGCATTTCGAGCGCAGCATGGCCGATGGCGCCGAAAGCGTGCGCGTCCTGTGCGAGCTGGCCGCCGAGCGCGGCTTGCGCGTGGACATGCACTGCGACGAAAGCGACGACCCGCTGTCGCGCCATGTGGAGACGCTGGCCCTGCACACCCATCGGCTCGGCCTGCACGGTCGTGTCACCGGCTCGCACCTGACCTCGATGCATTCGATGGACAACTACTACGTCTCCAAGCTGCTGCCGCTGATGGCCGAAGCGCAGCTGCACGCCGTCGCCAACCCGCTCATCAACATCACCTTGCAGGGCCGCCACGACAGCTACCCCAAGCGTCGCGGCATGACCCGTGTGCCCGAGTTGCTGGCCGCCGGCATCAACGTCGGCTTCGGTCACGACTGCGTGATGGACCCGTGGTACCCGCTGGGCAGCGCCGACATGCTGGAGGTGGCGCAGATGGGCCTGCATGTGGCGCAGATGACCTCATTGCAGGGCATGCGCGACTGCTTCGACGCGGTCACGGTGAACAACGCGCGCGTGCTCGGCCTGGCCGAGTACGGCATCGAGGTCGGCCACCCGGCCGACTGTGTGCTGCTGCAGGCGCGCTCGCCGATCGAGGCGATCCGCCTGCGCGCCCAGCGCCTGTTGGGTGATGCGCCGCGGTGAAGTGATTGCCCGCTCGCCTGCGTTGACGGCCGCGCTGCACGTGCCCGGCCGGCCCGCGACGGTGGACTTCAGCGCAGCGCGCGGCGCCTGAGCGCGCCGCCTGCGCCTGCGCCGGACTGCGTGTACCGGCCACGACACCCCGCGTCTGCGGGTGTCGGCACCTCATGGTCAAGGACTTGCTTGGCTAGAATCGATTTGCAACCGGCCACCCCAGCAAAAATGAAACTCATCGGATCGCTCACCAGTCCCTACGTTCGCAAGGTGCGCATCGTGATGGCCGAGAAGAAGCTCGACTTCCAGCTCACGCTCGCGGACGTGTGGGCCAGCGACGAAGTGCTCAAGTCCAACCCGCTGGGCAAGGTGCCCTGCCTGATCATGGAAGGCGGCGAAGCGGTCTTCGATTCACGCGTCATCGTCGAATACCTGGACACGCTGTCGCCGGTGGGCAAGCTCATCCCGCCGGCCGGGCGTGAGCGCATCGAAGTGCGCACCTGGGAAGCGCTGGCCGACGGCGTGCTCGACGCCGCCTTGCTGGCACGCATGGAGAAGGTCTGGACCGGCCGCAGCGAGGCGCAGCGCTCGCAGGCCTGGATCGACCGGCATCTGAGCCGCGTGCAGGCGGCGTTGGCGGCGATGAGCAAGGGCCTGGGCGAAAAGCCCTGGTGCATGGGCAACCATTTCACGCTGGCCGACATTGCCGTCGGGCTGCGCGCTGGGCTATCTGGCCTTTCGCTTTCCCGCACATCGACTGGCGCGAGCGCCATGCCAACCTGGGCCGGCTGCACGACAAGCTGGCCACGCGGCAGAGTTTCATCGACACGGCACCGCCGACGGCCTGAGTTCATCAGGCAACCTGCGGGCTCAGGCCAACAAGCCCCAGGTCGATGCGTCCGGCGCTGGCATGGTGGCGTCCTTCGGCAGTTGCGCCGCAAAGCTGTCGGCGCTGGCCAAGGACCAGTAGAGCTTGAACACCGCATGCGGCCAGTCGCCCTGGCCGCGCGACGGGCCGAGCAGCGAACCGGGTTCGACGAAGGGCAGCACGTTGGCCAGCAGGCGCACCTCGTCGTTGGCGGCGCGGCGCACGATGTGGAAGGCGCTGATGTCGCTTCGGGTGATCCAGGCCCGCGGCCTGCACCAGTTCCTTCAGCGCCTTCAGCGTGTTCTCGTGGAAGCGGAAGACACGCTCGGTCTTGTCGGCCACCACCAGCGCCTTCTGGCGCTGCGGGTCCTGCGTGGTCACGCCCGTCGGGCAGTTGCCGGTGTGGCAGGTCTGCGCCTGGATGCAGCCCAGCGCGAACATGAAGCCGCGCGCCGCATTGCACCAGTCGGCGCCCAGTGCCATGGCGCGCGCGATGTCGAAGGCGCTGATGACCTTGCCGGCGCAGCCGATCCTGATGCGCTCGCGCAGGCCCAGCCCGGTGAGCGAGTTGTGCACCAGCAGCAGGCCTTCCTGCAGCGGCGCGCCGACGTGGTCGGTGAACTCCAGCGGCGCCGCGCCGGTGCCGCCTTCGCCGCCATCGACGACGATGAAGTCGGGCATGATGCCGGTCTCCAGCATGGCCTTGCAGATGGCGAACCATTCCCACGGGTGGCCGATGCACAGCTTGAAGCCGGTGGGCTTGCCGCCGGACAGCTCGCGCAGCCGCTCGATGAAGAACATCATCTCGATCGGCGTGTTGAACGCGCTGTGCCGCGCCGGGCTGATGCAATCCACGCCCTGCGGCACGCCGCGTGCGCTGGCGATCTCGATCGTCACCTTCGGGCCCGGCAGCACGCCGCCGTGGCCGGGCTTGGCGCCCTGGCTGAGCTTGAGCTCGATCATCTTCACCTGCGGCTCGCGCGCCGTCTTCGGCAAAGGCCTCGGCATCGAAGCGGCCGTCGGCATTGCGGCAGCCGAAGTAGCCCGAGCCGATCTCCCAGATCAGGTCGCCGCCGTGCACGCGGTGGTGCTGGCTGATCGAGCCTTCGCCGGTGTCGTGCGCGAAGTTGCCGCGTTTGGCGCCGCCGTTCAGCGCCAGGATGGCGTTGGCGCTGAGCGAGCCGAAGCTCATCGCCGAGATGTTGAAGATGCTGGCCGAGTAGGGCTGCGGCGCGGTCCGGCGCCGATGGTCACGCGAAAGTCGTGGCTGGCCACCTCGGTCGGGCGCGATCGAATGGTTGATCCACTCGTAGCCGTTGGCATGCACGTCCATCTGCGTGCCGAAGGGACGCTTGTCGGAATCGACCTTGGCGCGCTGATAGACCAGCGAGCGCTGCTGGCGCGAGAACGGCGCGGCCTCGTTGTCGGGCTCGATGAAGTACTGGCGGATCTCCGGGCGGATGAACTCGAGCAGGTAGCGCACGTGGCCGATGACCGGATAGTTGCGCAGCACCGAGCGTTTGGTCTGCAGCTTGTCGCGCCAGCCCAGCACCGTCAGCCCGCCAAACAGCAGCACCAGCAGCAAGCCGTAACCCGTGGCGATGAACGCCAGCAGCGCCAGCAGCGTGGCCACCGCGCAGAACAGCCACACGGCATAACGCACCGGCAGGTGCTGGTCCAGTCGGTTCAGCCATTCATGCATGCCCTTGTCTCCTTGCTTCGTGACGCACCGCGTGTAGACCCGGGCGCTGGCCTGTATTGGGCGCCCATATACTTTGCCCCATAGCGCCGATTTGTCCGGATTGCGGGCGCTTTATCAAATGCAGCTAAAAGCGGGGCACCCGGTGTCCGCCACAGCATGCGGCACCGGGTTTGTCGTTTCTTGCAGCATGGCTTCCATCGGACAGGTCACTCCGCAGTCGATGTTCTTCGCGCCGGCGCTGCCGCTGACCAGCGGTGCGCAGCTGCGCGACTACACGCTGGTCTACGAGACCTATGGCGAGCTGAACGCACAGCGCAGCAACGCCGTGCTGGTGTGCCACGCGCTGAACGCCAGCCACCACGCGGCCGGGCGCCATGCCGACGCAGAGAACAGCCTGGGCTGGTGGGACAACCTGATCGGCCCGGGCAAGCCGCTGGACACCGACCGCTTCTTCGTCATCAGCATCAACAACCCCGGCTCCTGCTTCGGCAGCACCGGGCCGATGAGCCCGAACCCCGGTGCCCGGCCAGCCCTACGGCGCCGACTTCCCGGTGGTGACGGTGGAGGACTGGGTCGACGCGCAGGCACGACTGCTCGACGGGCTGGGCATCACCCAGCTGGCGGCGGTGATTGGCGGCAGCCTGGGCGGCATGCAGGCGCTGGCCTGGACGCTGCGCTATCCGGCACGTGTGCGGCATTGCATTGCCGTGGCCACCGCGCCCAACCTGTCGGCACAGAACATCGCCTTCAACGAAGTGGCGCGCCGCGCCATCGTCACCGACCCCGACTTCCACGGCGGCCACTACCAGGCGGCGGGTGTGCTGCCCAAGCGCGGCCTGCGCGTGGCGCGCATGATCGGCCACATCACCTACCTGTCCGACGATTCGATGGACAGCAAGTTCGGCCGCGCGCTGCGCGGCAGCCCAGCCGGCCTACAGCACGCAGGAAATCGAGTTCCAGATCGAGAGCTACCTGCGCCACCAGGCCGACAAGTTCAGCGAGTACTTCGACGCCAACACCTACCTGCTGATCACGCGCGCGCTCGACTACTTCGACCCGGCGCTTGCCCATGGCGGCGACCTGGCGCGGGCTTTCCTGCCGGCCCGCGGCAACAAGTTCCTCGTCGTCAGCTTCACCACCGACTGGCGCTTTTCACCGGAGCGATCGCGCGAGATCGTCAAGGCCCTGGTCGACAACCGCATCGACGTCAGCTATGCCGAGATCGACGCGCCGCACGGGCACGACGCCTTCCTGCTCGACGATGCGCGCTATCACGGCGTGTTGCGCGCCTACTTCGCACGCATCGCGGCGGAGCCTGACCGCCGATGAGCCTGAGCGCCCGACCTGGAAATCATCGCCAGCCTGGTGCCACCCGGTTCGCGCGTGCTCGACCTGGGCTGCGGCGGCGGCGAGTTGCTGGCGCACCTGGGCCAACACCGCGGCTGCAGCGGCTACGGCATCGAGATCGACGACGCCAACGTGCTGGCCTGCACCCAACGCGGCGTGAACGTCATCCAGCTCAACCTGGAAGACGGCCTGGCGCTGTTCGAGGACGCAAGCTTCGACGTGGTGCTGCAGCTGGAAACCTTGCAGAACCTGCGCCACACCGAGCGCATGCTGCGCGAGACGGCGCGTGTCGGGCGCATCGGCATCGTCAGCTTCCCCAACTTCGCGCACTGGCCCAACCGGCTGCGTGTGCTCGCCGGGCGCATGCCGGTGACCAAGGCGCTGCCCTACCAGTGGTACGACACGCCCAACATCCGCGTCGGCACGCATGCCGATTTCGAGCTGCTGGCGCGCAAGCTGGGCCTGCACATCAGCGACAGCTTCGGCCTGCAGCATGGGCGCATGGTGCGGCGCTGGCCCAACCTGCGCGCGGGTGTGGCGGTGTTCAAGTTCGAGCGCGCCTGAGCGGGCACGGCAAGCCGGCTGGTGCCGGCACCAACCGGCACGCTGGCCAGGCGCTGCACCCCGCCAGCGTGGCCTGCAGACTTTGCGAAAGCAAAACACAATATCGGCAGCAAGCCTCGACTTGCACGACCGAATTCGACGCAGGGGGATCCATGTTTGCAACGCTTGCCGGGCCGCGCCATGTGCAACGCGCTTGGGGGCTCGCCACCCTCGGGCTGCTCATCGCCCTTGCGCTTGCAGGCTGTGGTGAGCAGGCCGGTGCCCAAGGCGGCCCGCCGCCCGCCGCGCCGGTGAGTGTCGCCCCGGCGGTGCAGCGCACGGTGTCCGACAGCGAAGAGTTCAGCGGCCGGCTGGAAGCCAGTGAGTTCGTCGAGCTGCGAGCGCGCGTGTCCGGCACCATCGAGCAGGTGCACTTCACCGACGGTGCGCTGGTGAAGAAGGGGCAGCTGCTGTTCAGCATCGACGCGCGGCCCTTCGCCGCCGAGGTGGCACGCGCCGAATCCTTGCTGGCGGCCGTCGCCGCGCGCGCCGACCTGGCGCAGACCGAGCTGGCGCGTTCACAGAGGCTGCTCGATGCCAAGGCGGTGTCGCGGCAGGAGTTCGACCAGCTCAACTCGGGCGCGCGCACGACGCAGGCCGACATCAAGTCCGCCGATGCGGCGCTGCGCGTGGCGCGCCTGAACCTGGAATTCGCGACCGTGCGCGCGCCGATCGCCGGGCGCGTGTCGCGCGCCAACGTCACCGCCGGCAACCTGGTGAACGATCAGACGGTACTGACCACGATTGCCGGCACGGCCCGCTTGTTCGCCTACTTCGACACCAGTGAGCAGACCTTCCTGCGCGTGAGGGCCGCCAACGAAAAAGCGCCTGGCGTGCGCATGGGCCTGGCCAACGAAGCCGGCCATCCGCACGCGGGCCGGGTGGACTTCATCGACAACCGCCTCAACGCGCAGACCGGCGCGATGCGCATGCGCGCCAGCTTCGACAACAGCGCCGGCCTGTTCACGCCGGGGTTGGCGGTGCGGCTGACGATGGTCACCAGTGCGCCTTACACCGCAGTGCTGGTGCCCGACCGCGCCATCGGCACCGACCAGACCAAACGCTTCGTCTACGTCGTCGGCGCCAACAACCAGCCCCAGGTACGCGACGTGCAACTGGGCGCCCTGTTCGACGGCATGCGCGTGATTGCCGGTGACAGCGTCAAGCCCGGCGAAAACATCATCGTCGATGGCTTGCAGCGCGTGGTGCCGGGCATGCCCGTCGCGCCGCAGGTGTTGAAGGTGGATGCCAGGGGTATGCCTGTGCCACAGCCGCCACAGGCCGCGGCACCGGCCGCGTCGGCGCCGCCGGCCAAGCCATGAACATCTCCAGCTACTTCATCAACCGGCCACGCTTTGCCGGTGTGCTGTCGATCTTCATCTTCCTCGTCGGCCTGCTGTCGATCTTCAACCTGCCGGTGTCGGAGTACCCCGAGGTCGCGCCGCCGCAGATCGTGGTGCGCGCGCAGTTCCCCGGCGCCAACCCGCGTGTCATCTCGGAAACCGTGGCCACGCCGCTGGAAGAGCAGATCAACGGCGTGGAGAACATGCTGTACTTCAGCTCGCAGGCCACGGCGGACGGCAGCCTGTCCGTGACCGTGACCTTCAAGATCGGCACCGACCCGGACCAGGCCGAAACCGCGGTGCAGAACCGCATCAACCGCGCGTTGCCGCGCCTGCCCGACATCGTGCGCCAGATCGGCGTGACGACGGAAAAGTCCAGCTCCAACCTGACCATGGTGGTGCACCTGGTCAGCCCGGACGACAGCCGCGATGCGCTGTACCTGCGCAACTACGGGCAGATGAACGTGCGCGACGAGCTGCTGCGCCTGCCGGGCATGGGCTCGGTGCTGATGTTCGGTGCCGGCGACTACGCCATGCGCATCTGGCTCGACCCGGCCAAGCTGGCGGCACGCAACCTGACCACCAGCGACATCGTCGCCGCCATCCGCGAGCAGAACGCGCAGGTCGCGGCCGGCAGCGTGGGCGCGCCGCCGTCGCCCAAGGGCACCGAGTTCGAGCTCTCGATCAACACGCAGGGGCGGCTGGCCAGCGAGCAGGAGTTCGCCGACATCATCGTGCGCACCGAGCCGGCCACGGGCGCGATGATCCGCATCCGCGACCTGGGCCGCGTGGAGCTGGCCGCCAACACCTATTCGCTGCGCAGCCTGCTCAACAACAAGGAAGCCGCGGCGATTGCCGTGTTCCAGGCGCCGGGCTCGAACGCGCTGGCGCTGTCGAACGACGTGCGCGCGACGATGGCGCGCCTGCAAGCCCGGCTTCCCGCCGGGCATGGACTACGCCATCGTCTACGACCCGACCCGCTTCGTGCAGACCTCGATCGAAGAGGTGGTGAAGACGCTGTTCGAGGCGATCCTGCTGGTGGTGCTGGTGGTCATCGTCTTCCTGCAGACCTGGCGCGCCTCGATCATCCCGCTGCTGGCGGTGCCGGTGTCGATCGTCGGCACCTTCGCGTTCCTGCTGCTGCTGGGCTTTTCGATCAACACGCTGACGCTCTTCGGCCTGGTGCTGGCCATCGGCATCGTCGTCGACGACGCCATCGTGGTGGTCGAAAACGTCGAGCGCAACATCGAAGCCGGGCTGAACCCGCACGACGCCACCGTCAAGGCCATGCACGAGGTGTCGGGCCCGATCATCGCCATCGCCCTGGTGCTGTGCGCGGTGTTCGTGCCGCTGGCCTTCGTGCCGGGTTTGTCGGGCCAGTTCTACAAGCAGTTCGCGGTGACCATCGCCATCTCGACGGTGATCTCGGCCTTCAACTCGCTGACCCTGTCGCCCGCGCTCAGCGCCATTCTGCTGCGTTCGCACGACGCACCGAAGGACCGGCTGACGCGCGGCATGGACCGCGTCTTCGGCGGCTTCTTCCGCTGGTTCAACGGCTGGTTCGGCCGGCGCAGCGCCGCCTATGGCCGCGGCGTCGCCGGCCTCGTGCGCCACAAGTCGCTGGCACTGGTGACCTACGCCGTGCTGCTGGGGCTGACGGTATTGATCTTCACGCGCGTGCCGGCCGGCTTCGTGCCCGCGCCCGACAAGCAGTACCTGATCGGCATTGCGCAGTTGCCGGCCGGAGCATCGCTGGACCGCACCGACGCCGTCATCCGCGAGATGAGCCGCATCGCGCTGACGGTGCCCGGCATCATCGATTCGGTGGCCTTCCCGGGGCTGTCGATCGCCGGCTTTTCCGCCGCGCCCAACGAGGGCATCATCTTCTTCGGCCTGGCCGATTTTGCCAAGCGCACCGCACCCGAGCTGAGCAAGGACGCGATCCTGGGCAAGGTGAACGGCGCGATCCAGCAGATCCAGGGTGCGCGCATGTTCGTCGTGCCGCCGCCGGGGGTCGATGGCCTGGGCAATGCCGGCGGCTTCAAGCTGCAGGTGCAGGACCGCGGCGGCCTGGGCGAGCAGGCGCTGTTCGGCGCGGTGTGGGGCACGCTCGGGCCGATCTACGGCAACCCCAAGTCGAGCATCGGCACGCCGTACTCCACCTACGACATCAACGTGCCGCAGCTCTACGCCGACGTCGACCGCACGCGCGCCAAGCAGATGGGCGTGAACCTTGGGCGACATCTACGACACGATGCAGGTGAACCTGGGCTCGCTGTACGTCAACGACTTCAGCAAGTTCGGCAAGACCTACCAGGTCATCGTGCAGGCCGACGCGCCCTTCCGCAACGATGCGCAGTCCATCACCAACCTGAAGACGCGCAACGCCGCCGGCGAGATGGTGCCGCTCGGCGCGCTGATGACGGTGACGCCGACCTTCGGCCCGACGCGCGTGACACGCTACAACGGTTTTCCGTCGGCCGACATCAACGGCGCGCCGAAGTTCGGCTTCTCCTCGGGCGAGGCCGAGGCCGAGATGGAGAGCCTGCTGAAGAACCTGCCGCGCGGCATGGGCTACGAATGGACCGAGCTGTCCTACCAGGACCGGCTGACGCGCGACCTCACCCTGCCCGGCACGCAGGTGAAGCTGCCGATCCTGGGCGCGGTGCTGGCGCTGTCGGTGCTGCTGGTGATCCTGGTGCTGGTGGCGCAGTACGAAAGCTGGGGCCTGCCGATGGTCATCGTGATGATCGTGCCGATGGGCATCCTGTCGGCGCTGTTCGGCGTGTGGCTGTCGAGCTTTCCGCCCTTCCTGCAGCCCGGCGACCTGAACATCTTCACCCAGGTGGCGCTGGTGGTGCTGGTCGGGCTGGCGTGCAAGAACGCGATCCTGATCGTCGAGTTCGCCAAGGACCTGGAAGACCGCGGCGAGGCCATGCACGACGCCATCCTGCACGCCTGCCGCATGCGGCTGCGGCCGATCCTGATGACCTCGATCGCCTTTTGCGCCGGCGTCGTGCCGCTCATCATCGGCAGCGGCGCGGGCAGCGAGATGCGCCGCGCGATGGGCATCGCGGTGTTCTCCGGCATGGTCGGCGTGACCTCGTTCGGCATCTTCCTGACGCCGGTGTTCTACGCGCTGCTGCGCGGGCGCAGCGCGCGCCGCAAGGCTCAGGCCGCCGCGCGTGTGGGCGCCGCGCGCACGGAAGGCGCGGAATGAAGCGCGACGCGACGCCCATCCGTCATGCAGCGCTGGCCGCCCTGGCCCTGCTGGCCGGCTGCGCCTCGATGGCGCCGCCCTACGAACGCCCGGCCGCGCCGGTGGCGGCGACCTTTCCCGATGCGCCGGCAACGGCGGCTGCCACACCCGCTGCCGACATCGCATGGCAGACGTTCTTCATCGACCCGCGGCTGAAGCGGCTGATCGAACTCTCGCTGCAGAACAACCGCGACCTGCGCATCGCGGTGCTGAACATCGAACGGGTGCGCGCGCAGTACCAGGTGCAGCGCGCGGAGCAGTTCCCGACCGTGGTCCTGGGCGCGACGGGGCTGGCCGAGCCCAACTATGCCGGCAGCGGCCGCGGCTACACGGCGGGCCTGAACATCACCGGCTACGAGCTCGACCTGTTCGGCCGCGTGCGCAGCCTGACCGACGCCGCGCTGCAGCAGTTCTTCGCCAGCCAGGAGGCGCGCGAGGCGGCGCAGATCAGCCTGGTGGCCGCCGTGGCCAACGCCTACCTCACCGCTGCTGGCCGACGACGCGCAGCTCGACGTGGCACGCAAGACGCTGGGCACACGCGAAGAAAGCTACACGCTGCTGAAGGCCAGGTTCGACAACGGTGCGGCCTCCGAGTACGACTTCGCGCAGGCGCAGTCGCTGGTCGAAGGCGCGCGTGCCGCGTTGCTCCTGCTGCAGCGGCAGCGCGCGCAGGACCAGAACGCCTTGGTGCTGCTGGTCGGCCAACCCTTGCCGAACGACCTGCCGCCGGGCCTGCCGCTGGAACAGCAGGGCCTGCTCGCCGAGCTGCCGGCCGGTTTGCCCTCCGAGCTGCTGGAACGTCGGCCCGACGTGCGCCAGGCCGAACGCCAGCTGCAGGCCGCCAATGCCAACATCGGCGCGGCGAAAGCGGCGTTCTTCCCGCGCATCACGCTCACCGGCAGCATCGGCCTGGCGAGTGAGGACCTGGGCGGGCTGTTCGACAACCGCGCCTGGCAGTTCGCACCGCGCATCACGCTGCCGATCTTCGACGCCGGTGCCAACCAGGCCAACCTGGAGGTCAGCCAGGCGAACCGCGACATCGCCGTGGCGAGCTACGAACGCTCGATCCAGGTGGCCTTTCGCGAGGTGGCGGATGCGCTGGCCGGGCGCGCCACGCTGGGCGAACAGCTGCGCGCGCAACGTGCGCAGGCGCAGGCCGAGGAAACACGCTTCCGCCTCGCCGACCTGCGCTTCCAGAACGGTGCGTCGAGCTACCTCGACGTGCTGGACGCGCAGCGCTCGCTGTTCCAGGTGCAGCAAGGCGTGGTCATCGCGCAGGCCACGCAGCAGCAGAACCTCGTCACCCTCTACAAGGTGCTGGGCGGCGGCTGGAAGGTCGCCGCCAGCCCTTAGTCCGCAGCCTCGCGCCGGTTCAGCCCGGCCAGCATCTGCAGCACCGCGCTGCGCCCGACGCGCTTCAGGTCGAAGGCCTGGCGATCCAGCATCCAGTTGTTGATCAGCCCGTCGACCAGTGCATGCAGCGCGCGCGCCGTCGCCGTCGGTCGGCACGCCACGCGCCAGCTGGCCGGCCGCGATCGCCTGGCGCAGCAGCCGCTCGAAGCGCTTCTGCGCCTGCGTGCACACGCGCAGATGGCGCTCGCGGATGGCATCGAGCTCGCCCACGTATTCGACCTTGTGCGTGGAGATCGCGAGCACTCGCTGCAGACGTTCGTCACCGGCGATCTGGCCCAGGATGTCGAGCAGCAACTCGCGCAGGCGCCCCATCGGGTCGGCCGCATCGTCGGCGCCGGGCTCCAGCCACTGCTGCTCGAAGGGCAGCACGGCGCGGTCCATCATTGCGTTGTACAGGTCGGCCTTGTCGCGAAAGTGCCAATAGACCGCGCCGCGGGTCACGCCGGCGGCCTCGGCCACTTCCTGCAAGGAGGTGCCCGCCACGCCGCGCTGTTCGAACACCAGCTCGGCGGCGTCGAGCAGTGCGTGGCGTGTCTGCTGGGCTTCTTGCTTGGTGCGGCGAACCATGATGGTGGGGCCTTCAACCCGGCCTTCACATACGTTTACGAATGTATGTTTATACTCCAATCCACGGCGCCCGTCTCATGCGCCGATTGATCCATCGCAAGGATTCCCAAGTGACGCAACGCATTTCCGGCGCATCGGCGCCACGTCGTCGTGCCGCCCGCGCCCTCGGCGCGAGCTTCCTGGCCCTTCTGCTGGCCGCCTGCGGCGGCGAACAGAAGGCCGCGCCCGGCCCGGGCGCCGGCGCACCGCCGCCACCCGAGGTGGGTGTGGTCACGGTGGCCACGCAGACCGCGCCGCTGGTGACCGAGCTGCCCGGGCGCGTCGAAGCCTCGCGCGTGGCGCAGGTGCGCGCGCGCGTCACCGGCATCGTGCAAAAACGCCTGTTCCGTGAAGGCAGCGAGGTCAAGGCCGGCCAGTTGTTGTTCCAGATCGACCCCGCGCCCTACCAGGCGGCGCTGGACAGCGCCAAGGCGTCGCTGGCCAAGGCGCAGGCCAACGCGGTGCAGGCCACCGAGCAGGCCAAGCGCTACAAGCCGCTGGCCGATGCCAAGGCCATCAGCCAACAGGAATATGTCAACGCGCAGGCGGCGCAGGGCCAGGCCGAGGCCGACATCGCCGCGGCGCGCGCGGCCGTGCAGACGGCGCAGCTCAATCTGGGCTTCGCCAACGTCAAGGCCCCGATCTCCGGGCGCATCGGGCGCGCGCTGGTCACCGAAGGCGCGCTGGTGTCGGCCACCGAGGCCACGCAGCTCGCGCTGATCCAGCAGATCGACCCGGCCTACATCAACTCCACACAGGCCGTGGCCGAGGTGGCGCGGCTGCGCAAGGCGGCGGCGGCAAGCGGCACCACCAGCGCCGACCTGTCGTCGGTGCGCATCGTGCTCGAAGACGGCAGCGAGCTGCCGCAGCGCGGCCGGCTTGATGTTCTCCGACCTGTCGGTGGACCCGACTTCGGCGCAGGTGACGTTGCGCACCGAGGTCGCCAACCCGCAGGCGCAGTTGCTGCCGGGCATGTATGTGCGCACGCGGCTGGTGCAGGGGCAGATTGCCGGCGCGATGCTGGTGCCGCAGCAGGCGGTGACACGCGGTCCGCAGGGCGACAGCGTGCTCGTCGTCGGCGAGGGCGGCAAGACCTCGACGCGCAGCGTCACCATCAGCGGCGCCTCCGGCTCGAACTGGATCGTGCGCAGCGGCCTCACCGCAGGCGAGAAGGTCATCGTCGAAGGCTTCCAGAAGATGCGCCCCGGTGCGCCGGTGAAGCCGGTGCCTTGGACCGGCGCCACGGTGGCAGCGGCCGCCACACCTGCCGCGTCCGCCCCACCGGGCGCGCCGCCCGCCGCCAGCGCACCCGCCGCTGCGGCCAGCCGCTGAGGGGCGACGCGCCATGGCACAGTTCTTCATCGACCGGCCCATCTTCGCGTGGGTCATCGCGCTGTTCATCATCGTTGGCGGCGCCGTGTCCATCACGCAGCTGCCGGTGTCGCAGTACCCGACGGTGGCACCGCCGGCCATCGTCGTCACCGTGGTCTACCCGGGCGCATCGGCGAGGACGCTGCAGGACAGCGTGCTCACCGTCATCGAGCAGGAGATGAACGGCTCGCCGGGCCTGGCCTACATGGAATCGGTGGCCCAGGCCAACGGCAGCGGCACGCTGACGCTGACCTTCCAGCCCAACACCAACCCCGACCTGGCGCAGGTGGACGTGCAGAACCGCCTGGGCCGCGCGTCGCCGCGGCTGCCGTCGGCGGTGACGCAGCAGGGCGTGCGCGTCGACAAGTCGCGCAGCAACTTCCTGCTCTTCACCATCCTCACCTCCACCGACCCGGCCTACGACCCGGTGGCGCTGGGCGACTACGCGTCGCGCAACGTGCTGCCCGAGATCCAGCGCATCCCGGGCGTGGGCCAGGCACAGCTGTTCGGCACCGAGCGGGCGATGCGCATCTGGCTCGACCCGGCCAAGCTGGTGGGTTACGGCCTGTCCACCGCCGACATCACCGCGGCCATCCGCGCGCAGAACGCGCAGGTCTCGTCGGGCACGATCGGCGACCTGCCGAACGTGGCCGGCCAGACGATCTTCGCCACGGTGGTGGTGGATGGCCAGCTGGCCAACGTCGAACAGTTCGGCCGCATCGTGCTGCGCGCCAACGCCGACGGCTCGGCGGTGAAGCTGGCCGACGTGGCGCGCATCGAACTCGGCGCGCAGAGTTATGCCACTTCGGCACGACTGAACGGCAAGCCCTCCACCGGCGTCGGCGTGCAGCTGTCGCCCAGCGGCAATGCGCTGGAAACCGCGAAGGCGGTACGCACGCGCATGGAGGAGCTGCAGCGCTACTTCCCGCCGGGCATGAGCTACGCCATCCCCTACGACACCTCGCGCTTCGTGCAGATCTCCATCGGCAAGGTGGTGGAGACGCTGCTCGAAGCGGTGGCGCTGGTGTTCCTGGTGATGTTCCTGTTCCTGCAGAACTGGCGCTACACCATCATCCCGACCATCGTCGTGCCGGTGGCGCTGCTCGGCACCTTCACGGTGCTGCTGACCTTGGGTTATTCGATCAACGTGCTCACCATGTTCGGCATGGTGCTGGTGGTGGGCATCGTCGTCGACGATGCCATCGTCGTGGTCGAGAACGTCGAACGCATCATGAGCGAGGAAGGCCTGCCCCCGCTGGCGGCCACGCGCAAGGCGATGGGGCAGATCTCCGGCGCCATCGTCGGCGTCACCGTGGTGCTGATCTCGGTGTTCGTGCCGCTGGCCTTCTTCACCGGCGCGGTGGGCAACATCTACCGCCAGTTCTCGGTGGTGATGGCCTCGTCGATCGCCTTTTCGGCCTTCCTGGCGCTGTCGCTGACACCCGCGCTGTGCGCCACGCTGCTCAAGCCGGTGGCCGCCGGCAGCCACCACGCCAAGCGCGGCTTCTTCGGCTGGTTCAACCGCGGCTTCTCGTCGACCGCCAAGGGCTACGAAGGCCTGCTCGGACGCATGCTCAAGCGCAGTGCGCGCATGATGCTGGTGTACCTGGCGATCATCGTCGGCGTCATCTGGCTGGTGCTGCGGCTGCCGAGTTCCTTCCTGCCGAACGAGGACCAGGGTTACATCATCGTCAACGTGCAACTGCCACCGGGCGCCACCGCCAACCGCGCGCTGGCGGTGATGGAGCAGGTCGAAGGCTTCATGCTCAAGCAGCCCGAGGTCAAGAGCATGGTCAGCGTGCTCGGCTTCAGCTTCTCCGGCCAGGGGCAGAACGCGGCGCTGGCCTTCGTCACGCTGAAGGACTGGCACGAACGCGAAGGCGCGGGGCAGTCGGCGCAGGCGCTGGCCAGCCGCACCTTCGGCGCGATGATGGGCGTGAAGGACGCGTTCATCTTCGCGCTGAGCCCACCGCCGATCCCCGAGTTGGGCAATGCCACCGGCTTCAACTTCCGCCTGCAGGACCGCGGCAGCAACGGCCACGACGCCTTGGTGGCGGCCCGCGGCCAGCTGCTCGGCCTGGCCGGGCAGAGCAAGCTGCTGGCCGGCGTGCGCCCCGACGGGCTGGAGGATGCGCCGCAGCTGCGTGTGGACATCGACCGCGACAAGGCCAGCGCGCTGGGCGTGGGCTTCGACGCCATCAACAACGTCATCTCCACCGCCTTCGGCTCTGCTTACGTCAACGATTTCCAGAGCCAGGGGCGGCTGCAGCGCGTGGTGGTGCAGGTCGACGCGGCCGAGCGCATGCAGGGCGACGACATCCTGCGGCTCAACGCCATCAACAACCGCGGCCAGCTGGTGCCGCTGTCGGCCTTTGCCAGCACACGCTGGATCAGCGGGCCGATGCAGCTGATCCGCTACAACGGCTACCCGACGATGCGCGTCGCCGGGGATGCCGCACCCGGCATCAGCACCGGCGCGGCGATGGCCGAGATGGAGCGCCTGGCGGCGCAGCTGCCGCCAGGCTTCGGCTTCGAATGGACCGGGCAGTCGCGCGAGGAACGTCTGGCCGGCGCCACCGCGCTGTACCTGTTCGGCTTCTCGCTGCTGGCGGTGTTCCTGTGCCTGGCGGCGCTGTACGAGAGCTGGTCGATCCCCTTCTCGGTGCTGCTGGTGGTGCCGCTGGGCGTGCTCGGCGTGGTCCTCGCCACCGAGCTGCGCGGCTTCAGCAACGACGTGTATTTCAAGATCGGCTTGATCACCATCATCGGGCTGTCGGCGAAGAACGCGGTGCTGATCATCGAGTTCGCCAAGGAGCTGCAGGCGCAGGGCAAGAGCGCGGTGGAGGCAGTGCTGCAGGCCGCGCACCTGCGCTTCCGCCCGATCGTCATGACCTCGATGGCCTTCGTGCTGGGCGTGCTGCCGCTGGCCATTGCCAGCGGCGCGGGCTCGGCCAGCCAGCGCTCCATCGGCACGGGGGTGATGGGCGGCATGGTCAGCGCGGTGCTGCTGTCGGTGCTGTTCGTGCCGGTGTTCTACGTCGTCGTGCGGCGCTGGTTCAAGGGCAGCGAGCGACAGCGCAAGCTGCATGCGCACGAGCCCGAGGCGGCTGCGACGGAGGGCAGATCGTGAGCACCCGTGGCGACCTGACCCGTGTGGCCGTGGCGCTGCTGGCTGCGCTGTTGGCCGGCTGCGCGTCGATGGCGCCGCCCTATGAACGTCCGGCTGCGCCCGTGGCGGCGACCTTCCCCGACGCGGCCGCCGCCGGCACGCCCTCAGCGCGGCCTGCCGCCGACATCGAATGGCAACAGTTCTTTGTCGACGCGCGCCTGAAGCGCCTGATCGCGCTGTCGCTGCAGAACAACCGTGACCTGCGCATCGCGGTGCTGAACATCGAGCGCGTGCGCGCGCAGTATCAGATTCAGCGCGCGCAACAGTTCCCTACCGTCGAACTTGGCGCCACGGGCCTGGGCCAGCCCAATGCCGCCGGCGGCAACGTCTACACCGCGGGCCTGAACATCACCGGCTACGAGCTCGACCTGTTCGGCCGCGTGCGCAGCCTGACCGACGCCGCGCTGGAGCAGTTCTTCGCCAGCCAGGAAGCCCGCCAGGCCGCGCAGATCAGCCTGGTGGCCGCCGTGGCCAACGCCTATCTGGCGGTGCTGGCCGACGACGAGCAGCTCGAAGTCACGCGCAAGACGCTGGACACGCGCGAACAGAGCTACAAGCTGCTGAAGCTGAAGTTCGACAACGGCGCTGCGTCGGAATACGACTTCACGCAGGCCGTGTCGCTGGTCGAAGGTGCACGGGCGGCGCTGGCCTTGCTGCAGCGCCAGCGTGCGCAGGACGAGAACGCCTTGGTGCTGCTGGTCGGCCAACCCTTGCCGAACGATCTGCCGCCGGGCCTGCCACTCGAAGGCCAAGGTCTGCTCGCCGAGCTGCCGGCCGGTCTGCCTTCCGAGCTGCTCGAACGCCGGCCCGACGTGCGCCAGGCCGAGCGCCAACTGCAGGCCGCCAATGCCAACATCGGTGCGGCGAAAGCGGCCTTCTTTCCGCGCATCACGCTCACCGGCAGCATCGGCGTGGCGAGCGAGGACCTGGGTGGGCTGTTCAGCAACCGCGCCTGGCAGTTTGCGCCGCGCATCACGCTGCCGATCTTCGACGCCGGTGCCAACCAGGCCAACCTGGAGGTGAGCCAGGCAAACCGCGACATCGCCGTGGCGAGCTACGAACGCTCGATCCAGGTGGCCTTTCGCGAAGTGGCGGATGCGCTGGCCGGCCGCGCCATGCTGGGCGAACAACTGCGTGCGCAACGTGCGCAGGCGCAAGCGGAAGAAACCCGCTTCCGCTTGGCCGACCTGCGCTTTCAGAATGGTGCGTCGAGCTACCTCGACGTGCTGGACGCGCAGCGCTCGCTGTTCCAGGTGCAGCAAGGCGTGGTCATCGCGCAGGCCACGCAGATCCAGAACCTGGTGCAGCTCTACAAGGTGCTTGGGGGCGGCTGGACGACACCCGTCAACTGAAGCCGGAGTTGGCGCGGCGCGTTGTGTCAAGCGCACGGCGCATTGCGCTTACGTTGCCCTGTCCATTGCGGCTCTTGGGTTCCTCAATCCTTTGTGCACGCTGGCCGGATGTGGTGCGCACCATGAGCGAGGTTGCGGCACCGGCCGTTGTTCAGCCATGAGCACTGGTCCTACACCGGCGATCGGCGGTCGCCTATTCAGTCGGCGGCGGATCCTGGCGATGATTGAGCCATCCACCCCAACACACTGGCCGCTCCATCGTGTACAAGACCTTCGACATCGATTGCGAACTGAACTACCAGGTTCACACGCCCTCGACCTTCATCTTCAAGATCGAAGCCGCGCTGACGCCCGGGCAGACGATCACGAATGAATCCTTTTCCGTGACCCCCGCGTTGACCCTGGAGCGTTACAGCGACGCCCTGGGGACGCGCACGTTGCGAATCAACACGCAGCCCGGCCCTTTCAGCGTGCGCTATCGCGCCACCGCGGCTGTGAAGGCGCCGTCGCAGGCACGTGCACTTCGTGAAACCGAGGTGGCCGACTTGCCGCTGGATGTCGTGCCCTATCTGTCAGGCAGCCGATACGTCGAATCGGAACTGCTCTTCCAGGAGGCCTTGCAGTGGATCGGCACCTTCGATCGCGGGTATCCGCGTGTCGAACGCATCTGCGAATGGGTACACAAGAACGTCCGATACGAAGTCGGCACGTCGATTCCCTACGGCACGACCCGTGACGTGCTTGCCTCTCGCACCGGGGTGTGCCGCGACTACGCCCATGTGGCCATCGCGCTGTGCCGCGCGCTCAACATCCCGGCACGTTTCGTGGTCGGGCATGTGTTGTGGGATACACCCCCAGCCGACTTTCACGCGCTGTTCGAGGCGTGGCTGGATGGCCGCTGGGTGCTTTTCGATCCGACCCGCATGGCCGATCCCGGCGACGTGATTCGCATCGGCACGGGGCATGACGCGGCGGAACTGCCCTTCGCCACCATCTTCGGCAGCGCCACGATGACGCGGATGAGCCCGCTTGTATTCCCGGCGCTGGGCGACGCTCGGATTGCCGCCTGAGTCTTTGCGCCCATGCTGCGAAACGCCTCTTGACTATCGTGCGGTGTTGCTGCTGGGCGTCACGCTGTCCCTGGTGGCTTGCGTCAGTTCGCCGGCACCGGGGGCGCAGTTGGCTGGATCGAAATGGGCTGTCGCCAGCGCTGCGAACGCCGGGGGTGACGAGGCCGCGCCCGAGGAAATGCGCATGGCGCGTGACAAGCTGTCGCTCGCAGAGTCGACCCTGGCGGCAAGACAATACGACTTGGCGCGTTGGCTCGCCGAAGAAGCGGAGGTCGATGCGCAGTTGGCGGGCGTGAAGGCGCGGACCCATGACGCCCCCAAGGCCACGCTCGAACTGCAGACCGCCAGCCGCGTCCTGCCTGAAGAAACAAGGCTCAGCAGCCTCGAGCAAGCGCGCAGTGATGTGCGCATGGCACAGGTCGATTTGCAAACCACCGTGCAAACCACCGAAAGGGCCGCCGCCGAACTGCAGCGTGCGCTCGACGCTCTGGCCAAGGCCAACGACGCTTTTGCGCGCAGTGGCACTTCCGCCGAAGTCGAACATTGGGCCTACATGGCCAGACAGCATGTCGCGATTGCGCAGGAGATCGCGCGCCAGGATTCAGCCGACAAGTTGAATCGCTGACACGCCGCACGTGACGGCGATATTGGCCGGCAGATTTGGTCGGCAGGCGCGCACCGTTTCGGGAGCCGGCCGTGCAGCCATCACGCCGCAGATGCTGCCCCTACACTGCTGTGCATGCCTTCGAATTCCATCGCTGCCGAGGCACAGAACACGCTTGCGCGGCTGCAAACCAAGGACGGCCTCGCACTGCACACGCAAGCCTGGCCCGTCACCGGCGCAACGCGCGGCACGGTGCTCATCGTGCATGGCCTGGGCGAGCACATCGGCCGCTACACGCATGTGGCCGCGCAGCTGAATGCCTGGGGCTGGTCGGTGGTGGGCTACGACCAGCGCGGCCACGGCCGCAGCGAAGGTCCACGCGGGCGGCTGCCCGCACGGCAACGACTTGCTCGTGGACCTGGCGATGGTGATGGACGCCGTGCGCGCATCGCATCGCGGGCCGCTGGTGCTGCTGGGCCACAGCCTGGGCGGGCTGATCGCGGCGCGTTTCGTGGCCGGTGGCATCGGTGTCGCCGAGCCGTGGTTTCGCGAAGTCGATGCGCTGGTGCTGTCCTCGCCTGCGCTCGATCCCGGCATGAACACCGGGCAGAAGATGCTGCTCGCGCTGCTGGGCAATCTGGCGCCGAATCTGGCCGTGAACAACGGCCTCAAGCCCGAGTGGATCTCGCGCGACGCGGCAGTGGTGCGCAAGTACATCGCCGATCCGCTGGTGCATGACCGCGTCACGCCGCGGCTGGTGCGCTTCATCCTCGATGGCGGCGCCACGGTGCGCGACCGCGCCGCGAGGTGGCGGGTGCCGACGCTGTTGATGTGGGCCGGCAGCGACCGCTGCGTGGCGCCGGCCGGCAGCGCTGCCTTTGCGGCGGCCGCACCCGGCGCGGTGTTGAGTGCGCACGAGTTCAAGCCGCTGTTCCACGAGATCTTCAACGAGCCGGAGCGCGGCGAAGTCTTCGCCGTGCTCGGCGATTGGCTGACCATGCGCGTGGCTCATGCGGCCGGCGCGACAGACGCGGTATCGTGAGGCACAAACACAGGAGCAAGCCATGAAGATCGCATTTTTCGGCACCGGATTGATGGGCGCGGGTTTCGTGCGCCGGGCGCGCGCCAACGGCATCGAGGTGAATGCCTGGAACCGCAGTCCCGAAAAAGCGCGCGCGCTGGAAGCACACGGCGCCAAGGCCTTCGGCGACGCGGCCGCCGCGCTGGCCGGCGTGGAACGCATCCATCTGTCGCTGGCCGACGACGCGTCGGTCGATGCCGTGCTGGAGCCGCTGGCGCCGCTGATCCCCAAGACCACCTGGATCGTCGATCACACCACCACCGCGGTCACGCCCACCGCCGAGCGCGTCGGCGCGCTGGAACGCGCGCGGCCACACGCTTCGTGCACGCGCCGGTCTTCATGGCGCCGGTGAACGCGCTGGAAGGCACCGGGCTGATGCTCGTGTCGGGCGAACAATCGCGCCACGACACGCTGCTGCCGGTGTTGCAGAAGATGACCGGCAACGTGCTCTATCTGGGCGAGGCGCCCGAGCGCGCCGCGGCCTTCAAGCTCTTCGGCAACATGACGCTGATCGGCGTGATGGGCGTGCTCGGCGACGTGAATCGCCTGGCGCACGCGGTCGGCATTCCCACGGACGAGGCCTTCTCGCTGTTCAAGCATTTCAACCCGGGCCAGATGCTGCCGGCCCGCGCGGCGAAGATCGCTGCGGGCGACTTCACTTCACCGTCTTTCGAGATGTCGATGGCGCGCAAGGACGTGCGCCTGATGATCGAGGAGGCGCAGCGCGGCGGTGTCGATCTGTTCGTGATGCCGGGCGTGGCGGCGATGTTCGACGCCGCGATTGCACGCGGCGAGGGCGCGCTCGATTCAGCCGCGGCGGCACGCATCGTCAGCTGAGCGGTCGCTGCGCCATGCGCCCATTCCACGAAAGCCCTGCATGATCGAACACCATCTCGACATTCCCACCGCCGACGGCGCGATGAACAGCTTCGTCGTGCATCCGGACGAGGGCGGGCCGTTTCCCGGTCGTGCTGTTCTACATGGACGCACCGGGCAAGCGCGAAGAGCTGCACGACATGGCGCGGCGCCTGGCCTCGGTCGGCTACTTCGTGGTGCTGCCCAACCTGTACTACCGCCGCTCGCGCGATTTCCGGCTGATGGAGCGCACCGAAGCCGCGATGGCGGAGATGTTCGGCTACATGAACTCGCTCGATGCCGCCACCACCGAGTGCGACACACGCGCGATGCTGCGCTTCGTCGATGCGCAGCCGCAGGCCGATGCCACGCGCATCGGCGCGGTGGGCTACTGCATGAGCGGGCCCTTCGTGATGTGGGCCGCGGCGGCCTTCCCGGAACGGCTGCGCTGCATCGCGTCGATCCACGGCGCCAACATGGCCACCGACAAGCCCGATTCGCCGCACCGCATCGCGTCGAAAGTGCGCTGCGAAAGTTACTTCGCCTGCGCCGAGATCGACAAGTGGGCGCCGCCGCCGGACATCGAAAAGCTGCAGGCCGCGCTGCAGGCCGCCGGCACGCCGCACCGCATCGAGTGGTATCCCAAGCGTCGAGCACGGCTTCGTGTTTCCGCAGCGCGCCGGCATCTACAACCGCGAGGCGGCCGAACGGCATTGGGAGCGGCTGTTCAGCCTGTTCGCGCGCACGCTTGCGCAGTGCCCACTGAGCGCGTCCGAGCATGCGCACGATGACGCACAAGACCGCCGCCACGCTGCGCAGCGCGCGCTGGTTCGCGCCCGACGACCTGCGCTCCTTCGGCCACCGCTCGCGCGTCATGCAGATGGGCTACGCGCCGGCCGACTGGGTGGGCAAGCCGGTCATCGCCATCGTCAACACCTGGAGCGACGTCAACCAGTGCCACGCGCACTTCAAGCAGCGCGTGGACGACGTCAAGCGCGGCGTGCTTCCAGGCGGGCGGCTTCCCGCTGGAGCTGCCGGCCATCAGCCTGTCGCGAGTCGATCGTCAAGCCGACGACGATGCTGTACCGCAACTTCCTCGCGATGGAAACCGAGGAGCTGCTGCGCAGCCACCCGGTGGACGGCGCGGTGCTGATGGGCGGCTGCGACAAGACCACGCCGGGGCTGATGATGGGCGCGCTGAGCGCCGGGCCTGCCCTTCATCTACCTGCCCGCCGGGCCGATGCTGCGCGGCAACTGGAAGGGCCAGGTGCTGGGCTCGGGCTCGGACGCCTTCAAGTACTGGGACGAACGCCGCGCCGGCCGGCTGTCAGCGACCAGGCCTGGCTGGAGATGGAAGCCGGCATCGCGCGCAGCCACGGCACCTGCATGACGATGGGCACCGCCGCGACGATGATGGGCATCGCCGAGGCGGTGGGCCTGACGCTGCCGGGCGCGTCGAGCATCCCGGCGGCCGACGCGAACCACATCCGCATGAGCGCCGAATGCGGCCGCCGCATCGTGCAGATGGTGTGGGACGACCTGACGCCGGCCAAGCTGCTGACGCGCGCGAACTTCGAGAACGGCATCGCCTGCGCGATGGCGATGGGCTGCAGCACCAACGCCATCATCCACCTGATCGCGCATGTCGCGCCGCGCCGGCCATGCGGTGACGCTGGACGACTTCGACGCCGCCAGCCGCAAGGTGCCGGTGATCGCCAACATCCGGCCCAGCGGCGACACGCTACCTGATGGAGGACTTCTACTACGCCGGCGGCCTGCCGGCGCTGCTGAAGCGCATCCGCGGCCACCTGCAGACCGACGCGCTGACCGTCAACGGCCGCACGCTGGGCGAGAACATCGCCGGCGCCGAGGTCTACAACGACGACGTGATCCGGCCGCTGGACAACCCGATCTACGCCGAAGGCGCGCTGGCCGTGCTGCGCGGCAACCTGGCGCCCGACGGCGTGGTCATCAAGCCCAGCGCCTGCGCGCCGCACCTGCTGCAGCACACCGGCCGCGCGCTGGTGTTCGACGACTACCCGGCGCTGAAGAAGGCGGTCGACGACCCCGACCTCGACGTCACCGGCGACGACATCCTGGTGCTGCGTTACGCCGGCCCGCAGGGCGCCGGCATGCCCGAGTGGGGCATGCTGCCGATCCCGACCAAGCTGCTGAAGGCGGGCGTGAAGGACATGCTGCGCCTGAGCGACGCGCGCATGAGCGGCACCAGCTACGGCGGCTGCCTGCTGCACTGCGCGCCCGAGGCCTACGTCGGCGGGCCGCTGGCGCTGGTGCAGCAGCGGCGACCGCATCACCGTCGACGTGCCGGCGCGCGCGCATCCACCTGGAGGTGAGCGACGCCGAACTCGCGCGCCGCCGCGCCGCCTGGACGCCGCCGCCGCCGCGCTACGAGCGCGGCTACGGCTGGATGTTCGGCCAGCCACATCCTGCAGGCCGACCAGGGCTGCGACTTCGACTTCCTCGAAACCAGCTTCGGCGCGCCGGTGCCCGAGCCCGACATCTTCTGAAGGACCGACCATGAACGCCGACACCAAGACCAAGCTGATGGGCGTGAGCACCGCCACGCTGTGCACCGCCCTGTTCAAGCGCGGCCTGCGCAACCAGTTCATCCAGGACGTGCGGCCGCTGAACCCCGGCCTGCCGAACATGGTGGGCGCGGCCTTCACGCTGCGCTACATCCCGGCGCGCGAGGACCTGAACCCGATCACCGTGTTCCAGGACCGCCAGCACCCGCAGCGCAAGGCGGTCGAGCACTGCCCGCCCGGCGCGGTGCTGGTGATCGACAGCCGCAAGGACGCGCGCGCCGCGTCGGCCGGCGGCATCCTCGTCAGCCGGCTGATGAAACGCGGCGTCGCCGGCGTCGTCACCGACGGCGGCTTCCGCGACAGCCCCGAGATCGCGCGCCTGCGCATCCCCGCCTACCACCAGCGGCCGAGCGCGCCGACCAACCTGACGCTGCACCAGGCGCTCGACATCGACGTGCCGATCGGCTGCGGCGACGTGGCCGTGTGGCCGGGCGACGTGATGGTGGGCGACGCCGAGGGCGTGGTCGTGATCCCGGCCGGCATCGCCGACGAGGTCGCCGCCGAGGCGGTGGAGATGACCGCCTTCGAGGACTTCGTCACGGAGAAGGTGCTCGAAGGCCGCTCGATCCTGGGCCTGTACCCGCCGACCGACGAGCAAAGCCGCAGCGACTTCGCCGCCTGGCGCGCAGCGCGGGGGCGCTGATCGGGGCAACGCATGGCCGCCATGCACCGCATGCGGACCCGCATGCCTTGTGCGCAATTCGGCATGAGACGGCGTCGCGGCGAGAGCAAGCATGCCCACTGCCGGGGCTGGAATGCAACAAGCCCTTAAGCTCACCGCCTTGAGACACCCTTGCCGCCACCGTTTGATCGGCGCCACGCTGGGCCTGGCGTGGGGCCTCGGCGTGTGCGCGCCTTGCGTTCGCCGAGCCCCGCAATGCGCAGCCCCAGCGCAACAGCCGCCGCCGAGCAGGGCAACAAATCACCGCAGAGCGGCGCGGCCGCCAAGTCCGCGCCTGCCAAGCTTGCCGGCGAATTGCAGCCGCTCCCCGCGGCACTGCTGAGCACGTTGCGCAAGTCCGGCGTGCCGTTGAAGGATTTTGGCGTCCATGTGCGTGCGGTGGACGCGCAATCCGCCACGATGTCGCTGAACGCCGAGCAACCTTTCCTGATGGCATCGACCACCAAGGTGGTCACGTCGCTGGCCGCGCTGAACCTGCTGGGCCCCACGCATCAATGGCGCACGCAGGCGCACTCGAACACGCCGCCTCGCAACGGCGCCATGGCGGGGGACCTGGTGATCGTGGGCGGCACGATGGGCATGACGCCGGCCGAGCTACGGCGCTGGTTCAAGCAGATGCGCGGCGAGGGGCTGTCGCAGATCTCCGGACGCATCGTGCTCGACGGGTTTTCGCTGCTCTACGAAGCCCCACCCGCGCGCGCGGTGCCTGCGGCCGCGCCCGTGGCCCCCAGCGCAGCACCGAATCCGTTGCACTACAACAGCGGCGCATCCGTGGTGGTGGTGCAGCCGACGAAAGGCGAACTCGCCAGCATCAGCCTGCAGCCCGCCATGCCGGGCGTGTCCATCGTGAACGAGATGTTGATGGGCGGCACCAGCGCCGCGGTGTGTGGCGCGCGGGTGCGTTGGGGCGAGTCGCCGGCCGGTTACGGCCTGCCGCCCTTGCTGGTGAGCGGCCGCTGGGTTGCCGAGTGCGGCCGGCAGGAAGTGGCCTTCGTGAAGTTGCCGAGCGCCGCTGGCACGGCCTTTTCTTCAGGCACGCGCAGCGGCGGCAACGGCTCGCGCCGACATGGTGCGCGGCCCGCGCAAGCCCGAGCCGACACCCGAAGCCACCAGCGCGGGGCCGTCCGGCGCGGCGTCCATGACGGGCGTGGTGGCGTCGTTGTGGGCCGAGGCGGGCGGCCGGCTGCGCGGCGGCGTGGTCGAGGCGACAGCGCCCTCGGCGCCCAGCGGCAAGGCACGTGCGAGCGCGCCTGGGCCACGCACGGCCAGGGCCTGGTCGAGCCAGAGCGTCAGCTCCGTGGCCGAGGTCATCCGCGAGCTGAACAAGACCAGCAACAACGACGCCGCGCGCGACCTGCTGCTGTCGCTGGCGCCGCCGAAGACACCGGGCGCCACGCGCTTGAGCGGTGCGCAGGACCGTGTCGGCGCCTGGTTGCTCGATCAGGGCCTGGCCGACGGCGACATCGCGATCGACGATGGTTCGGGCCAGTCGCGGCTGGAACGCGGACGGCCGCGGGCCATGGTGCAGTTGCTGCTGAACCAGTGGCGTGCCAAGGACGCGCGCGTGTTTGTCGATTCACTGCCGATTGCCGGCGTCGACGGCACGCTCGCCAACCGCATGCGCAAAGGCCCCGCCAGCGGCCGCGCCTTCATGAAGACCGGCACCTTGTCCGACACACGCGCGCTGGCCGGTTATGTGCTGGGGCACAGCGGCAAGGTCTATGCGGTGGCGCTGGTGGTCAACCATCCGCAGGCCGCGCGCGCCACGCCCGCGCTGGATGCGCTGGTCGAGTGGCTGGCAAAGAACGGGTGACGCGTCGAATCGCGCGACAGCAAACCCCACCGGTTCTTGAGTCCGGCGCCACGCCGAGGCATTTGCCCCTGTTCACTTTGGGGCCGTGTGGCCGCAAAAGCCCCAATATAGGTATAAACCCTAGACTCCCCGGCAAAGACGCGCGCCACCTCTGGCGCGAAGGAGTTCAATTGCTCAAATGGTGGCCTGGCCTGCGCACGCCCGCGTCGCGCCTCAACCTTGCGCTGCAGGGCGGCGGCGCGCATGGCGCCTTCACCTGGGGCGTCCTGGATGCGCTGATCGAAGAACCCGGCGTGGCCTTCGAGGGATTGAGCGGCAGCAGCGCCGGCGCGATGAACGCGGTGATCCTTGCCGACGGCTGGATGAAGGGCGGGCGCGAGGGCGCTCGGCAGGGCCTGGCCGACTTCTGGACCTTCATCGGCACGCAGATGCATGCCGGCATGGTGAGCCAGGGCCAGGGCGAGAGCATCGGCCTGTCGGCAAGCAGCAAGTGGCTCGCCAGCTGGGCCGGGCATTTTTCTCCGACGCAGCTCAATCCCTTCGATCTGAACCCACTGCGCGATTGGCTCGGCCGGCACGTCGATTTCGAGCGGCTGCGCACACAGAGCCCGTTCAAGTTGTTCGTCGGCGCGACACAGGCCAACAGCGGCAAGCTGCGCATCTTTCGCGAGCACGAGCTGACACTGGACATGCTGTTGGCGTCGGCCTGCCTGCCGAAGATCCACAGGCCGGTGCTGATCGATGGGCAGCCCTACTGGGACGGCGGCTACTCGGCCAACCCCGCCGTGTTTCCGCTGTTCTATGAATGTGCGTCGCGCGATGTGCTGTTGGTGCTGCTCAACCCCCTGCAGCGCGAAGGCACGCCCAGCACGGTGCAGGAGATCGAAACGCGCATCCTGGAACTCGCCTTCAGTGCCAACTTCATGCGCGAGATGCGCATGTTCGCCACCGCGGTGGAGTTTTCGGCGCTGTCCTTCCTGACGATGGGCCGGCTGGAGCGCAGGCTGCAGAGCATGCGCTTCCACATGATCGATGCCAGCCATCTGGCCAGTCTGCAGCGCACCGAAACGCAGCTGCTCGCCTACGGACCCTTTCTCGAGTCGCTGCGCGCACAGGGGCGCGAGCGAGCCCGGACCTGGCTCGCGAGCCATGCCGATGGCGTGGGGCGGCGATCCACGCTCGACATGCGGCAATGGGCCGCCTGAACCGGCGCAGGGCCCGACCTAGGAAATCCACCGGCATGGCAAGAAGAAGAGTCCGCAGCGGCCCATGGGCGCGGCTGTTTGCGAGCAGCCTCAAGGCCATCGCGCACGGCAGCTCGCGCGCGATCGCGGCGAGCGTCGCGGGCAACATCGCGAGACCCAGCGCGCGCGCCGTGTCGAAGGCCCTCAAGTCGGGCGTCGACGCGCTCAAGCCACCGCCGGGCCCGGGCGACTGGATTCCCGGCGTGGCCATCGGCGCTGCGGGTGCGCGCCGCTACCGGCTCTATCGGCCGCCCGGCGTGATGCCGGGCGAGCGCTTGCCCCTGGTGGTGATGCTGCATGGTTGCGGGCAGGACGCGAAGGGCTTTGCCACGAGCACGCGCATGAACCGGATCGCGGCGCGCCATCGCTTCGCCGTGCTCTACCCGGAGCAGGACCGACTCGCGAATGCACAGGGTTGCTGGAACTGGTTCGACACCCGATCCGGCCGCACGCAGGGCGAAGTGGCGCTGATCATGAAGGCCATCGACCAGGTGTGCCTGTTCCATCCGCTGGACCGCACACGCGTCGCCGTGGTCGGCCTGTCGGCCGGCGCCAGCATGGCGGCCTTGCTGGCGGCGAAGCACCCCGAGCGCTTCAAGGCCGTCGTGATGCATTCCGGCATTCCACCGGGCAGTGCGCATTCCACCCTGTCGGCGCTGGGCGCGATGCGCGGTCGACGCGCCGCGATGGCGCCCCCGCTGGTCGCCCAGCTCGTACCCTTGCCGCCGCTGATGGTCATCCACGGCGGCATCGACCCGGTCGTGTCGTCCAGCAACGGGCTTGCCGCGTCACAGATGTGGGCCGACGCGGCTGGCGCCAAAGTCGGCCCGGCGCGCAACGTGCAACGTGGCAAGCGCCATGCGATGACGCTGACCCATTTCAGGCGCGGCCGCAGCCTCGTCGCCACCTTGGTCGAAGTCGGCCGATTGGGGCACGCGTGGAGCGGCGGCGCGGCCAACCTGCCCTTCAGCGATGCCCAAGGGCCCGATGCCTCGCGCATGGCCTGGGCCTTCGTCGCGAAGCAGTTTCGGGCCTGAGCACGATGGCGCGCCGAAGTTCTACACTCGTCGCCGTCTGACTGCCAAGGAGCCTGCGATGAACGCCCGTGACCCGAACCTGCCGCTGCAAAAGGATCAATCCGTCGCACTCGCGGCCTATGCCGAGCGCAACTGGGACGAGCAGATCGTGCCGGCCCTCACCGACTACATCGCCATCCCGGCAAAGAGCCCGATGTTCGATGCCGATTGGCAGGCGCATGGTTACCTGGACCGCGTGGTGCGCGATGCTGCCGCATGGGTGGAGGGGCGCAAGGTCAAGGGCCTGAAGCTCGAAGTCATCCGCCTCGAAGGCCGTACGCCGCTGATCTGCTTCGAAGTGCCGGCCACCCGGGCCGACAGCGACCAGACCGTGGTCTTCTACGGTCACCTGGACAAACAGCCCGAGTTCAACGGCTGGCGCAACGACCTGGGGCCGTGGACGCCGAAGTACGAAAACGGCAAGCTCTACGGCCGCGGCGGCGCCGACGATGGGTACGCGGTGTACGCCGCCATCACCGCCATCGAAGCGCTCGACGCGCAGGGCATCGCGCGGCCGCGCTGCGTGGGCCTGATCGAAACCTGCGAGGAGAGCGGCTCCTCCGACCTGCCGGCGTACCTGGAACTGCTGAAGGAGCGCCTCGGCCAGGTCGGCCTGGTGGTGTGCCTGGACAGCGGCGCCGGCAGTTACGACCAGCTGTGGCTGACCACCAGCCTGCGCGGCATGGTCTCGGGCGTGCTCAGGGTCGAGGTGCTTAGCGAAGGCATTCATTCGGGCGATGCCAGCGGCGTGGTGCCGTCGAGCTTTCGCATCCTGCGCCATCTGCTCGACCGGCTGGAGGATTCGGCCACCGGCACGCTGCTGCCGCAAAGCTTTCATTGCGAGATTCCGGCACAGCGCGTCGAGCAGGCGAAGGCCACGGCCGCGATCCTGAAGGACGAGGTCTACAAGCGCTTCCCCTGGGCCTGCGGCGCCGACGGCGGCGTGACGTTGCCGACCACCACCGACCCGGTGCAGGTGCTGATGAACCGCACCTGGCGGCCTACGCTGAGCGTCACCGGTGTCGACGGCTTCCCTGCCTTGGGCGATGCCGGCAATGTGCTGCGGCCCTACACCGCCTTCAAGCTCAGCCTGCGCTTGCCGCCGCTGGTCGACGGCAATACGGCGTCACTGCAATTGAAGACGCTGCTCGAGGACAACGCGCCCTACAACGCCAAGGTCACCTTCCACCCGGACGGCCGCGCGGGTGCCCTCGGCGCCACCGGCTGGAACGCGCCGGAGCTGGCGCCGTGGCTGGAGCGCACGCTCAACGACGCGTCGAGCGCGCACTTCGGCGCACCGCTGGGCTACATCGGCCAGGGCGGCACGATTCCGTTGATGAGCATGCTGCAGAAGGGCTTCCCGAAGGCGCAGATGATGGTCTGCGGCGTGCTCGGCCCGAAGAGCAACGCGCACGGACCGAACGAGTTCCTGCACGTGCCCTATGGCAAGAAGCTGACGGCCGCGGTGGCGCAGGTGGTGGCGGCTTGCCCCTGAGCGCGCACGGCCGCCCGAAGAGCGACTACCGTAGTGCGCAGCACGCAAGTTGTCTGCTGAGCAGCCCTGTCGACGCTACGCGTAGGCCGTGACCGAGCGCATGCCGCTGAGCGGCTCGATCAAGCTCAGCAGCGGGCGCAGCGGCGCGTAGCGCGTTGCCACCTTGGTCGCATAGGCAAAGAAGCGCGGCAGGTCTTCGGCATACGCCGGCTTGCCGTCGCGGTGCTTGAGCCTGCAGAAGATGCCCAGCACCTTCAGGTGACGCTGCAGACCCATCCATTCGAGTGCGCGCCAGAATTCGCCGAAGTCGGTGCCGAAGGTGTCGCCCAGTGGCACGCCGGCGCGCTTGGCCTGGCTCCAGTAGCGCGCGGCCCAGTCGATCTCGCGCTCTTCGTCCCAGGAGATGAAGGCATCGCGCAGCAGCGAGGCCACGTCGTAGCTGACGGGGCCGCGCACCGCGTCCTGGAAGTCGAGGATGCCGGGGTTGCCTGTCTCGGCTGAGGCGCACATGAGGTTGCGTGGCATCCAGTCGCGGTGCACGGCCACGGTGGGTTGTGACAGCGCGCTGTCGATGAGCGCGCGGCACACCTGGTGCCAGCGCGCCTGTTCCGCAGCGCCCCACGTGACGCCGAACTCGCGCTGCACGCACCACTCGGGAAACAACGACAGCTCGCGTGCCAGCAAGGCCTCGTCGTAGGGCGGCAGGGCCTGCGCGGGCATCTGCACTTGCCAGCGCACCAGTGCGTCGATGGCGTCGCGCATCAAGGCGTCGGCCTGCGCCGCGCTGGCGGCCTGCAGCGCCGGCAGGTACAGCGCGTTGCCGAGGTCGCTGAGCAGCAGAAAGCCTTGCTCGGGATCGCTCTCCAGCACCTGCGGTCCGTTCAGCCCGGCCTGGCGGATCCATTGCGCCACCTGCACGAAGGGCCGCACGTCCTCCTGCGGTGGCGGCGCATCCATGACGATGCAACTGCCACCGCGCGCCTGCACGCGCAGGTAGCGTCGAAAGCTCGCATCGGCAGAAGCCGGCTGCAGCGTATGCACTTGCAGGCCGTGCCGTTCGGCGATTGAGGCCATCCAGCGATCGAAGGCCGCGTGCCGTTGGGCATCGGGCCAGTGGATCGGCGCGCTCGTTGTCGTGGATAGGTGGCTCATGGGGGGCTAAGGCGGCGCGGGGGCGCTCTCGTTGGATAATGAATTCTACAAATCAGTCGTTCGACTGCTGTCCGGCCAGCGCCGGGTCGTCCCTGCATGAGTGACGCAGACTGTGCCTTTGCCTTCCTTCGCGTCCACACTCGTCCACATGCCCTTGCAACAGCCGTTGTTGCTGCTCGTCGCGCTGCTCCTGCTCACGCCACGCGTCCAGGCACAGGAGGCGGGGCCGGTGCTCACACCCAGCCCGGCGCTGAAGCCGGCGCCGACCGGTGACAACGCCAACGAGCGCGCGCCGCTGTATCTGCGCGCCGACACGATGCAAGGCCAGCCCAACACACAGGTGCAGGCACAGGGAAGGGTCGAGCTGCGCCAGGCCGGCGTCGTGATTCGCGCCGACCAGTTGCGCTACGACATGGCGGAAGACCTGGCCGTCGCCCAGGGCAAGGTGCGCATCAGCTTCGAAGGCACTGTGTTCAGCGGGCCCGAGGTGCAGATCAAGGTGCAGCGCATGGAAGGGTTCATGCTGCAGCCGCAGTACGAGTTCGCCATCACCGGCGCCGGCGGGCGCGCCGACCGCATCGACATCCTGGGCGCTGGGCAGTCGCGCATCATCAACGGCAACTACACCAGTTGTCGACGTGATGGCGTGGAGAACCCGGATTGGGTGCTCAGCGCGCGCCAGCTCGACCTGGACCTGGACACCAGCGTCGGTGTGGCCGAAGGCGCGGTGCTGCGCTTCTTCGACGTGCCGATCCTGTCGCTGCCGACACTGAGCTTTCCCCTGAGCGACCAGCGCAAGTCCGGCTGGTTGCCGCCGAATCTGGACTTCACCACCGGCAGCGGCATCGAGCTGGGCGTGCCCTACTACTGGAACATTGCGCCGAACCGCGACGCCACGATCCAGCCGTCGATCTCGACGCGCCGCGGCTTTGCAGTGAATGGCGAGCTGCGCTACCTGGAGCCGACGTTCTCGGGCCGCCTGGGCCTGGACTGGCTGCCTTATGACCTGGTCGCGAAGGAAAGCCGCTACTGGCTGACCTTCGACCACCAGGGCAGCATTTCCAACGACGCGCGCTACAGCGCGACGGTCGAACGCGTTTCGGATCAAGCGTGGTGGAACGATTTTCCGCGCCGCCACCTTTCACTCACACCGCGCCTGTTGCCATTGGTGGTGCAGGCCGAGAAGGACCTGGGGGACACACCCTTCGGATCGGGCATCTACATGCGCACCCAGCGCTGGCAGGTGCTGCAGAACCCGAACCTCATGGAAGCGCCCTTCGATCGGGCGGCGCAGCTCGGCTATCGCAGCACCGGTGACCTGCCGGTAGGCTTTCAGTACGCGTTCGAGACCGAGGCCAACCGCTTCATACTGCCCGACAACGCGGGCTATCCGGTGCTGGCCACGCCGTCCGACGGCTCGCGGCTGCACGCCCAGGGCTGGATCAGCCGACCCTGGCGCGAGCCGGGCTGGTGGGTCACGCCCAGCCTGCTGTTCAACGCGGCCAGCTACTACACCGACGAGCCGATGCCCGATGGCAGCACCACCGCCTCGCGCCTGATACCGACCTTCAGCATCGGTGGCGGCGCCGAGTTCGAACGCCCGACCCAGTGGCTGGGCCGCTCGCTGCGCCAGACGCTGGAGCCGCGCCTGCTGTACGTGAACACGCCCTACGTGAAGCAGTCGGACTATCCGAACTTCGACTCGGCGGTCAAGGACTACAGCTTTGCCACGATCTACTCCGAGAACCTGTTCTCCGGTATCGACCGTGTCTCCGACACGAACGCGATCACCGCGGGCGTGACCACGCGCCTGCTCGATGCCGGCAGCGGCGTGGAACTGCTGCAACTGGGCATCGTGCAGCGCTACCTGTTCAACGACCAGTTGATCACGGAAAGCGGTGTGCGCGAGTTCAAGGGTTACTCCGACGTGCTGCTGCGTGGCTCGACCCGCGTGGCGCAGCCCTGGAACCTGGCCGGCTATGTGCGCTACAGCCCCAGCGTCGATCGTGTGGTGCGCACGATCCTGGGTGCGCAGTACGCGCCCGAGCCCTTTCACACCATCAACCTGACCTATCGCTACGCACGCGATATCAGCGCGCAGGTGGAGGCCTCCTGGCAATGGCCGATCTACGCGCCGAACGGCAGCGCGCGGCGCGGCGACGCGAGCAGCGGCAACACCTGCAGCAGTGCGTGGTACACCGTCGGGCGCGTCACCTACAACACCACCGACAGCCGTGTCACCGATTCGGTGGTCGGCGTCGAATACGACGCCGGCTGCTGGATTGCACGCATGGCGGTGAGCCGCCTGTCCACCGGTGTCAGCGAAGCCTCGACACAGGTGTTGTTCCAGTTGGAGCTGGTGGGCCTGTCGCGCCTGGGCTCGAATGCGATTAGCGTCCTGAGGGACAATATCCCCGGTTACCAGCTGCTGCGCGACAGCCGCAGCGCTACGCCGGGCACGGCCTTCTATGACTGATCTTTTCCCCCGTCTTCGATCCATCGGCCCGGCGCTCGCACTCGGTCTGTGCAGCGCAGCTTGCTTTGCTCAGCTGCAGATTCGCAGTGCACCCGCGGCGCCGCCGGTGGTGATCCAGGCGCCCTCTCTCAGTGGCGACTACATCGTCGCGGTGGTCAACAGCGACCTCGTCACCGCCGGCGAGGTCGCGCAACGCCTTGACCGCATGCGTGCCGCCGGCGTGGCGCGCGGCGCAGCGTTGCCGCCGGTGACCGAGCAGATGCGCGCGCAAGCGCTCGAGTCGTTGATCGAGGAACGCGTGATCCTGACCTACGCACGAGACAGCGGCCTGCGCGTCGAGGATTCCGATGTCGACCGGGCCGTGCAAAGCGTGGCGGCGCAGAACCAGTTCACACTTCCCCAGCTGCGCGATCGGCTGCGGGCCGACGGCATCGACTACGCCCGCTTTCGCACCAATCTGCGCGACCAGATCCTGATGGAGCGGGTGCGTGAGCGCGAGGTCGGCCAACGCACCCGCGTGCTCGACACGGATATCGACAAGTACCTGGCGGAACGCAACGCCGTCGGATCGCGCGATGCCGAGCTGAACATCGCGCAGATCCTTGTCACCGTGCCCGAAGGCGCCACACCCGATGTGCTGGCGCAGCGCCAGGCGCGGGCCAACGCGGCGCTGGTGCGGGTGCAGGGCGGCGAGGATTTCGCCACCGTGGCGCGCGAGGTCTCGGAAGACGGCAACCGCGCCAAGGGCGGCGAGATCGGCATGCGCCCCGCGGCGCGGCTGCCCGACCTGTTTGTCGAACAGGTGCGCGGCTTGCGCCCTGGCGAGGTCTCGCCGAACGTGGTGCGCAGCGGCGCCGGTTTGCATGTGCTCAAGCTCATCGAACGGCGCGACAGCACCGGTGTCCGCGTTACGCAGACGCGGGCGCGCCATATCCTTCTGCGCCCGTCCGCGCAGCTCAGCGTGGAGGTGGCGGGGCAGCGCCTGGCCGATATGCGTGCGCAGATCGAGCGCGGCAGCAGCAACTTCGAGGCCCTGGCGCGCCAGTTCTCCGAGGACGCATCCGCCGCGCAGGGCGGCGACCTTGGCTGGGTCAACGCCGGTGCCTTCGTGCCCGAGTTCGAGGATGCGATGAACCGACTCGCCGTGGGCGGCATTTCCCAGCCGGTGGTATCCCGGTTTGGTGTGCACCTGATCGAAGTCGTCGAGCGCCGCGAGGTCACGCTCGATGCCAAGCAGGTGCGCGAGCAGGCGCGCAACGCCTTGCGCGAGCAGAAGTTCGAGCAGGCCTATCTGGAATGGGTCAAGGACCTGCGCTCGCGCGCCTATGTGGAAATGCGCGATCCGCCCTGAAGCTGCCAGCCACGCCCTTCGATGAAGCACACCGCCCGCAAGCGCTTCGGGCAGCATTTCCTGACCGATGCCTACGTGCTGGGCGCGATCGTCGACCTGATCGATCCGCAGCCCGGGCAGGCCCTGGTGGAGATCGGCCCCGGCCTGGGTGCGTTGACCTGGCCTTTGCTGGAGCGATGCGCGGCGCTGACGGTGATCGAACTAGACCGCGACCTGGCGGCACGCCTGCGCCAACGCCCCGGCCTGAACGTCATCGAAGCCGATGTCCTGAAGGTGGATTTTGCTGCGCTTGCGCAGGCCATGGCGCGTCCGCTGCGACTCGTCGGCAACCTGCCGTACAACATCTCGACGCCGATCCTCTTCCATCTGCTGGAATCGGCCGAGGTCGTGGCCGACCAGCACTTCATGCTGCAGAAGGAAGTCGCCCGACGCATGGCCGCCGAGCCCGGAGGCAAGGAGTACGGCCGGCTGTCGGTGATGCTGCAATGGCGCTACCGCATCGAAACCGTGCTCGACGTACCGCCACAGGCCTTCGAGCCGCCGCCCAAGGTGGATTCGGCGATCGTGCGCATGCGGCCCGTTGCCCGGGCCACAGGCGGGCGTCATGCAGCCGGCGCTGCTGCCGGAACTGGTGGCGGTGGCGTTTTCGCAGCGCCGCAAGCTGCTGCGCCACACCCTCGGGCGCTGGCTGGAGGCACGCGGCTACGCCGGCGCGTTCGATGTGCAGCGGCGCGCCGAAGAGGTGCCGGTGGCGCAATACGTCGATCTCGCAGTTGCACTGGCCCGCCCGCTGGCTCCGGCCTGACACCGCGCGCAAGAGGGCTCCGCTCGCGAGCACCATACAAATAGAAAGCGGCCCCGAGGGGCCGCTTTGATGTGGCATCGAGCCACGGTCGTTGCGAGCCTAGGCCCGCGTCACGCCGCACTCAACCACATGGCGGTGTCGAACGCACTGCTCATCAGCGGCATGTTCATGCCGAAGTTCGGATTGGTTCCGTTCTTCGGTGCGGCCACCTTGGGTGCCGGCTTTTCCGTAGCGATCTGGGCCATCTCCGCCCGCTCCCCTGACCCGATTTCCAGGGAGCGGGCTACTGAAAAGAATAGAAACACCTGAACGGTATTCGTCGTTCCCCCCAGAAGTCGGCTGCGTCGCGGAAGACATCGAGCAGCTGCTCGCGTGCCTCACGGTCGAAGCGCGGGTTGTCCGGCAGTTGTTCGAGCACGACGACAAAGCCAGGCTGCGCACCGGCCTTGTGCACCAGATCCGTCATGCAATCAAAGAGTGCATCGAGGTTCTTGCCAAAGTGCGGCGGAAACAGGAAGGCCTCCGCGATACGGTCCAGTACGTCCTGCTTGGTCTGGGCACCCAACAGGTTGACGTAAAGGAAATGCTGGCCGACGCCCTCGGCGGCCGACATCAGATCCTCCACCCTGTAGGCTCGAATGGCCTGCACGATATTGGGACGGACTGTTTGCAACAGCATGGTCACGTTCCTCCTTCAAACACAAAATCCTCGAACCGGCGCCAGGCCTCAATAGGCAATGCGCGCGAAGCTTGCGTAGTGATCGCCGGTGTAATAACAGGCATCTGGCTTCGCCGGTTGACGCCCACCACAAACGATGCGCCGCGCGCCCCGGTCACGCGCGCCCGGCGTGACCACGGTGTACTCCCGGTAATAACCTCGGGCATTTGTCGGCAAAAGCCGCTCGCGATTGCCGAACACGCTGCCATCCTTGGCGTAGGCGTAGGGACCGCCCTTGCGAATCAGCGCATCGACCTCTTTCGCTTCGGCCGGCAAGGCCGCCAGCGGCAGTACGGGCAGGCCGGCTTCGGTCGCTGGTGATCTGCCGTTGGCGACACCGCCAAAGACCACCAGTGCTGCGGCTGCGGTTGCAAGCGCCAACTTCGTGAATGTTTGCCTTGGCGATGGCAAGCGCGACAAAAACACGGGCAAACCCTGAAATCTGAAGCCTGAATGGTACCGGAAGGCCGCAAAAAGCTCAAGCACTCGCCTCAGAATGAGGCACCAGCATCACTTAGTAAGTGTACGCTCACACATTAACTACGCTGACCAGCGAGCTTGTTCCGCCCGACGCACCGGCGAGTGTCGCGAGCGCCGATCAACGTGACGCGTTGGCGTCAGCGACTGTCAGTGCGGTCATGTTGACGATGCGCCGCACCGTCGCCGACGGGGTCAGGATGTGCACCGGTTTGGACGCCCCCAGCAGCACCGGGCCGATCGCGATACCGCCGCCCGCAGCCGTCTTGAGCAGGTTGTAGGCGATGTTGGCGGAATCGATATCCGGCAACACCAGCAGGTTGGCGTCGCCAGTCAGGGTGCTGCGTGGCATGACCTTGCGTCGCGCCACGGCGTCCAGGGCGACGTCGCCGTGCATCTCGCCGTCGACTTCGAGCCAGGCCGCCTGCTGCCGCAGCAGCTCCAGCGTGCGCCGCATCTTCAGCGCGCCCGGGTGGTCGCTGCTGCCGAAGTTGCTGTAGGACAACAGGGCAGCCTTCGGCGCAATGCCGAAGCGCAGCATCTCCTCGGCCGCCATGACCGTGATCTCGCACAGCTCCTCGGCGTTGGGGTCGACGTTCACATGCGTGTCCACCAGGAAGACCTGGCGTCCGGGCAGCATCAGGCCATTCATGCAGGCGTACACGCGCACGTCCTGCTCGGTGCTCGGGCTGCCGCCGACACGCTTGCCGATGACCTGGTCGATGTAGTGCAGATGGTTGGCCGTGGTGCCCCAGGTGCCGCACAGCAGGCCGTCGACGTGACCCTTCTCGAGCAACATGGCGCCGATCAGCGTCAGCCGGCGGCGCATCTCGATCTTCGCCACCTGCACCGTGACGCCCTTGCGCTCGGCCATGCGGTGGTAGCTCATGAAGAAGTCGCGGTAGCGCTCGTCCTGCTCGACGTTGACCACGTCGTAGTCGGCGCCCTGCTTCAGGCGCAAGCCGAACTTCTCGATCCGCGCAGCCATCACCGCCGGCCGGCCGATCAGCGTCGGCCGTGCCAGGCCTTCGTCGACCACCACCTGCACGGCACGCAGCACACGCTCTTCCTCGCCCTCGGCGTAGGCCACGCGCCGCGACTTGGCGAGCTTGGCCAGCGCGAAGATCGGACGCATCGTCTGCCCCGAGGCATAGACGAAGCTCTGCAGCTTCTCGGCGTAGGCGCCCCAGTCGGCGATCGGCCGCAGCGCCACGCCGGATGCGGCGGCAGCCCGGGCCACGGCCGGCGCGATCTTCATCATCAGCCGCGGATCGAAGGGCTTCGGTATCAGGTATTCCGGGCCGAAGGCCAGGGTCTCGCCGGCATAGGCGGCGGCCACCACCTCGCTTTGTTCGGCCTGCGCCAGTTCGGCGATGGCGTGCACCGCGGCGATTTCCATCTCGTCGGTGATGGTCGTCGCCCCGCTGTCCAGCGCACCGCGGAAGATGTACGGGAAGCACAGCACGTTGTTCACCTGGTTCGGGTAGTCGCTGCGTCCCGTGGCAATGATGGCGTCGTCGCGCACCGAGCGCACCTGCTCGGGCAGGATCTCCGGCGTCGGATTGGCCAGGGCGAAGATGATCGGTCGCGCCGCCATGGCCTGCGACCATGTCGACCTTGAGCACGCCGCCGGCCGACAGGCCCAGGAACACGTCCGCCCCGGGCATGACCTCGGCCAGCGTGCGCAGGCTCGTCGGCTGCGCGAACTGCGCCTTGTCCTCGTCCATCAACTCGGTGCGGCCTTGGTAGACCACACCGGCCAGGTCGGTGACCCAGATGTTCTCGCGCGCCAGGCCCAGCTTGAGCAGCAGGCCCAGGCAGGCCAGCGCCGCCGCACCGGCGCCGGACACCACCAGCTTCACCGAGGCCAGCGGCTTGCCCACCACCTTCAGCGCATTCAGCATGGCCGCGCCGACGACGATGGCGGTGCCATGCTGGTCGTCGTGGAAGACCGGGATCTTCAGCCGGTCGCGCAGCTTGCGCTCCACGTAGAAACAGTCCGGCGCCTTGATGTCCTCCAGATTGATGCCGCCGAAGGTGGGCTCCAGCGCCGCGATCACCTCGACCAGCTTGTCGACGTTCTTCTCGTTGAGCTCGAGGTCGAAGACATCGATGTCGGCGAACTTCTTGAACAGCACCGCCTTGCCTTCCATCACCGGCTTGGAGGCCAGCGGCCCGATGTCGCCCAGGCCCAGCACGGCCGTGCCGTTGGTGATCACCGCCACCAGGTTGCCGCGCGCGGTGTAGCGAAAGGCGTTCGCCGGATCGGCGACGATTTCTTCGCAAGCCGCAGCGACACCGGGCGAGTAGGCCAGCGCCAGATCGTGCTGGTTGACCATCTGCTTGGTCGCGGCGATGGCAATCTTGCCGGGCACTGGAAACTCGTGGTACTCCAGCGCAGCCTGGCGCAGCTCGGCTGACTTCTTTTCGTCTTGGGGCACGGTGGTCTCCGTTATGTCGTTGTTCGTCGCGGGGCGCCAATTCTAGGAGCGCAGGCGCGCGCGCGCGCCCAAGCAGTGTGCGCCAGATCGGCCGTTCGACGATGCGCGAAACTGCGTAGCCGCAGCGCCCGGGCCGCGGGCAATACTGAAGGGCACGCGCCGATCCTCCTGGCTCGCAGCGCGGCAAGCCGCACGGAGCCCGCCTTTTGAGCTCGAGTCCCGCCATCGCCGTCGCGTCGTCATCCACCGTCCTGCGTGCCGGGCGCAAGCGCCGCGTGCTGCTTTGGAGCGCGCTGTTCGCGCTGCTGCTGGTGGCGCTGTCGCTGCTCGTGGTGCTGACGGCGCGCCACGAGGCCACGCGCGCGCAGGATCAGGTGGACGCCTTGGCGCTGGAGGCGAGCGCGCAGATCCGCAGCGAGCTGCTGCGGGCGCAGCAAAGCCTGCAGGCGTCGGTCGACAACCCGGGCACGCCCGAGCGCTGGCGTGCCGAGGTGGCCGAGCTGCTGCTGCACCACCGCGCGCTGCGACGCATCGAGCGCCGCGGCGCGGACTGGCAGCTCACCGACGCCGTCGACTCGCCCGTCGGCGCGGCGCTGTTTTCCACCCTGGCCCGGCCCGACATCGACCTGGACGCCGCGGCGGCGTGTGCGGCGGCGCGGCGTGGCGCGGCACCGGTGTTCTCGCGCAGCTATTTCGTGCCGCTGGCCGACGGCGCGGGGCAGGAGGTGCTCGACCTGTGTCTGCCGGTGCGCGTGAGCGGGCGCGACGCGGGCTTCCAGATCGCCACCTTCTCGCTCAAGGCCTTGCTGGACACGGCGCTGCCCGTCGAACAGGCGCGCCGCCACGAGCTGAGTTTCATCGAAGGCGACGGCGCCCGCCTGGCGCGCGCTGGCCTGCCGCGCGGACGCGGCGTGGCGCTGGCCGAGCGCGTCGTCGATCTGCCGGGCGCACCGCTGCTGCTGCGCGTCGACAGCGGCGCCGCGCCACCGAGCCTGATCCCGAACCTGGCCACGGCACTGGTGCTGGGCCTGTCGCTGGTGCTGTTTGCGCTGGTGCTGCTACTGGCGCGCGACACCGGCCGGCGCGCGCGCGCCGAGGCCGCGCTGGCCGAGGCGCTGGCCTTTCGCAAGGCGATGGAGGATTCGCTCATCACCGGGCTGCGCGCGCGCGACCTGGATGGGCGCATCCGCTACGTCAACCCGGCCTTCTGCGCGATGGTCGGGTTTACGCCCGAGGAGCTGCGAAGCACCGATGCGCCACCCTACTGGCCGGTCGAACTGGCCGAGCTGTACCGGCAACGCCAGCACACGCGCCTGGCGATGGGCCACGGCGGCGACGCCCGTTCACGCGAAGGTTTCGAGACGCTGTTCGTGCGCAAGAACGGCGAACGTTTCGCCGTCATGATCTACGAAGCGCCGCTGGTCGATGGCCAGGGCCAGCACACCGGCTGGATGAGTGCGGTGCTCGACATCAGCGCGCAACGGCGCGTCGAAGAACTGTCGCGCCAACAGCACGAACGGCTTCAGGCCACGGCGCGCCTGGCCACCATCGGCGAGATGGCGTCGCTGCTGAGCCACGAGCTGAACCAGCCGCTGGCGGCCATTGCCAGCTACGCCAGCGGCTCGCTGAACCTGATGGACCGGCCTGAGGTGGACACGCCCGACCCACTGCACGGTTCCGCAGCGCTGGCAACCGCAGACCCTGCTTCGCCAGGCCGAGGCACAGGAGACGAGGGCCATGCTGCGCCAGGCCGAGGCGCAGGAAACGAGGGCCATGCTGCGCCAGGCCCTCGTGCACATCGCCGCGCAGGCCGAGCGCGCCGGACGCGTCATCAAGAGCGTGCACGACTTCGTGCGCCGGCGCGAGCAGCAACGCGAGGCGGTGGGCGTGGACACGCTCATCGACGCGGTGCTGCCGCTGGTGCGGCTGCAAGCGCGCAAGAGCGGCACGCGCGTGGACACCGAACTGCCCGCGCCCGCGCCGCGCGTGCTCTGCGACCGCACCATGGTCGAGCAGGTGCTGCTGAACCTGGCACGCAATGCCGTCCAGGCTATGGAAGGCAGCGGCGACGCGGCCTCGCGCGTGATGCGCATCCGCGTGCGCCAGGCGCATGCGCGCTGGGTCACCTTCTACGTGGCCGATGCCGGTCCGGGCATCGATCGCGAACTCGGGGCACGCCTGTTCACGCCCTTCTTCACCACCCGCAGCGACGGCATGGGCCTGGGCCTGAGCCTGTGCCGCACGGTCGTCGAACAACACGGCGGCGCGCTGGACTTCGATTCCCCGGTACCGGGCACGCGCGCGGGTACAGAATTCCGCTTCACCCTGCCGTCCGCGCCACTCGTTGCCGAAGCGCTCGGCGCGGTGGCAGCTCAGGAGGTGCGTGTCTGATGAGCCTTCAACTCGATCCCACGCTCGGCTTGCCCGTGGTCTACCTGGTCGACGACGAGGACGTGGTGCGCGATGCGCTGGCCTGGTTGCTGCGTTCGCGCCGCCTGTTGTCGGAAGGCTTCGACAGTGCCGACGCCTTCTTGTCGCATCTGGCGCGAACAGCCTGGCAACGCCGTGGCCGCATCGTCCGCCTGGCCCGCTTCGCCGTCCTGCCTGGTGCTCGACGTGCGCATGCCCGGCACCAGCGGCCTGGAGCTGTTCGAGCGGCTGGTCGAGATGGCGCTGCTGGACGCGTTGCCGGTGATCTTCCTCACCGGCCACGGCGACGTGCCCACCGCCGTGGCGGCGGTCAAGCGCGGTGCCTTCGACTTCGTCGAGAAGCCGTTCTCCAACAACACACTGGTGGACCGCATCGAGCAGGCCCTGGCCGTGAGCGCGGCCGAGCTGTTGCGGCGGCGCGAACAGCGCATGCTGGCGCGGCGCATGGCCGAGCTGACCGAGCGCGAGGCCGAGGTCATGCGCCTGGTCATCGACGGACGGCCGAACAAGCTCATCGCCGATGCGCTGGGCATCAGCGTGCGCACGGTCGAAGTGCACCGCGCCCGCGTCTTCGACAAGATGAACGTCAAATCGGCGGTCGAGCTGGCCAACCGCCTGCGCGAGCCGTCCGGCTGAGCGGGCCCACAATTCGCTGCATGGCACTGGGCGAGTTCGAACTCATCGAAAAGTACTTCACGCGGCCCGCCCGTCGCGCCGCGCTGGGCGTGGGCGACGACTGCGCGCTGCTCACACCCACCCCGGGCATGCAGCTGTGCGTGTCCAGCGACATGCTGGTCGAGGGCCGGCATTTCCTGTCCACGGTGTTGCCGCAACGCCTGGGACACAAGGCGCTGGCCGTGAACCTGAGCGATCTGGCTGCCTGCGGCGCCCAGCCACTGGCGTTCACGCTCGCGCTGTCGCTGCCGCGCGCCGACGAAAACTTCCTCGCGCCCTTTGCGCAAGGCCTGTGGGCCCTGGCCGAGCGGCACGACATCGATCTGGTTGGCGGCGACACCACCGCCGGCCCGTTGAACATCTGCATCACCGTGTTCGGCGAAGTGCCCACCGGCCAGGCCTTGCTGCGCAGCGGGGCGCGTGTCGATGACGAGTTGTGGGTCAGCGGCACGCTGGGCGATGCGCGCGCCGCGCTGGAGTGTTTTCGCGGCAGCCTGGTGGTCGGTGGCGAGGTGGCGGGCGATGCCTTCGAGCAGCTGCGCCTGGCCATGGAAATGCCGGAGCCGCGTGTCGCGCTGGGCATGCAATTGCGCGGCATCGCCAGCAGCGCCATCGACCTGAGCGACGGCCTGCTCGGCGACCTGGGTCACATCCTGCGGCGCAGCGGCGTCGGCGCGCGGCTGCAACTCGACGCAGTGCCGCGCAGCGCCTGGCTGGCCACCCTGCCCGCGCCGGTGCAGCGCGAGTGCCTGCTGCAAGGCGGCGACGACTATGAACTGTTGTTCACCGCCGCGCCGTCCCGTCATGACGCGGTGCTCGAGGCGGCGCGGACCGCGGGCGTGCCGGTCACCCGGGTCGGCCGCATCGAAGCCGGTGCGGACCTGGTGGTGGAAGACGGCAGTGGCCGGGCGCTGCAGGTCGGGCGTGGCGGCTTCGACCATTTCAGGACATGAGCAGCGAGCGCGGCGTGGTCATGAACGCCGACACGACAGGGGCCAGCACGCAGCCGCCGCAGCGCGCCACGGCGCGCTTCATGCTCGCGCATCCGGCGCACTTCATCGCCTTGGGTTTTGGCAGCGGCCTGTCGCCACGCGCGCCCGGCACGGTGGGCACGCTGTGGGCCTGGATCTCGTTCTTGTTGCTCGAACGCTGGCTCGGCGATCAGTCCTGGGCCGCCCTGCTGGTATGCGGACTGCTGCTCGGCGTCTGGGCCTGCACCGAATGTGCCCGTCACCTGGGCGTGGCCGATCCGTCGGCCATCGTCTGGGACGAGATCGTGGCCTTCTGGGCCGTGTTGTGGCTCATCTCGCCCACAGGCTGGCTCGGCCAGTTGCTGGCCTTTGCGCTGTTCCGGTACTTCGATGCCGCCAAGCCCGGGCCGGTGGGCTGGGCCGACCGGCGCTTCAAGCTCGCACCCGGCGCACGCATCGGCTGGCGGCAGGGTGTCGGCATCCTGCTCGACGACCTGGTCGCCGCGGCGTGTACGCTGCTGGCCATGGCCTTGTCGCTGCCGCTATGGAGATGAAGGATTTCGAGCCCGAGGTGCTGGCGCTGGCCGACGCACTGCGCGGCCGCGGCTGGCGCCTGGCCACGGCGGAAAGCTGCACCGGCGGCCTGATCGCCGCGGCCTGCACCGCAGTGGCCGGCTCCAGCGACTGGTTCGAGCGCGGCTTCGTCAGTTACAGCAACGCCGCCAAGACCGAGCTGCTGGGCGTGGACGCCGCGCTCATCGCCGAGCACGGTGCCGTCAGCGAAGCCGTGGCGCGTGCCATGGCGCTGGGCGCCGTCGAACGCGCGGGCGTCGAACTCGGCGTGGCCGTGACCGGCATCGCCGGCCCGGGCGGCGCCACTCCAGGCAAGCCGGTGGGCACGGTGTGGCTGGCGGTGGCCGTGGCTGCGCCCGGCGTGGCGGGCGGCGCAGTAGTCACCGCCGTGCGCCTGCAGCTCGACGGCGACCGCGCTGCCGTGCGGGAGCACACCGTGCTGCAGGCGCTGCAGCGCCTGCGCGCGGCACTCGGCTGATCAGGCCGGCACGGCCTCTTCGGCTGAGGTGTTCGCGCTCATCAGCGCCAGCATCTTGTCGGCCCCCTGTGGCCGGCCGTGCAGGTAGCCCTGCTGCAGCCGGCAGCCCAGGCCGAGCAGGTAGTCGCGCTGCTCGGGCGTCTCCACCCCCTCGGCGACGACGCTGATGGACAGCGCCTGCGCGATGCTGACGATGGCTTCGGTGAGCGCGCGGTCGTCGGCATCGTGCGGCAGGTCCTTGACGAAGCTGCGATCGATCTTCAGCTTGTCCGGGCGCAGCCGCTTGATATAGGACAGCGACGAATAGCCGGTGCCGAAATCGTCGATGGCCAGCGCCACGCCCAGCTCGCGCAGGCTGGCCACCGTGGCCTGTGCCGCTTCGGTGTCGGCCATGAGCGCGCTTTCGGTCAGCTCCAGCTCCAGCTCGCCCGGCTGGATGTCGTAGGTCTGCATCGCCGTGCGCAGGACCTGCGGCAGGCGCTGGTCGCGAAACTGCAGCGCCGAGACGTTGACCGCCACGCGTCCGGGGTGCAGGCCGGCGCACTTCCAGGTCGCCAACTGGGCGCAGGCCGCGTCCAGGGTCCACAGCCCCAGCTCGCGGATGAGGCCGGTCTCCTCGGCCGTCTGGATGAAGGTGCCGGGCATCAGCAGGCCGCGCTGCGGATGCAGCCAGCGCACCAGCGCCTCGCAGCCGACGAGGCGGCCTTCACGCATGTCGAACACCGGCTGGTAATGCAGCACGAGTTCCTGCCGTGCGATGGCCTGGCGTAGCTCGCGCTCGAGCTCCAGGCGCGTGCGAAAGGCGATGTCCAGGTCGGGCTGATAGAAGCTGTAGCGGCCCTTGCCCATGTCCTTGCTCTTGTACATGGCCAGGTCGGCGCAGCGCACCAGCGCCTCGAAGTCGTCGGCATCGCCGGGGAACATGGCAATGCCGACGCTGGCACTGACCTGCGCCGTGCCGGCTGCTCCGGCCAGCAGCATCGGCGTGTGGATGGCGCGCAGCAGCCGCTCGGCAGTGATCGACACCTGCTCCCAGCTGCCGGCCTGCGTCAACAGCACCAGGAACTCGTCGCCGCTGACGCGGCAGACGATGTCGGATTCGCGCAAGGTGGCCGCCAAGCGCTGGCTCACACCCAGCAACAACTCATCGCCCGCGGCGTGGCCCATGGTGTCGTTCACGGCCTTGAAGCGGTCCAGGTCGATGAACAACAGCGCGCACGGCGCCTGATTGCGCCGCGCCATCGCGGCCTCATGCTGGAACAGCTCGCGGAACAGCGTGCGGTTGGGCAGGCCGGTGAGGTGGTCGTACATCGCCATCTTGCCGAGCTGCTTGTTCTTGGCTTCCAGCTCCTCGAACAGCTCCTGGATGCGCGTGCGCACGGTGTTCAGGTGCTGGCCGAGCTGACCCAGCTCGTCACGCTGGCGCCACGGCAGTGCCGGCACCGACTCACGCGCAGCCAGCGTGCTGGCCTGCAGCTTCAGGCGGTGGATCGGGCGCAGCAGGCGCAGCGACAACACACCCAGCAACACCACCACGCCAAACACCACCTGCGCTGCCACCAGCCACCACATGATGCCCTGGCGTTGCGCGAGCATCTGGTCGACCTCGGTGGCGTCGAAGCTCAGGCGCAGGTTGGCGACGAGCTGGCCTTCGTGCAGCACGGGCGCATCGCGCACCACCACCGGCGTGCCGGCCGCGCAGCGCTGCGCCGACACCGTCAGCGGGCCTTGGGTGGGTTGCAGGTCGCGCACCTCGACGGCACACACCGACGCCTCTTCCAGAATGCGTTGTGCCGCCGCCTTCAAGCCCACTTCGCTGAGGGTCCAGGCCGGCTCGGTGACCACCGCCGTGGCCAGCACCGTGACCGCGGCGCGGTTGCGCTGCACCAGCGGCTCATGCGCGTTGCGCGACACGATGTTGTCCACGCCCAGCAGCACCAGTGCCGGCAGCACCATGCCGACAACGATGGCGATGAGCACCGTGCTGCGAATCGAAAGCGAAGGCCAGCGCGGAAGCTGCATGCGGCAAATTTTCGCCTGCGCTACGCTCGCGCCGCATGAACATCCTGCTGAGTGGTGATTTTGAAGCGGCGGAACTTCACGATTGGCAGCAATCGTTGCGGGCCGCGTTGCCCCATGTCCACTGGCTGGACCGTGCGCAGGCGCTGGCCGTGGCCGAGTCGGTGCAGGTGGCAGTGGTGGCCAATCCGCCGCCCGGCAGCCTGCTCGGGCTGCCGAAGCTGCGCTTGATCCAGTCGTTGTGGGCGGGTGTGGACCGGCTGCTGGACGACCCGACGCTGCCGCCGGGCGTGCCGATCGCGCGCATGGTCGATCCGGCGCTTGAGCGCGGCCATGGCCGAGACCGCGCTGTGGGCCACGCTGGCCTTGCATCGCGGCTTCTTCGACTACGCCCGCTCACAGCAGGCCGGGCTGTGGCAACAGCAGGCACAGCGCGGCGCCGCCACCGTGCGGGTGCTCGTGCTCGGCCTGGGCCAGATGGGCATGGCGGCCGCGCAGAACATCGCACAACAAGGCTATCGCGTGAGTGGCTGGAGCCTGCGACCGCGCGCGGTGCCGCAGGAACCGACTGGTGTGCCATCGCCCGTGCGGGCCGCCGTCCAAGGCCACCACGGCGCTCAGGCACTGGCGGAGCTGCTGCCGGGCAGCGACATCGTCATCAACCTGCTGCCACTGACCACCGCCACGCGCGGCCTGCTGGACGCACGCTTCTTTGCCGCGTTGCCGCGCGGCGCGGGCATCGTCAACCTGGCACGCGGTGCACACGTGGTCGATGCCGACCTGCTGGCCGCACTGGACAGCGGGCAACTGCAGCACGCCGTGCTGGATGTGTTCCATACCGAACCACTGCCGCCGGGCCATGCCTTCTGGACGCATCCGCGCGTGACCGTGCTGCCGCATGTGGCGGCGTTGACGGATGCACGCAGCGCAGCGCAGCTCGTGGCGGAAAACGTCAAGGCCTTCGTCGAAGGTCGCCCGCCGGCGCATCTGGTGCAGCGCGAGCGGGGCTACTGAAAGCCGAGCGGCCTGATCGCAGGCCATCGCCCGCGATCGCCGCGAACCCGCTGCTCAGGCTTGCAATACCAGCCGCGGCACCACGGCGCGCGGCGTGGCCCGGGCCAGAGGCTGCAGCAGCATCAGCATCAGCATGCGCAGGCCGTCCCAAGGCTCGGTGGGCCATTCGGGATGTTTCAGACCCTTGACCAGCCCGTCGCAGATGCTCGCCGCGCGCACCAGTTCGTCCAGCGTGGACGGCGACAACAAGGGCAACGCGCGCTCGAAGAGTTTTTCGCGCGTGCCCCAGACACGCGCCTCGCGCAGCGCCATCGGCATCGGCCTGCCCTGGCCCATGGCGTCCTGGATGCGCTTGAGCGCGCGGATGTCCTCGGCCAGCGACCAGTGCACGCGCACGGCCGCCTCGCCCTCGTCGCGCAGGCCGTCGAGCATGCGCAGCGCGCGCTTCAGGCGCCCGCCGAGCACGGCTTCGCCGAGTTTGAAGACGTCGTAGCGCGCGACATTGAGCACTGCCGCTTCGACCTGCTCGAAGCTGAGTTCGCCCTGCGGATACAGCAGTGCCATCTTCTGGATCTCCTGGTGCGCCGCGAGCAGGTTGCCCTCGACACAATCGGCAAAGAACGCGAGCGTCTGCTGGCCGGCGTCGCCCGCCATCACGCGTTGCTCCTGCCGCGCAAGACGCTGCGCGATCCAGGCCGGCAGCGCCGCGCGGTCCACCGGCTCGACACGCAGCACCACGCCGGCGCCGTCAAGCGCGGCGAACCAGGCGCTCTTGGTTTGCTGACCATCCAGGCGCGGGCATTGCACCAGCGTCAACACGTCCTCGGACAAGTGTTCGACATAACGCTGCAGCGCCTCGGACCCTTCCTTGCCCGGCTTGCCGCCGGGGATGCGGATGTCGATGAGCTGGCGTTGCGCAAACAGGCTCATCGCCTGCGCGGCGCCCAGCACAGCGCTCCAGTCGAAGTGCGCACCGCTGACGCTGAAGACCTTGCGCTCTTCGAAACCGGCGGCGCGAGCCGCCGCGCGGATCTGGTCGCAGGCCTCCTGCGCCAGCAGCGGCTCGTCGCCGTGCACCAGGTACAGCGGCTTCAGGCCGCGCTGCAACTGGGCGGCGAGCTGGTCGGCGCGAAGTTGCATCTAGATCTTGATCGTCGACAGCCGCAGCAGGATCTGCAGCACCGTGTCGGACTGCATTTCGCGGAACAGCTCCTGCTCTTCCTGTTCCTTGCCCAGCGCCTTCGACTCGATGAAGGTCATCTCGCGCACCTGAATGATCTCGGAATCGGGCACCAGCTCGCGCTGCGACGGCGTCTGCGCGCGGTACTTCAGGCGCAGGCGCAACTGGATATCGCGCACCTGGCCCGACGCATTGAAGGCCACGACGCGGCGCCTGCGCTCGTCGGCCAGTGCCTGGAACACGACCTGTGCCTGCGCCTGCGATTCCTTGACGACGACGCTGCGCTCCAGCGCCACGCGCAGCTCCTGCGCCAGCGGCGAGCGCGGCTCGAATCCGATCAGCGCAATGCTGTCGAACTGCATCGCCGCGACGCGCTTCAGCTCGAAACCGCAGCCGGCCAGGCCGAGCAGCGGCGCGGCCAGAATGAGCCGGCGACGCACGACCGCGCCCTCAGACCACCACATTCACCAATCGCCCGGGCACGACGACGATCTTCTTCGGCGCGCGACCTTCGGCGAACTTGGCGAAATCCGGGCTGGCCAGCGCGGCGGCCTCGATGTCGGCGCGCTCGGCCTTCGCCGCCACACGCACGGCGCCGCGCATCTTGCCGTTGACCTGCAGCACCAGTTCGATCTGGTCCTGCACCAGCGCACGTTCGTCCACCTGCGGCCAGGGCGCATCGAGCAGCTCACCGTGCTCGGCCGCAAAACCCAGCTCGCGCCACAGCACCCAGGTGATGTGCGGGCACGCGGGATAGAGCGCGCGCAACAACAAGCCATAACCTTCGCGCAGCACGACACCGCCGTCCTTGCAGGCCTCGAGCGCGTTGAGCATCTTCATCGCACCGGAGATGACGGTGTTGTATTGCATGCGCTCGTAGTCGTAGCTCACCTGGCGCAACAGCGTGTGCAGCTCGAAGCGCAGCGCGGCCTGTTCGCTTCCCAAGGGCGCCGGCGGCAGACGGCGTGGAATCGGCAAAGTCCGCCGCATGGCGCTGACCGAAGTTCCACACGCGCTTGAGGAAGCGATTGGCGCCTTCCACGCCGGCATCGTTCCACTCCATCGTCTGCTCGGGGGGCGAAGCGAACATCACGAACAGCCGCGCCGTGTCGGCGCCGTAGTGCTCGATCACCTGCTGCGGATCGACACCGTTGTTCTTCGACTTGGACATCGTGGTCCAGCCTTCGCAGGCCACGGGCAGGCCATCGCGCCGTGCGGTGGCGGAGACGGCTTTCTGATGCTCGTCGCGCACGATCTCCAGGTCGTGCTCCCAGAAGTATTCGCGCCCGGTCTCGGCGCTGTCGCGCACGAAGGCCTCCTTCAGCACCATGCCCTGCGTCAGCAGGTGGGTGAAGGGTTCATCGAAGCTGACCAGACCCAGGTCGCGCATCACCTTGGTCCAGAAGCGTGCGTACAGCAGGTGCAGGATGGCATGTTCGATGCCGCCGATGTACTGGTCCATCGGCATCCAGTACTGGGTGCCGGCGCCGACCATCGCCTGTGAATTCTTCGGGTCGCAATAGCGCATGACGTACCACGCGCTGTCGACGAAGGTGTCCATGGTGTCGGTCTCGCGCCGCGAGGGCGCGCCGCACACCGGGCAAGGCACGTTCAGGAACGCCGCGCACTGGTTCAGCGGGTTGCCCGAGCCGTCGGGGATCAGGTCTTCGGGCAGCACCACCGGCAGATCCCTCTCGGGCACCGGCACCGCGCCATGTTCGGCGCAATGGATGATCGGGATCGGCGTGCCCCAGTAGCGCTGGCGGCTCACGCCCCAGTCGCGCAGGCGCCAGGTGATCTTCTTTTCGCCCAGGCCCTTGGCCGCCAGGTCCGCGGCAACGGCGTCCACCGCCGGCTTGAAGGCCAGACCGTCGTAGCGGCCGGAGTGGATGCAGCGCCCGCCCTGCTTGTCGGCATACCCATCTGCCCAGGCCTCTGTGTTGAAGTCGCAGCCTTCGACGGCAATCACCTGGCGGATGTCCAGCTTGTACTTGCGCGCGAACTCGAAATCCCGCTCGTCGTGCGCCGGCACACCCATCACCGCACCGTCGCCATAACTCATCAGCACGTAGTTGCCGACCCACAGCGGCACCGCCGCACCCGTCAACGGGTGCGTGACGGACAACCCGGTCGGCAGACCTTCCTTGTCGCGCAACGCCAGCTCGGCCTCGGTCGTGCCGCCGGCCTTGCACTGCTCGATGAAGGCCGCGAGCGCCGGGTTGTGTCTTCGCCGCCTGCGTGGCCAGCGGATGCTCGGGCGCCACGGCGCAGAAGGTCACGCCCATGATGGTGTCGGCACGCGTCGTGAAGACGTACATGCGCCCATCCTGGATCAGCGCACCGCGCTCGTCGCGGATGTCGTGCGTGAACGCAAAACGCACACCTTCGCTCTTGCCGATCCAGTTTTCCTGCATCAGCTTGACACGCTCGGGCCAGCCCGGCAGGTGCTTCTGCACCTGCTCCAGCAGCTCTTCGGCGTAACGCGTGATCTTCAGGTAGTAGCCGGGAATCTCGCGCTTCTCGATCGGCGCGCCGGAGCGCCAGCCGCGCCCGTCGATGACCTGCTCGTTGGCCAGCACGGTCTGGTCCACCGGGTCCCAGTTGACGACCTGCGTGCGCCGTTCGGCGATGCCGGCTTCCAGCATCTTCAGGAACAGCCACTGGTTCCACTTGTAGTAGTCGGGCGCGCAGGTGGTGACTTCCCGGCTCCAGTCGATGGCCAGGCCCATGGCCTGCATCTGCGCCTTCATGTGCGCGATGTTGTCGTAGGTCCACTTCGCCGGCGGCACCTTGTTCTTCATCGCCGCGTTTTCCGCCGGCAAGCCGAAGGCGTCCCAGCCCATCGGCATCAATACGTTCATGCCCTTCATGCGCAGCTGGCGCGCGAGCATGTCGTTGATGGTGTAGTTGCGCACATGCCCCATGTGCAGCTTGCCGCTGGGGTAGGGCAGCATCGAGCAGGCGTAGAACTTCTTCTTGCTCGGGTCCTCGACGACGCGGTAGGCATCGCTCGCGCTCCAGTGCTTTTGCGCGATGCTTTCGACCTCGGCGGGGATGTACTTTGGGTTCATCCCACGATTGTAGGAGCCGCTACCTTGCGCTCGCGGGTCCTGGCGCTGCGGCGCTCGACTCGGCGCTCGTCTCGGTGACGAAGCCGATGCGCGACAGCCCCGCCTGCTGCACCAGGCCGATGAGCTCGGCCACGCGGCCATAGGGCACGCTGGTGTCGGCGCGCAGCTGCACCTCGGTCTGCGGGTCGCGGCGTGCGGCGTCGCGCGCGCGCTGCAGCAGCACTTCGGCGCTGACCGCCTCATCGCCCACGAACAGCTGGCCTTGCGCATCGATGGCCACGGCAATGAACATCGCGGCATCCGAGGGCCGTGCGCCTTCGGTCTTGGGCAGGTCGAGCTTCAGGCTACTGGTCATCAGCGGCGCGGTGATCATGAAGATCACCAGCAGCACCAGCATCACGTCGATCAGCGGCGTCATGTTGATGTCGCTCATCGGCCGCGCGCCGGTGTTGCGTTCGAGGCGACCGAAGGTCATTTCAGGCGCCTCGCGTGCCGTCGAGCACCATCTCGCGCAGGTCGTGCGCAAAACCTTCCAACTCGGCTTCGCAGCTCAGCACCCACTTGCCGAAGATGTTGTAGGCCAGCACCGCGGGGATGGCCACTGCCAGGCCGGCGGCGGTCATGATCAGCGCTTCGCCCACGGGCCCGGAGACCTTCTCGATGGTGATGCTGCCGGCCATCGAAATGCTCGCCAGCGCGTGATAGATGCCCCAGACCGTGCCGAACAGGCCGACGAAGGGCGCAGTCGCCCCGATCGACGCCAGCAGCACCTGGCCAAACTGCAGGTGTGCCAGCGCGCGGTGCAGCGCGTCGCGCAGGCGGCGCGTGAGCTGCGAATCGAGCCGGCCCGAGGTCTGCAACGTGCCGCTGCCCGGGCGCACGCTGGCCGCGTCAAGCAGCGGCAAGAGCAGCGCCTCGCGGTCCATATGGCCCAGGCGCGCGCGGCCGTCGTCCAGCGTGGCGGCATCCCAGAAGGCCGGCACCGCGCGCGACAGATCCTGCGTCGCGCGGCGCAGCACCCAGCCCTTCCAGAAGATCACGACCCAGGCGCTGATCGACATCAGCAAGAGCAAGGCCACGACGGCGCGGCCCACGGTGTCCGCCTGGCCCCAGAAATCACCGAATTCCTGCATGTGCCGTTTGCGACCTACAGCCCGAGCACGTCTTGCATGCTGTACAGGCCCGGCGCGCGCCCGGCCAGGAAGCGCGCCGCGCGCAGGCTGCCCTGCGCATAGGTGGCGCGGCTGGCACTCTTGTGCGTGATCTCGATGCGCTCGCCGCTGCCGGCGAAAAGCACGGTGTGGTCGCCGACGATGTCGCCGCCGCGGATCACCGAAAAACCGATGCTGGACGCGTCGCGCTCACCGGTGATGCCGTGGCGGCCATGCACCGCCACGTCGCCCAGTTCGCGGCCGACGGCGCGGGCCAGCACCTCGCCGATGGCCAGCGCCGTGCCGCTGGGCGCGTCGACCTTGTGGCGGTGGTGCGCCTCGATGACCTCGATGTCGAAGCCGGTGTTCAGCGCGCGCGCAGCCACGTCCAGCAGCTTGAGCATGACGTTCACGCCCAGGCTCATGTTCGGCGCCATGACGATGGCGATGTGACGGGCGTGTTCGGCGATCTGCGACTTTCTGTGCGTCACTGAAGCCGGTGGTGCCGATGACCGCGCGCACGCCCAGCTCACGGCATACCGCCAGATGCGCCAGCGTGCCTTCGGGGCGGGTGAAGTCGATCAGCACATCCGCGCCGGACAGGCCGACACGCAGGTCGTCGGTGATGCGCACGCCACTGCGCTGCCCCGACGCGGCCAGCGGATCGCACCCAGCGCCGGGCTGCCGGGCACGTCGAGCGCGCCGCTGAGCGCGCAATCCTCGGTCGCCGTGACGGCTTCGACCAGCATGCGACCCATGCGGCCCGAAGCCCCGGCCACAGCAATGTTCAGCGCAGGCCGGTTTGGCGGCTTCAACATTTCGCCGGCTGCGCTCACGACGGTTCCAAGGGCGGAAAGGTTCGATTCGGCGGTATCGGGTTCGGTATGCCACTGGACGGCAGCGGTGACGGTGCCACGGCGCGCGGGGGAACAGGCAGGTTCTTGAGCTGCTCGGGAGTGAGTTCCAGATCGGCCGCGGCGACGATGCGCCCGGTACGCGAAATCGAATCGATGAACTCGCGCTCGGTCGGCAGGTCGGGCGCTTCGACGTCCTTCAGGATGTCGCCGTTGAAGCTCAGCACCACGTTGCGACGCTGCAGCGGCTTGCCTTGCTGGCGCAGCGTGAAGATGTAGTCCCACCGGTCCGGATGAAACGCGTCGGTGAGCAGCGGCGAGCCGAGGATGTCGCGCACCTGCAGGCGGCTCATGCCGGGCTTGACACGCGCCAGCTGCTCGCTCGTGACCACATTGCCTTGCTGGACGTCGATGCGATGCGGCGCCAGCCAGGACGGCAGCATGTCGTCGGCAGAAGGCAAGGAACTGCAGCCGGCCATCGACAAGGCGGCCAGCGCCAGGGCCGTGCCGCGCATTGCGGAAATCGCCTTGGACGCGGTCCGGTGGCTAGATATCATCGGCGAATTCTAGCGGGCCCCCGTCCGCTGGCCTGAATGCGATGCCTGCCATGACGAACGCCGACGAACTGAAGAACAGTGGCCTGAAGGCCACCTTGCCGCGCATCAAGATCCTGGAGGTGTTCCAGCGCACTCGTCAGCGCCACATGACGGCCGAAGACGTGTTCAAGGCCTTGCTCACCGAAGGCGCCGACGTCGGCCTGGCGACGGTGTACCGCGTGCTGATGCAGTTCGAGCAGGCGGGCCTGCTGACGCGCAGCAACTTCGAATCGGGCAAATCCGTGTTCGAGCTGAACGAAGGCCAGCATCACGACCATCTGGTGTGCCTGACCTGCGGGCGCGTCGAGGAGTTCTTCGACGCGCAGATCGAGCAGCGCCAGCGCGCGGTCGCGCTGGAACGCGGCTTCGAGCTGCACGAACATTCCCTCGCGCTGTACGCGGCCTGCACCAAGACGAATTGCGCGCACCGCAGCAAGTAGCCAAGGCGCCTTGGCCGAGCTGCCGGCCCGCGCCCTGGCGTGGCTGGTGGCTGGGCTGGGGCCTGGTTCTCGTGGCGGTGCTTCCGGCACAGGCCTTCGAGGACACGATGGCGCAGCGCCTGCTGGCCTGCACCGGCTGCCACGGCAAGGATGGGCGCGCCGCCAGCGACGGTTATTACCCGCGCATCGCCGGAAAGCCAGCGGGTTATCTGTTCCGCCAGTTGCGCGCCTTTCGCGACGGGCAGCGTCAATACGCACTGATGGGCACGCTGCTGGCGCCGCTGAACGACGCCTACCTGCGTGACATCGCCGCGCACTTCGCCAGCCTGGATCTACCCTACGCCGCGCCGCAGCCGGCGCAGGCTGACGCGGCCACGCTGCGACGCGGGCAGACGCTGGCGCTGCAGGGCGACGCGGCACGCGACATTCCGGCCTGCCAAAGCTGCCACGGTGAAACGCTGGCGGGTGCGGGCCAGGACGTGCCTGGCCTGTTGGGCTTGCCGGTGGACTACCTGAACGCCCAGTTGGGCGCCTGGCGCACGGGCGTGCGGCAAGCCCAGGCGCCCGACTGCATGGCGCAGATTGCCAAGCGGCTGGAAACGCAGGACGTGAATGCCCTGTCGCACTGGCTGGCGGCGCAGCCGGTGGCGATGGCCCGGCCCGCGTCAGCATCGCCGCCAGGTCCGCCACCGCTGCGCTGCGGCAGCATGGGCCCGGCACCCACGGTGCCAGCGGCCGGGTTGCCGCGATGAGGCGCGCCTTCACCGCACTGGCGGCCTTTTTGCTGCTGCTGACGCTCGCCGCCGCGGCGGTGTGGTGGCTGAACGTGCGCGGCGACGAGGCGGACGAGCCTTCTCCGACCGCTTCGTCGCCGCCCACCGCGCAGCAGGTCGAACGCGGCGCCTACCTCGCACGCGCCGGCAACTGCCAGGATTGCCACACGCCGCGTGGCGCGCCACCGTTCTCGGGCGGACGCGGCATCCCCACGCCTTTTGGCACGGTGTACAGCTCGAACCTGACGCCGGATGTGGCCACCGGCATCGGTGACTGGACCGCCGCACAGTTCCGCCGTGCCATGCACAACGGCCGCTCGCGCGACGGCCGGCTGCTCTACCCGGCATTCCCCTACGACAGCACCACGCGCATCGCGGCGGACGACGCCGACGCGCTGTTTGCCTACTTGCGCAGCATTCCGGCGGTGGCGCAGGCCAACAGAAGCCATCAACTGCGCTGGCCCTACGACACGCAGGTCGCGCTGGCGCTGTGGCGCGCACTGTACTTTCGGCCGGCGCGATTTTCGGCCGATCCTGCGCAATCGCCCGAGTGGAACCGCGGCGCCTATCTGGTGCAGGGCCTGGGGCACTGCAGCGCCTGCCACGCCAGCCGCAATGCGCTGGGCGCGACGCGCGACGCGCTCGGCCTGGCCGGTGGGCTGATTCCGCTGCAGAACTGGTATGCGCCGGCCTTGAACGCGGCGCATGAAGCCGGCCTGGCCGCCTGGCCGGTGGAACAGGCCGTCGAGCTGCTGAAGACCGGCGTGAGCGAAGGTGCGGCGCTGCTGGGACCGATGGCCGAGGTCGCGCTGCACAGCACGCAGCATCTGACCGACGCCGACCTTCAGGCCATGGCGATGTACCTGAAGTCACTGCCATCGGGCCCGGTGGCGCCCGCGCGGCAAGCCGAGCCGCCCCTTGCGCCGATGCAGCGCGGTGCATAGCTCTACGGCGAACATTGCGCCGCCTGCCACGGCAAGGCCGGCGAGGGTGTGATCGACGCCTATGTGCCGCTGGCCGGCAACCGCGCCGTGATGCTGGCCTCGCCCGCCAATCTGGTGCATGTGGTGCTGGGCGGTGCGTTCGCCGCCACCACCGCCGGCAACCCCCGCCCCTTCGGCATGCCGCCCTTTGCCACCGTGCTTGCCGACGAGGACATCGCCGCGGTGCTGAGCTACATCCGCAATGCCTGGGGCAACCGCGCCAGCGCGGTGCAGCCGCAGGACATCAACCGCTACCGCAGCAGCGCGCGGCCGTAGAAGCTCTAGAACGGAATGTCGTCGTCCATGTCGTCGAAGCCGGTGTTCGACTTCGCGGCGGGCTTGCCTACAGGTGCGGAGGGGCGCGACGCCGGGCGGTTCTCGCCCGCGGGTGGGCGGCTGTAGCCGCCGGCTTCCTCGCCGCCACCCATGCCTTCGCGGCTGCCGAGCAGCTGCATGTCGGTGGCGACGATCTCGGTGGTGTACTTGTCCACGCCGTCCTTGTCGGTCCACTTGCGCGTCTTCAACCGGCCTTCGACATAGACCGGACGGCCCTTCTTCAGGTACTCGCCGGCGATCTCCGCCATGCGGTCGAAGAAGACGATGCGGTGCCACTCGGTTTCTTCCTGGCGCTCGCCGCTGGTCTTGTCCTTCCACTGCCGGCTGGTCGCGACAGTGATGTTGCAGATGGCCGAACCGCTGGGCATGTAACGCACCTCGGGATCCTTGCCGAGGTTGCCGACGACGATGACTTTGTTGACCGAGGCCATGCTGTGTTCTCCCGCTGAATGTCCAGCAAATATTATGCGTCGGCGAAGCTCAGGGCAACGGCGACAATCGCGGCCTTTGCTTCATCAAAAGCCGTGAACGCCACCGCCGAGCCGCTGTCCATCCTGCACGAGATCTTCGGCTACGCCCATTTTCGCGGCGAGCAGCAACCCATCGTCGAGCATGTGGTGAACGGCGGCGACGCGCTGGTGCTGATGCCCACCGGCGGCGGCAAGAGCCTTTGTTACCAGGTGCCCGCCATCGCCCGTCACCGCAACGGGCACGGCGTGGCGGTGGTCGTGTCGCCGCTGATCGCGCTGATGCACGACCAGGTCAGCGCGCTCGAAGAACTGGGCGTGCACGCCAACTTCCTGAATTCGACACTCGACAGCCAGGAAGCATCCGCCATCGAGCGCGAGCTGCGCTCCGGCCGGCTGGTGCTGCTCTATGCGGCGCCGGAACGCATCCTCACGCCGCGATTCCTGGCCATGCTCGATTCATTGCACGAGCGGCAACTGCTCAGCCTGTTTGCCATCGACGAGGCGCACTGCGTCAGCCAATGGGGGCACGATTTCCGCGAGGAATATCTGGGCCTGAGCGTGCTGCACGAACGTTATGCCGGCGTGCCGCGCATTGCGCTGACCGCCACCGCCGACGCGCACACGCGCGCCGACATCGTGATGCGGCTGCAGCTTGAAAGTGCTCGCACCTTCATCAGCAGCTTCGACCGGCCGAACATCCGCTATCGCCTGGTCGAAAAGGACAACCCGCGCGCGCAGTTGCTGCGCTTCCTGCGCGACGAGCACGACGGCGACGCCGGCATCGTCTATTGCCAGACGCGAAAGAAGGTGGAGGAAACCGCCGACTGGCTGGTCGCCGAAGGCTTCACCGCGCTGCCCTATCACGCCGGGCTGGATTCAGGCGTGCGTCGCCGCCACCAGGACCGCTTCCTGCGCGAGGACGGCATCGTCATGGTCGCGACCATCGCTTTCGGCATGGGCATCGACAAGCCCGACGTTCGCTTCGTCGCCCATCTGGACCTGCCGAAGAACATCGAGGGCTACTACCAGGAGACCGGGCGCGCCGGCCGCGACGGCGCGCCGGCCGACGCCTGGATGGCCTACGGCCTGGCCGACGTGGTGAACCAGCGCCGCATGATCGACGAGAGCGAGGCCGAGGAAGAATTCAAGCGCCTGCAGCGCGGCAAGCTCGACGCGCTGTTGGCCTTGGCCGAAGCCCACGATTGCCGGCGCGTGCGCCTGCTCGAATATTTCGGCGAACACAGCCTGCCCTGCGGCAACTGCGACAACTGCCTGCTGAAGCCCGCCACCTGGGACGCCACCGAGGCCTCGCGCAAGGCACTGAGCTGCATCTACCGCTTCCACCAGCACGGCGGCCAGCGCTACGGCGCCGTGCACCTGATCGACGTGCTGCGCGGCAAGGCCACCGACAAGGTGACGCAGCATCGGCACGAGACGCTGTCGACATTCGGCATCGGCGCTGACCTGAGCGATCAGCAATGGCGCTCGGTGCTGCGCCAGTTGATCGCGCTCGGGCATGTGCGCGTCGAGGGCGAATACAGCACGCTGGCGCTGGCGCCCAGCGCACGCGATGTGCTGCGCGGCGAGGTGCCGCTGCTGCTGCGGGTGCCCAGCGCGGCGCCGAAGCGCGGTGAGGGTGGCGAGCGCAACAAGGCCGCGCGCACGCCGAAGGACAAGGCGCCGCCCTTGCCGCTGGACGCGCAGGGCCTCGATCGTTTTGCCGCGCTGAAGGCCTGGCGCGCCGAGGTGGCGCGAGCGCACAACCTGCCGGCCTTCGTGGTCTTCCACGATGCCACGTTGGCGCAGATGGCGCACGTGCGCCCGGATTCGCTCGACGCGCTGGCCGGCATCAGCGGGGTTGGCACCCGCAAGCTGCAGGCCTATGGCGAGGAAATCCTGCGCGTGCTGGATGGCGCGGGCTGATACCGATTTGCGTTCGCTCGTATCCGTATCGCGGTCTGCCTACGGCGCATAGCCGAAGTTCAAGGACCGCCGTGCGCGAAGGCGTGGTGCGGCAAAGCCGGGCCCGGCAGGCCGCAACGCTTCGGTTCGACGGTCGGCTGCGCCGACTGCCCTGCGGTGCTCAGTCCCATGCCCTCGTCGCCACTCACTTCGCGCCCTGCGGGCGCTGCGTTCAGACAGTCGCGACGAAGTCAGATCACGAGGCGCGCTGCGCGCGCTGGCCATGGGCCTTGCGCTCCTCGGCGTCTCACAGGCGCGTCGCGACCCGCCCGGGCCCGGCTTTGCGCCAGCGCTGAGGGTGTCCGGCGAGACCAAACCCCCTACGACCCGTACCTATTCAGGAAGCCGTATGAGGGGAAGCCGCGCCGCACATGACCCGGCGTGCCGAGCGAGACGCGGGCCAGCGACAGGGCGCACGGGACGGGCAGTCGATATCATCGACGGTTTGCCTCCAAGCGCCCCAATGCCCACCGAGTTGCCCCCGGACGTGCCCGCAATTCGCATTCGCGGCGCGCGCACCCACAACCTGAAGAACATCGACCTGGACATCCCCCGGCACGCGCTGGTGGTGATCACCGGTCTGTCGGGCTCGGGCAAGTCCAGCCTGGCCTTCGACACGCTGTATGCCGAGGGCCAGCGCCGCTATGTCGAGAGCCTGTCGGCCTATGCGCGGCAGTTCCTGCAGCTGATGGACAAGCCCGACGTGGATGTCATCGAAGGCCTGTCGCCGGCCATCAGCATCGAGCAGAAGGCCACCTCGCACAACCCGCGCTCCACCGTCGGCACCATCACCGAGATCCACGACTACCTGCGCCTGCTGTATGCCCGCGCCGGCACGCCCTTCTGCCCCGACCACCACGTGGCGCTGCAGTCGCAAAGTGTCAGCCAGATGGTCGATGCGGTGCTGGCACTGCCTGCCGAGACGCGGCTGATGGTGCTGGCCCCAGTGGCGCGCGACCGCAAGGGCGAGTTCGTCGAGCTGTTCCAGGACATGCAGGCACAGGGCTACGTGCGCTTTCGCATCGGCTCGAACGGCCAGCCCGGGCAAGTGTTCGAGGCGCTCGAGCTGCCCGAAGCTGAAGAAGAACGAGAAGCACGACATCGACGTGGTCGTGGACCGCCTGCGCGTGACCCCCGACATGCAGCAGCGCCTGGCGGAGAGTTTCGAGACAGCGCTGCGCATCGCCGACGGCCGCGCCATCGCACTCGA
>CAVURQ010000010.1:0-29253 GCA_963743935.1 uncultured beta proteobacterium | reverse complement strand
CCGGAGGTGATCGAAGCCTATCTGGGCGATGAAATGGTCGAACCCCAGGTGCCGCCATGATGTGGTGGCGCGATCAGCCCTTCACGCTGGGCGGCAGCGGCCGCGCGCACCTGAAGGTGCAGGGCCTGAGCGCCGGCTACGGGCCCTTCCTGGTGCTGCGCGATCTGAAGCTGGAAGCGCGGCCCGGGCTGACCGTCATCCTCGGCCCCAACGGCGCCGGCAAGACCACGCTGCTGAAGGCGCTGGCCGGGCTGATCCCGATGCGCGGCATCGTCACGCTGGACGGCGAAGACCTGCCGGAGAAGACGCACGAGATCGTGCGCGCCGGCGTCGCGCTGGTGGCCGAAGGCCGGCAGCTGTTCCCGCAGATGACGGTCACCGAAAACCTGGAGCTCGGCGGCTGGCTGGTGCCCAAGGCCGAGCGCGCGACAGCGCATCGAGGCGGCCTTCGCGCAGTTCCCCAAGCTGCGCGAGCGTGCGCAGCAACTGGCCGGCACGATGAGCGGCGGCGAGCAGCAGATGGTGGCCGTGGCGCGCGCGCTGGTCAGCTCACCCCGGCTGCTGATGCTGGACGAACCCTCGCTGGGCCTGGCGCCGAAGATGGTCGACGAGCTGCTGGCCGCGGCGCGGCGCATCGCCGATGCCGGCACCACCGTGCTGATGGTCGAGCAGAACGTGAAGAAGGCGCTGGCCGTGGCCGACCGCGGCTACGTGCTGGAGCGCGGCACGCTCGTGGCCAGTGGCTCGTCGAAGCTGCTGGCGCGATCGGCCGTGGTGCGCGAGGCCTACCTCGGCGCCGCCGAATCCGACACCACCACCGCCGCCGATGCCGCCCAGCGGCGCAAGGCCGCCTGACCCTCAAGGAGAAGCCCCATGTCCGACCTGTCGATGCTGATCAACGGCCTGAAGGTCACGGCCGAACGCAACGCCACCTTCGAGCGCCGCAACCCGCTGGACGGCACCGTCGCCACACGCGCGCCGGCCTGCTCGCCCGCCGATGCGGTGATGGCGGTCGAAGCCGCGGCCGAGGCCTTCCGCACCTGGAGCGAGACCGGGCCGAACGAACGCCGCATGCTGCTGCTGAAAGCCGCCGACGCGCTGGAAGCCAAGACGCCCGCCTTCATCGAAGCCGTGCCCGCCGAGACCGGCGCCACCGGCATGTGGGCCGGCTTCAACGTCATGCTGGCCGCGGGCATGATCCGCGAGGCCGCGTCGCTGACCACGCAGGTGGCCGGCGAGGTGATCCCCTCCGACGTGCCCGGCAGCCTGGCGATGGGCCTGCGCGTGCCGGCCGGCGTGGTGCTGGGCATCGCGCCGTGGAACGCACCCGTCATCCTGGGCGTGCGCGCCATCGCCACGCCGCTGGCCTGCGGCAACACCGTCATCCTGAAGGGCAGCGAGAACTGCCCGCGCACCCATGCGCTGATCATCGAGGCCTTTGCCGACGCCGGCTTCCCGCCGGGCGTCGTCAACTACATCACCAACGCGCCGGCCGATGCCGGCGCCGTGGTGGAGGCGATGGTCGCGCACCCCGCGGTGCGGCGCGTCAACTTCACCGGCTCGACCAAGGTCGGCCGGATCATCGCGATGACCTGCGCCAAGTACCTGAAGCCGGTGGTGCTGGAACTGGGCGGCAAGGCGCCGCTGGTGATCCTGGACGATGCCGACATCGACGACGCGGTCAACGCCGCGGCCTTCGGCTGCTTTGCCAACAGCGGCCAGATCTGCATGAGCACCGAGCGCATCATCGTCGACCAGAAGATCGCCGACGACTTCGTCAAGAAGTTCGCCGACAAGGCGAAGAATCTGCCGCTGGGCGACCCGCGCAAGCCCGAGCCTGTCGTGCTGGGCTCGGTGATCGGCATGGGCACGGTGGAACACTGCAACGCGCTGATCGACGACGCCGTGGCCAAGGGCGCCAAGCTGGTCTGCGGCGGAGAAGGCCACCACGACACTGATGCCCGCGACTGTGCTGGACCACGTCACGCCGGCGATGCGCATCTACGGCGAAGAGACCTTCGGCCCGGTGAAGTGCATCGTGCGCGTCAAGGGCGTGGAAGAGGCGGTGGCCTGCGCCAACGACAACGAGTACGGCCTGAGCGCAGCGGTCTTCGGCCGCGACCTGGCGCGCGCCTTCCAGGTGGCGCGCAAGATCGACTCGGGCATCTGCCACATCAACGGCCCTACCGTGCACGACGAGGCGCAGATGCCCTTCGGCGGTGTCAAGGGCTCGGGCATCGGCCGTTTCGGCGGCAAGGCCGGCGTGGCTGAGTTCACCGAGTTGCGCTGGATCACGATGCAGACGCAGCCGCGGCACTATCCTTTCTGAGTTCGCGCGCCCGAATTCGGAGCGGAGAATGATTCAAGCAACCTGGGCGGTCGCCGTCAGGATGCCCGTTGAAAGCAGCCTTTGCCTGAGACGCGATCGGCCCATCCTGCCGGCACCCTGTGGTTCCGGGTCTTGTGCCTGGCCGCGGTGTTGCTGGTTGGCTGCGCAAGCACCCACGAGGGCAAGCTCGACCCGAGATCGTTCGCCCAAGGCAGCGCCGCTCGCGCAAGCAAGTCGATCGGCCGCGTCTCGTTGGTGATGTCGCCAGACCTACGCGATACCGTGGACCTTGGCGAAAGCCTGATCCAATCACCGATCCCCTACCGTCATGTCCAGGTGCCCACGGGGCGCATCGTCGAACATGCGCTGCGTACTGCGTTGGACGACGCACTGACTTTTGGCGTGCAGGACGCGCAGTCGATTCCCCCTCCCGGAAACGACTTGAGCGCCATAGTGGTTGTCAAATCCGTGCACTTCGAATACCACGATCGGCTTCAGTATGTGCTCCCGATTCCCCTTCCAGGACTGCCGCTCGTCGTGGTCAGCGAAGTCGAAGTGCGACTGGCGTTCGACCTGCAGTTGCTCGATGCGCGGGGCCACACCGTGCAGGTGCGGACCTACGAGTCCGGGCGCGAAGTCTGGATGCCCAAGCCGCGCGCCACCGAAATGGCTGAAGACGGCATCGTCAGGTTGGCGCACGAAGCTGCATGGCGACTGGCCTGCAAACCGTCGACGACTTGCAGGTTTGGCTGAACAGCCAACGCGGCAAGCCGTGATCGCATGCCGACCGCGTTGAAGGCGCGCGCCAGCTTCGCCGATTCGTCAAGATCACGGTCATCGTCGTAGATTGGACGCCGGACGAGATGCAGCCGCTGGTCGAAGGCGCGATCCACGCAGCGCAGTCCGTGGGCTTCGACCCACGGCGCACGATGACGCTGGTCGGCGTGGCCGCGCTCGGCTCGCCCGAACTGCTGATCGAGGTGGAAGCCATCGCCGTGCTCTGAACTGGGTTCAGCCCACCCAGCCGCCGCACACCGGGAACACCTGGCCGACAAAACACGCGGCGGCATCGCTGGCCAGGTAGGCGGCGAACAACGCATCCTCGTCGCCCGACACCAGCCGGCCCAGCGGCACCTCGCGTTTCAGCCGCTCCTGGAAGGCCGGGTTGGCCTGCACCTCGGGCGGAAAGTAGGTCGGGTTGTCGACGAAGTTCTGCGCGATGGCATTGAGCTGGATGTTCTGCCGCGCCAATTCCAGGCCGGCCGCACGCACCCAGGCGATCTGCGCACCGCGCGCCGCGCTGTAGGTGCTGGTGCGCTTCTGGCCGCGCAGCGCGGCGGCGCTGCCCATCACCACCACGCGCCCTGCGCCTCGTGCCTGAAACTGCGGCAACACCGCGCGCATCAGCCGCGGCAGCGGGTCCACCAGGTGGGCGAAGACACGCCGCCATTCTTCGTCGTCCACGTCGGCGACCGCCGTGCTCGGCGCAGGCAGCGCCAGGTGCGCGATGAGCACGTCGATATCGCCGGCCTCGGCCACCACACGGCCCGCCATCGCGACCTCGTCGCCCAGTGGGCGCGCATCGGCGATCACCACGGCACCGAGCGCGCCGAACACGCGTTGCAGCGCCGGCCCCATGAAATCGGCCGACTGCGTGATCAGCACGCGTTTGCCTTGCAGGTCGATCAGCTTCATGGTGTCTGCCTCAACGCATGCCGATGCGCACATCGCCGAACAGCCCGTTCATGCCGCGCGGCTGCGAGCGCCAGTACTGCGGCGGCCCATCGACGGTGGCGCCCATGGCCGCTGCGGCATGCCAGGGCCAGCGTGGGTCGAACAGCATGCCACGCGCCAGGGCCACGAAATCCGCCTGCCCGCCGGCCACGATGGCCTCGGCCTGCTCGACCTCGGTGATCAGGCCCACCGCAATCGTCGGCAGCCCGGTCTCGCGCCGCAGCATCTCGGCCTGGCCCACCTGGTAGCCGGGCCCGATGGGGATCTGCTGGCGCGGCGAGATGCCGCCGCTGGAGACATGCACGAAAGCCGCGCCGCGCTCTTTAAGCGCTTGCACGAAGGCCACGCTTTGCGCGACATCCCAGCCCCCTTCGACCCAGTCGGTGGCGGAGATGCGGATGCCCACCGGCATCGCCTGCGGGCACCGCCGCGCGCACGGCGTCGAACACCGCCAGCGGAAAGCGCATGCGGTTGTCCAGCGAGCCGCCGAATTGATCGCTGCGCTGGTTGGAGATCGGCGACAGGAACTGGTGCAACAGGTAACCATGCGCGGCATGCAGCTCGATGGCCTGCAGGCCGAGCCTGTGCGCACGGCGTGCAGCAGCCACGAAGCCGGCGGTGATGCGTTCCAGCCCGGCGCCGTCCAGCGCCAGCGGCGGCGCCTCACCTTCGGCATGCGGCAGTGCCGACGGTGCGACGGGCGACCAACCGCCCTGCTGCGGCGGGATCAGCTGCCCGCCCTCCCACGGCACATGGCTGGAGGCCTTGCGCCCGGCGTGCGCGAGCTGGATGGCGACGGGCATCTTCGAATGCGCGCGCACGGCCGCCAGCACGCGCTTCAGTGCGGCCTCGTTGTCGTCCGAATACAGCCCCAGGCAGCCCGGCGTGATGCGCCCGATGGCCTCGATCGCCGTGGCTTCGATGATCAGCAGGCCCGCACCCGACAACGCCAGGTGGCCGAGATGGATCATGTGCCAGTCGGTGGCGCCACCTTCGACGGCGCTGTACTGGCACATCGGCGCGATGACGATGCGGTTCTTCAGCATCAGCGGTCCGATGGCGTAGGGCGAGAACAAGGTGCTCATGGATTCGTGGGCGGTTCAAAGCGGTGTCGGGCGACAGGCTACAGCAGGTCGCGGCAGGCCACAGGAGGCAGCGGCAGGCCCTGATGCCGGCGCGGGGCCGCGCCTGTCAGGGGGCCTTCAGTTCTCCTGCCCGGCGCCGCCTGTCGGGTTGGGCGGCCGCCAGGCGCGCTCGAAGGGCAGGCGCCAGGCGTGCGGGGCGATCAGCTGGTGGATCGACTTCGGTCCCCACGAACCCGGTGGATAAAGGCGCACCGGCGGCGGCGCTTCCAGCAGGTGGGTGGACACCTGCCACAAACGCTCGATGCCCTCGGCCGTGTTGAACAGCGTGTGGTCGCCGCGCATGGCGTCGAGGATCAGGCGCTCGTAGGCTTCCAGCACCTCGCCCATGAAGCCGGTGTCGTGCATGGCGAACTGCAGGCTCAGCTTGTCCAGGCGCATGCCCGGCCCCGGGCGCTTGCCGTAGAAGGACAGCGACATCTTCGAGGCATCGGCCAGATCGAAGGTCAGGTGGTCCGGGCCCTGCGCACCGACGCCCGAGCCGGCCGGGAACATGCTCTTCGGCGGCTCGCGAAAGGCGATGGAAATGATGCGCTGCCCCTCGGCCAGGCGCTTGCCGGTGCGCAGGAAAAAGGGCACGCCGGCCCAGCGCCAGTTGTCGATGAAACACTTCAGCGCGATGAAGGTCTCGGTTTCGGACTCGGGGTCGACACCGTCCTCGTCTCGGTAACCGGTGTACTGCCCGCGCACCACGTCGCTCGGCTGCACCGGCAGCATGCTGCGAAAGACCTTGTTCTTCTCTTCGCCGATGGGCTGCGGTTCCAGCGCGGTGGGCGGCTCCATGGCCATGAACGCGAGGATCTGGAACAGGTGCGTGACCACCATGTCGCGGTACGCGCCGGTCTGCTCGTAGAAGGCCGAGCGTGCGCCCAGGCCCAGCGTTTCGGGCACGTCGATCTGCACGTGGTCGATGAAGTTGCGGTTCCAGATCGGCTCGAACAGGCCGTTGGCAAAACGGAAAGCCAGGATGTTCTGCGCCGGCTCCTTGCCCAGGAAATGGTCGATGCGAAAGATCTGGTCCTCGGCAAACACCTCGTGCAGCTTGCCGTTCAGCGACACCGCGCTCGCCAGATCGGTGCCGAAGGGTTTTTCCATGACGATGCGCGAGCGCTCGACCAACTGCGCTTCGCCGAGCAACCGCACCGCGGACAGTGCCGCGTTGGGCGGCACGCTCAGGTAGTGCAGCCGCCGGCTCTCGACACCGAGGCTGAGTTCCGCCGCATCCACCGCCGCCTTCAATGCCGCCGCGCCCGCCGCCAGCGGCACGTAGTCCAGGCTGCGCGCAAAGGCCTCCCAGTCGGAATCGGTGACCTTGCGGATGAAGTGTTCGTCCAGCGCCGCGCGGGCGATGGTGCGAAAGCCCTCGCTGTCGATGTCGTCCAGCGACACGCCGATGATGCGGCAGCCGGGGATGAAGCCCGCGCTCGCCAGGTGGTAAAGGCCCGGCAGCAACTTGCGCCGCGCCAGGTCGCCGGTGGCGCCGAACAACACCACCACCTGCGCAAAGCGCGGGCCCACGCCTGGGGGAATTTTTGCCACGGTGCAGCTCCTCTTCGATGGTCAAGGCGCACGGGCCTTTTGCGTACAGCGGTCATGCAAGTATCGGACCGGCGAATATCATTCTTCAGCGGCCACATCCTCTTTGGCACGAATCCCACACGGAGATCCTCATGTACACACCCTTCGATCTGAGCGGCCGCGGCGCCGTCATCACCGGCGGCAACGGCGGCATCGGCCTGGGCATGGCGCGCGCGCTGCTGGCCTCGGGCGCGTCGGTCGCCATCTGGGGCTCGCGTGCCGACAAGACCGACGCCGCCAAGGCCACGCTGCTGGCCGAATGCGGCGACGCGCAACGTGTGCACGCCTTCGTCTGCGATGTCGGCGACGAGGCTCAGGTGGAAAGTACCTTCGCGGCATCGGTAGCCGCGCTGGGCCGCGTCGATGCCTGCTACGCCAACGCGGGCGTGTCGAGCAAAGGCACGCCGCTGCTGCAGATGAGCCTGGACGAGTTCAAGCGTGTGCAGCGTGTCAACGTCGAAGGCGTGTTCCTGACCTTCCGCGCCGCGGCACGCCACATGGCCGAACACGGCCAGGGCGGCTCGCTGGTGGCCACCGCCAGCACGGCGGCCATCGAGGGCGCAGCGCGCAACAGCCACTACGGCGCGTCGAAGGGCGCGGTGACGGCCTATGTGCGTGCGCTGGCAGTGGAACTGGCGCGACACAAGATCCGCGTCAACTCCATCCTGCCGGGCTGGATCGTCACCGAGATGACGGAGCGCGCGGTCAACGACGACAGGTTTGCCGGCGCGGTGATGCCGCGCATCCCGGCGCGGCGCTGGGGCCAGGCCGACGACTTTGGCGGCATCGCGGTCTACCTGGCCAGCGATGCTTCGGCCTACACCACGGGCGAGCAGTTCGTCATCGACGGCGGCTACACGAAGTTCTGATCGCGCTTCCAAGCCCCCGACGGCTCATGCACGTTTCGCAGTCGAGCACAAAAGGAGCGAGAGGCAGCGGACGGCGCATAGCCGAAGATCGAAGGACCGCTGTCCGCGAAGTTGGGTGCAGCGAGCCGGGCCCGGCAGGCCGCCACGCTTCGGTTCGACGGTCGGCTGCGCCGACTGCCCTGCGATGCTCAGCGCCCATGGCCTCGTCGCCAACTCGCTTCGCGCCCTGCGGGCGCTACGTTCAGACAGTCGCGACGAAGTCAGTTCACGAGGCGCGCTGCGCGCGCTGGCCCTGAGCTTGCGCTCCTCGGCGCCGCACAAATCGCCCCTGTCGGATGCCGCCTGTCGCGAGGTCGAGCAGGGATTGTTCGCGTCGCACGCCACCCGCGTTTGGCGCAAAGCCGGGCCCAGGCAGGCCGCGGCGCGCCTGTGAGACGCCGAGGAGGAGAGCATGGACACAAACGGTCCGGCGGACCGTTTGTGCCTGGCGAACGGTCGGGCCTCCGCGCCACGCGGCTGCAAGGCCAGGGCCCATGGCCAGCGCGCGCAGCGCGCCTCGTGAACTGACTTCGTCGATACTGTCTGAACGTAGCGCCCGCAGGGCGCGAAGTGAGTTGGCGGCGCGGCCCCGGCGCGAGCACCGCAGTGCAGTCGGCGCGAAGCGGCGACCGCCGCACCATGAGCCGCTCGCGGGGCCGCCTGGGCGCGGCGCGCGGAAGTACAACGCGCGTAGCGGTCTTTCGTAGGCAGCCGCTATGCGCCGGGAGCGTGAGCCGTCGATGAATACTTGACGTTTGAACGCAACTCGGCATTACGCATCGGTGGTGCGCGAAGGCGGGGACATTGGGTAGCCCGCAAGCGCCAGCGCGGCGCGCTCGCGTCCCAGCGCGATCAGTTCGTCGGCGCGCCAGAACTCGTGGAAGCCACAGGCGTTTCGCGGGATCTGCACGGTGACGTCCGGCGCATGTGCGGCAAGTTTCAGCCGCGTGATGGTGTCGTGCATCGTTTGCATGGACACGAAGGCGACGTCGAACAGGCTACGCGTGGTGTCGCCCGTCGCTCGGCCGGGGCGCAGCGCCGCCACGAAATCGCCGATGCGCTTGGCGTAGGCATTGCCGCCGTTCGCCCGCGCGGGCCGCGGCGCTGCCGGGCGCATCTCTGCCGGCCCGCCCAGGTTGACGGCGATGGTCAGGTCGGTGCCATCGTCAAGCGTCGGCGCCACTGGCAGCGGATTCACCAGCGCGCCATCGAGCAGCGTGCGCTCGCCGTGCTTGAAGGGCGTGAACACCAGCGGCGTGGCCATCGAGGCGCGGATGGCGTCGAACAGCCGGCCCTCGCGCAGCCAGACCTCCTCGCCCGACTCGATGTCGGTGGCCACCGCCGTGTAGGACATCGGCAACTCGGCGATCTCGGCATCGCCGATCAGCTCGCGCAACACGCCGATGATGCGCTCGCCCTTGATCAGCCCGCTGCGGCCCAGTGTCGGATCGAGCAAGCGGATGACGTGTGCCCGCTCCAGCGCCGACACCCATTCGGCATACACGTCGAGCTTGCGCGCGGCGTAGATGCCGCCGACCAGCGCACCCATCGACGAACCGGAAATCGAACGGATCTCGTAGCCGTTCTCCGTCAACCAGCGGATGACGCCGATGTGCGCCAGGCCCCGGGCGCCGCCGCTGCCCAGCACCAGGGAAACGCTTCTCGAAGGTCTGGACATGTCCGCGCCACTGCGCCGCAAAGCACCGACATCATGCCGGCGGCCCACGTGGCGCGGGCCACCGGCACGCGACGGTTTCAGTTGACGGTGATCTGCGTTGCGTTCGGCCGGCCCGGCGCCAGCTTCGGCAACTCGACCTTGAGCACGCCGTTGCGGTAGCTGGCACGTGCCTGTTCGCCCTTCACCGGCGCCGGCAACGGCACCGTGCGCAGGAAGCTGCCATAGGCACATTGCAGCACGCGCCAGCGGCCTTCGGTGCTCTCGCGCTCGAAACGCTTCTCACCGCGCACGACCAGCGCGCCGTCCAGCACCTGGATGTCGAAGTCGGGCTTGTTCATGCCCGGGGCTTCCAGACGCACGACGATGCGCTTGTCGTCCTCGAACACGTCCCCGCCGAGCATCGCCCAGCTGGCGCTGGGCAGGTAGCCGGCGTCGTCGACCTCGTCAGCCGTGGGCAGGCTGGACTTGTGCTCGGGCCGGTAGCGCGTCAGCGCCCCGGCCGCGCCCTGGCGCAGGCGCTCCCAGCCTTCGGTCACGGAATCCCAGAGCGTGCCGACGCCCTGGCGCAAATCGTCCAGTTTCATCATGGCTCTCCCGGAAATGATTCAGTGTCGTCAGCGCGTTCAGGCCACCTGCACCGAGATGCGCCGCGGCTGCGCGTGGTCGGCCTTGGGGATGCGCAGGCGCAGCACGCCCTGGCTCAGTTCGGCGCTGACCTTGTCGGGGTCGAGCTCGCGGCTGAGCGTGAAGGCGCGCCGGTAATGCGTGCGCTGCACCTCGGCATGGCTGGCCTGCATGTCCTGCGGCACGCTCAGCACGAGATCGGCCTCGATGAGCAAGGTCTCGCCCTCGACACGGATGCTCAGGCGGTCCTTGGGTACACCGGGCAGGTCGGCATACAGCGTGATGCCGGTGCTGTCCTCGATCACGTCCACGGGCGGCAGCAGCGCCGCCTCGTCGCGCGTCGCGCCCGTCTTGTCGGCAGACTGGGCGGGGGTCTGGGTCACGGCTTGGTTGCTCATGTCGTTACTCCTCGAGTTCATTGCACTTCGATGCGGCGCGGCTGCGCCGATTCGCGGCGCTGCACGCTCACGTGCAACACGCCGTCGCGGTAGCTGGCATTGACCGCCGCCGGGTCGATGTCGTCGGGCAGGCTGAGCACACGCCGGAAGCGCCCTTCGAAGCGCTCGTTGATGTGCGCGGTGGACTTGCCGTCATCGGCGCCCACGACGCCCGCGCGCTCGCCTTCGATGGTGAGCACGCCGCGCTCGAGGTTGAGCTCGATGCGTGCCGGGTCGATGCCGGGTGCAAAGGCGTAGATCTCCACCGATTTCGGCGTGCTGCCGACGTTCAGCGCCGGGTAGCCGCGGGCAAAGCCGCGGATGCTGGGCGAGACGGTGTCGAAGGACTGCTGCAACTCGCGCTGCAGGCGGTCCACTTCCGCGAACAGGTCGCGGGGAAACAGGCTGCGATACATGGTCTTGACCTCCTTCGGGTGGACGGGAGCCGACAGCCGGCCCCTCGCATGGAGCGACTTAGGGGCAGCCGCGGGCGATTTCAAGAGCCTTCGAAACCCGCGGTTCACGGCGTTTGATATTGCGCAAGGTCGGCACCGGCGCGCGGCGCCGTGCAAAATCCCGGTCATGACTGCGCAGACCTGTCGATGCCTGCCGCGCCCCTGACGCACCACCAGATCGTCGATCTGCTGCAGCCCTTCGTGCGCGGCGGCCATCAGGTGGATCTGGCCGCAAGCAAGCGCAGCGAACGCCAGCTGCAGTTCAAGCCGGTCGAACTGGGCGGCGACCCGACCGGCGCGCGCGAGTCAACCGGGTTGACGCAAACGCTGCAGCTCGATTGCCACGCCAGCGGCAGCTTCACCCTGACGCGCGTGCTGCGCCGTGACGACGGGTTGCAGGCCAGCCTGAGCGCCAGCGGCTCGAAAGTGGACGAGTTGCTGGCCCGCGTCGAAGCCGTCGCGCCTGCCCTGCACTTCGATGCCGGGCACGGCTTCGTGGTGGCGCGCAGTTATGTGTTGCCTGCCTCGGGTGCCGCGCCGTGGATGGACCGGGGCGAGGTCCGGATCGATGGCCTGAGCTTGAGCCTGGCGCTGAAGGACGTGCGCGGCCGCGCCGCCGACATCGTGCTCAGCGCAACGGAAGGCGACACGCTCGATCTGCCCCAGGACCTGCTGGCGGTGCTCGGCTGGGACTGGGGACGGCTGACGCGCACACGCGAGGGGTGGACGGGCAAGCTGCGCCTGCGCGGTGGCACGCCGCGACGAAGCCGACACGCCGAGGCGGCGCTGCAGCGGGCGGGTGCGCACCTGGCGCGTGTGATGTCGGAAGCGCCCGAGCGCTTTCACCAAAGGCATTTCGGCGCACGCCTGGGCGTGGTGCTGCGCCGCTCGATTCCGCTGTTCACCGCCGTCAGCCTGGTGCTGGGTGCGCTGGCGCTGACACAGGTGCCGATCGACGGCAACGCCGGGCTGTTCATGCTGTTGCACTACGGCTCGATCGTGGCCATCGCGCTGAGTTTCTGCCTGCAGGAGGAAGCGCGCTTCGAGATACCGCCCTGGCCGCGCAGATCGAAGGCAACTCGCTGGCGCCAGAACCCGAGCATCAACGCAGGCGAGACAACCGCGCCAACGCCGCGCTCGGCATCGGCATCGGCAACAAGGTCCTAGCCTCGCCGCGACGCGGCCCGCCGCCGCCTATAGCGGCGCCGCGTCGATGCGCAACAACACCGCGGGCGTGGTCGCGGCCGTCGGTGGGCCCATGCGCGCGGCGGGCACACCGTTGGCCAGCAGTTGTTTGTGCACCTGCTGCGCGCGCTGCAGGGCCAATGGCGTGCGGCCGATGCCATCGTCCGGCGCAGCCACCACCGGCAGCCGCGTCAGCGGCACGCGCTTCATGCTTTCGGCCACCTTGCTCAACACCGCCGCGAGCGCAGGCTTGACTGCGCTGCGCCCAGGATCGAAACAGAACTCGAGCGGCACATCGATGGTGATCGTGCCGTCGCTGCGCTGCGCGATCAGCACCGGCGTGCCCTTGAACCACGACTGCAGCCAGGCGCGCTCGGTGGCCAGCACGGCCGGCGCTGCGGCGCGCTGGTCGGCACTGGCGGGCGGCGCGGGCGGCGCAGGCGCTGCCGGCGCGGGTGCCTTGCCCGGCACCGGCGCAGGTGCCGCGGGCGGCGCCACGCTGGCACAGCCACCGATGGCGAGTGCGGCCGACAGCAGGACCAGCGACGTCACAGGCGCAAGCCACCCCCGCATTGCCAGCATTCCTTCTTGGAACAACCGTGGCAGCTTCACCGCTCGACGCTGCCAAAAAGCTGCGCATGGGCCTCGCGCAGGCTGCGCTTCATCAGCTTGCCGCTCGGGTTCTTCGGCAGCGCATCGACGAAGACCACGCGCTTGGGCGCCTTGAAGCCGGCCATGCCCTGCGCGCAATGCGCCAGCACCTCGGCTTCGCTCAAGTCCGCGCCGGCCTTGCGCACGATCACCGCCACCACGGCCTCGACCCAGCGCGGGTGCGCGATGCCCACCACCGCCACTTCCGACACCTGCGGCAGTCGGTAGATGGCCTCCTCGACCTCGCGGCTGGCGACGTTTTCGCCGCCGGTCTTGATCATGTCCTTCTTGCGATCGACCACCGTGATGTAACCCTCGTCGTCGATGACGCCTAGGTCGCCGGAATGGAACCAGCCGCCTTCGAAGGCCGCGGCCGTGCGCTCGTCGTCGTGAAAGTAGCCCAGCATCACGTGCGGCGAGCGGTGCACGATCTCGCCGACCTCGCCCGGCTTCACATCGCGCAGCGCCTCATCGACGACACGCGTCTCCACGTTCAGCACCGCACGACCGCAGGAGCCGGGCTTGCGCAGCTGGTCCTCGGGGCCGAGCATCGTGGCCAGCGGCGCGATCTCGGTCTGGCCGTACAGGTTCCACAGCCGCACCTGCGGCAGGCGCTGCGCCAGCTCGCGCAGCACGGCCACCGGCATGATCGACGCGCCGTAGTAGCCCTTGCGCAGGCTGGACAGATCGGTGCTGTCGAACAGCGGCGAGCGCAGCAGCGAGATCCACACCGTCGGCGGCGCGAAGAAGCTGGTGATGCGGTGCCGCGCGATCAGCGGCAGCAGGTTCTCCGGCGTCGGCGCGGCGGTGATGATGTTGCTGGCGCCGGCATAGATCGCCGGGCCCAGGAAGACATCGAGCTGCGCGCAGTGGTACAGCGGCAGCGCGTGCAGGCTCAGGTCGTCGCTCGCAATGCCGGCATCGACCAGGCAGCTGACGTACTGCCACAGCACCGCGTCGTGCGTCAGCATCGCGCCCTTGGGTGACGATTCGGTGCCGCTGGTGTAGACGATCTGCAGCAGGTCGCTGCCGTCCAGCGCCACGCTCGGCGACGGCCGCATCGCATGCGGCGAGCGTGTCGAAAGGCGTCATGCCGGGCTCGGGCGTCGTCGCTTGCTCGGACGGCAGCCAGACGAAGTCGCGCACCGCCGTGTCCAGCGCCGCCGCCGCGCGCGCCAGGCCGGCCAGGCCGCTGTCGGTGGCCAGCATCGTGGCGCCGGCATGGCGCAGGATGTAGGCCGCCTCTTCCGCCTTGAGCATGAAGTTGATCGGCACCAGCACCGCGCCCAGCCGCGCCAGCGCAAAGCGCATCGCGGCGAAGGCATGCGAGTTGCGCGCCAGCAGCGCCACGCGTGTGCCCTTGCCGATGCCGCGCTGCGCCAGTCCGGCCGGCCACGCGCTCGCTGATGCGCTCGAACTCGGCATAACTCCAGCGTGTGTCGCCGCAGGCGATGGCCAGCTTGTGCGGCGTGCGCGCGGCACTGCGGTGCAGCAGCTCGAACAGGGTCTGGCGGCGGATGGCGGGGTTCATCGGATCGGCTCCTGCGGCAATGGCGTTGCGAAAAGCTTAGCAGGCCAGGCTCGCCACACGCAGGGGCGGCACGTGGCGCGCGCTGCGGCAGGGCCTGTTCAGGACGCCTCGCCCAGCCCGTAGGCCGCGCGCTGCGCTTCGAACTGCGCCACGTCGTGGCTCAGCACCACGATGTCGTGAGCCTTGCCTTCGCGGTCCTTGACCTGCTGGCGCAGCAACGCCTCGGGCTGGAAACCCAGGCCTTCGAACACGGCGATGGCGCCGCGCTGGTCCACCGTCATCACCGCGCTCAGTTTTTCCAGGCCCAGCTGCAGCGCGATGGCAAAACACTCGTGCGTGAGCTTCTGGCCGATGCCCATGCCGCGCATCGGTGCGGCGACGATGACACGCAGTTCGCCGACATGGCGCGACCACGACAGCGCATCGCTGAGCAGCGTGGCGCAACCGACCATGGCGCCGGCGCGCGTGGCGATCACGGTCCACATCGTCTCGTTCCGCGTCGCCTCCATCCACGCCGCCACCACCTTCGGCTGGCTGATGTCGCGGCGCAGGAACAGCAGGTCGTGCGTGGACAGCTGCTGCGCGAAGGCCAGCACCTGGGCCTCGTCGGCGGGCTCGAGCAGCCGGATCTCGACCTCGCCGCCGGCGCACGCCAGCCGCTGCGGATAGCCGCGGTTCACCTGTGTCGTCATACCGAACGCCCTCCCAGCCAGTCATCGAGTTTGGGCCACAGTCGCCGCACCGCGTTGCCGCCGGCGGCCACGCTGACATGCCCGCCCTTCAGCACGACTTCTTCCTTGTCGGTGGAGCCGACATGCGCCACCAGCGGCCGGGCCGCGGCGTAGGGCACGATGTGGTCGTGTTCGGCGATGACGTGCAGCAGCGGCACGCGGATGCGGCTCAAGTCGACACGCTTGCCACCCAGCACCAGCTCGTTCTTGAACAGCTTGTTGTCCCACATGATGTCCTTCGTCATCTGGCGGAAGAACTCGCCCGGCAGCGGCAGGATGTCGCGGCCCCAGCGCGCGAACATGCGGTACGACTTGACGAACTCGTCGTTCCACATCTTGTCCCACAGCTGTACCTTGGTGGTGACGATGTCGGCCGGGCGCAGCAGGTTGAAGGACTCGTAGATCAGCGCGGGCGGCACATTGCCGTGGGCATCGACGAACTTGTCGACATCGAAATGGCGCTTGTCGCTCCACTGGCTGAACAACTTCATCTCGCGGAAGTCGATCGGCGTGGTCAGCACGGCCAGGTTCCTCACCGGCCCGCGCGGGTGCAGCGCGGTGTAGATCGTGGACAGCACGCCGCCCATGCAGTAGCCCGCCAGGTTCAGGTCCTTCTCGCCGCTGAGCTGCTGCACGCGCGCCACGGCGTCGGGGATCAGGTCCTGCGTGTAGTCCTCCAGGCGCAGCCGCGACTCGTCCGCGCGCGGCGGGTTCCAGTCGATGACGAAGACGTCGTAGCCCTGGCGCAGCAGAAACTCGACCAGGCTCTGGCCCGGCGCCAGGTCGAGGATGTAGCCGCGGTTGGTGAGCGCCATCACCAGCAGCAGCGGCACGCGGTAGATCTCGTCGGCCAGCGGCCGGTAGCGGTACAGCGACATCGTGCCGCGCTGCAGCACCAGGTCGCGCGGCGTCACGCCCATCGACGGGCCTTCGCTGCTGAGATAGTCGATGCCCTTGCGGCCGCGCTGCAGCAGCCGGTCGACATCGGCGCGGATGCGCTCGCTGATCGATGCGCTGTCCGCGTTCATGGCCGCGCCCTGCCGCCCTTGCGCCGCACGGCCGACGGCGTGGCCGAAGCCTGCGGCGCTTTCGCCTGCTTGGGTGGCGGCTGGCGTGTACGCGGCGGCGACAGGCGCGCCAGCGGCAGGCGCTGAGGCGCCGCAGCCCGACCGTGCTGCTCGATCTGCGTCGACAACGCGATGATGCGGTCCTCCAGCGCCTGCAGTTTTTCGCCGAGCTGCAGCACATCCGAGCGCGCCGGCAGGTTCAGCGCCTCGAACAGCCGGGCCTGCAGCTTGCCGGACAGGTTGCGCGCCAGCAATGAGGCACTCATGCCGGTGTGCATCGCGCGGGTGAAGCCGCTGGAGCGCACGCCGCGATCGGCCGCCTGTTCAAGACGCTTCTCCAGCCGCGACGCCAGGCCGCGCAGCAGATCGAAGGGATCCAGCAACGATGCAGGCTCGGTCATGCTCGTCCTTCCGGCGTGTGGCGCGCTGGGCATGCGCTGCGCAACATTCTGCCTGCTTGGCCGGGCCCGCCTGGTGGGGCGGCGCCGAACTCGGCGGGCCTGGGCTGCGGGGACGTGGGCGGCTAGTCGCCCACCGCCGGCACGGCGCGCGCCAGCGGCGCCAACGTGGCGCGCAGCCGCGCCTGGGCATCCGCCTTCTCGGGCAGCGACTGGCCGAGCGCGTCTTCGACCTGGCCGATGTGGTCGAGCATCAAGCGCACTGCGGTGTCGATATCGCCGGCTTCCAGCGCCGTGACGATCTGGCCATGGTCGGCGCAGGACTGCTGCGCATCGTGCGTGGACTGGTACAGCGTGGCCACGAGCATGGTGCGCGCCGTCAGGTCGCGCAGCATGCCGGCCAGCAGCTTGTGGCCCAGGCATTCGGCCAGGCAGACGTGGAAGTCGGCCAGCAGGAACGAACGCGTCGCCGCATCCGCGCTTTCGATGGCCTGCTGCTCCTCGCCGATATGCTGGCGCAGCCGCCGGATCACCGCCTGCAGCGGCCTGCCCTGCGCATCCAACGGCGCGTTGCGCAGCAGCCCGGATTCGACCGCGCGCCGCGCCGCGAAGGCATCGCGCGCTTCGTCGATCGACGGCTCCACCACGTACCAGCCCTTGCGCGTGCGCACCTCGATGAAGCCGCGCGCCTGCAGTTGCATCAGCGCTTCGCGCACCAGCGTGCGGCTCACGCCGTACAGATCGGCCAGGTCCTGCTCACCCAGGCGTTCGCCTGGGGCGAGCTTCTGCGACAGGATGGCCTCGACCACCCGTTGTGCGATTTCTGCCTGGCTGGCCATGCCGGAACTTTAGCGTCCGCGAGGTTCCGGCCGGCTCAGGCCCGCACCAGCGCCGGCACCGGCTCGATGGCCACGTCGGCATCGTCCTCGCTCAGTGGCACCGGCTTGCCGTCGAGCATGGCATGCGCACGCTCGCGGTCGATGTCGCCTTCCCAGGCGGCCACCACGACTGTGGCGACGCAGTTGCCGATCAGGTTGCCCAGGGCGCGGGCGATGCCCATGAACCAGTCCACCGACAGCACCAGCACCAGGCCGATCGCCGGGATCGCGGGGATGGCCTGCAAGGTGGCCGCCAGCACCACGATGGCCGAGCCCGGCACGCCGTGCGCGCCCTTGCTGGTGACCAGCGAGATCGCCAGGATCGTCAGCAGGTCGGTCATCGTGATCGGCGTGTTCGTGGCCTGCGCGATGAACACCGCCGCCAGCGTGATGTAGATCGAGAACGCGTCCAGGTTGAAGCTGTAGCCGGTGGGGATGACCAGGCCGACGGTGCTGTCGCGGATGCCCAGGCGCTTGAGCTTGCTCATGATCTGCGGCAGCACGCTGTCGCTCGACGTGGTGGCAAACACCACCATCAGTTCTTCGCGCAGGTAGGCCAGCAGCTTGAAGATGTTGAAGCCCGCCACGCGCAGGATGCCGCCGAGGATGACGACGACGAAGATGATGACCGCGCCGTAGAACAGCACCACCAGCATGCCGAGCTGCTTGAGCGAGCCGATGCCGTACTTGCCGACGGTGAAGGCGATGGCACCCAGCACGCCCAGCGGCGCCAGCTTGATGATGATGCCCATGATCTTGAACAGCACATGGCTCAGCGTGTCGATGAAGGTCGCCACCGGGGCGCCGCGCTCGCCCAGCATCGCCAGCGCACAGCCGAAGAGGATGGCGAACAGCAGCACCTGCAACACATCACCGGTGGCGAAGGCGTTGACCACCGTGCTCGGAATCAGCTTCATCAGGAACTCGACCGTGCCGCCGCCGGTCAGCTTGTCGGCATTGGCGGCATAGGCGCTCATCGCCGCCGGGTCCAGCGCCTTCGGGTCGACGTTCATGCCCACGCCCGGCTGGAACACGAAGGCCAGCACCAGGCCCAGCGCCAGCGCGATGGTGGTCACCACCTCGAAGTAGATCAGCGCCTTCACGCCGACACGGCCGACGCGTTTCAGGTCCCCCGCGCCGGCGATGCCGTGCACCACCACGCAGAACACCAGCACCGGGATGATCATCTTGATGAGCTTGATGAACGCGTCGCCCAAGGGCTTGAGCTTGACGGCGAACTCGGGCACGGCAAAGCCGATGAGCACACCAATGACGAGGGCCAGCGCAACCTGGCCGAAGAGCGAGCGCAGAAACTTGGGCATGGGATCCTCCAGGGTGGAAAGGTGCAGGCTGGCCTTATTGACTACAAGCTTGCATACAAACAATGTAGTCAAAAACTCAGCACCTGGCTTTCGGGTTTTCCCGCAGGATTCATGCCTTCTGGACAAAACAGTCGCCGCCTTCACGCACGGTGCGCAGCCACCGGCCATAGGGCCATTGCGGCGGCTTGCCCACGCGATCAGGTAGGCTGTCGACCTTGCCATGTCGCTCATCGCGCTTTCGCCATGCCTAAACTGACGGTGATGAATTCAACTTCTGACTCTCTGCCGAACCGCCGCGGCGTCGTCGCCCGGCTGTGTTGCCTGCCTATCGCCGCCGCACTCGGCGCGGGCCTCGTCCGTGCTGCCGATAAAAAAGAGACCGCCTGGAGCGAGCTGATGCCCAAGGATTGGGATCCGATGAAGGCATTCCGCTCGGCCGACCTCGACCAGGTGGCCCACGGCAGCAGCAAAGAGAGCAACATGATGCGCCAGATGTACGACTTCTTGGAAAACGCGCCGACCAACCCCAAGATGGACGGTGTCGCCGTGCGCCTGCCGGGCTACGTGGTGCCGCTGGAGGAGGTCAAGGGCGAGCTGAAGGAATTCCTTCTGGTGCCCTACTTCGGCGCCTGCATCCATTCACCACCGCCGCCGGCCAACCAGATCGTGCATGTCGTGGCGGCGCAGCCGCTGAAGGCCCTGCGCACGATGGACGCGGTGTGGGTCAGTGGCACGCTCAAGGTGCAGCGTGGGGAGTCCGCCATGGGCGCCAGCGGCTACCTGATCCAGGGTCCGGCGGTTGAGCCCTACGTGGCCAAGCCGCGGCGCTGAGCCGATGATCGGCCGCAGCCCGAAAATCCTGCTGCGCTGGACTGCCGCGCTGGCGCTGCCGGTGCTGCTGCTGGCCGCACAGCAGCTGGCGTTGCTGCATCCGCTGTCGCACCTGCACGACGAGCCGCAGCCGCATGTCCATGCGCATGCCCATGGCCAGGCCCATGACGAGCCGGCCGCATCGGACGCCGCCGAAGCCGCCTGCAGCCTGTGCCTGGCCTGCGCCGCAGCCAGCCCGCTGGCCACGGCCGCCCCAGTCGTCACCCAGGCTTTGGCCTGCGGCACGCCGGGAGTAGCGGGCACGGTGCCGCCCCTTCGGGCAGCCCGGGCGCCGCCGACGGGGCACAACCGCGGCCCGCCTGGGTTCGCCTGACCCGCCCGCACCGACGACGGGTGCCGCGCCTGCACGGCGCCCGGCCCGCACCCATGGGTGCGAGATGAAGCTCCAGGACACCTGACAATGAAAAACCCAATCCGCAGCGCCGCCTCGTGGCTGCTGCTCGCCGCGCCGCTGGGCGTGCTGGCACAAGGCCATGCCCACGTGCACGGCGTCGCCAAGATGGACATCGCCGTGGAAGCGAAGAAGATCATGGTGAACTTCGAGACCCCGCTGGACAACCTGGTGGGTTTCGAGCGCGCGCCGCGCACCGACAGCGAACGCACTCGCGCCGACGAAGCCGTGGCCCGGCTGCGTGGCGGCGACGAGTTGTTCAAGTTCGATCCCGCCGCAGGCTGCAAGATGGCCACGGTGGAATTGACTTCCGCCGCGCTCAAGCTCGGCCAGGCCGAGGCCGCGCCGAAGGACGGCCATGCCGAACTGGAAGGCGCCTGGGCGTTCGACTGCACCGACGCCACGCTGGCCCGTCACGTGGACGTGGGCTTGTTCGCCTTCAAGCAGCTCAAGCGCGTGCAGGTGCAGCTGGCGCTGCCGAAGACGCAGGCGAAGAGTGAGCTGAAGCGCCCCAAGACGCGCATCTCGCTCGCCCCATGATCGACGCCACGGCGCTGCGCTTCCGCTGGCCGGGCAGCCGCGAGGACTGCCTGGCCATCGACAGCCTGCACATCGCCGCCGGGCGCAGCGTGTTCCTGCACGGCCCCAGCGGCAGCGGCAAGAGCACGCTGCTGGGCCTGCTGGCCGGCGTGCTGCTGCCGCGCGAAGGACGCCTCAGCCTGCTGGGCCGCGACTGGGCGTCGCTGTCGGGTGCGCGGCGCGACGCCTTTCGCGCCGACCACGTGGGCTACATCTTCCAGCAGTTCAACCTGCTGCCCTACCTGAGCGTGCTCGACAACGTGCTGCTGCCCTGCCGCTTCTCCGCGCTGCGCCGCCAGCGCGCCGAGGCCGCCGCCGGCACGGCGCGTGCCAGTGCCGAAGCGCTGCTGGAGCGCGTGGGCCTGGGCGCAGCGCTGTGGACGCGGCCGGCGTCGCAGCTGTCTGTCGGGCAGCAGCAGCGCGTGGCCGCGGCGCGCGCATTGATCGGCCAGCCCGAACTGGTCATCGCCGACGAGCCGACCTCGGCGCTCGACGCCGCGCTGCGCGACAGCTTCATGGCACTGCTGCTGCAGCAATGCCGCGACGCCGGCAGCACGCTGGTCTTCGTCAGCCACGACGAGCGGCTGGCCGCAGCTTTCGATCAACGGCTGGCGCTGGCACAGATCAACCGTGCCGCGTTGCCGCAGGCGGCATGACGGCGATCCTGTCCGTTGCGCTGCGCAGCGCCTGGAACCGGCGCGGCACGCTGGCGCTGGTGCTGCTGTCGGTGGCGCTGTCCACCGTGCTGCTGCTGGGTGTAGAGCGGCTGCGCAGCGACGTGCGCGAGAACTTCTCCCAGTCGGTCAGCGGCACCGACCTGATCGTCGGCGCGCGCGGCGGCTCGCTGCAGCTGCTGCTGTATGCCGTGTTCCGCGTCGGTGGCGCGACGAACAACGTGCGCATGGACAGCCTGGAGGCTATCGCGAAACACCGCGCGGTGGCCTGGATGGTGCCGCTGTCGCTGGGCGATTCGCACCGTGGCTTCCCGGTGCTGGCGACGACACCGGGTTACTTCGAACACTTCCGCTACGGCGACAGGCAGCCGCTGGCGCTGGCGCAGGGGCGTGCGTTCAGCGGCGACCTGCCCGGGCTGTACGAGGTGGTGCTGGGCGCCGAGGTGGCCGAGCGCCTGGACTACCGGCTCGGCGACAAGCTCACGCTCAATCACGGCGGTGGCGAGATGCCGGGCACCGAACATGCCGACAAGCCCTTTCACGTGATCGGCATCCTGCAGCGCACCGGCACGCCGGTGGACCGCACGCTGCACATCAGCCTGCAGGCGATGGAGGCGATCCACCTCGACTGGGTGGCCGGCGTGCCGCTGCCGGGGCAGAAGATTTCGGCCGAGCAGGCGCGCGCCGCCGATCTGGAGCCGCAGCAGGTGACGGCCGCACTCATCGGCCTGAAGAACCGCGCCGCCGTCTTTGCCGTGCAGCGCGCCGTGGCCGACTACCAAGCCGAAGCGCTGATGGCAGTGCTGCCCGGCGTGGCGCTGGACGAACTGTGGGACGTGGTCGGTGCCGGCGAGCGCGCGCTGCTGGCGATGTCGGCGCTGGTGGCCGTGGTCAGCCTGGCCGGACTGGTGGCCGTCGTGCTGGCCGGGCTGAACGAGCGACGACGCGAGTTGGCCGTGCTGCGCGCGGTGGGCGCGGCGCCGCGCCACGTGCTGCTGATGCTGGCGGCCGAAGGCGCGCTGGTGACCCTGCTCGGCGTGGCGCTCGGCGTGGCCGTGCTGGTCGTGGCCATCGTCGCGCTGGCGCCGTGGCTGCAGTCGAACTACGGCATCACGCTCACGCTGTCGGCACCCAGCGCCATGCAATGGGGCCTGCTGGGTGCCGTGCTTGTGGCAGGCTTCCTGGCCAGCCTGGTGCCGGGCTGGCGCGCATACCGTATGTCGCTGGCCGACGGTCTGTCGCCGCGCGTCTAGGCGACAGACGACACGTGTGCTCGATGCACCACAACCCGCCCCCCAGCGTGCGCGCATGTCCGAACGCCCACCCGCTTCAATCCTGGACCCACACGATGACCGCCGCAGGCCCAGGTGGTCGCGTTCCTGAGCGCACTTGAAGGCGTGGCCACGGCACGGCGCGAGGGCGACAAGCTGGAGTTGCGCACCGCGACCGATGCGCTGGCGCTGAGCGCGACACTCGCACCCGCCGCGAAGCCCTGAGCCGCTTTCACCGCGCTGGCGGCGGCGCGGCGGGTGGGTCGCTGCACAGCGTGCCGCCCACCGCCCAATCGCTGCGCTCGATGTCGAAGAACAGCACCTCGACGGCGCTGGCCGGCACGGCCAGCGCACGCACCGTCGCGTCGGTCAGCTCACGCGCCAGCGCACGCTTTTGCTCGACCGTGCGGCCGGCGAACATTTCCACTCGAAGGGTCGGCATGATCGGCTCCGTTCAGGTCGTGGGCAGCTTGTGGTCCTTGAACATCTCGCGCAGCTTGTTCTTCTGCATCTTGCCGGTGGCGCCCAGCGGGATCGCGTCGGTGAAGACCACGTCGTCCGGCGTCCACCACTTGGCGATCTTGCCGTCGAAGAAGGCCAGCATCTGCTCGCGCGTCAGCTCGGCGCCGGGCTTCTTCACCACCACCAGCAGCGGGCGCTCGTCCCACTTGGGGTGGAAGGCGGCGATGCACGCCGCCATCGCCACCGCCGGGTGCGCCATGGCGATGTTCTCCAGGTCGATGGAGCCGATCCATTCGCCGCCCGACTTGATCACGTCCTTGCTGCGGTCGGTGATCTGCATGTAGCCGTCTGCGTCGATCAGCGCCACGTCGCCGGTCGGGAACCAGCCTTGGCCCTGCGCGTCCTTGACCAACGGGTTGCCGCCCTCGCCCTTGAAGTACTCGCCCAGAATCCACGGTCCGCGCACCAGCAGCTCGCCGCTTTCCTTGCCGTTCCACGGCAGCTCCTTGCCGTCTTCGCCGACGATCTTCATGTCCACGCCATAGATCGCGTGGCCCTGCTTGGCCATGACCGCATAACGATCCTCCTGCGTGCCGGCCAGATGTTTCGCCTTGAAGCTGGCCACCGTGCCCAGTGGGCTCATCTCGGTCATGCCCCAGGCGTGCAGCACCTGCACACCATAGTCCTCGTTGAACTTGCGGATCATCGCCGGCGGGCAGGCTGAGCCACCGATGACGCTGCGCCGCATGGTGCTGAACTTCAGGCCGTGGGCTTCGACATGGCCCAGCAGGCCCTGCCACACCGTGGGCACGCCGGCCGAGAGCGTGACCTTCTCGGATTCGAACAACTCGTACAGCGATTTGCCGTCCAGCCCCGGCCCGGGAAAGACCAGCTTGGCGCCGACCATGCAGGCCATGTACGGCAGGCCCCAGGCGTTGACGTGGAACATCGGCACCACCGGCAGGATGGTGTCGGCGGCGGAGCAGTTCAGCGCGTCGGGCGTGGCACCGGCCAGTGTGTGCAGCAGCGTCGATCGGTGGCTGTACAGCGCGCCCTTCGGGTTGCCGGTGGTGCCCGAGGTGTAGCACAGCGAGCTGGCGGAGTTCTCGTCGAACTGCGGCCAGTCGAACTGGTCGTCCTCGGCGTCGAGCAGCTCTTCGTAGCAAAGCAGGTTGGCCACCTTGGTGTTCGCCGGCATGTGGGCGCGATCGGTCATGGCGACGAAGTGCTTGATCGTCTTCACACGCCCTGCCACCGCCTCGATCACCGGCATGAAGGTCATGTCGAAGAACAGCACCTGGTCTTCGGCATGGTCGGCGATGTAGACCACCTGGTCGGGGTGCAGGCGCGGGTTCAGCGTGTGCAGCACCGCGCCAGTGCCCGACACCGCGTAGTACAGCTCCATGTGGCGGTAGCCGTTCCAGGCCAGCGTGGCGACACGTTCGCCGGGCTTCACGCCCAGCTTGCCCAAGGCCTTGGCCATGCGCCGCGAGCGCGCGGCGAGCTGCCGGTAGGTGCTGCGGTGGATGTCGCCTTCGACGCGTCGCGACACCACTTCCTGCTCGCCGTGGTGCCGCTCGGCGTGCACGATGAGGGAGGAGATCAGCAGCGGCTGCTGCATCATCAAGCCGTTCATGTCGTTTCCTTTGGGTTGAGCATTGCGGCCCGCGCGGGGCACAGATGGAAGTTTGCCTGAAGCCGTTGCGCCCCAGCCGGCCCGCTCATGAACCGCCAAGGCCGCAATCGCGCCGCACATGCAGCGCCAGCGCACGAAGCATCGCCTCGAGCGTGCGCTGCACACGCACAAAGCCTTCGTTCGGTTCATGCCGCTGCACATCGGCATAACACGATCGCTTGATCTCGATCTGCAGCGAGTGGCGGCGCTCGGCCGGCCGGCCGTTGCGCTGGATGATGCCCACGCCCTTGAACGGATCGTTGCGCGCCACGCTGTAGCCGTGCTCGCGCAACACGCCTTCGAGCAGCGCCATCACCCCCTCGCCGGCGGTGCGCCCGTCCAGGTCGCCCAGCACGAAGTCGGCCAGCGGCTTGTCGGCCAGGCCCAGTCGCGCATACGAATCGTCGGGCATCGAGTGCACGTTCAGGTGCCAGACCGCGCCGAAGCGTGCGTAGGCGCCTTCGATGGCCGCGTCCAATGCGGCGTGGTAGGGCATGTAGCAGCGCTCGATGCGCCGGTGCACTTCGGCCACCGACAGCTTGCGGTTGTAGATCGGCACCTCGCCGAGCTTGCGCCAGATCAGGCCGATGCCCAGCCTGGTTTTCGGGCCGGTTTCCACCTGGCCGGGCCAGGGCGAGTCAAGCAATTCGAGGTCGATGTCGGTGAGCACCCGGTTCGGGTCGATGTAGGCGCGTGGAAAGTTCGCGGCGAGCAAGGTGGCGCCGAACTCCGGCGCGCGTTCGTACAGCCGCTCGACAAACAGGTCCTCGCCGCGGCGCAGCAGTTCGAAGGGGGCCGAGTAGCCGAAGTCGTCCGGATAGACCGTGCCGCTGTGCGGCGAATCGATGACGATCGGCAGTTCGCCCTGTGCGGGTCGGGCCACGCTGACAGGCGCGGTGGGGGATGCGGTGATTTGGCTCATGGACTTGATCTTACGCAGCCGGCGCCTGGCGGCATGCGCTACATTGCGCGGCGCTGTACACCCGCCCTTGCCCGCGGTGCAGCCACCCCCCTCGCCGCATGCGCCACGTCTTCGCCCTCAGCCTGCTGTGCCTCGGCCTGTGCAGCGCGCCATTGTGCGCCGCCCCGGCCAGCGTGGCATTGCAGGACCTGAGCAGCAGCGAAGTGCGCGAGGCCCTTCGCGCCGGGCAGCGCACCATCATCATCCCGGTCGGTGGCACCGAGCAGAACGGTGCGCACATGGCGCTGGGCAAGCACAACTTTCGCGTGCAGGCGCTGGCCGCGCGCATTGCCGCCGAACTGGGCAATGCGCTGGTGGCGCCGGTGGTGGCCTATGTGCCTGAAGGCCAGGTCACGCCGCCGACCGAGCACATGCGCTACGCCGGCACCATCAGCGTGCCCGAAGACGCCTTCAAGGCGGTGCTCGAAGGCGCCGCACGCTCGTTCGCACAACATGGCTTCACCGACATCGTGCTCATCGGCGACAGCGGCAACTATCAGCTGGCTTGAAGGATGTCGCCGCCCGGCTGAACCGCGGCTGGAAAGGCGGCCCGGCACGCGCCCATTTCATCGCCGCGTACTACGCCGCAGCGCAGGAGCCGTTCGTGAAACTGCTGCGAGAGCGCGGATTGAGCGACGCCCAGATCGGCACGCACGCCGGCGCCGCCGACACGGCGCTGATGCTGGCCGTGGACCCGTCCCGCGTGAACCCGGAGAAAATGCCGGTCAACGCAGAGCAGGCGCGTGCGTTGGGCGTGTCGGGCGAGCCGAAAGCCGCCACGGCCGAGCTTGGCAAGCTCGGCACCGACCTGATCGTGCAGCAAAGCGTGAATGCCATCCGCAGTGCCGTCGCCGCACGGCGTTGACTGCACCTGGTTCCCAAATCAATGGCCACTCCAACAGAGCCTTCCATGAATCCCAAACAATCCACGACCGCGCTTCTCGTCCTGGTCATCCTCGCGATGGCGTCGCTGCACGGCGCAGCACAGAATGTTCCGGCCGCTTCGGCGCCCGGCGTGTCGCCGGTGCCGGACCCGAAGAACCTGTACAGCGAGACGGCGGCCGGCAAGATGAGCCCCAACGTCGCCGGCGCGCTGGAGCGCATCTACGTGCCCAACCACAAGGCGCACACGGTGTCGGTCATCGACCCGGCGACGCTGAAGGTGACGCACACCTTCAAGGTCGGGCTGTACCCGCAGCACGTGGTGCCGAGCTGGGACCTGAAGACGCTGTACGTGGCCAACAACGCCGAGAACAGCAACAAGGGCAGCCTGACGGTGGTGGACCCGAAGACCGGCAAGCCGGGCAAGACCATCCCCGTGGAAGACCCGTACAACATGTACTGGACGCCCGACGGCAAGCACGCCATCGTCGTCGCCGAGGCCTTCAAGCGGCTGGATTTCCGCGACCCGCAGACGATGGCGTTGGACTACAGCATCGAAACGCCCGACTGCGACGGCATCAACCATGCCGACTTCGCCAGCGACGGGCGCACCGCCTTCTTCACCTGCGAATTCAACGGCTCGATCACCAAGATCGACCTGGCGCAGCGCAAGGTGCTGGGCACGATCAAGCTCAGCCGCTACTTCGACCGGCCCGAGGCGCTGGCGCTGGTGAAGACCAGCCTGAAGACACCGAAGTACGTGCCCGACCCGCAGCAGGCCGGCGGCCAGATCTGCATCACGCCGGGCATGCCGCAGGACGTGCGCTTCTCGCCCGACGGCAAGATGCTGTACGTCGCCGACATGATGGCCGACGGCGTGCACGTGGTCGACCCCGAGACCTTCAAGCAGTTCGCCTTCATTCCGACCGGCGTGGGCGCGCACGGGCTGTACCCCAGCCGCGACGCCAAGCTGCTGTACGTGGCCAACCGCGGCAGCAACTACGTGCACGGCAAGCCCAAGGGCAAGGGCAGTGTGACGGTGCTCGACTTCGCCACCGGCAAGGTGCTGGCGACCTGGCCGGTGCCCGGCGGCGGCAGCCCCGACATGGGCGGCGTCAGTGCCGACGGCAAGCACCTGTGGCTGTCGGGCCGCTACGACGACGTGGTCTACCGCTTCGACACTGGCAGCGGCGCGGTCGACTTTGTCGCCGTGGGCAAGCAGCCGCACGGCCTGGCGGTGTGGCCGCAGCCGGGGCGCTACAGCCTCGGCCACACCGGCAACCTGCGTTGAGCGTAGCGGAAGCCACGCACTCCTCGCACGGTCTTCGCGGCCGCGTGACACCCGGCCGCGCGAAGGGGCGTTGATCCATTTCAGCGTTGTCGGCTCCATCGTCTCAAGCGAAGGACACCCCTCATATCAAACCCCACGGCTGCTTACCGGCCGGCCGGCACAAACCAGCGCGTCGGCCTCAGCTCCGGCTCGTCGTGCGCCAGCAGCGCCGCGTACAGGCGCTGCTCGTCGGCGACGAACAGGTCGCGCGCGATCGACTGAACGAGGCGGTTGACGCCAATGGCCAGCCCGGGGATGTCACCGGCCAGTTGCCCATGGCTCATGGCGGCGCCCCAGTTGAAGACGTGCAGGTTGCGCGCGGCCGGCAGCGTGCCCGGATCGCGTGCTAAGAACTCGAAGCCCGGGCCGAGGTAGGGAAAGTGCGCCGCTTCGGCATGGGCTGACGATTCGGCGGCAGAAACGCGATCGGCCCACACCAGCACCTGTTCGCGAAAAGCCGCCAGTTCGGGACGCAGCATCATGTCCACGCCAAAACCCGTCGCCAGGATGGCGGCGGCGTAGGTCTCGCGGCCGCGCGGCGTGGTGACGGTGACGCCACCGTCATCGACGGCCAGGTCGGACCAGTCTTCGCCCAGGCGAAGTGCGAAGCCAGGCATGGCGTCACAGCGCAGCACCGACTCGTGCGGCGGTGGCGCCTGCTCGGCATACACGTGGGTCAGGAAACGCCAGCGTGCTTCGTCCGGCAGGGCGACGAAGCCATGGAAGAACCCCGGGAACGAGGTCCACTTGGACTTGTTGACCTGCGGCAGCTGGCCGCGCCGGGCAAACAGCGTCGCCGATGCGGCGCCCGCGTCCAGCAACGCGGCGGCGTTGTCGAACGCGGTGGCGCCGGCGCCGAGGATGGCAACCCGCTGGCCCGCGAATCGCGCCACGTCGAATTCGGTCAGCGCGTGCACGACCCTGTCGTGCGCACGCGCCGGGTCGAAGGACGGAAAGACCGGCCAGCGCAGGCGCCCGCTGCCCTCGCGGCCCAACGCCAGCACGACCTTGCGTGCGAACACGGTTTCGCGGCCGCGCGCTCCAGTCAGCTCGGCGCGCAAGAGCTCGCCATGAGGTTCGAGTGCGATCAGCGCGGTGTGATTCTCGACCGGCAGGCCCACTGTGTCGCGGACCCAAAGCAGATAGTCGCGCCACATCAGCGTGGGAATCTTGTACAGGGCCTGCCAGCCCTCGACGCCGTGCTGCGCCTCGTACCACGCGCGGAAGCAGAGGCTGCCGACGCCCAGGTCCGGGCCACTCAGGTGCTTGGGACTGCGCAGCGTGGGCATTCGCGCGACCGTGGCCCACGGTCCTTCGGACCCGCGTGCAGCACGGTCGATGACGCGCAGCTTGCGCACGCCGTCGCGCAACAGGCCGAAGGCTGCCGTCTGGCCGCACATGCCGGCGCCCACCACCAGCGCATCCAGCAGCGGTGCTCCGTCCGGACCGTCGCGCGTGGGCACCCAGTCGGCGGCGGGGTAGAGCAGGC
>CAVURQ010000009.1:0-319445 GCA_963743935.1 uncultured beta proteobacterium | reverse complement strand
AGATGGACCACCTCAGCACCATGGACGCGGCGTTCCTGCATTTCGAGACGCCCGAAACGCCGATGCACGTGGGCAGCCTGGAACTGCTCGACCTGCCCAAGACCTACAAGGGCGACTTCTACGAAGACGCCAAGGCCTACCTGACGGGGCGGCTGCACCTGGTGCCCGCCTTCGGGCGCAAGCTGGCGCTGATGCCCTTCGACCTGGCCAATCCGGTGTGGGTGGACGATGAAGACCTGGACATCGACCACCACATCCGCCACGTCATCCTGCCGCGCCCGGGCAGCTTCGAGAAGCTCGAGCAACTCGTCGGACGCTTGCATTCGTCGTTGATGGACCGCAGCCGCCCGCTGTGGGAAATCTTCATCATCGAAGGCCTGAACACCGGGCAGGTGGCGCTGTACACCAAGATGCACCATGCCGGCATCGACGGCCAGGCCGGTGTGGCCCTGGCCAAGGTGCTGTTCGACCCCTCGCCGGAACCGATCAAGGTGAAGCCGCCGCGCGCGCGGCCCCGCAGCAACCGCTACCAGCTCGGCGTGGCCGAACTGGCCGGCGCGGCGCTGCGCAATGCGGGCCGGCAGACGGTCAACCTCTTCAAGTCGATGCCGCAGACCGCGAAGACACTGGTCGACATGCTCGCGCCGGTGTCCGACGAAGACGGCAAGCGCCACATCGGCAAGACCAGCGGCCTGCAGCGGGCGCCGCGCACGCCGTTGAACGTGTCGATCTCGAACCAGCGCTCCTTCGCCGCGCGTTCGGTGCCGCTGGCCGAGATCAAGGCCATCGGCAAGCGCAGCGGCACCAGCGTGAACGACGTCGTCATGGCCATCTGCGCGGGCGCGTTGAAGCGCTACCTGGCCGACTACGACTGCAAACCCGACAAGGCGCTGATCGCCGCCGTGCCGGTGTCGCTGCGCGCACCCGGCAACACCGACGCCAACAACCAGGTGTCGATGATGCTGGTCAGCCTGTGCACCGACATCGACGACCGCGTCGAGCGGCTGATGGCCATCAACGCCTCGTCCAAGCTGGCGAAGAAGCAGATGGGCACGGTGCGCAGCCTGCCCACCGACTTCCCGTCCTTCGGCGCGCCGTGGATGCTGTCCGGCCTGGCCTCGCTTGGCCGGGCGCTCGAAGCTGGCCGAGCGGCTGCCGCCGATGATGAACGTGGCCATCTCCAACGTGCCGGGCCCGCAGTTCCCGCTGTACTTTGCCGGCGCCAAGCTGGTGACCTACTACCCGGTGTCGATTCCGGCGCACGGCGGCGCGCTGAACATGACGGTGCAAAGCTACAACGGCTCGCTCGAGTTCGGGCTGACGGCCTGCCGCCGCGCCCTGCCCGACGTGGCCGACCTGGCGGACTACGTGGTCGAAGAGCATCAGAAACTGCTGCAGCAGATTGCCAGCCTCGAACCGGCTGCGTCCGCCGAGGCTGCCGCGCCGTCAAAGAGCGTCGCCGCCACCAAGGCTGCCGCAACCAGCCCGGCCAAGGCAGCGACGCCCAAGCGCGCGACGCCTGCGGCATCGGCGGCACGAAAGGCACCTGCAGCACGCAAAGCGCCGGCCCCGCGCAAGGCACCCGCGGTGCGCGTTGCCGCCGCGCCGCGCGCCGTCAAGGCGGCGAGCGACGCAGCGCACACGCAGGACCGCGGCACGCGCCGGCTGAAGTCTCGCACCGACCAGGCACACCAGGAGGCAATCCATGACCCCCATTGCACCGAGCGGCAGCCCCGCGATCCATGGCGACGCCGAGCAGACGATGTACTCGAAGATCAGCTGGCGCATCATGCCGCTGCTCATCATCTGCTACATCGTCGCCTTCCTCGACCGCATCAACATCGGCTATGCGCAGCTGCAGATGAAGCAGACGCTGCCCTTCAGCGACGCGGTGTACGGCCTGGGCGCCGGCATCTTCTTCATCGGCTACTTTCTGTTCGAGGTGCCGAGCAACCTGATGCTCGAGAAGATCGGCGCGCGCAAGACACTGCTGCGCATCATGTTCTGCTGGGGCATCGTCGCCACCGCGATGATGTTCGTGCAGACGCCGACGCAGTTCTACATTTTGCGTTTCCTGCTCGGCGCCTTCGAGGCGGGCTTCTTCCCCGGCGTGATCCTGTACCTGACCTTCTGGTACCCGCCGGCCAAGCGCGGGCAGATGATCGCCGTGTTCATGACCGCCACCACGCTGGCCAGCGTGATGGCCGGCCCGCTGTGCGGCGCGATCATGAAGTGGATGGACGGCATCAACGGCTGGCACGGCTGGCAGTGGCTGTTCCTGGTGCAGGGCCTGCCGGCGTCGGTGCTGGGCATCGTCGCTTACCTCTACCTGCAGGACAAGCCGGAAGATGCGCATTGGCTCGATGCCGGCCAGAAGCGAATGCTGCGCGAGCATCTCGATCACGACAAGGGCCTGGTGCAGGGCGCGGGGCACGGCTCGTTCTGGCAGACGCTGAAGGACCCGAAGGTCTACACGCTGTCGCTGGTGTACTTCCTGCTGCTGGGGGCGACCTACACCATGGTCTTCTGGCTGCCCACGCTGATCAAGAGCTGGGGCATCAGCGACCTGTTCATGATCGGCATCTACGCCGCCATTCCCAACGCCTTCGGCGTCGTCGGCATGGTGCTGCTCGGCCGCAGTTCCGACCGCATGAAAGAGCGGCGCTGGCACTTCGTCGCCTGCACCTTGATCGCCGCCGGCGGCCTGTCGCTGACGCTGTTCATGCAGGGCAACTTCGTCGGCTCGCTGATCGGGCTGTGCGTCGCCACCGTGGGCATCGCCTCGGCCACGCCCTTGTTCTTCACGATCACGTCCGAGTACCTGTCGAAGGCCTCCGCAGCCGGCGGCATCGCGCTGATCAGCAGCCTGGGCAATCTTGGCGCTGCCGTCGCGCCGTCGATCACCGGTGCCATCAACACCGCCACGGGCAACCCGAACAACAGCATGTATCTGGTGATCGCGCTGTATCTGGTGGCTGGTGCGATCCTGATCTGGGCGGTGCGTGCGGCACGCACACAGGCCTTCACGCCGCAACCGGTTCCGGGAAGTGCCGCGTGAAGCAGCGGCGAGCGCCGACGCGGGTCGGCGCTCGCCCTGAGCGTGGCCTTGGGCGCTGCGGTACGCTTGTGGCATGAGCAGCCCTTCAGATTCAAGTCAAGGCACGATCACCGCACGCGCCTGGTCACCCACTCCCGGCGCTGCGGTGCGCCAGGCCGCCACGGTGGTGGTGCTGAAGCGCGCCGGTTCGCAGTTGCAAGGCGGCATGCAGGTGCTGCTGATGCGCCGCGCGCCGCGCCCCGGCGACATCCACAGCGGCGCCTGTGTCTTCCCGGGTGGCCTGGTCGAAGCAAGCGACCGCCACGGCCATGCCGTGTGCACCGGCATCGACGACACGCGGGCCAGCGCACGGCTGGGTTTGCCAGCGGGCGGACTGGACTACTACTTCGCGGCGATGCGCGAATGTTTCGAGGAGGCTGGCCTGCTCTTCGCCGCGGCCGCCGACAGCGCCGCCATGAGCGAGCGCACCTTGCAGGAAGTGGCCGCGCTGCGCCCGGCGCTGAACCGCGGCGAGCTGTCGCTGGCCGAGCTGTGCCAGCGCTTCGACCTGCAACTGGCGGCGGACAGGCTGGCCTACCTGGACCACTGGCTCACGCCGCCGGGCGTGCCCAAGCGCTACGACACGCGCTTCTTCGTCACCGAGGCGCCGCGAGCTGCAGGTCGCCTCGCAGGACGACCGCGAAACCGACGCGCAGTTGTGGATCACGCCGGCCGACGCGCTGGCGCAGCGGCGCGAGCTGAAGCTCGCGCCGCCCACCTACAGGATCATGGAACTGTTGCAGCAGCTGGGCGACATCGATGCGGTGCTCCAGCACGCGCACGGCCTGCAGCAGGTGCCGCGCATCATGCCGCTGCTGGCCACCGGCAGCAAAGGCCTGCGCCCCGTCATGCCGCACGAAGCGCCCTATGCCGAAATCGGCCGCCTCGACCCGCAGGGCCACGGCCAACACAGCTACGAGCTGGCGCCCGCCGTGGCGGTGCAGCTGTCGCCGCGGCTGATCCGCGTCACCGCCAACAACGGCAGCATGATGACCGGCCCCGGCACCAACTGCTATCTGATCGGCGGCGGCGAGAACAACGAGTGGGCCGTGCTCGACCCGGGGCCCACCGACGAGGCGCACGTGCAGGCCATCGTCGATGCCGCGCCCGGCCCGATCCGCTGGATCTTCGTCACGCACACGCACAAGGACCACTCGCCCGCCGCGCAGGCCTTGAAGGCGCGCACCGGGGCGCCGCTGCACGGCATGGCCGCACTGCACGCCGAATGGCAGGACACCGACTTCGTGCCCGACGTGCCGCTGCGCGGCGGCGAGGTCTTCGAGCTGCCGGGCGACAGCACGCTGCGTGTCATCCACACGCCCGGCCATGCCGGCAATCACCTTTGTTATGTGCTCGACGAAGAGCGCCTGATGTTCACCGGCGACCACGTGATGCAGGGCTCCACCGTGGTCATCAACCCGCCCGACGGCGACATGGGCGCGTACCTGAAATCGCTGCGCGAACTGCTGGCGCTGGACATCGACTGGATCGCCCCCGGCCACGGCTTCCTGATGCCGCAGCCGCAGCGTGCGATGCAGCAGATCATCGACCACCGGCTCAAGCGCGAGGCCAAGGTGCTGCGGGCTTTTGCCGCTCGGGCAGCGGCGCGCGGCCGGTCGACGACTTGCTGGCCGCCGTGTACGACGACGTGCCGCCCAAGCTGCACGCGATGGCGCGGCGCTCGCTGCTGGCGCACCTGCTGAAGCTGCGCGACGATGGGCGCATCGTGGAAGCACCGACGGGTCACTGGGCGCGGGCCGCAGGCTGACGCTGAACCTCGAAGTGCACGCAGCGCTTCAGCCAGTGCGCTCGAAGCGGCCCGTGGCGCAAACAGCATCTGCGATGATCGATGCCCGTGTTTCCCGGCAGGAGCGATCCACCATGATTTCCTTCAGTCCGTTGTCACCGCTGTACGGCGCCGAGACCTTCGACGTCGACCTTTCGCAGCCGCTGTCCGATGCGGACTTCAAGCAGATCGAGCAGGCCTTCTACGCCCACCAGGTGCTGGCGCTGCGCGATCAACACATCACGCGCGGCGCAGTTCGCCGACTTCGCGCGACGCATCGGCCCGCCGCAGCCGCATGTCATCGACCAGTTCCACCATCCCGAGGATTCGAACATCCTGATCCTGTCGAACGTGAAGAAGAACGGCCAGCCCACCGGCCTGCAGGACGCCGGCTCGTACTTCCACACCGACTACTCCTACCTGCAGGTGCCGGCACGCGCGACCACGCTGTACTCGCGCGTCGTGCCCAAGCTCGGCGGCGACACGCTCTTCGCCAACCAGCAGGCGGCCTACGACGACCTGCCCGAGGCGATGAAGCAGCGCATCGAGCCGCTGCTGGCGATCCACCACTACGGCAACCGCAACGACTTGAACGAAGCCAGCCGCACCGTGGCGTCGGTGTTGAACGATGCGCAGAAGGCGCGCATGCCGGTGATCACGCACCGCATCGCGCGGCCGCATCCGGTCACCGGCCGCAAGGCGCTGTATGCCGTGTCGGGCAGCTCCTTCGGCATCGTCGGCTGGCCCGAGGACGAAGCGCGTGCGCTGCTCGACGAACTGGCGGCGCACGCCACGCAAGCCAAGTACCGCCTGAGCTTCAAGTACGGTGTCGGCGACATCGTCATCTGGGACAACGCCGCGCTGCTGCATTCGGCCACGCTGATCGACCCCGACGATGCGCGCACGCTGTGGCGCATCACGCTGCTGGAGGAATCGAACGCGGCGCTGGCGCCTTCCGTGCTGGCGCCGACCTATGCGGCGCAGGCGATGTGACACGGCCGCTGCAACGCGATTGAAGGCCCGCACCTCGATGCAACGGCGCCGCTGCCTGGCCTGGGCGGCAGCGGCCTGGGCCATGCCGGCCGGCAGCGTGATGGCCGCCGCAACGGCTGAGCCCATCGACATCGCGAAGGACGGCGCCAGCCCGGTGCGGGCGCAAGCCGTCGCCCAGGCCGTCGAAGAAGGCGTGGCGCGCGCGCCCTTGACTCATGCGGTGCTGGTGCAACAGCAAGGCCGCCTGCTGGCCGAGGCCTATTTCACCGCCGAGGACAAGCCCTCGGGTGACTGGATTGCGCGCAGCGTCGCCTTCGACGCTGACACCTTGCACGACATGCGCTCCATCAGCAAGAGCGTGGTGGCGCTGCTGGTCGGCATCGCCCATGGCCAGGGCAAGATCGACACCGAGCGGCCGGTGATGGAGTGGTTTCCCGAGCATGCTGCGCTGGCCACGCCGCAGCGGCAGGCCATCCGGCTGCAGCACCTGCTGACCATGACCGCCGGCCTGGAATGGAACGAGACGGCTGTGTCCTATGCCAACCTGAGCAACAGCGAAACCCGCATGGGCCTGTCGCTCGACCCCGTGGCCTATGTGCTGTCGCGCGAGATGGTGGCCGAGCCGGGCCGGCGCTTCGAGTACAGCGGCGGTGCGACGCTGCTGCTGGCCGAGATTCTCGAGCGCGCCACAGGCAAGCCGATCGACGCCTACGCGCGCGAAATGCTGTTCCTGCCGCTGGGCATCGAGCACTTCGATTGGCGCCGCCACACCCTGTGGGGCAAGCCGCTGCCTTTTTCAGGGCTGCGCCTGACACCGCGCTCGATGATCGTCGTGGGCCAGCTCACGCTGGACAAGGGCCTGCATGGTGGGCGCATCGTCGTGCCCGGCGACTGGGTGTCGCAGCTTCAGCAGCCGCATGTCGCCGCTACCGGCCAGGGCATGGGCTATGGATGGCAATGGTGGGTGGGGCGCATCGAACAAGGCCCGGCAGCCGGCACGCGCTGGTTCACCGGGCTGGGCAATGGCGGGCAGGTGCTGATGGTGGTGCCTGAACTGGACGCCACGATCGCGGTCACCGCCGGGCGCTACAACAGCCCGGCGAGCAGCCGGCCTTCATTGGCGATTTGCCGCAGCGTCATCGACGTATTGGTGGTCTGACTTGCGTGCCCGCGTGACGTTGCACTGCGGTCCAGTGGCGCGGGCCGCTGGCGGCGCAGACCGGCAGCAACAGACTGACAGCGGTCGGACAGAGACCGGCGGGGTACACCTGCTGACTACCCAAAGCGGTGAGTCAAGCGCCGATACTGCGTTCGTCTAAGCAGACACATGAGCGCCGCACGCCTAGGAAACCTAAGCTCCTTGGCTACGCGGAGGTTTGGCCGTGTCGCTAAATGAGCGCTGTCTTGCTCGCAGTGCCTCGTAGGTATCCTTCAGCAGCGTCGAGCCTCGTTCCGCGTAAACGTTGCATATCCCCTCGGCTTCTTCGACCTCACCCGCCTCTGCTAACCGATTGACGCATCCAATCACGTCCTCCTTGCGGTAGTCAGGCAAGAAGCCTGAAATCGCTGCGCGGAAGATGGCGGCCACCTCTTTCGGATACTGGTTCGCAAGCCGTGCAAGGTTCTCGACCAGCATGTATCCATGATGCCTAACCTGCGCGTGAGGCGCCGCCTCGATCAATGCCCCAACGGCGGCCGGCGTAAGCTCGTGAACGAAGACCGCTAGCTGGCTGAGGGCCGACTGCAGTTCAGGCGCGTCGGCTCGCCTTGCCCGAACCTGCTCTGCCACCTTCATCCAGAACGTCAGTATTTTGGACGTGCGGGGAAGGTTCGGCCTTCCCTCGAAGCGTCCAAAAGAACCAGCACAACTGCGATAGCTCCTTGACCCTCAGCTCCGCAACGAGTTCGCTGAGCAGCCCACCTCCTTCGAGACTCTCCATGCCTTCAAGATAGGCAAGCCCCAGGAACTGCAGAGCTTTCTCCGCCACCTGGTCAGGGAGCCCTTCCGCGTAAACCATCCTCCTCAGGTGCCCGCCTGTGACAAGGCGCTTGAATAGCCAGTCGTATAGGTGGCGTTGATACGCGAAGCCTTGTGCCGCACACTTCCAAGCTGCTTCGCTGGTGGACGAGAAGAGCCTGTCAAAGTTGGCTTCCGTCCACTCGGCGTTTAGATAGTGGAAGTTCGCGCAGTACATCCCCGCCATCGCCGCGAAGTCAGCATTTAGCCCGGACTCGCTGGTTGTCAGTTCGGCATCAAACACCGGCCCGACGGCGGCCCAGGTCTCACCTGAACCCAACTTTGCTGAAATCTCCTCGCGCTGCATTGCTAGCGCGAGGTGAATGAAGGACTCGAGAGCACGGCCTCTTGGGGAGTTGATTGCATGCGAAACGGCATCGTTCGACTGCCCGCGCTCTGTAGCGATCGCGTCGGCAAGCACTGCCGACTTGTGGAGTTCCGCGCGAGCTGGCTTGGACGCGCCTCTTACGGCGATGTCACTCACAACCGTACTGATGGTCCCATTTGGCGCTGGCCAGATCGGCTCTGAGGCCCGTCGATTGCGCACAAGCGACCGTCGCGCCGATCGATGTCTCCTTGTGAAGACCACCGTCCGGCTGGAGCACTGTTGGTAGCGTGCGTCATCGAACCGCTCGTAGTCCTGCTGCCCGCAGAGAGAGGCAAGCTCGGAGTGACATCCCCACTCGCTGCACGTAGCCAGTCCGCCCGAACCGCTAGACATGCAACAGCGCATCCGGACGTCCGCCACCCACCCGCGGTCGTCGAGTCTGGTCTCGCCTGGCAGTGTAGGGTTGGCTGATCCACACTGCGTCGCCGCCATCCGGATCAACACCACCTTGTTCGTCCAGGTGACTCGTCCGCCCAATCTCCTTTGAGTTGCCTACAAGCAGAGAAACTGAGCGTCGTCTGGACGGCGCATTGGCGACCTTGTTGATCCCAGAGTTGCAGAATGCTCGCTTACACTGCCGCATCCGCGGACGATCAATTCGAGACGGCGCGCGTGTCTTCTGTGAGATCCGCTCTGGGCATAGGCCAATGTACGACCGTAGGCGCACGCGTATGTACTCGGGCGTGTCCGCCGTAGACAGAACTCGCCGGAACGCTTCCTCGATGACGTCTTCGAGCAGCCCAGGGCTGCAGTGGCGCAAACGGCAGCACCAAGCCTGACATCGACGCTAGTTGCCCGCCGCGATGGTCTCTGATGTCGACGTGTGTAGCGGCCTGCAGGCTATACGACAGGGGCAGGGCGGGCAGGTGCACGGTCGAGTGCAGCTGCAGGTGCCAAGTGCAAGTTCCAGTTGCCGCTGCAGGTCCAACTGGTAGCCCGAACAATGCGGCAATCGAGTAGCCTGGTCGCCCTGTGCCGGGGCAATCTGCACGGGCAGGTGCCGGGCCTGCCTGGCGTGCCCGCTCTCGTCACCGACTGGCCGCGTAAGCGGCACGACAAGTCGTCACCGCCGGGTCGCAAACTCGAAAGATGATGAGCTCAGAGCCTATCGCTGCGGGCTCAGTCCGGTGCGAGTTATACTGTCGATTTCCATTGCTAAGCCCTTCTCCTTGTCGAGCGCCATCGCATTGAGAGGGATCGCCGCGAGTCGCAAGTCCCGCAGTTGCCCCCTCTAACAAGCCGGTACGCCGCCTTTGTTGCGCCAACGACTTTCTTGCGAACTCAACGCATCGGCGCTGCCGCAACGTATCGAGTGCCCCCACCGACGAAGATCGATCATGTCACATGCTTCCAGTGCCTGGGTCTATTCGCCATGCAGAGGTATGTCATCCCAAACTGATTGGGACGGTTGCAGTGATCGCAAAGCCCGTGCGCCGTGCTGACCCTTGCGCGGCGCCGCATAGTTTCGATCCGGCCTGGTGTGTACTGCGGCAATATCGGATGCGCGCGGTGTGTGGCGAACGACCGCTCCTGGCCGCAGTGTGAATGAGGCGACTCGCGCGCGCAATCGCTACTGCGCACCCGGACTCGCCGGCTGCGCTGATCGACCGCAGGTCCGCATCAGCCACCGCGAGCACGCGGCCGCACGCCACACATCAGCGCAGCCGCCACCTGACACACGATGCAGGCCCACAGCGTGCCCGCAGACGAACCGGTGGCGCTGATCAACAAGCCCGCGCCGATCGGGCCGAAGGCATACATCACCTGCCCGGTCGACCAGATGCGCGTGATCACCGGCGCATAGTGCTGCGGCGCGAACTCGCGCTGCGCAAACATCGCCGGCAGCGTGATGACGTTGCCCACCGACGCGCCGACCAGGCAGGCGCCGGCGATGACCCACAGCGGCTCGTTCGTGGCCAGCATCAGTGCCATGCCCAGTGCCTGCAGGCCGAAGCTGGCGGCGGTGGCGCGGCGGTGGTCGATGCGGTCCATGAACGTGGCCAGCACCAGCCGGCCGAGCAGCGAGCTGGCGGTCGTCGCGGCCACCGCCACCGTGGCCTGGGTGGCGCCGATCTTCGGCACCAGCAGCGGCAGCTGCTGCGCCAGGAACGCCACCTGCGCCAGCCAGCCGATGCCGAACAGCGCGCACAGCAGCAGCAGGTGCCGGTCCATGCGCAGCGGTCCCGCATCGGCCGTGCCCGTGGCTGCGCTCGCACCGCTACCTGTGTCCGTCACGGCCGATGCAGCCGTGGCCTCGGCCGGCCGCGCCTGCGGCTCCACCAGGTTGAAGCCGATCAGGCACAGCAGCGCCAGCGCCAGCAGCGCGGCCATCGACGCCACACCCGGGCCCAGGCCGAAGCGGCCGATGCTCCACACCAGGGCCGGCACGACCACGAAGCCGGCCGCGCTGGCGCCGGTGAGCGCGACGTTCAGCGCCAGGCCGCGCTTTCGATCGAACCACACGCCGACGATCTGCGCGATGGCGGTGCCCGAGATCGCGGCCCAGCCGAAGGCCATGCCGGCGTAGGCCGCAAACAGCCAGAACGCGTTCGGCACATAGGCCAGCGTGGCGGCGCAGCCGGCCAGCAGCAGCACGCCGGCCATGACCACGCGCTTGCGCCCGACGCGCGCCACCGCATGGTCCACCGCATACAGCGCCGCCGCGCCGACCAGGAAGTGGAAGGTCGTCGCCGCCGACAGCAGCGCGGCGGAAAAGCGCCCCTGCTGGCTCAGGTACTGCACGTACACCGACAGGCTGTAGAAACCCAGCCCCCAGGCCACCACGGCCATGCAGAAGGCGGTGAAGACCACGCGCCAGCCGGCGATGGGCCGCGGCGTGCGGAACTCGTCAACCACCAAGGCGCACCTCGCCAGGCGCCCGCACCGCAGCGCGCCATCGAGCGGCCGCCGTGGAACCGGCTCTGCCGGGCCGCTGGCGGCGCCCCCTTGAGGGGGAGCGCCGAAGGCGCTGCGGGGGTGGTTCATATCAATGCGCGCCGGCGTCCACGACCGCCGCGCCCTGCTTCGTCGGCGCACTCAGCCAGACCAGCGCGATCAGCGCCAGGAACAGCACCGACGACAGATAGAACAGGTCGGTCGCGGCCATGGTGAAGGCCTGCTGGTCGATGATGCGGTTGAGCTGGCCGAGCGCCTGCTCGCGGCTGTAGCCGGCGGCTTCGAGCCCGGCGATGGCCTGCACCGACGCCGGGTTCGACAGGCTGATGCTCTGCACCAGGTTGGCATGGTGCAGGCTGGCGCGGCTCTCCCACAGCGTGGTGAAGACCGAGGTGCCGACGGCACCGGCGGTGATGCGCACGAAGTTGCTCAATCCGGCGGCAGCCGGCATGCGATCGGGCGGCAGGCCGGCAAAGGCGATGGACTGCAGCGGGATGAAGAAGAACGCCATCGCCGCGCCCTGCAGCAGCGTGGGCAGCAGGATGGTGGCGAAGTCGGCCTGCGTGTTGAACTGCGAGCGCATCCACAGGATCGCCGCGAAACCCAGGAAGGCCGTGGTCGCCATCCAGCGCGGATCGACGCGGTTGACGTTCTTGCCGACCCAGGGCGAGAGCACGATCGCCAGCAGCCCGACCGGCGCCATCGCCAGCCCGGCCCAGGTGGCGGTGTAGCCCATGTACTGCTGCAGCCACAGCGGCAGCAGCACGATGTTGCCGAAGACCAGGCCGTAGGCCACCGACAGCGACACCGTGCCCATGACGAAGTTGGGCCGCGCAAACAGGCGCAGGTCGACCAGCGGCAGTGCCGCGCCCAGCTCCCACACCAGGAAGAAGACGAAGCCCACCACCGCCACCAGCGCCAGCAGCACGATCTCGGTCGAGCCGAACCAGTCCAGCTCCTTGCCCTTGTCGACCATGATCTGCATCGCGCCGACCCACAGCACCAGCAGCGCCAGGCCGACGCGGTCCAGCGGCACACGCCGGCTCGGCGTTTCGCGCTCGCGAAAGATCGACCAGGTGACGGCCGCCGTGATCAGCCCGACGGGGATGTTGATGTAGAAGATCCACGGCCAGGCGATGTGGTCGGTGATCCAGCCGCCGAGCAGCGGGCCGACCACCGGCGCGACCAGCACCGTCATGCCCCACAGCGCCATCGCCATGCCGGCCATGGCCGGCGGGTAACACGACAGCAGCAGCGTCTGCGACAGCGGAATCATCGGCCCGGCCACCAGGCCTTGCAGCACGCGAAAGAAGATCAGCGCCTCGATGTTCGGCGCCAGGCCGCACAGCCACGAGGCCAGCACGAACAGCAGGATGCTGGTGGTGAACAGCCGCACCGCGCCGAAGCGCATCGTCAGCCAGCCGGTGAGCGGCATCGAGATGGCGTTGGCCACCGCGAACGAGGTGATGACCCAGGTGCCCTGCGCCGGGCTCACGCCCATGTTGCCGGCGATGGCGGGAATCGAGACGTTGGCGATCGACGAGTCGAGCACGTTCATGAAGGTCGCCAGCGACAGCGACAGCGTGCCCAGCACCAGCACGGTGCCGTGCAGCGGCGGCGGCGGGGCCGCGCTCATCGTGTGCCCGGCAAGCCCAGGTTGGCGTCGATGATGCGGCGCACCTGCAGGTCGGCCTCGCGCAGCTCGGCGGCCTGCGCGGCGGCATCGGGCGGCGCGGCTGCGGCGGCAGCTGGCCGGCGCGTCGGGCCGCGCCAGCGGCGCCTGCGGCCGTGTCTTCATCCAGATGCACGGTGGCCTGCATCGACAGGCCCACACGCAGCGGGTGCGCGGCCAGCGGGCCATCGATCAGCTCGATGCGCACCGGCACGCGCTGCACCACCTTGATCCAGTTGCCGGTGGCGTTCTGCGCCGGCAGCAGCGCGAAGGCCGCGCCGGTGCCGGCACCGATGCCGGCGACGCGGCCGCGATATTCGACCTTGCTGCCGTAGGCGTCGGCGTGCATCGTCACCGGCTGGCCGATGCGCATGCGGCGCAACTGCGCTTCCTTGAAGTTGGCTTCGATCCAGACGCGGTCGAGCGGGATCACCGACATCAGCACCGCGCCGGCCGCCACATGCTGGCCTACCTGCACGGTGCGCCGCGCCACCTGCCCGGCCAGCGGCGCGCGCAGCTCGGTGCGCTGCAGCGCGAGCCAGGCCTCGCGCAGCGCCGCCGCGGCGCGCTGCACGTTGGGATGTGCGTCGATCTGCGTGCCCTGGCTCAGCGCCAGGTTGCCCAGCGCCTGCTGCTCGGCCGCGGCCTGCGCCGATTGCGCCGCCGCCACCGCGCTGCGCGCCGCGGCCAGCGTGGCGTCGGCGTGTTTCATCTCCTCGTCGCTGACGGCACCGCTGTCCACCAGCTTGCGCCGGCGCGCGGCATCGTCCTCGGCACGCGCCAGGTCGGCGCGTGTGCGCTCGAGTTCGGCGCGCTTCAGGCTCGATTGCGCACCGAAGCTGCCGTCCTGCGCGCGCAGCGCGCGCAGTTCGCGCACCGCCTGTGCCAGCGCCGCCTGGCTGCGCTGCAGCGCCAGCTTCGCATCGGCCGGGTCCAGGCGCACCAGCGTCTGGCCCGCGGCCACCGCATCGGTGTCGTCGGCCAGCACCGCGGTGACGGTGCCGTCGATGAGCGGCGTGATCTGCACCAGCGGCGCCTGCACGTAGGCGTTGTCGGTGCTCTCCGCGTAGCGCAGCACGCTTTGCCAGTACCAGCCCCAGGCCAGTGCGCCCAGCACCACCAGTAGCGGCCAGCAGCCACAGCAATCGGCGACGGCCCCGGCCGCTGAGCGGTGGCTGCGGGCTCGCGGCGGAGGCGGCCGCAGCGCTGTCTTCGTTCATGCAAGCCCCTTGGCCGGGCGCGCGGCCTTGCGCGACGCAGCGTGCAGAGCACGGCGCCTGGCCGCTGGCCAGCATGCGGCGCAGCAGTTGCTGCAGCAGCTGCCACTCATCGCGGCTGAAGTCGCGCAGATAGGCGTTGTTCACGTCGGCCAGCACGGGAGGCACGTGTGCCGCCACCGCATCGCCCGCCGCCGTCAGCGTGAGCATGACGACGCGCCGGTCGGACGCGGAACGTGTGCGCTCGACCAGGCCCTTGGCCGCGAGCCGGTCGACCAGGCGCGTGCTCGCCCCGGCATCGATGTCCATGTCGCGCGCCAGGTCCTGCGCGGTGCTCGGGCCGTCGCGCTTGAGCTTCCACAGCGGGTACCACTGCGCGGCGGTGAGGCCATGCACCGTCATCGCCTGTTCGATCTGCCGGCGCATCGAGATCACCACCTGGTTCAGCAGGTAGCCCACGCTGTCGCCGGCGACATAACTGCGGCCGTCGTAGAAGCGTGTGATGCGCCGGGGTCTGGGCTTCGTGGACATCAGCCCATTATCAGTTGCTCAGGCAAGCATTGTCGAGGCAAGGGGTTGGCGTTACCGGATGCCACCGGTCAGCTGAAGCCGTCAATCGGATGCGCCTTCGTTCGCCCAATTCGCCAACTTGAGCCCGCGGCACACGTTCGAATTCGCGCGTGTTGTTGCTGACCAGGGTGATACCCAACGACAAGGCATGCGCGGCGATCTGCGTATCCAGCGGGCCGATGGGTGTTCCGGCGGCTTCGAGCGCGGCGCGCACGTTGGCGTAGGCCATGGCGGCGGCGTGGTCGAAGTCGGCCACTTCCAGCGGTTCAAGGAAATGTCGCAATGCCGACTGGTTACGCGCCGATGCACTCTTGGCCGCGCCATAGGCCAGCTCGCACACCGTGATGATGGACACGCCGACACCCTCGGCCTCGTGCTGCAACAACGCGGCCGTCACGGCCGCCGGCCGCCGCTTGATCAGGTAGATGCAGATGTTGGTGTCGAGCATGTAGCGCATGCCGCGCCCCGCCTAAAAGCTCTCGCGCCGCTCCACTTTGCGGGGCTGCTGCCTGGCGGGGAAGTCCTCGAACTCCTGCCAGCGCCGAAATCAGGCGTGCCATCGGCGGCTTGCGTGTCGGGCTCAGGATGATGCGCTCGCCTTCGCGCCGGATGTACACCTCGGTCAGGCCATCGAAGCGAAAGGCCTTGGGCAGGCGCACGGCCTGGCTGCGGCCATTGAGGAACAGTTTTGCGGTCTCCATGAACACCTCTTGTCCGACGAATTGATACTACCAAGTATATACCATCGCCTCCAGCCGCGACACGACTCAACGAGCCTCAGCCCGCAGACTTGCGTACGGTCTTGCGCCAGAAGCCGAACTCGTCGGCATGGCATTCGATGTCGAGCTCTGCCACCCGCATCTGCAAACGCTGCTGCACGTCGGCCACCGCCTGGTTGTAGATGCTCGGACCGATCTCGGCGATGACGAAGTTCAACAGCGCCGCGGCCTGGATGTTGCCGATCGGCTCGTCGGCGTTTTCCTTGAACCAGCGTTCGATCGAGGTGACCGCTTGCGCGCGAGCCTCCTTGGCGAGTTCGATGTCCATGGCCTTCTAGCTCCTGGGTGGGATCAGCCACCCGCCTTGGGGTACAGCACCATCTGCGTGCAGCGGAACAGCGCCAATGTGCGGCCGCTTTCGCGGTGCGTGACCACGGCGTCCCAGACCTGCGTGGTCTTGCCCAGGTGCGCGGCGCTGGCCACGCATTCGACATGGCCATCGAGCGTGGTGCCGAGGAAGTTGGATTTCAGCTCGACCGTGGTGAAGCCGCTGGCACCCGCCGGCAGGCTGTTGACGCAGCCGTAGCCGCAGCAGGTGTCGGCCAGCGTGACCAGTGTGCCGGCGTGCAGGAAGCCGTTGGGCGCGAGGTGGTGCGCCTGCACGGCGATAAACGCACGCAGTTCGCCGGTGGCCACCGCATTGACGACCATGCCCACGTGGCCCGGCAACTTGCCGATGCCACGCTGGTTCCAGTACTCGGGTGGGTGCATGGTTTTTCCTCACTCTGCCTGTGTCGCACGGCGCTTGCGGGCGGTGACCTCGATCTCGATGCGCATGCGCGGGTCGGCCAGCCCGGCCGAGATCATCATCGACGCGGGCCGGATCTCGCCCAGGTACTTGCGGCACACCGGCCAGCATGCTTCGAACTCCGCCGCCACCGGCAGCACGTAGTTCACGCGCACGGCGTCGGCCAGCGACGCGCCGGCCTGTTGCAGCGCGTGCTCGATGTTCCTGAAACACTGCTCGGCCTGCTCCACCACACCTTCGGCGATGGTCATGGTCGCGTAGTCGAAGCCGGTGGTGCCGGAGACGAAGATCCAGTCGCCATCGACCACGGCGCGCGAGTAGCCGATCTGCGCTTCGAAGGTGGAGCCCGAGCTGATGTGTTGTCGTGTCATGGGGGCCTTTCATCGAGTGGGCTTGCATCGTGCTGCACGCGTGCGATCAGCACCGGCATCGGCGCGGGCGGCGCATCGCCGATGACGACGCACGCCTGCAGTCGCGCCACGGCCGCATCCGCCGCCTCGGCCGAGGCGGCATGCACGGTGGCGAGCCGATCGCCGCGCTCGACGCGCTGACCCAAGGACACGAAGTCGCTGAATCCGACGCGGTGGTCGATGCGGTCGCTGGCACGGCGCCGGCCGCCGCCGAGTTCGATCACGGCCAGGCCGATGTCGCGCGTCGCCTTGCGCGCAGACCCAGCCGGCGTGGCGCGCCAGCACCGCCTGCTGCACCGGCGCGGTCGGCAGGTAATGCGCCGCACGCTCGCAGAAGTCGGCCGGCCCGCCGAGCGCGGCGACCATGCGCGCAAAGTGCTGCAGCGCCGAGCCGTCGTCGAGCACCGCATCCACACGTTGCAGCGCAGCCGCCTCGTCGCCGGCCAGGCCGCCGATCTGCAGCAGCTCGGCGCAGAGCAGGCGCGTGACCTGCAGCAGGCGCGGCGCGCGGTGTTCGCCGCGCAGGAACTGCACCGCCTCCAGCACCTCGAGCGCGTTGCCGCAGGCGTGGCCCAGCACCTGGTTCATGTCGGTGACCAGCGCGCGAGTCGGCAAGCCGGCGCCGTTGGCCACATCGACCAACGAGCGCGCCAGCGCCAGCGCCATCTCCGGCGTGTCGGCGAAGGCGCCGTTGCCGCACTTCACGTCCATCACCAGCCCTTGCAGTCCGGCGGCCAGCTTCTTCGACAGGATGCTGGCGGTGATCAGCGGGATCGATTCCACCGTTGCCGTGACATCGCGGATGGCATACAGCCGCCGGTCGGCCGGCGCCAGCTCGGCCGTCTGTCCGATGATGGCGCAGCCGGCCCGGTGCAGCGCCGCGCGCAGCGTGGCGACGTTCGGCGCGGTCTGGTAGCCGGGAATGCTGTCGAACTTGTCGAGCGTGCCGCCGGTGTGGCCCAGGCCGCGGCCGCTGATCATCGGCACGACCGCGCCGCAGGCGGCCATGATCGGCGCCAGCATCAGGCTGACCTTGTCGCCGACGCCGCCGGTGGAATGTTTGTCGAGCACCGGGCCGCCGAAACGATCCGAGGCCCAGTCGAGCACCTCGCCCGAGCGTGTCATGGCCTGCGTCAGCGCAATGGTCTCCGCGCTCGACAGGCCCTTGAGGAACATCGCCATGGCCATCGCCGCGGCCTGGCCTTCGCTCCATGCGCCGTCGACCAGGCCGGCGACGAAGGCATCGATCTGCGCGCGATCAAGCGTGCCGCCGTCGCGCTTGATGCGGATGATTTCCTGGGCCAGCATGTTCAGTAGCTGCCCGCCGCCCGGCACTCGGCTTGCCGCCGAGTACCGCTTCGATGTCGTCGAGCAGGCTGCTGGCGCCGATGCGAAAGCGCGCCGGTTGCAGTGCGTCGGCACCGAGCGCGGATTCCACGCTTGCATGTAGGGCAGCGCATCGGCCACGCGCCGGATGCCGCCCGAGACCTTCAAGCCCGACACGCTGCCTTGCCTGCGGGTTGTCGTCGATCGCTTGAAGCAGCAAGCGCGCGGCCTGCGGCGTGGCACTGACAGCCGTCTTGCCGGTGCTGGTCTTGAGGAAGTCCGCGCCGCAGTCCAGCGCCAGCCGCGCAGCGCGAAGGATCGATGTGTCTTCGCGCAGTTCGCCGGTTTCCAGGATCACCTTCAGGCGCAGACCCGAGCAGGCCTGGCGCACTGCACGCAGCAGGCTTTCGGCGGCCGCGGCGTCATCCGAAAGCAATGCGCGCCACGGCAGCACCACGTCGACCTCCTGCGCGCCGGCCGCTACGATCTGCTGCACATCGCGCAATGCGGCGTCGATGTCGGTGCCGCCCGCGGGGAAGTTGGCCACCGCCGCCACGGCGATGTGCGGCGGCAACAGTGCGCGCACAAACGCTGCCAGATGCGGCCACACGCACACCGCCGCCACATCGCCAAACGGGCCTTGTGCGCGCTGGCAAAGCCGCGCGACATCGGCTTCGCCGTCGGCGTCGTTCAAGCTGGTCAGATCCAGGCAGCGCAGGGCCAATCGCGCGGCAGTTTCGATCGAACGTGTGGTTGACGAGGCAGGCTTCATGGCTCGATCGCCTGCACGATATCCGCCAGCAGGGCGCCACCCCGCTCTGCTGCGGCGGCAGCCTGCGCCAGCGTGTGCGCATGGCTCAGGCGCTCGTCCGACAGCCCGGCCGCCATGTTGGTGATGAGCGAGATGGCCAGCACACGCAGGCCAAGGTGGCGCGCGATGATCGTCTCCGGCACCGTGCTCATGCCCACCGCATGCGCGCCCAGCAACTGCAGCATGCGGATTTCCGCCGGCGTCTCGAACTGCGGGCCCAGCACCCAGGCGAACACACCTTCGTACAGGGTGATGCCGCGGCGCACCGCGACCTCGTAGGCGGTGCGGCGCAGCGCGGCGTCGTAGGCGCCGACCATGTCGACGAAGCGCTCGGAGCCGCTTTCGCCGACCAGCGGCGAGCGCTGCGCGATGTTCAGGTGGTCGCTGATGAGCATCAGGCTGCCCGGTGCGGCCACCGGGTCCAGGCTACCGGCGGCGTTGGTCTGCACCAGCACCTGGCAGCCCAACTCGCGCAGCGTGCGCAGCGCGCTCTTCATGCCGTCGGCGGCCCCGTCTTCGTAGACATGGCGGCGGCCGCTGAGCACTGCCACCTCGGTCCGGCCGACGCGGCCCAGCCACAGCTCGCCGGCATGCCCGGCCACGCCGGCGGGCGGGAACCCCTCCAGCTCGGCGTAGCTGAAACACGTGGCATCGACGAGCTGCTGTGTCAGCCCACCCCAGCCCGAGCCCAGCAGCACGGCGATGCGTGGCCGCGCATCGGGCACCCGCGCGCGGATCTGCTGCAGGGCGCGGCTTGAACTCATGCCCGCGCCCTCATGTTCGTGCCAGATGTTCGGGCCCGAAGCTGTGCGGCAGCAACTGCTCCAGCGTGAACCACACCTGCACGCCGTTGCCATCGGCCACCAGCACCGGCGTCTGCGCATCGGCAAACTCGCGCAGCTTCTGCCGGCAGCCGCCGCAGGGCGTGACCCAGGACGGCCCTTCGCCCAGCACCAGCAGTGCGGTGGCGCGGCGCCCTCCGGCCAGCACCATGGCGCTCAGCGCCGCGGCTTCGGCGCACACACCTTGCGGATAGGCCGCGTTCTCGACATTGCAGCCGGCGTGCACACGCCCCTGAGCGTCGAGCACCGCCGCGCCGACCTCGAACTTCGAATACGGCGCGTAGGCATTGCGCCGCGCGTCGCGGGCCGCGCGCAACAAGGCTTGCTGCTGGTCATCGCTCAACGTGGTCGGCGCGATCATGCTCAACGCTCCCTCACATAGGGCTTGCCGAGTGCCGCCGGCGCCATGCTGCGGCCGATGAAACCGGCCAGCAGCACGACAGTCAGCACATAAGGCAGCGCCTGGATGGCCGGCACCGGCACCTCGCCGATGCCGGGCAGGCGCACGCCCTGCAGGCGGATGGCCACCGCATCGAGAAAGCCGAACAGCAGGCAGGCCCAGAACGCGCCCACCGGATGCCATTTGCCGAAGATCATTGCCGCCAATGCCATGAAACCCCGCCCCGCCGTCATGTGCGGCACGAACGCGGCATTCTGCGCCAGCACCAGGTAGCTGCCGGCCAGGCCGCAGAGCAGCCCGTTCAAGGTCAGCGCGGCGTAGCGCAGCTTCACTACCGACACGCCCGCCGCATCCACCATGTGCGGGTTCTCACCCACCGCGCGCAGCCGCAATCCGAAGCGCGTGCGGTACAGCAGCCACCACACCGCAGGCACCAGCACCAGCGCCGCATACACCAGCAGGTTGTGCCCAAGCAGCCCGTCGCCGACGAGTGGGCCGAGCCAGCCACCGATGAAGGGCACGCCCTGCAGCGCCGTCGCCGCGCCGGGCCACAGCGCTTGCAGGCGCACCGTCGGCGCTCACCGGCGGTGTCTGCCCGCCCTGCTGGAACCAGGCGATGCCCAGCACCACGGTCATGCCCGCGGCGATGATGTTCACCGCCACGCCCGAGACGACCTGATCGCCGCGGTGGCTGACACAGGCCACACCGTGCAGCCACGACAGCAGCACCGTCACGGCCATGGCCAGGCCGATCGCGACGATGCTGGAGCCGAACACAGCGCCGGCTGCGCCCGCGGCAAACGCGGCGAACAGCATCTTGCCTTCGAGGCCAAGGTCGATGACGCCGGCACGCTCGGACAGCAAGCCCGCCAGCGCGCACAGCAGCAAGGGCGTGGCCACGCGCAGCGTCGACGCCAGCAGCGCGCCGATCAGCGTCTCATCCATGGGGCTGCTCGACTTGCGGTGCGCGTGCGGGCCAGACCTGCAGCGCACGCGCCAGCCAGGGCGCGACCACATAGGCCATCGCACCCGAGAACAGCACGATGAACCCCTGCAGCATGACCACCATGTCGCGACTGAAACCCGGCAGCTCGAAGCTCAGCTCGGCCCCGCCCTGGAACAGCGCGCCGAACAACACGCTGGCCAGCACGATGCCCAGCGGGTGGTTGCGCCCCATCAGCGCCACGGCAATGCCGGTGAAGCCGGCGCCGCTGACGAATTCCAGCATCAGCTTGCCGCTGACGCCGGCAATCTCGTTCATGCCCACCAGGCCGGCCAGCGCGCCGGAAATCGCCATCGACAGCAGCACACGGTGCTTCGGGTCGATGCCGGCATAGGCCGCCGCGCCGGGGCTGGCGCCGACGGCGCGAATGCGGTAACCGGCGCGCGAGCGCCACAACAGCAGGTGCACACCCGCCGCCGCGAGCAGGGCCAGCAGCAAGCTCAGGTTCAAGGGCGAGGCCGGCCACTGCAGCCCCAGCCAGCCCAGCGCCTGGTGCATGCCGGGCAACAGCGCCGCGGCGGCGAAGGGTGCGCTTTCCACGGCCATCAGTCCCGGCTGCTTGAGGTGATCGACCAGCAGGTACACAAGCAGCGTGCTCGCCAGGAAATTGAACATGATGGTGGTGATGACCACATGGCTGCCGCGGTAGGCCTGCAGGTACGCCGGCAGCAGTGCCCAGGCCAGGCCAAAGAGTGCGCCGGCAAGACACATCAGCGGCAGCAGCAGCCAGCCCGGCAGCGTGGGACCGAGCCACAAGGCCAGCAAGCCGGTGCCCAGCCCGCCGAGCATGGCCTGGCCTTCGCCGCCGATGTTGAACAGCCCGCCGTGCAGGGCCACTGCCACGGCCAAGCCGGTGAAGATGAAGGTGGTGGCGTAGTACAGCGTGTAGCTGACGCCGCGCGCCGTGCCGAAAGCGCCGTGCAGCAGCACCGACAGCACCTGCCATGGGTCGTGGCCAACCAGCGCCACGACCGCGCCCGCGGCCAGCAGCGCGATGCCCAGGTTGATCAGCGGCAGCAGCAGCAGATCGGCCCAGCGCGGCAGGGCAGGTGCCGCCGTCATGCCGGGCTTTCACCGGCCATGAGCAGGCCCAGGCGCGACTCGGAACAGGCTGCGATCGGCAACTCGCCGCCGATGCGGCCCCGGTGCATGACGATGACGCGATCGGCCAGCGCCAGGATCTCGTCGAGCTCGCTCGACACCAGCAGCAGCGCGCAGCCCGCATCGCGCAACGCACGCAACTGGCCGTGGATGAACTCGATGGCGCCGATGTCCACGCCACGCGTCGGCTGGCCGACGAGCAGCACGCGCGGCGCTTGGCTCAGCTCGCGCGCCAGCACCAGCTTTTGCTGGTTGCCGCCGGAAAAGCCGGCGCTGGGCAACTGCACGTTTCGAGGCCGCACGTCGAAGCGCTCCATCAAGCGCGCCGTGGCATCGCGCATGGCGCCCTGGCGCATCCAGCCGAGCCGGGAGTAGTCGGGCAGCGCTTCGTAGCCCAGCACGGCCGATTCCCAGGCAGCGAAGTCCATCACCAGCGCACGCGATTGCCGGTCTTCCGGCACGTGCGCCAGGCCCAGGCGCCGCGCGGTTTGCGGGTCGAGCCAATCGCTCACTTCGAAGTTCCGGTCGCCCAGCTGCAGCCGTCCCGCCTGTGGCGCGCGCAGGCCGCACAACACTTCGAGCAGCTCGCTCTGGCCGTTGCCCGAGACGCCTGCCAGGCCGACGATCTCGCCCGCGTGCAGCGACAGGTCGATGCCGTCCAGCCGCGTCACGCCCCAGGCATCGCACAAGACCAGGCCCTGCGCACGCAGCCGCAGCCCGCCGCGCGCGTGCGCATCGTGACCGGCGGAATCCTTGCGGCCGATGAACACCTTGCGCCCGACCATCGCCGTGGCCAGCGCTTCGACCGACGTGTCGGCCACAGCAGCCTCGTGCACCACCCGCCCGGCGCGCATCACCGTGACGCGGTCGCACAGGCGCATGACTTCCTTCAGCTTGTGCGTGATGAGCAGGATCGTCGTGCCCCGCGCGGCCAGGCGCGCGAGCACGTCGAACAACTGTTCCGTTTCCTGCGGCGTGAGCACGGCGGTCGGTTCGTCCAGGATGAGGATCTTCGCGCCGCGGTATAGCGCCTTCAGGATCTCCAGCCGCTGCCGATCGCCCACCGGCAGGTCGCTCACCCTGGCATCCAGCGGCACCACCAACCCGGTGGATTGCATCAGCGGGGCCAGCCGCGCGCGCATCACCGCATCGGCCCGTTTCAGCAGCGCATGCGGCTCGGCACCCAGCATGACGTTCTCCAGCGCGCTGAGCGTGTCCACCAGCATGAAGTGCTGGTGGACCATGCCGATGCCCAAGGCTATGGCCGCGTGCGTGTCGCGGATCGGCGCGGCCTGGCCGAAGATCTCGATGCGGCCGCTGTCCGCGGTGTACAGACCGTACAGCACCGACATCAGCGTGCTCTTGCCGGCACCGTTCTCGCCGACGATGCCGTGCACCGAGCCGGTGGCCACCGTCAACGACACCTCGTCGTTGGCCAGCACCGCGCCGAAGCGTTTGCAGATGCCAATCAGCCGGACGGCGGGCACGTCCATCAAGCAGACGCCGCGGAACCGGCTTTGCCGGGCCGCCAGCGTCGCCCCCTGGGGGGCGGCCGAAGGCCGTACGGGGGGGTCAAAACTTGCAGGCGTTGTCGGCCATGTAGTCGGCGACCTTGATCTTGCCCGCGATGATCTCGGCCTTGGCGGCCTCGACCTTGGACTTCATGTCTGCAGAGACCAGCTTGGCGTTGTGCTCGTCCATCGCATAGTCGACGCCACCTTCCTTCAGGCCGAGCACGGTGAGGCCCGGTTTCGCACCCATCGAGATGTTGAACACCGCCACGTCCACGCGCTTCAACATCGAGGTCAGCATCGTGCCCGGCTGCAGATGGTTCTGGTTGCTGTCCACGCCAATGGCCAGCTTGCCGCCATCCTTGGCCGCCTGGTACACGCCCACCCCCGTGCCGCCCGCCGCGGCAAAGACCACGTCCGCGCCCTTGGCGAACTGCGCCTTGGCCAGCTCGCCGCCGCGGCCCGGGTCGCTCCAGGCCGCGCCGGTGGTGCCGGTCATGTTGGCGAAGGTTTCCGCCTTCGGGTTGGCGTACTTCGCGCCCTGCTCGTAGCCGCACTGGAACTTGCGGATCAGCGGGATGTCCATGCCGCCGACGAAGCCGACCTTGCCGCTCTTGCTGGCCATCGCCGCCATCATGCCGACGAGGAAACTGCCCTCCTGCTCCTTGAACACCACCGATTGCACGTTCGGCTGGTTGACCACCATGTCGACGATGGCGAACTGCAGCTTCGGGAAATCCTTGGCCACCTTCTCGATGCTCGAAGCCTGCGCAAAGCCGACGCCGATGATCGGGCTGGCACCGCGCTCGGCCATGCGCCGTATCGCCTGCTCGCGCTGCGATTCGTTGGCGATCTCGAACTCGAGGTAGCTCTTGCCGCTTTCCTTCTTCCAGCGCTCCATGCCGCGGAACGCCGCCTCGTTGAAGGACTTGTCGAACTTGCCGCCCATGTCGTAGACGATGGCGGGCTCGGCGCGGGCCGCGCCGAGCCCGGCGGCGGCAAGAGCGGCAATGCAGACAAGGTGCTTCATGGCGATGGGCTGATGAGTGGTCGGCAGCGCTTTATAGTCCAAAGCACCCCATGAGTGCAGAGTCTGCAGCGATCGACTGGCGCGGTTTGCCCAAGGTGCTGCTGCACGAACACCTGGACGGCGGGCTGCGGCCGCAGACGCTGCTGGAGCTGTGCAGCGCGCGCGGCCTGCGGCCACCGGCGGACGACGCCACCGCGCTGGCCGCGTGGGTGCAGGCGAATGCCAACTCGGGCAGCCTGGGCCGCTATCTGGCGGGCTTCGAGCTCACGGTCGAGGCCATGGCCTCATTGCCGGCCTGCGAACGCGTGGCCTTCGAGGCGGCGGAGGACGCACGCGAAGACGGTTGCGTGCTGGCCGAGTTCCGCATCGCGCCGCTGCTGCTGGAGGCCTTCGGCCTGCGCGGCGAAGCCGTGGTCGAAGCGCTGCTCGCGGGCCTGAAGCGCAGCGCCCTGCCCTGCGGCCTGATCGTCTGCGCGATGCGCCACGAGCCGCCGCAGCACACACATCGCGCCGCGCAACTGGCCGCTTGTTATGCCGGCCAGGGCGTGATCGGCTTCGACCTGGCCGGTGCCGAAGCGGCGCACCCGCCCACGCCGCATGCACGCGCCTTTGCCACCGCGCGCGACGCCGGTCTGGGCCTGACCTGCCACGCCGGCGAGGCCGATGTCGGCGCGCGCGTGCTCGAAGCCGCGTCGCTGGGCGCCACGCGCATCGGCCACGGCATCCACATCGTCGGCGACGCGCGCGACATGCGGCGTGCGCGCGAACTCGGGCTGCATTTCGAGGTCTGCCCGAGCAGCAACGTGCATACCGGTGCCGCCGCATCGCTGGCCACGCATCCGCTGCGGGCCATGCTGGCAGCCGGCTTGTCGGTGTCGATCAGCACCGACAACCGGCTGATGTCAGGCGTCAGCCTGAGCAGCGAACTGCAGGCGCTGCATGAGGCGATGGGTCTGAGCCTGGCGCAGATTCGGCAGACCCTCCGTGCCGCAGCGGCGGCGAGCTTCCTGCCGGCGCCTGAGCGGACCGCGGCGATGGCCGCCATCGATACGGGCTGAGCGCCAGACGCGCTCAGCCCCGGAGAAGCGCGACGCCGCGCCGCGCCCGCTGCGGTCCAGCGTCGTCCCAGCGCGCGCGCGATCAGGATCTTCTGCACCTCGGACGTGCCCTCGTAGATCTGGCACACGCGCACGTCGCGGTAGATGCGCTCCACCGGGAAGTCGCTGACGTAGCCGTAGCCGCCGAAGACCTGGATCGCCGCGCTGCACACGCGCCTCGGCCATCTCGCTGGCGAAGAGCTTGGCCATCGCCGCTTCCTTCAGGCAGGGCTGCCCCGCGTCCTTCAGGCTCGCCGCATGGTGGATCAACTGGCGCGCCGCCTCGATGCGCGTGGCCATGTCGGCCAGCTTGAACTGCACCGCCTGGTGGTTGAAGATCGGCGTGCCGAAGGCCACGCGGTCCTTGCTGTAGGCCAGCGCCGCGTCGAAGGCGGCCCGCGCCATGCCCACACTTTGTGACGCGATGCCGATGCGCCCGCCCTCCAAGCCCGACAGCGCGATGCGCAGGCCCATGCCTTCTTCGCCCAGCAGGTTGGCCGCCGGCACGCGGCAGTTGTCGAACAGGATCTGCGCGGTGTCGCTGGCGTGCTGTCCCATCTTGTCTTCGATGCGCGCCACCGTGTAGCCGGGCGTGGCGGTCGGCACGATGAAGGCGCTGATGCCCTTCTTGCCGGCCGCCTTGTCGGTGACGGCCATGACGATGGCCACGTCGCCGTTCTTGCCGCTGGTGATGAACTGCTTGACGCCGTTGAGCACGTAGTGGTCGCCGTCGCCGTCCTTGGCAAATACGGCCGTGGTCTTCAGGCCACCGGCTTCCGAACCGACATGCGGCTCGGTCAGGCAGAAGGCGCCGAGCATGTCGCCGCGCGCCAGGGGTTTCAGGAAGCGCTCTTTCTGATCGGCGTTGCCGTAAGCCATCAGGATCGAGCACACCGGGCAGTTGTTGACGCTGACCACGGTGCTGGTGGCGCCGTCGCCAGCGGCGACTTCTTCCAGGATGATGGCCAGCGCCAGGTAGTCCAGGCCGGCGCCGTCGTACTCGGTCGGCACGGCCACGCCGTAACAGCCCAGATCGGCCAGGCCGCGCAACTCGGCCTTGGGGAACTGGTGCGTCTTGTCCCACTCGGCGGCCTTGGGCGCGATGCAATCCTGAACATAAGCGCGCACGGCATCCTGCACGGCACGGTGGTCTTCGCTCAGCAGCATGGTGCAGCCGCCTTCAATTCAGACGCTTGACCAGCACCGTGCCGCGCGCCACCACACAATCGGTGCCACCGCATAACGCGCTGCCGTTGAGCTGGCCGACCCAGCCGTTCAGCCGCGCATTGAAATCGGCCGCAGACACGAACCAGCGCATGTCGATGTCCACCTCGGCACGGATCGGCGCCTTGAAGGCGAAGTTGAAATTCAGGCACAGCATCTCGCGTTGCAAACCGTCATCGTGGCGCGAGAAGTGCGAGGCCACCAACCCCATCATGATGGCCGAGCTCTGCTGCCCGCTGGCGATGATGCCTTCGAAGACCGAAGCGCGTGCGGCCCTTTGATCCTGGTGCAAGGGGTTGGTGTCCAGGCTGAGGCGCGCGAACTCGACGATCTGCGCGGTGCTGTAGCGCAGCGTGCGGCCGAAGTGCTCGCCCACACGGATCGGTGCCGCAGCCAGTTCGGCCGGCACGGTGGCGGATGCGGTGTCAGTCATGGACATCGAGCCTTGTTGTGGCCAGGCGCGCGCCCAAGCCCAGAAACAGCACGCCGCCCACCGCCTGCAAAGCCCTGGCGCTGCCGACCATGGCGGGCAGGCGCGACAGCCGCGCCGTCAACACCACCACCACCAGCAGAAACAGCAGGCTCTGCACGATGAACAGCGTGCCCAGCATCAGGAAGACAGCCGTCTTGTGCGCCGACTGCGCGGGGATGAACTGCGGCAGGAAGGCCAGCATGAAGAGCGCCACTTTCGGATTCAGCAGGTTGGTGAGCAGGCCGCGGCGGAAATCGGCAGCGGGCGAAACTCGCAGCTGCGCTGCGCGCGGCCACGCCGACATCGCCCGAGGCGCGTGCCGGCTGGCGCCAGGCGCTGCGCAGCATGCCGATGCCCAGCCACGCCAGGTACAGCGCGCCCGCCCATTTGATGAGGGTGAAGGCCGCCGCCGACCAGGCCAGCAGCGCCGCCAGCCCGAAGGCCGCCGCCAGCGCATGCACAGCGCAGCCGGCATTGATGCCCAGCGCGGCCATGACGCCGGCGCGCGCACCGGACTGCGCCGTGCGCGACACCGTGAGCAGCAGGTCCACGCCCGGCGTGGCGTTCAGCACCAGCACCGCCAGCATGAACAGCGGCAGTTGCTGCAGCGCGGCCGCGTCAAACATCGTCGCGCCGCGCCGCTGTCAAGGCATCTCCACTTCAAGCGCCCCACCGCGCAGGTCGATATTCACAACAGTTCCACGGCCAGGGCTGTCGCCTCGCCGCCGCCGATGCACAGCGCGGCCATGCCGCGCTTCAGGCCGCGCTTGCGCAGCGCGCCGAGCAAGGTGACGACGATGCGCGCGCCGGACGCGCCGATCGGGTGGCCCAGCGCGCAGGCGCCACCATGCACGTTGACGATCTCGTGCGGCAACTTGAACTCGCTCATCGCCGCCATCGTGACGGCGGCGAAGGCTTCGTTCACCTCCCAAAGATCCACCTGCTTCGCGTCCCAGCCGGCCTTGGCCAGCGCCTTGGCGATGGCGCCGGCCGGCGCGGTGGCAAACCACTCCGGCGCCTGCGCATGCACGGCGCTGGCAACGATGCGCGCCACCGGCTGCAGGCCCATCTTCGCCGCCGCGGATTCGCGCATCAGCACCAAGGCGGCCGCGCCGTCGGAGATGCTGCTGGCGTTGGCCGCGGTGATGGTGCCGTCCTTCTTGAACGCAGGTTTGAGCGAGGGAATCTTGTCGAGCTTGGCCTTGAACGGCTGCTCGTCGAACTTGATCACGGAGTCGCCGCCCTTGCCCGACAGCGTGACCGGGGCCATTTCCCAATCGAAGCTGCCGTCCTCGTTGGCCGCCTTGGCGCGCTGCGTCGAGGCGATGGCGAACTGATCCTGCGCCTCGCGCGTGAAGGCGTACTTGGCAACACAGCTTTCGGCGAACACGCCCATCGCCTTGCCGCGCTCGTACGCATCCTCCAGGCCGTCCATCGCCATGTGGTCGAACAGTTGCGCGGCGCCGTAGCGCACCCCCTTGCGCGCAAACATCAGGTGCGGCGCATTGCTCATGCTTTCCATGCCGCCGGCGACCACCACGTTGGCGCTGCCGGCCACGAGCATGTCGTGCGCGAACATCATGGCGCGCATGCCGCTGCCGCACATCTTGCTCAAGGTGACGGCACCGGCCGACTGCGGCAGGCCAGCCTTCAATGTCGGCCTGGCGCGCCGGTGCCTGGCCCTGGCCGGCCATCAGGCAGTTGCCCATCAGCACCTCGTCGATGCTGTCACCGGGCACGCCCGCACGCTGCACCGCCGCGCGGATGGCCGCCGCACCGAGTTCCCAGGCCGGCATGGCCGCAAAGTCGCCGAACAGGCCGCCGATGGGCGTGCGCGCGGCAGACACGATGACGATGGCTTCGGACATGGTGCACTCCTTTGCTGCAGATCAGCCGATTGTAGGAACTCCAGCACCCAACGATGGCGCTCGGGGTTCAATGGGCTCGATCGCCCCGATGTATTCGCTTGTATCGGCGCTTGGCCGCCGAGCACCATGCTCAGGCCCCGGCGGCCAGGCGCAGTGCGGGCGCCGCGCCCGCCGCGCGCAACTGCGCAAAGCGCCGATGCGGCTCGTAGGGGAACACGTCGTGCACATGGCCGGCGAGGATGCGCTCCTTGTGCCCCTGCCAGAAGTCGGCCTCCAGCAGATCCGCATGGTGTTTCATGAAGACCTGGCGCACCGCCGGGTTGCCGAGCAGAAAGGGCGCAAAGGTTTCGGGGAACACATCCTTCGGCCCGACGCTGTACCAGACCTCGCCCGACATCTCTTCCTCCTCGTTGCGCGGAGTGGGCACGCGGCGGAAGTTGCACACGGTGAGGTACTCGATCTCGTCGTAGTCGTAGAACACCACCTTGCCGTGGCGCGTGACGCCGAAGTTCTTCCACAGCATATCGCCGGGGAAGATGTTCGCGGCCACCAGGTCCTTGATGGCGTTGCCGTACTCCACCACCGCGCGCTCGATCTGCTCGGGCGTGCCCTCGTGCAGGAAGATGTTCAGCGGGATCATGCGCCGTTCGATGTAGACATGGCGGATGACCAGCGCGTCGCCGCTTTCCTCGATCAGGCTGGGGCAGAACTTCATCAGCTCGTCGACCAGCTCGGGCTCGAAGCGCGCGCGCGGGAAGGCCACGTTGCTGTATTCCAGCGTGTCGGCCATTCGGCCCACGCGATCGTGCTGCTTGACGAGCAGGTACTTGCCCTTGATCTGCTCACGCGTGGTGTCCTTCTGCGGCGGGTAGAAGTCCTTGATGACCTTGAACACATACGGAAAGCTCGGCAGGTCGAAGACCAGCATGACCATGCCCTTGATGCCCGGCGCGATGCGAAAGCGGTCGCTCGAATGCCGCTGGTGCGCGAGGAAGTCGCGGTAGAACAGGTTCTTGCCGTGCTTCTGCAGGCCCAGCGCGTTGTAGATCTCGGTGCGCGGCTTGCGCGGCATCAAACCCCGCAAGAACTGCACGTAGGCGCTGGGAATCTCCATGTCGACCATGAAGTACGCGCGCGCAAAGCTGAACAGGATGAGCAGCTCGTCCTCGTGGAACATCGCGGTGTCGATGGCCAACTTGCCGCCGTCGCCGTGCAGGATGGCCAGCGCAAAGGGCACCTCGGTGTAGCCATTGACGATCTTGCCGACCAGGTAAGCGCCCTTGTTTCGATAGAAGAGCGAGCTCAGCACCTGGATCTGGAAGTTGGCGCGCAGTGTCCAATCGGCCACCGGCAGGCCGATGTGGGTGCTCAAGGCAGCCAGCACATGGTCGACATCGCGGCCCAGGTCCTCGAACTCGCGCTGCAGCTGGAAGTTTTCGACCACGCGGTGCAGGGTGTCGCGCATCGAGTCGCGCGTCGGGTAGTAAGCGCGGTAGGTGGGCCGCGCGCCGGGCTCGTCGTTCTCGATGTACTCGGTGCTCACCGCGGGGCGCACGAAGATGAAGTCGTTGCGGAAATAGCTGCGGTGCAGGAGCTTGACGGTGACCGAGTTGAAGAAGGTCTCGGCCAGCTCGGGTTGGTGGTGATCGGTGAGCAGGCCGATGTAGTGCAGCTTGACCTGCTGCCAGCTGTCCATCGACAGCGTGGCGACGTCGAACTCGCTTTGCAGCCGCGACGCGGATTCCTTCACCCGCTCGTCATAGAACTCGATGCGCAGCGCCTGCGCACGCTGCTGCCCGTGCCAGTCAGCCGCCTCGAAGCGCGCCTTGGCCGCGGCGCTGGCCTCGCGGAACAACCGGTAGTGCCGGTTGAAGCCGTCGAGCATCGTGCGGGCGATGTCGAAAGCGCGTTTGTCGGTCAGCTGGTGCGGGAACATCGCGGTGCATTCTGGCAGCCGGAGCGCGCCTGGGCCGGGGCTGCCCGCGGCATGGTTAGACTGGACCGATCCGGATCACGACAAATGGTAGCCCACGCATGGCCAATGCCCTTGAACGCGAACTGCATTACGTCTTCGGCGACACGTTGCCGGCCATCGGCCACACGCAGACGGTAGCCAAAGGCGTGCGCTGGCTGCGCATGAAGCTGCCCTTCGCGCTGGACCACATCAACCTGTGGCTGCTGCGCGACCATGAGGACACGCCTGAAGGCCGGCGCGAAGGCTGGGCCATCGTCGACTGCGGCATCGACAACGCCGGCACACGCGCGGCGTGGGAGCAGATCTTCGCCGACGAGCTGCAGGGCCTGCCGGTGCTGCGCGTGATCTGCACGCACATGCACCCGGACCATATCGGCCTGGCGCACTGGCTCACGCAACGCTGGCACTGCCGGCTGTGGATCAGCGCCACCGACTGGAACGCGGCGCGCGTGGCGAGCACGGCCGTGGGCGATGCGCACAGCGGCCACAGCGCGGCGGACTTCCTTGCCGCGCCACGGGCTCCAGGACGACGACATGCTGGGCCAGGTGCGTGCGCGCCCCAACCTGTATGCGAGCATGGTGCCGCAGGTGCCGGCGCAGTTTCGAAGGCTGATGCATGGCATGCGGCTGCGCATCGGCGAGAACGATTGGCAGTGCATCGCCGGCTATGGTCATGCGCCGGAACACATCGCGTTGCATTGCCAAGCGCTGAACACGTTGATCGCCGGCGACATGGTGCTGCCGCGCATCTCCACCAACATCAGCGTCTACGACCTCGAGCCGGAGTCGAATCCGCTGCCGCAATATCTGGACGTCGATCGCCGCGATGCGCGCCCTGCCGGTCGACACGCTGGTGCTGCCCTCGCACGGCAAGCCCTTCACCGGCCTGCACAAGCGCATCGCGCAACTGACGGCGCATCACGACGAACGCCTGGCCGAGGTGCTGCAGGCCTGTGCCGCTGCGCCGCGCAGCGCGACCGATCTGCTGCCGGTGATGTTCAAGCGCGAACTCGATCTGCACCAGACCACCTTCGCGCTGGGCGAGGCGGTCGCCCATGTGCATGCACTGCAGGACGCCGGGCGACTGCGGCAGGTGGCCAGCCTGGACGGTGTGTTTCGCTACGCCACGGTGTAGGCGCCGTGGGTGCTGCGGCGCACGGCGGGCCGCGCGGGCGCCACGACGCACGGCAGGCCGCGCGTCAGTCGAACACCGGCACCTGGCCGTCGCGCAGTGCGACGCGGGAGTCCTCGTAGTCCGGCAACACCGAGCGCACCACCTCCCAGAAGGCGGCGCTGTGGTTCATCTCGCGCAGGTGCGCCAGTTCGTGCGCGACCACGTAGTCGATGATGGGCAGGCCGAAGTGGATCAGCCGCCAGTTCAGGCGGATCGAGCCATCGGCGTTGGCGCTACCCCAGCGCGTGGCGGCCGAGCTGAGCGAGATGCGACGTAAGCGCACGCCCAGGCGTGTGGCGAAGATCGCGCAGCGTTCTTCGAACACCCGCCGCGCCTGGCGCTGCAGCCAGCTTTGCACGGCGTCGCGGATCTGCTCGGGCGTGGCGGTGTGCGGCAGGCCCACGTGCAGCAGCCGGCGCGGCACGCCCGGCAAGCCTTCCGCTTCATTGGACAGCACGGCGCCGGTGGCGCGCGGGTCGAGCACGATGATGACGGTGTCGCCCAGAAAGGGCAGCCCGGTGCCGTCGCGCCAATCGACTCGCGCCGATTGCAGCCGCAGCGCGCGCTCACGCTGCTCACGCAGCTTGCGCAGGATCCAGCCGCGCTTTTCCTGCAGCGCGCTGTCCACCTCCTTCACGCCGACCCAGCGTGGCACGCTCACCGTCAGGCCTTCGGCGCCGACGACAAAGCCGATGCTGCGCCGCCTTGCGCGCCGCATTTCATAGGCCACCAGGTGCCCGTCGAGCCGGACATCGCGCTGCGCGCGCGGGTGCTTGAAGACCTCGCCGGCCAGGGTTTCGCGCACGGCAGGCGGCGCTTCGGGCAGCGGCGGCGCCAACGCGCCGGGCGCTGTTGGATGTCGGGGCCGGCAGGTCCTGCTCAGCGGCTACCGGCTCGTCGAACAACGAGCGCTGCAGCAGCTTCCAGGGGTGGTCCAGCGCGACATGGGGCGCGATTCTAGGCCGCATGGAGCGACGATCTTCAGGCGTAGGCCGGCGCGTCGATGCGCCGCATCTCGGCCTCGATCCAGGCTTCCACCTCGCGCATCAACTCATCCGGCCTGCGTCCTTGCACGTCGATCGGCGCGCCGATGGAGATGTCGATCGTGCCCGGGCGCAGCATGAAACTCTTGCGCGGCCAGCAGCGGGCCGAGGCCACGGCGATGGGCACGATCGGCGTGCCTGCGGCGATGGCCAGCCGCGCCGCACCGGATTGGTAGCGCCCCTGCTCTCCACGCGCGCTGCGCGTGCCTTCAGGAAACATGATGACCCAGTTGCCCTGCGCCATGAACTTGCGGCCCTGCTCGGCCACCTTGGCCCAGGCCTCATGGCGCTTGCTGCGGTCGATGTGGATCATGTCCAGCCGACCGATGGCCCAACCGAAGAACGGAACCCGCAGCAGCTCCTTCTTGAACACGTAGCACAGCGGGTGCGACATCAGCACCGGGTAGGCGAAGGTTTCCCAGGTGGACTGGTGCTTGGACGCCAGCAGCACCGCGCTCAGGCCCTGTTCGGCCGTCGGCACGTGGTCCATGCCCTGCACGCGATGGCGCACGCCGCAGATGACGCGCGCGCCCCAGATCACCAGGCGCAGCCAGCTGATGCACATCCAGTACAGCGGCGTGCCCTTGACGAAGATCGAGGCCAGCACCACGGCTAGCGCGATCGGCACCACCGTCACCAGCATCCACAGCACGAACAAGGCCGAGCGGATGGCCCAGAAGGCTTGCCTCATTCCAGGTTGCCGGACTGCGAATCGCGCACATGCTCGCGCGCCAGCAGATGCGTGGCCAGGTCGCCCAGGGTGTGGTGCACGACGGTGCCGGGCACCTGCGCGATGAGGCTGTCGAGTTGGCCCGGGTCGAGCGCTGCCGCGCGGCCGCTGCGCACCAGGTACGGTTGGCAGCCGGCCAACTGTGCGGCCTGCAGATCGCGCAAGGTGTCGCCCACCATCGGCACCTGGGCCAGATCGACGCCGTAGCGCCGGCCGATGTCCAGCACCATGCCGGGCAACGGCTTGCGGCATTCGCACAGGTCTTCGGGCGTGTGCGGGCAGAAGAACACCGCGTCGATGCGCCCACCGACCGCCGTCAGGCAGCGCATCATGTGCGCGTGCACCGCATTCACGGCCGACATGTCGATCATGCCGCGGCCGATGCCCGATTGATTGGTGGCCACGACCACGTGCCAGCCCGCATGGTTGAGCCGTGCAACCGCCTCCAGAGCGCCGGGAATCACGACCCATTCCTCAGGCGCCTTGATGTGGTCTTCGCGAAACTCGTTGAGGATGCCGTCACGGCCCAGGATGACGAGCTTGAGAATCGGCGTCATGCGGTCGGCCTTTGTCGTGGGCGCTCAGGCAGCGAGCTTCGACAGATCGGCGACGCGGTTCATTGCCGCGTGCAACGCGCCCAGCAGCGCCAGGCGATTTGCGCGCAGTGCCGGGTCGTCGGCATTGACCATGACCTTGTCGAAGAACGCATCGACCGGGGCCTTCAATGCGGCCAGGGCCTGCAGCGATCCAGACAGATCGCCCGCATCGAACGCGGTGTTCGCGCGCATGGCCACGCCCTGCAGCGCGGCATGCAGCGCGATTTCGGCCGCGTCCACCAGCATCGCGGATTTCACGTCGCCGAAAACAGCGCCCTCGGACTTCTTCAGGATGTTGCCGACGCGCTTGTTCGCCGCGGCCAGCGCGGGCGCTTCGGGCAAGGCGGCAAAGCGCCGCAGCGCGGCCAGGCGTTTCGGCAGCTCGGCCCAATGTGTGGGCCGCAGTTCGAGCACGGCATCGACCTCCTGCGCGCTGTAGCCCAGCTCGCGCAAGTAGCCGACGAGGCGCTCGCGCATGAACAGCGCGGCTTCGGCCTGCGCCTGACCGTGCGCGGGCCCGAAGGCCCGGAAAGCCAGCCCGATCAGCGCGTCGGTATCGAGAGGCAGCTCGCGCTCGATGAGCATGCGGATCACGCCCAGCGCATGACGGCGCAGTGCAAACGGATCCTTGTCGCCGCTGGGCAACTGGCCAATGCCGAACAAGCCGGCCAGCGTTTCCAGCTTGTCGGCCAGCGCCACGGCCACGCCACACATCTGGCGCGGCAGCGCATCGCCGGCGAAGCGCGGTTTGTAGTGGTCCTCGATGGCAAAGGCGACGGCTTCCGTCTCGCCATCGTGGCGCGCGTAGTAGCCGCCCATGATGCCTTGCAGCTCGGGGAACTCACCGACCATGTCGGTCAGCAGGTCGGCCTTGGCAAGCCACGCCGCGCGGTCGGCGCTTTGCGCCAGCGCCGGCCCGCCGAGCTGCTCGCCAATGGCGCGCGCCAACGAACGCACACGCTCGACGCGCTCGCCCAGAGTGCCGAGCTTGCCGTGATAGACCACCTTGTCCAGCGCCGGCACGCGCGACTCGAGCGACTTCTTGCGGTCCTGATCGAAGAAGAACTTGGCATCCGCCAAGCGCGGGCGCACGACGCGCTCATTGCCTTCGATGACCCGGCTGGGGTCGGCAGGCCGGATGTTGCTGACCACCAGGAAGCGGTTCGTGAGCTTGCCTTGCGAGTCGATCAGCGGAAAGTATTTCTGGTTGGCCTTCATCGTGAGGATCAGGCACTCGCTGGGCACATCCAGGAACTGCGTGTCGAACTGGCAGGTCAACACGTTGGGCCGCTCGACCAGGCCGGTGACTTCGTCGAGCAGCGCCTCGTCCTCGATCGGGCGCAAGCCCAGCTTGGTGGCCGCCGCCTGCAACTGGCGCACGATGTCGGCGCGGCGCTCGGCGAAGTCGACGATCACTGCGCCCTCAGCCTGTAGCTGCTCGGCGTAGCTGTCTGCATCGCACAGCACGATCGGGTCAGCGGCGGCCTCGAAGCGATGGCCGTGGGTGCTGCGGCCTGCGTCAATGCCAAGCGCGAGTCGATACCACCTCGTCGCCATGGAGCGCTACCAGTCCGTGTGCTGGCCGAACGAACTGCACGTGTATCCCAGCCGGTCGGCAACTGATATGACATCACCTTAGGAATGGGCAGCTTGATCGAGATGGCTACGAAGCGCCTTGCCCAGCCCAGTGGCAACGACAAGCCGGAACCTGTCTTCTCAGATACAGCGTCTCCACCTTGCCCTCGAAATCGTGTTTCAGCTGCGGCACAACCGACGCCTCAGCGCCAAGGGCGACGAGTTTCTTCAGCAGCGCTTGCGTCGGCCTGCCGGTGGCGTCGAGACCAACCGCGGCCGGCATCAGCTTGCTCCGCACGTTGCGATCGGCCGCCCTCGCGGCCACGCCAGACACGTGCACAGCCAGCCGGCGCGGCGTCGCGTACGACGTTACCGCGGCGTTCGGCGCCGCGAGGCCTTCTGCCTTCAAGCCTTCAGCCAGAAGCTGGCCGAATGCTTCACCCAGCTTCTTCAACGCCTTGGGCGGCAACTCCTCAACGAAGAGTTCGACCAGCAGGTTCTTGGTCGTCATGCCTAGGCCGCCTTCTTCGCCAACGCCGCCGTCACCTCGTCGGCCCATTCGCGTGGAGCCATCGGGAACCCTAGCCGCGCACGGCTATTCAGGTAAGCTTGCGCGACAGCGCGCGCCAGGTTGCGGATGCGGCCGATGTAGGCCGCGCGCTCGGTCACGCTGATGGCGCCGCGTGCATCGAGCAAGTTGAAGTTGTGTGCCGCCTTGAGCAACTGCTCGTAGGCCGGCAGCGCCAACTGCTGCTGCATCAGGTGCTTGCTCTGCCGCTCGTGCGCGTTGAACGCCAGCAGCAGGAACTCCACGTCGCTGTGCTCGAAGTTGTAGGCGCTTTGTTCGACCTCGTTCTGGTGATAGACATCGCGGTACGTGATGCCTTCGGCCCATTGCAGATCGAACAGGCTTTCCACGCCCTGGATGTACATCGCCAGGCGTTCCAGGCCGTAGGTGATCTCGCCGGTGATGGGCTTGCAGTCGATGCCACCGACCTGCTGGAAGTAGGTGAACTGCGTGACTTCCATGCCGTTGAGCCAGACCTCCCAGCCCAGGCCCCAGCATCCGAGGGTCGGGTTCTCCCAGTCGTCCTCGACGAAGCGCACGTCGTTGCTCTTCAGGTCGAAGCCCAGCGCCTCCAGGCTGCCGAGGTAGAGCTCGAGGATGTTGGCGGGCGCGGGCTTCAGCACCACCTGGTATTGGTAGTAATGCTGCAGCCGGTTCGGGTTCTCGCCATAGCGCCCGTCCTTGGGCCGGCGGCTGGGCTGCACGTAGGCCGCCTTCCACGGCTCGGGGCCGATGGCACGCAGGAAGGTCGCCGTGTGGCTGGTGCCGGCGCCGACCTCCATGTCATAGGGCTGCAGCAGCGCGCAGCCCTGGCGGTCCCAGTAGTCCTGAAGCGTGAGAATGATCTGCTGGAAGCTGCGCATGCGTGGGCGGTCGAGCGTGGGACGAGGGTTCGGCGTAAACCCGCGATTCTACGAAGCGGCTCGCGCGCTACGCTTTGCGCGCCAAGCAGGAGGAAAAATCATGCTCGATTTGTTGATTTCAGGGGCCACGGTGGTCGATGGCACGGGCGCGCCGCCGGCCAGCGCCGACGTGGGCGTGAAGGACGGGCGCATCGTCGAGGTGGGGCGCATCACATCGGCCGCGCACGAGCGCATCGACGCCGCCGGCGCCTGGCTCACGCCCGGCTTCGTCGACATCCACACCCACTACGACGGCCAGGCCAGCTGGGACGAGACCTTTTCGCCCAGCATCCACCACGGCGTGACGACGCTGCTGATGGGCAACTGCGGCGTGGGTTTCGCGCCGCTGCGCAAGGGCCGGCAGGCCGACCTGATCGATCTGATGGAAGGCGTGGAGGACATCCCTGGCGTGGCGCTGGCCGAAGGCGTGCGCTTCGACTGGGAGAGCTTTCCGCAGTTCATGGACTCACTCGACCGCATGCCGCACAGCCTGGACTATCTGGTGCAGGTGCCGCACGACCCGGTACGCATGGCGGTGATGGGCGAGCGCGCGGGTGCCCGTCAGAACGCAAGCACCGAGGACATCGCCGCCATGCGTGCGCTGGTGCGCGAGGCGCTGCAAGCCGGCGCCGCCGGCTTTTCGACCGGACGCAGCGACAACCACCGCACGGCGTCGGGCCACGACACCCCGGCCTGCGAGGCCGACGCCGCCGAATTGACCGGCATCGTCGGCGCGTTCGACGGGCTGAAGCACGGCGTGGTGCAGATCGTCAGTGATTTCGACCTGATGCGCGGGCCGGAGCGTTTCGACGCCGAGTTCGACCTGGTCGAGCAACTGGCGCGCGCCAGCGGCCGGCCGCTTTCGATGACCTGGTTGCAGCGCGACCCGGGCGGCGAGCAGTGGAAGCGGGTGCAAGCGCGATGCGAGGCGGCGGTGGCCCAGGGTCTGCCGCTGTATCTGCAAACCGCCGCTCGCGGCATCGGCGTCATCAACGGGCTGGATGCCAGCTTCCACCCCTTTGCCGGCTTTCCCGGCTACAAGGAAGTCGCGCACCTGCCGGTGGCGCAGCGTGCGGCAGCGCTGCGTGAGCCCGCCCGCAAGGCGGCCATCCTGGCGCAGAAGTCCGAGCCGATGGCCGGCGACGGCACGCCCGTGCCGCCGCTGGTGGACATCCTGCTGGCGCGCATCGAGATGATCAGCGGGCGCATGTTCCCGCTGTGCACCGAAACGCGGCCTGTGCCCGACTACGAGCCGAACGTGCGCGACAGTTTCCTGGTGCAGGCACGCCAGCGTGGCGTGACGGCGCTCGAAGCGTTGTACGACTACCTGGCCGAGGGCGAGGGTGGCAACCTCATCTACTTCCCGATCTTCAACTACAACGAGGGCTCGCTCGACACCGTGCGCCAGATGCTCGGTCACCCGCGTGCGCTGTTTTCGCTGGCCGATGCGGGCGCGCACGTGGGCACGGTGTGCGACGCCAGCTTCACCACCTTCATGCTCACGCACTGGGTGCGCGACCGTGCCAAGGACAAGCTGACGCTTGAGGTCGCGGTGGAAATGCTGAGCGGCCGCAATGCGCGCTACCTCGGCCTGCACGACCGCGGCGTCATCGCGGTGGGCAAGCGGGCCGACCTGAACCTGATCGACCCACAGCGCCTGAGCGTGGGCGTGCCGAAGCTGGTGCGCGACCTGCCGGCCGGCGGCAAGCGCTTCCTGCAAAAGGGCGAGGGTTACCTCGGCACCTGGGTGGCGGGCCAGGCGGTGCAGCGCAACGGCGAAATCACCGCCGCGCGTCCCGGCCGGCTGGTGCGCATGGCATAAGCAGCGCCGCACCGAGCACCAGGCCGGACAGCACGAGCCAGGGCCAAAGACCAAAACGCGCGCTCCACCAGGCAAAGGGCGTCAAGCCCTGGCGCCCTTGCACGCGCCCCTCCAGCACACCTTGCGTGAAGGGCGGCAGCTGCGCCGTCACGACACCACGATGATCGATGATGGCCGTGGCGCCGGTGTTGGTGGCGCGCAGCATCGGGCGCTGGAACTCCAGCGTGCGCATGCGCGAAATCTGCAAGTGCTGCTGCACGGCGCTGGTGTCACCGAACCAGCCGATGTTGCTGATGTTGGCAAAGATCGTCGGCGCGCTCGCCGCGTCGATGAAGCGCAAGGCCAGCTCGGCGCCGAACAGATCCTCATAACAGATGTTGGGTGCGATGCGCTCGCCGCGCACCACGAATGACGGTGCGTTCAGCGGCCCGCGCGCAAAGTCGCCCAGCGGGATGTTCATCATCTCGGTGAACCAGCGAAATCCCGTCGGGATGAACTCGCCAAAGGGCACGAGGTGCACCTTGTCGTAGCGGTAGAGATCGCGCCCCAACGTGGCCGCGGAGAGGCCCAGCACCGAGTTGGTGTAGCCCTGGGTGTAGTCGCCCAGCGGCACGCCGATCAGTGCTGCCTGGCCCGAGCCTTCGAAACGCGCACGCAGCGCCGGCCAGTAACCGGGCACCATCTCCGCCAGTTGATCGGGCAGCAAGGGCACAGCCGTCTCCGGTGCCACCACCAGCTCCGCGCGCGATTCCATCAGCGCCTGCGCCACCCAGGCCAGGGCCTGCGGCATGTGTTCGGCGGCGAATTTCTGGTCCTGCGCCACGTTCGTCTGCAGCAGGCTCACGCTCAGCTCGCCAACCGGCGAGCTGAACTCGCGCGTGCCGAGGGTGGCCGACAGCGCCGGAATCAGCAGTGCCACGGCCAGCGCCGCCACTGCCTGGAGGTGCCTGTGGCGCGAGTGCCAGGCAGCGGCGAGCAACGCGGCCAGCAGCGCGCAGATCGCGCCGATGCCGCTGACCCCGATCCACGGTGCCAGAGGCGCCAGCGGCCCGTCGACCTGCGCGTAGCCGCTGGCCAGCCAGGGAAAACCGGTGAAGATGACGGTGCGCGCCAGTTCGGCCAGCAGCCACAGCACGGCAAACAACGCGGCGTCGATGGCCACGTGCCCGCGCCGCCACCTTGCGAACAAGGCCATCGCCAGGCCCAGATACAGCGACAGCGCCATGCATAGCAAGCGCCACCGCAATCACGGCCAGCAACGCCGGCAACTCGCCGTAACGATGCAGGCTGATGAACAGCCACCACACGCCCGAGCCCAACCAGGCGCTGCCGAAAAGCCAGCCGAGCAGCGCCGCTCGCCGGGGTGCGGCGCGCCACACACCGGCTGCCAGCACCGCCATGCAAAGCGATCGGCAACCACCACAACGCCGTGTGAACGAAGGCCAGCGTCTGCAGCGCGCCCAGCAGCGCGATGGCCAAGGCCTGGAGCCACCGTGCCGATGCCGCGGCGCCGGTGTTCAAGCCTCGTCGCTCGCTCGCCCGGTGTCAGCCAAACGCGCCACGCGAAACCAGCGCACGGCGCCGCCACGCGCCAGCATCACGGCGAAGCGCAAAGCGCCCACATCCACCGTTTCACCGCGGCGCGGCACGCGCCCCAACTGGTGCGCCACCAGGCCGCCAATGGTGTCGAAGTCGCCCTCGGGCAGGTGCAGGCCGAAGGCCTCGTTGACCGAGGCGATCGAGGTGTCGCCGGCGACGCGATGCGTGCCGTCGGCCAGGGTGTAGACGCCGCTTTCCTCGTCGTGGTCGTCGAACTCGTCCTCGATCTCACCGACGATCTCCTCCAACACGTCCTCGATGGTGAGCAGCCCGGCCGTCTGCCCGAACTCGTCGATGACGATGGCCAGGTGGTTGCGGTTGGAGCGGAAGTCGCGCAGCAACTCGTTCAGTCGCTTGGACTCGGGCACGAATACCGCCGGGCGCAGCAGTGTGCGCAGGTTCAGCTCGGGCGCGCGCTGCAGTTTCAGCAGGTCCTTCGCCATGAGGATGCCGATGACGTTGTCGCGGCTGCCGTCGTACACGGGAAAGCGCGAATGCGCGGTCTCGATCACGACGGCCAGCAATTCGTCGTAGGGCGCGTCGATGTCCAGCAGGTCCATGCGCGGCGCGGCCACCATCACATCGCCGGCACTCATGTCGGCCATGCGCAGCACGCCTTCGAGCATCTGGCGCGATTCGGGCTCGATCAGTTCGCGCTGCTCCGCGTCGGCCAGCGTGGCGATGAGTTCGGCCCGGGAATCGGGGCCGGGGGAAATGAATTCGACCAGACGGTCGAACAGGGAGCGCTTGTCCGCGTCGGCGCGCGGATGCCGCGAAGGCTGTGGGTCGGACACAAGGGGTGTCGGTAGTGAAGGCACGCGAAGAATACCCCAGCAGCACCAGGGCCGAAACGCAGCGGCCTGCAAATCGACTTGACATCACCAGGGGCTTGAAGGACAGTCCGGCGCCCCAACCTCATTGGGTTAGCCAAGCGATCATCACCCACCAAGGCACGCCATGTCCCAAGGCCTCATCCCCGCCACCATCCTCACCGGCTTTCTCGGCTCGGGCAAGACCACCTTGCTCAAGCGTGTGCTCAGCGAGGCGCACGGCCAGAAGATCGCCGTCATCGAGAACGAATTTGGCTCGGAGAACATCGACAACGAGATCCTGGTGCAGGACAGCCGCGAGCAGATCATCCAGCTGAACAACGGCTGCGTGTGCTGTTCGATCCGCGAGGACTTGCGCACCACCTTGTCCGAGCTGGCCGAGAAGAAGCGCAAGGGTGAGCTCGACTTCGACCGTGTGGTCATCGAAACCACTGGCCTGGCCGACCCCGGCCCTGTGGCGCAGACCTTCTTCATGGACGATGAGATCGCCGAGTGCTACCTGCTGGATTCGATCCTGACGCTGGTCGACGCCAAACATGCCGGCGACCAGCTGGATACGCGCCAGGAGGCGCGCCGCCAGGTGGGTTTTGCCGACCAGATCTTCATCAGCAAGGCCGACCTGGTCGCACCCGCCGAGGTGGACGCGCTGATCCACCGCCTCAAGCACATGAACCCGCGCGCGCCGCAGCGCGCGGTGCATTTCGGCGAGGTGCCGATCGCCCAGGTCTTCGACCTGCGCGGCTTCAACCTGAACGCCAAGCTCGACATCGACCCGGAGTTCCTGCAGGCCGGCGATGCTCACGACCACGCCCATGATCATGGCCATGAACACCATGACCATGAACACGGCGAAGACTGCGATCACCCGCACCACCATGCGCACGACGACGACGTCAAGTCCTTCGTCTTCCATGCCGACAAGCCGCTGAATCCGGCCAAGCTGGAAGACTTTCTGGGCGCCATCGTGCAGGTCTACGGCCCGAAGATGCTGCGCTACAAGGGCGTGCTGCACATGAAGGGCAGCGAGCGCAAGGTCATCTTCCAGGGCGTGCACCAGTTGATGGGCAGCGACCTCGGCCCGAAGTGGGCGCCGGGCGAGAAGAAGACCAGCAAGATGGTGTTCATCGGCATCGATCTGCCGAAGGACATCCTGCTGCAGGGGCTGGAGCAATGCGTGTCCTGAGCAGCAATTCACGCGGGCCCGGCGACCCGCATGGAAGCCGCTTCGGATGGCGATCCCGTCCTGCCCTTGTGATAGCTACAATCCGCGCGCTTGACGCAGCCGGGAGCAGCGCTCACCGACCCGTTTCATGAGGGTATAAAGCCCGATTTTCCAGAGATTCCAGGCAAGGAGACCTCAATTGAACAAGACGCTGGCCAAGAGTGCCGCGGCCACAACGAAGAAGGTCCCGCCGCAGGCCGTATCTGCGAAACATGCCGCAGCGCCGAAAGCGAAAGCGCCGGCGCCTGCGGCGCCCGCCAAGGCTGCGGCGAAACCAAAGACCGCCGTGTCTGCAGCTCCGAAGCCGGTCGCAGCGGTGGTCGAAGCAGTCGTGCAGCCGGCCCCGCGGCCGGCCAAGCGGGCGAGTTCGCGCGCCCAGTCGATCCCCACGCCGGTGCCGGCTCCGATCACCAACCGTTTCACCGACCGGTTCGCGCCGGCTCGCGCGCCAGTCAAGAACCACGATGACGACGTCTTCAAGCCGGCGCCCAAACCCGACCCCAAGCTGGTGAACGCCTGGAAGACCAAGGCCGCGCGCGATCTGACCGAGCCAGAGCTGCTGGCCATGCCCGACAGCGAGTACATGAACGAAAAGCAGCGCGAGTTCTTCCGCCTGCGCCTGCAGGCGCAGAAGGACGATCTGCTGTCCAACGCCGGCGAGACCACCGAGCATCTGCGCGAGGACACCTCGATCGTGCCTGACCCGGCCGACCGCGCCACCATCGAGGAAGAACACGCACTCGAGCTGCGCACACGCGACCGTGAACGCAAGCTGCTGAAGAAGATCGGCCAGTCGATTGGCCGCGTCGAGGCCGGTGACTATGGCTTTTGCGACGAGACGGGTGAGCCGATCGGCCTGGCACGGCTGCTGGCGCGGCCAACGGCGACCTTGTCGCTGGAGGCTCAGCAAAGGCGTGAGATGAAACAGAAGATGTTCGGGGACTGACGCCAGAACAATGTCTGCATATCCCGAGCGGGCGCTTTGATGGCCGAGAACAAGGAAGGCGGGGGCTTCTTTCGCAAGGTGGTGCGCTTCGTGGCCAATCCGTCCACGGATTGGGCGGACCTCGGCACGAAGCAGGATGACACACGCGAGTTCGATCTCGAGAAGTCCGAGCTCAAGGCCATGGTCGAGCGCAAGCGGCGCAACGACTTCGTGCGCAAGCGGGAATTCGACATGCTGCGCAAGGTGCGGCGCGAAGGCCTGTCCCCCGAGCAATTGGCCACGCTGGGTGGCTCGTCGCGGCTCGACGACTCCGAGGCACGCCAGTCCGAGAATGCAAGCGCCCGGCCCGAGGGCGGCGTCAAGGCGAAGATCGACGAGATCGAGCAACAGATGGTCGGAGGAAGCTTTTCCTCCTCTGGCCGACGCACCACGGGCTTCTTCAACGCCCCGACCGAGCCTGCGGTGCTGGCCCGTTCGGGCCTGCCGACATCGTCGGGCGGCGAGCCTCTGGCCGACGAGTTCCAGGCTCTACCGGCGTTGCCGCCGCTGCCCGACCTGGACATCGCCCTGGAGCCCGCGCCGGCGGCAGTCTTCAGCGCGCCCGGGCTGTCGCCGCTGGCACCACTGTCGCTCGCGACCACCGGTGACACGGGCGATTTCGAACACCGCTTCGGTGTCGAGGTCAGCGAGGTGGTGCACGACCCGGATCTCGACGAACCGGTCATCGCCTTCGCCAACGCCGACTTTGCTCAATGCGAACAACTGCTGTCGCAGCTGACTGGCGTGGGCGGCGCCCGGTCGCAGCATGCCGAAACCTGGCTGGTCCTTTTCGACCTGTACCGCGCCACAGGCCAGCAACCGCGCTTCGAAGCCCTGGCCAGCGACTATGCGCACCAGTTCGGTTGGTCGGCGCCGCAATGGTTCTCGATGCCCAAGCTGGTGTCGGATGCCGTGCTGGAGGCCGCCAACGCGGAGCGCGGCAGCCGCGGCGGGCCCACCACCGGAGAGGTCGGCTGGGTCTGCCCTGAGATTCTCGACATCGATGCCGTGGCGCGGCTGCGTTCGCAGACGCTGCAGATGCCGCTGCCCTGGGTCTTCGATTGGGCAGCGCTGCGCAGCGTGGATGCGGAGGCGGCCACACAGCTGTCGTCCTTGTTCCGGCATTGGAGCAAGCAGCAGTTGGAGATGCGCTGGATGTCGGGGGAGAACCTGTTCTCCACACTGCAGGATGCTGCACCGACCGGCGTGCGCGACGCCGATCCGGCGTACTGGCAAGCGCGGCTGGATGCCTTTCGCCTGGCGAACCGCGCCGATCAGTTCGACGAGGCTGCCATCGATTACTGCGTGACCTACGAGGTCTCACCCCCCTCCTGGGAGCACACGCGCTGCAATGTGCGCATCAGCGGATCCGGCCTGCACACGCACACGCCGCCGTTGTCGATGGTCAGCGAGGTGTCGACCGGGTTCACGGAGTCGGACCTGATCGAAGACCCCGCCACCGGCACCCAGGTGGCAAGCATCGAGCTGTCGGGCCAGCTGGTAGGCGACATCAGCCAAACATTGAACCACTTGAACACCCAACTAGGCCAGTCACTGGTGGTGAATGTGTCCTGTGCGCGCTTGATTCGCGTGGACTTCATTGCGGCCGGTGATTTGCTGAACTGGGTGCTGGTCAAGCGCAGCGAAAAGCGCCTGGTGCAGTTCGTCGATGCGCACCGACTGGTGGCGCTGTTCTTCGGGGCGATGGGCATCAACGAGCATGCCCGGGTGCAGGTTCGTAAGGTTTGACCGACCCCCGTGACGGTCTTCGGCCGACCCCGCTCAAGGGGACAACACCAGCGGCCCGGCACAGCCGGTTCCGCGGTGCGCGCTGGATGGCAGGCTGCTTAGCGCGCGACAATCGGGCTTGCTCATTGCCGTAGCGGCCCCAACTGAACTCCATGCATTCTCAAGAACCCGCCGTGTTTCACGGCACCACGATCGTCAGTGTGCGTCGCGGTCGCAGTGTCGCCCTGGGCGGCGATGGCCAGGTGACGCTGGGCAATATCGTCATCAAATCCAGCGCGCGCAAGGTGCGCAAGCTGTTCCGTGACCAGGTGCTGGCCGGCTTTGCGGGGGCCACTGCAGATGCCTTCACGCTGTTCGAGCGCTTCGAGTCGAAGCTGGAGAAACACCAGGGCCATCTGGTGCGCGCCGCGATCGAGCTGACCAAGGACTGGCGCACTGACCGCGTGCTGCGCCGTCTGGAAGCCATGCTGGCGGTGGCCGACCGCGAGGCCTCGCTCATCATCACCGGCAATGGCGATGTGCTGGAGCCCGAGCACGGCATCATCGCCATCGGGTCGGGCGGCGCCTACGCACAGGCGGCGGCCCGTGCGTTGCTGGCGCACACCGAGATGGCGCCGGCCGAGATGGTGAAGAAATCGCTCGAGATTGCCGGCGACATCTGCATCTACACCAACCAGTCCCATGCCATCGAGGTTCTGGAATGAGCACGCCGGGGCGCCCCAAGTGCTCATGCTCCCGCTTGGCGGGACCGGCCGCAGGCCGTAGGGTGCACCAATGAGCGCGATGACGCCGCAGGAGATCGTCTCCGAACTCGACCGTCACATCGTCGGCCAACATGCCGCGAAGCGCGCGGTGGCGATTGCGCTGCGCAACCGTTGGCGGCGCCAACAGGTGGCCGAGCCGATGCGCGGCGAGATCACGCCGAAGAACATCCTGATGATTGGGCCGACCGGCGTCGGCAAGACCGAGATTGCACGCCGCCTGGCGCGGCTGGCCGACGCGCCCTTCATCAAGGTCGAGGCCACTAAGTTCACCGAGGTCGGCTATGTCGGCAAGGACGTGGACAGCATCATCCGCGACCTGATGGAAGTGTCGGTCAAACAAGAGCGCGAACTGCAGATGAAGCGCAAGCGTGCGCTGGCCGAAGACGCTGCCGAGGAGCGCGTGCTCGACATCCTGGTGCCGCCTGCGCGCGCCGAGTTCGGCATCGCCAATGCGCCCAGCCCCGACAACACCGCCCGCCAGGTGATGCGCAAACGGCTGCGTGAAGGCCTGCTCGACGAACGCGAGATCGAGGTCGATCTGGCCGAAGCAAGGCCGTCGCTGGAGATCATGGGGCCGCAGGGCATGGAAGAGATGGCCGAGCAGTTGAAGGGCCTGTTCTCCACCATGGGCCAGGGCAAGCGCAAGACGCGCAAGCTGAAGATCGGCGAGGCCGTGAAGCTGCTGATCGAGGAGGAAGCCGGCAAGTTGGTGAACGACGACGACATCAAGGCGGCGGCACTCGCCAATGCCGAGAACAACGGGATCGTCTTCATCGACGAGATCGACAAGGTCGCTTCGCGCAGTGAGCACGGTGGCCCGGAGGTCTCGCGCCAAGGTGTGCAGCGCGACCTGCTGCCCCTGGTGGAAGGCACTTCGGTGACGACCAAGTACGGCATGGTGAAGACCGACCACATTTTGTTCATCGCCTCGGGCGCGTTCCACCTCGCCAAACCGAGCGACCTGATTCCCGAGTTGCAGGGCCGCTTTCCGATCCGTGTGGAGCTGGGATCGCTGAGCGTGGCCGACTTCGAGGCCATCCTCACCAGCACGCACGCCAGCCTAGTGAAGCAGTATCAGGCGTTGCTGGACACGGAGGGCCTGACCTTGGAGATATCGCCCGAAGGCGTGCGGCGACTCGCACAGATCGCCTTCGACGTGAACGAGAACACCGAGAACATCGGCGCACGGCGTCTGGCCACGGTGATGGAACGGCTGCTCGACGAGGTGAGTTTCGATGCGCCCAACCGCCAAGGGCAGACGGTGCGCGTCGACGAGGCGATGGTGAACCAGCGCCTGTCGGACCTGGCGAAAAACGAGGACCTGTCGCGCTACATTCTGTAGAGTGAGTGCACGCTAGCGCTCCATGCGCTGCGACTGGATGCGCAGCAGCCCGTCGAAGATCAAGGACTCGACGGTCTCGAATTCCAGGTCCGTGATCGGTGCCAGCTTCACCGCGGCGCCCCCGGTCATGAACAGCGCAGGCGCCTGCCCCGTGTACTCCAGCAACTTGCGATGCTGGCGCTCGACGGCACCGGCAATGGCATTGGCGCCACCGCTCATCAGCGCATCGCTGGTGTTGGTGGGGAAATCGACCACGTCGCCAGTCGGGAACTTCAACCCGGCGGTGCCCATCTCCAGGGCCTTGAGCATCAAACCGAAGCCCGGCAGGATCAGGCCGCCCATGAACCGGCCTTCCGCATCGATGGCGTCCACCGTGGCCGCCGTGCCGATCATCACCACCAACGCCGGCCGTGGCGGCCCCGATGCCAGCAGCCGCGCGCGAGCGCCAATGAGTGCGACCCAGCGGTCGGCGCCCAGCCGATTGGGATGGTCGTAACCGTTGACCAGCCCGGCTTCGCGCGCTGACGACACCACCCAATGCGGCTCGGTGTCCCACAGCTCCATCTGTTCTTCTACGCGCCGTCGCACGGCGTCGCCTGCCACCACGCAGCCCAGCATGTGGCTGGGCGGCGCCAGGCGCTTCCACTCGGCTTCCGCCAAGGCATCGATGGTCTCGAGGAAGACAGCGCCCTGCGCCAGAAGCGCGGCACCTGGTGTGGGCGCCGCATAGCACGCCCACTTCAGGCGCGTGTTTCCGATGTCGATGGCGAGGAAGCTCATGCGTGTGCTGGGTCAATGGTGTGGACCGATTCAATGGCGCGGAGCCTATCAGGCGTGACCCCATGGCGCATCCTGGCTTGGGCCCCAGGCGACGATGATTCGGGAAAACCATGAGACGGCACCTTGTGGCATGTCGTGGGCTTGCGGCACGGAGTGCCATCATTGACTGTTCGGCACGCCACGTTGCCCCCCGCTGAGTCGACCCCTCATTCATCGAGCCACACGCCATGACCGACCTGTCCGCTGAGTACAAGGCGCTCGCCAACTACCGTCCGAAACACAAGGTGCGCTTCGTCACGGCGGCCTCGCTCTTCGACGGCCACGACGCAGCCATCAACATCATGCGCCGCATCCTGCAGGGCATGGGTGCGGAGGTGATCCACCTGGGGCACAACCGTTCGGTGGATGAAGTCGTCACGGCGGCGCTGCAAGAGGACGCACAGGGCATCGCCATCAGCAGCTACCAGGGAGGGCATGTCGAGTATTTCAAGTACATGCTCGATCTGCTGAAATCGCGTGGCGGCGAGCACATCAAGGTCTTTGGCGGCGGTGGTGGCGTGATCGTGCCGGGCGAGATCAAGGAACTGCAGGACTACGGCGTCACGCGCATTTACAGCCCCGAAGATGGGCAGCGCATGGGTCTGTCCGGAATGATCGGTGAGATGCTGATGATGGGCGACCTGGACCTGTCGCCCTATGCGCCGAAGCAGCTGGACGCGATCCGGGGCGGCGGTGCGCCGCAGCGCCGCGCTCTGTCCCAGTTGATCACTGCGCTGGAGAACGGCCAGGTGGCGCAAGGCCTGCAGGCCGAAATGAAGGCCGCGGCCGCCAAGACCCACACCCCGGTGGTCGGCATCACTGGCACCGGCGGCGCCGGCAAGAGCAGCCTGACGGATGAGCTCATCCGCCGATTGCGCCTCGACCAGCGCGACGCCTTGCAGATCGCCGTCATCAGCATCGACCCGAGCCGGCGCAAGAGCGGCGGCGCACTGCTTGGCGACCGCATCCGCATGAATGCCATCTCGCCGTGGCGTGCCGCCAGTGGCGACGACGACGGTTCGCGCGTGTTCATGCGCAGCCTGGCCACGCGCGACTTCGGCAGCGAAATCAGCCAGGCGCTGCCCGACGTGTTGCGTGCCTGCAAGGTGGCAGGCTTCGATCTGATCGTCGTCGAGACCTCGGGCATTGGCCAAGGCGATGCCGCGATCGTGCCGCTGGTGGACGTGCCGATGTATGTGATGACGCCCGAGTTCGGCGCGGCCAGCCAGTTGGAAAAGATCGACATGCTGGACTTCGCCGAGTTTGTGGCCATCAACAAGTTCGACCGCAAGGGCGCGGCCGACGCGCTGCGCGACGTGGCCAAACAGGTGCAGCGCAACCGCGAGGCGTTCAAGTCCGTGCCCGAAGACATGCCGGTATTCGGCACCATGGCCAGCCGCTTCAACGATGACGGTGTGACCGCGCTGTACCAGGCTCTCAAGCCGCGGCTGGTGGCACTGGGACTGAAGCTCGACGGCGGTACCTTGCCGAAGGTGAATACCCGGCACAGCACGCACCAGGTACCGATCGTGCCCGGAGCCCGAGTGCGCTACTTGGCCGATATCGCCGAGGTCGTGCGTGGCTACAAACGGCACGCCCGCGAGCAAGCGAGGTTGGCGCGTGAAGTGCAGCAACTGCGCGCCACTGCCGGCATGCTGCAGACCGACAAACCCGAACGTCATCGCGCGGTCGAGGCCGTGGTCGACCTGGCAGAACATCGTGAAGCCCGGCTCGATGCGCATTCACGCAAGCTGTTGGCGATGTGGCCCGACATGCAGCGGGCCTATGCCGGCGACGAGTACGTGGTGAAGATCCGCGACAAGGAAATCCGCACCCAACTCACCCACACCACCTTGTCGGGCAACAAGGTGCGCAAGGTGGCGTTGCCGACCTTCGAGTGCCACGGCGAGATTCTGAAATGGCTGCTGCTGGACAACGTGCCGGGCAGCTTCCCCTACAGCGCCGGCACCTTTGCCTTCAAGCGCGAGAACGAGGATCCGACGCGCATGTTCGCCGGTGAGGGCGATGCCTTTCGTACCAACACGCGCTTCAAGTTGCTAAGCGCGGGAATGGCAGCCAAGCGGCTGAGCACGGCCTTCGATTCGGTCACGCTGTATGGCAATGACCCTGATCTTCGCCCGGACATCTACGGCAAGGTTGGCAATTCCGGTGTGAGCATCGCCACGCTGGATGACATGAAGGTGCTGTATTCGGGCTTCGATCTGACGCACCCGGCCACCAGCGTGAGCATGACCATCAACGGCCCGGCGCCGACGATCCTGGCGATGTTCATGAACACCGCCATCGACCAGAAGCTGGACAAGTTTCGCGTGGACAACAGCCGCGAACCCACGGACGACGAGGCGCAGAAGATTGCTGCCTGGGTCAAGGAGAACGTGCGCGGCACGGTGCAGGCCGACATCCTGAAGGAAGACCAGGGACAGAACACCTGCATCTTCTCGACCGAATTCAGCCTCAAGGTGATGGGCGACATCGCCGAGTACTTCGTGCACCACAAGGTACGAAACTTCTACTCGGTGAGCATCTCGGGCTATCACATCGCCGAAGCCGGAGCCAATCCGATCAGCCAGCTGGCGTTCACGCTGAGCAACGGCTTCACATTCGTCGAGGCCTATCTGGCCCGCGGCATGCACATCGACGACTTTGCGCCGAACCTGAGCTTCTTCTTCAGCAACGGCATGGACCCGGAGTACACGGTGATGGGCCGCGTGGCGCGGCGCATCTGGGCCACGGCGATGCGCGACCGCTACGGTGCAAACGAGCGCAGCCAGAAACTTAAGTACCACGTGCAGACGAGTGGTCGCTCACTACACGCGCAGGAGATTCAGTTCAACGATATTCGCACGACCCTCCAGGCGCTGATCGCGATCTACGACAACTGCAATTCACTTCATACCAATGCCTTCGACGAAGCCATCACGACGCCCACCGAGGACAGTGTGCGACGCGCCATGGCGATCCAGCTGATCATCAACCGCGAGTGGGGATTGGCAAAGAACGAGAACCCGAACCAAGGTGCATTCATCATCGATGAACTGACCGAGCTCGTCGAAGAAGCGGTGCTGAGCGAATTCGAGAAGATCGCCGAGCGCGGCGGCGTGCTCGGTGCAATGGAGACGGGTTACCAGCGCGGCAAGATCCAGGAAGAGAGCATGCACTACGAGATGCTCAAGCACACTGGCGACTATCCAATCGTGGGCGTCAATACCTTCCGCAATCCGAATGGAGATCTCGTGCCGGTAGCGCTGGAGCTTGCGCGGTCCACTGACGAAGAAAAACAATCCCAGTTGCTGCGGCTTTCAGAGTTCCATTCACGGCATGCCGCGCAAACACCAGCGATGCTCGAGCGACTGCAGAACGCGGTGATCAAAAACGAGAACGTATTCGTGATCTTGATGCAGGCCGTGCGCTGCTGTTCGCTCGGACAAATCACGAATGCATTGTTTGAGGTGGGCGGACAATATCGCCGTAGCATGTAAGCGATCTCTTCGACCAAACGGCAAAAGGCCCGGTTCATTACTGAACCGGGCCTTCGCTTATTATTAGCCTGACAATGTCCTACTTTCACACGGGAACCCGCACTATCATCGGCGCTGAGGCGTTTCACTGTCCTGTTCGGGATGGGAAGGAGTGGGACCACCTCGCTATGGTCATCAGGCTTAACCTTTTGCTGCCTCGCCTACGGCGTGACAACCAATTCATAGAGTCAAATCATTAGATTGCGTTCAACTGGCATAACCCGCATTGACTACATGTCAAAGTTATAGGGTCAAGCCTCACGAGCAATTAGTATCGGTTAGCTCAACGCATTACTGCGCTTCCACACCCGACCTATCAACGTCCTGGTCTCGAACGACTCTTCAGGGGGCTCAAGGCCCCGGCAAGACTCATCTTGAGACGAGTTTCCCGCTTAGATGCTTTCAGCGGTTATCTCTTCCGCACTTAGCTACTCGGCAATGCCACTGGCGTGACAACCGATACACCAGAGGTGCGTCCACTCCGGTCCTCTCGTACTAGGAGCAGGCTCTCTCAATCTTGCAGCGCCCACGGAAGATAGGGACCAAACTGTCTCACGACGTTTTAAACCCAGCTCACGTACCTCTTTAAATGGCGAACAGCCATACCCTTGGGACCGGCTACAGCCCCAGGATGAGATGAGCCGACATCGAGGTGCCAAACACCGCCGTCGATATGAACTCTTGGGCGGTATCAGCCTGTTATCCCCAGAGTACCTTTTATCCGTTGAGCGATGGCCCTTCCATACAGAACCACCGGATCACTTTGTCCTACTTTCGTACCTGCTCGACTTGTCAGTCTCGCAGTCAAGCACGCTTATGCCAATGCACTATCAACACGATTTCCGACCGTATTTAGCGTACCTTCGAACTCCTCCGTTACACTTTGGGAGGAGACCGCCCCAGTCAAACTGCCCACCATACACTGTCCCCAACCCGGATAACGGGCCAAGGTTAGAACCTCAAACACACCAGGGTGGTATTTCAACGTTGGCTCCACGACACCTAGCGGCACCGCTTCAAAGCCTCCCACCTATCCTACACAGATCTGTTCAAAGTCCAATGTAAAGCTACAGTAAAGGTTCATGGGGTCTTTCCGTCTTTCCGCGGGGAGATTGCATCATCACAAACATTTCAACTTCGCTGAGTCTCTGGAGGAGACAGCGTGGCCATCGTTACGCCATTCGTGCAGGTCGGAACTTACCCGACAAGGAATTTCGCTACCTTAGGACCGTTATAGTTACGGCCGCCGTTTACTGGGACTTCAATCAAGAGCTTGCACCCCATCATTTAATCTTCCAGCACCGGGCAGGCGTCACACCCTATACGTCGACTTTCGTCTTTGCAGAGTGCTGTGTTTTTAATAAACAGTCGCAGCCACCTATTCTCTGCGACCCCTTTGGGCTCCGTCTGTACGACATCACCTACCGGGGGCACACCTTCTTCCGAAGTTACGGTGTCAATTTGCCGAGTTCCTTCTCCAGAGTTCTCTCAAGCGCCTTAGAATACTCATCTCGCGCACCAGTGTCGGTTTGCGGTACGGTCGTGTGTAGCTGAAGCTTAGTGGCTTTTCCTGGAAGCAGGGTATCACTCACTTCGGAAGCAAGCTTCCTCGTTATCACCCCTCATCTAAGCCCGGCGGATTTGCCTACCAGGCACGACTACAGGCTTGAACCGGGATATCCAACACCCGGCCGAGCTAACCTTCTCCGTCCCCACATCGCACTACACATCGGTACAGGAATATTGACCTGTTTCCCATCAGCTACGCATCTCTGCCTCGCCTTAGGGGCCGACTCACCCTACGCCGATGAACGTTGCGTAGGAAACCTTGCGCTTTCGGCGAGGGGGCTTTTCACCCCCTTTAACGCTACTCATGTCAGCATTCGCACTTCTGATACCTCCAGCGGCCTTCACAAGCCACCTTCACAGGCGTACAGAACGCTCTCCTACCACTTGCACTTGCGTGCAAATCCGCAGCTTCGGTAACTGGCTTAGCCCCGTTACATCTTCCGCGCAGGACGACTCGATCAGTGAGCTATTACGCTTTCTTTAAATGATGGCTGCTTCTAAGCCAACATCCTGACTGTTTTAGCCTTCCCACTTCGTTTCCCACTTAGCCAATTTTAGGGACCTTAGCTGGCGGTCTGGGTTGTTTCCCTCTTGAGTCCGGACGTTAGCACCCGGTGCTCTGTCTCCCAAGCTGTACTCATCGGTATTCGGAGTTTGCAATGGTTTGGTAAGTCGCCATGACCCCCTAGCCATAACAGTGCTCTACCCCCGATGGTAATACTTGAGGCACTACCTAAATAGTTTTCGGAGAGAACCAGCTATCTCCAAGTTTGTTTAGCCTTTCACCCCTATCCACAGCTCATCCGCTAGTTTTGCAACACTAGTCGGTTCGGACCTCCAGCACCTGTTACGGTACCTTCATCCTGGCCATGGATAGATCACTTGGTTTCGGGTCTACACCCAGCGACTGAACGCCCTATTCGGACTCGGTTTCCCTACGCCTTCCCTATTCGGTTAAGCTTGCCACTGAATGTAAGTCGCTGACCCATTATACAAAAGGTACGCAGTCACCCTTACGGGCTCCTACTTTTTGTATGCATGCGGTTTCAGGATCTATTTCACTCCCCTCCCGGGGTTCTTTTCGCCTTTCCCTCACGGTACTAGTTCACTATCGGTCGATTACGAGTATTTAGCCTTGGAGGATGGTCCCCCCATCTTCAGACAGGATTTCACGTGTCCCGCCCTACTTGTCGCACGCCCAGTTCCACAGCCGACTTTTTCCGTACGGGGCTATCACCCTCTTTGGCCAGCCTTTCCAGACTGTTTCGATAAGTCGATTGCTAAAACGTGCAGGCTCTTCCGATTTCGCTCGCCACTACTTTCGGAATCTCGGTTGATGTCTTTTCCTCGAGCTACTGAGATGTTTCAGTTCACCCGGTTCGCCTCGCATACCTATGTATTCAGTATGCGATACCTTTCGGTGGGTTTCCCCATTCGGAAATCTCCGGATCAAAGCTAATTTGCCAGCTCCCCGAAGCTTATCGCAGGCTATCACGTCCTTCGTCGCCTGTAATCGCCAAGGCATCCACCACATGCACTTAGTCACTTGACCCTATAACTTTGACACCTGTTGCCAGGCATCTGTCAATGACCGTCTATCTCTATGAGTAATTCGCGTTATGCCGATCTTCAATCTCTTAATGAGCTGAAGTCTGTTGACGCAATCTATCACTATCGACGGCACGGCGCATATTTCTATGCTTTCCGTCGATAGCGTTGATTCGACTCTATGGATTGTTAAAGAACGACAGCCGATCTTTCGAACGGACTCGTCAGCAGGCGCTAAACCTGCTGACGAGTACGCTGAGTATTGAATTGGTGGAGGTGAACGGGATCGAACCGATGACCCCCTGCTTGCAAAGCAGGTGCTCTCCCAGCTGAGCTACACCCCCTATGTGATGGTGGGTCTGGTTGGATTCGAACCAACGACCCCCGCCTTATCAAGACGGTGCTCTAACCGACTGAGCTACAGACCCTCACGCCCGGGTAGATCTGTCGTCAACAACAGCCGATAAGTGTGGGCGCCCAAATTTGAGTGCATTTTCCAGAAAGGAGGTGATCCAGCCGCACCTTCCGATACGGCTACCTTGTTACGACTTCACCCCAGTCACGAACCCTGCCGTGGTAATCGCCCTCCTTGCGGTTAGGCTAACTACTTCTGGCAGAACCCGCTCCCATGGTGTGACGGGCGGTGTGTACAAGACCCGGGAACGTATTCACCGCGGCAAGCTGATCCGCGATTACTAGCGATTCCGACTTCACGCAGTCGAGTTGCAGACTGCGATCCGGACTACGACCGGTTTTCTGGGATTAGCTCCCCCTCGCGGGTTGGCAGCCCTCTGTACCGGCCATTGTATGACGTGTGTAGCCCTACCCATAAGGGCCATGAGGACCTGACGTCATCCCCACCTTCCTCCGGTTTGTCACCGGCAGTCTCATTAGAGTGCCCTTTCGTAGCAACTAATGACAAGGGTTGCGCTCGTTGCGGGACTTAACCCAACATCTCACGACACGAGCTGACGACGGCCATGCAGCACCTGTGTTCTGGTTCTCTTTCGAGCACTTTCACATCTCTGCGAAATTCCAGACATGTCAAGGGTAGGTAAGGTTTTTCGCGTTGCATCGAATTAAACCACATCATCCACCGCTTGTGCGGGTCCCCGTCAATTCCTTTGAGTTTCAACCTTGCGGCCGTACTCCCCAGGCGGTCAACTTCACGCGTTAGCTTCGTTACTGAAAGGGAACCCTTCCAACAACCAGTTGACATCGTTTAGGGCGTGGACTACCAGGGTATCTAATCCTGTTTGCTCCCCACGCTTTCGTGCATGAGCGTCAGTGCAGGCCCAGGGGATTGCCTTCGCCATCGGTGTTCCTCCGCATATCTACGCATTTCACTGCTACACGCGGAATTCCATCCCCCTCTGCCGCACTCTAGCTATGCAGTCACAAATGCAGTTCCCAGGTTGAGCCCGGGGATTTCACATCTGTCTTGCATAACCGCCTGCGCACGCTTTACGCCCAGTAATTCCGATTAACGCTTGCACCCTACGTATTACCGCGGCTGCTGGCACGTAGTTAGCCGGTGCTTATTCTTCAGGTACCGTCATTAGTTCGATGTATTAGATCAAACCGTTTCTTCCCTGACAAAAGCGGTTTACAACCCGAAGGCCTTCATCCCGCACGCGGCATGGCTGGATCAGGCTTGCGCCCATTGTCCAAAATTCCCCACTGCTGCCTCCCGTAGGAGTCTGGGCCGTGTCTCAGTCCCAGTGTGGCTGGTCGTCCTCTCAGACCAGCTACAGATCGAAGGCTTGGTGAGCCTTTACCTCACCAACTACCTAATCTGACATCGGCCGCTCCAATAGCGCGAGGTCTTGCGATCCCCCGCTTTCACCCGTAGGTCGTATGCGGTATTAATCCGGCTTTCGCCGGGCTATCCCCCACTACTGGGCACGTTCCGATGTATTACTCACCCGTTCGCCACTCGTCGCCAGGTTGCCCCGCGTTACCGTTCGACTTGCATGTGTAAGGCATGCCGCCAGCGTTCAATCTGAGCCAGGATCAAACTCTTCAGTTCGATCTTGAATTTTTGCTCAAAGAATTGAAGTGAACTTCACTTCCATGAGCGTTTAAGGTCATGAGACCTCGAGTCTTGCGATTGCTCACAAGCCTCTTGGCACTCGCCTTCAAACGCCCACGCTTATCGGCTGTATGTTGTTAAAGAGCTGTCTTCGACAAGCCGATTTTTGTCGGCGACAAAGAGGGCGAAGTATGACATGTTATTGATTCGCCTGTCAAGCCTTCTGCCTGTCTTGGCCTTCTGCGGAGTGGGTGTCAACGCGTCTTCTGCGATGACATCCTTTCGATTTCAGCCAAGCCCATGACTGTAGCACATCTTCTGGGCGATAGCGAACACAAGGCTCTGCTCCTTGGAATGGTGTCAGTGCGCGGCGGAATGGAACGCCACCGCGGCTTCTAGCTGCGGCGACTCGGCCTCGAGCACCCGACGCAGCGCACCAGCGAGCCGCCGCGTATCGGCTCGCAGGATGCGCTGCTTGATCGAAGGAATCTGTGCGGGGTGCATCGAGAAGCTGCGCAACCCCATCGCCAGTAGCAGCTCCGTGAAGGCCGGGTCTCCAGCCATCTCGCCACACACGGCCACGTCCTTCTTGGCCGCGTTGGCTTGAGCGATCACTCCTGCGATCAGCCCGATCACTGCGGGATGCCATGGGTCATAGAGGTGGGACACGGAGTCGTCTGCTCGATCGATGGCCAAGGTGTACTGGATGAGATCGTTGGTACCGATCGAGACGAAATCGAAGTAGGGCAGGAACAGTCCCAGGCTCAACGCTGCGGCGGGTATCTCGATCATTGCGCCGATCTCGACAGGCGCGTAAGCGTGCCCGGCCTCATCCAGCTGGTGACGTGCGCGCGCCAAAAGCTCGACCGTCATCTTGACTTCGCTCAGGTGCGACACCATCGGAATCAGGATTCGCACGCGTCCGAAGGCGCTGGCGCGAATGATCGCTCGAAGCTGTTGCCGGAACATGCCCGGCTCAGACAAGCTCCAGCGAATGGCGCGAAGGCCCAGCGCCGGATTGAGCACATGTTCGTGCCTGAGCTCCTGGACCGACATGCGCTCCAACGGCTTGTCCGCGCCAATATCGACAGTCCGGATGGTCACCGGCAGTCCGCGCATTGCGAGCACGGCATCGCGGTAGGCCTCGAACTGCTCATCTTCGCCCGGCAGTTCAGAGCCTCGGTTCATGAACAGGAACTCGCTGCGAAACAAGCCAACGCCCACGGCCCCGGCTTCAACCGCGCCTGCGGCATCGCCGGGCTGCTCGATATTGGCGAGCAGTTCCACCGCCAGCGCGTCCAGTGTCACGGCGGGGGTGTGACGCAGCCGGTTCAACCGGGCACGCTCGAGCTCGCTCTGCCGTTGGCGGAAGCGGTACTCCTCGAGCACGATCGGTGACGGATCGACGATGACGATGCCGGCGTCCCCGTCGATGACAACCCAATCGTCGGGGCGAATCAGGCGGCTCGCCTCGCGCGCACCGACCACGGCGGGGATATCCATGCTGCGCGCGACGATCGCCGTGTGCGACGTGCGCCCCCCAACATCGGTGATGAAACCGGTGAACACGCTGCGCTTGAACTGCATCATGTCGGCGGGAGCGACATCGTTGGCGACGAGGACCAGCGGGTCTTCACCGGCAAAATCGCGCGCTACAAGCGTGCCCGAATGACCCGCATGATCGGCTGCGGCGGGGTCGCGCTGAAGCGCGCGCAGCATGCGTTCGACGACCTGCTCGAGGTCGGCCTTGCGCTCGCGCAGGTATTCGTCCTCCATCTCGTCGAACTGCCGCGCCAGCACCTCCAACTGTGCCGACAGCGCCCATTCCGCGTTGTAGTGACGATCGACGATCCAATGCCGGGTGCCACCAGTCAACGCATCGTCATGGAGCAGCATCAAATGCACGTCGAGCAAAGCCGACAGCTCGGCGGGCGCGTCGTCGGGCAGGTCGCGCTGCAGCGCGCCGAGTTCCGCCGCCACCGTGTCGCGCGAATGATGCAGCCGCGCCACCTCGGCCGGGACGTCGGCAGCGGCAACGAAATAGTGCGCCACATCTACCCGGCTCGACGCCACCAGCACAGCGCGCCCGATCGCCACCCCGCGCGACACGGGCATGCCAAAGAACTGAATGCTCATGCGTTGCACTGTAGCGCAGCGCCGTTACAGAATTTGGCCGAACACGCGGCCGACGGGACACCGCGAATCGCGCGCCATCTTGCACACAGGCAACGCGCAAAGCGCAGTGGATCGACCGCGATTGCCATCGTCCGCAGGTGGCCGTGACCTCTGCCGCCGACACGGGCGTCCGCCAGTTCAACGACGCTGAAGCGCGACCTATTGACCTTCGCCGAACTTGTCGTCGATCAGCGCCACGATGGCGCTCAGCGCAGCCTGCTCATCGACGCCCTCGGTTTCGATCTCGACCTCGGTGCCGATGCCGGCAGCCAGCATCATCACACCCATGATGCTCTTGGCGTTGACGCGGCGGCCATTGCGCGACATATGGATGTCACAGACAAAACCCCCAGCCAACTTGGTCAGCTTGGCCGAAGCGCGTGCATGCAATCCGAGCTTATTGCTGATCGTGACGGTCTGCTTGATCATTCGGGCCGTTGCGTTGAGTTTGTTCCTGCCGTCGTGACGCCGTGACCGAAATCACTCCCTGAGTGGCACCCGCCATCGCCCGTGCCACCAGGTCATCGATCGGCGCGTCGGTGCCGTAGCACAGCGTGCGCCAAAGCATCGGCACGTTCACACCCGCTACCAGCCGCGACTGCACACTGTCGAGCAGACGTATCGCCGCATTGCATGGGGAGGCGCCGAAGGCATCGCTGAAGATCAGGGTCGGCGCTCCCTCGTTCGGCGCCAGCAATGCCCGCGCCGCCGCTTCGACCCGATCGATATCTGCGCCGGGCTCCACATCCAGAGCCAGCATGGCTGCCGCGCCATCGGGGTAGGTGTGAGCGGCCACGGTCTTCAGGGCCGAGGCCAATGGCGCATGCGCAATGATCAGGATCGTGGTCGTGGTCGTCATGGAGCGGTACCGCCGGTGATTATCAACATTCGCCGCATACGTAGCTGAAACCACAATTGCGCGGCCAGACAGCACAGGCCAAAGAGCGCAAACGCCCCCTGGAAGGACTCAACCGTCGTCCACCCCGCCGCACCGAAGGCATCGATCGCCAGCCCGATGCCCCATTGCACGACAAATACCCCGCCAAAGATGACCAGGTTGTAGGCCGACAACGCGCGACCAGCCCATGCGGCCGGGAAGGCCTGCGCCAGAGCCGGCTGGCTGGGTGCGACAAAGGTCATCAAGACGCACCACAAAGCCCAGTGCGCGGCCCCTGCGGCCGGTCCGCGCCAGACGATCCATGCAAGCAACAGCAAACTCAACGGCAAGCCCCAGGCAATGAGATGTGGCGCCTGCACGCCACGGCGGGACAGTCGCGGCATGACGACGCCCCACATCATGAACGCGCACATCATGCTCAGGTTGACCGCAAACAATCCTTCGGCGGCCTGGCCCGCCGTGGCACCGCTCACCTGCGTCAACCACGGGCCCGCCCAAAGCGACTGAATCGCGATCATGCCGCCATAGCCGAAAAAGCCCAGCGGTGCCAGGGCCAGGAACATCGGGTGGCGCATGATGTCGCGGTAGCGGCCGCCGGGCTGCGCGGCAGCGACGGGCATGCCCTTCGGCGCGACGCCCGCAATCCACACGATCGCCAGCACCAACAGCGCGGCCACACCGACGAACAGGCCGCGCCAGCCCACCACGGGCAGCAGCATCTGCACGGGCAAGGTCGAAGCCAGCATGCCGATCGAGCCCGTCATCAGCATCCAGGAGTTCAGGCGCAGCTGCGTGCTCAAGTCGAACAGGTGCCGATAACACGTCAATGGCGCCATCAGGCATGCGGCAACGCCCATGCCGATCAACAGTCTCGCGGCGATAAGCGACCCCAGGCTGCCCGCCTGTGAGAAGCCCACGCAGCCCAGCACCGCCAAGCTCAACAACACCAGCAGCACGCGGCGCGGACCGAAGTGGTCGAGCGCGCGGCCCAAGGGCAACTGCATGGCCGCGAAACCGAAGAAGTAGGCGCCGGCCAGCAAGCCAAGGTCGGCGGACTGCAAGCCGAGTTCCGAGCTGAACACAGGGGCCAAGGTCGCCGTCACGGCACGCAGCAATGCCGACAGGAAATACGCAAACGCGAAGGCCAGCACCACGGCGGCAGCGCGCCCGAGACTCACCCGCAGTGGCGCTGCCGCGCGCGCGTCCTGAGTCATCAGGCGAGTGCCGCGCCGTCCGCCGCGGTGTTCGTGCTCGCGGCAGCCCACAGGCTCGTCGATTCACCTTCGTGCCGAGCACCACGAAATTCGCCCTTCGGCCAGCCGGGCAAGCTCATGGCGACGCGCGCAAGCCCTCGAAGAAGGATTCCAGCGCTTGTGTCTCCAGCTTTTCCCCCAACGCCGTGGCCTGCACGACACGCGTGCCCTTGGCGAACACGGCCACCTGTTCAGTCACCGCACGTCCGTCCGGCAGACGACCATGGATTTCCAGGCGCTGGCTGAGCGGGTTCGGCGTGGCGCCGGCGACCTTCAGGTTCATCGATCGCGACTCGGTCGCGCCCAGATTGCTTGCCGCGGCCGCTGCCAGCTCGCGCAGGCAGGACCCACCCGCGACGGATCGCCCATGTCGGCAAAGGCCAGCGCCCAGGTCGATCCGCCGGCCTTGCAGGCATACAGCACCAGCCGAACCTGCTGCTGCGCCAGGCTGACGATGCGGGCGTGGCTGTCCGGCTTGCAGGGGAACAACGCCGTGATGCCGCTGTCGGCGGGGCGCACCTCGCGCCAATCCAGCGCCGGGGCGCAGGCCGCGAGCACCCAGATCGGGGCTATCCAGAATACTGTGGTTTCTCGTCATGTCCAGGCGATTATCGAGCGCCGCGCAACGTGAAGAATTCCCGAGCGTCACGCCGCAAGCCCCGCCTCCCCCTCGGTTGCGGGCTGGACGACCGACGGCCGTGACCTAACCATCACGCCTGTGTGATCGGACTTGGCAGGCCCACTGTCCGATCTGCGGCCCCGCGCAAGCAACGAGGCGGGGCCGGCACCGCCAAAGCAAGATTTCAGGAGCACGATTCATGGATCTGTCTGACCTGCGCCCAGGCGCCGCCAAGCCGCAAACCGCCTTTGCGGCAGAGCTCGGGCCCGACGACGCCTTTCGTGAGTTGGTCGGCCAACTGGGCCGCGAGGTGGCCACGCCATTGGCTTCGGCACTGGAACGCGTCAACGCCTTCGCCACCTCGGGACGTATCGACCGGTCGGGCCTGAGAGCACTGCGCGATGAGATCGAGCATGCACGTCGCACCGGCCTGAGTGCACAGCAGATAGCCCGATTCGCCTCGGGCCGGGTGCGCCAGAGTCCGCAGCGGCTGAACCTGACACAACGACTTCGTGACGCGCTGGCGCAGCGCCAGCGCGAAATCGCCGCACGCGGCATCGAGTTGCGCCAAGCGCTCAAGCCGGCCGAAATCATCATCGACGCGCCGATGTGCTCGGCGCTGCTGCAAGCGGTTCTAGACTGGAGCTTCGAGCATGCGCGCTCGCACATCGAATTCGGTATCGACCTGAAACCCGTGTCGGTGCAGGCGAGGCTGTTGTGCCGCTTTGCCTATGTTCCGCACGACGAAGCGACGAACGCTGCGCAGCTCATCACGACCGAGAACCTGAACACCATCGGCTGGCAATTGCTGCGCCGCCTTGCGCAGGCGCTCGGGCTGGTATTGCAACGCGACGAATCTGCCGGCAGCACGCAACTGGTGCTTGAGTTTCCACATACCGTTGCCGAAGGCGTATCCACGTTGGCGGCACTCGAACTCGACGCGACTGCGGCCGCCGGCCCCAGCTCGCAGCCGATGGTCGGCCGCCACGTGCTGGTCATCGCCAGCCGGCGCGACACCCGCAACAGCCTGCGCGATGCGCTGAGGCCGATGGGCCTGATGGTGGACTACGTCAACTCGGTCGATGAGGCGCGGCAGTTCTGCAGCAGCGGCATGCCGCACGCCATCGTCTACGAGGCGGCGCTGGCCGGAGAGAACTTTCGCAAGTTGCGCGCCACCTGGCGCAGCGAACTGCCCGCACTGGCCTTCATCGAGATCGCCGAGCAGGGGCGCGAACTGCAGGTCAACGATCTGGACGGTCAACGCATCTCGCGCATCGGCCGCGACGTGATCGCCAGCGCCTTGCCCGGCGCATTGATGTTCGAACTGGCCCAGGCAGGCTGAAGGCCGCGCGCAGCGCGCAGGCCAGCGCCGCGACGCTCAGGCGAGAGTGTCGGCCACGCCTGCAGCATGCGCCTGCTGGTCGGCGTGGTAGCTCGACCTCACCAACGGACCCACGGCGGCGTGAGTGAAGCCCATCTTCGCGGCTTCGTCCTCGAACATCCTGAACGTATCGGGGTGCACGTAGCGCAGCACCGGCAGGTGGTGAGCGCTGGGCGCCAGGTACTGGCCGATGGTCAGCATGTCGATGCCGTGGCTGCGCATGTCGCTCATGACCTGAAGGATTTCCTCGTCGGTTTCGCCCAGGCCGAGCATCAGTCCACTCTTTGTCGGGACCGAGGGCACGGCCTGCTTGAACTGCTGCAGCAGGTTCAGACTGAACGCATAGTCCGAGCCAGGGCGCGCTTGCTTGTACAACCGCGGCACTGTCTCCAGGTTGTGGTTCATCACATCCGGCGGCGCCGCCTTCAGAATGTCCAGCGCCCGGTCCAGACGGCCGCGAAAATCGGGCGTCAGGATCTCGATGCGCGTGTTGGGAGAGAGTTCGCGCACACTGCGAATGCATTCGACGAAGTGCGCCGCACCGCCGTCGCGCAGATCATCGCGGTCCACGCTGGTGATGACCACGTACTTCAACTTCAACGCGGCAATGGCCTTGGCCAGGTTCAGCGGCTCGTCCACATCCAGAGGGTCCGGTCGGCCATGCCCCACATCGCAGAAGGGGCAACGGCGCGTGCACTTGTCGCCCATGATCATGAAGGTGGCCGTGCCCTTGCCGAAACACTCACCGATGTTGGGGCAGGAGGCTTCCTCGCACACAGTGTGCAGCCGGTGCTCGCGCAGGATCGACTTGATCTCGTAGAAGCGCGTGCTCGGCGAGCCGGCCTTGACGCGAATCCAATCCGGCTTCTTCAGCACGGGTGCGGCCACCACCTTGATCGGGATGCGCGAAGTCTTGGCCTGCGACTTCTGCTTCGCGGCGGCGTCGTAGGCGATGTCGGTGTCGGTCATTGGGGTCGGGCCAGACGGTAAAAGAACGAGTCTATCGGCATCCATGCCACGGCGCCCGGTGCACGCGGGCGGCTGCCAGCGGGAAGGCTGGGCTGAACGGGAAAGGTCCGGCCCAGCCTCAGGTTTCGCCCCGGGGCCGCAGTTGCCGCGACAACTGATCCGCCAGCCGGGCAGCCGCCTCGTCCCAGCTCAGGGCCACGCCGATCGAGCGCAAGTCCACCGTCTGCAGACCGGCATGGCCGCAAGGGTCGATGCGCGTGAAGGGCTCCAGGTCCATGGCCACGTTCAACGCCACCCCGTGATAGCTGCGGTGGTTGCTGACCTTGATGCCCGAGTGCGGCAATCTTGCCCAGGCCGGCGAAGGGGTCCGTGCCGGGTGCCGGCGTCAACACGGCATGACCAGACGGGTCGGACAGACGCACATAGATGCCCGGCGCGCCACGCACACGGTGGCCGGTGACGCCCAGGCCTTGCAACACCTGCAGCACGCCGTGCTCGATGCGATAGACGTATTCCTTGACGTAGATGCCCAAGCGCTTGAGGTCGACCAGCGGGTAGGCGACCACCTGGCCCGGGCCGTGGTAGGTGACCTGGCCGCCTCGGTTCGTCTGCACGATCGGGATGTCGCCGGGTCGCAGCACATGCTCTGGCCGCCCAGCCACCCCCTGCGTGAACACAGGCGCGTGCTCGACGAGCCACAGTTCGTCTCCGGTCTCAGGGCCGCGCGCTTGCGTGAAGCTTCGCATCTCGGCTTCAATCCCGGCGTAATCGCGCCGGCCCAGGTTCAACACGCGCATGGCGGTCTGTGTGATCCTTACAAGACCACCTTGACCATCGGGTGCGTCGACAGCGTGCGGTACAGCTCGTCGAGCTGTTCTCGGCTGGTGGCCTGGACCGTCAGCGTGATGCCGAGGTACTTGCCGGCGCTGCTAGTGCGCAACTCCACCGTGCCTGCATCGAAGCCGGCGTCGAAGCGCTTGACGATGTCGACCATGGCCTGCACGAAACCGTCCGTCTGCAACCCCATGACCTTGATCGGGAATGCGCTCGGATACTCGATCAGGCTGTCGTCGCCTGCAGGCGTGGCCATCAGATCGACTGCGTCGTCTTGGCCCGCTGATAGGCCTCGTGCAGACGCGCATACACCGGCCCGACCTTGCCGCGCATCGCGCCATGGCCCACGGCCTCGCCATCCAGGTGCGTCACGGCCAGGACTTCCTTGGTGGCCGAGCTGAGCAGGATTTCGTCCGCGCTGCGCACATCGGCCTCGGGAATAGGGCGTAGGTTGTAGGCGATGCCGACTTCCTCGCACAGCTCGCGCAGCAACTCGAAGCGGATGCCTTCGAGCACATGCTCGCTCTTCGGCGGGCCAAGCAGCGCGCCCTCGTGCACCACCCACACGTTGCTGGCCGCGGCTTCAGTGAGGAAGCCGTCGCGCAGCATCACGGTCTCCACCGCACCATGGTCGGCCGACATCTGCCGCGCAAGCACATTGCCCAGCAGCGAGATGCTCTTGATGTCGCCACGCTCCCAGCGAAAGTCGCGCGCCGTCACGCAGGCCACGCCTTGGTGGCGCTGCTCTGCCGTGGGTGGCTTCATAGGCGTCACCATCATGAACACCGTGGGCTCGATCCCCGCGGGCATGACATGGTCACGCGGCGCCACGCCGCGGGTGATCTGGATGTAGACCAGCTGGTCCTGCGCTCCGGTCTGCTGCGCCAGGGCCTGCACCAGGTGGCGGCAGCGCTCGAGCCAACCGGCGCGCTCGTGCGGATTCTGGATGCGGGTCTTGCCCAGGCCACGCTGCAGCCGCGCCATGTGCTCGTCGAAGCGGAACAGGCGCTGCGCATACACGGGCACCACTTCGTAGATGCCGTCCCCGAAGATGAAGCCGCGGTCGAGCACGGACACCTTGGCGTCGCACACGCGCATGTATTCGCCGTTCAGGTAGCACGGTGTTTCAGGCAATGGGCTCAACATGGTTGTGCTTCCCGTTGGATGATCATGAGGCTCTTGCTCTCTCCAGGCGATTGCAGCTTACTTGATCCAAAGGCGCAGCGCGTCCCAGGTTCGGCCGATCACCCCGGCCAGTTCGACCGGTTCCAGCACGACCAGCGGCACGCTCGCCACGGCCGTGCCGCCCGAGGTGCTGACCTTGATCTGGCCGACCTGCTGGCCCTGGGCCAGCGGCGCGAGCAACGGGTCGGTGCGTTCGACCTGTGTCTTCAGCTTGTCGCCCTCGCCCTTGGGCACGCTCACGAAGACCGCGCCAGCGGCACCGAGCTTGGCCTCGGGCACCTTGGCCTTCCACACCGGCACGCTCATCACCGACTTTCCGGCCTCGAACAGTCGCACCGTGTCCCAGGCCTGGAAGCCCCAGTTCAGCAGCTTCTGGCTTTCGCCGGCGCGCGCCTCGCGCGAGGCCGTGCCCAGCACCACACTGAGCAGCCGGCGCTTGCCGTTGGGCAACTCGCGCACTGCGCTGGCCACAAGGCAATAACCGGCGGAATCGGTGTAACCGGTCTTCATGCCGTCGACGGTCGGGTCGCGGCCGAGCAGCAGGTTGCGGTTGTCCTGCTTGATGCGGTTGTAGCTGAACTGGCGGATCGAGTAGTAGGCGTAGAAATCGGGGAAGTCGGTGATGATCTTCGCGGCGATGGTGGCCACGTCGCGCGCCGAGGCGTAGTGCCCGGCCTCGCTCAAGCCGGTGACATTGCGAAACTGCGTGTTCTTCAGACCCCAGGCCTGGGCCTGGCGGTTCATCGCCGCGACGAATTCGTCGAGCGTGCCGCCTACGGCTTCGGCCAGCACCACCGAGGCGTCGTTGCCGCTTTGCACGATCATGCCCTTGAGCAAATCGTCCACCTTGGGCGTCATGGTGGTGTCGATGAACATCAGCGAACCGCCACCCTTGCGCTCGGCCCAGGCGCGCTGCGACACCGGCAAGGTCTGGTCCAGGCTCAGCTTCTTGTCGCGGATGGCGGCAAACACCAGGTAGGCCGTCATCAACTTGGTCAGCGACGCCGGGTCGGCCTGCACGTCGGCCTCGCGTTCGGCCAGCACCTGCTTGCTGTTCATGTCGATCAGCACATACTGCCGCGCCGCGATTTCAGGTGGCTGCGGTGTCTGCGCGAAGGCGCAAAGGGTGGTGGCTGCAGCCAGGCAAAAACTCAGGAGTCGTTTCATCGGGATCTTCAGGAATTCAATGGAGGTATGTCCGCGCGCGCGCCCTGCCACGCACGGATCACCAGGGACTTGAGCAGCGGCAGCTGCCCGTGGAAAAAGTGACCGGCGCCGGGAATCACCGTCACCGGCAAGGCCAGCGGCCGCGCCCAATCGAACACGGCCGCCAATGGCACGACATCATCCACCTCGCCGTGGATCACCAGCGTATCGGCGGGCACCGCCACCATGCCGAAGCGGCTGGCCGCAGGACCGACCAGCACCAGGCGTTCGGCGCCCTGCGGCTCGGCCTGGCCTGCGCTGTCGGCACGCGCCGCCAGACGCGCCGCCACATGACAGGCCACGTACGCACCGAAGGAGAAGCCCGCCAGCACCAGAGGTTGGCCCGGCGAGCGGCAAGCGTCCACCACCGCCAGTGCATCGTCGATCTCGCCCGGACCTTCTGCCCAACTGCCCTGCGACTTGCCCACGCCACGAAAATTGAAGCGCACCGCGCTGTAGCCGAGTTGCGTGAAGGCGCGCGCCAGTGTGCGCACCACCTTGTTGTCCATCGTGCCGCCATGCTGCGGATGCGGGTGGCACACCACCGCCACACCGCGAGCCGCCGAAACGGGCGCATCGATGGCGCATTCGATGCTCCCGCTGGGCCCGGCGATCTCCTGTCGTTGGGTCTGTGCGTTCAATGTGAACCCCTGCGCCGCTGCACGACGCTTCTCTCACGCAGGAACGGGTACCCCCGGCGCGTCCCGGCCGCCTTCGTCCAGGCCGTCAACGACCCACCTCCGCAGGCAGCACGAGCCGCTCGACCACGCGCCCATGCTTGAGATGCGATTCGACAATCTCGTCGATGTCCTGCTGGTCCACAAAGGTGTACCAGACTGCCTCGGGGTAGACCACGGCCACCGGGCCGCCAGCGCAGCGATCCAGGCAACCGGCCTTGTTGACCCGCACGCCGCCGGGCCCGGCCAGGCCCGCCGCCTTGACGCGCGACTTGCAACGGTCCAGCGCCGCTTGCGGGTCGTGCTGCGAACAGCAGGCCTCGCCGTTGTCACGCTGATTCAAGCAGAAGAAGATGTGATGCTTGTAGTAGCTCATGCACTGAATTGTAGGCAGCGACATCGACGGCCCCGTGCGCGAGGCCCGGTGGCGGGCGGGGCCTTGTCAGTCTGGGTCGGCAGAACCAAGCCGGCTCAGCAGCCATGCCATGGCCGCATAGGGCCACAGCCAGCCGATCCACAGTGCCAGGCCGTGGAAGCGGATGAAGCGGCCCTGCTCCCAGCTTTGCAGGCTGTCGGCGAAATACGGATCCAGCGGCGCCTGACTCACCAGCACCACCAGCGCACCCAGCACCGCCAGCCCCAGTCCCGACGCCGCGCGCGCGGGCAGCAGCGCACACGGCAGCGCCAACAACACAGCCAATGCCAGCGCGGGCGGGCTCTGCGGCGTGAGCCAGGCCAGCGCATGCTGTGGGCCGAAGCTCAATGCCGTGGACAAGGTGGTGGCCGCGACGCCCAGCACGCCAAGGCCGAGCACCAGCAGCACACGCCGCCAGCCACGACGCGAGATGCCGAACGCCAGCAGGCACGGTGCGAGAAAACCCAGGATCTGCACCATGCCCTCGGACAAAGGCGGCAAGGGCTCCGCCCAGTTGGCGGAGTCTTGAAGCAGGTTGACCAGACGCGCGGCCCAGGGTGCCTCATCGAACAGCGCGATCAGCGTCTCGCGCAACTGGTTGCCCACATGCCCGAGGCCGAAGGGCACCGGCGTCGGAAACAGCAGGCCGACGGGCCACAGCGCAAGCAGGCTCAGGCCACCGGCGCTGTCGCGCACGAACCAGCGCTCGCGCGTGGCCTGCCAGCGATGCAGAAGGCCCAGGCCCTGCAGCAGCGCCGCGAGCGCGATGCCGGCCGCGGCGCCCGCGCTGTTCAAGGCCCAATCGACGCGCGAGGGCACACGCCCGGGCAGGAACTGCTGTGTCACCTCGGTGGCATAGGACAGTGCGCCCGCCGCAAGCAGTGCCACCAATCCGGCCAACCAGCCGGGGCGGCCCGCGCGCACCATCGCGACATACAACAAGGCACCCAGCGGCATGTAGCCGAGCATGTTGAACCAGACATCGAAGGGGTCGCGCCAAGGCGGCCACGGCAGTGCCAGCAGTGCCCCCAGCGTGGGGCCGGGCGGCCAGCGCCAGCCGACAAACGGGTACAGGCTCGCATACAGCACCAGCGCCGCATAGACCAGTGCCAGCGGGGCCGCCGCACTGCGTTGGCGCAAGGACAGGGCCACCCGCGTCAGAAGGGCTTGACCACCACCAGCACCACGATGGCGGCGAAGAGCAGCACCGAGCTTTCGTTGAAGACGCGATACCAGCGCTCGCTGCGGCGATTGGCCAACTGCTCGAAGCGTCGCAGCATGCGGCCGCAGACATGGTGATAGGCCAGCACGCCCAGCACCAGTGCCAGCTTGGCATGCATCCAGCCATTTCCGCGGCCCAGACCGACACCGTAGCCCAGCCACAAGACCAGGCCGAGCGCGAGCGCGGGGATCATCAGCAGGCCAGAAAAGCGATACAGCTTGCTCGCCATCAGCAACAGGCGCGCGCGCTCGGCATGGCTGTCGCTTGCCACCATCGCCAGATTCACGAACAGCCGTGGTAGATAAAAGAGGCCGGCAAACCAGGCGGCGACAAAGACGATGTGGAGGGCCTTGACCCAGAGATAGCCGCTGCTCATGCACCGATTATCGCGGGGCCTCATCGAGCGCAGAAACCGGTCGGCGCGAGGGCAGAATAAAAGAGGCCCCGGCACGAGGCCGGGGCCGGCAAGCCTTATCGCTGTCATCACGCTAAGGCACCTGCTCAGGGAGGAAAAGCAGGGAATGACCACCTTGCGGCTATCATTCAGTAACAACTCTAGCAGAGGAAAACGGGTTTGTGATAGAGCGGTTTCCCCGCTTCTTCAAGGCCCTTCGAAGCGGCTTTGCCCGCATCGAGTTCTTCCGCACCGCAGCATCATTTCAGGGAACACTGCCTTGATGACACCGCCGCCTTTTCCGTCCAGCCGACCGCGTCGCCTGCGCCGCGACAGCTTCACCCGGGCGCTGGTGCGCGAGCACCAGTTGGCGCCGCAGGACCTGATCCTGCCGGTATTCGTGCTCGACGGCAGCAACCAGACGCAGGACGTGCCCAGCATGCCCGGCGTGCAGCGCCGCACCTTGGACCGGCTGTACGGCGCGGCCGAAGAATGCGTGGCGCTGGGCATCCCGGTCATGGCGCTGTTCCCCGTGATCGAGCCTTCGCTGAAGACGCCCGATGGCCGCGAAGCCACCAACCCCAACGGCCTGGTGCCGCGAGCGGTGCGCGAGCTGAAAAAGCGCTTCCCGGAACTGGGCATCCTCACCGACGTGGCACTCGACCCCTTCACCAGCCACGGTCAGGACGGACTGCTCGACGACACCGGCTACATCGTCAATGACACCACCGTGGCCGTGCTCACGCAGCAGGCGCTGGTGCAGGCCGAGGCCGGCGTGGACATCGTTGCGCCCAGCGACATGATGGATGGGCGCATCGGCGCGATTCGATCCGCGCTCGAAGCGCAAGGTGCGATTCACACACGCATCATGGCCTACAGCGCCAAGTACGCCAGTGCCTTCTATGGCCCGTTCCGCGACGCCGTGGGCTCGGCCAAGAACCTGGGCAAGAGCGACAAGAAGGTCTACCAGATGGACCCGGGCAACAGCGACGAGGCGCTGCGAGAAGTGGCACTCGACCTGGCCGAAGGCGCCGACATGGTGATGGTCAAGCCCGGCATGCCCTACCTGGACATCGTGCGACGCGTGAAGGACGAGTTTCGCGTACCCACCTTCGTCTATCAGGTCAGCGGCGAGTACGCCATGCTCAAGGCCGCCGCCGCCAACGGCTGGCTCGACCACGACGCGGTCATGATGGAAGCGCTGCTGGCGTTCAAGCGCGCCGGTGCCGACGGCGTGCTCAGCTACTTCGCGCTGGACGCCGCGCGGCTACTGCGCAACGCCTGAAGCGGCGCGCCGGGCATGCGCGTCTTCCAGGTCAGTGCCGACCAGTTCGTCGAGCTCGACACCATGCCGGCCGCCTTGCCGGCGCGCGGTTTCCTGTGGATTGCCAGTGCGCGGAGAGAGTTCGAGCTCGGGTTCGCGCAGATTCAAGCCCGTCTGCAGGACTGGACTGGCGGGCAGCTCGTCGACCTGCATGTGGCCGACCTGCTGAACAATCAGCTGCCATCGCACTTCGACTACACCTCCTGGTACGACATGCTGGTGTTCCGGCGCCTGGCGGCAGGCGCGGGCAGCGCATCGCTGTTCGTGGACGATCAGCACGGCACACTGGCCGGTGCGCGCAAGGCGCTCGAATCCATCGACACCAGCCCGGTCGGCTTTGCCGTCTTCGACCGCGTGCTGGTCACCGTGCACCCGACCGACTGCTCGGTGCGCGAATACTTCGCGCAGCGGCTGCAGCAACAAGCTGCCAGCGACGCCCGCGGCCAGGCGCGGCTGCCGTCCAGCCCCGCCGACCTGATGCTGCGCATGGCCAACCACATGGTCGACGGCTACCTCGAACTGCGCCGCCTGCTGACGCGGCAACTGGGCACGCTGCAAAGCGAGCTGCTCAACCCGAAGGGCCGCTTCGACGACTGGAAGGTGCTGCTCGACGCGCGCAACACGCTGCACATGCTCGAAGACACCTGCGAAGATCAGCGCAGCGCAATGCAGGAATGGATCGACGCTCTGGACGAATGGCCCACCGAGAGCGAGGCCCCGGCGCGACACGAGCGCGAACTGCTGCGGCTGCGTTCGCGCGATGTGCTGGAACACATCGAACGTGTGCTGTCGCATGTGCGCCGGCTCGAACATTCCGCCGAGGTCGCGGTGCAGATGCATTTTTCCGCGCTCGGCCACCGCACCAACGACATCATGCGCACGCTGACGGTGTTGACCGCGATCTTCCTGCCGCTGAACCTGATCACCGGCTTCTTCGGCATGAACTTCGATTCGCTGCCGCTGATCCATTCGGCCACGGGCATCTGGGCTGCGATCGGCGCCATGGCCGCTGTCGGCGTCGGCCTGATGGTCTATTTCAGGCGCAAGCGCTACCTGGGTTCCGAAGGGCGCAGGTGACACCCGCTCGCGGCGCGCGGGCAGCGGGCGGCAAACCGCTGCTCAAGGCACGCTCATGGCCGGTAGGGATCGGCAAAGCCCAGCGACCGCAACAGCGCCGACTCGCGCGACTCCATCGCCTCGGCGTCGGCGACCGAGGTCTCGTGGTCATGGCCCTGGGCGTGCAAGCAGCCATGCACCAGCAGGTGCGCATAGTGCGCCTCGGGCGTGATGCGCGCAGCCTTGGCTTCGCGCGCGACGACCACGGCGCACAGCACCAGATCGGCCACGACCGTGGGCTCGCGCGCGTAGTCGAAGGTCAGCACGTTGGTGGCGTAGTCCTTGCCGCGATAGTCGCGGTTCAAGTGCCGCGCTTCGTCTTCGTCGACGATGCGCACGGTGATCTCGGCCGGCGCGTCGAGGGCAGCGCGGATCCAGCGCGCGACGCGATGTCGCGGCAGCACGGCGCGATGGCGCGCATCGGGCATCTGCAGCGACAGGCGCAGCGTGGGACGTGCCCGCCGCATCAGCTTCGCCCCGAGCGCCTCATCGCCATCGGGCGGCATCAACCGGTCTCGCCACGAGAGCGTGCCGCGTCGTAAGCCTCGACGATGCGCGCCACCAGCGGGTGGCGCACCACGTCGGTGGATGTGAACTGCGTGAAGGCCACGCCACGCACGTCGGCCAGCACGGCCTGCGCCTCCACCAGCCCGCTGGTGCGGCCCTTGGGCAGGTCGATCTGGCTGACATCGCCAGTCACGACGCAGCGCGAGCCGAAGCCGATGCGCGTCAGGAACATCTTCATCTGCTCTGACGTGGTGTTCTGTGCTTCGTCGAGGATCACGAACGCATGGTTCAGCGTGCGCCCGCGCATGAAGGCCAGCGGAGCGACTTCGAGCAGGCCCTTGTCGAAAGCCCGCGTGACACGCTCGAGCCCCATCAGGTCGTACAGCGCGTCGTACAGCGGACGCAGGTACGGGTCCACCTTCTGCGCCATGTCGCCGGGCAGGAAGCCCAGCTTCTCGCCGGCCTCGACCGCCGGGCGCGTGAGCACGATGCGCTGCACCGTGTTGCGCTCCAGCGCGTCGACGGCCGCAGCCACGGCCAGAAAGGTCTTGCCGGTACCGGCCGGGCCGATACCGAAGCTGATGTCGTGCGACAGCATCTGGCGCAGGTACTGCACCTGGTTGGGCGTGCGCGGCTGCAGATCGCTGCGCCGTGTGTGCAGCACGATGTGCGTGGGCGACGGGTCCTCGCCCGCGTCGACCGATGTGCCCGCGCCTTGCGCTGCCGTGGACACAGCCGCGGCCGGCGTGGGCGTGACCGCCGGCGCGGGCGCACGGTGCAGTGCCAACTGCAAGGCCTGCGCATCGATCGGTTGGATCGCGTCGCGATACAGCGCCTGCAGCAGGGTCAGTGCCGCGGCGGCCGCCTCGCGTGCGCCGTCGATGCGAAAGGCCTCGTGGCGGCGCGAGATGCTCACGCCGAAGCTGCGTTCGATCTCCCGAATATGTTCATCGAGCGCGCCACACAGATGCGCGAGGCGCGTGTTGTCGATGGGCGAAAAGGCATGTCGAAGGATCACGGTGCGCGCCGTGTGTCCCACGGCTGGGAAGCGGAACAAGCGCACATTGTCGCGCTGCCGTGCGCGCCGCGCCTTCATGTGCGCCTGCCCTCCTGCACAATCCGCGCTGCGATGCAGCGGCTGTGCCTTCACGTGTTGTTCTGGCTGGTCCTGTCCTGGCAGGTCGCCATGCCGTGCCTGGCGCAGAGCGTGTCGATCCACGCGGCGCAATCGGTGGCTTCCGACAGCGCGAGCTTCCCTGCCGATGTGCCCGCACCGCTGGTCAACTTGCCCGACGATTGGGCGCGCAGCCATCCCGGCAGCAGCGGCCCGGTGTGGTATCGACTGAGCTTCACCGCGCCGGGGCTGCGCGAGAAGGGCGATCTGCTGGCGCTGTACATCGAGCAGGTCTGCACCAACCTCGAGGTCTATCTCAACGGCCAGCGGGTGCACAGCGGCGGTCAGATGAGCGAGCCGATCACGCGCAACTGCAATCACCCGCAACTCGTCAGCCTGCCGGCGGCACTGATTGCGCCGGGACTGAATTCCCTCGACCTGAAGGTGGTGGGTCATGCGCTGGCGCAGGTGGCGTCGAGCCACCGTGCCGGTGCGCTGTCGGCGCTGGAGATCGGCCCGAAGTCGGAGCTGGCGCCAAAGCACGCGCGGCAGATGGCGCTGAACGTGACGGTGCCGCAAGCCGTGAGTGCGACGCTGCTGCTGATGGGCAGTTTCATGTTCGTGCTCGGCTGGATCAACCGGCGGGAAAGCCACCTGGCCTACTTCGGTGCGCTGTCGGTGGGCTGGGCCATTGTCGAATCGCGCCTGTGGCTGCGTGACCTGCCCTTCGACAACGCCACGGCCGAGTTCCTGCTTTGCGCGATGCTGCCGTTCTTGACGCTGGCCAGCGTGCAGTTCCTGCTGCGCTACGCGCAGTATCGGCACCGCTGGGTCGACATCGCGCTGCCGCTGCAATGTGTGGTCATGCCCGCGAGCCTGCTGCTGGCCGGGCCGCAGCACCTGTATGCGATGGCCAGTTTCTGGTACGTGCTGCTGGCGCTGCAGACGCTGGCTGCGGCGGCGTTCTACCTGCGCACGCAATACCGCACGCACCAACGTTCGTTCTGGCCGATGGCGCTGCTGCTGTGCGTGGCGACCTTGGCGCTGGCGGCCGAATACGTGTCGCAGAAGTTCGGCATCCGCTCGGTGTGGACGCAGCTGGCACAGTTGGCCACGCCGTTGGCGATGGTGCTGGTGGGGCTGCGCCTGTTGCAGCAGCAGGGGCGCGCGCTGCAGATGGCCGAGGAGAGCAAGGCGCATCTGGAGATGCGCATCCGCGAGGCCACCGCCGAGATCGAACACAACTTCACCCAATTGGCCGAACTGCGCGTGGAGAAGGTCACCGAGCGTGAGCGCAAGCGCATCGCTGCCGACCTGCACGACGACCTGGGCGCCAAGCTGCTGACCATCGTGCACACCAGCGAATCCGAGCGCATCTCCACGCTGGCGCGCGAGGCGCTGGAGGAAATGCGACTGTCGGTGCGCGGCCTCACCGGCAAGCCGGTGCAGCTGCTCGATGCGCTGGGCGACTGGCGCGCCGAGGTGGTGTCGCGCCTGGGCCAGGCCGGCATCGAAGCCGACTGGAGCGCGCCGCCCGAGGAGTACCCGCAGACGCTGTCGGCGCGCGCCTTCGTGCAGACCACACGCATCCTGCGCGAAGCCGTGAGCAACGTCATCAAGCACAGCGGCGGCACCCATTGTTCGATCAGCTGCGGCATCGCCGACGGCGACATGCAGATCGTGGTGCGCGACAACGGCAACGGCATCCCGATGGAGCTCGACGGCCGCCTCGATCGCGGCCACGGCATGGCCAGCATGAAACATCGCGCCAAGCAGTTGCAGGGGCAATGCCTGGTGGAATCCGGCCCCGGCTATGGAACCGTGATACGCCTCACGCTTCCGCTGAACCGCGCCACCGAGGCAGCATAAGCGGCTGTTAGCATGGTTTTCCCCGACTGCCGAAAGGGCGTCATGACCAACATCCTGCTTCTGGAAGACCTGCCCGAAATCCGTGCCTGGCTCGGCAGCCTGGTGCAGCAGGTGTTCCCGGATGCGCACATTTCCGAAGCCGCGCGTGTGCACGATGCGTTGGGGCTGGTCTCGGCCATCAAGTTCGATCTGGCGCTGGTCGACCTGGGCCTGCCCGATGGTTCCGGCGTGGACGTGGTCGCCGCGCTGCGCGAACATCAACCCGAAACACAAAGCGTCGTCGTGACCATTCACGACGACGACGAACACCTGTTCCCTGCGCTGCAGGCTGGCGCCTTCGGCTACATCCTGAAGGAGCAGGCGCGCGAACTCATCATCGAACAACTGCAGCGCATCAGCTCGGGCGAGCCGCCGCTGTCGCCGTCGATCGCGCGCCGCGTGATGGCCTACTTTGCCGGCAAGTCCAAGCCGCATGCCATGTCGGCGTCCTCGGCCGCGGTGCCTGTCGTGTCGCTCACCGATCGCGAGACCGAAGTGCTGCTGCGCGTGGCCAAGGGCTACACGCTGCCCGAGATCGGTGTGCAGCTCACGCTGTCGCGGCACACCATCGCCGACTACGTCAAGCAGATCTACCGCAAGCTCAACGTCAGCTCGCGCGCCGAAGCCGCGCTCGAAGCCCAGCGCATGGGGTTGTTCGGGCGCTGAGGCAGCGCGTCAGCTGGCGACAACGCACGGAGTGCGTTGCGGCGCAGGCTCATATCGCGTCAGCGATGTGAAGGCGGCGGCAGCCGCCGTGCCGTAGCCATAATCAGCGCCATGATCGGACGACTGACAGGCCTGCTCGCGGAAAAATCCCCGCCTCAAGTGCTGCTCGATGTCGGTGGCGTCGGCTACGAGCTGGACGTGCCGATGAGCACCTTCTACAACTTGCCGGCCGTCGGCGAACGCGCCACGCTGTTGACACACTTCGTGGTGCGCGAGGACGCACAACAGCTGTTCGGTTTTCTCAGCCACGAAGAGCGAGCGACCTTCCGGCTGCTGGTGAAGATCAGTGGCGTCGGCCCCCGCACGGCGCTGGGCATCCTGTCGGGTTTGAGCGTGGCCGAGCTGGCGGCGGCCGTCAGCCGCCAGGAAAGCGGCCGGCTGGTGAAAGTGCCGGGCATCGGCAAGAAGACGGCCGAGCGGCTGCTGCTGGAGCTGAAGGGCAAGCTCGGCCCCGACCTGGCCTTGCCCGCGACTGCGGCGTTGAACGACGCGCAGAACGACATCACGCAGGCCCTGCTGGCGCTGGGCTACAACGAACGCGAGGCCGCGCAGGCCTTGAAGGCGTTGCCCAACGACGTCGGTGTCAGCGACGGCATCAAGCTGGCGCTGAAGGCCTTGAACCGGTAGTCGGGCGAACCCGAGCTTGAAGCACCAGGACCGAGGGCAGCGTCGCCTGCCATCCTGGGCGCGTGCGTCGCATCCGGGTCTTCGCCGGCGGGGCGACTCCTTCCACCGTCGCTCGCGTGGGCTCAGTGCTTGTGTGGATCCTTGCCGGCGAGCGGCTTGACGGGCGCCTTGACTTCAAGGGTCTCGCGCTTCTTGTCCGCGCCTTCGACCACCAACGTCACCGGCACGGTCTCGCCTGGCTTGAGGTCCTTCTTCAGGTCCATCAGCATGACGTGATATCCACCGGGCTTCAGGTCCACGGGCTTGCCCGCAGGCAGATCCACGGCGGGCACCGCACGCATCCTCATGACGTTGCCGTCCATCGCCATCTCGTGGATTTCCACCACGCCGGCCACTGGCGACGCCGCGGAAACAAGCTTGCCGCCCGAGGTGGAAGTGATCTGCGCGAACATGCCGGTGGCCTTCTGGCCGGCGACCGTGCCGCGCACCCAGGGGTCCTTGATGGTGGTCTGGGCTTGGACTGCAAAGGCCGCTATGACGGCCAGCGTGACAAGCGTTCTCTTCATGGCAATCTCCTGAACAGTGTTTCGATCTTAGCGTCCTGACTTGTTGCGTGGCTCGAGCGGATCTGGCGGCCCATCACCAGGCGCCTGCCAGCAGCCAAGGCGCCGTCCAGACGACACGCAGCATCACGAACGGATTGTCGATTCCGCCGCTGCGTTCGCTGCCGAGTTCGGCGCTGAGGCGCCAACCCGGATCGGGGCTGTAGGCCAACGCGACAGCGAAACGCCGCGCAGGCCAGTTGGGCACCAGACCTGCTTCGGCCGCCACCAGCGCAGCCCCGGGACCGGACAGGTCCTGGGTGGCACTTAACGCCTCGAAGCGCGCGGCCGCCTCCCAGTTGTCGCGCCACTTCCAGACCGCATCGATCCAGCCGCCCAAGGTCTTGCCGTGGTAACTGGCGCTTGCCGTTCTGCGAGTACAGCGATCCTTGCTCGTCGCGCCACAACGCGGCGGCGACGAGCGTGACCGGCCAATCGTGCGAGGCCCAGCTCAGGCTGCCGCCCAGCAAGTTGACGCGTCCATCGAAGCAGACCAGGCCCTTCAGGCTGACTTCGCAGTTCGGCACCCCATGCGTATGACCCGAGCTCGTGCTGTCGCGGGCGTAGGTGCCTCTCCCCGTGGGCTGCAGATAGGCAAAAAAGCCATCCAGTTCGACTTCACCATGTCCCAGCTGCAGGTGCAGTGCCGGCACCAGCGGCAGATCGCCGCCGCCAGGAAACCCGGATCCGCGCCAGGCGCCCACATCGACGCTGCGCAACATCGAATCACCCGCGCCGCGCCAAGTCAGCACGACACCTTCGTCATACCAGTCGTCGTTCAACGAGCCACGCTTGACCAGCGGCACCAGTGAGAAGCGGCCGAAGTCGCCAGCGCTCGACAGCACGGTCCCCATCGGCACCTTGGCACGCCCCGCGCCCAGCGTGAACAGCGCCGCGTCCGTGGCCCAGCGCGCCTGCACCCAGGCCGCCTCCAGATGCGCGGCTTCTCCGGCGTGCCAGCCCACGGCAAGGTGGGCGCCAAACATGTCGTTGAAGCGCAAGCCGGCGCCGATGGCCGCATGCTCCAGGCCCAGACCCCGCTGATCCGATGCGTTCTGCCCGGTATCGAGCACACCGGGCAGCGTGGCGGAAGGAATCGGGTCTCTTCGCCCCGATGGCGGTCACTGCCACACCCGCGCCGATGCGCCAGCCGGGCTGTTCGGGCATGGGGTCCGCAGCCACATCATGAGCCGCACTCGGCGACAAGCACAGCAGACACGCGGACGCCAGCAGCGCTCCGCGCAGGCCCGCCCTACTTCGCCGCAAACGGGTCGGCATGCTTCGGATCGCTGAGGAAGTCATGCGTCCGTCAGGGTCTGCAGGAAGGCGATCAGATCGGCCTTGTCCTGCTCGGTCAGCCGGATCAGCGTGACCAACCCGCTCTTGAAGGGGTTGGCTCTGCCGTCGCCGGCGAGAGGGCCGCTGGTGATCTGGCGCCCGCCCGCGGCATAGAAGTCGAGCACTTCGGCCAGCGTGCCGATCGAGCCGTCGTGCATGTACGGCGCAGTCACGCCGACATTGCGCAGGCTGGGCGCGCGGAACTTGCCCATGTCACCGGGCTGGAAGCTGCTCTCGAAGACACCCCGATTCGGCACCGGGAAGCCGCCCTTGCCGTCGATGTTGTAGAGCCCCGTGTTGTGGAACGGCGTCTCGACAAAGCCGGGCCGGCTGCCGGCATGCACGATCTGGTCGTTCAGGTTGAAGCTGCCGTGGCAATGAAAGCACTCGGCCTTCTCGCCGAAGAACAGCACACGTCCGCGCTCTTCGGCATCGTTCAGCGTGGCCTGCGCCTGCCGGTACTGGTCGAACTTGCTGCGGCCGGAAATCAGCGTGCGCTGGAAGCTGGCGATGGCCTTGCTCACGTTGCCCCAGCCGAAAGGGTCCGTGTCCTGCGCAAAGGCCGCGGCAAACATTGCCACGTAGATCGGATCGTCGCGCAGCCGCCGCATCACCTCGGCCTGGTTGCCTTCGTTCAGGCCCATCTCCACCGGGTTGGTGCCGAACAGCGGCACGAGCATCTGCGCTTCCAGCGACACCAGCGCCGGATTGGCCCAGGTGAGCGTGGCGTTGTAGCTCACGTTGGCCAGCGACTGGGCGTTGCGCGGATGGGGCTCGCCCGTGGAGCCGATGGAAGTCAGGCGACCGTCGCTGAAGGCCAGCTCGGGTCGATGGCAACTGGCGCAGGACTGCCGGCCATTGCCGGACAGCCGCTTGTCGTAGAACAGGAAACGTCCGAGCTCCACCTTGGCTGCCGTCAACGGGTTGTCGTCGGGCGTGCGCGGCGGCGGGAAATGCGCGGGCAGTTCCAGCATCACGCCACCCGGCGGCGGGGCGGACGACGTGGTGTCGGTCACCGTCGTCTCCCCGCCACCGCAGGCCGCCAGGCCCACTGCGACACACAGCAGCCAGGCTGAGCGACGGCTCAAGCTCACCGGTCTACAACCTTGAACACCAGCTGTCCCGCGCCGCCGTTGATCGGCAAGCCGGTGGCCTGGGCGATCTTCAGCGCGTTGAACATCGGCACGCATTCCGGGTCGTCCAGCGCGGACATGCAGCCTGACGCCGTGCCGGGCGTGTTGGTGGTGACGTCGTTGCCTGCCAGCAAGGCCTGCACGTCGATCACGATCTTGTGCAGATTCGGATTGAAGGGCGCGGTCGCACTGCCGAGCGTGAACGCCATGCGGTTCGGGATGGCACAGCTTGCGGCTTGGCCCGCGGCCGGGTCGCCGGTGCAGCTGAGCGCGCCCAGATGCGCGGTGAACGCCGGCGCTGGCCAGGTGGGCGCGGTGCTGCGGTTGGGGTCGGTGACTTCGATCTTCGCGAAGATGCGCCCCGTGGTCCAGTTCCAGCCCAGGCTGGGGGAGGTCAGTGCGAGCGGCGTGTCGGGCGCAAAGGGGTCGAGATGGTTCAACGACTGGGGCACGCCCATGTTCATCTTCACGGCGACGTACTCGCCCGCCGGCACCGTGCCGTTGATGACCGGGTTCATGGCGCGTGGTGCCCCCGGCGCAGGTGCCGGTGGCATCTTCCAGGTCGATCAGCGTCAGCGTGTCGCTGCCGCTCTTGGCGTTCCAGTCGTCGTTGGCCGCGATCGTCAGCACCAGCGGCACCTCGCTGCCGTCGGCCTTGACGAAGCTGACATTGGCGATGTGGAAGCGCAGGTCCTGCAACCGCGCGGCCACGCCACCGGTGCCCAGGCCGGCGATGTTGCTGGCGCAGTTGACCGCCGAGCTGCCGGCACGCGCCTCGAACTGCACGCTGACGGCACCGCCGCCGAAGCCGGAGAAAGGCGACGCCGTGTCGCCATCGCTGCTGCCGCCGCAGGCGCCAAGCGCCGCGAGCGCGAGGAAAGGGTGTATCGGGTGTATCGCAGAGCATTGCTCATGGGAGTTCCTTGGTGATTGGGGGGTCGGGTCGGCGGGGTCGAGACCTCTGCCCCGCCGATGGCCTCCGGGCGTCAAGCAGGCGGCTCAGCCGCGCCGCATCGACGCGGTAAACCAGCGGGCGCATTGATGGCAAACGAAGCGCGCCGCTCAATGCAGCGCAGGCTTCGCGTTCAGCGCGTGTTCAGCAGGCTTGGGGAGGGGCGCGCGGCTGCGCTGACGCCCAGGCGAACAGAGTTCGCGGAGCGCGGAAGAACAGCGGCGGCGCGGATGTGCCTGCCGATGGCGCTAGCAGCAGCACCGGCAGCGCCGGCGGCAAGCCGGCTGCAGACGATGCGCGCGCGCAGTAAGGACAATCGTCCAGATGTTCGACGCCGGTCATCGGCGTGTCGTCGCTCACGGGCTGGCCGTCCAGCCCGACCCACTGCGTGCCCTGCGGCGTGCAGATCTCGGACAGCGCCATGTTGTCGCCCTGCGCCAGATTGAGCGCATGCGCCACGGCGGGCAGCAGCGACAGCGACAGCATGGCCGTCAAGGCCAGGCCGACAAACCGCCGCAGATGTTTGCGCACCCTCAACATGGCACCAAGTATAGGACGCCTGTCATGCGCGCCATGGGCTCGCGCGGGTCGCGATAATCGCGGCATGGCCCTCCAGACCGACGACTTCGAACCCGCGCGCCGCGTCGTCAGCGCCGCGCCCGCGTCGCCCAACGAAGAGGCCATCGAGCGCGCGCTGCGGCCCAAGGGCCTGCAGGATTACGTGGGCCAGGCCAAGGCGCGCGAGCAGCTCGAGATCTTCATCGGCGCGGCGAAGAAACGCGCCGAGGCGATGGACCATGTGCTGCTCTTCGGGCCGCCGGGGCTGGGCAAGACGACACTGAGCCACATCATCGCCAACGAGCTCGGCGTCAACCTGCGCAGCACCTCCGGGCCGGTGCTGGAAAAGCCCAAGGACCTGGCCGCGATCCTGAGCAACCTGGAACGCAACGATGTGCTCTTCATCGACGAGATCCATCGCCTGTCGCCCGGTGGTCGAGGAGATCCTCTATCCGGCACTCGAGGACTACCAGATCGACATCATGATCGGCGAGGGTCCGGCCGCGCGCTCCATCAAGCTGGAGCTGCAACCCTTCACGCTGATCGGCGCCACCACGCGCGCCGGCATGTTGACGAACCCGCTGCGCGACCGCTTCGGCATCGTCGCGCGGCTGGAGTTCTACAGCCCCGAGGAGCTGGCGCGCATCGTCAATCGCTCGGCCGGGTTGTTGAACGTGCCTACCGATGCGAGCGGCGCGTTCGAGATCGCGCGGCGCTCGCGCGGCACGCCGCGCATCGCCAACCGCCTGTTGCGTCGCGTGCGCGACTACGCCGACGTCAAGGGGGACGGCTGCATCACGCAGGCACTGGCGCAGCTGGCGCTGGCCATGCTGGATGTCGACCCGCATGGTCTGGACGTGATGGACCGCAAGCTGCTCGACGCGGTGATCCACCGCTTCGACGGTGGCCCCGTCGGCCTGGACAACGTGGCCGCAGCCATCGGTGAAGAAAGCGGCACGATCGAAGACGTGATCGAGCCCTATCTCATTCAGCAGGGCTACCTGCAGCGCACGCCGCGCGGGCGCATCGCCACCCTGGCCGCATACCGACATCTGGGTGCGACGCCGCCGACAACCGCGTCCGGCGATCTGTTCCAGACCTAGATCGCGCCTGCGCGCCCGCGCGGCGCGACGCTTCAGTCAACCCCCGGATCGGGGGCCCTAGGACGGCAAAGCGACAGCGTGTAACCGACGTGACCTTGTGCACGTCCACACATGGCACCTTGTAAGCACGGTCGCGCCGCTCCCGCGGATGCGGGGCTTTCGCACGGCGCTTAAGTTGCGACGCGCGTGGCCGATAAATACGATCAACACGTCTGGCTCTGCCGCTTCGTGTCCACGTGTCGGTGTAACCGGCGCCGACGATGCGACGCACTGAAGTCGAGCCCTTAGCGCAACGAAAGAATCCCATGCAGCGGAATCGCCTACACGGTTTCACACTGATCGAGGTGATGATCACCGTCGCCATCGTCGCCATCCTGGCCGCGGTCGCGGTGCCGAGTTATTCCGCCTACGTGACACGCGGCCACCTCGCCGAGGCCGCGAGCGGCCTGGCCGCCACACGCGCGCAGATGGAACGCCACTACCAGGACAACCGCAGCTACGCCACGGTCGGCGCCTTCACGACACCCTGTGCCGCGGCAACGGCCTCGCGCACCTTCGGCCACTTTGTCGTCAGTTGCTCCGGCACACCCGACGCCACCACCTTCACGCTGCTGGCGACCGGCAGCGGACCAGTGTCGGGCTTTGCCTTCACTGTCAACCAGGCCGACGTGCGCGCCACCACGGCGGCCGCCACTGGCTGGAACACCTGCGCGAGCAAGTGGCTGACGAAGAAGGGCGACACATGCTGACGCGCCCCAGCCGCCCCACACGGGGCTTCACCATCGTGGAGTTGATGGTGGCCATCACGTTGCTGGCCATCCTGCTGGCCATGGCGATGCCGTCGTTCACGGCCTGGGTGCGCAATGCCCAGGTACGAACGGTGAGTGACGGACTGCAGAACGGCCTGCGCCTGGCGCAGGCCGAAGCCGTCCGGCGCCATCGGCAAGTGGTGTTCTTCCGTACCGACCAGACCGCCTGCGACAACAGTATCGACGCCGACGCCAATGGTGCCTTCTGGGCCGTGCGCACCTTGCCGCTGGTGGCGGGTGACGCGGTCGAGGCGGTGCAGTGCGGCGTGCTCTCCGATGTTGCCGCCGGCGTGACCATCGCCGGTCCGGCGGCCGTATGTTTCAACTCGGGCGGCCGCCAGGTGGCGAATGCCGATCCGGCCATTGGCGGCGAGGCTTGTGCACTCGACGCCAGCGGCACCAGCACCTTCGACCTGAGCAGTACCAATGCAGACCGGCCGCTGCGCGTGCTGGTGGCGCTGGGCGGCAGCGTGCGCATGTGCGACCCGGCCAAGGCGCTGTCATCCGCACCGGACGGCTGCCCATGAAGCGCCGCCTCTTCACCCTGGGTCGGCCATCGCGCGGCATGTCGATGATCGAAGTGCTGGTCGCGATCGTGCTGATCTCCTTCGGCATCCTCGGGCTGGCCTCCTTGATGGCCAAGGCAGTGCAGTACTCGGTCAGCGCCGAGGACAGTCAACGCGCGGCCCTGCTGGCCAGCGAAATCACCACATCGATGTGGGGCGCGAACTCGGTGACGCTCGATCCGGCCGTGGTCACGGCGTGGGCCGCCCGCGTGGCCGATCCGGCCGTGGCCGGCCTGCCCAATGGCGTGGGCACGGTCGTCGTCGCGGCCAATGTGGCGCGTGTCACCGTGCAATGGCGTGCACCACGCGCCGCAGTGGGCGAAGAGAACCGCTACGTCACCGACGTGGTCATCCCCGTACCCGCACCATGAAGATCGCTCCCTCACCGCACTGCGCGATTCTTCCGGCGTCCCGGCCTGGCACACGGCTTCTCGCTGGTCGAACTGCTCGTGGCCATGGTCATCGGCCTGGCCCTGATCCTGGCCCTGACGACGGTGATGATTCGCCATGACGCCGGCAAACGCACGCTGACCTCGTCGAACGACCTGTCGCTCACCTCGGCCTACATCTCCTTCGCACTCGACCGGGACTTGCGCAGCGCAGGCTCGGGCTTCACACAGAACTGGCGCCAGACCTTCGGCTGCGTGCTGCGGGTGGCGCGCGCCGGGGCGCAGATCCTGCCGCGCACCAGCGCATTTCCGGCGCCGTTTGCCGGTGTGCCGCAACAGGTCCGCCTGGCGCCGGTGCTGATTCATGCCGGCGCGGGCACGGGCGGCTCGGACGTGCTCGCGGTGGCCACCGGCGCGTCCGGCCTGGGCGAAACAGCGCTCGCCGTGCAGCTCGGTTCCAGCACCGCCAGCGACCTGCGCGTCAACAGCACCGTGGGCCTGCGCGGCAACGATCTGGTGCTGGTTGCAGAAGACGGCATCGGCTGCGTCGTGCAGCAGGTGGACGGCGCGTTCGTGGGCAGCGCAAACCAGTTGCTCAGCTTTGGCGGGACCTACGCCAAGTCCGAGATCGACTCGGTGCAGCTCGCCAACTTCGGTGTCGCCAACACGGCCTTCGTGTCCTTGCTCGGCAATACCGCCGGCAACCGGCCCGCGGTGCAATTGATCGGCGTGGGCGCAGACGCCACGCTGTTCGGCTACGACATGCTGCGGCTGGATGGCACCGACGCCGCGCAACCGCTGGCCGATGGTGTGGCCGACTTGCGCGCGCTCTACGGCATCGACAGCGACAACGACGGCCTGATCGACGACTGGGTGGCACCGACTGACGCCAACTTCACTGCGGCGGCACTCACCGCCGGCACGCTCGTGGCCCAGCAGCGAGTGATGAGCATCATGGCCGTTCGCATCGGTCTGGTGCTGCGCTCCGACCGCATCGAACGCGAAGACGTCGCACCGGCATCGATCGCACTCTTCACCGACCTGCCCGCCGCGGTGCACCACACGCACAACATCGCTGCAGGTGACCGCCGACAACGCTTTCGAGGTGTCGAATTCACGGTGCCCTTGCGCAACGTGATGCTGGCAGCGCGCTGATGAAACCTGCCCATCGCTCCACCGGCACACACCGTGCGCAACGCGGCGTCGTGCTGCTGTTCGCGATGATCGCGCTGGTCGTGCTGCTGATCGGCTCGATCGCGCTGATGCGCTCGATGAACACCTCGTTGTTCACCGCAGGCAACTTCGGCTTCAAGCGCGACCTGACCAACCAGGGCGAGCGCGCCATGGCCCTGGTACTCACCACCGTACAAGGCGGCGCCCTGATCTCCGAGGCAGCGCGCGAAGCCAGCACCACGGCCAGCAACTACAGCGCATCGATCCTGCCGACCAACGGCGAAGGCCTGCCGCTGGCGCTGCTGTCGGACGCCGCCTTCGCCGCGGTCGGCGTGAGTGGCAACGACATCGCCGCCGCCGACATGGGCGTGACGGTGCGTTATGTGATCGACCGGCTGTGCACCACCACCGGACCGGGCTCGGCCGACGCCTGCGCGGTGGCCAGCCCACCGCCTCAAAGCAAGAGTGCTGGCAGCGAAGAACCGGATCCCCCGGTCCAGTTCGTCTACCGCGTGAGCATCCGCGTCGACGGACCGCGGCGCACGCAATCCTTCTTCCAGTCCACGTTCACGATCTGATTGCTCTGCCGAGGTTTCCCATGAAGCGCTCTTCGATCACCACCCGAATCTGCAGAACTGCCTTCGCCGCAGGCATTGGGGCGCTGGCCGGTGCGACGTTGGCGGCCACACCCCTTGCCGACCAACCGGTGTTTTCGAGCGCCTCGGTGCCCGGCAACCTGGCACTGGCTCTGTCGGTGGAATGGCCGACCGTTTCGCGAGCAGCACACCCGAGCACCACCTACAGCAGCGCCAACACGTATCGTGGCTACTTCGACCACAACAAGTGCTATCGCTACGTGCATGTCGCCACCGAGACGGCCACCAGCGTGAGCCGCTTCGACCCGGTGGGCCTGGCCTCCGACCGGCAGTGTCCCGCCACCGGTGTCAATGGCGACTGGAGCGGAAACTTCCTCAACTGGGCAACGATGATCGCCGTCGACCCGTTCCGCTGGGCGCTGACGGGCGGTCTGCGCAAGGTCGACGAGGTCGGCACGACGATCCTCGAGCGAGCCCGCCACAGCGGCCAGGGCAATCTGTTTCCCCATCGCACGATCAACAACGCCACCACGATAAGCAACGCTACACCGTTCACCTGGGGGTCGCTCACCGTACGCACCGATTGGGCTGGCACACGGCTGATCTTCACTTCGGGCGGCAGCGTCGGCAACGAAAACGCGGCTCCACCAGCCTCCACTCACTATAGCCAGGCCGACGCCAACGGCGCGACGGTCTATCACGCTGAGGTCCGCGTGAAGGTTTGCGACCCCGCGTTCCTCGAGAGCAACTGCCGCCAGTACAGTGCCACCAACTGGAAGCCGGAGGGGCTGATCCAGGAATACTCCGATCGCATGCGCTACAGCGCCTTCGGCTATCTCAACGACCCGTCGATGCTGCGTGACGGGGGTGTGCTGCGCGCTGCACAGAAGTTTGTCGGCCCAATGATGCCCGTGCCCGGCGCCCCCGATGCAGCGAGCCCCAGGCCCGAGTGGAATCCGGCCACAGGCGTTTTCTACTCCAACCCGGATTCGGCCGACGCAGCGGCGACAGGGGTGAGCAACAGCGGCGTCATCAACTACCTGAACAAGTTCGGCCAGCTGACGACGAACAACCACAAGGACCATGACCCGGTCAGCGAGCTGTTCTATGCCGTGACGCGCTACTTCCGCAACCAGGGCAACGTGCCGGCCTGGACCGACATGAGCAGCAGCAGCGCTGCGAACCAGACTCGCTTCATCGACGGCTTCCCGGTCATCACCGACTGGAAGGACCCGATAGAGTATTCCTGCCAGCGCAACTTCGTGCTCGGCATCGGCGACATCTACACACACCGGGACAAGAACCTTCCCGGTTCCGGCACCGGCACGACCGACGAGCCGACGAAGCCGAGCCAGGTGGGCAACGACACGGTCGACTCGGTGGACATACACCACCAAGGCCTTCGCATTGCAGGGGCTCGGCGCACCGAACGCCACCAGCTACAGCGGCCGGAACAATTCGGCCGGCATGGTCGGCCTCGCCTACCACGCCAACACCCAGGACCTGCGTGCGGATCTGCCCGGCAAGCAGACCATGTCGACCTACTGGGTCGACGTGCTGGAAGCCCCCTTCGTGGCGAACAACCAGTTCTACCTGGCCGCCAAGTACGGCGGCTTCGAGGTGCCGTCGACCTTCGACGCGCTGGCAGCCAGCACCACCAGCCTCGACGAAGAATGGTGGTACACCACGACACGCACCGAGGGTTCGACCAAGCTGCCCGACAACTATTTCACTGCCGGCCAGCCCGACCAGATGATCGACGGTCTCAACCGCGCCTTCGCCAGCATTGCGGCGAAGCTGAAGGCCACCACCACCTCGTTCTCGACCTCGCTGCCGCAGATCGCCACCGCCGGTACCGCCAGCTTCGCCACGCAGTTCGACGCCGAGTCGTGGACCGGCGAAATGGTCGCCAGCGAGTTGACGGTGACCGCAGGCGTACCGCTGCTGACCAAGAACTGGCAGTTCAGCACCAAGCTCGACGCCCTGGCCGCCGGCACAGGCTGGGACACGGAGCGTGTCATTGCCACCTACAACACCGCCACAGGTGCGGGCGTGCCATTCCGCATCGCCAGCCTGCAATCGCCCCAGACCACTGACGCTCGACACCGCCTTCGCCACGGGCGACGACAGCGCCAACTACCTGAACTATCTGCGCGGCGATCGCACGCACGAAACGTCATCCGCCGTCAGCACCAGCACCAAGGCCTATCGCGACCGCACCACCCTGCTGGGCGACATCGTCGGCTCGAAGGCGCGCCCGGTCGGCCCGCCCTCCTCGCCTTATTCGTCGGCGGCCAACGCCGGCTACGCCGCCTTCAAGTCCACCTACGCCTCGCGTCCCACGATGGTCTATGTCGGCACCAACGCCGGCATGCTGCATGCCGTCAACGGCGCGCTGACCGGTGCCAACGCAGGCAAGGAGCTGTTCGCGTACGTGCCGGGCGCCTTGTACGCCGGCCCGAGCGGCACGCCGCAGACCAACGGACTCGCCGCGCTCGGCAACCCGACCTTCACGCACTACAACTTCGTCGATGCCACGCCGGTCGCTGCCGACCTCGACTTCGGCAAGACCGTCGGCGGCAGCGGCAATAACTGGCGCACGATCCTGATCGGTGGCCTGGGCAAGGGTGGGCGCAGCCTGTATGCGCTGGACGTCACCGACCCGGCGTCGATGGTCACCGGCGCCACGGCCGCCGACAAAGAGGCCACGCTGGCTTCGAAGGTGCTGTGGGAGTTCACCGATCCCGACCTCGGCTTCACCTATGGCGAGCCGGCGATCGTGAAGACGCGAAAGTACGGCTGGGTGGTGATCTTCGGATCGGGTCACAACAACGCCGATGGCAAAGGCTACTTCTTCATCGTCAACCCGCGCACTGGCGCCTTGTTGGAGAAGATCGGCACTGGCGCGGGCAGCGTGGGTGACCCGGCCGGCATGGCCCACGTGCAGGCCTTCTTGCTGGACCGCACCGACGGCACGGCCGACTCGGTCTATGCGGGTGACCTGCACGGCAACCTTTGGCGCCTGGACGTCACGGCGGCCAGCGGGGCCTACCCGGCACCGCTGAAGCTGGCCGAGCTGGCCGACGGCGCGGGCGTGCGGCTGGCGGTGACGACACGTCCGCTGATCATTGCGCAACCCGGCACCAATCGCCGCTATGTCACGGTCGGCACCGGGCGGTTGCTGCACCCCAGCGATATGGGCAGCACGCAGGCGCAGCGCTTCTTCGCCATCATCGATGGCACGGGCGCACGGTTCAACCCGGCGGCCACCCCGCCCGCGGGATTTACCTACCCGATCCAGCGCACCAACCTGCGGCAACTGACGGACCTGACACAGGAGATCACACTGAACCTGACGTCGGAGATCGGCTGGTTCGTCGATCTGGGCCAGGCCACAGGCAGTCTGGGCTGGCGTGTCATTTCCGACTCGACCTCGTTCAACGGCATCGTCGCCTTCGCAGCCATGGTGCCCGCGAGCGACAGCGCCTGCGAACCTACGGGCAGTAGCCGGGTCTACGCGATCGACCTCGGCAAGGGCGTGAGCCGGCTGGTGAACTCGTCCAACGCCGTGGTCGCGTACAACGACTCGCTGCTGGGTGTGGTCACCGACGCGCGCTTCTTCGGCGACGGCAAAGTGGGCGGCAAGCGCTTCCTGATGACGGGCAGCGACACCGGCGGCGTCAATGTGCCGCCCGGCACGTTCGTCACGCCCGTCGGCCTGCGCCGCCTGAACTGGCGCGAAGTGCCGCTGACCGACTGAAGCACCGAACCTGGCTGCAAGGTCCCGCGAGGGGTCTTGCAGCTACACGTTGTCCAGGTGCATGCGGTCGTTCCAGCCGACGATCGAAAAACCTTCTGGGCTGTAGAGCAGGCGGTTCACACTCGCGTTGCCCAACTCCCAACTGCGCGGCGCGCTCAGTTCCAGGCGGGCTGCCGCGCGATACAGCATGTCGAGCACGCCGCCATGCGCCACCAGCGCGATCGTCTGGCCGGCATGCGCCGCCGCCAGGCGTGCCGCAGTGGCCACGCACCGGGCGTAGAACGAAGTCAAGGTCTCGCCGCCGCCCGGGGCGAAGTGGGCGTCGCGCCTGCGCCAACGCGCCGCCTCCTGCGGCCAGCGTTGTTCGATCTCGGCAAAGGTCAGGCCTTCCAGCTTGCCGAAGCTGCGCTCGCGCAGCCCTGTGTCCAGGCGCAGCGGCTCGGTGCTGAGGCGCTGCAGCGGCTGTGCGGTCTGGCGCGCACGCAGCAGGTCGCTGCTGTACAGCGCATGCAGCGTTTCACCCTGCAAGGCCTCGGCAAGCCGTTCCGCCTGCCACAGGCCGGTGTCGTCCAGGCCGATGTCCTGGTGGCCCTGGATGCGTCCGCCGGCATTCCACGCGGTCTGGCCATGACGAATCGCCAGGATGCGCGTGCTCTCGCTCATGGCCGGCATGGTGCAGCAGCAGCGGAAGATTCAGCAAGCGGCTTCAGACGCCCCAGACGACGGCTTCCTTCTGTGCCTGGGCCTGCTTGAGCATCTCGACCATCGGCCACAGCCGTTGACGCAACGATGATGCCGCTGTGCGCCGCGCTGCCCTTCTCCACTTCCGCTTCCGCTTCCGCGGCGGCGAGTCGCGCATCTTCCGCCTGCACGGCGCGCTGCAAGGCGTCGATGGCCGCGCTCATGTCGGCCACCTCGATGATGCCCTTGGGCGCGGGTTCGCGGCCCAGCAACTGCAGCATCTGGTCGCCATTGGGCCCGAGCATGATGAGGTCGCCGGTGGCCTTGGACTTGAACTTGTAGATCATCGGTAGATGTACTCGCGGTTGAACGGGTAGGCCGATTGTGCGCCGCGCATCGCACCACCTTCCAGCTCGCCCGTGGGACGCGCCGCCAGCGTCTGGTGCAGCGACAGCCAGCCGCGCTCGAAGCTCATCGCGCTGCCCGCCAGGTACAGCCGATAGGCACGCACCACCCGGTCGCCGGTGATGTCGCGTGCCTTGTCCAGATGGGCTTCCAATGCGTCCGACCAGGCCCAGAGCGTGCGCGCGTAATGCGGTCTCAGGTTCTCGGTGTCCAGGCCCTCCAGCCCCTGCTCGGCCATGACCTGCAGCACATGCGAGATGTGCAGCAGTTCGCCGCCCGGGAACACATAACGCTCGATGAAATCGCCAATGCCCGCGCCAAGCTGCGTGTTGCGCGTGCCGCCGGCGGTGATGCCGTGATTGAGCAGCAGCCCGCCCGGCTTGAGCAGGCGGCGGATCTTGTCGAAGTAGCGCGGCAGCATGGCGCGCCCGACATGCTCGAACATGCCGACCGAGGCGATCTTGTCGAAGGGCTCGCCCTCAGGCAGGTCGCGGTAGTCGAGCAGCCGCATCCCGACGCGGCCACTCAAGCCCCGCTCGTCGATCAGCCGGTTGACGTAGGCATGCTGGTTCTTCGACAGCGTGATGCCGGTGGCACGCACACCGTGGTGCTCGGCGGCCCACAGCAGCAGGCCGCCCCAGCCGGCACCGATGTCCAGGAAACGTTCGCCCGGGCGCAGCATCAGCTTCTTGCAGATGTGCTCCAGCTTGGCCTCCTGCGCCTGCGCCAGTGCCATCTCGGCGCGGCGAAAGTAGGCGCAGGAATACAGGCGCCGGGTATCCAGCCACAGTGCGTAGAAGTCGTCCGATACGTCGTAGTGGAACTGCACCTGCCGCGCATCCACCTCGGCGCGGTGGCGTGAGCGCGATCGGCCGCGGTGCATCAGGTCGCGCCACCAGGCCAGCGGGCCGAGCGGCTCCGACGCACGTGTCGGATCGTCGCGCACCAGCTGCGCGGCCACGTCGACGAGCGGGCGCATCGCGCCTTCGATGTCGATGCGGCCCTCGACATAGTCTTCCGCCAGCCGGCCCACCTGCCCGGCCGCCACATGCGCCAGCGGAGCCAGGCTGTGCAGGCGCAGCGTCACCGCCGAATCGGCCGGGCCCAGGCGCCGACCACCCGGCAAGACCAGCGACAAGGCCTTGTCGGCGTGGCCACTCAGGCCGCCCAGGCGTTGGCCGACCAGGGATTCGAGCGTTGACATGTGCAAGCGGCGGTGATGTGCATCACTCTACCGAATCGACCGCGTCGCGTGCAAGCCCGATTGCTGCGCGGCCGAGCCCTTGCGAAACCCAGCCTCGGCGGCCCACCAGGATGCGCTCCGGCTATGCGCGCTTCACCGTCAGGCGCCTGGGCCCCACACACGAAGGGAGACGGAAGTCTCGCCCCCGTTAGGTGCTTTCCGCCGCCAGCCAGAGCCAGCGGCGACAATCGCGCCCCATGTATGCATTGTTCGAAGACGCCGGCAAGTTCCTGGCCGGTCGCCTGATGTCCGAAGCCGACAGTGGGGTGCAGGTCGAATTGGATTCGGGCAAGCGTGTCAAGGTGAAGAGCGCCAATGTGCTGCTGCGCTTCGACGCGCCACAGCCGGCCGAGCTGTTTGCGCGTGCGCAGACCCTGGCGCAGGAGATCGACCTGGACCTGGCCTGGGAGTTCGCGCCCGACACCGAGTTCGGTTTTGCCGACCTGGCGCGCGACTATTTCGAGCCCGCGGCCGGCACCGACAAGCAGGCGGCAGCGCTGTTCCGGCTGTTCGAGGCGCCGCACTACTTCCGCCGCCTGGGCAAGGGCATGTTCAAGAAGGCGCCGGAAGACACCGTCAAGGCCGCGCTGCTGGGCATCGAGCGCAAGAAGCAGCTGGCCTTGCAGATCGAGGAATGGGCCTCGCAGCTGGTCGCCGGCAACTGCCCGGCGCCGATCCGCGAGCAGCTCTATCGCATCCTCTTCAAGCCCGACAAGAACGGCCCCGAGTACAAGGCCGTGGTCGAGGCCACGCGGCGCGCGCAGCGTGCGCCGCTCGAGCTGCTGAAGTCGGCAGGCGCCATCGACAGCCCCTACCAGTTCCACTGGCGGCGTTTCCTGTTCGAGACCTTCCCCAAGGGCACGGCCTTCCCGCCGCTCGACGTGCCGGCGATCAAGGACAAGCTGCCGCAAGCCGAGGTGCAGGCGTTCTCGATCGACGATTCGGCCACGACCGAGATCGACGATGCGTTGTCGGTACAGGGCCTGGGCAGTGGCACGGTGGTGTTCGGCGTGCACATTGCCGCACCGGGGCTGGCGATCCAGCCCGATTCGGCGCTGGACAAGGTGGCGCGCGATCGGCTCTCCACGGTGTACATGCCGGGCTGGAAACTGACCATGCTGCCGGACGAGGTGGTGCAGGCCTACACGCTGATGGCAGGTCAGGACTGCGCCGCCGTGAGCCTCTACGTGACATTCGATGAAAGCACGCTGGAGGTGAAATCCAGCGAAACCAAGCTCGAGCGCGTGCACATCGCCAGCAACCTGCGCCACGACCAGCTCGACGAGTGTGGTCACCGAAAGCACGCTCACGGGCGAAGCGCCGGCCGACTATGTGCACGCCGCCGAGCTGGCCTTTGCCTTCCGCCTGGCACGCCACCTGAAGGCGCAGCGTGAGGTCGTCCGCGGCAAGCCCGAGCTGTTCAATCGGCCCGACTACAACTTCAGGCTCGAAGGCCCAGGCACCGAGCCGGTGGGCGACGAGCGCGTGCTCATCAGCACGCGCACGCGCGGCTCGCCTTTGGACCTGATCGTCGCCGAGGCCATGATCCTGGCCAACAGCACCTGGGGCGGCTGGCTCGCCGACTGCGGCGTGCCCGGCATCTACCGCAGCCAGGCCGCGCTGACGCCGGGCGTCAAGGTGCGCATGGGCACGCGGCCCGCACCACATGCCGGCATGGGCGTGGCGCAGTACACCTGGGCCAGCTCGCCATTGCGGCGCTATGTCGACCTGGTGAACCAGTGGCAGATCATTGCCTGCGCACGACACGGACGCACCGCCGCGCTGGCTGCACCCTTCAAGGCGAAGGACGCGTCGCTTTTTTCCATCATTTCCGGCTTCGATGCAGCCTACGCCGCCTACAACGATTTCCAGAACGGCATCGAGCGCTTCTGGACGCTGCGCTGGCTGGAGCAGAACGCGGTGAGCGAACTCGACGCCACCGTCATGAAGGACGGTCTGGTCCGTGCCGACACCCTGCCGCTGGTGTTTCGTGCGCTCGGCACCGAAAGCCTGCCGCGCGGCACACGCGTGCGCGTGCGCATTGGCGGCACCGATCTGCTGACCTTGGAGCTGCATGCCAGCCTGCTGGCGCGCATCGACGATGCGGCACCGGCGCAAGACAGCGAGACGGCCGAGCCCGAGGCCGAGGACGAAAGCCCCGATGCCGGCGCGCTGCGCCTGGCCATCGACATCGACGAACCGGCCAGCGCCGACGCAGCAGCGTCGCAGCCGGCCGCAGGCTGAGGCACGGCAGGTCGATGGGGTTTCGCGGCCTGACCACCCTGCATTGGGCGCTGCTCGTGTCGCTGGGCGTGCATGCCGCCGTGTTGACCGTGCGTGTGGTCAACCCGGAGGGCTTCAACCGCGTATTCGAGGACACGCCGCTCGAAGTCATCCTCGTCAACGCCCGCTCGAACGAAAAACCGGTGCGTGCGCAGGCCATCGCGCAGGCCTCTCTCGCCGGCGGGGGCGAGGCCGCCAAGGGCCGCGCCACCTCGCCGCTGCCACCCACCACTCAGATGGAAGTGGGCGACGCGCCCAACGACGCGCGACGCAAGATCGATCAGATGCAAGAGGAGCAGCAGCAGTTGCTGGCGCAGATCCGGCGCGAGGTGGCGGCCCTGCCGCCGCCCGACCCGAAGCGCGAGCAGGGCAATCCGCAAGAGAACGAGCAGGACGAGCGCCGACGCCAGTTGCTGCGCCTGCTGGCCGAGATCGAGAAGCGGATCAACGAAGAAAGCGCGCGACCCAAGAAGCGCTACATCAGCCCGGCCACGCGCGAGGAGGTGTACGCCCTCTATTACGACGCACTGCGACGCAAGATCGAAGCCCGCGGCACGCGCGATTTTCCCCAAGAGCGCGGCCGCAAGCTGTATGGCGAGCTGACGATGAACGTCACCGTCGACAACCGCGGCCAGGTGGTGGATGCCGAGATCGTGCGTGCGTCGGGCCAGCGTGCGCTCGACAAGCGGGCGCTGGCCATCGTGCGCGCGGCGGCACCCTTCGGCCCCTTCAATGCCGCGATGCGCAAGCAGGCCGACCAGATCGTCATCACCTCGCGCTTCCGCTTCACGCGCGACGACGGGCTGGAAACCACGCTGAGCAACAACGCGCCATGATCCCGCAGGGCAGCGCCAATGGCGAAGAGTTGACCGACACCTCGGCCCCGCAGCGTTATGCCGTGCTCGGCAACCCCGTGTCGCACAGCCAGTCGCCGTTCATCCATGCCGCGTTCGCGCAGCAGACCGGCCAGAACCTGGAGTACACACGCGTGCTGTGTGCGATGGACGGTTTCGCCGACAGCGTGCGCGCGTTTGCCGCATCGGGCGCGCGCGGCTGCAACGTCACCGTGCCGTTCAAGTTCCAGGCCGGCGCGCTGGCCCGCCACGTCACGCCGCGCGCCGCACTGGCGCAGGCCGCCAACGTGCTGCGCTTCGATGCCGGCGGCTGGTGGGCCGACAACACCGACGGCATCGGTCTGGTGCGCGACATCGAACGCAACGCGGGTGCTGCGCTGCGTGGCTGCCGTGTCCTGCTCATCGGCGCGGGTGGCGCCGCGGCCGGCGTGCTGGGGCCGTTGATCGAGGCGCGACCGCAGCAGGTGCATGTGGCCAACCGCACGCCCGACAAGGCGGCGGCGCTGGTGCAGCGGCACGCGACGCTGGCTGCGGCCTTCGGCGTGCGCCTGTGCGGCAGTGGGCTGCATGAGGCCGCGACGGCCTACGACGTGGTGCTGAACAGCAGCGCCAGCAGCCTGGCCGGCGCCGCCGTGCCGGTGCCCGACTCGGTGCTGCGGCCCGGCACGTTGGCGCTGGATCTGATGTACGGACCATCGGCCCTGCCCTTCATGGCCTGGGCGCAGCGTCTGGGCGCCGTGCCGCGCGACGGGCTGGGCATGCTGGTCGAGCAGGCTGCCGAGGCGTTTTTCGTCTGGCGCCAGGTCATGCCCGAGACCCAGCCGGTGCTGCAGCGCCTGCGCGCGCGCCTGGACGCGGCTGCGACACCGTAGTGAAGGCCTGGCGCGCAAACGGGCTTCGCCTGCTGGCCATCGTGGCGCTGTGCGTGGTGGCGCTGCAGCTGAGCTTTGCCTTGCGCATCGGTGCAATGGCCTTCGTCAATCCGCAGTCCACCAGCTTCCAGCGCAGCGAGGTCTGGCGACTGCTGGCCGAGCGCCAGCGCATCGACTGGAGCCAGCAGTGGGTGGACTACGCCGACATCAGCCCCCACCTGAAGCGTGCGGTCATCGCCAGCGAGGATGCCGGCTTCGTCGAACACAGTGGCGTCGAGTGGGACGCCATCGAGCAGGCCTGGGAGAAGAATCAACGTGCCGAAGCCCGTGCCGAGAAGGCCCAGGCCCGCGCCCAGGCCCGTGCGCAAGGCCAGGCCGACGCGCGCCAGCCGAGCCGTGCCGCAAGCGCCAGCGCCAAGGTGGTCGGCGGCTCCACCATCACCCAGCAGTTGGCGAAGAACCTGTTCCTGTCCAGCGAGCGCACGGTGCTGCGCAAGGCGCAGGAGTTCGTGCTGGCGCTGATGCTGGAGACGATGCTGTCCAAGCAGCGCATCCTGGAGATCTATCTGAACAACGTGGAATGGGGCGAAGGTGTGTTTGGCGCGCAGGCCGCCGCGCGGCACTACTTTCAGAAGGACGCAGCGCGTCTGGGGCCCTACGAGGCCGCGCGCCTGGCAGTCATGCTGCCGGCGCCCAAGCGCTTCGAGAAGAACCCTGCATCGCCCTATGTCAACGCACGCGCGGCCACCATCGCCGCGCGCATGGCCGCGGTCGCACTGCCCTGAGCGCAGGCGCCAGCGCGCAGGGTTTGGCCGTGGCCGCAAGCGCTGCACGCCTTAAGATCCCGGCATGAACGTGTCGTCGGCCGAGGAGATTGCCAGCGTCGCCGCGCGGCTGGTGGTGGACGAAGGCATGGAGTACGCGCAGGCCAAGCGCAAGGCCGCGGCCACGCTGGGGCGTCGCCAGCGCAGCCGTACCGAGCTGCCCAGCAACCAACTCGTCGAAGACGAAGTGCGCGCCTATCTGGAGCTGTTCTGCGCCGACAGCCAGCCGCAGGAACTGCGCTTGCTGCGCCAGTTGGCGCTGCGCTGGATGCAGCGCCTGGCCGAGTTCCGCCCGCATCTGGGTGGTGCGGTATGGCGCGGCACGGCGACCAAGGCGTCGTCGATCCACATCGACCTGTATTGCGACGACTCCAAGTCAGCCGAGATCGCCCTCATCAACCTGGGCGTGGATTTCGACGTGACGTCCAACGACGCAGAAGGCGAGGTGCACTACCTGAACGTGGCCGAGCGTTGCAACGAACTGGGCGAATGGGTGACGCTGCACCTGGCCGTGCGCGACCTGGACGACCAGCGCGGCGCACTCAAGCCCGACGAGCGCGGCCACACCTGGCGCGGCGACACCGCAGCGCTGCTGCGCTTGTTGCAGGCGACGTCGGCATGAGGGTGACCCGTTGAGCACGGGTCATTCCCGGCGTTGGGTCCTGGCCGGCGTGGGCGCGCTGGCCGCTGCTGCCGGCGTGGGTTGGTCGTGGCGGCGCGCCGAGGCCGAAGCCGTCGAGGCCGCCAGCGTCGAGGCCTTGTGGGGCCAGCGCTTTCCACGGCCGCAGGGTGGCGAACTGGTCATGGCCGAACAACGCGGTCAGGCCTTGCTGATCAATTTCTGGGCCACCTGGTGCGCACCATGTGTCAAGGAAATGCCCGAACTGGATCGATTCGCGCGTGCGCAGGGTGCTCGGGTCAAGGTCATCGGGCTGGCAGTCGACAAGCTGGCGCCGGTGCAGGATTTCCTGGCCAAGTATCCGGTGAGTTTCGCGATCGGGCTGGCCGGCATGGACGGCACCGACCTGGCGCGAAGCCTGGGCAATCCAGGCGGTCTGCTGCCGTTCACCGTGCTGCTGGATGCCAAGGGCAAGGTGGTGCAACGCAAGCTGGGCGAAACGAACGTTGCCGAGCTGGAAGCCTGGGCAAAGCGCCTCTGAGCCAGGCTGGCCGGAACGCATAGATACGTCATTTCACTATCTTCAGATGCCAAAACGCCAGCTACTGCATACAACGCATAGGACCTGGCCCATCGCATCTCAGAATCTGAGCACTGCGGGTTTCGCATTCGATGGGGCACAATGGCCGACGCAACAGGATGTGACCGGCGCTTCAGATTGTTGATTCGGCCTATGTCGCTGATGCGGCTAGAAAAGTTCGACGAAGTTCGATTGCATAACATGCATGTTCGTCGCAGTTGATCGAAGTGCGCTGAGCCAAGTATCGACTTCGACCCAAGCGGCCCCGCCAGGCGCCACAGCCCCAATAAACCGTCCCCTAGAGGAATGCCATGGACCTGCGCAAGCTCAAGACGCTGATCGACCTGGTGTCGGAATCGAATATTTCCGAACTGGAGATCACCGAGGCCGAAGGCAAGGTGCGCATCGTCAAGGCCAGCCCGATGGCGGCAGCGCCGATGGCCGTAGCCCTGCCTTTGACCGCAGCGGCGCCGCCGGCCGCTAGCGAAGTTGCCAGAGCCGCCGCCTCGGCGGCTGCGGCCGAGGCAGAAGCCGCGGCCGTGGAAACCGGCCACGTCGTCACCTCGCCAATGGTCGGCACTTTCTATCGTGCTTCCAGCCCGGGCGGCAAGCCTCTGGTCGAAATCGGCAGCAACATCAAGGAAGGCGAGCCGATCTGCATCATCGAGGCCATGAAGATCATGAACGAGATCGAAGCCACACAGGCTGGCACGATCACCAAGATCCTGTGCGAAAACGGCCAGCCGGTGGAGTTTGGTCAGCCCCTGTTCGTCATCGAATAGCGCGATCGCCATGTTCAAGAAGATTCTGATCCCCAACCGCGGCGTTCGCGCTTCAGCGCGGGAGAGCTCACATGCGCTGGCGCATGTGCAGCGCTCGCCAAAACGCCGCAGGCGTTTCGGCGAAGCCAGATTGCCCTGTGGGCGCAGCCCGCCAGGGCGATCGAGCCGAGGCACATGTTCAAGAAAATTCTCATCGCCAACCGAGGCGAGATCGCCCTGCGGATCCAGCGCGCCTGCCGCGAGATGGGCATCCAATCCGTGATCGTCTATTCCGAGGCCGACCGCGAGGCGAAGTACGTCAAGCTCGCAGACGAGGCGGTGTGCATCGGGCCGGCGGCGTCGTCGCTGAGCTACCTGAGCATGCCGGCCATCATCTCCACCGCCGAGGTGACGGACGCCGAGGCCATCCACCCCGGCTACGGCTTCCTGTCGGAGAACGCCGACTTTGCCGAACGTGTCGAGCGTAGCGGCTTCGTCTTCATCGGCCCGACGCCGGCGTCGATCCGCGTCATGGGCGACAAGGTCGCGGCCAAGCAGGCCATGATCAAATCCGGCGTGCCCTGCGTGCCCGGCTCCGAAGGCGTGCTGGGCGAGGACCCGAAGGAGATCATCCGCGTCGCGCGCAGCATCGGCTACCCGGTCATCGTCAAGGCGGCCGGCGGCGGCGGTGGGCGTGGCATGCGCGTGGTGCACACCGAAGCCGCGCTGCTGCACGCGGTGCAGACGACACGCGCCGAGGCCGGCGCGGCCTTCGGCAACCCGGCGCTGTACATGGAGAAGTTCCTCGAGCATCCGCGCCACATCGAGATCCAGGTGCTGGCCGACGAGCACCGCAACGCGGTGTGGCTGGGCGAGCGCGATTGTTCGATGCAGCGCCGCCACCAGAAGATCATCGAGGAAGCGCCTGCGCCCGGCATCGCGCGGCGCGTCATCGAGCGCATCGGCGACCGCTGCGTGGCGGCGTGCAAGAAGATCGGCTACCGCGGCGCCGGCACCTTCGAGTTCCTGTACGAAAACGGCGAGTTCTTCTTCATCGAGATGAACACGCGCGTGCAGGTCGAGCATCCGGTGACGGAGATGGTCACCGGCATCGACATCGTGCAGATGCAGATCCGCATCGCCGCCAACGAGAAGCTGCCCTTCACGCAGCGCGCCATCCAGATGCGCGGCCATGCCGTCGAGTGCCGCATCAATGCCGAGGACCCGTACAAGTTCACGCCCTCGCCCGGGCGCATCAGCATGTGGCACTCGCCCGGCGGCCCCGGTGTGCGTGTCGATTCGCATGCCTACACCAACTACTTCGTGCCACCGAACTACGACTCGATGATCGGCAAGATCATCTGCCACGGCGACACCCGCGACCAGGCGTTGGCGCGCATGCGCACCGCGCTGTCGGAAACCGTGGTCGAAGGCATCCACACCAACATCCCGCTGCACCGCGAGCTGATGGTGGACGCCAAGTTCATCGAAGGCGGCACCGGCATCCACTACCTCGAAGGCTGGCTGAGCCAGCACAAGCGCTAGGAGTCGCCACCCCATGTTCGAGCTGGTCCTACGCGCGCCGCAGGCCCTGGTCGAAGCGGTGTCCGATGCGCTGATCGACGAACTCGGTGCGCTGTCGGTCTCGGTCGAGGATGCCGATGCCGGCAGCGATGATGAGCAGGCACTTTTTGGTGAACCCGGCATGCCGGCTCCGCACGCCGGCTGGCGGCGATCGACGTTGATCGCGTTGTTCGCCGACGAGACCCAGGCGAGCGCCGCTGCCACGCTGCTGCTGGCGCAGGACTGGGCCGAGGACCTGCAAGCCCAATCGCCGCGGGCACTGCAAGACCAGGACTGGGTGCGGCTGACGCAGTCCCAGTTTGCGCCGGTCCATATCGCCAGTGGATTCTGGATCGTGCCCAGCTGGCACGAGCCGCCGGCCGATGCGCAACACGTGATCCGGCTCGACCCTGGCCTGGCATTCGGCACCGGCACGCACCCGACCACACAGATGTGCCTGCGCTGGATTGCAACGCAAGCGGTGTTGTCCGAGGCGAAAGGCGCAGCGAGCGACGTGGGCGGCCGTCCTGGCACGGGTGCGACGGGAGGCACCCGGGGCGCACGCGTGCTCGACTACGGCTGTGGCTCGGGCATCCTCGCCATCGGCGCGGCATTGCACGGCGCGGCCCACGTCGATGCGGTGGACATCGACCCGGCCGCCGTGCAAGCCACCCTTGCCAATGCGCAGGCCAACGGCGTGGAGCTTCAAGCCGGGTTGCCCGAGCAGGCGCAGGGCCGCTACGACCTGGTGCTGGCCAACATCCTGGCCACGCCGCTGAAACTGCTGGCGCCGCTGCTCAGTGCGCATGTGCGCGAGGGTGGGCAACTGGTGCTGGCCGGCATCCTGGAGCGCCAGGCGGACGAACTGAAGACGGCCTACGCACCGTGGATGGCGCTGCAGGTCAGCGATTCGCAGGAAGGCTGGATCCTGATGACCGGCAGCCGCAGCGCGGCCTGCGGCCACAAGACACCATGAGCCTGGCCACGCGCTGTCCGGCCTGCGGCACCGTGTTCCGCGTGGTGCGCGATCAACTCAAGGTGTCGGAGGGCTGGGTGCGCTGCGGGCGCTGCTCCGAGGTCTTCAATGCCGGGCAGCGCCTTTTCGATCTGGAGCAGGACCGCGATGCGCTGGCGGCGCTGCCACCGCGCACGCTCGGTACGACGCCAAGCCAGACAGCGCCTAACAAGCCGGCGCCACCGGACGCAGCGCGCGCCGGCGTGGCGCCGTTGAGCCCGGCCACGGCGCGCGTCAACAGCGCATGGGCGCCGCCCAGCCGGCCGGCGGTGTTGTGGGCACCCGAAAGCGAAGCACAGCCGCTGACCGACGCGGCGGCGGCCGACACAACAGCCATCGCAGCGCAAGGCGTGCCGCACGCCGAGGTGCCGGCATCGATGCCCGCCGACGCCGAGAACGACATGCCGGCGTTCCTGGTAGAACCCGCCCCCGCCGCGGCGACGCCGCAGTCACAGGCCATTGATGAAGCGCCCCCGTTGCAGCCCGAAGGTGCGCCGACGGCAGACCCGATGGGGCAGTTGCACGGACAGCCGCAGGCGCACCTGCAGGCGCCACCTGAATCGCTGCCCGAGGCGCCACCTGAAGCGCCACCTGAAGCGCCGCATGGAGCGCCGCATGAAGCGCTGCCGGAAGCGCCGGCGGAACAGCATCCTCAGGGGCAGCCATCGCAAGGGGACGCGCAAGCTGCGTCGGCACAACCGGCCACTGAACCCGAGCCCACGCCCGGCTTCGTATTGCAAGCCGACCGCGCCGCACGTGGGCAGCACCCGGCGCACCGCAACACCCTGGCCTTGATGGCGGTGGTGCTGGCAGCGCTGCTGGTGGCGCAGATGGGTCTGCACTATCGCGACAGCCTGGCGGCCGAATGGCCGGCATCGAGGCCCTGGCTACGGGCGGCCTGCAACGCCATGGGCTGCCGCATCGAAGCGCCGCGCCGCATCGACAGCCTCAGTGTGGACAGCAGCGGGCTCGTGCGCGTGGAAGGCAGCCGGCAATACCAGCTATCGCTGGTCGTGCACAACCGGTCGTCGACCGCGGTGCGCATGCCCGCCATCGATCTGGCGCTGACCGACACGCAGGGGCAGACCATGGCGCGGCGTGTGCTGACGATGGCCGAGCTGGGCCAGTCTGCGCAGAGCCTGCCGCCGCGCGGTGAGCTCGCAGTGCAGGCGATGCTGGAGCTGGGCGAGCAGCGTGTGGCCGGCTACACCATCGAACTCTTCTATCCGTAGCGGCAAGCCACGCGAGCTCAGGCTTCAATCCGTAGTCCGCCCGTCCGCCGCGGACAGCCGCGCAGGGGTCAGCGCACAAAACAGGCGCGAAAGTCCGCCAGCACGCCAGCCGCGTCCACCGCCACGCAGACGCGCTGTTCTGGCAGGCCGTCCCCGTCGCACACCACAGGCTGCGGGCCGTGCCGTGACTGGATCGTCTGCCCCGTCGCCGGGCCCTCGGTGACCACACGCAGTGCACCGTGCCGCAGCTCGAAGCGCGACGCATCCAGCGCGCAGGCCACCGCGCTGGCGTCGTGCGCATAGATGCCACCCCCCGTGCGTTGCCGATAGAAGCGCTCGTAGGGCCGGATGATGTCGCGCAGGTAGCGCCCCTCGGCACCGCCCTCGTCGCCCAGCGCGTCCAGGTAGGCGCCGCTCATCAGCACCTGGTGCGTGACGTCCAGGCCGACCACCGTCACCCGCCAGGCGGCACCGAACACCGCGGCGGCCGCGTGCGGATCGCAATAGACATTGGCCTCGGCCACCGGCGTGGCGTTGCCGCAGTGGCCGAGCGTGCCGAAGGCGCCGCCCATCACGACCACGCGCTGCACGACGGCGCGGCAGCTGCGGATCGAGCGCCAGCGCCATCGCCAGATTGGTCAGCGGGCCCACCGCCACCAGCGTCAGCTCGCCGGCGTGGCGCCGCGCCATGTCGACGATGAAACGTGCCGCGTCCAGCGGCTCCGGCACACGATCGTGCGATGGACGCGGATACACGTCGCCCAGCCCGTCCTGCCCGTGGATGTGTACGGGGAAGTGCCGGGGCTCGCGCATCAACGGACGCGCCGCGCCACGCGCCACCGGCACATCGATGCAAAAGCGCTGGCACAGCGCCAGCGCATTGGCGGTGGTCACGTCCACCGGCGCATTGCCGAACACGGTGCTGATACCCACCAGCTCGGCGCGCGCATCGCGCGCCAGCATCAGCAGCGCCATCGCGTCGTCGATGCCGGGATCGGTGTCGAAGAGGATGCGCTGGCGCGCCGACATGGGCTCAGGGACGCAAGGGCAGCGCCACGCCGATGGCCATGAACATGCCGCCGCAGGCCTGGTTGAAGCGCCGGCCGACGCGCCGCAGCCACGGGCTGATGCGTTGGGCGAAGCCGGCGATCAGCGCTTCAGTCGCCACCTCCACCACCGCGAAGGTGCCGGCCATGATCAGGAACTGCAGCACCAGGCTGCGCGCCGGGTCGATGAACTGCGGCAGGAAGGCGGCGAAGAACAGCAGCGCCTTCGGGTTGGTCAACGCAGACAGCGCGCCCTGGCGGAACATCGACGCGCCGTCGAGCGGCGTCGGCACACTGGCCGAAAGATCCAGACCAATCGGCGGCGCGCGCCACACCTGGATGCCCAGCCACACCAGGTAGGCGCCGCCCAGCCACTTGAGCACCGTCAGCCAGACCATCGAGGCCTGCAGCAGCGCGCCGATGCCGAACATCGACAGCGCGATGACGATGACGAAGCCCAGCGCACCGCCGCAGATGGTGTACAGCGCCTTGCGCCGGCCGTGCAGCGCGCCGTGCGTCAGCGCCAAGAGGCCATTGGGGCCGGGCGACAGCGACAGCCCCGTCGCCGCCAGCAGGTAGATCAGCCAGGTGTCGAGGGACATGGCGCCTGGCGAGGGATCAGAACGGCCAGCCCCCGTAGCTGCGCCTCGTAGCCGGCGCGGATCTCGGCCAGTGTGGGCTTGTGGTTCTGGCAGCCCTGCACCGCGATCTTGATGGCGCCGAGCACGCTGCCCAGTTGCGCGCCGTGCAGCAGCGGCACACCCTTGGCCAGCGCCAGCAGCAGCCCGGCGCGGTAGGCGTCGCCGCACCCGGTCGGGTCCTTCACGTCGGTGGCCCGCACCGGCGCCACCGTGTGGCGCTCGCCATCGTGGTGCACCCACGAGCCCTCGGCGCCACGCGTGACGATCAGCGTGTTCACGCGCAGGGCCAACTGCTCCAAGGTCAGGCCGGTCTTGTCGGCAATGAGCTCGGCCTCGTAGTCGTTGCACACCAGCACCGGCGCCTGGTCGATCAATTCCAGCAGCTCGGGGCCATTGAACAGCAGGATGTTCTGGCCCGGGTCCAGCACGAAGGGCACCAGCGCGTCGGCCATCTGCCTGGTATGCAGCTGCATCGCATCCTTGGCGTCCGGCCCCACCAGCCCGCAAACGACCTCGCCCGCCTGCGACACCGGAATCTGTGCCGACAACCCCATCGCGCCGGGGTGGAACCCTGCCAGCTGGTTGTTGTGCAGATCGGTGACGATGAAACACTGCGCGGTGTAGGCGTCCTTGGCCTGCACCAGGCAGCTCGAGTCGATACCCCAGCGCTGGTAGTGCTCGAGGTAGGGCCCGAAGTCGTCGCCGACCATGCCGATGGGCACCGGCTCGCCGCCCACCAGCTTGTAGTTGTAGGCGATGTTGCCGGCGCAACCGCCGTATTCGCGCCGCATGCGCGGCGACAGGAAGGACAGGTTGATCTTGTGGATCTGGTCCGGAAGGATGTGATCGGTGAACTGGCCTTCGAACACCATGATAGTGTCGTAGGCCATCGAGGCGGCGATGGCAGCGCGCAGGGTCATGGGGTGGCTCGAGCGGTAGTTTGCGTTGGCGGCGAGCATAGCCGAGGGCCTAGGCCTGAAGCGGCCCCCACATGCGGGGGCCTTCAGTCAGTCACGCCGTCGCAAGGTTGATACGCGCTCGACGGCGCTACTTCGGCCCCGGCTGTTGCGTGAACAGCTTCGCGGCGCGGCCCTTGAGTTCGAGCAACTCGCTGGCCGTGACCGAATACTTGCCCGACATCGCATCCACCTCGACGCGGAACTCCACGTCGCGCCCGGCATTCGACAGCATGCCCGAGGTGAACTCGTAGGCCTCGTGCTCGGCCGGCAGGCCCAAGGTTTCGACGTCGTAGTCCTGATACTGGACGCCGCGGATCTCGCCGCTCGCCAGGTCCAGCGTGGCGGTGGATTTCACGACCGATTCGGCCAGCTCGTCGATGATGACGATGGGTAGTTGCAGATCCATGGCGAAGCCCTTGTGCTGAGGGTGGAATGGCGGCGCGGCAGTGCGCTCGCGCGCGGCCGCCCATTGTCGCGTGAGCGCATGGGTCTGCCTGCGCCAGCGCGACAGGCCCAACAGATATCATGCGTCGCCCCAAACCGCCGGCCCCTGGCGGTGACCCGACGCAAGGCTGCCGTCCATGGCGAAATCGATGCCCGTCCCCGCCGATGCCACGAGCCTGAGCGCAGAGGCCCTGTCCAAGGCACCGGGGCAGGCCCGGTCGGAGCTAGCCAGGGTCGAGACACTGGGCGCCGAGTTGCCGCTGATCCAGCACATGGAACAGGTCATGCCGGTGCCGGACTTCTTTTTCGGCGGCGGCATGCTGCTGTTGATCGTGCTGATCCACGCCACCGGCATGCGCATGCTCACCGACCGCTTCGAGGTGCGCATCCAGAAACTGGGCCACAGCACCAGCACCTGGCGGCCGGACCTGCTGCTGGGCATCGTCGTGATGCTGATGCTGCTGCTGCACCTGCTGGAGATCTGGGTCTGGTCGGCCGCGCTGGTCTACAGCGGGCTGGTCGGCAACTGGCGCGCCGCCGGCTTCTTTGCGGCCAACACCTACACCACCGTGGGCTACGGCGACTTCGTGCTGCCCGATGGCTGGCACATGCTCGCTCCGATCATCGCGATGTCGGGCCTGTTCACCTTCGGCTGGACCGGCAGCGTGCTGGTCGAGATCGTGCGCCGCTGCCAGGCGGCCAAGACGCTGGCGCTTCGCGCTCGCCAGCACAGGCCGCAGGACGACACGCTGCAGGACAAGCCGCCGCCGTTGCATTGACCCGGCGTGCGGCCCCTTGCCGGAGGTAGAGGATCGAAGGGCGGCGGGCGCCGTCGACCCGCTCAATCGGGCTTGATGCGTGCGCGCTCGATCACCGGCCGCCAGCGTTTCTGTTCGGCGGCAATGAAAGCTGCGAACTCCGGTGCCGTGCTGCCGATGGGAATGGCGGCGTCGCTTTCCAGCAGCTTGGCCGCCGCCGGCTCGCGCACGGCCTTGGCCGCGCAGCCGACAAGCGCTCGGCATGCGCGGCGGGCAGGCTGGCGGGCGCCAGCAGGCCATACCACTGCGTCATCTCGAAACCGGGGAAACCCTGCTCCGCGACGGTAGGGACATCCGGCAATTGAGCCAGGCGCTGTGTGCTGCCGGTGGCAATGCAGCGCAGCTTGCCGGCCTTGATGAACTGCAGCACCGCCGGCGCGCCCACGGCCGCGGCGTCCAGGCGCCCGCCCATCAGGTCGGTCAACTGCGGGCCGGTGCCACGATAGGGCACGTGCACGATAAAGATGCCCGTCGCCATCTTCAGGTACTCGAAAGCCAGGTGGCCAGCGCTGCCGTTGCCGGCCGAGCCGTAGTTCAGCGTGCCCGGCTTGGCCTTGGCCAGCGCGATGAAATCCTTCAGATCCTTCGCCGGCAGTTCGGGGCGCACGACATACAGGCTCGGAACCTTGGCCAGCAGCGACAGCGGCCGAAAGTCCTTGACCGGGTCGTAGGGCAGCTTGTCGAAGATGTACGGGTTGACGGCCAGCGTGCCGATGTGGCCGAGGATCGTCGTGTGCTGGTCTTCGGCACGCGCCACCTCGCCCATGGCCACGTTGCCGGCGGCGCCGGGCTTGTTGTCCACATAGACACTTTGGCCCAGCAGCTTGGCCATTTCCTGCGCCGTGGCGCGCGCGACGATCTCCGAGCTGCCGCCGGGCGCGAACGGCACCACGAGGCGGATCGGCTTGCTCGGCCAAGCCTGGGCGCGCGCAGCGGTGGCGACGGCCCCCAACACAGTGGCGCTGGCCAGATGTTGAAGGGCCCGGCGGCGGGTGATGTCGTGCATGCGCTGCTCCTGTAAATGCGCCGCATTGTGCGCTGCCGATGGAGGGCAAATCGCGCCAATCCAACACACCCCAGCCGTTCACCTGGCAACAAGCGGCCGGTGCATTGGGCGCATACTGCCCGCATTGTTCACAGCCTCCGCCACACACATGGACAACCCCCGGCTTTTCCGGCACCAGGATTACGAATTGCAGTGCAGCGCCACCGTCATCGACAGCGGGCGCTTCGTGCCCAGCCTGGTGGTGTCGCGCCAGTCCTGGCCCCGGCGGCCGCGCGTGATTGCCGTGGAGCGTGGCGAGCACGACAGCGAAGAAACCGCCATCGACGCCGCGCATGCGCAGGGCATTGAATGGATCCGCGACTACGGCTGAGCGCGGCAGGGATGTTGCCCACGTATTTCATCTCTCACGGTGGCGGACCCTGGTCGTACATGAGCGGCCCTTCGCGGCAGACCCATGCCGTGCTGGAGGCTGCCTTGCGCGACATGCCCAACCAGCTTGGGCAAGAACCCAAGGCGGTGCTGATGATCTCGGCGCATTGGGAGGAGCCCGACTTCACGGTCATGGGCCACGCACGGCCCGGCATGCTCTACGACTACGGCGGCTTTCCGGCCCATACCTACGAAGTGCAGTACCCCGCACCGGGCTCGCCCGCACTGGCGCAGCGCGTGGTGACATTGGCCCAGGCCGCCGGGCTGCGCTGCGGCATCGACACCGAGCGTGGCTTCGACCACGGCGCCTTCGTGCCGATGAGCGTGATCTATCCCGAAGCCCGCATACCAATGGTGCAGCTGTCGATGCAGCACGGCTACGACCCGGCGACGCATCTGGCGTTGGGCCGTGCGCTCGCGCCGCTGCGCGACGAGGGCGTGCTCATCATCGGAAGTGGTCTGAGTTTTCACAACATGCGCATGTGGGGGCCGGCGGCGGCGCTGCCTTCCAAGGCCTTCGACGACTGGCTCGACCAGACCCTGCAAGGCACGACCGGCGACGCGCGCGACCGCGCGATCGAGCGCTGGGCCGAAGCCCCTGGCGCGCGCCTGTCGCACCCGCGCGAAGACCACCTGCTGCCGCTGATGGTGGCCGTCGGCGCCGCGCATGATGACCGCGCGACACGCGTCTATCACGAAGAAGCCTTCTTCGGCGGCGCGGCGGTGTCGAGCTGGCGCTTCGACGCGCGCGCGGCCGGCTCGGGCTGACGCCGCGGGGCACGGCCGGCCTCGGCGCCCGGCGGTGGCGCGCCATCGCCTGTGACGGTGCGGCGTGCGCCCGGGACAGAATATGAGATGACCCGCAACGCGCCAACGTCCCCTGAACACGTTCCGGTGCTCATCGCCGGCGGCGGCCCGGTGGGCCTGAGCCTGGCGGCGCTGCTGGGTCGCTTCGGCGTGCGCACCGTCGTCATCGAGGCCGACGCGGCCTACTGCAGCGGCAGCCGCGCGATCTGCATCTCGCGCCGCTCGCAGGAGATCTTCGGCTGGTTCGGCGCCGACCAGGCCTTGCTCGACAAGGGCCTGCCATGGACAGGAGGGCGCAGCTTCTTCCGCGATGCCGAGGTGCTGCACTTCCAGATGCCCAGCGATGCGACGCCAACGCTTTGCGCCGATGCTCAACATCCAGCAGTTCTACGTCGAGGAGTATGCGCACCGCGCCGCTGTCGCGGCCGGCAGCCCGGTCGATGTGCGCTGGTCCAGCCGCGTCACCGAAGTGCAGCCGCAGGCGCAGCATGTCGATGTGCGCGTGGCGGCCGCAGACGGCAGCCGACACTCGATTCGGGCCGACTGGCTGGTGGCCTGCGACGGCGGGCGCAGCACGGTGCGCGAGCAACGCGGCCTGGCCTTCGAAGGCACGCAGTACGAAGGCCGCTACGTCATCGTCGACATCGAGCAGGACACGCACCGGCCGGTGGAGCGGCTGGCCTGGTTCGACCCGCCGTCCAATCCCGGCTCGACGATCCTGATGCACCGTCAGCCCGACAACGTATGGCGCATCGACTACCAGATCGCGCGACGACGAAGACGCGGTGGAAGCGGTCAAGCCGGAGAACGTGCTGCCGCGTGTGCGCAGCCACCTGCAGATGATCGGCGAGACCGCGCCGTGGAAGCCTTTGTGGATCTCGATCTACAACGCCAAGTGCCTGACCTTGGACCGCTACCGCCATGGCCGCGTGCTCTTTGCCGGCGATGCCGCGCACCTGGTGCCGATCTTCGGCGTGCGCGGGCTGAACTCGGGCCTGGACGATGCCGGCAACCTGGCCTGGAAGCTGGCGCTGGTGATTCAAGGCCAGGCGCACGACGAGCTGCTCGATTCGTATTCGGCCGAGCGCGTGCACGCCACGCGCGAGAACATCGCCTATGGCGCGAAGAGCACCGAATTCATGGCGCCGCCCACTTCGGCTTCAAGCTGATGCGCGAGGCGGCGCTTGCGCCTGGCGGTGCGAGTCCGCGCCGCTGCGCTCGCTGATCAATCCGCGGCAGTCGGCGCCGATCCGCTATGAAGGCTCGCCCTTGAACGCCGCGTCACCGGATGCGGCGCTGTCTCCGCGTGCCGGCGACCCCGCGCCCGAGGCGCTTCTTGGCGACCGCCACCTTTCGCAACTCTTCGGCCGCTGCTTCGTCGCGCTGTGCTTCAGCGACGCGCCCGAACTTCCCGCCGAGTTGCTGCAGCTGCAATCCGCGCTGCGCGACGGGCCGGGCGCGCTCGAGCTGTGGCGCATCGTGCGCACGCGCGCCGCGCTGTCGGGTCAGGCCTTGTTCGACGAGGCTGGCGAGGTCTGGAGCCGCTACCAGGCCCGCGAGGGTTGCATCGTCATCGTGCGGCCGGACGGCTATGTGCTGGGCCGTTGGACCCGCCCGCAGCTGCAGGGCCTGGGGCAGGCGCTGGACACGTTCCGACAAGGCGGCTACGGTCGCCCATCGGGCGACGCGGCTACAGGGACGAACTTGTGACCCAGGACGAGTTGGACCAGTGCTACACCGCACTCAGCGAAGCGCTGGGTCGCGTCGGGCCGGACCACGCCCAGCTTCTGCTGGCGACCCTGAGTCTGGCGCTGCTGGCGCGCGAAGACGATGCGCAGGCGGTGCTGGCGTTGATACGTCAGGCTGAAACGCTGGCGCAGACCTGATCGCCCTCAGGCGCGCGCGGGGCTACTCGAAGCCCACCACCGCGTGCGGCAGGTACGGCGCTTCCAGCGCCGCCACCTCGTCGCGATGGAGTTCGATCTTCAGCGCGGCCACGGCATCCTCGAGCTGCGTCGCCTTGGACGCACCGACGATCGGCGCGGTGATGCCCGGCTTCTGCAGCATCCAGGCCAGCGCCACTTGTGCCCGCGGCACGCCGCGCTGCTGCGCCACCGCGGCCAGCGCCTGCGCCACGAGGCGGTCGTTGGCCTCGGTATGCGCAAAAAGCGTGGCGCCGAAGTCGTCGCTGGCGATGCGCGGCGTGTGTTCGCCCCACGGCCGCGCCAGACGCCCGCGCGCCAGCGGGCTCCACGGGATCACGCCGACACCCTGGTCGCGGCACAGCGGCAGCATCTCGCGCTCTTCCTCGCGATAGAGCAGGCTGACCTCGGGCTGCATGCTGACGAAGCGCGTCCAGCCGTTTGCCGCGGCCACCTGCTGTGCCTTGGCAAACTGCCAGGCGAACATCGACGACGCGCCCAGGTAGCGTGCCTTGCCCGCCTTGACCACATCGTGCAGCGCCTCCATGGTCTCTTCGATCGGCGTGTGCGGGTCCCAGCGATGGATCTGGTACAGATCGACATGCTCCAGCCCCAGGCGCCGCAGGCTGGCGTCGATCTCGTGCAGGATGGCCTTGCGCGACAGCCCGCCGACGTTCGGCGCGCGCCGCGAGGCGTAGCGCACCTTGGTGGCAACGACGATCTCGTCGCGCCGCGCAAAGTCGCGCAGCGCACGGCCGACGATCTCTTCGGACGTGCCGTCCGAATAGGCATTGGCGGTGTCGAAGAAGTTGATGCCCGCTTCCACCGCCTGGCGGATGAGCGGCCGGCTCGCCGCCTCGTCCAGCGTCCACGGGTGCGCGCCGCGATCGGGCACGCCGTAGGTCATGCAGCCCAGGCAGATCCGGGAAACCTGCAGGCCGGTGTTTCCCAGGCGGGTGTAGTCCATGCGCGTGCTCCTTCAGGCGGTCGGTGCGAGTAGCGTAGCAGCCGCCAGTCGAGCACGCTGCCGCATCGACAAGGCAGACAATCTGAGCCAGCGCCGAACGACCGGAGACACCGCCATGCCCGCCATGCCAGACCGCATCCGCGACGCCGCCCTGCGCATGCAGCGGGAGCTGGCCGACGAGACCACGCCCTTCGTGCGCGACGCCTGGTACGTGGCCGCGCTGGCCGACGAAGTGACGCGCCAGCCGCTGGCGCGCCGCCTGCTGGGTGTGCCGGTGATGCTGTACCGCAAGCTCGACGGCACGGCGGTGGCGCTGGAAGACCGCTGCGCGCACCGCTCGTTTCCGCTGTCGCGCGGCACGATCGACGGCGACAGCGTTGTCTGCGGATATCACGGCGCGCGCTACGACGGCACGGGCCGCTGCCAGCAGGTGCCGTCGCAGGCGCAGATTCCGCCCGGCGCGATGGTGCGCGCGTTTCCGCTGCACCAGCGCGGCAGGCTGCTGTGGATCTGGATGGGCGCACCCGAACAGGCCGACGTGGCGCATGTGCCGCACCAGGATTTCATGGACGATCGCTGCCTGGGTCTCGTCGACCGAACGCATGCACCTGAAGGCCAGCTACGTGCGCCTGCACGAGAACCTGCTCGACCTGACGCACCTGAGCTTTCTGCATGCCAACAGCTTCGGCACGCCCGACTACGCCGTCGGCGCCCTACGAAACACAACTCGACGAAGCGGCCGGCCGCTTCACGCTGCTGCGCACCGTCATGCCCACGCGCCTGCCGCCGCTGTGGGCCAAGCCGACCGGGCTGGAAGGCGTGGATGCGGCGCGCATCGCCGAATCGACCTTCCACTCACCCGCCTTGCACGTCGTGGCGGTGCGCTTCCACGCCTGCGACAAACCCGAGTCCGAGCAGCCGTCGCGTGCCATCCGCACCGCGCACATCGTCACGCCGGAGACGGCGACGAGCACGCACTACTTCATCCAGCACGCGCGCAATTTCGCGCTGCAGGACGACACGATCACGCAGTTCATGCACGAGCAGTTGCGCAAGGCTTTCCAGGAAGACGTGGACGGCCTGGAAGCCATCGAGTCGCTGCTCGGTGGTTATGCCGAACGCCAGCCCGAAATCTCGCTGCATGCTGACCGCGCCTCGCTGGCGATGCGGCGCTACCTGAAGCGACACGGTTCCGCGGCCTGACTTCGGATTGCGCGCCCGTGCAAAGGCGCTCAGCCGCTGAGGCGCATCCCGATCACCCGACCGTCGCGCGGGTCGATCGTGCAATCGAAGCCAAAGTGCACGAGCACAGGTGACTCCGGTGCAGGCCGTGCGCGGCCCTGGCCGTGCAGTTCGGCGCGCGAAGCGCTCTGCTGCGTCAGGCTGCGGGTCTCGGGGTCGAAGGTGATCTGGGACGCCCGCGGCCAGCGCTGCTGCAGCGCCACCGCCGCTCCCGACTCGCAAGCCGACGGCGACAGATGGCTGAGGTCGGGATCCTTGATCGGCTTCGCTTGGGCCTGCGCTGCCAGCGGCGGGGCCGTCTGACGGATCACGACTCCGACAGCCTCGCCGCTGCGCGGGTCCAGGTTGCAGCTGTACTTGAACTTGCGCAGCGTCGCGGCCTCACGCCATTGCCCTTCGCCCTGCAGAACGATCTGGCTTCCGTCGGACGGCGAGCGCGACACCGGCGGCGTGGCCGAGAAGCGAAGCTCGGCAGAGGTCGCCGCCTGCGGCACCAGCGCCTGCCGCACGGCGCTCTCGCATCGCGCGAGCGCGTCGGCGTCGACCTTCGCGGCCGACGCCGTCGGCGCGGCGGTAAGCGTAGGCGCCGCAGTCTGCGCCAGAACTGCCCTGGGGGTCTGTGCGGCGAGCGCCAGGAACACGACCGTCAGCGCGACGCCACCGTGGCGCGTCGAACTAGGCGAACTGCCGGCGGTGAGGCGGGGTTTTGTGGGAAGGCGGTACATCGCTGCGAAGTGTGAACCGTGTCGCCGCACTTGTCGTCCCCGCGAACAAGGTGGTCGCAATTCAATCCAGAGGGACCCGCGCGATCAGAGTCCGATAAGGGCGTGCCGCAGCAGCAGCGCCGCCAGCACGAACATCGTCAAACCAATCAGGCCGTCCAGAACCTGCCAGGCCCTGGGCCGGGCAAACCAAGGGGCGAGCCACCGCGCCCCGAAGCCGAGCAGCGCAAACCAGAGCAGGCTCGCGCTGCTGGCTCCCGCGATGAACCAGCCGCGCAAGGCGGCCGGCTGCTGCGCGCCGATGCTGCCCACCAGCAGCACCGTATCCAGATAGACATGTGGATTGAGCAGCGTGAAGGCCGCTGCCTGTGCCACCGCGGCGCTCCGCCGCAGACCTTCGCCGCCCGCGGCCGCCGTCAGTTGCTGCGCATGCCGCACGCGGCGCAGGGCTTGCCATCCATAAGCCGCCAGGAAGGCGGCGCCGGCCAACGCCAGGGCACGCGCCAGGCGAGGGCTCTCGCCCAATGCCTGGGCCATGCCCAGGACACCCGCGGCGATGAGGGCGGCGTCGGCCACAGCACAGAACAACACCACGCTGCCCACGTGCTCGCGACGCAGGCCCTGGCGCAGCACGAACGCGTTCTGCGCGCCGATGGCCACGATGAGGCCAAGGCTGAGCATCAGCGCTTGGATGAACACCGGGAGGGCGAGCGAAGTGGTTTGAGTCAGGGTCATGAAGCAGCGAGCTTGCCAGCGGCAGCATATGAAGGCAAACTAACTTGCCTTAAGCTGATGTAGTAGAACTAATTCCATGCTGGATTACTCGGCACTATCTGCATTGGCTGCCGTCATCAAAGAGGGGAGCTTCGAGCGCGCGGCTCTCGCACTGCATGTAACGCCTTCTGCGGTGTCTCAGCGCATCAAGCTGCTCGAAGAGCGCGTGGGCTGCGCGCTGGTCGTGCGAGATCAGCCCTGTCGGGCCACCGCCACGGGCCGGCGCCTGTGCCAGCACGTGGACCGCGTGCGGTTGCTGGAGCAGGAACTGCAAGGGACGCTGCCGGCGCTGGCTGCGAAGGGCATCACCCGGGTGGCGCTGCCCGTTGCGGTCAATGCCGACAGCCTGGCCACGTGGTTCGCCCCGGCCATTGCGGCCTTCGCGGCGGGCGCCCCGGTGCTGATGGAGGTGGCGGTGGATGACCAGGACCACACCACCGAGTGGTTGCGCAGCGGCGCGGTGCTCGCTGCCGTGACCGGCACCGCGCGGCCTGCCGCCGGTTGCAACAGCCGGCCGCTGGGCGCGATGCGCTACCTGGCGGCCGCCAGTCCGGCTTTCGTGGCGCGCCATTTTGCGAGCGGCGTGGGCGCCGGCAGTCTGGCCAAGGCGCCGAGCCTGGTGTTCAACACCAAGGACGAGTTGCAGGCGCGCTGGGTGCGGCGCCTGTGCCACAGGCATGTGGAACTGCCCCGGCACACCTTGCCCTCGCCCCAGGCCTTCGTGACCGCGGCCGTGGCCGGCATGGGCTGGGGCCTGCAACCGCAGGCGCTGATCGCCTCTCACCTGGCGGATGGCTCGCTCGTCGAACTGGTGCCCGATACCCCGCTGGACGTGCCGTTGCACTGGCAACATGCGCGCGCCGCGTCGGCGCTGGTCGACACTTTGAGTCGCCAGGTTCTGGCCGCGGCCCGGGCTACTTTGTTGCCCGCTTGATTCGAGTTGATCCGGAAGGTGCGCGCCAGGCGAACAGTGCGCCAGCGGCGATAAGATCGATGCAGATGGCGCGCTGTGCCGCGCCGTTCGAGCTTTCAGCCCACACCTTCGATGGTCCCGCCTGCCGACCCGACCGCTGCTCGGCAGCCCGGCTTCTTCGACAGCCTGCCGGCGCTGCGCCACGCGCGCGACACCTTCGACGCCGCACATTTCAGTGCCGCACCCGACGACTGGGCGCTGGCCGTCACCGACATCGTCGATTCGACAGGCGCCATCGCCGCCGGCCGCCACAAGACGGTGAACTTCGTGGCCGCGATGGCCATTGCCGCGGCCAAGAACCTGTGCGCGCCGCAGTCGATTCCGTTCCTCTTCGGCGGCGACGGCGCGGTGCTGATGGTGCCGCCGCAGCACCTGGACGCGACGCGCCAGGCGCTGGCCCGCGTGCGCGGCACGGCCGCGCGCGAACAGGGCCTGACATTGCGTGTCGGCCTGGCGCCGGTGGGCGATCTGCGCCGCTTTGGCTGCGACGTGCGCGTGGCGCGCTTCGAGCCGACACCGGGCAACAGCTTCGGCGTCTTCAACGGTGGCGGTGTCGGCGTGCTCGAAGACGCGGTGCGCGGCCGCGCCTGGCCGCAGCTGGGCGCGCTGGCCGCCGTGTCCGAGAGCCTGGACGACGGCGCTGCGGCGGACCTGACGGGCCTGTCCTGCCGCTGGGCGCCGCTGCAATCGATGCGCGGCAAGATGCTCACGCTGATCGTGCAGGGTGCGGCCGACCCCGGTGCGGTGTACGCGCAGGTGCTGCGCCTGGCCGGGCAGGCCGATCCGGGCGGCAACGGCGACACTTGGCGGCCGGTACAGCCCGGCAACCTGCGCGCGCTTTGGCCGCCCAGGAATTTCATGCTCGAGGCACGCGCGCGCTGCGCCGGCGGCTTCCTGCCATGGTGGGCGGTGCGCGTGCTGGCCGAAACGCTGCTGGCCAAGGTGGTGATCGCGCGCGGCAAGCCGGTCGGCGGTTTCGACCCACAGCACTACGCGGCGGAGATCGCCAGCAACACCGACTTCTGCCGCCACGACCAGACCTTGTGCTTCGTCATCGATTGCGCGCTCGAGCAGATCGATGCGATCGCCGCCTACGTCGCCGATTGCGCGGCGGCGCAAGGCTTTCGCTTCGGCATGGACGTGGCCGACACCGCATTGATGACCTGCCTGGTGACATCCGCCACCGACGGGCAGCATGTGCACTTCGTCGATGGCGGCAACGGCGGCTACACCAATGCGTCGAAGAAGCTGAAGGCCGCTGCACGAGGCGCCCCACGCGCGGCGCCCGCACAATCGCCGCTCACATCGAGGAGCTAGACCCATGCGCTACAAACCACTTGGCCGCACCGGCCTGTTCGTCAGCGAGCTTTGCCTGGGCACCATGACCTTCGGCGGCAGCAGCGGCATCTGGAGCCAGATCGGCGACCTGCAGCAAGCCGATGCCGAAGCCCTGGTCGGCCAGGCGGTGGACGCCGGCATCAACTTCATCGACACCGCCGATGTGTACGCGGGCGGCACGTCCGAACAGATCACCGGCCAGGCACTGAAGAACCTGAAGATCGCGCGCGACAGCGTGATCGTCGCCACCAAGGCCTTCGGCGACACCGGCCCGGGGCCGAACCACCGCGGCGCGTCGCGCGGCCACCTGCTCGACGCGGTCAAGGCCAGCCTGAAGCGGCTGCAGCTCGAGCACATCGACCTGTACCAGATTCACGGCTTCGACCCGGCCACGCCCATCGAGGAGACCGTGCGCGCACTCGACCTGCTGGTGCGCCAGGGCCACGTGCGCTACGTCGGCGTGTCCAACTGGGCCGCGTGGCAGATCGTCAAGGCACTGGGCGTTGCCGAGCGACTGGGCCTCACGCGCTTCGAATCCTTGCAGGCCTACTACACGGTGGCCGGGCGCGACCTGGAACGCGAGATCGTGCCCATGCTGGCCAGCGAAGGTGTCGGCCTGATGGTCTGGAGCCCGCTGGCCGGCGGCCTGCTCAGCGGCAAGTTCGATCGCGGCCAGCAAGGCGAAGACGGCAGCCGGCGCAACCAGTTCGACTTTCCGCCCATCGACAAGGAGCGCGCCTTCGACTGCGTCGACGCGATGCGGCCGATGGCCCAGGCGCGCGGCGTCTCGGTCGCGCAGATCGCGCTGGCCTGGCTGCTGCACCAGCCGCAGGTCAGCAGCGTCATCATCGGCGCCAAGCGGCCGGAGCAACTGGCCGACAACCTGGCGGCCACGCAAGTGGACTTGAGCGCCGACGAACTGCGCGCGCTGGGCGAAGTCAGCCGCCTGGCGCGCGAGTATCCGGGCTGGATGTTCGAGCGCCAGGGCGAATACCGGCGCAAGCAGCTGGCCGAGTCGCAACGCGGGCGCGCGGCCCGAAGCTGACTTCAGGCGCCGAAGCGCGCGGCCGAACGCGCCCGGGCGCGTGCCGCCTCGACCTGGCGGTCGCGCGGCTGGGCGGTGGTCACCAGGCTTTGAATGAGCCCTCGCGCACTGGCCGCGACTTCGGCGACCGCGCGTTCGAAGGCGGCTTCGTTGGCCTTGGACGGCACATTGAAGCCGCTGAGCTTGCGCACGAACTGCAGCGACGCGTCACGGATCTCGATCTCGGTGGCCGGCGGCTCGAAGTTGAACAGTGTCCTGATATTCCTGCACATGGGGCCTCCGTTCAAGCCGCTGCGGCCAGTTGACGTAGCGCGCGTTCGAAGGCTTCGGGCGGCTGGCCGCCCTGGATCAGGTGCTTGTCGTCGATGATGACCGAGGGCACCGAGTGGATGCCCTGCTCCTGGTAGAAGCGTTCACGCGCGCGCACTTCGTCGGCGTATTCGTCGCTGGCCAGGATGGCGCGGGCGCGCTCGACATCCAGGCCGATCTCGGCGCACAGCTGCAGCAGCACATCGGCCGCACCGGGGTTTCGCGCATGCGTGTGATAGGCCGCCAACAGGGCGTGCTTGAGTTCGGCCTGCCGGCCTTCGAGCCCGGCCCAGTACAGCAGGCGGTGCGCGTCGAAGGTGTTCCACACCCGCGGCCGCTCACCGAAGGTGAAGCCGACTTCGGCACCGCGCTGGCGCAAGGTCTCGCGCGTGCCGGCCAGCTGTGCCGGCGAAGCACCGTACTTGCGCGACAGGTGTTCGATCGTGTCTTCACCCTCGGCCGGCATCTGCGGGTTCAGCTCGAAGGGCTGGAAGTGCAGTTCCACTGGCAAGGTGGGGCCGATGCGGCGCAATGCTTCTTCCAGCGAGTACAGGCCCACGGCGCACCAAGGGCATGCAACGTCGGAGACAAAGTCGATCTTCATGTGCGGGCCTCGATGCGATGGGTTGCATCCATCCTAGCAGCGGGATCACACGCTTGCAGGCCAAGCCGAGGCCATGTGGGCAGCCCCGCTCGCGCCCGTCGTTCAGGTCACTTGGACGTATAGGGCATGCCGTAGAAGCTATGCACGCCTTCCGCCCAGGTCTTGTCCGACATCGACGGCCAACGACCCTTGTCGAAGCCGGGTGCGTCCTTGAGTGCTGCCTTGGGCACGTTCAGCGTGAAGCGCTCGTTCACCGTGTCCAGCGCCAGCGCAGCCCACGGCACCGCAAACAACTTGTCGCCCATGCCGAGCAAGCCGCCGAAGGACAGCACCGCATAGCCGATCTTGCCGGTGGCCATGTCGATCATGAACTCCTTGATCTCGCCCAGGTCCTCGCCGTCCTTGTTGTAGACGTCGTTGCCGAGCAGCGTGTCGGCACCCATCAGCGCCGGACCGGGGCCCGCGCCCGCGGTGGAATACATGCCGTAGTTGTCGCGCGAGATGTAGTTGTTTCCCATGAGGATTCCTTTCGAAGCTGTGTGTGGCCCGGACGCGGTGGCCCGGTTCGACCGGTCGGCGCAATGCGCTGCTCGCGACCCGCAAGACCTTCTGGCCTTGACCGCACAATAGGCGCAACGCCGGCACGCAGCCGTAGGACAGGGCCCGCAAGCCCTGTCGGCGATGGTGACGCAGCCCGCGCTGACGGCCTCAGCGCAGCGCGGTCACACCCAGTGAGGGCAGGCTCGCGTCGATGCGCAAGGTGCGCTTGCGCGCCGGCACGGGCGCATCGCTGGAGCGGCAGATGGCGTCGTCCCAGGGCGCCGGATCGGGCTTGGCCTTCGCGCCCGACCAGCGCGCCAGCAGCGCGCCGATGCCGAAGCCGTCGCCGCCCGAGGCCTTGCCGGGCAAGGCGCGCACGGTGCGCATGCGCGCCGGCGCCATCGCGGTCTGGCCGGGGGCCAGCACCACGATGTTGGCCATCATGCCGGCGTCCTCGTGCCCGACGATGTGGCAGTGGAAGACGAAGCGGCCCACCATGATCGGGTCGGTGAAGGGAATCTTCACCTTCACCTCGCCAGGCACGCCGTTCACCGCGTAGGGCAGGTCGACGACGTCGCGTAGCGTGTCGGCCGGCTGCGGCACGCCGTTGATCGAGGTCACCAGGAAGTCGAGCTGGTGGATGTGGAACACATGCCGTTCGCCGCTGACGTTCTGGATGGTCCATTCCTCCACGTCGCCCAAGGTCACGGTGACATCGTCGCGGGTTTCCGACCACTCCTGGCCGTTGATGAAGAAGGTATTGCCGTCGTCGGTCTCGGAGAAGATCATCGTGCGCTGGCGCGTGGTGGGCAGCGCGACCACGTCGGCCGGCGTGACGCCGATCTGGTCCTGTCGGTCGGCGGGCAGCAGCAGCCGCGCCTGCAGCTCGGCCGTGTCTTCCGAGAACCCGGACACGGCCAGCGTGGCCAGTCGCACCTCGGGGTTCGGGTCACCCTGCGGGCCGGTGTCCACCGCCAGCGTGCGCACCGCATAGTTGCCCATGCGCAGCGGCGCCACCACCACCACGGTGGAGCGCGAACCGGGCGGCAGGAACACCGAGGACAGCAGCAGCGGCTGCTGGCGCACGCTGCCGTCACGACTGATCTCCCACAGCTGCGCGCCGTCCACGGCCAGGTCGAAATAGGCGTCGGCACCCAGGTTGCCGAGGTTCCAAACCTGCATCTCGCCAGGCCGCAGGCGCAGCGTGCCACCGAGCAGGCCGTTGATGGTCTTGGTGTTGGGGTCGTCATCGCTCGCGCCGGGCAGCTGGATGTCCTTGAGCAGCAGGTGGCGCTCGACCAGGCCGGCATAGGCCGTGTAGTGCTGCGCGATCAGCCCGTCGATGACGAGCATGCCGGACATGCCGCTCAGGATCTGCGGCTCCACCAGGCCATGGGCATGCGGGTGGTACCAATGCACGCCCTGCGCATGGTCGTTTGGCACCTGCCAGCGGTAATCGTAGGTGGCGCCAGAGCCCACGTGCAGGAACACATCGTCGCCCGGCGCGATCGGCGTGACGACCATGCCGTGGTAGTGCAGGTTGGTCTCCAGCGGGCCGTCGATCTGCACGTCGGCCTTGCCGATATTGTTGATCGAGCTGCAGCTCGAGGCGGTCGCCGCGCTGCATCCTCAGCACCGGCGGGATGTACTGGCCATTGAACACGTTCGAGGTGAAGCTGCGGCCGGCCACGGTGATGCGCGTCGGCGCCTGCGTCAAGGTGTACTGCAGCACGCCGTTGCGGCTGCTCACGCTGTCCGGCTCACGAATGTCGGGGCCGAGGCTGTCGTCATCGCCACAAGCGGCCAGCCCCAGGGCCAAGGCGGTGGCGGCACAAGCGCCATACAGCGCGAAACGAAAAGTCTGGCGGCGCATCGACAGGGCCCTCCTGGTGTTGAAGGCGCGGTGCCGCAGATCAGCGCAGCAGCCTCGCGCCGGACACATCATAAACACGATGGACGGATCGGTGGGCCGAAGCCCGGCGCGGCTAGGGGCAGCGCTCGCACCACGGCATGCACCAGCGCCGCGGCCGATGCTTCAGCTTCGTCGGCGTCAGCTCCAGCCGCAGCGCGGCCCGTTCGCGCGAGGGCACGATGGCGATCGACTGACCGGCATGTCCGTCCATCCACACCTCGCGCAGAATCGAGCCTCCGGGCAACGGCTGCCCCTCACGCGCATTCCGCGCCAAACGCATGCGACCCTGGCTGCGACGAACTTTGCTGGCACTGGCGACGCTGTCGCTGCTGCTGCTGGGCGTGGGCTGGTGGCTGGCGCGCAGCGTCGACAGCGCGCACCTGCAGCGCGTCGCCATCGACTGGATGCAGGCCAACCACGCGCGCACGCTGGCCTTCGACGGGCCCATGACGCTGCAACTGTGGCCGCAGCCGGCGCTGTCGGTGCAGCGTGTGCGACTGTCGGAACCGGGCCAGCCGCAGCAACCGTTTGCATCGATTGCCGAAGCCTCCCTGGTCTTGCAGCTCATGCCGCTGCTGGCACGCCGGGAGATCGACGTCGAGCGCGTCGCCGCCAAGGGCGTGCAGTTGCGCTTCGTGCGCGGCGCCGATGGCCGACGCAACATCGACGACCTGCTGAAGACGGCAGCCGAAGACGGCGGCGCCAGCAGTGGGCGGTCGGCGAACACGCCGATCAACGTGGACAGCATCGAACTGAACGACGCCACGCTGCAGGTGGACGACGCGCTGCTTGGCATCCGCGGGCGGTCTAGCGATCCAGCAGCTCACGCTCGGGCCCTTTGCGGCGGACCAGGCGTCGCCCATGCATCTGAAGGCGCAGGCCGAGCTGCAACAGCCCGCCATGAGCGCGGCGATGACGCTCGACGCCGGGCTGCGGCTGACGCCGGGTGCGGTGGGCGGCGCGCCGCCGACCATCGAGCTGTCCAAGGCGGGGCTGCAACTGCGTGGCCGCGGTTTCGATTTCGAGGATATGGATGCCAAGCTGCAGGCGTCGACCATTCGGCTCGACTACGACGCGGCCGGCGGCCTGGTCGACACCCGCCTGGCGCTGGCCGGTGTGCAACTGCAATTCAGCGGCAAGCGGATGGGCTGGCAAGTGCAAAGCGGCCAGCTCGGCCTGGCGCGGCTGCAACTGGACGCGGCCCAGCGCAGCGTCGAGATGGAACAACTGGCGCTCAAGCTGCAAGGACGAATGCAAGGGCAGGCGCAGGCTCCAGCGCAAGGGCAGACGCCGCAAGCTGCCACGAGCTTCGACGCCCAGCTCGATTGGCCTGCGCTCAAGGTGGCTGGCGACACACTGCAAGGCGGGCCGGTGGCCGGGCGACTGGTGCTCGGCGGCAACCAGAAGCTGCAGCTGCAGCTGCGCTCCCAGGCACCGAGCGGCAAGTTCGAGCGCATCACCCTGCCGGCGCTGCATGTCGACATCGACGGCCAGATCGGTGCGCGCACGCTCAAGGGCACGGCCGATGCCACGCTCGTGCTGACGCCCAAACCACTGTCTGCCGCACTGCAGCCGCTGTCGCTGGCGCTGGCCGTGAACGACCCATCGCTGCCGCCCTTGCAACTGGCCATGAGCGGCCAGGCGCAGTGGTCGGAAAGCGCCGTCAGCAGCCGCATCGAAGGCACGATCAACGACCAGCGTGTCCAAGGCCGCATCGACGTGGCGCTGGACCGCGCGCGGCCCTTCCTGGACGTCAACGCCAGCTTCGGCACGCTCGATGTCAACCGCTTCGTCACTCCGGCGCAGCGCGGTGCACCGGCTGCACCCTCGGCCGCGGCCACGCCCGTGAACCTGCAGCCGCTGCAGTGGGCCGACGCGCGGCTGAACCTGTCGGTGGCGCGGCTGCTGCGCCCGCCCTACCAGGTGGATGGGCTGGCCCTGCAAGCCAACATCGACAACGGCGTGCTCGATCTGCGCCAGTTGAGCGGTCGTGCCTGGGGCGGCAGCTTCAGCGCCAGCGGCAGCGCCAACGCCGGCGATGGCCGGCTGGCGCTCAAGCTGAACGCCAACGGCGTGGACCTGCAAACGCTGCTGTCCGACACATTGGGCTTCGACGGCCTGCGCGGCCGCGGACGTGTCGACGCCGATCTCAGCAGCCACGGCAGCACGGTGGGTGCGCTGCGCGCCGCGCTGAATGGCCGGATCACGCTGGCGCTGCGCCCGGCAGCGATCCGCGGACTTGACCTGCCGCAGACCTTGCGCGCCTGGCGCACCGCGCCGGAAGGCAGCAGCCTGACCGTGTCGGGCGATCTGGCGCGGCAGACCGAGTTCAGCCAGCTCGACGGCACATTCGATGTTCGCAACGGCATCGCCCACAACACCGATCTGGACGGCATTGCCGATTTCCTGCGCGTCAGCGGCGAGGGCTCGATCGACCTGAATCAAGGGCGCATCGACTACCTGCTGCGTGCGCGTGTCGTCAACAGCGCCAGTGGTCGCGCCGGCATGGAGATGGTGATGCTCAACGGCGTGACCGTGCCGGTGGATCTGCATGGGCCGTTCAGCAACGTGCAATGGCAGGTGCACTGGCCCTCGGTGACCGCCGGCGTGGCCGTGCGCTCGGTGCCGAATGCGGCCATCGGCGCGGTCGGCGCGACGGCCGGCGTGGTCGGCGGCGTGACGGGCGGCGTGATACGCGGTGCCGGCAGCCTGTTGCGCGGCGCCGGCGACCTGCTGCGCGGCGGCGCCCCGGCCTCGGCGCCAGCCCCGGCAGAGCGCTGAAGCCGCTCGCTGTGCGCGCTGACTATCTGATGCGCCGCGCCTCGATGTAGAAACGCTTCTCGTCGGCCTCGCCCATCGAGAAGGTCTTGCGCGGCAACGGGCCTTCGCGCACCACGCGCTTGAGCAGCTCGCTCTTGCTCACCGTGGCCAGGTGAAAGCCGACCTGGCCTTCGCCTTGCGCCAGGCGTTCCAGCACCTCGTCACCGTGCACGTAGTCCACCTGTTCGGCGCCGCCGCGCTGGATCAGCTCGTCGATGAAGGGCTGCAGCGTGCCCACCGCCAGCGTGGACGGCGGATCGGCGACGTCGATGACGCTGAAACGCGCGCCCGGCCCGATCAGCCCCGTGGCCTGGTGGCCGGCCTGGTTCAGCAGCTGCAGCTGCTCGCGCATGGCCGCAGCCGACGCCATATCGGTGCAGGTCAAGCCAGGGCCGAAGGCCTGCGCCAGCGCGTCGCGCACATCGACACGCACACCGAAGAGCAGGCGATGGATGGGCGCGAAATCCAGCGCCGGATCGTGGATGTTCTCGACCTCGACCAGCGCCCAGCGGCTGGCATGGTCCATGCCCACGCTGGCCTTGGCGCTGTCCCAGATGGCCTTGGCGGTGGCCAGCGAATGGTTGCCGTCGCCCATGGCGAAGAGCATCACCGGCGTGCCCGGCGGCACGTCGTGGCGCGCGGCAAAGGCCTTCGGCTCGGCCAGCGCCTGCAATGCCTGCAACACACGCGCGCCGTCGTCGGCGTCCACGGCGTGACCGGCGACGTGGCCGCCGCCGAGCATCAGCTCGGCGTCGTACAGCTTGGGCAAGTTCGCGCGCGCGGCGAGCGGCTCGATCACCGTGCACGCCGGATCGTCGATGAGCACCAGGATGTGCGGCAGCTCCAGCTCGGCGCCGCGGCGCACCTCGATGCGCGGTGCCAGCCGCTCGACGATGGTGCCCTCGGTCGGGCGGATCAGGCTGGTGGAATCGCGGCTGAAATCGTAGTGCTCGAGGTCGAGTTCGAGCATCAGGCCGCGGCGCGTGCGCGGGCCGTGGCGATGGGCAGCGTCGGCCGGCGCCTCGGTGCGGCGCTCGACCAGGATCGTGCCGTCATGCGCGCGCAGCAGCCCGTCGGCAAGGTAGCGTCGCATCGTCTGCTGGATGCGCTGGATGCGCATGGGCGCGTCCCCATCGCCGAGAAAGGCTTCCGGGAAGATCAGCTGCAAGGTGGAGGGGGCGTCGCCGACTTCACGTGCCACGCGCTGCCAGTAGTCGGGCTCGGCGGTGTACTGGTCGCAGGCCACCACGGCCCACTTCGCCAGGTCGATGTCGGGCCTCGGCAAAAGCATGTGCGGCAGCCTGAAACCGGTGGGCTGGTTCATGAAGGTCCGTGTTCGAAGAGGGGCGATCATGGTAGCGTCACCGCGCTTCATTGCAGCGGCGTCGCCAAGGCGACCGCAGATGCGTCAGCGAGCCGCTATCGTGCGCGCGATGCCCCGATCGCCGAGCGCCACCCTTCCCTCGCCGTCGCCATCGCCGCTGGTCGGCGACCGCCGCGCGCTGGCCGCCGTGCTGATGGCCGTGTCGCTGGCGACCATCGATTCTTCGATCACCAACACCGCACTGCCCAACATCGCCGCCAGTCTGCAGGTCCAGCCGGCCGTGTCGATCTGGGTCATCAACGCCTATCAGCTGGCCGTCGTGGCCGCGCTGCTGCCCTTTGCCGCATTGGCCGATCGGCTGGGGGCGCGGCGCATCCACCTGGGCGGGCTGGTCTTCTTCACCCTGGCCTCGCTGGCCAGCGCGCTGGCCTGGAACCTGCCCTCGCTGGTGGCGGCCCGTGCGCTGCAAGGCCTGGGCGCGGCGGCGATGATGAGCGTGAACATCGCGCTGGTGCGTCAGATCTACCCGGCCCACCAACTCGGCCGCGGCATGGGGCTGAACGCGCTGGTCGTGGGCGTGTCCTTCGCGGCAGGGCCGACCCTGGCCTCGTTGCTGCTGGCGGTGGCGACCTGGCCCTGGCTTTTCGCGCTGAACCTTCCGCTGGGCTTGCTGGCCTTCGTGGTGGCGCGCGCGTCGCTGCCGCGCACGCGGCCGAGTGGCCGACCTTTCGACGCCATCGCCGCGCTGCTCACCGCCACCACCTTTGCCACCGCCATCGCCAGCCTGGCCACGGCCGCGCAGCGCGGCTCCGGCATCGTCGCGCTGTTCCTGGCGCTGACCGCGCTGTGCTGCGGCGCGCTGCTGCTGCGCAGGCAAGTGGGGCAGCCGGCACCGATGCTGCCCGTGGACCTGCTGCGGCGGCCACTGTTCGCGCTGTCCGTGGCCACGTCGATGGCATCGTTCGCGGCACAAGGCCTGGCCTTCGTATCGCTGCCGTTCTTCATCGAGGGCGCGCTGCAGCGCGACGCTGTGCAGACAGGGTTCCTGATGGCGCCCTGGGCCATCGTCGTGGCCGCCGCCGCGCCGCTGGCCGGCCGGTTGTCGGACCGCTACGCGCCGGGCTTGATGGGCGGCATCGGCCTGCTGCTGTTGAGCGCCGGCCTGGTGTCGCTGGCGCTGCTCACACCCGAGGCATCGACCACCGGCATCGTGCTGCGCATGGCGCTGTGCGGATTGGGTTTCGCCCTGTTCCAGTCACCCAACCTCAATGCGCTGATGTCCTCGGCTCCGCCCGAGCGCAGCGGCGGCGCCAGCGGCATGGTGGCGATGGCCCGGCTCAATGGCCAGGCCATCGGCGCCGCGCTGGTGGCGCTGTGCTTCGGGCTGGCCGGTGCACGCGGCCCCGTCTGGGCCTTGATATTGGGCGCGGGGCTGGCCGCCGTGGCGGCGCTGGCGAGTGCCGCGCGGCTGGTGGTGGCAAAGCCTGGCTGAGGCCTTGCAGGCCGAGGCCCGACAGCGGCCGCCGACGCGCCACAATCCGTCGGGCTCGCGGCCCCCTGTTCATCCCTTCGAAACTCGACGCCTGAAGCGTCCTCCTGGAGACACTCGTACATGTTCTCGCACATCATGATCGGCACCAACAACCTGGAAAAGTCCAAGGCCTTCTACGACGCGGTGCTGGGCACCCTGGGCGTGCCAGCCGGGGTCGGTGGACCGCCACCGCATCTTCTGGCGCACGCCGAGCGGCGTGTTCTCGACGAGCCTGCCGATCGACGGGCAACCGGCGACGATCGGCAATGGCGGCACCATCGGCTTTGCCTGCCAGTCCGCCGATCAGGTCAATGCCTGGCATGCCGCTGGGCTGGCCCATGGCGGCATCACCTGCGAAGACCCGCCGGGCTTGCGCGAAGGCGCCGCCGGCAAGCTCTACCTGGCTTACCTGCGCGACCCCGACGGCAACAAGATCTGCGGCCTGCATCGCCCGCCACGGGCTTGATGGCAACCTGTCATCCAGGGTCGACAGGTGGGTGCAATTGACCCGTGCCCCTGCGGGCAGCGGGTGCCGTATGCAGCCTGCTGTGGAAGGTGGCACGACGGCGCGCTGCGCTTGTTGGCGCCGACGGCGGAGGCGTTGATGCGATCGCGCTATTGCGCCTACGTGCTCGATCTTCACGGCTATCTTCTCGACACCTGGCACCCGAGTACGCGCCCTGCCGCGATTGACTTCAACCCTCCCGGCCTGCGCTGGTTGGGGCTGGAGCTGCGCGATTGCAGGCCCATCGGCCCGGACCAAGCCACCGTGGAGTTCATCGCGCGCAGCAAACTCGGCGGGCGTGCACACCGGCTGCACGAGACGAGCCGATTCGAGCGTGTGGACAATCGCTGGCTTTATGTGCAGGCGCTGAACTGAGCACGGAATCATGTTCGCAGACCTGTCGACATTCTTCGTTCATTGGGCGGTGACCGCGCTGTCGCTGTGGCTTGCCAGCCATGTGTTCAAGGGGGTGAGTTTTGCCAGCACCTCGTCCTTGATCATCTCGGCACTGGTGCTCGGCTTTGTCAACGCCGTGGTGCGGCCGATACTGATCGTGCTGACGCTGCCCTTGACGCTGCTCAGCTTCGGACTGTTCCTGCTGGTACTCAATGCCCTGCTCTTGCTGCTGGTGTCGAAGTTGATCAAGGGTTTCAGCATCTCCGGTTTCTGGACGGCCCTGTTTGCCAGCATCTTCATCACAGTGCTGGGCATCGTCTTCGGCGTCGCCTTCTTCGGAGGCTCGATTTCCTGGGACGCGCCGATGCCAACGAGGATGCAGCCGCGCTGGATCTGAGCATGTGCCCGAGTCAGTTCGAATGACCCTCGTTCCAGAAGCTGCTGAAGGCAGGTGCCAGACACCGGGCGCAGCCGCCCTCAGGCCTTCAAACGCAGGCGGCCCAGGTAGTCGCGCTTGGCCAGCGGCATGCCGCGCAGGCGCAACAGGTCGTAGGCCGTGGTGGTGTGGAAGTAGAAGTTGGGTAGCGAGAACGAAAGCAGGAAGTCCTCGACCAGAAAGGGCAAGCGGCGCTCGCCGAGCTGGAACACCATGTCGCTGCCTTGCAGCGCATTCACCTCGTCGCGGCCCAGCTCGCCCAAACCCTGGCGCGCCTGCGCGACCAGCGCCTGCAGACCGGCAAAGTCCAGGCCGTCGGCTGGCGATGGCGGCTTGAACAGGCCCTGGCGGGCCGCGTTGAGCGCGCCCATCGAGTGGTGTGCGGCCGACACGATCTGAAAGCTGAAGGGCAGCATGTCGGGTACCAGCCGCGTGTCCACGATGTCGGACAGCGGCGTGCCCTGCTGCTGGAAATGTGTCTGCGCACGCACAAGAATGGCGTCCAGCGCGGTGAGGCCCTGCTGGAAGCTTGGCACGGTGGCGTCGTAGAGCGAGATCGTCATTTCGGGTCTCCGTGGATGTCGTGGGCAATCCGATGGATTCTGGCGCGTGTGCGGCTACCCTGGCAGCGAACAAGCCTTGGACGCAATCGACATGCGCAGCCTGACTCAGCCCTTCTGAACGTCCACGGGTTCCCCGCCGAGTTCCGTGATCATGTGTGAAACGGCATCGAGCATGGCGTCCAGCCCGGCTTCATCGGTGCCGCGCATGACCAGTGTGGTGCCGTAGCGGTCGGCGCGCTGAAACGGATAACTGCCAAGGTCGATGTGTGGGTACTCGTCCTGAATCTGGCTCAGGCGTCTGGCGACCTGGCTCTCGGTCAGATAGGCCGTGACGCTGCGCGACCGCACGCTGGCACCGCGTCGCAGCTTGCCGGCCAACGAGTCGACCATCTGCTGCATGACCCGCGGGATGCCGGCCATCACGTAGACGTTGCCGATGAAAAAGCCCGGCGGCCCGAGCGGGTTGTCGATCAAACCACCACCGCGTGGAATGCGTGCCATGCGCATGCGCGCTTCCATGATCTCGGGCGGTGCCGGCCGTCGTTCGATGAGCGCGGCGATCTCGGGGGAGACCACCAGATCGACACCGAAGGCGGCAGCGATGCAGTCCGCGGTGATGTCATCGTGCGTCGGGCCGATGCCACCGGTCGTGAAGACATAGTCGAAGCGAGCGCGCAGCGCATTCACGGCCTCGACGATGTCGCGCTCGATGTCGGGAACGACACGCGCCTCGCGGATCTGGATGCCGTACTCGTTGAGTTTTTTTGCCAGGTAAGCCAGGTTCGTGTCCTGCGTGCGACCGGACAGGATCTCGTTGCCGATGACCAGCACGGCGGCTGTCACAAGGCTGGGCTGGGTGGGCTCGACTGCCATTTCGGCTCCTCGTTCAGTGGGGTCACCCATGCTACGGAAACGCTTGCGTGAGTGCCGACGGTCTTTCTTCACCCGGCAAAGCCGCGCATCGCGTTGTGGGTCGCGGCGCTGTCCGACAGACGCCCGCGTGTGGAGTGCCTATGCTTTGCGGCATCCGGCCCGCTCACGGTCATCACCGCGAGTGGCCGAGACTGCCGCCCCTGTTTCAGCCGCTGACGGCGCTGCCACGCTCACGACCTCGCACCATGACCTCGACCCCGCACGAATCAGTTTCGCGCTCGCTCCCGTTGGACGCTCTGGAAGCGGCACTGGAGCAGAGTCACGACCTCAAGGCCAAGGTGGAAGCCGTTGCTGACGATCTGGCCTCGGCCAACGATGTCGCGAAGGACCGCATCGCCGACGGCGCGACCACGCTGCCGGCCGCCCAGGTGCTTCAGGCCGGCCTGGCCGTCGAGCTGACGGTGCAGGAGTGTGCGGACGACCTGCAGCAGGTGACCCGCAATCTGGCCCATGGCGTCGGCGAGATCAAGGCGGTGGATCAGGTCCTGAGCCGGTCGCGCGAGGCGCTGGCCGAGTCGGAGACGGCGCTGGCCGCGTCGCGCGATGCCGAGCGCGCCGCCAGCCACCGGGCGATGCATGACCAGAAGACCGGTCTGCCCAATCGCGCGCTGTTCGACGACCGGCTGACGCAGGCGATTGCCGGTGCCGAGCGCCATGGCTGGACGCTGGCCGTGATGTTCCTGGACCTCGATCGCTTCAAGCTCGTCAACGACACCCATGGCCATGCTGCGGGCGATGCCGTGCTGACGGTCGTGGCGCAACGCCTGATGAGCCATGCGCGCGACGAGGACACGGTCTGCCGCAACGGGGGCGACGAGTTCCTGTACCTGCTCATCAACCCCAACACCCGCGAAGACGTCGCGCGCATCGCCGGCCTGGTGCGCTCGGCCATCGCCACGCCGATCGATCTGGGTGCGCTGCAGTTCGCGATCACGCCGAGCATTGGCATCGCGCTGTACCCCGATCACGGCAGCAGCGCAGAGCTGCTGATCGCCCATGCCGACGCGGCGATGTACCGCGCCAAGCAACTGCGCAGTGCGTGCGAGTTCTTCGAAGCGCCCGCGGCGCCGGACGCTGTCGCGCGGACGCTGCGAGCCTGAATCACGGCACAGGCGGGTCGGACCTGCGCGCTCTATGGCGACGGCGTGCTGCGCTCGCTGACGTAGATGTCCCATACCGCGATGAACATGGCGGCGATCACCGGACCGATGATGAAACCGTTGATGCCGAACACCGCCAGGCCGCCGAGCGTCGAGATCAGCACGACGTAGTCGGGCATGCGCGTGTCCTTGCCCACCAGGATCGGGCGCAGCACGTTGTCCACCATGCCGATGACGAGCACACCGAAGGCGATGAGCCCCGCGCCCTGGATCACCGAACCGGTGACCAGCAGGTACACCGCCACCGGCGCCCAGATCAGGCCCGCCCCCACCGCCGGCAGCAGTGACAGGAAGGCCATCAGCACCGCCCACAGCAGCGCGCCGCGCACATCGAGCACCCACAGCGCCAGGCCGCCCAGCGTGCCCTGGATGAGCGCGATGACGATGTTGCCCTTGACGGTGGCACGAATCACGGTGGCGAACTTCTGCGCCAGCGCCTGCTTGTGCGCCTCGTCCAGCGGGATTGCCGTCTTCACGCGCCGTGCCAGCGCCGGCCCGTCGCGCAGCAGGAAGAAGGCCAGGTACAGCGCGATGAAGAAGCCGACAACGAACTGCAGCGTGTTCTGCCCGATGCCGAGCACCTGCGTCGCGATCAGCTGGCTGGCCTCGGCCACCGCAGTGGTCAGCCGCTGTTCGATGTCGCCGAGGTTGCCGATGCCGAAGCGGTCCAGCAGCTGCGTGAACCACGGTGGCAGCGCAGCCACGATCTCCTGGAAGTAGCGGCCGAAGTTCAGCTCGCCCGACTTCATGCGCGCGTAGACACCCGAGCCCTCCTGCAGCAGCGTGGCAACGATCAGGATCAGCGGCGGCGTCACGATCAGAAGGATGATCGCCAACGTGGTCAGCGCAGCCCAGGTCCTGCTCCTGCCCAAGCGGCGCACCAGCACGCGCTGCAGCGGCGCAGACAGGATCGCGATGATCACACCCCAGAACACCGCACCCCAGAAGGGCAGCAGGATCGCGCCGAAGGCCAGCGTGACGATCACCATCAGCAGCACGAAGCTGCGCGTCTCGAGGCCGGCGGGCTGTTGCTGGGGCAGAGGGTTCATGGCGGTGGGCTTTGCATCGGCGAAGCGTCGGATGGTATCGGTCCGGGTTGCCCCCTGCGCTTGCTCGAGCGGACAGTGCCCGCCCCTATGCTGAAGCGGCTTCGACCCGGGTCGTGTCTGCGCATTGACCCAGAGTGGCAGGTAGGAGGCGGACTACGACAGATCGCGCGCGTGGACGACTGCGAAGAGGCGCCAGGCCAACTAAGCTGACTGTTGTGCGCAGGGCCGTTGGCCATCTCAGCCCTACCCTTCAGGGTTCGACCGAGTTTCTTCCACACCTCAAAGGATTTCGATCATGAACAGACTGATCTGGTTGGTTGGCGCGGTGGTCATTGTCCTGTTCATCCTCGGGTACTTCGGTTTGCGCTGAATCGACGGCATCGCAAGTCGGATCGACGTGAGCGGCGACCCGATCGTGGTGAGGCGCCGCATGCGCGCTCGGAAGTGGGCCATCGCCCTTCTGGGCACCACATTGCTGGTGGGCTGCGGCACCACGGTGGTCAACCCCGTGACCGGACGCGAAGAGCGCTCGGTGATGGACGAGTCCACCGAAATCGCGGAAGGCAGGAAAGCGCACCAGCAGGTCCTGGCCGAGTACGGGGTCTATGCAAACCCGAAGTTGCAGGCCTATGTCAACGGGGTCGGGCAGAAGCTGGCCAAGTCGTCGCACCGAAGTTCACTGCCCTGGACCTTCACCGTGCTCGACAGTGCAGAGATCAACGCCTTCGCGCTGCCCGGCGGACATATCTACATCACCCGCGGCCTGATGGCCTATCTGGACAGCGAGGCCGAACTGGCCGGTGTCATCGGTCACGAGATCGGCCATGTCACTGCGCGTCATGGCGCGCAGCGAGCCACCCGCCAACAAGATGCCGGGGTCGGCGTGCTGGCCGCCACGGTGCTGGGCGCGGTGCTCGAAAGTCAGGGTGTCAGCGGCGCCACCAACATGGCCGGCCAGATGTCGCAAGGCGTCGCGGCGGGCTGGCTCGCGACCTACAGCCGCGAACAGGAGTTGCAGGCCGACCAACTCGGCGCCGAGTACCTGGCGCGCAACCGCTACAGCCCGAGCAACATGGTCGACGTCATCGGTGTACTGAAGAACCAGGAGCGCTTCGCTGCAGACACCGCGAGGGCCGAAGGGCGCACGCCGACTGCAGGCGCCAACTGGCTGTCGTCACACCCAAGCAACGACCAGCGCCTGGCCGACATCCGCAAGATCGCCGCCAGCTACCAGGGCGACTACAGCGACGACGGCCGCACGCGCTACCTGCAGGCCATCGACGGCATGGGCTTTGGCGAGGGCCGCGCCCAAGGCGTGACGCGGGGACGCAACTTCTACCACGAGGAACTGGGCATCGCGCTCACCGCGCCGCAGGGCTGGCGCATCCAGAACACGCCCGAGGCCATCGCCTTGGTCACTGGCGCCGGCGATGCCGGGCTGATCGTGCGGCTGGTGCCTGCCGCGGCGGGCAATACCCACGACGCGATCATCCGCAATGTCATCAAGCCCACCGCGGGACGCACCGAGCCGCGCAGTATCCACGGGCTGTCCGCCACGCAGTTCATCGGCTCGCGGCGCAACGACCAGGGCCAGACACAGGCCGTGCGCGCGCTGCTGGTGAGTGGGCCGGGCAATCGAAACTATCTGCTGAACTACGGCGCCCGCGACTCCGCCGCAATGCAGCGCGCAGCGCCCGGCCTGGTCGACGCCGAAGGGTCGTTTCGCCCGCTCAGCGCGGCCGAGCGCACTGCGGCGCGGCCGTGGGTGCTGCACACGGTGCCTTACCCGCGTGGCGGTTTCGCAGAACTGGCGCGCTCATCGCCGCTGACGGTTCAGGCGGAAGCGCAGTTGAAGCTGCTCAACAGCGCCTATGTCGGCGGCGCCGAGCCGCAACCGGGGCAGCCGGTGAAAGTGGTTCGATAGCTCGAAGGTCGAATCGTCGTCGCTGCATTACCGCGACGACAGACTCTTGTGGACCACACCGCCCTTCATGATCAGCACGAAACTGCTCTCCGGCGTTTCGATCAGCTTTAGATTCTCGAGCGGATTGCCGTCGACCAGCAGCAGGTCGGCCAACGCGCCTTCTTCCACCACGCCGAGCTTGCCGGGATAGGGGTTGCGCGGGCCCGACAGCGCCAGCAACTCGGCATTGGTGCCGGTCGCCATCGCCAACACCTCGGACGGTGTGAACCACTGGTTCATCAGCACCAGCAACGCGCCCTGGCGCGTGGCATTGGCGGCCGAGAACAGCACGTCGGTGCCCCAGGCCAGCTTGAGCTTGTGCTTCTTCGCCAGCGCCACCGCTGCTTCAGTGCCGGCGAAGATCTGGCGCAGCCGCGCCATGCTCGACGGCGGCATCTGCGGCGCGAAGCCGTCGTCGACGAAGGGTTGGAAGCTCAGCCAGATGCCCTTCTCGGCCATCAGCTTCGCGCTCGCCTCGTCCATCAGGTGGGCGTGGTCGATGACCTTGACGCCGGCCGCGATGGCGCGCTGGATCGCCTGCGGTGTGTAGGCATGCACGCCGACATAGGTGCCCCAGTTGCCGGCCGCCTGCACCGCGGCGCGCAACTCGTCCTCGGTGAAGGTGGACGCATCCAGCGGGCTGTGCGGCGAGGCCACGCCGCCGCCGGCGGTGAGCTTGACCTGCGACGCGCCCAGCAGCAGCTGTTCGCGCACACGCAGGCGCACCTCGTCGGGCGAATCGGCCAATTGGCTGGCGTTGAGCGCGCCGCCGATCGGCGGCGGTCCGCCGATCTGGCGCGGCAGCTCGTGCGGCGCACGGAAGTCGCCATGCCCGCCGGTGATGGTGATCATCGCGCCCGAGGGATAGATGCGCGGGCCGACCACCAGGCCTTCGTCGATGGCTCGCTTCAACGCAAACGAGGGGCCGCCCAGGTCGCGCACGGTGGTGAAGCCGCGCATCAGCGTGGCGCGGGCTTCGGCAGCGGCCAGCAGCGTGAGGTAGCCAAGGTCGCCTTGCAGGATCAGCCCGAGCGGCGGCGCCGCGAACATCGTGTGCCAGTGGTTGTCGATCAGCCCGGGCATCAGCGTGCGCCCCTGACCGTCAACGACGGTGGCTGAAGGCGGTGGCACGATCGGCGTCGCGGAGATGCGTTCGATGATCGCGCCACGCACCAGCACGTGACTGGGTCCGGACAGGCCGGCGCTCTTGCCGTCGTAGATGCGCACGTTCTGGAACAACGTACTGTGCTTGTCGGTGGCCGCGGTCTGTGCCATGCCAGCGGCACTCAGCGCAAGCAGGCAGCCGGAGGCAATCAAGGAACGGCGGCGTATGGACTTCATGGTCGTCGGGTTCGAGGTTCGGGAATGCTGCCCTGCAGTGTGTGCGGCAATCCATGGCAGGTCAACGATCACTCGCCGAATCGCGATGCGGCGGACAGAAACTCGCGCAGTAGAGGCCACGCTGACGGAGGCTTGGCGATCCCGTCGCGATGCGTCGCTGCGCTTCAGGGAAGCTTTACACAGCTTCACCCAGGCGCAACGTTTCGGGGTCGTCGGTGCAGGGCATCCAGGCGTTGTGTTCCCACGGTCGCTGAAGGCCGGGTGCATGAAGGAGCGGTCCATGAGCAAAGGCAAGCGGTTCGATACCAGCGCAGTGGACGACGACCGGCCGACATTCCAGGCCACCCTGCGCACCCTCTTTCTTGTGCTGCCCCTGCTCTTGGCACAGACGCCCGCAGCACAGGCCCAGGTGTCGGTAGGCATCGGCATCGAAGTGCCTGGTGTCAGCATCGGCATCAACCTGCCGACCTTTCCCGACCTGCAGCGCGTGCCGGGATACCCCGTCTACTACGCCGCGGATGCCGGGGGCAACTACTTCTACTACGACGGCCTTTACTGGGTGTTCCAGGGGAACGACTGGTACGCCAGCAGTTGGTACAACGGCCCGTGGCGGCGCGTGATGCCACTGTACGTGCCGGCCTACGTGCTGCGCGTGCCGGTGCACTACTACCGCCAGCCGCCGCCGTACTTCAGACCTTGGCGAGCCGATGCGCCGCCCCGCTGGGACCAGCACTGGGGTCACGAATGGCAACAACGCCGCCCCGGCTGGAACCAGTGGGACCGCCACGCCGCGCCAGCGCCGGCACCGCTGCCCACTTACCAGCGACGTTATCCACAAAGCCGCTACCCGCAGGAGCAGGATCGCCAGCAGAAGATCCGAGCCGAAAACTTCGACTACAAGCCACGCGAGCCGGTCTCGCGGCAAGCCTATCAGTGGCCCGATCGTTCTCCGCCGCACCAGCAAGGCAGGCCGGGGCAGTGGGCGGAGCCGCGGCCCGCCTCGGCCGAGCCGCCGAAAGCGCGGCCGTCTCCGCAGCCACGTCCTCCAGCGCACGCGCAGCACCCTTCGCGGGAGCAGGACCGACCGCGGGTCGCACAGCCATCGCACGAACCGCCCCCAAAGGCGGCGCCGCAGTACCGCGGCGACCCCCAAGGTCGCGCTGATCCGTCCAATCCAAAACGCAAAAGAAGGCTGACGACTCTCGGTCCGGCCGTTCGCCGCAGCAACAGCAGTTCGGACAGGCGCAGCGGACTGAGCCACGGCCCGCGTCGGCGCAAGCGCCCAGGTGCCACCGAATGCACTGCAATCGCCACGGACGCAGGACCGATCGCAAGCCGCACAGTCATCGCGCGCACCGCGCCAAGAGGCCGCGCCGCAGGACCGCGGCCGCCCTCAGGGTCGTGTTCAGGCGCTCGACCGACGACCGGACAAAGGCTGAGCCGCGACGCCGGGCTCAACCCAACAGCGCGGCGGCGGCAAAGGCGACGGTGGCCGCCGCAATGCCGCCGTTCGGCACGCTGAACCAGAAGCGAAGGCCGATCGACAGATAGAGCGCGGCCACCGCGGCCGGCAGCCATGCCAGCAGATCGTGGCCCGCCGCGACCACGGGCCACGCGATGGCCATCGCGCCGAACAGCAGTGCGCCCAGGCTGTGGCTGAGGTTGAAGCCGATCCAGGCGCGCCACATGTCGGTCGCTTCGCCGGACAGCCGTACGCGGCTGCCGACCATTGCGGCAATCAGCGCCGGGTCGCGCGGCACCAGGCGGCGCGGACGCCGCAGGTCCATCAGCATGTACACGGCATGCAGCGCACCCAGCACGCAGAATATGGCGCCGCCAGCCGCATACAGCAGCGCGCCTGCCGTGATCATGCGGCCCTCTCGCCAGCCGCCACGCCGCCAGCCGTCATCACGCCGGCCTCGGCAGCCAACCAGTGCTGCACCGGCCGTGGCAGCGCGCCTTGCACGAACTCGCGGCCGAGCCTGGCGTACGAGCGCTGGTTCGGCACCAGCCCGTCGCGGCCGACGGCGGCGCCCTTCATGTAGCCGGCCGCGCACAGCGTGCCGTCCTCGCGCAGGAACTCGAAGCGCATGTAGTTCCAAGAATGGTCGGCCCCGGCCAGCGTGAAGCGGATGCGGTAGCGCTGCCAGGGCTTCAGGCCCTTGCGGTAGGTGATGAAGGCACCGCCCGACATCGGGCGCCAGCCGGCCTTCAGCATGGCCTTCGCAAAGCCGCTGCGCACGAAGTACTCGACCAGCATCAGGTCGACGATGGTCAGGTAGCGGCCGTTGTTCATGTGGCCATTGATGTCCAGGTCGTTGGGCAGCACGCGCAGCCGTCGCTCGATCCAGTCGCCGGGTTCGATCGGCTGCAGGCGCGCGGAGCGCAGCAAGGCCCAGAGCAGGCGCAGGTAGAGGTTCATCGCGGGTCCATAATTGGTTCGAGAGTGAACAGTATAGTTCGAGACCGAACCAAATGCACAAACCTTCAAAAGCCACTCCGGCACGCGCGGCTGGCGCCCGTCCGCGCAGTGCCGATGCCGGCCGCGACGGCACCGCCGTACGCTCGTGGCTGTCGGTCGTGAACGCCTACCACCTGTGCGACGCGCTGATGGCGCGGCGCCTGGCCGAGCTGGGCGTGCGCACGCCGGAACACGAGATCCTGGCCAACCTGCGCCGCGACCCGGGCATCACGCAGCAAGTACTCGCCTCGCGCTGCTTCTCGGCCAAGAGCCACATCAGTGCGCTGCTGACGCTGCTGGAAGGCCGCGGCTGGGTGCGGCGCGAGCCCGACCCGGCGGACGCGCGCGCCAAGCGGCTGTTCCTCGCACCGCAGGGCGAGCGCATCGCGGCACGCACGGCCGCGGTGCAGGCCACGGTGGTGGCAGCGATGGTCGACGGTGAGACCGCCGCGACGCTGCGTGAAGTGACCGAGGCGATGCAGCGCGTGGGCGCGCGCCTGAAGGCTCAGCTCGACTGCTGAGGCACGCTTCGTCTCGGTGCGTTCTGCCCGGCGCGCCGCGCGACGCCGCCAGCCACATCAAGCCGCCTGCGACGAGGGTCTGGCAGCACCGATGGTGGTCGTCGTGCAGCATCCGGCCCAAAGTGCGAATTGCGTCGCGAACGAGACCTGGACAAGCCCGCTCGCAAGCGTCGTTAAAGATGTAAAAGTAGCTCAGCGCAGCCCGGGCGATGCGTCTCGAATGACATCCAACGCGAGCGACCCAAGGCAAGGGGCCACCGGCACGATGGACTCTCCCGCTGCAACGACGCGACTTACCGACCACAGACATCCTCCGGCCACGATGCAATGGTGCTTTGTCTTTCCCGCGCAGGAGGCACCTGCGGTGCGCACCACCTTCAAGCACTGCGGGGTTTGACGTGCATCCTTGCGGCGGTATTGGGGTCGAACTTCGCGCTGTCCGCACCCGGCCTGGTTCCGACAGAGCACGCGGGCATGCGCGAACCCACCAACACCGCTGCTTCGGACGAGGTCTCCCGCTACGCGCTGAGTTCCGCGCCCGCAACTACGGGTTGCCCAAACAACCGCGTCCTTGGATGGCGTGTGCCGGAGGAAGCCTCGGCGTCTGCGACGGTCGCGCTCCCGATCGGCGGCCCACCGTGCAGCAACAAGCTCACCTCGAATGTTCCTGCGCACGTCGACGACGACTGCTGCTGGCGTCCGGCCCACATAAGCTACCGATTCGCCAACTCGCCAGTCGGGCTCGGTTCCGGTCACGCCGAAGTGCTTGGCTTTCCCGCGCCCAGCGCAGACCTCGGTACCGACCTGCGGTTGCTTAGCGTCGTCTGGGAAGGCCACAAGGCGGTGATGGGTGTGACGGTGCGACCAGCCACCGTGCCCGGCACCGAACCGGTCGCAAACACGCCGGGAATGGCCACGGCCTACCAGGTCGCCGCGTACGCGCAGGACGAATGGCAGCTTGGCCCCTCGCTCACGGCCACCCTCGGCCTCCAGGTCGACCGCCACAGTGCCGACCTCACGCAGCTGCGACCAGGTGCCCGGCTCGTCTGGAAGCCCGCGACCGACACCACATTGAAGGCCCGGTACGGACGCGCCCACCGCGGATTCAGTGTGGGCGAACGAACGGACGATCACCGCCTGGACGCCAATCCGCTGCGCAGGCTTGAGCCGATCGAAACCTACGAGATCGACGCCGAGCAGCGTGTCGGCGGCGACCTGAAGTTGCACGCCGGGCTGTATTCGTTGACCGTGCGTGACCTGAACTCACTGGCTCTCGGCACGATGGGCGGGCTGCCGCAGGTCCAGGCCGACCAGACCGTCGAAGCGCGTGGCCTGGAGCTGTCGGCCGACCAGCTGTGGGCTGCTTCCGGGTTGCGTCTGCGCGGAAGTGCGTCGTGGCAGGACCCGACCGATGTCAATGGTGAAGCGTTGCTGAGCTCGCCGCAGTTGCTGGGCAAGTTGCTGCTGTCGGCGCCGCTGCCCTGGGCCGGTCTGCGTCTGGGCTATGAGTGGCTCTACGACGGTGATCGTATTGCCCTCGACGGCCGCACTCTGGGCGCCTACGCTCAGTCCAACCTGACGCTGGGCAGTGACGAAATGCGCAAGGGACTGGCGCTGTCGTTGATCGTCCGGAACCTGTTCGACACGCGCGATCCACGGCTGGTGGCCGCCGATGCGCTGGATGCCGTCGAACAGGACCGACGCAGGGTGTGGGTGCGACTGGGCTATCGGTTCTGAAGGGCGCGGCGCGCAGCTCCCGCATCATTTCCCGACCGAACGCGCCTTCGTGCGAGGAATAGGTCTCACGCCTCACAAACGGTTGCGCCTGTTGACGCAAAGCAACCGGACTTGTGCCTAGCATGCGTCGAACTCAATTGCGCGAATCCATCCCATGTCGTTCTTCATGATCGCGTCAAGCTCGGCCAGGAGCGCAGGCATGCGCACCGTGTCGATGCGCTGCGTGGTCAGTACCGCCGTGATGGCTGTCGGGCTGCTGCTGGCCACAGGCACCGGGTTGGGCTATTGGCTGTTTGCGCCTGTGCCCGCCGCAACCACGGCATTGCCATCGGTGGCGCCAACCGTTTCGCCATTCGCCGTGGAGCAGATCGGCGTGCTGTCGGGACGCCTGTTCAGGCTCGAAAGCCAGGCCGGCCAACTGACCGAGGCGCTTCGCCACATGGTGGGCCGCGTGCCGAAGGCCAGCGCTTTGCCCGGGAGCGCGGCGGGCCGCGGCGGGCCGATGCTGCCGCCGCGTCTGCGTGGCGGCGTGACGGGCGTCGACCTGTCTGAGTTGAGCGCGCGCCTGCATGACATCGAAAAGCAGATCGCCCAAGTCGCTGACGAGGCGACCCTGCAGCACCTGGAACTGCAGCACCTGCCGACGCGTCTTCCGCTGGAGGGTGCCGAGTTGAGCTCGAACTTCGGCAACCGTGAAGACCCGATCACCGGCCGCCGCGCCTTCCACGCCGGCGTCGACTTCGCTGCGGCCCACGGCACGCCGATACGCGCCGCCGCCTCCGGAACGGTGACCTTTGCCGACTTCAACGCCGCCTACGGCTGGACCGTGGAAATCGCGCATGGCAACGGCCTGATGACGCGCTACGCCCATGCATCGCGCCTGCTGGTGGCACGCGGCGCGGCGGTGCGCCAAGGCGACACGATCGCGCACGTCGGCTCCAGCGGCCGGTCGACAGGACCGCACCTGCACTTCGAGGTGCTGAAAGGCGGTGACGCCACCGACCCCCGGCGCTACCTTGCCGGCCTGTGAGCCCCATGGCAGGTTCGCTTCGACTTCACGGCAGGACCACGCAGCGGCTGACGCGCAGATCGCTCGTGCTGTTGCCACGGCGCGTGCGGGTTGGCTGGGCAGCCTGCCTCGCCCTGCTGATCGCGCTGCAGTTGGCGGCGGCAGCGGCCGTCGGGTGGTATTGGCAGCAGCGTCAGGCCTCCGTGCAGGTGCAGGAGCAAGCCCACGAGCGCTCGGAGACGTCGGCGCAGCGCCAGTTGGGCGAGCTGCGGCGCGAACTGGAGCAGTCCCACCTGCAGCAACGCCTGTCGGTTTCGCACAGCCAGGAACTCGAGCGCCAGATCGATGCGCTCAACCGCCTGCTGCGCGAGAGCCGGGAAGAGCTCGGCTTCCTGCGCCAGGCGCGCGTCGCCAAACGTTGACCCCGATTCGAAGGACACAGTCATGAACTTCTTCAAGCCACGCGGCAATCGCCCGCGCATCGAGATCACCAAGCTGTCCAGCCTGATCGCCGAAGACGTGGTGATCACCGGCGACGTGAGCTTTTCGAGCGGACTGCGCATCGACGGTGTCGTCAAGGGCAGCGTCGTCGCACAGCCCGGCGAAGGGCCGGGACACGCGCTGTTGGTCCTGTCGGAGAAGGGCCAGGTGCATGGCAGCGTGCGCTGTGGTGACGCAGTGATCAACGGCACCGTCGTCGGCGACATCGAGGTCGAGCACTTCCTGGAGCTGCAGTCTGAATCGCGCGTGAACGGAACCATTCGCTACCACCACCTGCAGATGGACGTCGGCGCCGCGGTGCGCGGGGAACTGATTGCTACGCAGCCGGCCGTCCAGGCTGCGGCCGACAACGTGGTGGCGCTTGCCGGCGACAAGCTGAGCTACGCCGAGCGACGCTGAAAGCGCGCGGCAAGCTCATCCGGTGTTCCCACCGAGTACGGCCGATCGACGAGGCAGCGGGCGTGAGCCGCTGACCTGCTGCGATTGTCAGCGTTCGTCTTGCGGCACTTCCTCGCTGACTCCTCCTCTCCCCCTGTTCTGACCAACAAAAGCCGTGAACAAGGACCATGCATTCATGCGGTCCAGTGGCGTTGCGCTTCGATCACACTGATCGAAGAAGTCGTAAACAGCCACCCTCGCGATCAGCGACTCTTGCCGAACCTGCCAAATGGAGTCGTAAACAGCACCGCGCCCTGGCGAGATCAATGGGCGCATGTGTATGCGACTGACATCTGCGGGTCCGGTGTCTGCTTGCGGGCAAGCACTCCCCTGCCACGGTCGTCGCGACTCGACTCACAGCCCCAGATCAGCTGATCGAAATGGTGGCAGCAAAGCTGACATAGTCGAGCGCGCCCTACAAACCTACGGAGCGCCAACCTGTACGGCGCTGTCCGGCGGCAGTGCAGCGATAGGCGCAGAATCTCTTCGCGTGTCAACCCTAGAGCGGAGGTCACTATGGCTTCCTTGCACTGTCCTCACTGTGGCGCTTCCATGCCCAACCAGCGGTCCTGGGCGGAGGTAGCGGTGTCAACGCTTGTCCCCGCGCCCGCGGTCCCAGACATGGCCACACAGGCGCGCTGCGATGCTTGCGGTCGAGTCTCTGCCGCGAGCGATTTGCGCCACTCGGTGGCAGATCGCTTCCGCCCCAAGCGCCTGGTACTTTGGCTCCTCGTGGCGGGAGTGTTGCTCTGGGCCTTCACTTCCGTGGCCGTTGGCTGAGCAATCAGGCACGCGATCATCAGTGCCTCCTAGCCCTTTGCTCGAGCCGACTCGCAGGGGCATGGCGCTTGGCCCGTCGGCGCTCGGCTCAAGCGTTCGACAACACGCGAATATCTCTTGATGCTGCGTTTCTACCGCACGTCGAATCCTGTGCTTGACCCAGGAGAACGCGACGGGATAGCTGGTCGTGCTCGGCATGGCGCTGCCGCCGCTGTGCTGTCGGGCGTCCTGCTGGTCGCGCACGACACGGCGGCCGGCGACGCGGCAGCCGGCGCACGGCTGGCTGCGGCGCGCTGCGTATCCTGCCACTCGTCCACGGAAACGATCCACTCCACGCTGCCGCTGCTCGAAGGGCAGCCTAAAGCTGCCTTTATTGCGCAGTGGCGTGCCTTCCGCGAGCGCAAGCGCACCGCCCCGGTGATGGTGAGCCTTGCCGAGGAGTTGAGCGAGCAGGAAGTCGAAGACCTCGCCGACCACTATTCGACACTGCTGCCCCCGCGCGCCCCGGAATCGTCCGGCAGCGATGCCGGCCGCGGATTGGCTGATCGTTTGCGATGTGCTGAGTGCCACGGCCCGGCATTGCAGGGGACGAACGCCGGCGCGGCTCGGCTCGCCGGGCAAAAGGCGCGATACACCGCCTGGTCGTTGCAACTGATGCGTGGCGGCACCCGGCCGCACGGAACCGCCGCGAAGCCGGACCCGCTGCTTGCCGACCTCAGCAATGCCGAGATCGAGTCGCTGGCCGCGCATTTGGCATCGTTGCGCTGACCGGTCTGTGCCTGCATTGCGCTACGCATTGGTTGCGCCGGGCCGCCAAGCAGTGTCGTGCAAGCCCTTCATCAAGCGGACAGCCAAAAAAGTACGCTTCGCATGAGCGGCAACACAAGTCTGCGCTAGCGAGCCGGTCTGCCGTCGCCCGATCGGGCTTTTGATGCGGCGCGCACGTTGCTGTCAGACGGGTACTTCGCCGCACACGACTTGCTGCACCTTCCGGCTGCCATCCCGGCAACTTGTCCGCGCTCAATGGTGACCCGAGTCGCTGCCGGCCGCCGTGCTCCCCCCCCCCCAGGGCCATGAGCAAGGTCACTCCACGGTGACCGACTTCGCCAAGTTTCGCGGCTTATCCACATCCGTTCCCCGTGCGCAGGCGGTGTGATAGGCCAGCAATTGCAGCGGCACCACATGCAGCAAGGGTGAAAGCACGCCGTAGTGCTCGGGCATGCGGATGACGCGCACACCGGGCTCGCTGGCGATGCGCGTGTCGGCATCGGCAAAGACGAACAACTCGCCGCCGCGTGCGCGCACTTCCTGCATGTTGCTCTTGAGCTTGTCCACCAGCGCGTCGTTCGGCGCGATCGTGACCACCGGCATCTCGGCCGTCACCAGCGCCAGCGGGCCGTGCTTCAGCTCGCCGGCCGGGTAGGCCTCGGCGTGGATGTAGCTGATCTCCTTGAGCTTCAGCGCACCTTCCAGCGCAATCGGGTAGTGCAGGCCGCGGCCCAGGAACAGCGCGTTCTCCTTGCGCGCGAAGTCCTCCGCCCAGGCAATGATCTGCGGCTCCAGCGCCAGCACCGCCTGCACCGCCACGGGCAGGTGGCGCAGCGCCTTCAGGTGCGCGGACTTCCTGTTCGTCGCTCAAGCGGCCGCGCACCTGCGCCAGCGCCAGGGTCAGCAGGAACAGGCCGACGAGTTGCGTGGTGAAGGCCTTGGTCGAGGCCACGCCCACTTCCACGCCGGCGCGGGTGATGTAGGCAAACTGGCATTCGCGCACCATCGCGCTGGTGGCCACGTTGCAGATGGTCAGCGTGTGCTTCATGCCGAGCGAGCGCGCGTGTTTCAGCGCCGCCAGCGTGTCGGCGGTTTCGCCGCTTTGCGTGATGGTGACGACCAAGGTGCGCGGGTTGGGCACGCTGTCGCGGTAGCGGTATTCGCTGGCGATCTCCACGCTGGTCGGGATGCCGGCGATCGATTCGAGCCAGTACTTGGCGGTGCTGCCGGAGTAGTAGCTGGTGCCGCAGGCCAGGATCAGCACCTGGTCCACCTCCTTGAAGACCTTGTAGGCGCCGTCGCCGAACAGCTCGGGGCTGATGCCGGGCACGCCGTCCAGCGTGTCGGCAATGGCGCGCGGCTGCTCGAAGATTTCCTTCTGCATGTAGTGGCGGTACGGGCCCAGCTCGGCGGCGCCGCTGTGTGCCACCACCGTGCGCACCTCGCGCTGCACTTCCCTGTAGCGCCCGTCGGCCTGGCGCGCGGCGATCCAGGTCTTGCCGAGCTGCATGTCGACCACGTCGCCTTCTTCCAGGTAGACGATCTGGTCGGTCACGCCGGCCAGCGCCATCGCATCGCTGGCGAGGAAGTTCTCGCCCTTGCCCACACCCAGGATCAGCGGCGAGCCTTCGCGTGCGCCGACCACGCGCTGCGGCTCGTCGCGGCAGAACACCGCTATTGCGTAGGCGCCCTTCAAGCGCAAGGTGGCCCGCTGCACGGCGTCGAACAGGTCGCCGTCGTACAGGTAGTCCACCAGATGGGCGATGACCTCGGTGTCGGTCTGGCTGCTGAACTCGTAGCCACGGCCCTGCAGCTCGGCACGCAGCTCGTCGTGGTTCTCGATGATGCCGTTGTGCACCAGCGCGATGCGGCCGCTCGAGAAGTGCGGGTGCGCGTTGTGCACCGCCGGCACGCCGTGCGTGGCCCAGCGCGTGTGGGCGATGCCGGTGCCGGATTGAATGCCGTCTTCGGCGACGTTGGCTTCGAGCTGCGCCACGCGCGCGGTGCTGCGCGCGCGCCGCAATTCGCCGCCTTGGTGCACCGCGACGCCGCAGGAGTCGTAGCCGCGGTATTCCAGCCGCTTCAGGCCTTCAATGAGGATGGGGACGATGTTGCGGTTGCTGACCGCGCCGACGATGCCGCACATGGGAAGCCTTTGAGCAGTGGGTGGACGGGTGGCATCGTAGGCATGGTGCCGTGAAATATGCTTTCAAGAGTTGGCGTTCCATCGTGAAAACAGACTGGACACCGAAGAACATGAAACAATCGTGCATTCAGTCACTACGAACTGGCGTAATTCATCGTGACAGACTTCCATCTGGACCCCACCGACCTGCGCTTGCTGGAGCTTCTGCAAATCGACGCGTCGCTTTCGAACCAGGACCTGGCGGCGCAGGCGCATGTCTCTCCCGCCACCTGCATGCGCCGCGTGCGCCGGCTGGTGGACGCCGGCGTGATCGAGCGGCGCGTCGCGCTGCTGTCGCATGAGAAGCTGGGATTCGGCCTGACGGCGATCGTCGAGATCACGCTCGACCGCCAGGGCGCCGAGCACCTGGACACCTTCCAGCAGCGCGCGGTGGCCGACCCCGGCGTGCAGCAGTGTTACCGCGTCTCGCCCGGGCCGGACTTCGTGCTCGTGGTCTGGTGCACCGACATGCCGGCCTACCAGGCGCTGGTGCAGCGGCTGTTCACGCAGGACGCCAACGTGCGCCAGGTCAAGGCGTACTTCAGCGTGCAGCGTGCCAAGTTCGAGCCGGCCATCGGGCTGCCGGCAGCACAGCGATAGCCGGGCCGAGCACTCGACCGCTACGGGCTCGGTACGGGCACGGACGGACCCTCAGCGCACCAACAGGGCCAGCCCGGTGAGGTAGTCGCTCTCGGGAAACTCCAGCGTCGTCGGGTGGTCGCAGGCGGCCGCCATGCGCTGCAGGATCAGCGCGTCCACACCGGCGTCGATGCCGGCACCGGCGACGATCTTGTGGAACAGCTCCGGCCCGATGCCGCCCGAGCATGAAAACGTGAACAGCAGGCCGCCCGGTCGCAGCAGCTTCAGCGCCAGCCGGTTGATGTCCTTGTAGGCACGTGCGGCGCGTTCGGCCTGCGCGGCCGTCGGCGCGAACTTCGGTGGGTCCAGCACGATGGCATCGAAGCGCCGGCCTTGCTCCAGGCAGGCGCGCAGGTAGGCGTTGACATCGGCATCCACGCGTCTCGTGACGCGCGGCGTCGAAGCCGTTCAGTTGCACATGCCGCTGCGCCTGCGCCAGGGCCGGCGCGGACGAATCGACGCTGGTCACGCGCTGCGCGCCGCCCGCCAGCGCCGCCAGCGAGAAGCCACCCGTGTAGCTGTAGCAGTTCAGCACCTCGGCGCAGCCGAAGTGGCGCACCGCCTGCGCAAAGTGCTGGCGGTTGTCGCGCTGGTCCAGGTAGAAGCCGGTCTTGTGGCCCTGCGCCACGTCCACTTCGAGCTGCCAGGCGTGCTCGCGCAGTCGCACCACCGTGTCGCCGTCGCCACGCAGCCAGCCTGTGCGCGGCTCCAGGCCCTCGAGCGCGCGCACGCCGGCATCCGAGCGTTCGTACAGCCGCGCTCAGGCCGGTCGCCGCGAGCAGGCTGTCGGCGATGGTCTCCTTCCAGCGCTCGCTGCCGGCAAACAGGAACTGCGCGCACAGCGTGTCGGCGTAGCGGTCGACCACCAGACCGGGCAGGCCGTCGGCCTCGCCGTGCAGCAGGCGCACGCCGTCGCTGTCGATGGGCATGCGCGCGCGCAAGTCCACCGCGCGCTGCACCCGACGCGCGAAAAACGCCGCGTCGATGCGCTCGGACTCGATCGAAGCTCCAGGCGCGCACGCGGATGGTCGAGCTCGGGCTGTACGCGCCCCAGGCCAGGAAGCGGCCATCGTGCGCTTCGACGCGCACCGTCTCGCCCGCATCGGCCGCACCCTTGGCGATGCTGCCGGCAAACACCCACGGGTGGCGGCGTTGCAGCGAGCGCTCCTTGCCTTCGCGCAGGCGGATGGCCTTCACGGCGAGGGGCGCTTCTTCGCGCGCGGATGCGCTGCGTCGTAGACCTTGGCCAGGTGCTGGAAGTCCAGCCGCGTATAGACCTGCGTGGTCGAGATGTTGGCGTGGCCCAGCAGCTCCTGCACGGCGCGCAGGTCGCCGCTGGATTGCAGCAGGTGCGACGCAAAACTGTGGCGCAGCATGTGCGGGTGCACATGCGTCGGCAGCCCGGCCTGCAGCGCCAGGCCCTTCAGTCGCGAGCGCACCTGGCTGGAGGTGAGCCGCGTGCCGCGCCGACTGACGAACAGCGCCGGCTCTTCGGTCGCGGCGATCTGCCCGCGCACGGCAAGCCATTCGCGCAACGCCTTCAGTGCGGGCGCGCCCACCGGCACGCCGCGCCGCTTGCTGCCCTTGCCCAGCACTTGCGCGCTGGCGTCGGCCGCGTCGATCCAGCCGGCTGCCGTGTCGCTGGCGCGCAAGTCCAGCCCCACCAGTTCGGCCACACGCAGGCCGCTGCCGTAGAGAAGCTCGACCATGCAGTGGTCGCGCGCCAGCAGCACCGGGTCGCCATGTGTCGCCTCGAAGCCGGCCAGCGACACCGCCTGCTCGACCGACAGCGCCTTGGGCAGCGGCTTGGCCGCCTTGGGTGCGCGCACGCCGTCGACCGGGTTGTGACGCACCACGCCGCTGCGCCCCCACCAGCGGTACAGCCCGCGCCAGGCCGACAGGTGGATGGCGATGCTGCGCGCCGCCAAAGGCAGCTCGCGCAACTGCGCAGCCCAGCGCCGCACGTGCTGGGTCTGCACCTCGTGCAGCGCCACCTGGGCCGTGGCAGCGGCGCCCTGCAGGCGCAGCAGTGCGTCGTGGATCATCTGCACGCTGCGTGGCGCCAGGCGGCGCTCGACCCGCAGATGTTCGATGTAGCGCTGCAGCCTCTCGTCGAGTTCGGCGGCCACGGCGCCCATGCGCGCGGCCTTCAGTCGGCGGGTGCCAACAGCCGCAGCAGGCTGGCGCTGGCCACCTCGCCGATGCGCGACAGGAACTCGGTGCCCATCTGCGCCGCGTAACGTGTCGGGTCGGGCGAGCCCAGCACCAGCAGGCCAAAGGCGTCGAGCGAATCGGCCGGGCGCAGCGGCACCATGGCCATCGAGGTGACACTGGCCGCATCGTCGAACCAGGCCGAGGCTTCGAAGCCCGAGTTCGCCCCGCAGTACGGCAAGGACAGGCTGCTGGCGAAGCTCTTCAGGTCGTCGCTCACGGCCTGCGCCGCGGGCAGGGCCGCGTGCGCTTCGGCCACGCCCCACAGGCGCAGGCTGGCCTGCGGAATCTGGAAGCGGCTGCGCAGGTCGTCGAGCAGCACCTGCGGCAGCTCGGCCGGCTCGCGTGTGAGCAGCATGCGCATCGTCCACTGGTGCAGCCGGTCGGCAATGGCCACGTTGTCCTGGCCATTGCGGATCATCTCGATGATCTTGTGCTCCAGGCCCTTGATGCGCTCGCGCAGCATTTCCATCTGCCGCTCCTGCAGCGACACCGCGCGCTGGCCGTGCGGGCTGGTCAGCTGCACGGTGGACAGCAACTCGGCCTGACGCTCGAAGAAGCCCGGCGTGTTGAGCAGGTAGTTGGCGATGTCCTGCTCGGTGATGCCTTGCACCCCCGCGGCGCCTGTGGATGTACTCAAAGTTCGATCTCCCCTTCGAAAACGGTAACCGCCGGGCCGGTCATCAGCACCGGCTGGCCCATGCCTGCCCATTCGATGCTCAGGCGCCCGCCGCGCGTGTCCACCTCGACCGCCGTGTCCAGCCAGCCCAGCCGGATGCCGGCCACCACCGCCGCGCAGGCGCCGGTGCCGCAGGCCAGCGTTTCGCCGGCACCGCGCTCGAAGACGCGCAGACTGATGTGGCTGCGCGACAGCACCTGCATGAAACCGGCGTTGACCTTCTGCGGAAAGTTGTCGAGTACCTCGATCTCCGGCCCGATAGCGGCCACATCGGCGGCATCGACGTCGTCCACACGCTGCACCGCGTGTGGGTTGCCCATCGACAGCACCGCCACCTCGACATCGTCGTCGATCAACTCCAGCGGCCACAGCTCGAAGTCGCCAAGCTTCCGCGGCGGCAGGCCGTTGGCCAGGAAGGGAATACGGTCGTGCGCGAACTCCGGCGCGCCCATATCCACGGTGACGCGGCCGTCGTCGCGCAACTGCAACTCGATCTGGCGATTGACGGTTTCGACGCGGATGCGGCTCTTCTGTGTCAGCCCCTGGTCACGCACATAACGCACGAAGCAGCGCGCACCATTGCCGCAATGCTCGACCTCGTCGCCACTGGCGTTGAAGATGCGGTAGCCGAAGTCCACGCCCGGCGTGCGGCTGGGTTCGACGACAAGAATCTGGTCGGCGCCGATGCCGAAATGCCGATCCGCGAGCGCGCGGTATTGCTCGGTCTCCAGGCTCAGCGGCGCGCGCGTGGCGTCGAGCATCACGAAGTCGTTGCCCGCGCCCTGCATCTTGGTGAAGCGCAATCTCATGTGCGGATTATCAACCTGGGACCTCAGTACAAGTCCGCCTCGCCGGCCGGCCGTGTCTTGAAGCGCTTGTGCACCCACAAGTACTGCGCCGGGTCGGCGCGCACCACGGACTCGATCCACTCGTTCATGCGCCTCGCATCGGCCAGCGGGTCGTCGGTGGGCCAATCGGTCCACGGCGGCAGGAAGCTCACACGGTAACCCTGCCCGCCCGGCAGCATCTTCGCCAGCACCGGTTGCACGACCATGTCGAGCGCGCGCGCCATCTTCGACGGCGCCAGCAGCGTGGCGGCCGGCATGCCGAAGAAGGGCACGAAGGCGGCGTCCTTCATGCCGAAATCCATGTCCGGCAGATTGAAGAAGGCGTGCCCGCGGCGGACGGCGCGCAACAGCGGGCGCACCGTGTCGCCGCGGGCAAACAATTCACCCCGGCCGAAGCGCATGCGCCCGCGCCGCATCGCCGCTTCGAACACCGGGTTGCTCTGCTCCTGGTAGATCGAGGCCACGGGCCGGCTCTGGAACAGCTGTGTCGCGGCACCGGCCACGTCCAGCGCCAGGAAATGCGGCACCAGCCACATCACAGGACGCTCGCTGCGTTCGGCCAGATGCACATCGCCGTCGACGTGGATCAGCTCGCGCAGCCGTTCTGGGCTGGCATACCAGAGCAAGGCGCGCTCGACCGCGCTGCGGCCAAGCCAGCGGAAATGATCGCGCAGCAGGTTGCGGCGCTCCAGGGCCGAGAGCTGCGGCATGCACAACTGGATGTTGCGCGTGGCGATGCGCCGGCGTGTGCGCGCGGCGGTGTAGAGCACGCGGCCGAGCGCGCTGCCCAGCACCGCCTGCAGGCCCAGCGGCAGCCAGTGCAGCAGCCACAACAAGCCGAGAAGCGCGCGTGCGGCCAGTGGCCTCACGCAGCGTCCTCCTCCGCGGTCGCCACCGCCTCGGCATTCACCCGGCGCGGCCCCTTGTAGCGGTGATACCCCCACAGATACTGCTGCGGGCATTGCAGGATCAGCACTTCCATCGCACGGTTGATGACCTCGGCCTGCGCCTGCTGCAGCACCGCGGCGTCGTCGCGTGGCTGCGGCGGAGCCTTGGCGCGTGGCGGCGTTGCCTCGGCGTCGCGTTGCCGCGCGCTCAGATCGGCAACCTGCTGGGGCAGCGGCTCGGCGAGGCGGCTCAGGCGCAGCACGAAGCCCCCGCCGGCGGGCAAGCGCTCGCACCAGGCGAGCAGAATCGGGGCGCCGGTCTGCAGGGCCAGGCGCGCGGCCAGGGTCATGGTGTAGGCCGGGTGGCCGAAGAAGTTGGCCCATACCCCCATGCCGTCAGGCGGCACCTGGTCGGGCAGCAGTCCCACCGCCTCGCCACGCCGCAATGCGCGCAGCATCTGGCGCACACCTCCCAGCGTGGCCGGCGCGGTGGACAGCGCCGGGCGCGCCCGAGCCACTTCCTGCAACTCACGCAGCGCCTGGTACCGCGCCGGGCGAAACAGCACGGTGATGGGCTGGCGCGCGCCGAAGCGCTGTGCGTAGGCCTGCGCGGTGATCTCGAAGCTGCCCATGTGCGGCGTCAGGAACACCAGCCCACGGCCCAGCGCCAGGGCTTCGTCGATGAGTTGTTCACCCTCCCAGTGCACCGGATCGGCGATCGGCACGCCAGGGGGTCGCAACCACAGGCGCAGACCCTCGGTGACCATCTTGCCGGCCTCTGCCACCGACTGGCGGCGCTGCGCCACGCTGACGCCGGCCCGCGCGGCGTTGCGCAGCACGCGGCGCCGGTAGGCGGGCGAGAACAGGTAGATGGTCCATCCGAGCCAGGCGCCCAGAGCGTGCAAAGATCGCAGCGAACGTCGAGACAGCCAGCGCAACAGGATCAGCATGCTTCGTATAATGCGGTCAGCGCCGAGTTATGAACTACTTGCAGGGCGCCGCGGCCAGCCGACACCTCGGCGCACCGCCAGCCCGCAGCGCAAGCCGCGGGTCAGAAATTCTGCTAAAGCGTTCGCCGCTCCTCCCAAGGCAACCGGTCGGCAACGCAAATTGCAACCCATGCCAAGGAGTTTAAGAGTGTCGAACGATTTCCTTTTCACATCCGAATCCGTCTCCGAGGGCCACCCGGACAAGGTCTCCGACCAGGTATCCGACGCCATTCTCGACGCCATCTTCAAGCAAGACCCGCGCAGCCGTGTGGCGGCGGAAACGCTGTGCAACACCGGGTTGGTGGTGCTGGCCGGCGAGATCACCACCAACGCGCATGTCGACTACATCCAGGTGGCGCGCGACACCATCAAGCGCATCGGCTACGACAACACCGACTACGGCATCGACTACAAGGGCTGCGCGGTGCTGGTCGCTTACGACAAGCAGAGCAACGACATCGCGCAGGGCGTGGATCAGGCCTCCGACGACCACCTGAACACCGGTGCCGGCGACCAGGGCCTGATGTTCGGTTATGCCTGCGACGAGACGCCCGAGCTGATGCCCGCGCCGATCCACTACGCGCACCGCCTGGTCGAACGCCAGGCGCAAAAGCGCAAGGACGGCAGCATGCCCTTCCTGCGCCCGGACGCAAAGAGCCAGGTGACGATGCGTTATGTCGATGGCAAGCCGCACAGCATCGACACCGTGGTGCTGAGCAGCCAGCACAGCCCCGACCAGAGCGAGACGCTGACGAAGATGAAGCAGTCCTTCATCGACCAGGTGATCGAAGACATCATCAAGCCGGTGCTGCCCAAGGAATGGCTGAAGAACACGCGCTACCTGGTCAACCCGACCGGCCGCTTCGTCACCGGCGGGCCGCAAGGCGACTGCGGTCTGACCGGGCGCAAGATCATCGTCGACACCTATGGCGGCGCCTGCCCGCATGGCGGTGGTGCCTTCAGCGGCAAGGACCCGAGTAAGGTCGATCGCAGTGCCGCCTACGCCGCGCGTTATGTGGCGAAGAACGTGGTCGCCGCAGGACTGGCCAGGCAGTGCCAGATCCAGGTGGCCTACGCCATCGGCGTGGCCAAGCCGATGAACATCACGGTCTATACCGAAGGCACAGGCGTGATGAGCGACGACAAGCTGGCCGCGCTGATTGCCGAGCACTTCGACCTGCGCCCGAAGGGCATCATCCAGATGCTCGATCTGCTGCGGCCGATCTACGAGAAGACCGCAGCCTACGGCCACTTTGGGCGCGAGGAGCCGGAGTTCTCGTGGGAACGTACCGACAAAGCGGCTGCGCTGCGCGCGGCTGCCGGTCTGTAGCGCCAACGGCCGCGACGCGGCCAGAACCGAAACTCAGGCCTTTCTCGGCCTGACCTTCGACGCTGCCAGCTTGGCGTTGACGCGAGCCTGCGCCACGTCCACATGCCGCGCCAGCGCCACGCCCATGCGGCGCTTGACGAAGCTCTCGGGTTTGCCGAACAGCCGCAGCTCGGTGCCGGGTACCGCCAGCGCATCGGCGACGCCATCGAAGACGATGCCCTTTGCGTCTACGCCGCCATAGACCACCGCGCTGGCGCCCGGCGTGGCCAGCGACACATCCACCGGCAAACCGAGGATGGCGCGTGCATGCAGCTCGAACTCGTTCTGCCACTGCGTGGCCATCGTCACCATGCCGGTGTCGTGCGGGCGCGGACTGACCTCGCTGAACCAGACCTGATCGCCCTTGACGAACAGTTCCACGCCGAACAGGCCGCGCCCGGACGCCTTACCGTCGAGTCCCTGGCACAGGTTGTCGATCACGGCGTTGGCGATCTCGCGTGCGCGCTGCAGCGCCGCAGGGGCCATGGCCTGCGGCTGCCAGCTTTCGACATAGTCGCCGGCCACCTGGACGTGGCCGATGGGCTCGCAGAAATGCGTGCCGTCGGCGGCACGCACCGTGAGCAGCGTGATCTCGTAGTCGAAGTCGATGAACCCTTCGACGATGACCCGTCCGCCGGCAACACGTCCGCCGGCCATGGCGTAGTCCCATGCGCGCTGCACGTCGGCGGGGCCGTCGATCCGGCTCTGGCCCTTGCCCGAGCTGCTCATCACCGGCTTGACGATGCACGGGTAGCCGATGCCTGCACCTTGTTCGCCGCCTTCAGACGCCGTGCCATCGATGGCCGAGCGCAACTCGGCGAGTGAATCGCAGAAGCGGTACGGACTGGTCGGCAGGCCCAGCGTTTCAGCGGCCAGGCGGCGGATGCCTTCGCGGTCCATCGTCAGCCGGGCCGCGCGCGCGGTGGGGATGACACGCACCACGCCTTCGGCTTCCAGCGCCTGCAGCACCGGGGTGGCGATGGCTTCGATCTCCGGCACCACCAGATCAGGTTTTTCGGCCAGGATCAGTGCGCGCAGGGCATCAGGATCGCTCATCGATATGGTGCGCGCGTGGTGCGCCACCTGCTGGCCGGGCGCGTGTTCGTAGCGGTCCACGGCGATGGTCTCCACGCCCAGCCGCTGCAGCGCGATCAGCACTTCCTTGCCGAGCTCGCCGGCGCCGAGAAGCATCACGCGCGTGGCATGGGGAGACAGTGGGGTTCCGATGGCTTTGTTCATGGCGGCGATTGTCACCGCGCCGCAGTGGCGTCCGCGGGCCACCGCGGTGCGTTTTTCCAGACGACCTCGGTCCTTACGCCATCATCCTGAAATGCCGATCAATCTTGATGCGCTGCGCCGCCATGCCGTGAGCCGAACGTTGTTCGCGCCGACCAGCCTGCCTCGGGCCATCGAGCGGCTGGGCTTTGTGCAGGCCGACCCGATCCGAGCGCCTGCGCGCGCGCAGGACCTGACGCTGCGCCACCGCGTGCGCGACTACCGTGCAGGCGATCTGGAGCGGCGTTATTCGCGACTGGCGATCGAGGAAGACTTCTTCGTCAACTACGGCTTTCTGCCCCGCTCCACCCATGCGCTGATGCATCCGCGCACGCCGCGCGACCCCTGGCCGAAGGCGCGGCACGCGCAGGCCGACGCCGTGCTCGCCTTCGTGCGCGAGCGCGGCACGGTGCATCCACGCGAGGTGGATCTGCACTTCCAGCACGGCAAGGCGCGCAACTGGTTCGGCGGGTCATCCAATGCCAGCACGCAGTTGCTCGACGCCATGCACTACCGCGGCCTGTTGCGCGTGGCGCGGCGCGAGGGCGGCACGCGTTGTTATGCGGCGCGCGACGCTGGCGCGGATGCCGCCGATCCACCGCGTGCGCTCGACGCACTGGTCGATGTGATCGTCGGCAAGTACGCGCCGCTGCCCGCAGCCTCGCTCGGCCAGTTGGTCAGCGCACTGGCATCGGCGGCGCCGCAGTGGCGGGACTGGCGGCGCGATGCGTTCGTCCGTGCGAAGGCTCGCTTGCCGAGCGCCGTGGTCGACGGCATGACCTGGTACTGGCCGGCGGACGAGAACCCTGCGTCGCGACGCCACACCCCGCCCGACACGGTGCGGCTGCTCGCCCCTTTCGACCCGGTTGTGTGGGATCGCCGCCGCTTCGAGCTGCTGTGGGGCTGGGCCTACCGCTTCGAGGCCTACACGCCGGCGGCCAGGCGTGTACGCGGCTACTACGCGCTGCCCTTGCTGTGGCGTGACCGTGTGATCGGCTGGGGCAACCTGGCGCAACGCCAGGGCACGCTTGATGTGGATATCGGCTTCGTCGCCGGCAAGGCACCGCGCGATGCGGCGTTCAGACGGGCGCTGTCCGACGAACTGGGGCGCATCGAGCAGTTCCTGTCCCCGCGTTGAACCGCGCGTGGGTCAACCGCGCGGGGCGAGCGCGCGCACGGCCAGGTTGCAGGCGACCGGGCCAGGGCTTAGCGCGTCGCCAGCGGTCGCTGCCGCCACGCCAGCAGCGCGCCAAGAGCCAATGCCACCGCCGAGCAGGCGAAGCTGGCATTCAGCCCACCGGACCCGTCGGCCACACAGCCCACCAAGGTCGGCAAACGCGAAGACGGTGGTGAATGCCGCAATGCCGGCCGGCCAGGCGGCAGGGTCGGCGTTGTGTCGCACCAGCGCGGTGGTCGATGCCACGACGGACAGGAACACGCTGCCGAAGAGGGCCGCTGAGACGCAAGCAAAGCAACGAAACGCAGTCTCGCCAAGCACCATGCCATTCGCGCCCAGCAGAGCGGCGGTGGCGCCACTGCCCACGAGGAACAAAGCACGCGCAGGACAGCGCCGCAACAGTCGCGGCAGCAGCAGCGCGCCAACCAGGTACCCCAGCGCGTTGACGGTATTCATCGCACCGGCGGTGAGGTAACTCCAGCCCAGGTCGGTGCGCATCGGCGGCCACAGCAGCGCATACAAAAACGTGCCAGACCGAGCGAGACCGCGGCGCCCAATGCCAGCGCTGCGGATTGCCACAGCAGCACGGACCGCTGGCCCGTGCTCGGCAAGCTGCTTTCATGCCGCGTCGTGTCCGACCTGGTGCGTGCCGATGGCAGCGCAGCGCCTCATGCGGCCTGTCTGGCGGCCAGCAGACGCTGCACCACTTCGGCAAAACCGCGACCGCGTTCCGACGGCGTGACATAGGCCGGCAGCACGCTCAACCGCGGCACGAAGCGTGCGATGTTGGCCACCGCCACCGACAGCGGCACGTGCTCGAACATGATCTGATCGTTGGTGGAATCGCCCACATACAGCCAGGATGCCGGCTCGAAAGGCATGCCGAGCGCGGTTTCGACGGCCCAGCGGGCGCCTGTCCATTTGTTGTGTTCGCCGATCCAGCCGTTGATGTGGATCGAGCTGACGCTGGCGTTCAGGCCATGGGCGCGCATGACGGCCACCACGCTGGCGATCTGTGCCGCGTCGAGGTGTTCGTATTCGCTGTGATCGATGGCGATGTCGGTCAAGCGTCCGGCGCTGTCGCGCGCCGTTCGAGCACCGGGCACGGCCGCGAGCAGCGCCGTCGTGCATTGCTGCAGGCGCTGCAGGTTGGCCGCGCGAACGGACTCGGTCTGGGTGAAATCGCGGCACGGGCGGTCGCCGGCTCGCCGCAGCATCACCGACCCGTTCTCGGCCACGATCGCGGCCACAGGCCAGTCCATGGCAAAGGGCTCGCTCCAGCCGGCAGGCCGGCCCGTGATGGCGATCGCCGGCAGCCCCGCGCGCGCCAGTCGATGCAGTGCGGCCAGCGCGGCCGGTTCGATCGCGCCCTCCGACGTCAGGGTGTCGTCGATATCGGTGAGCACGCCGCGCACCTCGCGCAAGCTTGCAAAGGGCAGGTGCTGCAGCGCTTGTAGACGAGAGGAGGCCATGCCTTTCAGTCTCGCACAGCGCCGCGTTACGACGGCGGCTGGCCTGACCGCCCCTGCACCCGAGGAAAAGCGTGAAGAATGAAGGCCTGCGTACGACATGCCCATTGGGCGCCTGGATATACTGTCGGCTTCCGAGGAGCGCTGCGAGACGTAGTCATTCGTTCCAGGCTCGGACAGGTTTCAACTGCGCTCACCCCCTCGATACGGTGCGGTGAGTGGCAGCCCAAGCGTCACACGTCAGGCCCGTTTCGAGTGGGTTCCAAACCTCTCAACGGAGAATTGCCTTGAACGCTGTGCTCAAACCCAAGAACTTCACTGACTTCCATGTCGCCGACATGGCCCTTGCCGCCTGGGGCCGCAAGGAAATCAAGATCGCCGAGACCGAAATGCCCGGTCTGATGGCGATCCGCGAAGAGTTTGCCAAGGCCCAGCCGCTGAAAGGCGCGCGCGTCACCGGCAGCCTGCACATGACGATCCAGACCGCCGTGCTGGTGGAAACGCTGCAGGCGCTGGGCGCGCAGGTGCGCTGGGCCTCGTGCAACATCTTCTCCACGCAGGACCACGCCGCGGCAGCGCTGGTGGCCGAAGGCACGCCGGTGTTTGCCTACAAGGGCGAATCGCTGGCCGACTACTGGGACTACACGCACCGCATCTTCGAGTTCGGGCCCAAGGGCAGCGAAGGCGAAGGGCCGAACATGATCCTGGACGACGGCGGCGACGCCACCTTGCTGATGCACCTGGGGCAGCGCGCCGAGAAGGATGCCTCGCTGCTGGCCAAGCCAAGCAGCGAGGAAGAGACCTGCCTGTTCGCGGCGATCAAGGCCAAGCTGGCGCTGGACCCGAGCTGGTACACGCGCAAGGCCGCGCAGATCATCGGCGTGACCGAAGAAACCACCACCGGCGTGCACCGCCTGAACGAGATGTCGGCCAAGGGCACGCTGCTGTTCCGCGCCATCAACGTCAACGACAGCGTCACGAAGAGCAAGTTCGACAACCTCTACGGCTGCCGCGAAAGCCTGGTCGATGCCATCAAGCGCGCGACGGACGTGATGATCGCCGGCAAGGTGGCCTGCGTGGCCGGCTACGGCGACGTCGGCAAGGGCTCGGCGCAAGCGCTGCGGGCCTTGAGCGCGCAGGTGTGGGTGACCGAGATCGACCCCATCAATGCGCTGCAGGCGGCGATGGAAGGCTACAAGGTCGTGACCATGGAATACGCCGCCGACAAGGCCGACATCTTCGTCAGCGCCACCGGCAACCTGAGCGTCATCACACGCAAGCACATGGCGGCCATGAAGGACCAGGCCATCGTCTGCAACATCGGCCACTTCGACAACGAGATCGATGTCGCCGCGCTGTCCGATTGCCAGTGGGACGAGATCAAGCCGCAGGTCGACCATGTGATCTTCCCCGACGGCAAGCGCATCATCCTGCTGGCCAAGGGCCGGCTGGTGAACCTGGGCTGCGGCACCGGTCACCCGAGCTTCGTCATGAGCTCGAGTTTCGCCAACCAGACGATCGCGCAGATCGAGCTGTTCACCCACAGCAGCGCCTATGCGGCGGGCAAGGTCTACGTGCTGCCCAAGCACCTGGACGAGAAGGTGGCGCGGCTGCACCTGAAGAAGGTCGGCGCCATGTTGACCGAGCTGAGCGACGAGCAGGCGGCCTACATCGGCGTGAGCAAGCAGGGGCCGTACAAGGCCGATACCTACCGCTATTGACGGCGAGCCGGCTGACCCGCATTGACGCACGCAAGCGTTTGGCGCCAAAATGGAAACTGGCTCCATTTTGGAGGTGAATTGTGAGCGTGAACCTGTCGATCAAGGGTGTGCCGGACGACACCGCCGAGCGCCTGCGCCAGCGCGCCGAGCGCAACCACCGGTCATTGCAGGGGGAGTTGATGGTCATCATCGAGCAGGCCGCGGCCGCTGTCGAGGTGCGATCCCCGGCGGTGACCGCGGTGGCCGCGGCGGCCGCTCCCATCGTGCGCCAAGGTTGGAAGACGATCGAGGACCTGGTGGCCGAGCGCCTGGTGCGCCCGCTGGTTCCTACAAAGGGCCTGCCGTTGGCCGTGGACATCGTGCGCGCCGACCGCGACAGTCGGTGAGCCGCGTCCTTTACGTGGCCGAGCCGCGCGGTCTGTGGCTGACGCGTCCAGCGGTCGTGGCCGACTGCAGCGTGCTGGCTGCGGTGGTGTTTGCCGAGGCGAACCGGAAGGACGCCATCGACATGCTGGTCGCCCGCGCCGTGCATGCCCCGACCTTGCTGCCCTACGAACTCGCCAACGTGGCCGCCAAGAAGCTGCGTGCTGGCGCCACCCAGGCCGAGATCGACACCGCACTGGCCGACTTTGCCGAGCAGCGCATCGAACTGCATGCCGCCCCGGCCGAGGCCTTGTGCACGCTTTGCGCGCGCTACGGCCTGAGCGCCTACGACGCGGCCTACCTGTGGGTGGCGGCCGAACTGAAGGCCACGCTCGCCACCTTCGACCGCAAGCTCGCCGAAGCCGCCCAGCGGCATCTTGGCGCCGCAGGCTGACAACCCCGCCTTTGGAGAACACGCTGTGAGCGTTGCCAGGCCAACCCTGCCCATCAGCTTCGAATTCTTCCCGCCCAACACACCGGTTGGCGACGAGAAGCTCAAGGACGTGGTGCGCCAACTTGGCGCGCTGCAGCCCGAGTTCTTCAGCGTCACCTACGGCGCAGGCGGATCCACTCGCGACAAGACGCTTGAACACCGTGCGTGCCATTGCCGAAGCCGGCTTCGAGGCGGCGCCGCACCTGTCCTGCGTGGGCTCCACGCGCACCGGCATCGCCGAGATCCTGGACACCTACCGCGCGCAGAAGATCCACCGCCTGGTGGCCCTGCGCGGTGATCTGCCCAGCGGCGCGGTCACTGCCGGTGAGTTCCGCTACGCCGCCGAGCTGGTGCAGTTCGTGCGCGAGACGCAGGGTGCCGACTGGCACATCGAGGTCGCCGCCTACCCTGAATACCACCCGGAGCAGCGCTACAGCCAGCGCGACCTGCAGCACTACGTGAACAAGGTGAAGTGCGGCGCGGATTCGTCGATCACGCAGTTCTTCTTCAACGCCGACGCGTATTTCCACTTCGTCGAGGCCACCCGCCGCCTGGGTGCGCAGGCGCCGGTGGTGCCGGGCATCATGCCCTTCCACAACTTCGCCAAGATCGCGCAGTTCGCGGCGCGCGACGGTATCGAGATTCCGCGCTGGGTGACGCTGAAGATGGAAGGCTTCGTGGACGACACCGCGTCGATCCGCGCCTTCGGGCTGGACGTCATCACGGCACTGTGCGAGCGCCTGATTGCCGGCGGCGTGCCGGGCATTCACTTCTACACCATGAACCAGTCGGCGCTGACGCTGGAACTCTGCAAGCGCCTCGGTCTGGGCGACACCGACCCGACCTGAAGCCTTGCGCGATGCATGCGGCGCCGGGTCGGCCGCCGGCGCATGGAAGACAGCGGGCGCCGCCGTGAACTCAGCTCCGCTCGTGCACCACACCGTCCTCGGTCAACACGGCATCCAGCGGCACGTCGTGCGGCTCGCCTTCGAGCCAGGGCACAAAGCCGTGCGCATAACCCACGCCGACGGTGAAGGGCCGCGGCTGCAGGGCCGCCAAGGTGCGGTCGTAGAAGCCGCCGCCATAGCCCAGGCGCAGGCCGTTCGGGCCGAAGCCGACACATGGCACCAGCAGCAACTGCGGCTCGAAGGCCTCGGTGTCCTTCGGCTTGGGGATGCCGTAGGCGTCTTCTTCCATCGGGCAGCCGGGAAACCAGACGTGAAAGCGCAGCTGCTTGGTCTCGCGGTTGATGACGGGCAGGCCGATGCGTCGATCGGCTTCGGCCTCGCTCCACCGGAACAGCGCCGGCAGCGCATCGAACTCACCCTTGATCGGCCAATAGGCGCCGATGGTGTGCTCGCCGCGGCTGACCAGCCACACGCGCAGCACTTCCTGCAGATGCACGGAACGCTGGTGACGGTCGGACATGGCCAGCCGCTCGGCCTGCAACTGGCGACGCAGGCTGAGCTTGTCGCGCGTGGGCTCGAATGACATCTTGAAGGAATCGCTCATGGTGCGCGCATTGTGCGGCGGCAATGCCTACACTGCAGCGCCATTGCCTCCATCCCGATCGCACCGATGCCCAGCCGACAAGGCACTGTCGACCATTGCCTGGAACTGCTCGCGCCGGCGGGGCAGGTCAGCGCCCAGCGCATGTTCGGGGGTCATGGCCTGCGCATCGATGGCCATTTCGTGGCTCTGATCGTCGTCGATCGCCTGTACCTGAAGGTCGACGCGATGACGCGCGCGCAGTTCCAGGCCGCCGGCTGCGCGCCCTTCACCTACACAGGCAAGGGCAAGCCGGTGACGATGAGCTACTGGACAGTGCCGCCGCAGGCCATGGATTCACCCACCGAGATGTTGCCGTGGGCCCGGCTGGCGCTGGACGCAGCACTGCGCGCCCAGGCCTCCAGGCGACCCGCGGCGAGCGCGAAGTCGGCGGCCAAGGCGGCAACCAAGCCCAGGGCTGTGGCCAGGAAAGGCACGCGCAGCCGGCCCTGAGGCCGCGCTTGCCAGTGCACCACGGCATCGCCTTCGCGCGACCAGCCTTCGACGACCGCCGCATCACCGGGCTGCAATTGCAGCCTTTGCCCGCGTTCGAGCACATGATCCGCAAGATCGTTGTGCCGCGTCAGCCATACGCGTCCATCCAGCACCGTCAGCTCGCCTGAGCGCGAACTCAGGCTGAACGCGCGTCCTGCAGCGAGCCGTTGGGTGGCGTCGAAACAGCGCGGGAGGGGTCTGAACGGATGCTGCCAATTCATGATCAATCTCCTGGTGATCTGGCACCATGATTGCAGACATCACCTATAGAATCCAATCATGCTTTCGCTCACCACTGATGCGGATTCGATATGAATGCACCGCGCCGCAGGCCCCTCTCTCTGGGCTGCTTGCGCGCCTTTGACGCGGTGGCCCGGCGCCTGAGTTTTCGCGCGGCGGCGGAAGAGCTGTTCCTGACGCAGCCGGCGATCAGCCGGCAGATTCGTGCGCTGGAAGACGAGCTCGGCACGGTGCTGTTCCTGCGCGGCACACGCCATGTCGAGCTGACCGGCCCGGGCGCCGTGCTGCAACGTGCGGTGGCGCCGCTGCTGGAGCAGCTCGACACCAGCGTGCGGCAGATCCGCACCGTGCGCAACCGGCGCCAGGTGAGCGTGACCACCTTTGCCTCCTTTGCCTCGCTGTGGCTGTTGCCGCGGCTGCCGTATTTCCAGCGCGAACACCCGGATATCGATATCCGCATCTCGGCCAACGACAACTGGTCCGACCCGGACGATCCGGATATCGACCTGGCGCTGCGCTACTGCCACCCGAAGGACGCGCCGCCCGACTCGCTGGCGCTTTTTGGCGAGGTGGTGACGCCGGCGGCCAGCCCCACGCTGGTGGCCGCTGAGCGACTGTCCAGCCCCGTGGATCTGGCCAATCACACGCTGCTGGAGGAAGACAGCCAAAGCCCTAGCGCCGCATACCTGGGCTGGCGGTACTGGCTGAAGTTGCACGCGCACGGCGCACTGGAGCCCAGGCGCTGGCTCTTCCTGAATTTCACTCACCAGCATATCCAGGCGGCGTTGGCCGGGCAGGGTGTGGCCCTGGCGCGGCTGGCCCTGATCGGTGATTCGCTGGCGCAGGGGGATCTGGTCGAGCCATTTGGCACATCGGGACGCATCGCCTCGCCCTTCGCCTATTGGCTGGTGCGCTGGCCCTCGCGTCGCGACCGCCCCGAACTGCGCGCCTTCGAATCATGGTTGCTCGCGCAGGCTGCGACGACGCGCCTTGGGCTCGGCACCGCACCCGATTTGGCGCAGGGGCAAGCTGCGAGTGCGAAAATCCCGCCTGTGCAAACGGCGAAGCGCTAGATTCAAAGATCGCGCAGCCCCATCGAACCCATGACGAGCTTCCCTGCCCTGAAGAATCTGCGACAGCCGCTGGCGCTGTGCGCGCTGGTGTGTACCCTGGCCTTCGGTCCGACGTTGGTTCATGCCCAGGCGGAACACCAGGTCGTCATCGATGCGCGCGAGGCGCTGCGCAAGAAGGACAAGTCCCAGCTGATGTCGGCCACGGTGGCCGCCAGGCAACACCCATTGGCGCAGTGGGTCGAGTACTGGGAACTGAGCAACCGGCTGAGCACGGCGCAGGCCGATGAGCTGGAAGCCTTCTACGCGCGCTGGAGCGGCACCTACGTGGAAGATCGGCTGCGCAACGATTGGCTGCTCGAGCTCGGCAAGCGCCGCGATTGGGCCAACTTCAGCCGCGACTACCCGCGCTTTCGCATGAACGACGACCGCGAGGTCAGCTGTTTCGCGCTGTTGACGCAGTATCTCAATGGCCAGGACGTGCGCGAGGCCGCACGCGCCGCCTGGTTTGCGCAGCGCGATTTCGACGATGGTTGCAACCTGCTGGCCAGCAATCTGTCTGCGGCAGGGCAACTGTCCGACGCCGATGCGTGGCAGAAGGCACGCCTGTCCATCGAGAACAACCGGCCGCGTGCGGCGCGCGCCGCGGTTGGACTCGTCAGCCCGGCCGCGGCCGCTGCGACGGCCGAACTGATCGAGAACCCTGCGCGCTATCTGAACCGCAAGACCGCACGCGTCGACGGCATGTCGGCGGAACTGGCCACGCTGGCGCTGCTTCGCCTGGCCGACAACGACCCGCTGGCTGCCGCCAACCAGCTGACCGAACGCTGGCAAGCTGCCCTGCCCAAGCACCTGGCGGCGCTGGCCTGGGCGGCGTCGGGCAAGGATGCCGCGCAGCGCTTGCTGCCCGAGGCGGCAAGCTACTACCAACGTGCCTGGAGCTTGCGCCAGGAAGCGACCGGCGACAAGCTCGAACTGGCGCCTTGGTCCGACGACATGCTCGGTTGGCAGGTGCGCGCTGCGCTGCGCTTCAATGGGCCCGCCGATGAGCGCTGGGCCCTGGTTGTCAGCGCGGTGGATTCGATGAGTGTGGCCGAGCAGAAGGATGCGGCCTGGGTGTACTGGCGCGCGCGTGCGCTGCAAGCGCAGGCCAAGACGGGCGCTGAAGGCGAGGCCGAGCGTCTGGCCGCGAAACAGATGCTCGAGTCGATTGCCGGACAGATGCACTTCTACGGCAAGCTCGCCACCGAGGATCTGGGCGGCCAGATCGTGCTGCCTACCAAGCCCGTGGCGCTGACGGCGGCCGAACGCGAGGCGGCACGGCGCAACCCGGGCTTCGAGCGCGCACTGCTGCTCATCGGCATCGGCCTGCGCAACGAAGGCGTACGCGAATGGAACTTCACGCTGCGCGGCCTCGACGACCGCCAACTGCTCGCGGCCGCGCAACTGGCCTGCGACCGCGAGGTCTGGGACCGCTGCATCAACACCAGCGACCGCACCCGCACCGAGGTGGACATGGCGCAGCGCTTTCCGATGCCCTATCGCAAGGAAGTCGTCGCGCAGGCACGCGAGATCGGGCTCGACCCGGCCTACATCTATGGGTTGATCCGCCAGGAATCGCGCTTCATCATGGACGCCCGTTCCAGCGTCGGCGCCTCGGGGCTGATGCAGATCATGCCCGCCACGGCGCGATGGACGGCAAAGAAGATCGGGCTGGAGTACCGGCCGGAAATGATCGCCGAACGCGAAGTCAACCTGCGCCTGGGAACCACCTACCTGAAGCTCGTGCTGGACGATTTTGGTGGCTCGCAGGCGCTGGCCGCTGCGGCCTACAACGCAGGCCCTGGCCGCCCGCGCCGCTGGCGCGACGGGCCATTGATGGAGCCTGCGGCGTGGGCCGAGAACATCCCCTTTAGCGAGACGCGCGACTACGTCAAGAAGGTGCTGTCCAACACCGTCTACTACAACGCGCTGCTGGGTGGGAAGCCGACCTCCCTGAAGGCAAGGCTGGGCCCACAGATCGGGCCTCGCGACGTACAGGCGCCGGCATCGGACAGAGAGTTGCCGTGAACAAGCCGAAGCGCGTCTTGGTGCTGGGTGGCACTGGGTTCGTCGGCCGCTCGGTGTGTGAGCGATTGGTCGCGCACGGCGGTGGCGCCGGCACCCGCATCACCGTACCGACGCGCCGGCTGGCGCATGCCAAGTCGGTGCAGTTCCTGCCCACGGTAGACCCGCTCGAGTGCGACGTGCACGACGACGCGCAACTGGCGCGCGCGCTGGCAGGCCAGGACGCGGTGGTCAATCTGATCGCCATCCTGCATGGCACTGAAGCAGCCTTCGAGCAGGTGCACGTGCGCCTGGCGCAGCGTCTGGCGGCTGCATGCGCGGCGGCGGGCGTCCGGCGTGTGGTTCACGTCAGCGCGCTGGGCGTCAGCGCGGATGCACCCTCAAACTACCTGCGCAGCAAGGCGAAGGCCGAAGCCCTTTTGCGCGCCGCGCCACTGGACTTGACGGTGCTTCGACCGTCGGTGATCTTCGGGGCGGGTGACCGCTTTCTCAATCTGTTTGCCGCTTTGCAATCGGTGTTTCCAGTCATGCCGTTGGCTGGCGTGTCGGCGCGGTTTCAGCCAGTCTGGGTGGAGGACGTCGCCGAGGCCATCGTGCGTTGCCTGGAACGCCAGGATACGGCAGGAAAGATCTTCGAATGCGCCGGCCCGCAGGTGTTCACGTTGGGCGAACTGGTGCGCCTGGCAGGGCGCTTGAGCGGCCATGACCGGCCGTTGATTGCGCTGTCCGACGCCTTGGGGACATTGCAGGCCAGGGCCATGGAGATGCTGCCGGGCACGCCATTGATGTCGCGCGACAACATCCTTTCGATGCGTGTGCCGAACGTCAGCACCGGAGAGTTCCCGGGGCTGGAGGGTTTGGGCATTCAAGCCGCGGCGCTGGAGGCGATCGCTGCGTCGTACCTGGCACCAGGCACTGGCGTGGCGCGGCTGAATCGCTGGCGCGCTGCACGCAGCGCGGGCTGAAAGCGTAGGCGTCCTTTCCAGGAGTCTGAAAGTGGCGTGCAACTGTCAGCGGCAGTCTTGAGATTGACGGTGAAGCCCGCCATGCGTCGCAAGCCGCCGATGACCCTTCCGCCGCCAGACGCAGTGGCGAGTCAAGCCGCCGGGTCCGGCGCGCGCGCGTCGATCGGCGAAGGCACGCGCGATGGATCGACCAGGCCAGCCAACTCCAGTTGCATCAGCACCATGTTCACCAGCGCGGGTACCGAGGGCCGGCCGGTTTCGATCAGGTAGTGAGCGGTTTGCCGGTACAGCGGGTCGCGCTCGCGGTACAGCTCACGCAGTCGGCGCAGCGGGTCGGCCACCTGCAGCAGCGGCCGGTGCGTGTCGTGGCGCAAGCGGCGAAACAACTCTTCGGGTGTGGAGCGCAGATAGAACACATGTGTGTTTGCATGCAGCCGCTCGCGATTCTGTGCGCGCAGCACGGCACCCCCGCCAGTGGCCAGCACGATGCTTTCGGCCGCGCTGAGCTGCTCGATGACCTCTTGCTCGACGTCGCGGAAAGCCGGCTCGCCGTGGGCTTCGAACCAGTTGCGGATCGGCATGCCGACACGCCGTTCGATCTCGTGGTCGCTGTCGACCAGCCTCAAGCCCAGGTGTCGCGCCAGGTGGCGCCCGACCGTGGACTTGCCACAGCCAGGCATTCCCACCAGCGTGATGGTCACGGCATCAGCTATGGCTTTGGACAGAGCAAGCCAGTCTGCCCGTCGGGGTTTGTCACGGACTACGGGGGTCACGGCTTCGATCCCATAAGGTGCCAACCTGAACGCCGGCTCTTTTTCGGCATCAGAAATGGCATCTGCAAGCACCGGTAGAACACCCTGGAAGCTGGTGCGGCCCTCGGTGCCGGCAACACCGGACGCGGCCACCAGAATGTTGAACTCGAGCCAGGAAGCCAGGCTTTGCCCGTAGGTGATCTTCAGCACCACCTGTCCATCGCTGTTGGTGCTGCTCGAGCCGACGAAGCTGATGTTCACGTCTGCCTTACGTGGCTCCAATGCACCCGACTGGTTGTAGTCTTCGACCGCGCCGTTGGAGTACACCTGAAGCACACCATTGCGGTTCAAGTCTTCGTTATCGCACGATGCACGTTGCACCTTGGCCCATTTGTCTCCGACCACGATCCATTCGCCCTTGAAGTAACGCAGCAGATCGATCGACGGTGACACCTGCACGCCAGCCTTGGCATTGCCGGACGAATCGTTGACCTGTACCAGGTACTTCTTGATGTAGTCCAGGCCGGTAGGACCAATCTCGATCAACGAATTTGTGCTGATCGACACCGACAATGCCTCGGAGATAACTGTCAGTGTCGCCGTCGGCGGAGTTCGGACACGGTACCTGCCGGGAAGTCGTTCTCGGACCAGCAGGCACGCACCGTCAAGCGCCGTCAGTCGGGCTGAACCGGCTGCCGGGCACATAGGCCGTCGTGGCGACGCCATTGGCGTCGCTGTAGACAACATTCGTGCCCGACGTCAGCGTGCCGCCGATGCTGTTCGAGTCTCCCGCCAGATCGAAGCGTACACGCACGTTCTTCACCGGCAGCATTTCCCGCGCCAAGGAACAGCGCCCGGAGTTCAGACCGATTGCTCGTGTTGCCGGTGTTCACCGGCACGACGCTGGGCGACGCGGCCAGCGATGCCGACTGCACCGCCACGCCGGCCGGTGGAATCGTGCCGGTACCGGACTGCACCAGCACCGTTTGCGTCACCGAACTGCCGCCGGCGGTCGCGCGAATGTCGAGGCTGCTCACCACTGCCGGCGCGGTATAGCTGTAGCTGTAGTTGCCATTGCTGTCGGTCGTGCCGGTAACCTCGACCGCATTCACGCCGTTGATGACGATGCTCTGGCCGCTCATCGGATTGGAGTTCACATCGATCAGGCGGAAATCCACTTGGCCGGCGGCGCCGGGAGCGATGACGGCAGGCAATGGCGTGGCGGACAAAGTGGCGCCGACCACCTGAAAGGATTCGGTGCGCGTGAGGCTGCCGCTGCGGGCGGTGACGGTGACCGTGCGGTTCGCTCGGTTGGCACCGGTGCCGACTTCGGCAACCACCTTGCCGGTGGCGTCGGTCGTCTCGCCACTGACCGTGGCCACCGCGTCGTTGCTCACGCTGAGCGTGACGGGGATCTCCGCCAGCGCAATGCCGCCGGAGCCCGTGGCGGTCGCCGTGGCTGTGAGCGTGCTGGACCCGTTGTTGGCCAGGCTGGTGGCGCTGAGCACCAACGACAAGTTGGAGGCCCTCGGTGCACTGCTCGAATCACCGTCGCACTCGCCCACCGGTTCGCCTTCAAAGGCAGGTGGCGAAGTGCAATCACTATCGCCGCCGCAGGCCACCAGCACAGTGGCCGCGCACAGCACGAGGCCCCTGCGCAGGCTGCGTGCAAGGCCATTGATCCCGATCACTGCTGAATGCATGTTGAGTTCCATCTCGCTATCTCTCGTCAACGCGCCGCGGACCGATCGGTCACGATCTTCGGTGTGATGAACACCAGCAGCTCGGTCTTCTTGGTGGTGATCAGGCGGTTCTTGAACAACCAGCCCAGGTAGGGGATGTCACCCAGCAGCGGCACCTTGTTGATCTCTTCCAGGTTGTTCTGCGTGAAGATGCCGCCGATGACCACCGTGCCGCCATTTTCCACCAGCACCTGCGTGCGCACGTGTTTGGTGTCGATGGCAAAGCCCTGCAGCGTGGGCCGGCCGACGCTGTCCTTGTTGACGTCCAGGTCGAGCAGCACAAAACCTTCAGGCGTGATCTGCGGCGTGACCTCGAGCTTCAGGATGGCCTTGCGGAACTGCACCGAGGTGGCGCCGCTGGACGTGGCCGCCTGGTAGGGCAGTTCCTCACCTTGTTCGATCAGCGCCTTCACCTGGTCGGCGGTGATGACGCGCGGGCTGGAGACGATCTTGCCGTTGCCGTCGTTTTCCAGGGCCGACAGCTCCAAGTTCAGGAACTTGTCCGCCGAGGCGCTGAACAGCGAGAGCGCAAAGGTGGCGGCGGCGGCGCCGAGCGAACCGGTGTTGGCCGGCAGGTTGACGAACTGCGTGTTGCTGAAGGCCACCGGCGGGCCCTGGCCGGTTTGTGCGCCCACGGCCGCGTAGTTGCCACCGACCTGCGCGCCCGGCCCGGAGGTCGGCACGCCGCTCAGGTTGGCAAAGCCGAGCTTGACGCCCAGGCTCTGGCCCCAGTTGTCGGTGGCCTCGACGATGCGCGCTTCGATCAGCACCTGCCGCACCGGAATGTCGATCTTGGCGATCATCGACTGCACTTCTTCGAGCTTGGACGGGATGTCGGTGACGAAGAGCTGGTTCGTGCGCTGCTCGAACAGCACGCTGCCACGCGGCGACAGAATGCGTCCGCTGTTCTGTCCGGTGGCGTTGTCCACCGCCTGCGCCACCAGCGCCGAGCCGATCAGGCTCTTGGCGATGGTCTCGGCCTTGGTGTAGTTGAGCTGGAACGCCTGGGTGCGGGTAGGCTCGAGCTCGGCGATCTTCTTCTTCGACTCCAGCTCGACCTGCTCGCGGTTGGCGAGTTCTTCCTTCGGCGCGATCCACAGCACGTTGCCGCTCTTGCGCACGCCCAGGCCCTTGCTCTGCAGAATGATGTCCAGCGCCTGGTCCCAGGGCACATCCTTCAGCCGCAGCGTGACGGTGCCGGTGACGGTGTCGCTGGTGACGACGTTGAAGTTGGTGAAGTCGGCAATCACCTGCAGCAGCGCACGCACCTCGATGTTCTGGAAGTTCAGGCTCAACTTCTCGCCAGAGAAGCCCGGGCCTTGCACCAGCTTGTTCGGGTCGACCTTCAGCGGCCGCACTTCGAGCACGAACTTGTTGTCGGTCTGGTAGGCGCTGTGTTCCCACGCACCCTTCGGCTCGACCAGCATGCGCACGCGGTCGCCGCTCTGGAAGGTGCTGATCGACTGCACCGGCGTGCCGAAATCGGCCACGTCCAGGCGACGGCGCAATTGTTCTGGCAATGTCGAGCGCAGGAATTCGACCACCAGGCTCTGGCCTTGCTGGCGAATGTCCACACCCACCTGCGTGCTCGGCAGATCGACGACGACGCGCCCGGCGCCATCGGTGCCGCGACGGAAATCGATATCGCGCAGTGCTTGCGGCTGGTCGTTCTGTGCCGGCGCAAAGGTCGGCGCGCCGCTGGCAGATGCCACCGGGCTGGTGGCGTCAAGCAGCACGATCAGCGACTTGCCTTGCAGTTGCACGCGGTAGCTGGCAGGCTGGCGCAGATTCAGCACCAGACGCGTGCGTTCACCCGATTGCGCCACGTTGGCCGAGCGCAGGTTGCCCTGGTTCAGCTCCACCGAGTTCTTGCCCAGACCATTGCCCACACCGGGCAGATCGATGGCCACGCGCGGCGGCGCCTGCACCGAGAAGCCGCCCGGCACAGCCGCCAGCGGCTCGCTCATCTCGATGCGCACGACATCGGTGCCTGCTTGCTGCGAGGTGGTGATCGACTGGATCACGTTTTGCGCGAACGCGGCGACAGGCGCTGCGAGTGCAAGCGCCAACACGGCAGCGCGCCACTTGATCATGATGCGGTTCTCCAAGGTGCTTCTCATTTGGCCTTCTCCTGCAACTGCAGGGTGCTGGCCCGCTCGGTCCATTCGCCAGCGGCGTCCTGCACGATTTCGCGCAGAACGATCTGGGTCTCGGTGATCTTGGTGATGCGGCCGTAGTTCTGGCCGATGTAGTCGCCCAGCTTCACCTGGTAGAGCAGGTTGTCCACGCGCAGCAGCGCGAAGGGCTGGGCTTGTTTGGCGACGCTGCCGACCATGCTCATGCCGTCCAGGGGGTAAGCCTCCAACGGCTCCTTGCGGCGGTTCAGCTCGGCGCCCAGCATCGAGTTCGGCTGGCGCGCTTCCATCTTCAGCGCCACGGTGAGCTTCTGGTTGCTGAAGGGCTCGACCGCCTGCAGCGAGGTGTAGGGCTGGGCTTCGAACTTCTTCGGCGGCGACAGCGGCGACACGTTGGGCTTGACCTCGCGGCGCTGGCGCTCCATCCATTCCTGCAGTTCCTCGTTCTCGGCACCGCAGCCGGCAAGCAGCACCAGCAGCAACGAGCCGCCGAGTACCTTCATCAATATCGGTGCGCGCCTCATTTTTTCGCTCCCGCGGCCTTGGCGGCCTTCTCGGCGGCGGCCTTCTTCTGGTCGGCCACCTCGGCGGCATCCAGGTAGCGGTAAGTACGCGCGGTGGCCTCCATCGTCAGATTGCCGCTGGTGTCCCTGGCGGTTGGCGGTGCGATCGACAGGTTGTGCAGCGTGACGATTCGCGACAGGTTGGCGACGTCGGCGGCGAAGGCACCCATGTCGTTGTAGCGGCCACTGACCTTGATGGCGATCGGCAGTTCAGCGTAGTAGTCCTTGACCTCGACCTGGCCGGGACGGAACAGCTCGAACTGCAGCCCGCGGCCCAGGCCTGCCTGGTTGATGTCGGAGAGCAGCGCGTCCATCTCCGCCTTGCCGGGCAGCTGCTTCTCCAGCTGCGTCACGTATTCCTGCACTTGCAGCTTCTGCTTGCGCAGCTCGCCCAGATTGACGGCCTGGCCGAGTTTGTTGACGTAATCGGCCTTCAGCGCTGGCTCGCGGTCACGCTCGGCCTGCAGTTCATCGGTGGCGGTGGACAACACGCCGAACCAGCAGGCCACGACCACGGCCGCCACCATTGCCAGCCAGCTGGCGAGCTTCGGCAAGGTAGGCCATTGGCCGGGTTCCTTGGGGTTCAGCCCACGGAACTGCGAGGCGGCCTGTTCGACCAGGCCGCTGGCGTTGAATGAGGAGTTGGTAGCCTTGGCGTTCATGGCGGACTCACGGGGACTTCTTCGCCGCCGCGCCGACCGCGCCGGCTGGGGCCGAGGCACCGTCGGCAGCGGCCTGCGGGCGCTTGATGTTCAGGCGCATCGAGAATTCGTTGAGCCGGCGTTGGTCGCGATTGGCAGCGGCCGCGGCGCCTGTCGCAGGCGTGGCGGTCTTGATCTCCACCAACTCAGGTTTTTCAAGCCACGGCGAGTTGTAGAGCGTGTTGCGCAGGAACTCCGAGACACGCTCGTTGGTCTGCGCCATGCCGGAGACGAGCACGACTTGGCCGTTCTGCTTGATGCTGGTCAGGTACACGCCCTCCGGCGTCTGCTTGACCAGCTCGTCGAGCAGGTACACCGGAATGTTGCGATCGGTCTGCAGGCCTTCGACCGCCTTCTGCCGCGCCTTCAACGCCTCGATCTCGGCACGCAGCATGGCGATGTCCTTGATCTGCACTTCCAGGCGGCCGATCTCGGCCTTGAGGAAATCGTTTCGCGCCTGCTGCGTGGAAGTCATCTGCTGAAGCACGATGTACCACGCGCCGGCCACCGCCAGGCCCAGTACCGCACAGGTGGCGAGCGCAGCAAAGAACGCACGTTTGCGCTGCCGGCGCCGCTCTTCGCGGTGCGGCAGTAGATTGATGAGGATCACTGCACGAACCTCCGCATGGCCAGGCCGCAGGCCGTGAGGTAGGACGGCGCCTCGCGCCGCAAGGTGGATTCACGCACTGCGGAACCGAGCTTCATCTGGTCGAAGGGGTTGACCACCTGTGAGGCAAAACCGGTGAGCTCGGTGACGCGGTCTTTCAGGCCAGGCAAGGTGGCCGTGCCACCGGCGAGCATCACGTAATGCACCTTGTGGTGCGGCGTGCTGGTGAAGAAGTACTGCAGCGCGCGGCCGATTTCCTGCGACAGGCTGTCCACGAAGGGCGCCAGGATCACGGTTTCGTAGTCCTCGGGCAGATCACCAGCCAGCTTCTTGGCCTCGGCTTCCTCGAAGGAGAAACCGTACTGGCGGCTGATGAGCTGCGTCAGCTGCGAGCCGCCGAAGGCCTGGTCACGGTCGTAGAGCATCTCGTCATCGCGCAGCACCTTCAGGCTGGTGGTGTCGGCGCCAATCTCGAACAAGGCGACGAGCGCGTCCCGGCCTTCGTTGGGCAGCGCCGCGACGACGCGGCTCATGGCCAGGCGCGAGGCATGCGATTCGATGTCCAGCACCACCGGTTTCAGGCCGGCGGATTCGGCCAGGCCTTGGCGGTCTTGCACACGGTCCTTGCGCGACGCGGCGATCAGCACCTCGACATCACCGATCGAGGTGGCGCTGGGCCCGATGACGCAGAAGTCCAGGCTCACCTCATCAAGCGAGAAGGGGATGTACTGGTTGGCCTCGGACTCGACCTGCAGTTCCATCTCCTCATCGCGCAGGCCCGCGGGCAACATGATCTTCTTGGTGATGACGGCCGACTGCGGCATCGCCATGACCACCTGTTTGGTGCGCGTGCCGCTCTTGCTGACGACGCGCTTCACGGCTTCGGCGACCTCGTCGAATTTCTCGATCTGGCCGTCGGTGATCCAGCCTTTTTCGAACGGCTCGGAGGCGAAGCGTTCGAGCACGTACTCGCCGCTTGCGGCCTGGCCCAGCTCGACCAGCTTGACGCTGGAGGAGCTGATGTCCAAGCCGATCATGGCGGGGTGCTTTTGCCCCAATAGCGCGCTCAGAAAACTCACGTCAGCTGACTCCCCGTGCAGCGTCAAACCAGGCTGCGGCGATGTTAAGAAGTTACTTGAATCCTAGCAGTAAAGCCCTTGAGCAATAAGGAAAAACTGCCTACAAAGTCTGCCCTTCGTTGTGAATCACTGACGCGCCGAACAGCCCAGGAAACATCTCGCAATTGCGCTTTCCGAAGCTCACGCCGCGCCCGTCCAAACAACCCGGAACAGCCCGCCCTGAACCGCCCCACATCAACAACATCGGCAGCCTTGGGGCTTTCTATAATCGATTCCCTGCTCACCAGGCACTGCATGCGCGCCACCGGTCCCGCCACACCCGATCCCTCGTCCTCACCCGCCACGAACAGAACGGCGCCGCGCAGCGCATGGGTTCGTGTGGCAGGTCGCGTCATCGTGTGGGCCTTCGGTCTGGCTGTCGCCAGCGTGGTCAGCGTGTTGGTACTCGCGGGCATCGCGGTGGCCGTGGCCTATCCGAACGTGCCCGAGATCAGCGGCCTGGCGGACTACCGTCCCAAACTGCCGATGCGAATCTACGCTGCTGACGGCGTGCTGCTTGGCGAATTTGGTGAAGAAAGGCGCAACTTCACACCAATCGGGCAGATGCCGAAGGTCATGAAGGACGCCGTGCTCGCGGCCGAGGATGCGCGCTTCTACGAACACGGCGGCGTCGACTACAAGGGCGTGCTGCGCGCGGCGCTGGCCAACCTGCGCGACGCGCGCAGCCAGGGCGCATCGACCATCACCATGCAGGTGGCGAAGAACTTCTACCTGCCCACGGAGAAGACCTATACGCGCAAGATCTACGAGTTGCTGCTGACGCTGAAGATCGAGAGGCTGCTGACCAAGGAGCAGATCCTCGAGCTCTACATGAACCAGATCTTCCTCGGCCAGCGCGCCTACGGCTTTGCGGCGGCCAGCGAGATCTACTTCGGCAAGGCGGTGAAGGATCTGACAGTGGCCGAAGCGGCCATGCTGGCCGGGCTGCCGCGCGCGCCGTCTGCGTACAACCCGATTGCGAACCCCACGCGCGCCACACAACTGCAGCAGTTCATCCTGGGCCGCATGCTCGAAGAAGGCTACATCACCGAGGCGCAATTCGAGCAGGCGCGTGTCCAGGTGTTGCGCTACAAGATCCAGCCCGAAGTGCCGGTGCACGCCGAGTACGCCGTCGAGACGGCGCGTCAACTGGTGTTTGCGCAGTACGGGGCCGAAGCTTATTCACGCGGCCTGGACGTGACCCTCACGATCCTGACCGCCGATCAGGCCGTGGCCTATCGCGCCCTGCGCCGCGGACTGCTGGTCTACGAGCAGCGCCAGTTCTATCGCGGGCCGGAGGCCTATGTCGACCTGCCGGCGGCGGCCGACCAGATCGATACGCGCATTGCCGAGGCGCTGGCCGAACATCCCGACAACGACGAACTGCGCGCCGCCGTGGTGCTGGAAGCCGCGCCGCGCAAGGTGGTGGCGATGTTGCAATCGGGCGAGACCATCACTGTCACGGGCGAAGGGCTCAAGCCGGTGACCTCCGGCTTGTCGGACAAGGCCGGGCCCAAGGTGCAGATCCGCCGCGGCGCGGTCGTCCGGGCGGTGCGCGGCGCCAAAGGCGACTGGTCGCTGACGCAGTTGCCCGAGGTCGAGGGTGCGTTCGTGGCGCTCGACCCGAACACTGGCGCGATCCGCGCGCTGGTGGGCGGCTTCGACTATGGCAAGTCGAAGTTCAACCATGTCACGCAGGCCTGGCGCCAGCCGGGATCGAGCTTCAAGCCTTTCATCTATTCGGCGGCGTTGGAAAAGGGCTTCACGCCGACGACGGTCGTGAACGACGCACCCTTGTTCTTCGACGCCGGCGCCACCGGCAGCCAGCCCTGGGAGCCGAAAAACTACGATGGCAAGTTCGACGGCCCGCTGCCCTTGCGCACCGCGCTGGCGCGCTCGAAGAACATGGTGTCGATCCGCGTGCTGCAGTCGATCGGCCCGGGCTTCGCCCAGGAATGGGTCACGCGTTTCGGCTTCGAAGCCGACAAGCACCCGGCGTACCTGACGATGGCGCTGGGTGCGGGGTCGGTAACACCGCTGCAGATGGCCTCGGCCTATGGCGTATTTGCCAGCGGCGGCCACCTGCGCAATCCGGTGCTCATCGCCAAGGTCACCGACAGCAAGGGCCGAGTGCTGTCGCAGGGCGTCAAGGCCGCGGCCGCGCCGGATGAATCGACGCGGGTCATCGATGCGCGCAATGCCTTCGTGATGAACAGCCTGCTGCAGGAGGTGACGCGCTCGGGCACCGCCGCATCGGCAAAGAGGGCACTGGGGCGGGGTGACATCTACGGCAAGACCGGCACCACCAACGACTCGATGGACGCCTGGTTTGCCGGCTACAACCCCAGCGTCGTCGCGGTGGTGTGGATCGGCTACGACACACCGCGCAAGCTGGGCGACCGCGAAACCGGCGGCGGCCTGGCACTGCCGGTGTGGATCGAGTACATGGCGCATGCGCTGAAGGGCGTGCCCGTGACCGAGTACGTGCCGCCGGAGGGCGTGAACCAGGCGGATGGCGACTGGAGCTTCGAAGAGTTCAGCCAGGGCGCCGGCGTGCGCAGCCTGGGGCTGGAAGACGTGGTGCCGCAGGCGCCCACGACCGAAGAACGCAACAGCATCCTCGATCTTTTTAGAAGGTGACCCCCCCGAAGCGCAGCTCAACGCCGCCCTGTGCGCTGGCTTGGCGCGACAACGCTTCGAAGAACTCGCTGGCGTCGCGTGTGTCGAGCCAGCGCCCGGCGACATGGCGGAAGTGATAGCCACCCGCGCGCGCGGCGAGCCAGATCTCCTGCAGCGGCGGCTGCAGATTGACGACGATGCGACTGTCGTTGGGAAACACCAGTTCGAGCAAACCACCGGTGCGCTGCGTGTCGATGTCGATCACATCGTCCTGCAGCCAACGGTCCGCCGCCGACTCGATGGACGCCAGAACCGCCCCCGCCGCGCGCTGGTAGTCGGCGTCACTCAGAGGTGTGGCCGCGGTGGAGATGCTCATGGTCGATAGAATTCGCTGCATGCGTGAAGTGTCGAAATCGAGTGTAGCCCTGACGGCCCGACGTGTGCCGCGCCGCGGCCCGACGGCCCTGATGCTGCTGTTGGGCCTGGCAGGCCTGGCAGGCGCCTGTGGGCAGAAGGGCCCGCTGGTGCTGCCGAGTGCGGCCAAGTCCCCGGCCAGTGCGGCGTCAGCCTCGGCTGTAGCACCGCGATGAGCCTGCCTGGTGCACCTTTCCTGGCGCGCCAGGGCATTGACCTGCAACTCGACGGCTGTTCGCTCGACGCGCTGGCGCGCGAATTCGGCAGCCCGCTATACGTGTACTCGCAGCGCGCCATGCTCGATGCTGTCGCCGCTTACCGCCGCGCCCTGACCGATCGGCCGCATCTGCTGTGTTACGCCATGAAGGCCAATCCGAGCCTGGCCGTGTTGCAGACCTTTGCCCAGGCCGGTTGCGGTTTCGACATCGTCTCGGCAGGCGAACTGGAACGCGTGCTGGCGGCGGGTGGCGACGCCGCGAAGGTGGTGTTCTCAGGCGTCGGCAAGACGCGCGCTGAAATGCATCGAGCCTTGATGGCCGGCGTGCGCTGCTTCAACGTGGAAAGCCAGATGGAACTGGAGTTGCTGTCGCACACCGCAGTGGCCGCGGGTCGCACAGCGCAGGTCAGCCTGCGCGTCAACCCGGACGTGGATGCCGGCACGCACCCGTACATCTCCACTGGCCTGAAGGACAACAAGTTCGGCATCGCACACGATCAGGCACTGGACAGCTATCGGCGCGCCGCGTCTTTGCCGGGGCTGAAGGTAGTGGGCATCGATTGCCACATCGGATCGCAGATCACGCAGATCGAGCCCTATCTCGATGCGCTGGACCGCCTGCTCGATCTGGTGGAGGCGGTCGAGGCCGAAGGCATCGCCATCGAGCACCTCGACATCGGCGGGGGCCTGGGCATCCAGTACACCGCGGAAGCGCCGCCGCCCGCGGACGAACTGGTGCGCCGGCTTTTGCAGCGCATCGACGCGCGTGCCCATGGCCAGCGCGAACTGCTGTTCGAACCCGGGCGCTCGCTGGTGGGCAATGCGGGCGTGTTGCTGACCGAGGTGCTGTACCTGAAGCCAGGTGCGCACAAGAACTTCTGCATCGTCGATGCCGCGATGAACGACCTGATGCGTCCGGCCATGTACCAGGCCTGGATGGCGATCGAGCCCTGCCGGCAACGCGATGGCAGCGCGAAGGTCTGGGATGTCGTCGGGCCGGTGTGCGAATCGGGCGACTGGCTGGGCCGCGAGCGTGCGCTGACGCTGCAAGCTGGCGACATGCTGGCGGTGCTGTCGGCCGGCGCCTATGCGATGTCGATGGCCAGCAACTACAACAGCCGTACCCGCGCCGCCGAAGTCATGCTGGTCGAAGGCCGGCCGGTGCTGATCCGTGAGCGCGAGCGCATCGCGGATCTGATGGCCAGCGAGCGATTGTTGGCCTGAGGTCTGGAGCGTCGAGAGCACGCCTTGCCCGCGCGTCGCGTTCGATTGCGCCAGTGGCCGGGGCGCACGCCGGCATCACATCAGATGCGGCCCTCTTCCACCGCGTGGCAGGCCACGCGGGCGCCTTGAGTCTCGAACATCGCCGGCCGTTCCGCCGAGCAACGCGCGTTGGCGTGCGGGCAGCGCGGGTGGAACGCGCAGCCCGAGGGCGGATTCAGCGGGTTCGGCACCTCGCCCTGCACCGGCGTGCGCGACCGCCCGCTCATGTGGATGTCGGGTATGGCATCCAGCAGCATGCGTGTGTACGGGTGCCTGGGCTGAGCAAAAAGCTCGACCTTGTCCGCCAGTTCGACCAGCCGGCCCAGGTACATCACACCCACCGAGTCGCTGACATGGCGCACCACCGCCAGGTTGTGCGAGATGAAAAGGTAGGTCAGTCCCTGCTGGCGCTGCAGGTCCTTCATGATGTTGAGCACCTGCGCCTGCACCGACACATCCAGCGCCGAGGTCGGCTCGTCGCAGACCAGGAACTCGGGCTGCGTGGCCAGCGCGCGCGCGATCGAGATACGCTGTCGCTGCCCGCCGGAGAACTGGTGCGGGAACTTCTCGGTGTCGGCGCTGGCCAAGCCCACCGACATGAGCAGCTCGCCGACCTTCTGGCGCATCGCGGCGGCGTCCGTGAACAGGCCGTGCTCGCGCAAGGGTTCGCCGATGATGTCGAGCACCTTCCAGCGCGGGTTCAGGCTGGCGTAGGGGTCCTGGAAGATCATCTGCATGCGCCGGCGCAGGCCGCGCAGGTTGGCGGCGGAGGACTTGAGCACGCCCGTGTCCTGCCCGTCGAAAGACACCGTGCCGCGTGTCGGCTCGTACAGGCCCACGAGCAGGCGCGCCACCGTGCTCTTGCCACAACCGGACTCGCCGACCAGCGCCAGCGTCTTGCCCTTGTGGATGGCAAAGCTGACGCCATCCACCGCATGCACGAACTGCCGCGGCTTGCGCTCGATGACACGGTTCAGCCAGGGCGCGGAGACGTCAAAGGTCTTCGCCAGGTTGTCGACCTCGACCAGCGCAGTCATCGGACCGACTCCTGCGCGTGCAGCCAGCAAGCGGCGCGTGTGCGTCCGGCGTCGCTGAGCTCGGGCCGCTCGATGCGACAGCGCGGCATGACCTGCGGGCAGCGTGGGTTGAAGGCACAGCCGGTGGGGATGGCGGTCAGACGCGGCATCGCGCCGTCGATCTGCAGCAGGCGCTCGCGTGTGTCGTCCATCGCCGGGATCGAGCCCATCAAGCCTGCGGTGTAGGGATGCGCCGGATGGTGGATGACCTCGTGCACCGGGCCGATCTCGCCAATGCGCCCGGCGTACATCACGGCCACGCGGTCGCAGGTCTCGGCGATCACGCCCATGTCGTGCGTGACAAGCATCACCGCCGCGCCGTGCTCCTTGCACAGCCGCTTGAGCAGCGAAATGATCTGTGCCTGGATCGACACGTCCAGCGCGGTGGTCGGCTCGTCGGCGACGATCAGCTCGGGCTCGGCCGCCAGCGCGAGTGCGATGACCACGCGCTGGCGCATGCCGCCAGAAAACTGGTGCGGATACTGGTCCAGCCGCTCTTCGGCCGCCGGAATGCCGGTTTCCTGCAGCAGGCGCACGGCACGCTGGCGGGCCTCTTCGGCGCTGACGGGCAGATGCGTGAGGATGGTTTCGGTGAGCTGCCGGCCAATGGTGTACAGCGGGTTCAACGAGGTCAGCGGGTCCTGGAAAATGGCACCGATGCGCCGGCCGCGGATGGCCCGCATCTGCTCGTAGGGCAGGTTGTCGATGCGTTGTCCGTCGAGCAGGATCTCGCCGCCGGCAATGCGGCCGGGCGGCTCCAGCAGGCCGATGATGGCCGCACCGGTAAGGGACTTGCCCGCACCGGACTCGCCTACCACGCCGAGAATTTCGCCGGGCGCGATGTCGAAGGAGATGTCGTCCAGCGCCAGCAGTGTGCCGCGGCGCGTCGGAAACTCCACGCGCAGGTTTCGCACTTCGAGCAACGGTCTTGTGGCGGCCATGGTCTTGCTCAGCGCAGGCGAGGATTCAAGGCATCGCGCAGCCAGTCGCCGAGCAGGTTCACGCTCAGCGCAATCATGATCAGCATCATTCCGGGGAAGATGGTGATCCACCATTCGCCGCTGAAGAGAAAGTCGTTGCCGATGCGGATCAGCGTGCCCAGCGAGGGCGAGGTCGGCGGCACACCCACGCCCAGGAAGGACAGCGTCGCCTCTGTCAGGATGGCTGCAGCCACGTGGATGGTGGCCAGCACCAGCACCGGGCCCATCACGTTCGGCAGCACATGGCTGAACATGATGCGCGAGGGCTTGACGCCGATGACACGCGCGGCCTGCACGTATTCGCGGTTGCGCTCCACCAGCGTGGAGCCGCGCACCGTGCGCGCGTACTGCACCCAGCCGGTGAGCGAGATGGCGACGATGAGCACGCCAAAGGCCAGCGAGTCGGGCGCGTTGGGAAACATCGCGCGGCCGACCCCGTCGATGAGCAATGCCACCAGCAGCGACGGGAACGACAGCATCACGTCGCAGACGCGCATGATCAGCGCATCCACCTTGCCGCCGGCAAAACCCGCCAGCAGCCCCAGGCCGACGCCGACCAGCATCGACACCAGCACCGAGGCCACGCCGACGAACAGCGAGATGCGCGCGCCGTACATGATGGCCGAGAGCAGGTCGCGCCCCTGGTCGTCGGTACCCAGCAGATAGGTACGCGAGCCCCCCTCCATCCACGCCGGCGGCAGGCGCGAATCGCTCAGGTTCACCGCCGCCAGGTCGAAGGGGTTGTGCGGCGACACCCAGCCCGCGAAGACCGCGCAGAACACGCAGATGGCGGCGATGACGGCGGCGACGATGGCCATCGGCGAGCTGCGAAAGCTGTGCCAGACATCGCCATCGAAGAAGCGCGCCAGCGCGCCGGGGGCCGGGGTCAGGGTCGTGCTCATTCAGTGCCCACCAGCGGGTTTTTCGATGCGCAGCCGCGGGTCGACCGCAAAGTACAGCAGGTCGACCACGAGATTGACGATCACGAAGATCAATGCCACCAGGCACAGGTAGGCGGCCATCACAGGCACGTCGGCAAACTGCACCGCCTGGATGAACAGCAGGCCCATGCCGGGCCACTGGAACACCGTCTCGGTGATGATGGCAAAGGCGATCAGCGCGCCGAGCTGCAGGCCGGTGATGGTGATCACCGGCACCAGCGTGTTCTTCAGCGCATGGCCGAAGTACACGGCCGAATTGGGCAGGCCGCGCGCGCGCGCGAACTTGATGTAGTCGGTGCGCAGCACCTCGAGCATCTCGGCGCGCACCAGGCGCAGGATCAGCGCCAACTGGAACACCGACAAGGTGATGGCCGGCAGGATCAGGTGCTTCCAGCCGTCCAGCGTGAGGAAGCCCGTGGTCCAGCCACCCAGTGCGACCACGTCGCCACGGCCGAAGCTGGGCAACCACTTCAGCGTCACCGCAAACACCAGGATCAACAGGATGCCGATCAGGAAGGTTGGCAAGGACACACCCAGCAGCGAGACCGTCATCGCCAGCTGCGAGGCAAAGGTGCCACGCTTGAGCGCCGCGAACACGCCCAGTGGAATGCCCACCACCAGTGCGATCACGGCAGCCACGACCGACAGCTCCAGCGTGGCCGGCAGCCGCTCGACGATGAGCGTCGACACGCGGCGTCCCTGGCGCAGACTGATGCCGAAATCACCCTGCAGCGCGTTGCCCACGAAACGGGCGAACTGCACCGGAAACGGCTGGTCCAGGCCCAGGTCGGCGCGCAGTTGCAGGCGCTGTTCGGGCGTCGCGTCCTGCCCCAACATGCTTGCGACCGGGTCGCCGACATACTGGAACAGCATGAAGGCAATGAAGGCCACCGCCAGCATCACGATGAAGGCCTGGGCAAGGCGGCGCAGGATGAAGGCAAGCATGGATCGGGATCATCCGCAATTCACGTGCCGCGCGCCAAGAGGGGAAACCTAGGCTGTCGATGCGGCCGCAGCCAGGCTGCAATGCGTGGTCCGGGTGTGTCAGTCGAATCTGATCTCGCCGTACCAGGCTTCGGCGCGCGTCTGCGTGTTGTCGCTGTCGGTCATCACCGCCACGCCAATCAGCGGCCCCGGGTCCTCGCCAAACGCAAGCCGGAAATCGGCGCGGATGTCGCGTCGATAGTGGCGCCATTGGCCCAGGTGGGCCGGCCCCGACTCGAGCACGATCTTGCGGATGCGGTCGCTGCGCTTGTTGATCACCAGCGATTCAGGTGCCGCCTGGTTGTCCCACACATACATCAAGGTGGCAAAGGGCGGCTTCTCGCCGCTCACGGACTGCATCAGGTCGAACATCATGCGTGTGCGCTGGCTCAGCCGCGCGTGGTCCCCTTCAAAGGCCAACATGACACGAACCGGCGCGTCCTCGGTCTCGTTGCGGTGCACGTCGGCGCCTTCAACCAGCCCCACCGTCTTCCAGGAAAAACTGACTGCGCCGAGCTGCGCGGGCTCGATTCGCATGGCCTTGCGGTACATGCCCGCGGAGCGCTCCGACTTCGCATTCAAAACCCAACGGCCATCGGTGAATGCGGGGGAATACTCGGTTTCGCGCTTGCCGGGCAGCGCAAAGGGCAACCAGCCATCGGTCCAGTTGGGTGCAACTGACGGCGGCTGTCGTCGCCTCGGGAGGGGTCTGGCATGCGCACAGCATCACGATGCAGGCCGCCATGGTCGTCGCACGAGCGGCCGCAAGCCACTGGGGTCCTAGTGTCTGCAACGCGGCCTCCTGAAGTGTCATTGACAAACCCGGCGCACGAAGGGGACCAGCCATAAAAAAGCCGCCCGAAGGCGGCTTTGACTGCATCGTGCTTTGCCTTTCGGCAAACGCTCGATCAGAAGCTGTGACGAATGCCGATCTCGCCGCCGGTCGAGTTGTTGCCGGCACTCGGGCCGCTGCCCCAGCCAGGTGCCACGGAGAACGCACCACCGTCGTTGTTGATCGAGGACCATGTCGCGTACAGCGCGGTGCGCTTCGACAAGTTGTAGTCCGCGCCGATCGCCCATTGCGAGGCGTCGATGTTGCTCAGCAACTCCTTGCCGTTGGTGCCGCCGTAGCTGGCCTTGAAGTTCCACTGGCCGAACGGTGCTGCAACGCCGACGAACCAGTTTTCACGCCGGGCGGTGTTGCCATTGCCTTGGGCTTCGATCTGGCTGTAGAAGCCCGAGAACTTCGCAAAACCGAAGTTCCATGAACCACCCACGTTCCAGTTGGACAGATCGATGTTGCAGGCGGTATCAAGACAATCGGTTTCGCCATAGGCACCAGCGATGTCGAACGGACCCGCGGCGTAGCCGATGCGACCGCCCCAGTACTTGTTGCCATTAGAATTCTCGCCGGCAGCAACCTGGACTTGACCGTATAGGCCAGGACCGAACACGCCATTCGGAAGGATGTACGCCACCATGTTGTTGGCGCGGACCAGTGTGCCGTAGGTGGTACCGGCCAAGCTGGCCTGAAGATCGCCGGCCAGTGCCAGGTTGGTGGCGGCGCCCACGCCGTTGGTGCCGAACGGATCGAACACCGTCCAGCTCCAGAACGTGGCGGTGTAGTCACGGCCCAGGCGCAACTCGCCCCACTGGTTCGTCAGGCTGACGGTCGACCGGCGGTTGAAGAAAATGCCGTTGTTGCCCGCCGACGTCGTACCATTTCCCCAGTTGCCATTGGCATTGCTCTTGCCGGTATCGGGTGCCAGACCAGCTTCGAGCCAGAAGCTGGCCTTCAGGCCGCCACCCAGATCTTCCACGCCACGGAAGCCGAGGCGGCTGCTGGCCATGCCGTCGGTACCCATCCCATAGACTCGATCATTGTTGTCGACCGACCTGACGTTGAGGTCGACGAGACCGAACATGGTCACCGAAGACTGAGCCGAAGCCACGCCGGCAAAGGAGCCGAGGACGGCGAGGGCGAGAACTGATTTTTTCATTGCAACTTTCTCCTAGGTTAATGACGAAGACCTGATCGATTCGCGACTTGCGGGGTGATCAGACCTAACCCCTCATCGGAAGTTAACGCATTGCACCAGAGCGCCGCCCGGCTGGCAAAGGTTTGCGGATCAAAGCACGTCGATTTGTTGTCTGAGCACAACGAGCCCGGAGCATACAGGCCATCGAGGCCGCCAATCACCACGCCCGCAAGAACCGTTCCGGCGGTTCTTGCGGCCTTTCCGTGGTCTTGCTCGGCAAAGTCAATAATGCGGCTGGGTGCAAGCGCGCACCCGGCAAGGGAACGAATGTCATCGATGGATCGAGTCCTGGCGAGTCTGGAGAACGCCTTGCGCACGTTGTCTGGTCACACCAGAGTCTCGCGCGACTGCCCTGTGCCAGAGCCTCAGGCAGAAGGCAACTTGGACTCAGGGCAGCGTCGCCTCTCCGGTGCGCTGATGCGCGTGAATCATGTCGGCGAAATCTGTGCGCAGGCGCTGTACAACGCACAGAGTCTGGCCACCACCGACACGGCGCTGCAACAGCAGTTCGCGAGTGCCGCGCGTGAGGAATCCGATCATCTGGCCTGGACGCGGCAACGCTTGAGGGAACTAGGGGACCGCCCCAGCGCGCTCAATCCGCTGTGGTACGCAGGCGCTTTTGGCATAGGGCTTGTCGCCGGCCGGTTGGGCCCGGCCATCAGCCTCGGTTTTCTCGCCGAGACCGAAGCCCAAGTAGCGCAGCATCTGCAAAGCCACCTTGATCGGCTACCGACGGCGGACCACGCGTCCCGAGCAATCGTTCTGCAGATGAAAGACGATGAAACTCGTCATGCGGCCGATGCTCAGCAGGCGGGGGCTGCAGCACTTCCGTTTCCGGTGAAGCTGGCCATGCGCGCCGCCGGTCGACTGATGACGCGAACCGCACACTTCATCTAGGGCCAGCGCAGCGCCGGGCATTGGCTGGAGACGCAGTGCAATTGCAGCCTTGCGCCACAGCCGAAACGCGAGAGTGCCGACAGCGTTGGCGCCTTCCCCGGCTGTTTCGCTGGCTCACCCATCAGGCGGCCGCGCTCAGGCAAGCCTGAAGCGTATTCGTAGAACCGCCGCCGGAAGTTCGGCCATCGGCACCGATCGCCACCTGGAACCACTGGCACTGGGTGTTGCGGAAGTTGTACGACCAGACTTCGCCGCCCTGCCTGCCACCGGGGGCGACATTGTCGGGTTTGCCCAGCGTGGCGAGTACTTGTTCGCGCGTCATACCGGCCACGATGTTCCTGAAGTTGGTTTCGTTCAGCACCTGGACCGACTGGACGAGCTTGCCCGAGGCATCCACGTCGAGCATGAAGGTGAGCGGGCCGCTACCGCGAAACTCCAGGCGCTTGCCGCCGTTGGCAAGTGGATAGGTGGCGCGCGGCTCGCCCATCTGCTGGGTGATTTCGCTGAGCGATGCGCCCGGCTTCAGGCCGTCCGGGTTGACTGACGCGCACGCCGCCAGCACGAGGGCGGCGACAAGGCAGGACATGACAGTTCTTCTCATGGCAAAAGCTCCTTGTTCAGATCTCGACGATGTCGAAACCGGTGGTCATCTGCGCGGTCTTGGCAAGCATGGCGCTGGCCGAGCAGTACTTCTCATGCGACAACTGGATGGCCCGCGCCACGGCGGCTTCGTTCAACGCCTTGCCGCTGACGGTGAAATGCATATGTATACGCGTGAAGACCTTGGGTTCCGTCTCGGCGCGTTGTGCCTCCACCTTCACCTGACAGCCGCTGACCTGTTGGCGACCGCGTTTGAGGATCAGCACCACGTCGTAGGCGGTGCATGCGCCGGTACCGGCCAGCACGGTTTCCATCGGGCGCGGCGCCAGGTTGCGACCGCCGCCATCGGGCGCACCGTCCATGGCCAGCAGATGCCCGCTGCCCGTCTCGGCCACGAAGGCCATGCCCGCATCGGGCTGCCAGCGAATGGTGCACTCCATCTGCCAATTCTCCAGTTTGGGGCGACTTTGCGTCGCTACGCATTCAAAACCCCTTACGCGGCGCGGCATCGATTGGATGCTGCTCCCTATTCGACACGGGCACGGTGTATGCATGCTACAGGCATGTTGCGACGCAGCATTGGCACTGCTAGACTGCATCGCAGCGGGGGACGTTTCTCCCGACCGCTTGTCTCCTCCACCTTCCGAAAGGGTGGATTCAGCCCAAGGCAGCAATGCCTTGGGCTCTTTTCTTTGTGCGGCGCTCGCGGGGCCCCCAGCCGCCCCAAGACTGCGCCGTATCATTCGGCGCCCCGATGAAGCCCGGACGCCCAGCCGTGGTGGGCGCCGTCAACCACGGCGACAAGGGGATCGTCACCCACCTGCGAACCACGCCTTGAAGAAGAAGCCCAGCCCGAGGCCCGAAGTCGAACTGCCCGCGAGCGCGACACCCACGCTGGCGCGCCTGCGCGGTGCTCCCGATCTGTCAGGCTACCTGCAGAAGATCCTCAACGCCCGCGTCTACGACGTGGCGGTGGAAACCGCGCTCGACCCTGCGCGCAGCCTGTCGCGCCGCCTGGGCAACCATGTGCTGCTGAAGCGCGAGGACCAGCAGTCGGTGTTCAGCTTCAAGTTGCGTGGCGCCTACAACAAGATGGCGCACCTGACACCAGAGCAACTGGCGCGCGGGGTCATCTGCGCGTCGGCCGGCAACCATGCGCAGGGCGTGGCTTTGAGCGCGCGCCGCTTGGGCTGCAAGGCCATCGTGGTCATGCCCGTGACGACGCCGCGGTTGAAGGTGGATGCGGTGCATGCGCTTGGCGCGCAGGTCGTGCTGCACGGTGACAGCTATTCCGATGCTTACGTGCATGCGCTGGAACTGGAAAAGGCACAGTCCTTGAGCTTCGTGCACCCTTTCGACGACCCGGACGTGATCGCCGGCCAGGGCACCATCGCGATGGAGATCCTGCGCCAGCACCAGGGCCCGATCGACGCGGTGTTCGTGGCCATCGGCGGTGGCGGATTGATTTCGGGTGTGGCGGCGTACATCAAGGCCGTACGCCCGCAGATCAAGGTGATCGGCGTGCAGACGGTCGATTCCGACGCCATGCTGCGCTCGGTCCGCGCCGGCAAACGGGTGGCGCTCGCGGACGTGGGGCTTTTTGCCGACGGCACCGCCGTCAAGCAGGTCGGCGTGGAAACCTTCCGTGTGGCGCGCGCGCTGGTCGACGACTACGTGGTCGTCGACACCGACGCCGTCTGTGCCGCCATCAAGGACGTGTTCCAGGACACACGCAGCATCCTCGAACCCTCGGGCGCCATGGGTGTGGCAGCGCTCAAGGCCTATGCGGAGACCCACAAGCTCAAGGGCAAGACCTTCGTCGCCATCACCTGCGGCGCGAACATGAACTTCGACCGGCTGCGCTTCGTGGCCGAGCGCGCCGAGTTCGGCGAGCAGCGCGAAGCGCTGTTCGCGGTGACCATCCCCGAGGAGCGGGGCTCCTTCAAGCGCTTCTGCGAGCTCATCGGCACGCCCGCGCACCCGCGCCAGGTGACTGAATTCAACTATCGCATTGCCGACCAGAACGTGGCGCATGTCTTCGTCGGCCTGGCCATCACGCGAAACGACGAGGCCGCGCGCATCGCACGCAACTTCGTGCGCCACGGCTTTGCCACCGTCAACCTGAGCGACGATGAACTCGCCAAGGAGCATGTACGCCACATGGTCGGCGGCCATTCCGAACTGGCGCGCGACGAGCGGCTGTTCCGCTTCATCTTTCCCGAGCGACCGGGCGCGTTGATGCGCTTCCTGTCGTCGATGCACCCGGGCTGGAACATCAGCCTGTTCCACTACCGCAACCAGGGCGCGGACTACGGCCGCATCCTCGTCGGCATCCAGGTGCCGGCCGCCGACGAAAAGGCGTTCCAATCGTTCCTTGAAACGCTGGCCTATCCCTATGTGGAAGAGTCGGCCAATCCGGTGTATCGGCTGTTCCTGCGCTGAGCCTGCGCGTGCGTCGCCGGAAGGCGGCGTGTGGCTGGCAATGGCCGGAGCGCGATGCAAGCGCATGGGCTGAAATTTCCCGCAGACCCTAAACTTACCGCCATGGCTGTCAGTCGCTCGCTCATCGCACCCACCTCGAACCCGCTGCTGGAGCGCGCGCTGCTGGAAAAGCTGGCGCGCCGCGCCGAGGCCACCGGCAGCCTGGGCGAACTCGAGCCGCTGGCCGTGCGCCTGGGCCTGATGCAGAACACGCTCAAGCCGCGTTTTCGCGATCCACAGATGCTGGTCTTTGCCGCCGACCACGGCATGGCGGTGGACGGCATCGCCGCACCTGCGCAGCACCAGACCTTCGAGCGCGTCAGCCAGCTGCTCACCGGACAGCTGCCCGTGGCGGTGTTCGCGCGCATCCAGCAGATCGCGCTGACCGTGGTCGATTGCGGCGTCGCCGAGGACATTGCCTCGCACGAGCGCCTGTTGATGCGCAAGATCGCGCACGGCACGCGCAATGCCCGCATCACGGCCGCGATGACGTTGGACCAGGCCCACGCCGCCATGCGCGCGGGCATGGAGATCGGCGATACGCTGCGTGGCAACATGCTCATCTGCTCGGGCATTGGCGTGGGCTCGCACCTGAGCGCTGCGCTGGTGCTGTCGCGCCTGACCGATTCGCCTGTACGCGAACTGCTCGTCTCGAGCCCGGACATGGACCCGGACACGCTGGCCCACCTGATGGTCATCGCGCAGGGCGCGCAAGGCCGACACCGCGAACTGAGCGAGCCGGTGGAAGTGCTGGCCGCGTTCGGCGGCTTCGAGATCGCGATGATGGTCGGCGTCATGCTGGTGGCCACGAGCAAGCGCCATCTGTTGATGATCGACGGCATGGCCGCCTGTGCCGCGCTGATGCTGGCCTCGCGCATCGCTTCGCCCGTGACCGACTACTGCGTCTTCTGCCGCAGCCACGGGCATCGCGGACTGGACAAGGCACTGCATCTGTTCCGCGCCTCGGCGTTGCTCGAACTGGGCATGGACAGCACCGATGGCACCGGCGCCACACTGGCTTGGCCGCTGGTACGCAGTGCCGCCGCGTTGCTCACTGAAGTGGCCGATGGCGAGGACCCGGGCCCGTCGAGGCCCACACCGATCACCGGGGACATCGAGCCCGCAGCCAGCTGAGCTGGTTCTTCCAAGCGGACGCCGTGGAGCCGGCTTTGCCGGTCCACTGGCGTCGCCCCCTCAAGGGGGAGCGCCGTAGGCGCTTCGGGGGTGTTTCACTTCAGCCAACGTCGCCGTGCCGCCAGGCGGGCGAGAGCCCGGAAATCGGTCGCACCCTCGGCGCGGGCTGCGGGCAACAAATGCAGCAGCAACTCGGCAGTCGCCAGCGCATCGGCCGCTGCCTGGTGCCGGTGCATGCAGGCGATGCCGCACGCGCCCATCCAGTCGTCGAGCGTGCGCGCGGCAACCTCGGGCCGCAACACCGCCGCGGCGTCGGCGATGTCGAGCCAGGGGTTGCGCAATCGCCGGCCCAGCACCGCCTGCATGGCACGGTCGATGAGACGCCGGTCGAAGGCGACATGAAAGCCGAGCAGCGGGGAGTGGCCCACGTAGGACTCGAAACAGCGCAACGCTGTGGCTGGGTCGACACCTCGGCCCTGGGCAGCGACGCCGATGCCATGCACCAGAATGTTGGACTTGTCGGGCGCTTGCGTGTCCACGGGCTGACTCAGTACCACCTCGAAGCTGTCGGCCAGGTCGATCCAGGCGCGCCGTCCGTCGTGACGCACGGACACCGCTGCCAGCGCCAGCAACCGATCGCGCGCGGCATCCAGACCGCTGCTTTCGACGTCCAGCACGATCCAGCGCGCGTCGTCTGCACGTGCGGCATTCCGGCTCAGGGAGATGGGCCACATGCAAGCACGCCGCGCTGCGATCAGCGCATGTAATCCAATGTGATGCGCTGCTGCAGGCGCTGCGCCACGCGCAACGATTCCTTCAGGATGCGCTTGTCGATGTCGTTCAACGTGGCCAGATCCAGGCGGTTGGGGTTGTCGTCGGGTGACTGCGACATCGCGCCCACCTGCACGCGCAGGCGCATCGTCTGCAGGAATTCGAACGCGCCAATCCAGGTCTGGGATTCGCGCGGCTCCAGGTGCATCGCCGCGGCGACGGCCTCGAATCGAGCGCGCGTTGCCGTGGCGTCGACGCCCTGCGCCAGAGCGAAAAGGCGCGCCGCATCGACGAAGATCATCGTGCCCCCGAGCTTCAGGTCGATCCACTCGTGCGCGCCCTCGCGCTGCGGCTCGAACGCACCGCGCCAGTTGAGGCGCGGCGTGTTGCGCAGCGCGTTCTGCGCCAGTTGCCGGATGAAGCGCGGCATCTGCGCGGCGCGGCGCCGCACGAACTCGCGCATCGGACCAGCCAGCGACAACGCGCCGGCCAGTGGCCGAAGATCGAAGTAGATGCTCGCCTTGAGCAGATCTTCCGGCGCGCCCTGGTCGATCCAGTGATCGAAACGCGCGATCCATTCATCGGCGCTGAGGCAGCAATCCGGCTCGCCCGCCATGATGCGGCCCTTGCACAGCGGGTAACCGCAGGCGTCGAGCGTGTCGTTGACCAGGCGCCCCAAGGCCAACCATGCGCTGCGGTCGGTGTCCGGGTCGTCGCTGGCAAACACCAGGCCGTTGTCCTGATCGGTGGCGATGGTCTGTTCGCAACGCCCCTCGGAGCCGAAGGCCAGCCAGCACGCCCGCGTCAGGTCCAGCCCGCGCTGCCGCGCCGCCAATTGCACCGCGCGCTCGGTGAGCAGGTCGTTGAGCTGACTGATCAGTTCGGTCAGCGTGCGTGCGGAAAGCCCCTGCGCCATCAACTCGCGGGCCTGGCGTCTGATGTCCGGCGCCACGTCGACCAGTTGTGCCAGGTCGGTGGCGGCGCGAATCCTGCGGGCAAGCCGGCTCGACGACAGCCCCAGCATGGCAAACAGGTCGCGCTCGGACACCATGCCGACCACGCGCGATCGCTCGGTGATCGGGACGTGGCGCACACCATGGCGCGACATCAGCAGCACCGCGTCCTGCACACTGCGCTGCAGGTCCAGCGTGTGCACCGGGCGGGTCATCAACTGCGAGATCGGCGTGTCCATCGGCGCTTGCGCCAGCGCGACGCGCTCGAGCACGTCGTGCCGGGTGAAGATGCCCTGGGCGGCGCCAGCGTCATCGAGCACCAGCATCGAGCCCACGCGGCGCCGGTGCATCGAGCGCAGCGCCTCGCCCAGCGGCTCGTGCGCGGTGCAGGCCAGCACGGGCGACCGCGGCAGGCTGCCCAGGCGGGCTTGCATCGCCTGTTCGGCCACAGCCTGGGAGGCCAGCTCCGATGCCATGGCCTGGCGCGACAGCGCCAGCAGATGTCGTACCCGGCCGTGCAGGAAATCCGCCAGCACCGCGCTGCGCTGCATCAACTGGGCCATGGCTTCCGCCGGCACCTCGAGGCAGAAACAGTCGTCGATTGCCTCGTAGGGCGCGCTCACTGCGCGACGGCCCAGCCAGGCGGCCGCGGGGAAAAGCTCACCCGCCTCCAGCTGGAAGGCGCTGCCGCCCGCAGGCTGCGTCTGCGCCCCGCCTGCGACGCTGCCACGGCGCAGGAACAGCAGTCGCGATACCGGCCCGTCACCCGGCTGCAGCAGGGTCTCTCCAGGCGCGTAGTAGGTCTGCCGCGACAGCCGCACGAAGGCTTCGACATCCGCCGCGGCCATCTGGCTGAAGGGTGCGTGCTGCTGCAGTTCAGCGCAGAGGTTGTTCACCAGGCTGACGGCGGGCGAATGCTCGCTGGGGAACATGCGCGCTGGCTCCAGCGGGGGCTGCATCTCGCCAGGTCCGGGCCACGCCGCCAGGTCTTTTCCGGCCAGCGCCTCAGGCGGGTGGACTGTCCGCGCCGGTGGGCGGGATGTGCATAGGCCGATCCGACGGGTCGGGTCGCGGTTCGGGCTCGGTGCTTTCGGCTGGCGTTGGTGGTGGCTCTGGCTGCGGTGCGGCAGCCGGCGGCTGAAGCGGCCGCGGCATCGCAACCGGCGGTCGGGGCATCGGGCTGAGTCCGGCAGAGCCGGGCATCGTGCCGGAGTTTGGCGGCGGCAGCGCGGGCAGCTCAAGGCTGACCTGGGCCGCCTGGCCACTTGGCCCGAGCGAGGCGCCACGTGCATGCACCTCCTGCAATACCAGTTCGCCATCCACCGCGGCACCCACACGGTAGGCGCGGGCGGGTTTGCCGTCGAAAGCGATCAACGCCAGGCCCTCGGCCTTGGCGCCGGCCGATCGCGGCGCCACCACGCCAATCAGCTTGAAGCGCGCGTCGGCCGGCGCAACCGCGGCGTTTGGTGACATGGCTTGCGCGGCCGGCGTATCGGCACCGAACAGGCGGCTGAGGTCACCATTGAACCCGCTGGCGCTGGCTACCAGCGTGGCGTGCTCAGGCGCCGTCATCGGCTTGACCCACAGACGCATGGACCAGAAGACGATGCTGGCCGCAATTGCGGCCCAGATCACGAAAGCAGCAAGTCGCGACAGCATGCGGCGATTATCATTCATGGCTGTCCCTTTCACTGCCCGATCGATGAAGACAATGCCTTCCTTGCGTACCGCAATCGTGCGCGGTTTCACGCTCATCGAACTGATGGTGGTGCTGGTCATCATTGGTGTGCTGGCCGCGTTGATCGTGCCGAACGTTCTCGACCGGGCCGACGACGCGCGCGTCACGGCCGCGCGCACCGACGTCAACAACCTGATGCAGGCGCTCAAGCTGTACCGGCTGGACAACCAGCGTTATCCCAGTGCCGATCAGGGCCTGGATGCGCTGGTGCGCAAGCCAAGCGTCGGCTCCTTGCCACCCAACTGGAAACCCTACCTGGACAAGCTGCCATCCGACCCGTGGGGTCGGCCCTACCAATACGTCAACCCCGGCGTAAAGGGCGAGATCGATGTGTTCAGCTTCGGGGCCGACGGCACCGCCGGTGGCGAAGGCAATAACGCTGACCTCGGTTCCTGGCAATAGCGCGAACGGCTCGCGTGCCCCCGCGCCCCTGGACGCGGCAGGGCCTGCCGCGCGCCCAGGACCGGAGCGCCCGCGCGGGGCCCGCGCCAAAGGCTTCACACTCATCGAGTTGATGATCGTGGTGGCACTCATTGCCGTGGCGGCGGGCGTGGTCAGCCTGGCACTGCGCGATCCGGCCGGCACGCGGCTGCAGACCGAGGCCGCGCGGCTGAGCGCCCTGCTCGATTCCGCGCGCGCCGAATCGCGCGCCTCCGGCCTGGCCGTCAGCTGGCTTCCGAAGCGCGTCGACGACGAAGGGGATTTCCGCTTCGTCGGGCTACCCAAGTCACTGGGCATGCCCACGCGCTGGCTCGACCCGCAGGTCAGTGCCGAGGTGGTGGGCGCCGCAGGTGTGCTGCTGGGTCCTGAGCCATTGATCGGTGCGCAGCGCATCGTGCTGCGCCTGTCGGACCAGCGCGTGGATCTGGTCACCGACGGGCTCGGGCCTTTCATGATCGCCAGCAAGGAGGCTGGGCCATGAGGCGGCCGGCCCGCCTCATGGCTGAACTGCGCCTGTCGTCGAACGGCGCGGGCCTGTGCAGGCGCGGCGCGGCGGGATTCACACTCGTCGAGGTGCTGGTGGCAGTGGCCGTGGTGGCCATCACGCTCGGTGCCGGGCTGCGCGCGGCGGGGGTGCTGATCGACAACTCACAGCGCTTGTCGGATGTGATCTCGGCGCAATGGTGCGCGGAGAACCACCTCGCCAACCTGAAACTGATGCGGCAGTTCCCCAGCGTGGGCGAGGCCGATTTTTCGTGTGAACAACTGGGGCGGCGCTACGGTGGGCGCACCTTGGTCAGCAGCCAGCGCTTCGTCGACTTGCGGCTCGTCGACGTGATGGTCAGCGACGACTCCGGCCGCCAGTTGGTACGGCTGTCCACCTTGTTGTACCGGCAATGAAAAGCTGTGGCGCCTCTGCTGGCCCGCGCCGAGCGCCGCGGCGCCCACCCGATCGCGCGATGCCACGCGCCCATCGACGTGGCTTCACGCTGGTCGAGGTGCTGGTGGCCTTGCTCATCATGGCCGTGCTCAGCACCATGGCCTGGCAAGGCGTCGACGGCATCGTGCGCGCCCGCGACATCAGCCAGGCGCAGATGCAGCGCACGCTGCGCCTGAACACCGTGATCGCACAGTGGGAGCAGGATCTGATGGCCGTGTACGACAACGCGGCGGTGCCCCCGCTGGCCTTCGACGGCGCCACGCTGCGCCTGGTGCGCACGGCCGAGGGCGGTGTGCAGATCGTCGCCTGGTCGCTGCAGGGCACACAGTGGCGGCGCTGGACCGGCCCGGTGGTCACGCGCACCGAGGAGTTGCAGGAAAGCTGGATGCGCAGCCAGCAACTGCTAGGTAACGAACCCGGGCAGATTCAACTGCTCGATGACGTGACGGAGGTGCAGGTCTTTTTCTTTCGCGGCAATGGCTGGAGCAACGCGCAATCCAGCGGCGACCGCAGTCCGATTGCGCCCGGCGTCGCGCCGGGTTCGGCCGCACCGCAGCGCGAGTTGCTGCCGTCCGGTGCACGCCTGGTTCTGGCACTGGGCGAGCAGCGCCTGATCCGCGACTTGATGCTCGCCCCCCAATGGCCATGAATCCGCCGGACCGTCCCAAAGGCGAACGGCGGAGTGCGCCGCACGGAGCTTGCCTCATGGGTCAGCAGGTATCCCGATGAACCCAGGTCGCCAAACTCAGAAAGGCGCGGCGCTGCTGCTGGCGATGGTCATCCTGACGCTGGTCAGCACGCTGGCGGCGGGCATGATCTGGCAGCAATGGCGTGCCGTCCAGGTCGAAACCGCCGAGCGCACGCGCGCTCAGGCGACCTGGATCCTGACCGGCTTGATGGATTTCGGCCGTGTCATCCTGCGCCTGGACGCGCGCACACCGGGCGTCGACAACCTGACCGAGCCCTGGGCCACGGACCTGCGCGAGGACTCGCTGTCCAACCTGCTTGCCCAAGACCGCAACAACAGTGCCGAAGGTGCCCCCGAGGCCTTCCTGAAGGGCGGCATTCGCGACGCGCAGTCGCGCTACAACCTGCGCAACCTGGTCGATGCGTCGAACCAGGTCGTCGAGGCCGAACTCGCCGCCCTGCGGCGCCTGTGCGAATCGGCGTCGCTGCCGGCCGATACCGCCGACACCCTCGCCTTGGGGCTGCAATCGGTCTGGAATCAAGCGCCCTCCGGCGCCGAAGGCACGGCCCCCGCCACGGCCAACCCGCCACTGGTACCTCAGCAAGTCGGCCAACTCACCTGGCTCGGCCTGGACGCCGCAACCGTCAAGAGCCTGCAGCCCTTTGTGGTGCTGTTGCCCGAACCCACACCATTGAACATCAACACCGCGTCGCGCGAGGTCCTCGCCGGCGTCGTGCCCGGGCTCGACGCGAGCAGCGCCGAACTCATTGTCAGCAAAAGGCCCTTCAAGTCGCTTGAGGAAGCACGCGCTTACATACTCGGAGAAAGTGGACTCGACAGCAAGCGGCTCAGCGTCGGTTCCAAGTACTTCGAGATCTCCGGGCAACTGCGCATGGAAGGGCGTGTGATCGAAGAACGCCTGCTGGTGATGCGCCGTGAGCGTGAGATGGTTCCGATATCACGTTCGCGCCAAAGTCTGCAGGCCGCGCCATCGTGAGATGACAGCCAGCACGGCGTTGAAGCTGCCGTCCTTCGGGCCTTCCAGTTTCGCCCAGACGAGCCTGCAGCCGCGGCGCTCGGCCTCGCACAGGGCAATTCGCAAAGTGGCAGAACCCACTTGGCGAATTTTCTGCAACGCAATGTGTCTATGCTGCGAACAGACTACAGAAAGGCCCGCTAAGTCATTGATTTGCAAAGCCGGATAATTGATAAAAACCGGCATACGCGCTAGCCTTCCTCCCCCCATGTCCGTCCTCGTCATCCTGATTCCGCCACGCGCGCGGCTGAGCGCACGCGCGGCCGACAGTCCCGATTCACCTGCCCATCCAGCGGGTGACGGTTACAGCTACGTGCGTAGCGGCGACGGTCTTCAGGTGGCCACGCAAGGGCGCGCGCAGGCTGCGCTGCTGCCACGCGCCGACAGCGTCGTTGCGCTGCTGGCAGACAGCGACGTCGGCTGGCAGCGGCTGACCCTGCCCAAGGCGCCAGCGGCCCGTCTGCGCAATGCCCTGGGCGGACTGCTCGAGGAACGCCTGCTCGAAGACGAGGAGGCGCTGCATCTGGCACTGCCCCCCGACGCGGTGCCAGGGCAACCGGTGTGGGTGGCGGTGATGCACAAGGCCTGGTTGCGCGCCCAGCTGGAGGCGCTGGAAAAGGCTGGGCTGAGCATCGAGCGCGTGCTGCCATCCAGCTGGCCAGGCGATGCGCCGCAGGGACACTTCTTTGAGGTAGCAGGCTCGGCGGCGGGCAACGCCCGCATCGTGCTCAGCCATGCCGATCAGGACGGTCTGAATCTGCTGCGCCTGGACGGCTCGCTGGCGCGTGCGCTGCTGCCAAAAATGCTCGAGCAACCCACACGCTGGACCGCCACGCCCGCCGTGGCCGCGCCGGCCGAACGCTGGCTGGGGGCCAGCGTCACCGTGCTGACCGAATCCGAGCGGGCACTGCAATCGACACGCTCCCTATGGAACCTGCGCCAGTTCGACTTGAGCCCGCGCCACCGGGGCACACGTGCGCTGCGCGACGTCACGAGACGCCTGCTCAGCCCGGCATGGCGTCCGGTGCGCATCGGCCTGGCCACCTTGCTGGTGCTGCAGATCGTGGGCCTGAATGCCTGGGCCTGGCACCAGCGCCAGGCCATCACCGAGCGCCAGGCCGCGCAGGCAAGCCTGTTGCGCGCCACCTTCCCGAACGTGCGTGCGGTGCTCGATGCGCCGCTGCAGATGAAACGTGAAACCGATGTGCTCCGCACCGCCGCAGGGCGCGCCGGCGACAGCGACCTCGAAGCGCTGCTCGGCGCAGCGGCTTCCGCCTGGCCCGACGCCCAGGGGCCGGTGCAGACGCTGCGCTTTGAACCCGGCCGCTTGACGTTTGCAGCCACGGGCTGGAGCGAACAACAAATGGCGCAGTTTCGAGACCGGCTGCGCCCGGGCGGCTGGTCGGTGGAAAGCGCCGAAGGCCGAATCACACTCAGCCGCGCTGCAGCGCCCGGGGCGAAGTCATGATTGCGCAGCGTCACATCGAGGGTGAACGCTTCCCCCTGACACGACGGCGCGCAGCGCCAGGAGTGCGCCGATGAACGCCAGCTCGCGGCTGGCCTTGCCTGCGCCATGGCTGGCGCAGCTGACTGCCGCGCGCGCACGCTGGCGCGGCTTCAGCGCCCGGGACCGGCGCATGGTCTGGCTGGCCGTCGTCATACTCGGCGCCTTCGCGCTGTGGGCGCTGGCCATTCAGCCGGCCTGGCGCACCCTGCGCGAAGCGCCCACGCAACTCGATGCGCTCGATGCCCAGCTGCAGGAGATGCGCTTGCTCGCCACCGAGGCGCAGACGCTTGCGCGAAGCCCCCGCGCTGAGTGCCGATCAGTCGGCCGCGGCTTTGAAAGCGGCCAGCGAGCGCCTGGGCAACAGGGCACGCCTGTCGCTGCAGGGCCAACGCGCGGTGCTCACGCTCAGCGGCGTCAGCAGCATGCAATTGCGTGCATGGTTGACGGAGGCACGCGCCGGTGCGCGTGCGCGCCCGGTCGAAGCCCAACTGACGCGCAACGCGCAGGGCTTCAGCGGCAGCGTGGTACTCAGCATCGGGGGCGCGCAATGAAGCCGCCACCGCGCAATGTCGCGATTGATGACGCGGAGCGTGTGCAGTGAGCTGGTTGCAGCGACGTTCGACACGGGCCGCCACGCGCGGGCCGGGCAGTGGCTTTGCCGAATCCACGCTGGCCCAGGCCGCATGGGAGCGCACGCGCAAGGCCGTGGCACGCTGGGGCTGGGCAGGGCTTGTCTGTGGTGGCGCCGTCGCACTCGTGGCCTTCGCGCCGGCCGCCTGGCTGGCCGAGGCCGTCGCCACGCAGACCCGGCAGCGCCTGCTGCTGACCGATGCCCGCGGAACGATATGGAGCGGCAGCGCGGTGCCGGTACTGACCGGCGGCCCCGGCAGCCGCGGTGCGACCATGCTGCCGGGTCGCACCGATTGGCGCCTGGGCCTGCGTGGCATGGCGCTGGAGTTGCGCGTGCGCCAGTCCTGCTGCATCGACGACCAGTTGCTGCTGCGGTGGCGCCCCAGTCTGGGCAAACAGGTCGTGCAGCTCATGCCGGGCTCCGGTCCCGTCGGAGAATGGCCGGCGGCCTGGCTGGCCGGACTGGGCGCACCTTGGAATTCGATGCAACTGGGCGGCACGCTGCGCCTTTCCAGCCCCGGGGCGGGCATGGAGGTGGCGGCAGGACGCCTGCGCTTTACCGGTCAGGCGAGCCTGGAGCTGATCGATGTCAGCTCCAGCTTGAGCATGCTCGATCGCCTGGGCAGTTACCGCGTGCAGTTCGATGCCGCCGCTGATGGCGCGGGCCCGGCGATCGCGCTGAGCACCCTCGACGGGGCCCTGCGGCTCGACGGCAAGGGCCAATGGACGGGCACGCAGCTGCGCTTTCGCGGCGAGGCACGTGCCGCGCCCGGCTTCGAAGGCGCGCTCGACAACCTGCTGAACATCTTTGGGCGGCGCCAGGGCGCGCTGTCCCTCATTTCGATCGGATGACCATGACACCGCGCCGACTTTCAATGCCGACGCCTGAGCGAACGCAGATCCAACACAAGATGTCTCTGCGAGGCCAGCCGACGCTGCGCCTGGGTGTCATCGTGCTCGCCGCCGTCGCGGCATGCGGCACGCCGCTGCAGGCGCAGACCCCGACCGAACCCGCGACGCGCACACGGGCCGCCAATGCAACGCCCGGCCACAGCCCGGCGCTGAAATCGCGCGCGCCAGTGACGGTGAACTTCGTGAATGCCGACGTCGAGGCGGTAACGCGCGCCATGGCCACGATGATCGAACGCCAGATCGCCATGGATCCGCGCGTCAAGGGAACGATGACGCTCTACAGCGATCAGCCCCTGACGGTGCGCGAGGCCTACCTCAACTACCTGGCCGCATTGCGCGGCCTGGGCTTCACGATGGTGGAGAACGGGGGCCTGCTGAAGGTCGTGCCCGAGGCCGAAGCCAAGCTGCAGACCGGCACCGTCTCGGTCGGCAACGTCAATATGCGCGGCGACCAGATCATCACGCAGATCTTCCCTCTCAACCACGAAAGCCCGAACAACCTGGTGGCCGTGCTGCGCCCGTTGATCAGCGCCAACAACACCATCAATGCCAGCCTGGGCAACAACTCGCTGGTCATCACCGACTACGCCGACAACCTGCAGCGCATCGCCAAGATCATCGCCGCGCTCGACCAACCCAGCGCCAGCGACACCGAGGTGATCCCGCTCAAGCATGCGGTGGCCAGCGACCTGGCGCCGATGGTGCAGCGCCTGTCCGATGGCGGCGCGGGCCCGACGCAACCGGGCCTGCCGGCCAGCGGCGGCGGCGGGCTGACGGTGCTGGTGGATGCGCGCAGCAATGCGCTCATCCTGCGCGCCGGCAACCCGGCCAAGCTGTCGATCGCACGCTCGCTCATCGCCAAGCTCGACCAGCCCACACAAGGCGGCAGCGCCGCCGGCAACATCTGGGTGGTGTACCTGAGGAACGCCGATGCGGTGAAACTGGCGGCGGTGCTGCGCGCGGCATTCGCAGCCGGCACGATCGGTGGGCCTGCCAGCGCTGGCGGTGGCGGCGCTGGCAGCACCTTGCCGGCCGTACCGGCGCGCACTCTGGATACGGCCGGTGCCGCCTCACCATCCACGACGCCGGTATCGGCCTCGGCCGGGCCGTCCACCGGGGGCTTCATCCAGGCCGACCCGGCCACCAACTCGCTGATCATCACCGCGCCCGAGCCGCTGTACCGGCAACTGCGCAACGTCATCGACCGGCTCGACACGCGCCGGGCACAGATCTACATCGAAACGCTGATCGTCAAGGTCGACGCCGAGAAGGCCGCCGACATCGGCATCCAGTGGCAGGCCATCTCGGGCGACCAGAACAGCGCCACCAACTATGTCGGCGGCACCAACTACGGCCAGCCGAACATCGTCAACCTGACCGGGGCGATCAACAACGGGCGCGAAGGTCTGGCCACGCTGGCCATCCCGGCCGGCCTGAACTTCGGCATCCTGAAGAAGGTCGGCGACCTCTACAACATCGCCGCGCTGGCGCGCTTTCTCGAAACCAAGACCGATGCCAACGTCCTGGCCACACCCAACATGGTGGCGCTGGACAACGAGGAGGCGAAGATCGTGGTTGGGCAGAACGTGCCCTTCCTGACCGGCTCGTTCACGACCGGCACCTCCGGCGCGAGCAACCCGTTCCAGACCATCGAGCGCAAGGACGTGGGCCTGACGCTGCGCATCAAGTCGCAGATCGGCGAGAACGGCACCATCCGCCTGGTGATCTACCAGGAGAACTCCACCGTCGTGCCCTCCAGCCGGCTGTCGCCTCAAGGCCTGACCACCGACAAGAGCGCGATCGAGACCACGGTTGTCGTCGACGACGGCCAGATCATGGTTCTGGGCGGCTTGCTGAAGGATGAATACGGCGGCAGCTTGAGCCAGGTGCCGTTCCTGGGCGATCTGCCCGTGCTCGGGCCGCTGTTCCGCAGCGACAGCCGCACGCGCACGAAGAGCAACCTGATGGTCTTCCTGCGGCCGATGATCATCCGCACGCAGGAGGACTCGAACACGCTGTCGATGGACCGCTACGACCTCATTCGCGCAGCGCAGCAAGGTGTGGGACAACCGCGGCAGAGTGTCATCATGCCGATCAACGACGCGCCCGTTGCGCCGCCGCCGCCACCGCAGACACCGGGCACGCCTTTCCGCAATGGCACGGTGCCGCCGCCGCTGTCGTGGCCGGAGCCACTGCCTGCGCCGGCCTCGGCGCCCAACATCAGGGCGCCGGCCACCGATCCGCCGAAGGCACCGCCGCCCGAACCGGTAACACCGTATCCGCCGGCGCCGCCTGCGGCGACGCCGCCCGCTGAAAATTGATGGCGCGGGACTGACGCCATGGGCACGCGCCACCCCCTGCCCTACGCCTTTGCGAAGGCGAACACGCTGCTGCTCGAAGACGACGGCGCGAGCCTCGTGCTGTGGGCGGCCGAGACCACCCCGCCGGGCGCATTGAGCGAGGTAAACCGGCTGTTCGACGTCGACGGCTTCGAACGTGAACCGGCCTCGACGCTGGTCAATCGCATCGCCGTGGCCTATGCCGGTGCCGAATCCAGCGCCGCCATCGTCGTCGGCGAGGTCGAAAGCGCTGTCGACCTGAGCCGCCTGATGCAGGACCTGCCGGCGGTGGAAGACCTGCTCGAAGCCAGCAACGACGCGCCCATCATCCGCATGCTCAACGCGCTGCTGACGCAGGCGGTGAAGGACGGCGCCAGCGACATCCACATCGAACCCTACGAGCGCAGCAGCGCGGTGCGCTTCCGCGTCGACGGCAGCTTGCGCGAGGTGGTGCAACCGAACCGTGCGCTGCATGCCGCGCTCATCAGCCGGCTGAAGATCATGGCCGAGCTCGACATCTCGGAAAAGCGCATGCCGCAAGATGGACGCATCTCGCTTCGCGTCGGCGGACGCGCGATCGACGTGCGCGTATCCACGCTGGCCAGCGCGCACGGCGAGCGCGCGGTGTTGCGGCTGCTGGACAAGAGCGAATCGAAGTTCACGCTCGAAGGCCTGGGCATGAGCGGCGAGGTGCTCAAGTCCTTCGACCGGCTGGTGCGCCAACCGCACGGCATCGTGCTCGTCACCGGGCCGACAGGCTCGGGCAAGACCACGACCCTGTATGCCTCGCTCGGGCGCATCGACACCAGTCGCAGCAACCTGCTGACGGTGGAGGATCCGATCGAGTACGAACTGCCAGGCATCGGCCAGACGCAGGTCAACCCGAAGATCGACCTGACCTTCGCAAAGGCACTGCGCGCGATCCTGCGGCAGGACCCGGACGTGATCATGATCGGCGAGATCCGCGACTACGAGACCGCCTCCATCGCCATCCAGGCCTCCTTGACCGGCCACCTGGTGCTGGCCACCTTGCACACCAACGATGCGCCGAGCGCGGTCACACGCCTGACCGACATGGGCGTGGAGCCGTTCCTGTTGAGCAGTCAGCCTGCTCGGCGTGCTGGCGCAGCGCCTGGTGCGCAAGCTGTGCGTGCACTGCCGCCGCGAGGACGAGCGCGGCCGCTGGCACCCTGTCGGCTGCGATCAGTGCATGCACACCGGCTACAAGGGCCGCACGGGCGTGTACGAGTTGATGGTGGCCGACGACAAGGTGCGCGCGCTGATCCACAACCGCGCCGCCGAGAGCCAACTCTTCGTCGCCGCTGAATCCGCGGGCTTGCGCTCGATGCGCGAGGACGGTCAGCGCCTCATCGACGAGGGCATCACCTCGCCCGAAGAGGTGATGAGCGTGACCCGGGATTGATGGGCGCGCGCCGCTGACATGCCCGCTTTTCGTTTCGAGGCACTGGACAACGCCGGCAAGTCCAGCACCGGCTTGCTCGAGGCCGAGAACGCCAAGGCCGCGCGCTCGCAACTGCGCGCGCAGGCACTGGTGCCGCTGGCCGTCACGCAGGTGGCCGGGCGCCAGCAGCGAAGGCGGCGCGAGCCGCTTTTCGCGCCGTGTCTTCGACGCCACCGGGCTGGCGGTGTGGACGCGGCAGATGGCCGGACTGGTGGGCGCCGGGCTGCCGCTGGAACGTGCGCTCACCGCGTTGGCCGATGAGTCCGAAAACCCGCGGCAGCGCGAGCTCATTGCACACCTGAAGAGCGAGGTGAATGCCGGCTCGCCCTTTGCGCGCGCGCTGGCCAGCGCACCGCGCGAGTTCGACGAGGTCTATCGCGCCGTGGTCGCGGCCGGCGAACAAAGCGGCGCGCTCGGTGCGGTGCTCGAAAAGCTCGCCGACGACCTGGAAGAACGCCAGGCGCTGAAGGCCAAGCTGCTGGGAGCGATGCTCTACCCGGCCATCGTCTCGCTGATCGCCATCGTCATCGTCATCTTCCTCGTCACTTATGTGGTGCCGCAGGTGGCGTCGGTCTTCACCAGTTCGAAGCGCAGCTTGCCCTGGCTGACGGTGGCGATGCTCAACATCAGCGCCTTCGTGCGCGGCTATGGCTGGCTCATGGCGGGTGCCATCGCAGCGGCCATTGGCGCATTCGTGATGCTGCGTCGCAACCCGGGCTTTCGCGAACGCAGCGACGCCGCCATGCTGAACCTGCCGCTGGCTGGGCGGCTGGCGCGCGGCTACAACGCGGCGCGTTTTGCCAGCACGCTGGCGATGCTGGCCGGTGCTGGCGTGCCGATCCTCAAGGCACTGCAGGCGGCAGCCGAAACACTCGGCAACCGCGCCATGCGCGCCGACGCGATGGATGCGCTGGTGCAGGTGCGCGAAGGCGCGCCGCTGGCCTCGGCGCTGGCCGCCAAGAAGCGCTTTCCCGGTCTGCTGGCGATGTTTGCGCGCCTGGGCGAGCAGACCGGCCAGTTGCCGGTGATGCTGGGGCGCGCGGCCACGCAGCTCAGCGCCGAAGTGCAGCGCCGCGCCATGGCGCTGGCCACGATCCTGGAGCCGCTGCTCATCGTCGTCATGGGTGTGGTGGTGATGCTGATCGTGCTGGCGGTGCTGCTGCCGATCATCCAGCTCAACACCTGGGTCAAGTAGAGCTTGCACGACCAGCACTCGCAGCCATCGGCTGCTGCCGTTACCAGATACGCGGCGAAGACAGGCTAATTCCCTATCTGCCCAGGGCACGTTGTTTGCTTGAATGCATGCAGGCGTTCAAACCTGTCAGGGAGGTCATGACATGAGCAGCGGCAACGATCTGGTTCCGATGTCCGCCACCACGGCGCAGATACCGATCGCGATGATGCGCAACCTGTACCGCCTCGGCGATGTCGAGCAGCGCCTGGAAAAGCTGCCGGCGCGTGAGCACGAGACGCTGCGTGCCACCTACGAACGCATGCTCGAAAAAGGGCCTGAGCGATTTCAGGTCAAGCCCTCCGGGCTGCCGGCAATGGAACACCTTTACGACGAGCTGCCGAATTTCAACGATGTGCTCGACGACCTGAAACGCCAGCTGGTGCTGTGCCACGACAGCCGCGATGGCCTGGAGATCACGCCGATGCTGCTGCTCGGCCCACCCGGCATCGGCAAGACGCATTTCGCCCGGCGTGTGGCGCAATTGCTGGGCACCGGGCTGGGCTTCGTATCGATGAGCTCGCTCACCGCCGGCTGGGTGCTCAGCGGCGCGTCCAGCCAGTGGAAGGGCGCACGTCCGGGCAAGATCTTCGAGACGCTGGTCGACGGCGCCTACGCCAACCCGGTGATGGTGGTCGACGAGATCGACAAGGCCCGCGGCGAACATGCTTATGACCCTTTGGGCGCGCTGTACGGCCTGCTCGAACACGATACCGCCGGCACCTTCACCGACGAGTTTGCCGACGTCTCGATCGACGCCAGCCAGGTCATCTGGGTGGCCACGGCGAACGACGACCGCGCCATTCCCGAGCCGATCCTGAACCGCATGAACGTGTTCGAGGTGCACGCACCCGACCGCGAGGCCGCGCGCGCCATCGCCCTGCGCCTGTACCGCAGCATCCGCGCCGAGCACGACTGGGGCCGGCGCTTCGACGACGAACCGTGCGAAGCGGTGCTCGACCGCCTGAGTGGCTTGGCGCCTCGCGAGATGCGCCGTGCCTGGATGACGGCCTTCGGCAATGCCCGGCTCGACGGCCGCGCCACGCTGGCGCTGGATGACCTGCCCGACGGCGCTGCGCGGCGCGCACCAATCGGCTTCACCAACTGAGCGCGCAGGGCACGGCGCGCGAGCCCGCGGTGTGCCGACGCGCACACCACCCAAGCGCCGCGCGGCGCTTGTCGTAGCATCGCTCGCGCTCGCCCCTGTGCGCGCCGCCAGACGGCGCGCGGCTCATCGCGCGCAAGCCCGAATCCCCTGGAGTACCGATGTCCACCGCCGCCAATATCGTTGTCGCCCTGGTCGCCTTGCTGCATGTGTATATCCTGGTGCTGGAGATGTTCCTGTGGGACAAGCCGGCGGGGCTGCGCGCCTTCGGCCAGTCCAAGCAGGCCGCGACGCAGACCAAGGTGCTGGCCGCCAACCAGGGGCTGTACAACGGCTTCCTCGCGGCCGGCCTGTTCTGGGGCCTGAGCCTGGGTGACAGTGGCCACGGCGTGAAGATCTTCTTCCTGCTTTGCGTATTGATCGCCGGCCTCTACGGCGCCGCCACGGCAAGCCGCAAGATCCTGTTCATCCAGGCGCTGCCGGCGGCGATCGGCCTCGTGTTGCTGCTGGTTTGAGCGGGCGCGCGTTGCGCTGGCGGGCCTCCGCGTGGGTGGGGCTGGGCAGGGCCTGCGTCACAATCACTGCCCAACTGATGGGGTCTTCATGAGTCACTGGTTCGCGAAACTCGTCGCTGCGATGCTGGTGTTTGCCGTGGCCTTGCCGGGTCTGGACACAGAACGATCCGCCCACCTTCAGCAAGGAGCGGCTCGACCAGTTGCTGGCACCGGTCGCGCTGTATCCCGACTCGTTGTTGACCCAGGTGCTGATGGCCGCCACCTACCCGGCACAGGTGGCCGAAGCGGTGAACTGGTCGGCGTCGCACCCCAAGGGCGCAAACGAAGTAAGGCACGCGACGCACACCGTGGCCGCGTCGTAGTACCACCGCGGCCCGCAACGACACTGCAGCGCACCGGCGCTTCGATCCGGCCGATAGGCGCCTCGATCATGCAAAGCATCGCGATCAACGAACTCTGGACGCTGCTGGCAGCCTTGCTGACCATCGCGCTGGGCACGGCCGTCATCGCACGCGTGCCGCTGATTGCGCGCTACTCCATTCCGCCGGCGGTGGTCGGCGGTTTCCTTGTGGCACTGGCGCTGCTGGTGGTGGAGCATGCGGGCTGGCGCTTCAGGTTCGGCAGCCAGGCGCGCGGCGCGCTCTTGTTGATCTTTTTCACCACCCTCGGTCTGACGGCGCGCTTGCGTGCGCTGCGTGGCGGCGGCCTTGCGGTGGCGCTGATGTCGCTGGCCATCGCGCTGCTGGCAGTGGCGCAGAACGCCGTCGGCGCGGCCGTGGCCTGGGCCTTTGGCGAGCCCGCGTCACTGGCCGTGTTCCTGGGCAGCGCGGCTTTCCTTGGCGGCCATGGCACCACGGCCGCATGGGCCGGCCAGGAGTTGGCCGCCAGCGCCGCCAATGCCTTCGAGGTGGGCATGGCCTGCGCCACGCTCGGCCTGGTGGCCGGTGGTGTGCTCGGCAGCGTGGTGGCCACGCGCTTGCTGGAACGCGTGGCCGTGGCGCCCGATGGCGGCACGGCCGTGCCGCCGATACAGGGGGAAGTGGCATTGCACACCGATGCCGATGAACGGCCCTTCGGCCTGTGGACCTCGTCCGACCGCTGGCTGCGGCAGATGCTGGTGCTCAGCGCCACCATCGCCATCGCGCTGGGCTGGCAGGCCTGGCTGGCCGGGCGCGGCATCAATGTGCCGCCCTTCCTTGCCTGCCTGCTCACCGCCGTGGCCTTCACCAACCTGGCCGACCTGTTCAAGCACGGCGTGGACCTGGAGACTGCCGACCTGGTCGGCACCGTGGCCCTGCGGCTGTTCCTGGCGATGAGCCTGATGAGCCTGGACCTGGGTGCGGTGCTGCGCGCGGCCGGGCTCATCCTCAGCGCGGTGGTGCTGCAATGCATCGTGACGCTGCTCATCGCCGTGACCTTGGTGCGTTATGCCGCCGCACGCGGTGCGACGGGCGCGCAGGCTGCGCGTGACGGCGCGGTCGCTGCGGGCGGATTCATGGGCTTTGGCCTGGGTGCCATGCCGGTGGGGCTGTCGGTGATGCAGCGCATCACGCTGCAGCATGGCGCCGCGCCGCGCGCCTTTCTGGTGGTCACGCTGGCGGCCTCGCTGGTGCAGGACCTGATCAATGCCGGCGCAGTGCAGGCCACCTTGAGCTGGGCCGCACCGTAGGCGGCCACGCAGGAGCCCCGCGCGCATGCCCGCCACGCTCGACGGCCAGCTCGTTGTCGCCATCTCGTCTCGGGCCTTGTTCGATTTCGAGGAAGAGAACCGCCTGTTCGAGGGCAGCGACGACCAGGCCTACATGCAACTGCAACTGCAGCGCCTCGACCTGCCCGCGCCGCCCGGCGTGGCCCTTTCACTGGTGCGCAAGCTGCTGGCCTTCAACGCCGATGCGCCGCGTGTCGAGGTGGTGATGCTGTCGCGCAACGATCCGGTGTCGGGGCTGCGTGTCTTTCGTTCGGCGCAGCACTACGGCTTGAACGTGCAGCGCGGCGTGTTCACGCGTGGCCAGGCGCCGTGGCGCTACCTGCGGCCGTTGCAGGCCAACCTGTTCCTGTCGGCCAACGAAGCCGATGTGCGCGCCGCGCTGGCCGCCGGCGTGCCGGCCGCGCGCGTGTATCCGCATGCAGCGCGCGCGTCCGACGCGCACCCGCAGGAAGTGCGCATCGCCTTCGACGGCGACGCAGTGCTGTTCGGCGACGAGGCCGAACGCGTGTTCCAGCGCGACGGGCTGGATGCCTTCCATGCCCACGAAAGCAGGCATGCGACCAGGCCGCTGCCGGCAGGCCCCTTCAAGCCGCTGCTTCTGGCACTGCAGCGCCTGCAACGCGAGCCGGCGAACGCCATGCGCATCCGCACCGCGTTGGTGACGGCACGCAGCGCGCCGGCGCACGAACGTGCGATGCGCACGCTGATGGATTGGCACATCGAGGTCGACGAAGCCATGTTCCTGGGCGGACTGGCGAAGGGAGAGTTCCTGCGCGAATTCGAGCCCGACTTCTTCTTCGACGACCAGACCGGTCATGTCAAATCGGCGGCGGCGCATGTGCCGGCGGGCCACGTGGTTTCGGGCGTTAGCAATACCTGAGCCGGCAGAGCACAAACCAAACAGCTACCAACCAAGGCGATATCCGGCGAGACCGGTGGCTCGCGTCGACCATGGCTGCGACAGGCGAAGTGGGTACGCTTGTCACAGCCGCTCGATGAAGACGGTGTCGCGCCAGGCGCCACGCCCGCCCATGCTCAGCTGGCGGCCTCGGGCGAGCACGGCATCGCTGAACTCTGTGGCTTCGGACCGGCTGCCCTGATCAAGAACCCTTCTCGACCCAACTTGTCGCCGGGAGTTGCCACTTATCGCGCTGCTCAGACTTGCCGAGCCACTTCTGCTCAACCTGCCTCAGGCTCCAGCGATCGGGCCACCGACTCATAGGCGCGGCGGCGCACGGCGTCGTCGATCTGGCTGGCGGGTCGATAGCGCACGACGCGTTGTGGCCGGCGGTCCAGGCTGGCTACCCCCGACGGCCTGGTCTGCACAGACTCGATGTGCGGCGGGTCGACCAGGGTCCATGAGCCGAAGGCCACTTGCAGCCCAGGCGCCAGTTCGGGCGACAACGCGGTTCGCGGCAGCAGGAACAACACGCTCATCAGCACCGCCGCGGTGGCCATGACCACCGGGCCGCGTGCCACGGCGGGACGCAGGCGCAGCGCGGTCGCAGGCTCCGGCAAAGGCGCCAGATCGCTGAAACCGCTGCGCTGCGCGGCGCGCTGCAGAGCGCGCGGCAGGCGTCGTTCTTCCGGCACAGCCAACAGGCCGGTGCGCTGCAACGCGCGGCCCAACGCCGGCCCGCCCATCCATACGGTAAAGGGCACGGCCAGCAACAGCGGCAACAACAGTGGCAGGAACAGCGGGGCCAGATGCGGCGCATCGGCATGGCGCTGTGTCAGCGCCAGCACCAGCAGCAACGCCGGCAGGGCCAGCATGCCGATGCGCGCGAGCGCATCGCGCCAGGCCACCGCCGACGATTCGCGCGAAGGCGATTTCCAGTCCAGGCGCAGTCCTGTGAGCGCGCCGACGACGAACACGCTGTGCGCCAGCATGCGCAGCGGCGCTTGCGCGGCCGACAACAGCAACTCCAGCGTGGCGCTGCTCCACAACCGCAGGTTGCCACCGAAGCTGGCCTGTTCGCCGCGCATTTGCACCGCCAGCACGCCCAGCAATCGCGGCAGGAACAGCAGCAGCAAGGTCAGCGCCAGCAAGCCGCCGCTGGCGGTAGCGTATCCCGAAGCCAGGCCGACGATCACGAAGCACAACCACACCGGCGCCATCAGGTAGGACAGCGCACCCGTGGCCAGCATGGCGCGGTACACCGGACGCAGGCCGGGCTCGGCCAGCAGGCGCGCGTTCTGCAGGTTGCCCTGGCACCAGCGGCGGTCGCGCTGCAGTTCTTCCAGCAGGTTGGCGGGATGCTGCTCCCAACTGCCCTGGAACTGCGGCGCCAGCCAGACTTCGAAACCGGCGCGGCGCATCAGCGCGGCTTCGACGAAGTCGTGCGACAGGATCTCGCCCGACAGCCCACCGCGCCCGGCGATCGGCGCCAGCCCGCAATGGCGCATGAACGGCGCCACACGCAGGATGGCGTTGTGACCCCAGTAATGCGATTCGCCCAGTTGCCAATAGGCCATGCCCAGCGCAAAGAGGCGGCCGGTGACCCGGTTGCCGAACTGCTGCAGCCGCGCGTGCACGGTGCCGTGGCCAAAGCCGCGCGGCAGCGTCTGCACCAGGCCGGCGCGTGGGTGCTGCTCCATCAGGCGAACCAGCGACACCAGCGTGTCGCCGTGCATGACGCTGTCGGCGTCCAGCACCACCATGTAGCGGTAGTTGCGGCCCCAACGGCGGCAGAAGTCGGCCACGTTGCCCGCCTTGCGCCGCGTGCGCCGGCGCCGCCAGCGATAGAACACGCGCCCGCCCGCGCCCACCGGCTTGTCGCCGAGTGTCTGGCGCAGCCGTTCCCAGGCCTGCTGCTCGGCGGCGCGCAGCGCGGGATCTGCCGTGTCGGACAACACATACACGTCGAACAGCGACAGCGCGCCGGTCGCGGCCAGCGATTCGCAGGTGGCGCGCAGCCCGGCGAAGACCGTGGCGACGTTCTCGTTGCAGATCGGCATGACCAGCGCGGTGCGCGCCGCGCCATCGATGGGCGCGTGCGCCTCGTGCAGCCGCGATGGCATGCGCATCGCCGCGCCAAAGCACCCAGGCGCCCATCAAGGCGGTGGCGAAGCCGGCGCCCAGCCAGGCAAACATCAGCGTGGCCAACAACCCCTGCAGCCACCATGCGGCCGAAGGGTCGGCCGGGGCGGCCTGCCACAACAGGGTGCACGCCAGCGCGGTGAGCGCCAGGACCAGACCGAGCAGCACGCGCCGGCGCCGCAATGCGGCCGCCTGCCAAGGCGCGGCAGCGCCCTGGACACTCGGGAAATGCAGCCCCGGCCACAGCGCGAAGAGCAGCCCGCGCACGAAGCCGAACCAGGGCTGCATGGGCATGGGTGCGCGCGTGACCGGCGGCGCGGTGTGTGGCTGGCCCTTGGGCGAAGGAATGGCGGGCGTGTCGTCGGGTTTCATCGCATCAATCAGGGGCAATAACATAGGACCAGGTTTCCGAAAGCACATTGCCTGCCAGGCGCAGTTGCAGACGCAGTTCGGCGGCTTGGGCGGTGTCGACGCGCTCGAAGTCGAGGCTGACACGCCAGCCGCCACGCTCGGGGTTCGGGTAGGCGTTGGCACGCAGGCCGCGCACGTTGGCATTGCCGCTGGCGACGGCCTCCACCAGCGCGTCCGCGTTCAAGCCCTTGAGCGCGTCACCGACAAAGTCGACATGGAACTGCTGCCGCGCGGGGGGCACCGTAGCCGCACGATAGCCGTGGCCGCGACGCGTCTGCACCACCGCGGCCAGCCTGGACGGCGGCGCGCCGTCGAGCGTCCAGTGCACACGCCAGGACAGATCGATCGGCGTGCCCGGGGGCGGCGCTTGAGCCGGCACCCAATAGGCGGCGATATTGTCGTGGGTTTCGTCGGGGGTGTTGAACTGCAGCAGTTCGACCCGCCCGGCGCCCCAGGCACCCAGCGGTTCGACCCAGGCGCTGGGACGCCGGTGATAACGCGCCTCCAGGTCTTCGTAGCTGGTGAAGGCGCGGTCGCGCTGCATCAGGCCGAAGCCGCGCACCGAGGTCATGGCGAACGAGGTGACGAAGGGGCGCGACGGGTTCGTCAACGGGCGCCACAGGCGCTCACCGTCGCCGGCCTCGATCAGCAGGCCGTCCGAGTCGTGCACTTCGGGCCGGTAGTCCTGTGCCATGGGCTGGTTCTCGCCACCCAGGAACATGCTGGTCAGCGGCGCAATGCCCAAGGTGGCCACGGGCGCGCGCAGATAAAGGCGCGCCTGCACCTCGACCACCGTGTCGGCGCCCGGGCGCAGCACGAAGGCATAGGCCCCTGCGGCGCGCGGGCTGTCGAGCAGGGCATAAAAGCGCATCTCGCGCGCGCCCGCAGTCGGCCGCTCGAGCCAAAACGCGGTGAAGGCCGGGAACTCCTCGCCCGCGCCGCCGGCCGTGTCCAGCGCCAGCGCGCGCGCAGACAGGCCGTACAGCTGCTGCGCGCCCAGAGCCCGGAAGTAGCTGCCGCCGAGAAAGACGATGACTTCATCGGGTTGCTTCGGGTCGTTCAGCGGAAAGCTCACGCGCCAGCCGGCTGCGCCCGCCACAGGTTGGGTCGGCCGGCCGGTGGACGGCTTGGCGCTGCCGACGCTGAAGTCCGATGCGGGAACGTCCAGTGGGCGTGCCGCGCCGTTCACCACCTCATAGAGGCGAAGCGCGCGCGTGTAGTCGCGCCCGAGCGGAAAGAACTGCACCTGGAACAGGCTGCCGCTGTCGCGCCACAACGCGCGTTCCGGGCGGAAGCGGATGTCGCGATAGTCGTCGTAGTTGAGCGTCGTCAACGCAGCGGCTGCGGGCGGCGCGGTGCGGTAGGGCTCACGCGCCAGCGCGGCTGCCTCGCGCGCCACGTCGGCGAAGCCGAAACTGAAGGCCGGCATCGGCACGGCCAGGCAAAGCAGCAGCCACGACGTGCGCAGCCGTGCAACGAACAAGCCAAATCCGATCCTGCTGCGATTCATGTGTCAAGGATATTGGGACGGTGTGGCGAAATGCAGCGTCTGTCGGTGTCAGCAATGGCAACAAGCTGTTCCTCGCTCGAGCCCGTTCTGCACAGCCGAAGGAGGACCAGGCTCAGCGCCGCGGATTCGGCACCGCGCAGCGGCTGAGAAGTCGTCGACGCCACCGATTCGCAAGCCGGCAAGAATCAAAGTCCGTGACCTGATGTCCTCGGGCTTTTCGACTGCCATGATCGGCTGTTCGACGTGCGCCAGCTCCGTCGCTGACGATTCGGCCGCCACGCCATCGGTGTCGTGACGAGACAAGGGCAGACTCGTGCCTCATGCCACGAGAGTGACACGAGCGAACTTGCGCTTGCCGACCTGCACCACGTAGGTGCCGGCCACAAGCTTCAGCGCCCGGTCTGAGATCACCGTACCGTCGATGCGCACGCCGCCTTGTTCGACCAGCCTCAGCGCCTCGCTGCCGCTGGGCGCGAGGTTGGCCTGCTTGAGCAAGGCGCCGATGGCCAGCGGCGCGCCGCTCAAGCCCAGCTCGGGAATGTCCTGCGGCACGCCGCCGCGCGCGCGCAGCATGAAGTCGGCCTCGGCGGCATCGGCAGCGGCGGCGCTGTGAAAACGCGCGGTGATTTCCTTGGCCAGCAGCACCTTCGCATCCTTCGGGTTGCCGCCCTGAGCAACTTCCTGGCGCCACTTTGCAATCTGCGCTTCGCTGTGAAAGGACAGCAGCGTGAAGTAGCGCCACATCATGTCGTCGCTGATGGACAGCAACTTGGCGAACATGGTGTTGGCGTCTTCGGTGATGCCGATGGTGTTGCCCTTGCTCTTGGACATCTTCTCGACGCCGTCCAGGCCTTCGAGCAACGGCATCGTCAGGATGCACTGTGGCTCTTGCCCGTATTCGCTTTGCAGCGCGCGCCCAACCAGCAGGTTGAACTTCTGATCGGTGCCGCCCAGTTCCAGGTCGGATTTCAGCGCCACCGAGTCATAACCCTGCATCAGCGGATAGAGCAGTTCATGGACGCTGATCGGCGTGTTCGACTTGAATCGTCGGGTGAAATCGTCGCGCTCCAGCATGCGCGCAACGGTGTAGCGCGATGCGAGTTGGATCATGCCGCGGGCGCCGAGCGCGTCGCTCCATTCGCTGTTGTATCGAATCTCGGTGCGTGCCGGGTCGAGCACCAGACTGGCCTGCGCGTAGTAGGTCGTCGCATTGGCCTCGATCTGCTCGCGTGTCAGCGGCGGGCGGGTGCTGTTGCGACCGGATGGGTCGCCGATCATCGAAGTGAAGTCGCCGATCAGGAAGATGACCGTGTGGCCCAGATCCTGGAGCTGACGCATCTTGTTCAGCACCACGGTATGGCCGATATGCAGATCGGGCGCGGTCGGATCCAGGCCCAGCTTGATGCGCAGCGGCGTGCCGGTGGCGGCCGAGCGCGCCAGCTTCTTCAACCAGTCGGCTTCTGGCAGCAACTCCTCGCAACCGCGGCGAGAAATGGCCATCGCCTCAAGCACCTTGTCGGTTACCGGGTGTGGCGTGTCTATCGCGGTGTCAACGTCTGACATGGCCTCACTCTTGGGTACAGTTCTGTGGCCAGGCGCCGTGGATCAATTGTTATACTTACAAATCTCACCGACTGACACGGCCCGTACAGGAGCGCCGGTCGAGTGGATGCCGATTCTAGTTCCCGGCTCGCCTCGGTCCGCTGACGGCGCAACTTGCGCCGATGCCGGCATGGTTGCGTTGGCCAGTCCTTCTCCGTGCAAGAGAGCCCCTTCAGAGTGTCGATGTCGTTGGAAAATCTCGAGTCTCATCTGCAGTTGTCGAAAGCCTGGTTGACGCGACATTCGCGCGCGCTGAGCGCGGGCTTCATCGTGTTGCTGGGTGGTTTTGCAGCTGCGGCCTTCGGTGTTGCGCCACTGATCCCGGACCCTTCCGATTTGCCGCAGCGCCTGGTGATCGACACCATCGCACCGCAAGGCATGCGCACTCAACTCGATGCGCTGGATGAGCATGAACTGGAGTTGTGGCGCACCGAGCCCACCCGCAGTGGCGACAACGCGGACAGCCTGTTGCGCCGGCTTGGTGTCACGGACGAGGTGGTAGCGGCCTTCATGCGCAACGATGCGACCTCGCGGCAGCTTTTTGTCGGCCCGGCCGGCAAGTTGGTGCAGGCCCGCGTCACGCCCAACGGTGAACTGATCGAACTGGTTGGACGTTTTTCCGCCCCGGAGAGTGCCCGGCGCCAGCCTCAGTTCACGCGCCTGAATCTCTCCCGCAAGGACGGCACATGGCGCAGCAGCGCTGAGGTGGCACCTGCCGTCGCCCAATTGCGCCTGGCCAGTGGCAAGGTGCGCACGAACTTGTTCGCAGCCACCGACGCCGCCGGAATCCCTGGCGCTGTGGCCGAGCAACTGGCGGAGATCTTTGCCGCCGATCTGGATTTTCACCGTGAACTGCGCAAGGGCGACGCATTCAACGTGGTCTACGAGGTTCTGAGCGCCGACGGCGAACCGCTGACCTGGGCCCCGGCCACCGGGCGCGTGCTGTCGGCCGAGTTCGTCAGCAACGGCAAGTCCTACCACGCGATCTGGTACAGCGACAGCACGGGCCGCGGCGCGTACTTCGGCCTGGACGGCAAGACGAAGCACCGCACCTTTCTCGCCAGCCCTGTTGAGTTCTCTCGCGTGACCTCGGGCTTCGCCGTGCGCGTGGACCCCTTTGCGCGCACGCTACGCGCACATCGCGGCGTGGACTACGCAGCGCCCGTCGGTACGCCGGTGCGCGCGGTTGGCGACGGTGTCGTCGAGTTCGCCGGGCGGCAAAGCGGCTACGGCAACGTCGTGATCCTGCGGCACAGCAAGGATCGCAGCACGCTGTATGCACACCTCAGCCGCATCGACGTGCGCAATGATCAGACGATCGGTCAAGGGCAGAGTGTGGGTGCCGTCGGCGCCACGGGTTGGGCCACCGGACCGCATCTGCACTTCGAATTTCAGGTGAATGGCCAGCATGTGGACCCGCTGTTGGCGGCCCGCGAAGCCGAACCGGTGACGATCGATCACCAGGCGCGTGCACGCTTCGCCGAGATGTCGCGCACCGCCCAGGCGCAGTTGGATGTGGCCGAGACGCTGTTGGGTGCCCGCTTCAGGGCCGAATAGCGGCCCGCGTCGGCGCCCGGCCCGCGCAGCCAGCATAGGGGCGGGCCACCGCGGCAGAGCATGACGCTTTTCATCGGCCTGATGTCCGGCACCTCACTGGACGGAGTCGACGGCGTGCTGGCCGATCTTGACGACATGGGCTTTGACAAGCTGGCGCCACGCGTCATTGCCCATCGCCACGCACCGTTTGCACAGGATCTGCAGCGCAAGCTGCTGCGTTTGAACAGCCGCGGTGACGATGAACTGCACCACGCCGAATTGGCAACCAACGCGCTGGTGAGGGTGTATGCGCAAGTGGTGGGCGAGCTACTTGTCGCCTCTGGCTTGCGGGCCAGCCAGGTTTGCGCTGTGGGAGCGCACGGTCAAACCGTGCGCCACCGACCGCAGGAGTTCGACGCCACCGGCTACACACTGCAGTTGATGAATGGCGCGCTGCTGGCCGAGCTCTGCGGTATCGACGTGATCTGCGACTTCCGCAGTCGCGACGTGGCGGCCGGCGGTCAGGGAGCCCCGCTGGTGCCTGCGTTGCACGCGGCCTTGTTCGCCGCATCCGATGAAGACATCGCGGTGCTGAACCTGGGCGGCATCGGCAACCTGACGCTGCTGCCGACACAAGGCGTTGTACTCGGCTTCGATTGCGGGCCCGGCAATGCCTTGCTGGATGCCTGGTGCCTGCGCCACCTTGGCACGGCCTATGACGACGCGGGCCGCTGGGGGGCATCAGGCCAGGTGGACCAGGCCCTGCTGCAACGCCTGCTGGCAGAGCCCTTCCTTGCACGCCTGCCACCCAAGAGCACCGGACGCGATCTGTTCAACATGGCGTGGCTGGAGGCCGTGCTGAATCGAGATTCCGCAATCCCGCCCGCTGCGGACGTCCAGGCCACGCTGACGGAGTTCAGCGCCCGCGCCGCGGCGGAGGCATTGAAGCGCCATGCACCACGCACGAGCAAGCTGCTGGTGTGCGGTGGCGGCGCCTTCAATGCGCACCTGATGCGCCGGCTTTGCGCACTGCTGCCTGGGACGTCGGTGCAAAGCACGGCGACGCTTGGGCATGCCGCCGCAGCAGGTCGAGGCGCTGGCCTTCGCCTGGTTGGCGCAAGCGTTCGTCTTGCGTCAACCGGGCAACATGGCCTCGGTCACCGGCGCGGGCGGGCCAAGAGTGCTGGGTGCGCTGTATCCCGCCGGTTGATGGACGGCGACCCAGAACGAAAGAGGGCTGCCCATCGGCAGCCCTCTGGATGTGGTGCAAGTCGCCTCAGGCCGAAAAGCTTGAGCCGCAACCGCAAGTGGTGGTGGCGTTCGGATTCTTGATCACGAACTGCGCGCCCTGCAGATCTTCCTTGTAGTCGATCTCGGCGCCGCCAAGGTATTGCAGGCTCATCGCGTCGATCAGCAGCGTGACACCGTTCTTCGACATCTGGGTGTCGTCTTCGTTGATGACCTCGTCGAAGGTGAAGCCGTACTGGAAGCCCGAGCAGCCGCCGCCCTGCACGAACACGCGCAGTTTCAGTTCAGGGTTGCCTTCTTCGTTGACCAGGTCGCGCACCTTCTCCGCCGCGCTGTCAGTGAAGATCAGCGGCGGCGGCATTTCATCAGCAGGGGCCTGAACTTGTTCGGCAACGGCATTCATGGCATTTCCTTCATCGAGCGATCAAGCCCGATGATATGCCCACCGAGCACACCTTGCTCAAACCCGGGCATCAGCGCTTGCTGAACTGCTTGCGTCGACGCGCACCATGCAGGCCGACCTTCTTGCGCTCGACCTCGCGTGCGTCGCGCGTCACGAAGCCGGCCTTGCTCAGATCGGGCTTGAGCGCGGCGTCGTAGTCGATCAGCGCACGCGTGATGCCGTGGCGCACCGCGCCGGCCTGGCCGGATTCACCACCGCCGTGCACGTTGACCTTGATGTCGAAGGCCGCGTCGTTGGCCGTCAGCAGCAGAGGCTGACGCGCGATCATGATCGAGGTCTGGCGGCCGAAATATTCGTCGATCGCCTTGCCGTTGATGGTGATCAGGCCATTGCCCTTCTTCATGAACACCCGCGCCACCGAGGATTTGCGGCGGCCGGTGCCGTAGTTCCAGTTGCCGATCATTTCGCCGTTCCTTGGAGTTCGAGCGCCTTGGGCTGCTGGGCGGTGTGCGGATGCGTGGCCCCGGCATACACCTTCAGCTTCTTGATCATCGCGTAGCCGAGCGGGCCTTTGGGCAGCATGCCCTTGACCGCTTTCTCGATGGCCCGGCCAGGATGCTTGGCCTGCATGTCCTTGAAGGACGTGGCGTGAATGCCGCCAGGGTAGCCGCTGTGCCGGTAGTAGATCTTGTCGGTGGCCTTGTTGCCGGTGACACGGATCTTCTCGGCGTTGACGATGACGATGAAATCGCCGGTGTCGACGTGAGGCGTGTAGATGGCCTTGTGCTTGCCGCGCAAACGGAGTGCCACTTCGCTGGCAACACGTCCGAGCACCTTGTCGGTGGCGTCAATCACAAACCACTCGTGCTTCACTTCGGCCGGCTTGGCGCTGAAGGTCTTCATGAGGGACTCGCTGGGGAAAACACGCGCCCGGAAAGCCCGAGCAACGTTGGGATTACGACTGTTCGGACCACCCGGCCTTCGGCGCCGCTTGTGCAGGCGGCCTCTCAGGTCGAATCGGGCGACGCAGATCGGACCGAAGCCCGAGCGCGCTGTCCACCCCGCCGTGAACGGGAAAGCCCGCGAGTATACATCGGCTTCGTTGTGCGCTCGGTGCGTCGCTACCCGACTGTGCAGGCCTCTGGAGCAGGCCCCCTAGAAGCATTCCGTAGTATCAGGGTAAATACTGATCTACTGGAGCTTCCATGAACACGCCTGCCGCACCACCCGATCGCCCCCCCAGTGCAGGTCTCGCCACGCCGCCGCGTGCGTTGGGGCCAGGGCCCGCCTCGGCGAAAACCGGCTTCGGGTTTCGATGGGTGCCCATCAAGTCGCTCGAACCCGAACATCGGCCGGGCATCCTCGGGCACCTGCTCGCGCTCGGCGAGCGCGATCGTTACCTGCGCTTTGGATACATGGCCAGCGATACGCAGATCGGCCGCTACGTCGAGCAATTGGACTTCGAGCGCGACGAGGTATTCGGCATCTTCAATCGCCGGCTGGAACTGGTTGCCATGGCCCATCTGGCCTACCTTGGCACCGGTCCGGATGCTCCCAACCCGCCGCATGCCGAGTTCGGTGTGTCCGTGGCCGCAGCCGTGCGCGGCCGCGGCTACGGCGAGCGCTTGTTCGACCATGCCGCATTGCATGCGAGAAACCGCAGCATCGATACGCTGATGGTGCATGCGCTCAGTGAGAACACCGCCATGCTCAAGATCGTGCGCAACGCCGGCGCACGCATCGAGCGTGACGGTCCGGAATCGCAGGCCTGGGTCAGGCTGGCGCCCGACAGTCTGGCTTCCCATGTCGAGGCCCTTGTCGAGGACCGCGCGGCAGACCTCGACTACAAGCTCAAGCGCAATGCACATCGCGCGGAAGACGCAACCGACGCGCCACCGAAGTTGTAAGTGCTGATCCCCTTACAGGGAAGACCTGCGGGTTTCACCTCCCCTTGAATGTGGCTGTCTCCCGCAAGCCCGGGGTCCGCGCGAGCCGGCGGCGCGGTAGCATGTTTGTCAAATCTGATGCTTGTCGCCATTGCAGCGGCAGCCGCGCAACATCACCGCCCACAAGGACATGCAGCAGGCACTTCCATGGATCATCGCGCTGGCGGTGCTGGTGCTCTTGGGGCTTGTCGGTGCACTGTGGTGGGCGAGATCGCGCACGCCCAAACCAGCGCCGTTGCCAACCGAATGGACCCTGACGGCGCGGCCCGTGTTCAGCACGGACGAGCGTCGCGTGTACCGACAGTTGCGTGAAGCGCTGCCCCACCACATCGTCTTGTCCAAGCTGCCGCTGGTGCGCTTTTCCCAGCCCACCGATCCGCAGCAGGTGCGCTACTGGTATGAGCTGCTTGGCGCCATCCACGTCACCTTCGCCATCTGCAGCGCCAATGGGCGTGTGCTCGCGGCCATCGATCTGGATACCGACCGTAGCTCGCGCCGTGTGCTGCAGATCAAGCAGTCCGTGTTGGGCGCGTGCCGGGTGCGTTACCTGCGCTGCCCGGTGGACCACTTGCCGTCGATACCGGAGTTGCAGCTGCTGGTGCCGCACAGTACGGCCGCCGCGCGCGGCCCTCAGCCGGCACCCCGTGTCGACTCGGCACGCGATTCGTTGACCAGCGCGGTGGCCTCGCGTCGTCACGAGCGCTCCGCGCTGTGGCAGGACTCTGGCTTCTTCCAGGACTCCTTCTTTGGCGCCGAAAGCCGCTCGGACGCCGGCACGGCCAGCGAGTTCGGCTCCATCGGCAGCATCCTGCGCGGCGGCGTCAGCGTGCGCGAGGTGAGCACAGCACCGTCCGGCGAGAACCTGGAAGAAGGCGAAGGCAATCGCGCCGCGCCGAGAACGCATCACTGAAGCGGGCGTGGCGAGCCCGCAAGGGCTTGCACTGCCGCGCATCCCCGGGACGCGATGCATGCGATCAGCGATGCCGAGGCGGGCCTTGGACAACTTGCGGCGCGTAGCATGCGCCCATGTCATCGCCACCGAACGAAGCGCCACACGGCTACGACGACCTGACACCCGGCGAGGTACTGGACGGGTTGGATGCGATCGGATTTCGAGGCGACGGCCGCATCCTGCAGCTCAATTCCTACGAGAACCGTGTGTTCCAGGTGCTGCTCGAGGATGGCGGCGCGGTGGTCGCCAAGTTCTATCGACGCGCCCGTTGGAGCGACGAACAGATCGTCGAGGAACACAGCTTCGCGCTCGAGCTGAATGAAGCCGAGGTGCCGGTGGTGGCACCTTGTGTGCTCGAGGCTGCAGCCGACGACGTACGGCTCAAGCCATCGACCGGCCCCGCCACGCTGGCACTGCGCCCGGGACCCACCGGCATGCATCGCTATTCGGTCTCGCCTTGCCAGGCCGGGCGCTCGCCGGAGCTGGAGGACGACGCGGTGCTGACGCGGCTCGGCGGCTTCATCGGCCGCTTGCATGCGGTCGGTGCGCGTCGCGCATTTGCGCACCGGCGCACACTGGATGCACCGCGGGATGCGCGCGAGGCCGTCGCGCAACTCGACGCCGGCGGATTCGTCAGCGACAACCAACGCGAATCGTGGGCCGATGCCTGCGCACGCGCCATCGAATGCATCGACGCGGCCTTCTCCGAACACCGCAACGCGTCGATTCGTCTGCACGGCGACTGCCATCCCGGCAATCTGTTGTGGCGCGATACCGGCGCGCATGTGGTCGACCTGGACGACGCCTGCATGGGGCCGGCGGTGCAGGACCTGTGGATGTTGCTGTCCGGCGAGCCCGAGTCGATGGCCCATCAACTGCGTCAGTTGCTGCGCGGGTACGCACCCTTCATGGACTTCGACCGTGCGCAACTGCGCCTGATCGAGCCTTTGCGGCTGCTGCGCATGATCCGCCACAACGCCTGGGTGGCGCAGCGCTGGTCGGACCCGGCCTTCCCGCGCGCGTTCCCCGACTTCGGCACATCCGGCTACTGGGGGCAGCAGGCCTTGCAACTGCGCGAGCAATTGCGCGTCGCCGCGCAGACACCAACTCTGGACACCCTCATCTGAGGGGCTTCCCCCGCGTCGCGGGGATGCGGGTTACATCCGTGATCCCTACATTGCGTTCAAGCGGCAAGCCTGCCGCGCACGCAACGAATCAAGGAATCACCACCATGAAAAACCTCGTCCTCATCGGCGCCCTGCTGGCCACAGGCGCGGCACAGGCGCAACTGTCCTACAGCGGCGGTTCGTTCCTGTCGTTCGCGGACTACAACACTGCTGGCACTGGCGATGGCTCCAACGTCGACACCAGCCCACAAAGGACGGGCTGGCTCGACGCGACGATCGACACCGGCGCGGGCGGCCAGCTCACCGCCACATTCCTCGGCGAGGCGGCGGGCAACAACAATGCCTTCTGGGTCAACGGCTCGCAACTGTTTTCGAACAGCGGCACCGCAGTCGGCGCATCGACTGCGGTTGCGGTTGCCGCCGGTCCGCTGAGCTGGTTCTTCAAGGACCTGAGCGATGGCACGACGGCCGGCAACGGCAGCTCCGGCAGCCCATACGGCAGCTACGTCATTCTCGGCAACTACGACCAACAAGGCGGCGCTTTCGTGCCGTACACGAAGGGCGGACTGTTCACCTATGTGCTCGCCTTCAACGACGGCGCCAAGGTCGATGCCGACTACGACGACCACGTGGTCGGCCTGACGCTGGCCCCGGTGCCCGAACCCGGCACTTACGCCATGATGCTCGCCGGCCTGGCCGGCCTCGGCTTCATCGCGCGCCGGCGCAAGCCCGTCTGATCGTCACACAGGAAGCTCGAAGACCCAACAGCCGCGCGACGCGCGGCACACTGAAGCCGGCCACGAGGCCGGCTTTTGCGTCAGGCCACGAGCAGCCGATTGACCCGCTGCACATACGCCGCCGGATCCTCGAGTTGGCCCCCTTCGGCCAGCATCGCCTGGTCGAAGATGATCTGCGCCAGGTCGTCGAAACGCGCATCGCTTTCCAGGCGCTTCACCAGCGCATGCGAAGCGTTGACTTCCAGCGTGGGCAGGGACTTGGGCGCGTCCTGTCCGGCTTGCTTGAGCAATCGTGCCAGGTGGCCGCTCATGTCGCCTTCGTCGACCACGATGCATGCGGCTGAATCGACCAGCCTTGTGGTCACGCGCACGTCCTTCGCGCGATCCTTCAAGGCCGTCTTCAAACGCTCCAGCACCGGCTTGAATTCGCTGGCGGCTTCTTCGGCCTGCTTCTTCTCGTCCTCGTCCTGCAGCTTGCCCAGGTCGAAGGCGCCCTTGGCCACGCTTTGCAGCGTCTTGCCCTCGAACTCGTAGAGGTGGCTCAACATCCACTCGTCGACGCGATCCACCAGCAGCAGCACCTCGATGCCCTTCTTGCGGAAGACCTCCAGTTGCGGGCTGCTCTTTGCCGTGCTCAAGGTGTCGGCCGTGATGTAGTAGATCGCCTCCTGGCCTTCCTTCATGCGCTTGACGTAGTCGGCAAAGGACACCCCCGCGTCGGCCTGCGTGCTGGCAAAGCGCAGCAGCTTGGCCAGACGCTCCTGGTTGGCGTGGTCCTCGCCAATGCCTTCCTTCAAGACCGCGCCGAAGTCCTTCCAGAAGGCCGCGTACTTGTCGCGCTCGGCCGCGTCCTCACTGTCGGCCAGGGATTCGAGCATGCCGAGCACACGCTTGGTGGAGCCTTCGCGAATCGCCTTGACGTCGCGGCTTTCCTGCAGCAGCTCACGGCTCACGTTCAGCGGCAGGTCGGCCGAGTCGATCACGCCCTTGACAAAGCGCAGGTACACCGGCATCAGCGCCTCGGCATCGTCCATGATGAACACGCGCTTGACGTACAGCTTGACGCCGCCGCGTTTGTCGCGGTTCCACAGATCGAAGGGCGCCTTCGCCGGGATGTACAGCAACTGCGTGTACTCGGTGCGGCCTTCCACGCGGTTGTGGGTGTAGGCCAGCGGGGCGTCGCTGTCGAAGGAGATCTGCTTGTAGAACTCCTGGTACTGCGTGTCGGTGATGTCGCTCTTGGCGCGCGTCCACAGCGCAGCCGCCTTGTTCACCGTCTCCCACTCGTCCTTGAGCACCTGTTCCTTCTTCTCGCCATCCCACTCTTCCTTCTTCATCAGGATGGGCAAGGAGATGTGGTCCGAGTACTTGCCGATGATCGACTTCAGCTTCCAGGTCGAGAGGAACTCTTCTTCGCCTTCGCGCAAGTGCAGGACGACATCGGTGCCACGCTCGGCCTTGTCGATGGCCTCGACCTCGAACTCGCCGGCGCCTTCACTGCTCCAGCGCACGCCGTCTTCGCTTTTCGCGCCGGCGCGGCGCGTCTCGACGGTGATGCGGTCGGCGACGATGAAGCCGGAATAGAAGCCCACGCCGAACTGGCCGATCAGGTTGGCATCCTTTTTCTTCTCGCCTTCCAGCTTGGCCAGGAACTCGCGTGTACCGCTCTTGGCGATGGTGCCCAGATGGGCCACGGCTTCGTCGGCGCTCATGCCGACGCCGTTATCGCGTATGGTCAGCGTCTTCGCGTCCTTGTCGAAGAACACGCGCACTTCCAGGTTCGGGGCGTCTTCCCAAAGCGCGCTGTTGTCGAGCGCCTCGAAGCGCAGCTTGTCGCACGCGTCGGACGCATTCGACACCAGTTCGCGCAGGAAGATCTCCTTGTTGGAATACAGCGAATGAGTGACGAGGTGCAGGATCTGCTTGACCTCGGCCTGAAAGGAAAGAGTTTGTTTGTCCATCGCTACGCAATTCAAAGAAGGGTTGGCCTCGCCCGGGCGATCTTGAATATGAGGTGCAGCCGGCAGGCTTTCAAGTGCCGCATCGGCACAGTCGCCGCAGTGCAGCAGGAACTTCCGCTTGGCACCGCCGTCCGATATGGCAAACACCACACCGCAAAGGGGCGACAGCCGCAATGACACCGACCGTCGAGCACAGCATTTTGCCCCAGGCGCCCTCCTTCAACTGGCCCGACCTGAATCAACTCGACCCGGTGCTCGGGCTGGCGCTGGTGATGCTCATTGCCGTGGTGGCCGCCAGCGCATTGCATCGTCTGTTGCGGCTGCCGCGCCTCGCGGGCTACATGCTGGTCGGCGCGCTTGCCAGTCCGCTGGCGCTGGGCCTGTTGAATCCGAGCGACCTGAACGGCTGGAAGCCGATCATCGATCTGGCCATCGCGGCGCTGGTCTTCGAGCTCGGCAGCCGCCTGCGCCCGCGCTGGTTGATCGACAACCCCTGGCTCGCCGCCAGTTGCATCCTCGAAGGCCTTTGCGCCGCGCTGGCGGTCGGCGCAGCGCTGGTGGCGCTGGGTGCGCCGCCGCTGTCTGCGGTGCTGGCGGCGCTGGTGGCTGCATCGACTTCGCCCATCATCTCGATGGCCGCGGTGCACGAGTTGCGCCCACGTGGCCAGGTCGGCGAACGATTGCTCATCATGTGCGCGATCAACAGCCTGCTGGCCATGCTGGCGCTCAAGCTGTGGCCGCTGCTGGCGATGGCCGGGCAAGGCACGCTGGCCACCGAGGCGCTGACCTGGACGGCGAGCGCGCTCTACGTGGTCTGCGGCTCCTTCCTGCTCGGCCTGTTCTGTGGCTGGATCCTCGACCGCGCCGGACGCATGAGCCAGCAACGCGCGAGCACGCCCGTGCTGCAGATCGCGCTGGTCATGCTGGCCGCGACCCTGGCATCCAACTGGGGCCTGTCACCCTTGTTGGCGCTGCTGGTCGCCGGCATGACGGCACGCGCGTTGATGGGCCATCGACTGACTGTCGAGCCTTACCTGGGCAGTGCCGGCGCCGCGCTGACGGTACTGCTGTTCATCAGCCTGGGCGTGCTCTTCACGCTCGACGGCTTGGCGCAGGTGTGGCCTTGGGTGCTGGCCTTGATCGTCGCGCGGCTGCTCGGCAAAGGTCTTGGCGTGGCCTTGCTGGCACGGCCCAGCGGACTGACCTGGCGCCAGGCGTTGGGCCTGACCTTGGCCCTGCAGCCGATGAGCAGCCTGGCGGTGCTGCTGGTGGCCGACAACTTTGTCTGGGGCGGGCAGCTGCCCGGATTCGACCCTGGCGTGATGCAGGCGCTGCTGGTGGCCACGGCCGTGATGCAGATCAGCGGGCCGTTGTGGCAGAACCTGGCGTTGCGCCGCGTGGCCGGCGAATGCCAAGAGGAGTCGACCCATGGCACTTGAGGCCTTCACCGTTTCCGAACCGTTGACGATGGGCGTCGAGCTCGAGCTGCAGCTGCTGGACACGCTCGATTTCGATCTTGCGCCGCGCGCGCAGGACCTGCTGCTGGCGCTCGACAAACACTCCGGTGCGTGGGACGTGAAGCCCGAGATCACGCGCAGCATGATCGAGATCGGCACCTCGATCCAGCGCGAGCACGCCTCGCTGCGCGACGAGCTGCATGACCTGTGCCGGCAGCTGTCGCGCGGTGCGCGCAAGCTCAACATCGCCATCGGCGGCGGCGGCACGCACCCCTTCCAGCACTGGAGCGAGCAGCAGATCTACCCGACCGAGCGTTTCCACTACATCAGCGAGCTCTACGGCTACCTGGCCAAGCAGTTCACGGTGTTCGGCCAGCATGTGCACATCGGCGTGCCGAACGGCGACGATGCGCTGTGGCTGCTGCATGCGCTGTCGCGCTACGTGCCGCACTTCATCGCGCTCAGCGCCTCGTCGCCCTTCGTGCAGGGCGTGGACACCGGCTTCCATTCGGCGCGGCTGAACTCGGTCTTCGCCTTCCCGCTGTCGGGGCGCGCGCCCTTCGTGCTCACCTGGGACGAGTTCGGCCACTACTTCGAGAAGATGACCAGCACCGGCGTCGTGCAATCGATGAAGGACTTCTACTGGGACATCCGGCCCAAGCCCGAGTTCGGCACCATCGAGCTGCGGGTGTGCGACACGCCGCTCACCGTGGACAAGGCGGCGGCGCTGGCCTGCTACCTGCAAAGCCTGTGCCGCTACCTGCGCGAGGAGCGCCCCTTCGAACCCACCGAGGACGACTACCTGGTCTACACCTACAACCGCTTCCAGGCCTGCCGCTTCGGCCTGGAAGGCGAGATCGTCGACCCCAAGACCAAGCAGAGCCAGAAGCTGCGCGACGACATCATCCGCACCCTCGCGCGGGTGGCCGAACACGCGCTGGACCTGCGCTCGCTGGACGCCAACAACCAGATCCGCGATTCGCTCTTCGAGGGCAACGACGCCAGCTGGCTGCGCGCCATGCGCCAGGGCGGTGCGCCGATGCCGGCCGTGGTGGAGGCGGCCAGCGCGCGCTGGATGATGACCTGACGGCCTACGCCGGCCGCACGCGCACCGGCAACGCCGTCATGCCGCGGAACACCAGCGAGTTCAGCCACTCCTGTGTCGCCGTGGCCGGCTCGATCTGCGCATAGCGCCGCAGCACCGCCGGGAAGGCCACCTGGCCTTCGGTACGCGCCAGCGGGAAGCCCAGGCAGATGTGCATGCCGTAGCCGAAGCTGAGGTGCGCCACGCCGTCGCGCTCGATGTCGAGCGCATCGGGGTTCGCATAGGCTTTTGGGTCGCGGTTGGCGGCATTGAGCATCATGAACAGGCGTTCGCCCGCCTTCAGTGTCTTGCCGTGCCGCTGATGCTCCACCTGCACGATGCGCACCTGCGCGCCCGACGGCCCCTCGTGGCGCAGCAACTCCTCGACCGCGGCATTCGTCAGCGCCGGATCGTTGCGCAGCTTGTCCATCTCGCCCGGGAAGTTCATCAGCGACAGCAGCCCGTTGGCGATGTGGTTGGTGGTGGTCTCGTGTCCGGCGAACAGCAGCAGGATGCAGGTGGCCACGAGCTCGTCCTCACTGAGCCGGTCGTCGCCATCGCGCAGGTGCACCAGCTCGCTGAGCAGGTCCTTCTGCGGCTCGGCGCGGCGCTGCGTGATCAGCGTACGGAAGTACTCGGCCATCGCCTGCGTCGCCGCCTGCGCGGTGTCGTACTTCTCCGGCGAGACACGCGACGAGCCGATGAACAGCGCCATGTCGTCCGACAGCCGCTTCATCGTGGCCAGCTGATCGCGCGGCACGCCGAGCATGGCCATGATCACCAGGCAGGGCAGCGGCCCGGCAAATTCGGCAATGAAGTCGAAGCTGTCCTTGCCACGCATCCCATCCAGCAGCCACTCGGCGATTTCCTCGATCTGCGGGCGCATGCCCTGCATCGATTTGACGTGCAGCACGCGCGAGGTCAGCCGGCGCAGCCGCGTGTGCTCGGGCGGGTCCTTGAAGACCATCCACAGCGACAGGTAACGCACGATGTCGCCGATCTTTCGCGCCTCGTCGCTTGGCATGCTGGCGAAGAAGGGCTGCAGCCGGTTCGACGACATGGTGCCGTCCAGCGTCACGGCCTTGACGTCGTCGTAGCGCGTCAGCACCCAGCTCTTCAAGCGGGGGCTCCAGTGACAGGGGTCTTCGTCGCGCATGCGCGCGAACAACGGGTAGGGGTCGGCCAGTGTGGCCGGATCCTCCGGTCGATAGTCGATGCTCATTCGATCTTTTCGAGGATGTGGATAGCACACGCGGCTTCGTCGAAGCCCATCACCCCGCCGCCGTTTTCGATCAGGCCCAACGACGCGCCCTTGACCTGCCGCGCGCCGGCTTCGCCGCGCAATTGCTGGCAGACCTCGTAGACCATCGACAGACCCGTGGCGCCCACCGGATGGCCCTTGGACACCAGCCCGCCGGACACGTTCACCGGCAGCCGGCCGCCCAATGCCGTGGCGCCCGATTCGACGAAGCGCCCGCCCTGGCCTTCGTCGCACAGGCGCAGCATCTCCAGCTGGTAGATCTCGCAGAAAGAGGTGGCGTCGTGCACCTCGGCCAGGTGCATGTCGCTCGGCCCAAGCCCGGTCTTCGCATAGGCCTTGTCGGCGGCGATGCGCGACAGCCCCGGCTCGTCGAGCCTTCGGTACTTGCCGCCGGACAACTGGCTGGTGCGCACGAGCACCGCGCGCGACTGGACTTCGCGCGGGAAGTTCGCCAGCGCATCCTCCGAGCACAACAGCGCCGCGGCCGCACCGTCACCCAGCGGCGAGCACATCGCGCGTGTCAGCGGGAAGCTGATCTCTCGGTCCGCCAGCACCTCCTCGACCGACACCTCGAAGCGGTACTGCGCCTTCGGGTTCAGGCTGCCGTGGTGGTGGTTCTTCGACGCGCCGACCGCGATCTGCCGCTGCGTGGTGCCATAGGCCTTCATGTGCCAGGCGGCCTGCATCGCGTAGGTGTCCATGAACACGGTGCGGCCCGGCCCGGTCTCGAATGGCTTGCCGGCCTCGGCGCCGGCGCGTGCGTAGTAGTCCAACCATTTCTGCCGATCGAGCTGGTCGATGCCGGTGGCGAAGATCGCCTCGGTGCGCGCCGGGTCGTCGGGGCTGACCAGCTTTTCCACGCCGATGGCCAGGCTGACCTCGGCCTCGCCCGACAGCACATCCTTCCAGGCCCCGTGGAAGGCGAAAGAGGCGGTGGCGCAGCCGCCTTCGACGTTGATCATCGGCACGCGTTCGGGGAACAGCCCGTCTTCGACCAGCGGCGTGAAGACGACCTGGCCGCGGATGCCACCTTGCCCCCATTGGCCCATGCCACAGTTGCCGAACCAGGCCTGCTCGATCAGCCGCGCGCCGTTCGCGTCCAGGCCGCAGTCGAGCAGCAGATCGGTGTAAGCCCATCGGGCCAGGTCCTGGAAGGACTGCTGCTCGTGCTTGCCGAAGGGCGTGCAGGCCGTGCCGATGACGTAGACGTTGCGCATGGCGTCGTATCGCAGGTAGTGAGTGCGGCCGCAGTATCGGGCAAGCGCGGCCGGTCCCGTCGACCGCCACACCCGGTGCCGCCGATTCTGCAGGCCTTGATTCGGCGTTAAGCTGCGGCAGCCAACAACCTGCGCGGACCGACCCATGAACTACCGAAACACCCAACTCTTCATCGACGGCCAGTGGTGCGATGCCACCAGTGGCAAGACACTGGCCGTGTTGAACCCGGCCACCGGCAAGGAGATCGGCCGCGTCGCGCACGCCGGCATCGCCGATCTGGACCGTGCGCTTGCCGCCGCGCAGCGCGGCTTCGAACTGTGGCGTGACATGAGCGCGATGGAGCGCAGCGCCATCATGCGGCGCGCCGCCGCGCTGATGCGCGAGCGTGCCGCCGACATCGGCATGCTGATGACGCTGGAGCAAGGCAAACCGCTGGCCGAGGCCAAAGGCGAGGCCATGATGTCGGCCGAGATCATCGAATGGTTTGCCGAAGAGGGCCGGCGTGTCTACGGCCGTATCGTGCCGGCGCGCTCGATCGGCGTGTCGCAGAACGTGCTCAAGCAACCGGTCGGGCCGGTGGCCGCCTTCACGCCGTGGAACTTCCCGATCAACCAGGTGGTGCGCAAGCTGTCGTCGGCACTGGCCACCGGCTGCTCGATGATCGTCAAGGCGCCGGAGGAAACACCCGCATCGCCGGCCGCGCTGATCCAGGCCTTTGTCGATGCGGGCGTGCCGGCCGGCGTGATCGGCCTGGTGTATGGCGATCCGGCGGAAATTTCCTCGTACCTGATCGCGCACCCGGTCATCCGCAAGATCACCTTCACCGGATCCACGCCGGTGGGCAAACAGCTCGCCGCGCTGGCCGGCACGCACATGAAGCGCGCCACGATGGAGCTGGGCGGCCACGCACCGGTGATCGTGGCCGAGGATGCGGACATCGAACTGGCCATCAAGTGCGCCGGCGCGGCCAAGTTCCGCAATGCCGGGCAGGTGTGCATCTCGCCGACGCGCTTTCTGGTGCACAGCAGCATCCGCGCCGAGTTTGCGCAGAAGCTCGCGAAACACGCGCAGTCGCTGAAGGTCGGCGACGGCCAGGCCGACGGCGTCGCCATGGGCCCACTGGCCAATGCGCGTCGCCTGAGCGCGATGACGCAGATCGTCGACGACGCGCGCGCACGCGGCGCGGCCGTGGCGGCGGGCGGTGAGCGCATCGGCAGCGTCGGGAACTTCTACGCGCCGACGGTGCTGGATGAAGTGCCGCTGGATGCCGCCGTCTTCAACCAGGAGCCCTTCGGCCCGATCGCCGCGATCCGTGGCTTCGACAAGCTCGAAGATGCCATTGCCGAAGCCAACCGCCTACCCTTCGGCCTGGCGGGTTATGCCTTCACCCGCTCGCTGAAAAGCGCGCACCTGCTGGCGCAACGCCTGGAGGTGGGCATGCTGTGGATCAACCAGCCGGCGCTGCCCTGGGCCGAGATGCCCTTCGGCGGGATCAAGGATTCGGGCTACGGCTCCGAAGGCGGCAGCGAGGCGCTGGAGGCCTACCTGAACACCAAGGCGGTGTCGATCCTCTGTGCTTGAGGGGCCGCTCATGTGTCGCAACCGGCCACTGGGCTGAGTCATGAATGCCGCACCGCTTCGCCCGAACATCATCTTCATCGTTGCCGACGACCTCGGTTATGCCGACCTCGGTTGTTATGGCGGGCGGGCGGCCGAATTCGGGCCGGTCTCGCCAGCGCTGGATGCGATGGCCGCCAACGGCCTGCGCTTCACGCAGGGTTACGCCAACTCTCCCGTCTGTTCGCCCACACGCTTTGCATTGATGACCGCGCGTTACCAGTATCGGCTGCGTGGCGCCGCGGAGGAACCCATCAACAGCAAGAGCCGCGGCAGCCAGACGCTAGGCCTGCCACCGGAACTTCCGACGCTACCCTCACTGTTGAAGGACAACGGCTATCGCACGGCGCTCATTGGCAAATGGCATCTCGGTTACCCGCCAGCCTTTGGCCCGCTGCGCTCGGGCTACGAGGAATTCTTCGGCCCGATGAGCGGTGGCGTCGATTACTTCACCCATGCCGATTCCAGCGGCCGCCACGATCTCTACGAAGGCGAGGCGGAGCGCGCCGAGGACGGCTATCTGACCGACCTGATCACGGACCGCGCGCTGGACTACGTTCAACGCATGGCCGACGGCAGCGCGCCCTTCTTCCTGAGCCTGCACTACACCGCGCCGCACTGGCCATGGGAGACGCGCGACGACCGCGAACTGGCGCACAACCTGCCCGGCAACCTGTTCCACCTGAGCGGCGGCAACATCCACGCCTACCGCCGCATGATCCACCACATGGACGAAGGCATCGGCAGGCTGTTCAAGGTGTTGCACAAGCAGGGCCAGTGGGAGAACACGCTGGTCGTCTTCACCAGCGACAACGGCGGCGAGCGCTTCTCCGACAACTGGCCTCTGGTCGGCGGCAAAATGGATCTGACCGAAGGCGGCATTCGCGTGCCCTACATCGCACAGTGGCCTGCCGTCATCGAAGCGGGCACGGTAAGTCAACAGCACTGCCTGACGATGGACTGGTCGGCCACAATGCTCGACGCCGCCGGTGTGGCGGCACACGCCGATTACCCGCTCGACGGCCGATCGCTCCTGCCGATATTGCGCGACGCGGCCACCGTGCTGCCGAGGCCGATGCACTGGCGCATGAACCACCGCGGCCAGCGGGCGCATCGCGATGGCGACTGGAAGTATCTGCGCGTGGACGGCAACGACTACCTCTTCAACATCGCCGACGACGAACGCGAGCGCGCCAACCGCGCCGCCCTGGAGCCCGAGCGCCTGCAGCGCCTGCGCGACGCCTGGTTGGCGTGGAACGCGACGATGCCGCCGATCCCCGATGACGCCACCGTCAGCCTGGGTTATTCGGTCAAGGACATGCCGCAGCGTTGAATCCTCGACGTGCCGGTCGGTGCGCGCGGGTAGGCCGCCGCAACACCCTCGCCGCGTCTGCGTCGGGCCCGATGCGACTCAGGGCATGGCGCCTTCATCAAGTGGATGGTTGACGCTGTCGTCGCGGCGCGCTATCAATGCGAATTGCCGATACTTCCAAGGGCAAACGCATGGACATGCCAGGCCAGACACCGCCTCGCGCCGACGCCAACAACGCGCCGCGCTCGGTACGACTGCACCATCCGACCCAGCCCTACACCGGCAAAGCCAGCGCCGCACGCCTGGCGGCGGACCTGCGCGAACTGGCCAACGCGTACCTGGCCACGGTGCAAACCAGCGCCGGCATCAGCCGGGAAGTGATGGATGTGCTGCGTTCCGACAGCCACCAGCCGCCCAATTTTGGCTGGTGGCCCTTGAGTTGGGGCGCCGGTGCGCTGGAGCAGTCGAAACCCCACCCGATGGGGTCGTTCTGGGTGGCACGCCAGTTGAAGGGCAAGCTTGTCGGGTGCACTGTCGTGCTGCTGGCCGGCTATCGCCTGAAGGACAACCAGCCGGCTGGGGGCGAAGTCGGTTTGCGCGTGCTGCTGCACCTCGCACCCTGGGACAGCAGCCCGGACTGGACCGTGCGCATCACCGGCATGAGCAGTTCGATGCTGCCGCAAAGCTTCGGCTCGGCGCCCACGCTCGAGCCGAAGAAGCTGCAGGTGCCACAGCGCATCGGCAAGCTGATCGAGCCCTTGGGCTACTGGCCCTTCGGCATCGACGGCCTGGCGTACATCGACCCGACCATGGACCACAGCCAGCGCGTCTTCGTCTCCGCTGTGAAACCATCGCTCGGCGGCGGCGCATCGCGCAACTACCGCTTCGTCGTCGATTTGCCGGCGGACGGCTCGGCGCCGCAGTGGCAGTCGCCCGTCGAACGCATCAGCCACGTCAGCGCGGAAGCTTTCGTGCAGGACCCGGCCTCGATCCCGCCGTCGGCAAGGCCCGAATCGCGGCGCGCGACACGCCTGGCTCGCGTGCTGGACCCGTTGCGCATCTACACCGAACGGGTTCCGCCCGTTCTGCAGCGCCACGTCAATACGCTCGAGCTGCAGGTGCGGCAGACGCGCCTGGGTCAGGTATCGGGCTATCCCGACAGCGATCCCGATGACGTGCAGGAAGTCGACCCCAACGATCTGCCGCTTGCGCAGCGACGATCTTGCCGCCGCTCACGCCTACCTGCGCGGTGACGAGCTGCATGCGGCGACTGGAGGCCTACGGCCTGCTGCCGGCGCTGTACTTCAAGCACGCCAGTCTGCCGCTGCTGCTGCGCCACCGCGCGCCGCTGAAGGGCGCGCGCGACGGCATCTCGGTCAACGCACAGGTGCGACCGATCGGTGTCGGCCCGGGCATCGAGCAACCCGGCAGCGGCGATCTGCAGCCACCGCTGGAAGTCAGCTTCGGCTGGGCCGAGCTCGCGCACCGCGGTCCGCTTGGAGAACGACGCGCGGCGCCTGCGCGAACAGCCGCTCGGGCCTGGCCGCCGATGCACGCTGGGCCTGGCACGAGTTCGGCCATGTGCTGAACTACGCCAGCTTCGGCGAGCTCGAATTCCGCTTCGCGCACAGTGCCGGCGATGCGCTGGCCGCCATCGTCGCCGACCCCGATGCTTGCAGGCAGGCCGAGCCCGGCGAGCGCTTCCGCACCTTCCCGTGGATCTTCATTCCCCGCCGCCACGACCGCGACGCGATGCGCGGCTGGTGCTGGTGCGGCCGGCGCAACCTGGCGCGGCTGCTCCCAGCAAGGGCTCAACACCTCGCGCTTGCCACACCTGGGCTACTTCGAAGAGCAGTTGCTGTCGTCGTCGTTGTTCCGTCTGTACCGAAGCATCGGTGGCGACGACAGCCCTCCTGAGACGCGCCACAGCGCTTCGGACTACTGCGTCTATCTCGTGATGCATGCCATCCAGCTGCTGGGCGCGCAACCGGCGGTGCCGGCCTACCAGATCGAGGCCTTCGTCGATGCGCTGATCGATGCCGACATCGGCGCCGGTCGCGTGGGACATCGCCGCCAGCTGGCCGGAGGCCTACGCCGACGACCGCGCGACGTGCATCGCGTCGGCGGCTGCGTGCACAAGGTCATCCGCTGGGCCTTCGAGCGGCAGGGCCTGTACGCCAATGTGGCCGATCGGAGGTCTCGAGGGTCCGGGCAAGCCGCCGCCTGTGGACATCTACATCGCCGATCGCCGGCCCGGCGAGGTGGGCGGCTATGAGCCGGTGCCGCTGCTGCCAGCAGGCCGGCGGCACACCGCTCTGGCACGCCAGCGACTCCGGCATCGAGATGCAGATGCAGAAGGTGGTGGTGCATGTCGGCAACCGCGGCAGCCTGCCTGCATCCGCCGTGACGGTGCGCTGCTGGGTTCTGGCGTCCGCGCAGGGACAGGACGTTCCGTCGAACTGGACCGAGCTGGCGCGGCGAAGCGCCCGCGCAAGCCGTCGATCCCGGCACGGTGCGGGATTTCAGCTTCAAGCAGGAGCGCCTCGACGGCAGCGCGCTGGGGCTGATCGGCAACTACCTGGTCAAGGCTTCGGCCACCTGTCCGGACGACCGCTCGAACCTCGACCCGCTGACCGGCTTCGCCGCTTGTGGCGACCTGAGCGTGCCGATCGCGGACCTGGTGGCCAACGACAACAACCTGGCGCTGCGCGCGTTGCCATTCCCCTGAGGCTGCGCATCGCCCTCAGGCCCACTCGGCCTTCGCGCGCGCCAGCACCCGCATCAAGGTCGGCACCTCGATGCCGGTCGGTAGTCCTGTCATTCACGATCGCGTTCCAGATGCCGCCGGCCAGCTGCCGGCTGGCCAGGCTGTCGCTGCGGGTAGTGCACGCCGATGCGCTCGCGATTGCGCGCCAGCCGTGCGGCCAGCCAGAACAGCGGGCCATCGAGGTCGCGACGTGGCGCGGCCTGGTAGTCGGCCCAGTCGGGCTTTTTACCCGGCACCGAACCATTGACCTTCATGCCCGTGCCGTAGCGCGCAGCGATGCCGTCGATTTCGAGCAGCAGCAGCGCGATGAAATGCCCGAGGAAGGAATGCCCGCTGGGAAAGGCCGGGTGGCGCGGCGGCCCGAAGGGCGGCACCAGCCCCGGGCACAGCGTCGAGGGCCTGACGCGGCGGAACATGCTGCTTGTAGTGCATGTACACCAGGTTGCCGATGGCCAGGCCGCAGCGTGATCAGCTGCATCGTGTGCGGCTTGCCGGCCGAGTCCATCGCCAGCAGGTGCACGAAGTAACGCCGGGAATGGCGTCGGCCTGTTCGAGCGCTCTCGGCGATGTAGCGGCCACGGTCGTCTTCCATCAGGTCGACCAGTTCGTCGAGTTCGCGGTTGATGCTTGTCCACGCGGCCTGGGCGGCCGCGGGCGTGCTGTCTGCGGGCCTCCAGTCCAGATGCTCCGGCTTGCAGCCAGCGCGCGCCGAGCAAGCCACTGTCGAGCAAGCTGGCGTCATCCACCACACCGACCTCCATCTGCCACTTGGCGTGCTGCTTGGCAAACTCGCGCGCCGCCAGGATCGACGGCGCCGAAATATCGAGGTCCTGCAGCCATTCGATCAGCTGGGCGTCGAAGGCCAGCGACCAGAAGCGCAGCGCCGGGTCCCAGTCGTCGGTCTGCCACTGCAGTCGGCTTGTCGGGTTCCCGGTAAGGGTTGAGCCGCGCGTCGGTGGGGAACGGCACGCCGTCCACCGACCGGCGAAAAGTCCAGCGTCCAGGTCTTGAAGCCCAGCTCCCACGGCGTGGCATAGGCGCTGCGCGCGACGTAGCCATAGCCCGACAGGAAGCCGCTGCCGCTGCCCATGCCGGCGCCGGTGCCGTTGCCACCGAAGACCGTCGGCCAGCCGGCGCCACCCTGGCCCTGGCCCTGGCCCTGGCCCTGGCCCTGGCCCTGGCCCTGGCCCTGGCCCTGTCCCTGTCCCTGACCCTGCCCTTGACCTTGACCCTGACCTTGACCTTGACCTTGACCTTGACCTTGACCGAATGACACTTGTGAGCCGCTCATAGGTTTCTCCTCGTTGTTGGCCCAGGCCGCGCGACGGACTTCATGCCGGCAGCCCGGCCAGCCGCAGCCCTTCGAGCACCCGCTCCAGGTGCGGGCTTTGCAGCGGATACCAGCTGCCGAAGCCCGACACCGTGAAGCCCGGTTCGGACTCCAGGAAGGCGCCGGCCAGCTCGCGCGCGCCGGCCGACGTCGCCGGACAGCGCCAGCGCAGCGACCAGCAGGCGCGCCGAGGCCTTGTAGCGCGGGTTCAGCCGCTGTGCCTTGTTCAGCCAGCTCACCGCCTCGTCGAAGCGGCCGGTGACGATCGCCGCGGTGCCGTTGCTGGTGCAGTAGGCGAAGGTCAGGTGGTCGAAGGGGCTCAGCCGCATGGCATTGCGCACCCGCGTCAACGCCTCTTCGCCGCGGCCCATGTAGGCCAGCGTGGTGCCGCTGCGCGCCCAGGCCGAAGCGCAACTCGGGTTCAGGTGCAGGGCCTGTTCGAACATCTCCATGGCCACGTCGAAGCGCTTGTTCAGGAAGGACTGGATGTGCCCGGCCACCGACAGCGACAAGGCATCGCGCGGATCGAGTTGCACCGCGCGCTGCGCGTTTTCGTCGGCCAGCCGCTGGTCCAGCTTGTCGTCGCTGCTGCGGCCTTCGCCGTAACGCAGGGTGTGCCACCAGGCCAGGTGCGCATAGGCCTGGGCGTAGTGCGCGTCCAGTTCGATGGCGCGGCGGAACATGTCGCCAGCCAGCGTCGAAGTCGTGCTCGTTGAAGTTGTACAGCACCGACAGGCCGCGCAACACGCAGTCGTAGGCGCCGAAGCTGTCGGTCGGGCGTTCGCGCACGCGCGCGATCTCGGCTTCCTGCAGGCGCGGGTCGATGGCCGCGGCGATGCTCACCGCGATCTGGTCCTGGAAGGTGAACAGGTCTTCGTCCTCGCCGTCGTAGTGCTCGGCCCACAGCTCGCGGTTGCGGCTGGCGTCGATCAGGCCGGCGTTGATGCGCAGGCGCTTGCCGCGCCGCTGCACCGAGCCTTCGAGCAGGAAGCGCACGCCCAGCTCGGCGGCAATGTCGGCGGCGTTGGAGCGATGGCCGCGGTACTTCAGCGTCGAGTTGCGGGCGATCACGAACAGCGAGCGGTTCATCGACAGTGAGGTGATGATCTCCTCGGTCATGCCGTCACCGAAGTACGGCCCGGCCTCGCTGCCCTCGTCGCGAAACGGCAGCACGGCGATGGTCGGCCGGTTGTCCCACATCAGGTGCGGCTGGATGCCGGGCGCGGCACCGTTGCCATTGGCGTTGCCGGGCGTGACGCGGTAGGTACGCACCGGGCGGCTGATGTTCTTCAGCTGGTGCTCGCCCAGGTCGAGCAGGCGAATCGGCAGCTTGTTCCAGACAAAATCGCGCACCCCCTGGGTGATGACCACCTGGTCAGGCTCGGCCATCTGGTGCACGCGCGAGGCGATGTTCACGCCGTCGCCAAGCAGCTTGTCGTCATCGACGATGGCGTCTTCGATGCTGATGCCCACGCGCATGTGGATCGGGTTGGCACGGTCGCCGGCGCGGCGGTCATCCAGCCGCTGCAGCAGGTCGATGGCCCAGCGCACCGCATCGACCGCGCTGGGAAACTCCACCAGCACCGCGTCGCCGGCGACTTCGATCAGCCGCCCGCCGAAGGCCTTGATGTTGGGTTCGATCAGCTCGCGCTGCACGGACTTCCATGCCGACACCGCGGCGGCATCGTCGCGCTCGATCAGGCGCGTCCAGCCCACCACGTCGGCAAAGGCAATTGCCGCCAGACGGCGCACCATGCGCACCGAAGTTTCCAAGCCGGACTCCCGAGTCCGCGATCACCGCAGAACTCCAGTCGAGTGTGCGCCGCACCCTTCGCATCCTCGGCCAGAACATCCGCAAACTAGGGGACATCCCGCCACGGTGTCGCCGCCGCGCCCAGACCATGAGCTCCCCGCCGATCAGCCCACGCGCCTTTGCCATGTTGCTGCTGCTGGCCTGCATGTTCGCCGGCAACCACGTGGCCGCGCGCGTCGCCATCGACCATGGCGTGGACGTGGCCACCGCGGTGGCGGTGCGCAGCCTGGTCACGGCCGCGGTGGTGGCGTGCATCGTCGCGCTGTACCGCGTGCCGCTGGCGCTTGAGCGCGCGGCACCGCAAGGTGATGCCGCTGATCGGCCTGCTGGTCGCCGTGCAGAGCGTGTGCCTGTACTCCGCGGTGGCGCGCATCCCGGTCGGCCTGGCGCTGCTGGCCTTCAACACCTACCCGCTGTGGACGGCGCTGGCCGTCTGGGCGATCTATGGGCATCGCCCCGAGCGCGCCATCCTCGTCGCCATGCCGATCATCCTGTTCGGGCTGGCGCTGGCGCTGGACGTGTCCGGCGCCGCGTCCGGACTGGGCGCGACGGCGCACTGGGGCCGCATCGGCAGCGGCGTCGCCTTCGCGCTGGTGGCCGGCGCCACCTTCGGCCTGGTGCTGGCGCTGACGCAGCATGAGGTGGCCGATCTGGACGGGCGGCTGCGCAGTGCCATCACCATGGGCATCGTCGGGGTGCTCGCCTGGATAGGCACGGTGGCGCAGGGCGGTGCTCATTGGCCCGATGCCAGCGCCGGCTGGTGGGGACTGGCCGCGCTGACGCTGCTCTACGGCACCGCGTTCACGATCATGTTCACGCTGCTGCCCAAGCTGGGCGTGGTGGGCAGCTCGCCGATCCTCAACGTCGAGCCGGTGGCGGCGCTGGCCATGGCCTGGCTGTGGCTCGGACAGGCGATGTCGCCGATGCAGGTGGGCGGCGCCGTGATCGTGGTGGGCACGGTGATGGCGCTTGGGCTGCGGCGGCGATAGACAGAGCCTGCGTTGAACACCGTGCCCTCGACAGTGCCCACCACAACCACCGCGCCCGCCGCGCCCGCCGCGCCGGTGGCCTACACCGAGCGCATTCGCGGCGAACAGATCCGCACGCTGTACCGCACCGCGCCGGTGGCCCTGAGCGCGGCACTCATCGGTGCGTTGGTGCTGTGCGGCGTGCTGCTCTACATCGACGCGCAGACACCGCAGGCCGTCGCGCTCTGGATGGCCCTGGTGGCGGCCGATTGCGCGGTGCGCCAGGGCCTGTGCCTGCTGTTCCGTCGGCGCCAGCCGCCGCTGGCCGATTGGCGCTCCTGGGCGCAGCGCTTCACCGTCGCCACGCTGTTCGGCGGGCTGGTGTGGGGCGGCGGCGCGGTCTGGCTGATGACGGGCGACAACACACAGCAGCTGGTCATCATGCTGTTCATCTCGGCCACGGCCTCCGGTGCAGTGCCGGCCTTCGGCAGCTGGCTGCCGGCCACCTATGCCTACACCGTGCCGGCGCTGCTGCCCTTCGTGCTGTGGAGCGCCACGCACGGCGACCCCTTCCACAACGCGTTGGCGCTGATGGGTGTGGTCTTCACCACCGTGTTCCTGCTGCTGGCGCATCGCTTCAACGCCAACCTGATCGAATCGCTGCGTCTGCGCTTCGAAAACCTCGACCTGGTGGACGACCTGCAGCGCCAGAAGGAGATCGCCGAACAGGCCAACATCGCCAAGTCGCGCTTCCTCGCCGCGGCCAGCCACGACCTGCGCCAGCCGGTGCACGCGCTGGGCATGTTCGTCGGCGCGCTGCGCGGGCGCAACATGGACGACGAGGCCAGGCGCCTGGTGCAGCACCTGGACGGCTCGGTCGAAGCGCTCGACAGCCTGTTCGTCGCGCTGCTCGACATCTCGCGGCTGGACGCGGGCATCGTGCAATCGCATGTTCAACCGTTCGCGATCCAGCCGATGCTCGACCGCGTATGCGCAGACCACGCCGCCGAAGCGGCGGGCAAAGGCGTGCGCCTGGTGCAGCACCGCTGCAGGGCCACCGTGGTCAGCGACCCGGTGCTGGTGGAGCGCATCGTGCGCAACATCGTCGCCAACGCCGTGCGCTACACCGACCGCGGCCGCGTCGTCGTGGGCTGCCGGCGCGGCAAGCTGCTCAGCATCGAGGTCTGGGACACCGGGCGCGGCATTGCGAGCGAGCAGCAGGCGCGGGTGTTCGAGGAGTTCTATCAGATCGGCAATCCGGAACGCGACCGCGCGCGCGGCCTCGGCCTGGGGCTGGCCATCGTCAAGCGGCTGACGACGCTGCTGGGCTGCCCGCTGACGCTGCGCTCGGTGCCAGGAAAGGGCTCGGTGTTCAAGCTGGGTCTGCCGCTGTCGCACAGCCCGCTGGCGGACGAAGCGCTTTCGTCGGAGCCGGTGCCGCTGTCGCCATCGCCGGGCTTGATCCTGGTGATCGACGACGAGGTGGCAATCCAGGACGCGATGCGCAGCCTGCTCGGCGAATGGGGGCACGAGGTCATCGTGGCCGGCTCGTGCGAGCAGATGCTCGAGCGCGTGGCGAACCGGCCGCAACGGCCGGACCTGATCATCTGCGACTACCGGCTGCGCGGCGCGGAGAACGGCATCGAGGTGATCGAGCGGCTGCAGTCGGAATACAACCACGACATCCCGGCTATGCTCGTCACCGGCGACACCGGGCCGGAGCGGCTGCAGGAGGCGCAGCAAAGCGGGCACCTGCTGCTGCACAAGCCGGTGGCACGCGGCAAGCTGCGCGCGGCCATCGGCAACCTGATGAGTGCGGCGGCCGACGCGGGCGAGCCCTGATGAAACGGCGCGAAGCCAGCCGGGTGCGCGCCGCTACAGCAAGTCCGCGCGCCGTGCCGCGCTCGCCGCCTGGGTGCGGTTGACCACGTTCAGCGTCCTGAAGATGGTGGTGATGTGCGCCTTGACGGTCTTGTCCGACAGGCCCAGACCACGGCCGATTTCCTTGTTCGACTGGCCCTCGCTGAGCAGGCGCAACACCTCCAGCTGGCGCTCGGTGAGAGCGCTGTTGGCGCTGCTGCCCTTGGCGTGCGCGGATTCGCCCGTTGCCATGGCCGCGTTGAGCATCAGCGGCGGCACATAGACGTTGCCCGACAGCACCAGCGCCAGCGCCGACAGCAGCGTCTGCGGCGCCGCCGACTTGGGTACATAACCCAGCGCGCCCAGCGCCAGCGCGCGGCGTACGTCCTGCGGCTCCTCGGACGACGACAGCACGATCACCGGCAACTCAGGGCGCTGGCGGCCGAACTCCGGCACCGCCGACATGCCGTCCACGCCCGGCATCTGCAGGTCGAGGAACACGGCGTCCAGATCGAGATGGGTCAGCGCCAGACGCAAACCCTCGGCACCGTCGCTGGCCTGCAGCACCTCGGTGTCGGGCCCTGCCTGGCGCAGCATCGCCGCCAAGCCTTCGCGCAGGATGGCGTGGTCATCGACGATGAGCAGCTTCATGAACGGATTGTCAGACGGCCCGCCCGTGCGCCGCAAGAGCGCCAAGGTCTTGGGCGGGTCTTAGGACTTCAGTCCGATTGACGGCAGACCTGCCGCGCCCGGAGCATGCCGGCCAGCCTGTCCACCACGCCGATCCTGGTCGTGGGCCAAGGGACACAGCACCACGACAAGGAGCAGACCCATGAAACGCTTGGCTTCGACTCACGATCTCACGCACCTGCATCTCATCGGGCGACGCGTGTTGCTGATCAGCGTGCTGGCCGTGCTGGCCGCCTGTGGGGGGGGCGACGACGGGGCGACGGAACCCGCCGCCGGCGGAGCGACAGGTGGTGCTGGTGCTGGTGCTGGTGCTGGTGCTGGTGCTGGTACGGGTACGGGTACGCGGTACCACGGGTACGGGTACGGGTACGGGTACGGTACGGGTGCAGGTGCGGGTGCCGCAGCAGGCCCCGACGGTGCGGCGAGTGCGCCAGCCACCGTGGTCAATGGCTATCTGTGCGGCATTCCACTGCCTTCGACACCGCCCGGATACGGGGAGGTATGTGTCGCTCCCCCCCTCGGCCTGGGTACCTCGGGCGGCCAGGTCCTTCCTCCTTCGATCTGCCTGGGCACGCGTGATTGCGATCGAATCGAAACACAGGTGAGCATCCGGACCGACCCCCTTTACCGCGGCACCTTGACGGGCAAGTTCTTGAAATGCAACGGCAATCCGGGCCTGGAACGGGTTCCGGATTGCACCGAGCCCACGCGCAACGACGTGAGCCATCTGGCTTTCGTCGGCTTCCGCTTCGACCTGCCCAACGGCAACGTGGGGCCGAACACGTCGGTGACGATTCAGATGCTTACCTCGACCGATGGTGTCGCGTCGGTGGGCTGCACGCCGCGCGGCGGCCCCGACCCGTTCAGTGACGTGACCCATCTGCGCATCGACGACGAAACCGGCCTCAGTCTGTTCGTGACCGTCAGGTACTCGGGCACCGCTTGCACGACCGGTTGATTGAAGCCGAGGCCCGCCCGCTGGGGCAGCGGGCCTGGACGGCACCCAGCCTATCGAACGCGCGCCGGACCACAACCTCGACCACCAGGCGCTGGCCATTGCGGACCGGGGGCGGCACGGCCCCTCACACGGCCTGCCGACGAGCAGCGCGCTCAGCCACGCTCGCCCGCCGCCACCGCCGGGGGTGCCTCGACGTACGCCCGCACCGCATCGTCGATGGTCGCAAAGAAGGTCTGCTGCCCGAAGTGGCTGAACAGGCCGAAGCGCTTGAGCTTGTCCTTCACCGGGCCCTTCATCTCGGCGAAGCACAGCTCGATGCCCTGCTCTTGCAGCGACTCGTCCAGTTCGCGCAGCATGTCGGCGGCGGTGATGTCGACGCTGGTCACCGGCTCGGCCGTGACCACCAGCCAGCGCACCGGCGTGGGCGATGCGGCCAGCGTGTCGCGCACCACGCGCTCGAACCATTCGGCGTTGGCAAAGAACAGCGGCGCGTCCCAGCGCAGCAGCACCAGCCCGTCGATGCGACTCGCCTCGGGGTGGCGCTGCACGTCGTGCCAGCCGTCGACGCCGGGCACCTTGCCCAGCACCGCCGAATGCGGGCGCCAGCCGTCCCACAGGAACTCGATCACCGCGGCGACGATCGCCAGCACGATGCCCTCGATCGCGCCCAGCAGCAGCACGCCCGCGGCGCAGCCGATGGACAGCCAGAACTCCCAGGCCTGGATGCGGCGGATGCGCTGCAGGTCGCGCCATTCGATCAGGCCCAGCACCGAGGCGATGACCACCGCCGCCAGCGCGCTGCCCGGCAGCCGCTCCAGCAACTGCGGCGCCAGCAGCAGCAGCGCCGCCACGCCGAGCGCGCCGACCACGCCGGTCATCTGGGATTTCGAGCCCGCGGCCTCGGCCACCGGCGTGCGCGACGAGCTGCTGCTGATCGGGAAAGCCCTGGAACAGGCCCACCGCCAGGTTGGTCGCGCCCAGCGCCACCATCTCCTGGTTCGGGTCCACCGGCTGGCGCAGGCGCTGCGCATAGGTGCGCGACAGCACGCTGGTGTCGGCAAAGGCCACCAGCGCCACGGCCAGCGCGCCGCCCAGCACCGGCATCAGGTCGGCCCAGCCGATCCACGGCAGCGCCGGTGACGGCAGCCCCTGCGGCAGTGTGCCGAGCACGCTCACGCCATGCTTGCGGTCCAGGTCGAAGAGTGCGACCGCGGCCGTGGCGGCGACGATGGCGATGAGCATGCCGGGCACGCGCGGCCAGCGCTTCAGCAGCAGGATCAGCACCAGCGACGCCGCGCCGATGCCGAAGGCCGCGGCGTTGAGCCGCCCGTCCCACAGCGCCTGCACCCAGGCCACGGCCTGTGCGGGCGGGCCGTCGCCCGCGATGGCAATGCCGCACAACTTGGGCAGCTGGCTGACGATGACCGCCAGCGCGATGCCGTTCATGTAGCCGTAGCGGATGGGCTTGGACAGCAGTTCGGTGATGAAGCCCAGCTTGGCCAGCCCGGCGACGACGCCGATCAGGCCCACGGCGATGGCCATCGCGCCGGCCAGCGCCACCGCGCGCGCCGGGTCGCCGGCCGCGAGCGGCAGCAGCACCGCCAGGATCAGCGCGGCCAGCGACGAATCCGGCCCCATCACCAGGATGCGGCTGGGCCCGAACAGCGCATAGGCCAGCAGCCCGGCGATGGTGGCGTACAGGCCATGGATGCCGGGCACGCCCGAGGCCACCGCATAGGCGATGCCCACCGGCACCAGCATCGTCGTCAGCACCAGGCCGGCCGCGATGTCGTGCCGCCACCAGTCGGACGGGTAGTGGCGCAGCAGTTGCAGGCCCGGCAGCCAGCGCATCCAGCGGGCGCTGGCGACGGCAGGGTGCATGCCGCCATCCGGCGGCGGAAGCGATGTCAGCGGAGCGGTCATTCGGGCTCGGGCAATGGCGGCGGCTTGCGGGCGCCTGTGCGTTGACAGGCGCGCCAGGAAGCGAGCGCACTATAGTCTTCGGCATCCAAGCCACGGGACACTTCCGGGACCCGCATGCTCAACATCGACTTCGCGCCGGGATGGCCACGCCTGAACCGCTCGGCGGTGCGCACGGTGGTGGGCACCTTGCTCAATCATCGCGAGGCGCTGGCCGCGCTGGGCGATGCCGTGAACCAGGCGCCGTACAAGGGGGCTCCGCGGGCGCCGGTGCTGTACATCAAGCCGCGCAATACCTTCGCCGGCCATGGCGATCACATCGTCGTGCCCGCAGGCGTGGACGAGCTGGAGATCGGCGCGACGCTGGGCATCGTCATCGGCCGGACGGCCTGCCGCGTCGACGAGACGCAGGCACTGTCGGTGGTGGCGGGCTACACGGTGTGCAACGACGTCAGCGTGCCGCACGCGTCCTTCTACCGCCCGTCGATGCGCTACAAGTGCCGCGATGGTTTCATGCCGATCGGCCCTGGCATGGTCGCCGCGGCCGAGGTGGCCGACCCGGATGCCTTGGCCGTGAACGTGCACATCGACGGCCGGCCGGCGCAGCAAGCCAGCACTGCCGACATGCAGCGGCCGGTGGCGCGGCTGATCGCCGATGTCACCGAGTTCATGACGCTGTCACCCGGCGACGTGCTGATGCTCGGCGTGGCCTTCGGTGCGCCCCGCGCGCGCGCCGGGCAGCACGTGGCCATCCACATCGAAGGGGTGGGCACGCTCGAGAACCGGCTGGTCGCCGAGGACGCGCCATGAAACATGCCCGCGTGGCCTACGCCGGCGCGGTGCACTGCGCCACCCCCAGCGGGGACCAGCTGCGCCTGGCCGATGGCCGCGTCGTGGCCGAGGATGCGGTGGTCTGGCTGCCGCCCGTCGAGCCCGGCACCATCATTGCGCTGGGCATCAACTATGCCGACCACAAGAAGGAGCTGGCCAAGGAATTGACGCTTGAGCGCGCAAGGACGAGCCGCTCGCCTTCCTGAAGGGCCCGAACAGCCTGGTCGGCCACCGCGGCGTCACGCGCCGGCCGGCGGACGCCACCTTCATGCACTATGAATGCGAGCTGGCCGTGGTCATCGGCCGCCATGCCCGTCGCGTGAAGCGCGCCGATGCGCTGGCCCATGTCGCCGGCTACACCGTCGCCAACGACTACGCCATCCGCGACTACCTCGAGAACTGGTACCGCCCCAACCTGCGCGTGAAGAACCGCGACGGCGCCACCGTGCTCGGCCCCTGGCTGGTCGATGCCGCCGACGTGCCCGACCCGCATGCGCTGGGGCTGCGCACCTTCGTCAACGGCCAGCTCAAACAGCAAGGCAACACGCGCGACCTGATCGATGACGTGCCGGCGCTGATCGAATACCTGAGCAGCTTCATGACGCTGGCACCCGGCGACCTGATCCTCACCGGCACGCCCGAGGGTGTGGTCAACGTGAATGAGGGCGACGAAGTGGTGACCGAGATCGACGGCATCGGCCGGCTGATCAATACCATCGTCGCCGACCCGCGCTGAATCAAGGAGCTGCATCATGCGCATCCCCCACCTGATCGACGGCCGTGCGGTCGAAGGCCACGACTGGTTCGAGACCGTCAACCCGGCCAACCAGGAGGTGCTGGCCGAGGTGGCCGCCGGCGGCGCCGCGGAAGTGCATGCCGCCGTGGCCGCCGCCAAGGCCGCGTTCCCCAGATGGGCCGCGCTGCCGGCCGCCGAGCGCGCGAAGATGATGGTCAAGCTGGGCGACCTGATCGCCCGGCACGTGCCCGAGATCGCCGAGCTGGAAACACGCGACACCGGCCAGTCGATCACGCAGACCGGCAAGCAGCTGGTGCCGCGCGCGGCCGACAACTTCTACTACTTTGCCGAGATGTGCACGCGCGTGGATGGCCACACCTACCCGACCGCCACGCACCTGAACTACACACTCTTCCACCCGGTCGGCGTGTGCGCGCTGATCTCGCCGTGGAACGTGCCCTTCATGACCGGCACCTGGAAGATCGCGCCCTGCCTGGCCTTCGGCAACACCGCGGTGCTGAAGATGAGCGAGCTGTCGCCGCTGAGCATCTCGCGCTTCGGCGAGCTGGCTACCGAAGCCGGCCTGCCGAAAGGCGTGCTGAACATCGTGCACGGCACCGGCCGCGACGCGGGCGAGCCGCTGTGTGCGCACCCCGATGTGCGCGCGATTTCCTTCACCGGCTCCACCGCCACCGGCCAGCGCATCGTGAAGAGCGCGGGGCTGAAGAAGTTCAGCATGGAGCTCGGCGGCAAGAGCCCGTTCGTGGTCTTCGAGGACGCCGACCTGGAGCGTGCGCTGGACGCCGCCGTGTTCATGATCTTCAGCAACAACGGCGAGCGTTGCACCGCGGGCAGCCGCATCTTCGTGCAGCGTTCGATCTACGCCGACTTCGCGCAGCGCTTCGCTGCGCGTGCCGCGCGCATCGCGGTCGGCGATCCGCTGGACGAGAAGACGATCATCGGCCCGATGATCAGCCCGCAGCACCTGGCCAAGGTGCGCAGCTACATCGAGCTGGGCCCGCAGGAAGGCGCGACGCTGCTCACAGGCGGGCTGGATGCGCCCGAGCTGCCGGCGACTCTGCGCAGGGGCAACTTCGTGCGACCCACCGTCTTTGCCGATGTGACGAACGGCATGCGCATCGCGCAGGAGGAGATCTTCGGCCCGGTCGCCTGCCTGATCCCGTTCACCGATGAAGCCGATGCCATCGCGCAGGCCAACGACATCCCCTACGGCCTGTCCAGCTACATCTGGAGCCAGGACATCGGCCGCGCGCACCGCGTCGCCGCCGCCATCGAGGCCGGCATGTGCTTCGTCAACAGCCAGAACGTGCGCGACCTGCGCCAGCCCTTCGGCGGCACCAAGGCATCGGGCACCGGGCGCGAAGGCGGCACCTGGAGCTACGAGGTGTTCCTCGAGCCGAAGAACGTGTGCGTGTCGCTGGGTTCGCACCACATCCCGCACTGGGGAGTCTGAACATGGGCAAGCTGGCGCTGGCCGCGAAGATCACCCACGTACCGTCGATGTACTTGAGCGAACTGCCCGGCCCGCGCCAGGGCACGCGCCAGGACGCCATCGACGGCCATCTGGAAATCAGCCGGCGCTGCCGCGAACTGGGCGTGGACACCCTCGTCGTGTTCGACACACACTGGCTGGTGAACGCCAACTACCACGTCAACTGCGCGCCGCATTTCAAGGGCAGCTACACCAGCAACGAGTTGCCGCACTTCATCAGCAACCTGCCCTTCGAATGCGCGGGCAATCCGCTGCTGGGCAAGCTGTTGGCCAAAGCCTGCAACGATCTCGGCGTGGAGACGCTGGCGCACGATGCCACCACCCTGAACCCGGAGTACGGCACGCTGGTGCCGCTGCGCTACATGAACGCCGACCGCCACTTCAAGGTGGTGTCGGTGTCCGCCCTGTGCATGGCGCACTACCTTAACGACAGCGCCCGCCTGGGCTGGGCCATGCGCCGCGCGGTCGAAGAACACTACGACGGCAAGGTCGCCTTCTTCGCCAGCGGCTCCTTGAGCCACCGCTTTGCGCAGAACGGCCTCGCGCCCGAGTTTGCGTTCAAGATCTGGAACCCGTTTCTCGAAACGCTGGACCGTCGCGTGGTGCAGATGTGGCAGGCCGGTGAATGGCGGGACTTCTGCGCGATGCTGCCCGAGTACGCGGCCAAGGGGCACGGCGAAGGCTTCATGCACGACACCGCGATGCTGCTGGGTGCTCTGGGCTGGTCGGGTTACGACGCCAAGGTCGAGGTGGTGACACCCTACTTCGGCGCCTCGGGCACCGGGCAGATCAATGCGGTGTTTCCGGTGACGCCGCAATCCGGCGAGCATGTTCCGGCGGCAGTGGCGTCGTCGGCGTCGGGCTACCAGAGTTTTGGCCGCCTTTGAGGAGTCAGCGCATGCCCCACCTCGTCATCCTCTACACACCGCAGCTCGACGCCGAGACCGACCTCGACGTGCTGTGCCGCAAGCTGTGCGACCGCATGCTCGGCGTCATCGGTGAAGACGGCATACAGGTCTTCCCGACCGGCGGCACACGGGTGCTGGCCTATCCCGCCGCGCATCACGCCGTGGCCGACGACGGCACGGTTGGCCGCGCGGCCGGCGGCAGCGGCGACTACGCCTTCATGTGGCTGAACCTGCGCATGGCCAAGGGGCGCGATGCCGCCATCCACAAGGCCTTGGGCGACGCGTTGCTGCAAGTCACGCAGGATCACCTGGCGCCGGTGTTCTCGCAGCGGCACATCGGCGTGACGATCCAGATCGACGAGGGCGACGAGGTCTTCAACGCCAAGCACAGCAACCTGCATCCGTTGTTCACCTGAGGACGCCATGCTTGCTGCCGACACCATCGCCCAACTGGCGGCCGAACTGAACCAGGCGCAGCAGTCGCGTGTGCAAGTGCGCCACTTCTCCAAGCGCTTTCCGCAGATGAGCATCGACGACGGCTATGCGATCCAGCGCGCCTGGCTGGCCTTGCGCCTGGCCGAAGGGCGCGTCATCAAGGGCCGCAAGATCGGCCTGACCTCGCGCGCGATGCAAGTTGAGCAGCCAGATCGACGAGCCCGACTACGCGCCGCTGCTCGACGACATGTTCTTCGCGCAAGGCAGCGACATCCCGTTCACGCGCTTCATCGCACCGCGCATCGAGGTGGAGCTGGCCTTCATCCTGGGCAAGCCGTTGAAGGGCCCGGGTGTGACGCTGTTCGACGTGCTCGCCGCCACCGACTACGTGAGCCCGGCGATCGAGATCATCGACGCGCGCATCGAGCAGTTCGACCGCGACACCAAGGCGCCGCGCAAGGTCTTCGACACCATCAGCGACTTCGCCGCCAACGCCGGCATCGTGCTCGGCGGGCGGCCGGTGCGGCCGCACGATGTGGACCTGCGCTGGGTCGGCGCGATGCTCTACAAGAACGGCGTGATCGAGGAAACCGGCCTGGCCGCCGCGGTGCTGAACCACCCGGCCACCGGCGTGGCCTGGCTGGCCAACAAGATCGCGCCGCACGACGAACAGCTGAATGCCGGCGACGTGGTGCTGGGCGGCTCGTTCACCCGCCCGACCACCGCCGTGGCCGGCGACAACTTCCATGCCGACTACGGGCCGCTGGGCGCGGTGGCGTTCCGCTTCGTCTGAGTACGTCCTTCGCCGGCAGGCTTGGCGCAGCGCGGCGCCAGGGTTGATACTCCGCGCAACGGCACCCACCGCCGCCGCAAGGAGACAAGAACATGACCCAAACCGCCGCCAAGCTGCTGGTCAAGTGCCTGGAGAACGAAGGTGTCGAGTACATCTTCGGCATTCCCGGCGAAGAGAACATCGACGTCATGGACGCGCTGCTCGACAGCCCGATCAAGTTCGTCACCACGCACCACGAGCAGGGCGCGGCCTTCATGGCCGACGTCTACGGCCGGCTGACCGGCCGCGCGGGCGTGTGCATGTCCACGCTCGGGCCCGGGCGCGACCAACCTGATCACCGGCGTGGCCGACGCCAACATGGACCGCGCGCCGGTCGTGGCCATCGCCGGCCAGGGCGCGACGACGCGGCTGCACAAGGAGAGCCACCAGATCCTCGACCTGGTGAACGCTGTTCCAGCCGATCACCAAGTACGCGACGCAGATCCGCGAGCCGCGAGATCGTGCCGGAGATCGTGCGCAAGGCCTTCAAGGTGGCGCAGACCGAGAAGCCCGGCGCGACGCTTCATCGACTTCCCCGAGAACATCGCCGAGATGGAGGTCGACAGGCAAGCCGATCGAGGTGCAGACGGCCTACACCTCGGTCGCGCCCGACGCCAAGATCGAGCAGGCCGCGAAGATCATCTCCGAGGCGAAGTTCCCGGTCATCCTGGCCGGCAACGGCGTCATCCGCCAGGGCGCGGCCGACTCGCTGGTCAGCTTCGCCGAGATGCTGCGCATCCCCGTGGCCAACACCTTCATGGCCAAGGGCGTGATGCCGTTCTCCAACGCGCTGTCGCTGGGCACGATCGGCCTGAAGGCGCGCGACCTGCCGTGGTTCGCCTTCGAGAAGGCCGACGTGGTGATCTGCGTCGGCTACGACATGGTCGAGTACCACCCCGACATGTGGAACCCGAACGGCGACAAGATCATCATCCACATCGACGCGCTGCCGGCCGAGGTCGACGAGCACTACATCGTCGCGGTCGGCGTGCTGGGCGACATCGGCGACATCGCTGCGCGGCATCGCGCTGCAGCGCGAAGCCGCAGCAGAGCATCGCCGTTCAAGGCGGTGCGCAAGGCGCATCGTCGAGGACCGCGCGCGAGTACGCCGAACGACACCGGCTTTCCGGTCAAGCCGCAGAAGATCGTCTGGGACCTGCGCGAGGTGCTCGGCGCCGGACGACATCGTCGATCTCCGACGTCGGCGCGCACAAGATGTGGATGTCGCGCATGTACCGCGCCGAGCGGCCCAACACCTGCATCATCTCCAACGGCTTCGCGGCGATGGGCATCGCGGTGCCGGGCGCGCATCGCCGCCAAGCTCGCCTATCCCGACCGCAAGGTGGTCGCGGTGACCGGCGACGCCGGCTTCATGATGAACTCGCAGGAGATCGAGACCGCGCTGCGCATGAAGACGCCGTTCGTGATCCTGATCTGGAACGACTCGGAGTACGGCCTGATCACCTGGCACCAGCTGCGCCACTTCGGCCGCCCGAGCCACATCGCCTTCAAGAACCCCGACTTCGTCAAGTACGCCGAGAGCTTCGGCGCCAAGGGCTACCGCGTCGAGACGCGCCGCCGACCTGGTGCCGACGCTCGAAGCAAGGCCTTCGCCGACAACACCGTCGTCATCATCGACTGCCCGGTCGACTACTCGCGAGAACATGAAGCTCACCGAGCGGCTGAAGAACCTGCGCTCGCCGCTCTGAATCACCATCAACCGGAACTCCACCATGGCCCTGATCCAGTACCTGACCCACATCAACATCGAGTTCGGCGCACGCAAGCTGCTGGCGGCCGAGTGCGAACGTGTCGGCATCAAGAAGCCGCTGATCGTCACCGATGCCGGCGTGCGCGCGGCCGGCGTGCTGGACATGCTGCTCGACGCGCTGCCGGCCGACATGCGCAATGCGGTCTACGACGGCACGCCGCCGAACCCGAACGAAGCCGCCGTGCGCGCCGGCACTGCCGTGTTCAATGAACACGGCTGCGACGGGCTCATTGCCGTGGGCGGCGGCTCGTCGATCGACTGCGCCAAGGGCGTGGCCATCGCGGCGCGGCACGCCGGGCCGTTGAAAACCTACGCCACCATCGAAGGCGGCAGCCCCAAGATCACCGAAGCCGCGGTGCCGCTGATCGCCGTGCCCACGACGGCCGGCACCGGCAGCGAGGTGGCGCGCGGCGCCATCGTCATCCTCGACGACGGCCGCAAGGTGGGCTTCCATTCGCTGGTTCCTGATGCCGCGCGCCGCCATCTGCGACCCCGAACTCACGCTCGGCCTGCCGCCGATGCTGACGGCAGCCACCGGCATGGACGCGCTGGCGCACTGCATGGAAACCTTCATGGCGCCGCCCTTCAACCCGCCGGCCGACGGCATCGCGCTCGACGGCCTGGCGCGCGGCTGGGCCTTCATCGAACGCGCCACGGAGGACGGCCAGGACCGCGATGCGCGCCTGAACATGATGAGCACCTCGGTGCAAGGTGCGCTGGCTTTCCAGAAAGGCCTTGGCGCCGTGCATTCGCTGAGCCATTCGCTCGGCGGCAAGAACCCGAAGCTGCACCACGGCACCTTGAACGCGATGTTCCTGCCTGCGGTGATCCGCTTCAACGCCAGTGCCGAATCGATGGTCAAGGACAAGCGCCTGCAGCGCATGGCCGGCGCGATGGGGCTGACCGGTGCGGGCAACGATGCCGACAAGGTGGCGGATGCCATCCGCGCGATGAACAAGCGCCTGGGTTTGCCCAGCGGCCTGGCCGCGATGGGCGTCCTGCCCGAATGGTTCGACCGCATCATCGAAGGCGCGATGGCCGATCATTGCCACAAGACCAATCCGCGCATCGCCACGGCGGACGAGTACCGCGCGATGCTGAACGAATCGATGTAGGCGCTGCATAAGCGCTCAGCGGCGACGGCACGATGAAGAACAAGATCGTCTCCGCCGAGCAGGCCGTGGCGCTGGTGCGCGACGGCGACACGGTGGCGTTCTCGGGCTTCGTCGGCGTGGGCACGCCACAGGCGGTGATCCACGCGCTGCGCGAGCGTTTCGACGCTCAGGCCTCGCCGCGCGACCTGAGCCTGGTGTTCGCCGCCGCACCCGGCGACGGCAAGGAGCGTGGCCTGAACCAACTGGCCGTGCCGGGGCTGGTGCGGCGCATCATCGGCGGCCACTACGGGCTGGTGCCGAAGCTGGCGCGCATGGCGGTGGACAACCAGGTGCAGGCCTGGAACCTGCCGCTGGGCACCATGTCGATCCTGTTTCGCGACATCGCCGGCAAACGCGCCGGCTGCCTGACCAAGACCGGCCTGGGCACCTTCGTCGACCCGCGCCAGGGCGGCGGCAAGATCAACGCCAGCACGCACGACGATCTGGTGCAGCTGATGCTGATCGACGGCGAGGAGTGGCTGCTCTACAAGGCCTTCCCGATCCACGTCGCCATCCTGCGCGGCAGCACGGCCGATTCCGCCGGCAACGTGACGATGGAGCGCGAGGCGCTGACCCTGGACAACCTGGCGCTGGCCACCGCCGCGCGCAACAGCGGCGGCCTGGTCATCGTGCAGGTGGAGCGCACCGCCAGCGCCGGCTCGCTGCCGCCGCGGCAGGTGCACATCCCCGGCATCCTGGTGGACTGCGTGGTGGTGGCGCCGCCCGAGCTGCACACGCAGACCTTCGCCACCGCCTACAGTCCGGCCTTTGCCGGCGAACTGCGCACGCCGCAGGACGAGCAGGCGCCGCTGCCGCTCGACCTGCGCAAGCTGATCGCGCGGCGCTGCGCCTTCGAGCTGCCGATGGGCGGCGTCGTCAACCTGGGCATCGGCATTCCTGAAGTGGTGGCTGCCGTGGCGAACGAGGAGCGGGTGCTGTCGCATGTCACCTTGACGGCCGAGCCGGGCGTGATCGGCGGCGTGCCGCAGGGCGGGCTCGACTTCGGCGCGGCCATCAACACCGACGCCATCCTGACGCAGAACCAGCAGTTCGATTTCTACGATGGCGGCGGCCTGGACCTGGCCTGCCTGGGCCTGGCGCAGGTGGACGCGCACGGGCATGTCAACGTCAGCCGTTTCGGCGACCGGCTGGCCGGCGCCGGCGGCTTCATCAACATCAGCCAGAACGCCAAGCACCTGGTGTTTGCCGGCAGCTTCACCGCCGGCGGGCTGGAAGTGAAGGTCGAAGACGGCAAGCTGCACATCGTGCGCGAAGGGCGCGAGCGCAAGTTCATCGGCCAGGTCGAGCAGATCACCTTCAACGGCCAGCGCGCCGGTGCCGCCGGCCTGCCGGTGCTGTATGTCACCGAGCGCTGCGTCTTCAGGCTCGGCCGCGACGGGCTGGCGCTGAGCGAGGTGGCGCCCGGCATCGACATCCAGCGCGACATCCTGGCGCACATGGACTTCATGCCCTTGGTGCACGACCCGAAGCCGATGGACGCGCGCATCTTCAGCGACGCGCCGATGCAGCTGGCCGACGCGCTGCTGAGCCTGGAACTGGCGCACCGCGTGGCCTACGACGCCGAACGCCGCACCTTGTTCGTCAACTGGCAGAACCTGCACATCCGCACGCGCGACGATGTCGACCGCGTGCGCCGCGCCGTCGAAGAGCGCTGCGAACAACTCGGCCACCGCGTCGCGCTGGTCGCCAACTACGACAACTGCCGCATCGACGACAGCGTGGCCGACACCTACGCCGCCATGGTGCGCTACCTGCAGATGCGCTACTACAGCGGCGCCTCGCGCTACTCGACCAGCGCCTTCCTGCGCAGCAAGCTGGGCGCGGCCTTGCAGCGGCGCAGCGTGGCGCCGCATATCTTCGAATCGGCCCAGGACGCGCGGCGCTTTGCTGCGGCCGACACGGCCGCGGCTGCGGCGGCGGCGGCGCCGAGCTGCAGGTAATATCGTCTCGCCTATGGAAACACCGCCCCGTCGACCCCGCCCGTGAGCCTCGCCAACCGGCCCACGCAAGCGCGGCCCGCCGCGGCGCATTCAGGTCGTCGCAGATCGAGCACTTGAGCCCGCGCATGATTCGCATTGGTTTCACCGGAGCGGACCTCGATACCTTCGAGTGGCGCGGCCCGGCCGGGCACCTGAAGTTGATCGTGCCGGCCACCGGCGAGCACGAAGCGCCGATGCCCACCGCCGACGGCCCGCGCTCGCCGCTGATGCGCACCTACACGCCGCGCCGCTTCGACCCCGTGGCCAAACGGCTCGACATCGACTTCGTGCTGCACGACCACGGCCCGGCCGGGCGCTGGGCGATGCGCGCCAAAGTCGGCGACCGGCTGGCGATGCTGGGCCCGGCGCCGGGCTACAAGATCGATGTCGATGCGAGCTGGTTTCTGCTGATCGGCGACGACACCGCCCTGCCCGCGTTCGAATCGATCCTGGAAGAGCTTCCGGCGCAGGCGCACGCCACGCTGCTGATCGAAGTCAGCGACATGGCCGAAGCGCGGCCGCTGCACAGCGCTGCGAAGACCGAGATCCAATGGTTGCCGCGTGGCCACGACCGCTACAAGGCCGGTGATGCGCTGCTGGCGGCGCTGCGCAAGATGCCCTCGCTGCCCAGCGGGCCGGGGCGCATCTATGTGGGCTGCGAAGCGGCTGCCATGCGCACCATCCGCAAGCTGCTGCTCGACGAATTGCACGCCGATCGCAGCACGCTGGTGAACCGCGGCTACTGGCTGCTCGGCGAGGCCAACCACCCGGACCACGACTACGGCGACGACGCCGCTTGATCCGCAGCCCCGCAAGGCCCATGCGCACAAGGCAGGGTCGGCGGCAGCGTCGCAGGCCACCCCAGAAGGAGGAAGGCATGAACCTGGATATCCGTCCGCAGCCGGCGCCCTGCGGCGCATTCGTGCACGGCCTGGACCTGCGCCAGCGAACTGGCCGCCCGACACGGTGGCCGCGATCCGCGGCGCCTGGCTGCAACACCAGGTGCTGGCATTCCCCGATCAGGACCTGTCGCTCGACGACCTGGAACGCTTCGCCGCCACCATCGGCCCCTTCGGCGTGGACCCGTACTTCGGCAGCGTGGCTGGCCATCCGCACATCGCGCAGGTCAGGCGCGACGCCGACGAAACGACCAAGATCTTCGCCGAGACCTGGCATTCGGACTGGAGCTTCCTGCCGGTGCCGCCGCAAGCCACCTTGCTCTACGGCAACGTCATCCCGCCCATCGGCGGTGACACGCTCTTCGCCAATCAGTACGCCGCGTGGGACGCGCTGCCGGCGACACCTGCAGACGCTGCTGCGCGACAAACAAGGCATCCACTCGGCGCGCCGCGGTTATGCGCGCGACGGCATGTACGGCGAAAAGGACAAGGGCCGCTCGATGGCCATCCGCTTCGACGACAGCGCGCTGGCCACGCAGCCGCAGCCCATCGCCCGCGTGCACCCCGAAACCGGCCGCACCGCGCTGTACGTCAGCCCCGGCTACACCATCGGCATCGAGGGCATGAGCGAAGCCGAGGCCACGCCGCTTGCTGAAGGACCTGTTCGCGCACCAGGTGCGCGAGGAGTTTGTCTACCGCCACCGCTGGGCACAGGGCATGCTGCTGATGTGGGACAACCGCTGTGTCGTGCATGCCGCGACCGGCGGCTACCAGGGCCACGCGCGGCTGCTGCATCGCATCACCCTGGCCGAGCGCGTGGCGGCCTGAACGCAATACGCGGCGTAGTTCCGAGGCACCGTCGGCCGCCAGCCGCGCAGTGCGGCCGGCCAGACGCCCTACAGCGTCGGTGCCGCCAAACTACCGAGCACAGTCTCGAAGGCCAGGCCGATGCCGAGCAAGCGCGCATCGCTGCCCAGCGGGCCGTCAAGCTCCAGCCCCACCGGCAGGCCGCCGACGGTCAAGCCGGCCGGCAAGCGACAGGCCGGGAATGCCGGCGTTGCTGCCGGGGTCGGTGTTGCGGATGAAGCTGCCGAAGGTATCGACCAGCGGCCCGCCGTTGATGGAGACCTTGCCCGAGCCGGCCGCCAGGTCGATGGGCACGGCCGGCAGGATGGTGGTCGGGAACAGCATCGCATCCAGCCGGTTGGCGGCAAAGTAGTCGGCGTACAGCGCCTGCAGCTTGGGCCGGTGCACACGCAGCGCGGCGTCGTAGTCCTTGCCGAAGGCGTCGGCCAGGATCGCACCGAAAGCGCCCTTCACGTCCGGGCTGGACACCTTGGCGGCAATGTCGGCCAGGGTGATGCCACTCACGCCCGTGGCCGCCAGATACGCGGGAATGTCGGCGATGGGCTCGTGCAATGCCAGTTGGAAGGACACGCTGTTGTTCAACGCCTCCAGGCCGACCGTGTCCACATCGACGAATACCACGCCCGCGTTCGCCAGCTTGGCCTCGGCCTTGATGACCACCGCCGCCAGTTGCGAATCCATGCCGGCCCAGAACGACGCCGGCACACCGATGCGCAAGCCGCGCAGCGGCACGGCCGTGGCCACCGGGCTGCCGGTGATGACGGCGTCGAGCAGCGCCACGTCGGCGACGGTGCGCGCCATCGGGCCGACGGTGTCGCGGGTATGGCTGATGGGCACCACCGCGTTCGTGTCGGTGTAGCGCCGCTGCGCGCCGCCGTTGCCAACGGAAGGGCGCAAGCCGACGATGCCGCACAGGGCAGCAGGCACACGCGTCGAGCCACCAGTGTCGGTGCCCAGGCCGGCCGGCACGATGCGCGCGGCGATCGCCGCCGCCGTGCCGCCGGACGAGCCCCCAGGGATGCGCGTGCGGTCATAGGGGTTCTTCACCGCGCCGGCAAAGGACGTGAGGTTGGTGCTGGTGATGCCGAAAGCCAGCTCGTGCAGGTTGCTCTTGCCGATGACGATGGCGCCGGCATCGAGCAGCTTCTGCAGCGACGGCGCATTGTTCTTCGGCATCACGCCGCGCAATGCCAAGGTGCCGCCTGTCGTGGGCAGGTTGGCGGTGTTGATGTTGTCCTTGACGACGATGGGCAGGCCCGCCAGGCGCGGCAGGGTGTTGCCCGAATCGCGCATCGCGTCGATGCGGCGCGCGGCGGCCATCGCGCCGGCCGAATCGAGCACGATCATCGCGTTCAGGTCCTTCAACGCCTCGGCGCGAGCGAGCAGCGTGCTCACATAGGTCTGCGCCGGCAGACGGCCGGAGCGGATCGCCTCGACCGCCTGCACCGAGTTGAGCTGCAGTTGCTCGGCTGCGCTCAGCGGTGCCGCCGGAAAGCTGGGGCTGGCACAGCCGCCCAAGCCTGCGCCAAGCAACGATGTGGCCGAAAGCGCGCCCGATGTCTTGAGGAAGCGGCGGCGCGATGCGCGGTCTGGCATGGTGTTTTCTCCTGGGATGGGTTCGCGGGTCGACACGCCCGCCGGCGTGCACCATACAACACGGCCGGCACTCGGCGCCGCAAGGCCGCCGCGCCTTCGAACCCTCAGGCGAGCGCGTTCAAGGCGCCGTTTTCACTGGCGCCGACAGCCTGCTCTGCAAGCTCCTGCGCGTTGGTGCCCATGGCCAGGCGAATATGGGCGATCAGCGCGTCCTCCGGGTACGGCTTGCCCAGCAGCACGCTGACGCCGGCCTGCGCGGCCTGCTCGCGGTGGCGGTCGTCGGCGGCGGTGATCATGATCACCGGGATGTGCGCGGTGGCCGGGTTGCCGCGGATGTGGCGCGTCAGCTCGAAGCCGTCCATGCCCGGCATCTCGACATCGGTGATGACCACGTCGGGCGCCGTGGTCTGCAACTGCTGCGCCGCGTCCAGTCCGTCGGCGGCGTAACACACCTGGTACTGGTGCAAGGCCAGCAGCCGGCCGGTCTTGACACGCACCACCTTCGAATCGTCGGCCACCATCACCAGTGTCTGCTTGGCGCGCTGGGTCGACGCCGTCGCCGGCCGTTCGGGCAGCGCGGGCGGCTGGGTTGGCACGACCGGCGCACGCAGCGCTTGTGCGGCGGCAGCGGCGAGGCGATCGGCTTCGGCCCGCGCCGCGGCGGCACGCTGCGCCTCGGCCTGTGCTGCGGCCACACGCTCGGCCTCGAGCAGCGCGACGGCGCGGCGTTCGGCTTCGGCCTGTGCGATGAGCCGACGTTCGGCCTCGGCCTGCGCTTCGGCGGCCCTGCGCTCGGCGGCCAGACGTTCGGAAAGCAGCCGTTCGGAAGCGATGCGTTCGGCCTCCCGCCGCGCCGCTTCGGCGCGCTGGGCTTGCGCCTGAGCCTCGGCCTCCTGTTCGGCGGCCATGCGGCGTCGCTGTTCGGCGATGCGCTCGGCTTCGCGCTTTCGCTGCAGCGGCTTGCTCGGCGGCGAGGGCCGCTGCGGCAGCGCGTTCGGCCTCGGCCTGAATCCTGGCCAATCGCTCGGCTTCGGCGCTGGCCTCGATGGCGGCCTGTCGTTCGGCTTCGGCCTGGGCCGCAGCCTGAGCGGCACGCAGTGCTTCCGCCTGCGCCGCATCTTGAGCGGCGCGCAGGGCGTCGGCTTGCGCCGCAGCCGCGCGCTCGGCTTCGACGCGCTCGATTTCCGCCTGTCTGGCGGCCGCACGCTCCACCTCGGCGGCTGCAGCCACACGTTCGAGCTCGGCCTGACTCTCTGCAAGATCGGCAGCGGCGCGCGCAGCGGCAGCCTGCTCTTCGGCGGCCGCTTCGGCCTCGGCCAGGCGCTGGGCTTCGGCTTCGTCGCGCGACGCGCTGCGCTGTCGGCGCGCGGCCTGCCGCAGCGCGGCCTGCCGGCGCCGAAACCAGGCGCGCCAGCCGAGCAGCAGGCCCACGCCCAAGCCGGCCAGCAGCCAAATCAGGAACTCGTTCATGGAGGTGTCATCCGGCCTTCAGAAAGTGCACCAAGCATAGGCGGGAACGATGCCGATGCAGGCGCCTGGGCGGGCAGTGTGAAAGCACATATTTCTCGAACTGCGCGGATTCGCAGCAGGCGCAACAGTGTGTATCGGCGCCCCACGCGAGCGGGCCGGGCGCAGGCGCGCGACGTGGCGTGTCGCGCAGCGCCGGAACTCAGCGCTCGATGCCAGCCGGCACAGGCAGTCTTACGGCCGGCAGGCCACCGAGGAACAGGTCCGCCACCATCGGCGCCAGCGCCTCGTGGTCGAGCGCACCCGTCGGGCTTCATCCAGGTGAACATCCAGTTGATCATGCCGAAGAGCAGCATGGTCATCGGCGTCGTCAGTGCGGCCTGTTTCAGTTCGGGCCGCAGCGCGCCGACCACCGTGGCAAAGCCGGCCACCACCTCGCGCTCCTTGTCGAGGATGCGCTGACGGTCCAGCGGCGGCAGGAACTTCACGTCCTCGGTGAGCACACGGTGCGCATGCTGCGCGCCGGCGTATTCCTCGACGATGCGCCGCACCAGCTCGCGAAACTGGGCCTGCGGCTTCAGGCCCAGCGCGCTGCACCTCGGCCACCAGCGCCTGCACGCGCGACACATGGCCGTCGGCGATATGCACCAGCAGCGCGTCCTTGTCGCGGTAGTAGTGGTAAAGCGTGGCCTTGGACAAGCCGCAGGCTTCGGCCACCTGGTTCATCGACGTGGCGTGATAACCGTGGCGCGCAAACAGTTCGGCCGCGCGCGCAAGGATGGCTTCGCGCTGATCGTCGTAGCCCGGGGCGCGTCCTCGTGCCATGCAGCTTCAGGCGCGCTCAGCGTTCATCGAAGGAAAGCACCACGCGCTCGGTCAGCGGATGCGCCTGGCAGGTGAGCACGAAGCCATTGGCGACCTCGGCCTTGTCGAGCGCGAAGTTGCGCTCCATGCGCACCTGGCCTTCGACCAGCTTGGCGCGGCAGGTGCCGCACACGCCGCTGGTGCAGGAAAACGGCACTTCCAGCCCGGCCGCCGAGGCCGCGTCGAGGATGCTCGGCTGATCCTTGCTGAACTCGATCTCGCGGCGCATGCCGTCGCGCACGATGACGATGCGCGCCTTCTCGGCATCGCCGGGTTTCGCCTCGTGCACCACCGCACCGACCGGCGCGCCGCTCGGCGTGGCCACGCCGAAGCGCTCGATGTGGATGCGGCCCTCCGGCACGCCCGCGGCCAGCAGCGCGGCCTCGGCCTCGTCGTTCATCTGGAAAGGGCCGCAGACATAGACCTCGTCGATGCTCGCCGCCGGCAGCACGCCGACCAGGAACTCGGCGATCTTGTCGCGGTTCATCAGGCCCATGTTCAAGGGCGCATCGGTCGGGTCGTCGCTGAACACATGGTGCAGCACCAGCCGCGTCATGTACCTGTTCTTCAGGTCTTCCAGCTCTTCCTTGAACATGGTCGAGCGCAGCATGCGGTTGCCGTAGATCAGCGTGAAGCGGCTCATCGGCTCGCGCGCCAGCACCGTCTTCATGATCGACAGGATCGGCGTGATGCCGCTGCCGCCGGCAATGCCCACATGGTGGCGGCGCGATAACGGCTCGATCGGCACGAAGAAGCGCCCCTGCGGTGCCATCACGCTGAGCGTGTCGCCGGGTTGCAGCTGCTCGTTGATCCAGTTGGAGAACAGACCGCCCTTGACCTTGCGCACGCCGACGCGCAGCTCGCCGTCGTCCACCCCGGCGCAGATGGAATAGGAGCGGCGCTGGTCCTGGCCGTCGATGGTGGTGCGCAGCGTCAGGTACTGGCCCTGCGTGAAGCCGAACACCGCACGCAACTCCGGCGGCACGTCGAAGGTGACGATCGAGGCCTCGGCCGTGTCGGGCTCGATGCGGCGCACGCGCAGGTCGTGGAACAGCGTGCTCATATGGGCTTGAAGTGTTCGAAGGGCTCGGCGCAGGCCAGGCAGCGCCACAGCGCCTTGCAGGCGGTGGAGCCGAAGGCCGACAGCCGCTCGGTGCGTGCGCTGCCGCAGCGCGGGCAGGGCACGACGTCGGCGCGGCGGCCGAAGATGCGGATCGGCACGCCGTCGCCCTCGGCCAGCGGGCCAGGGGGCGCGATGCCATAGGCGTGCAGCTTGCGCTTGCCGTCCTCGCTGATCCAGTCGGTGGTCCATGCCGGTGCGCGTCGCATCGTCACGCGCGCCGGGCCCAGGCCGGCGGCGTCGATGGCGTCGATGACGCTGCGTTCGATGACCTCGGTCGCAGGGCAGCCGGAATAGGTCGGCGTGAGCACGATCTCCATCGACGCGCCATGGTCCAGCACCTCGCGCACCAGACCCAGATCGCGCACCGACAGTGCCGGCACCTCGGGATCGGGCACGCTGTCGAGCGCGGCCCAGGCCTGTTCGGTGCGCGTCGCCTCGATCGCTGCAATCACCACGCGCCCCCTGGAAAGGCGCGCTGCAGGTATTGCATCTCGGCCAGGATGTAGCCCATGTGCTCGCTGTGCACGCCGCGCTTGCCGGTGCTGCGGAAGGCGCTGTCCGCGGGCATGGCGAGCGTGGCGGCGTCGAGGATCTCACGCATCTCGGCGAGCCAGGGTTCGCGCAGTTCCGAGCCCGCCGGGCCCAGACCGGCAGCCTCGGCTGCGGCATCGACCGCGTCGTCCTCGAACAACTCGGCCGCATAGGGCCACAGGCGCAGCAGCGCAGCCTCGCAGCGGCGACGTGATTCTTCTGTGCCGTCGCCCAGGCGCACCAGCCAGTCGGCGGCATGCTGCTGGTGGTAACGCGCTTCCTTCAGCGCCTTGCCGGCGATGGCGGCGAGTTCGGCGTCGCTGGAATCGCGCAGGCGCTCCCACAGCAGCTTCAGCCAGGTCGCGACCATGGTGTTGCGCAGCACGGTGACGGCAAAGTCACCGCCCGTCGGCCCGCCGGGCAGCTCGACCAGCGTCGGGTTGCGATAGTCGCGCTCGTCGCGCAGGAAGGCGAGCTGGTCTTCGTCGTAGTCCTGCTCGCACTGTTCGCCGGCCAGCGTGAGCACAGCGCGCGCCTGGCCGATCAGGTCGAGCGCCATGTTCGCCAGCGCGATGTCTTCTTCGAGCACCGGCGCATGGCCGCACCATTCGCCCAGGCGCTGGCCGAGGATCAGGCAGGTGTCGCCGATGCGCAGCAGGTACTGCAGCTTGGCGTCGGCGGGAATGTGGATCGAGCTTTGCATGGCGTTGTGTCCGATCACATGTGGTCCACGGCCGCGGGCAGCTTGTAGAAGGTCGGGTGGCGATAGACCTTGTCTTCGGCCGGGTCGAAGAGCATGGCCTTGTCGCCGGGGTCGCTGGCGACGATCTGGTCGGAGCGCACCACCCACACGCTGATGCCTTCCTGCCGCCGCGTGTAGACATCGCGCGCCATCTGCAGTGCCATCTTCGGATCGGCGGCATGCAGGCTGCCGCAGTGCTTGTGGTCCAGGCCGGCCTTGGTGCGCACGAACACTTCCCAAAGTGGCCACTCCATTGGACCCCCGTCGCCGTCGGCGCCATCCCCCTTCGCGCCGCCTGGCCCGGCGCCGCTGCCGTCTGCGCCTTCTCGCGTTCGCATGCGCCAGCGCGGCCTCGCGCACCCAGGCGCCATCGTCCCAGGCGCTGACGCGCATCTGCAGCCGCTCGCGATTGCACGGCCCCTCGCCGCCGACGACGCGCCAGAATTCGGCCCAGTCGATGGCGCCGTAGTCCCAGTGCTGCTGTTCCTCGTTCCACTTCAGATCGGGATCGGGCAGCGTCACGCCCAACACTTGCGCCTGCTGCACGGCGGCATCGACGAACTTCTGCCGCAGCGTGTCGTTGGACACACGCTTGATGCCCCAGCGCATGCCCTGCGCCGAGTTGGGCGACTGGTCATCGGGCGGGCCGAACATCATCAGGCACGGCCACCACCAGCGGTTCACCGCGTCCTGCACCATCGCCTTCTGTGCCGCGGTGCCGCCCTGCATCATCGCCAGCAGGCTGTCGAAGCCCTGGCGCTGGTGGAAGCTCTCTTCGCGGCAGATGCGGATCATCGCGCGGGCGTAGGGCGCGTAGCTGCAGCGGCAGATCGGCACCTGGTTCATGATCGCCGCGCCGTCGACCAGCCAGCCGATCGGTGCCGATGTCGGCCCAGGTCAGCGTCGGGTAGTTGAAGATGCTGCTGTACTTGGCGCTTGCCCGAGTGCAGCGCTTCGATCATCTGGTCGCGGCTGGTGCCCAGGGTTTCTGCCGCGGCATACAGATACAGGCCGTGGCCGCCTTCGTCCTGCACCTTGGCGAGCAGGATCGCCTTGCGCTTGAGCGTCGGCGCGCGTCCGATCCAGTTGCCTTCGGGCAGCATGCCGACGATCTCGCTGTGCGCATGCTGGCTGATCTGGCGCAGCAGCGTCTTGCGGTAGTTGTCGGGCATCCAGTCCTTGGCCTCGATGAAGTCGCCCGCGTCGATGCGCGCGTCGAAGCGCTGCTGCAGCGCCTGCTCGTCGGCACTGAGCACGCGCTCCAGCTTGCCGGCGCCTTCGCGGGCCATCGTGTCCATGGCTTGTGTGTACATGGCGGGTTTCCTTTACTTGGGTCTCTTGTCGATCACGCGCCGCGCCTTGCCGACGAGCGTGCGTTCGATCGATTCCGGCGCACCGACGCTGACCGTGGTGCTGATGCCGATCAGCGTCTTGATGCGCATCTGCAGCGCGCCGCCCACCACCGCGCGGTCCGCCTGCTCGTGGCCCGGCGCCAGCTCGCACAGCACCTGCACCTCGTCGAGCGTGCCCTGACGGGTCACCACCAGCTGGTACTGCCCCGACAGCTGGCCGTGCTTGAGCACCAGTTCCTCGACCTGCGTGGGAAAGACGTTCACGCCGCGGATGATCAGCATGTCGTCGCTGCGCCCGACGATCTTGCCCATGCGCCGCATGCTGCGTGCGGTGGGCGGCAGCAGCCGCGTCAGGTCGCGCGTGCGGTAGCGGATGACGGGCAGCGCTTCCTTCGTCAGCGTGGTGAAGACCAGCTCGCCTTCTTCGCCATCGGGCAGCACCGCGCCGGTCTCCGGGTCGATGATCTCGGGGTAGAAATGGTCCTCCCAGATGACCGGCCCGTCCTTGGTCTCGATGCATTCGCTGGCCACGCCCGGGCCCATGACCTCGCTCAGGCCGTAGATGTCCACGGCATCCAGCCCGGCGCGCACCTCGATGTCGTGGCGCATGGCCTCGGTCCACGGCTCGGCGCCGAAGATGCCCACCTTCAGCGAGCTGGCGCGCGGGTCCAGGCCCTGGCGCACCATCTCCTCGACGATGACCTGCATGTAGCTCGGCGTGACCATGATGATGTCGGGCCGGAAATCGGTGATCAGCTGCACCTGCTTCTCGGTCTGGCCGCCGGACATCGGGATCACCGTGCAGCCCAGCCGCTCGGCGCCGTAGTGCGCGCCCAGCCCGCCGGTGAACAGGCCGTAGCCGTAGGCCACCTGCACCATGTCGCCGGCACGGCCACCGGCGGCGCGGATCGAGCGCGCCACCAGGTCGGCCCAGGTGTCGATGTCGCGTTGTGTGTAGCCGACCACCGTGGGCTTGCCGGTCGTGCCCGAGCTGGCGTGCACACGCACCACCTTTTCGCGCGGCACCGCGAACATGCCGAAGGGGTAGTTGTCGCGCAGTTCCTTCTTGGTGGTGAAGGGGAACCTGCGCCAGGTCGGCCAGCGACTTGCAATCGGCGGGATGCACGCCCGCCGCGTCGAAGGCCTGGCGGTAGTGCGGCACATGCGCGTAGGCCTGCTGCAGCGTGTGTTTCAGTCGCTGCAGTTGCAGCGATTGCAGTTCGTCGCGGCTGGCGCGTTCGATCGGCTCCAGGTCGCCGGGCTCGGGGTGCTTCACGGGCATCGTCGTCTTTCGCAGAACTGTGGTGGGCTCAGTCAGCCACCGCGGGCTTGCCCTTGAGGGTGTACGAACGGCCGCGGAAGACCGCGATGCGCTCGCCGCGCTGGTTCGATACCTCGGTGTCGTACACACCGGTGCGCCCTGCCTTCGACACCTCCACACAGGTGGCGGTGAGCACATCGCCCAGGCGCCCCGGGGCCAGCAGATCGATGGCGAAGCCCGACGCCACCGTCAGCTCGTTGTAGGAGTTGCAGGCAAAGGCGAAGGCCGAATCCGCCAGCGTCGCGATCAGCCCGCCGTGGCAGATGTCGTGGCCATTGAGCATTTCATCGCGCACCGTCATCGTCAGCACCGCGCGGCCCGGTGCGACCTCGGCGATCTGCATGCCCAGCCACTTCGACGCGCGGTCGTTGCGGAACATGCCATCGCGCACCTTTTCGGCGGTGCGTTGCGGCGACAGCGTCGGCGTGGGCTCGGTCATCGTGTCTCCGTTGTTTGTGCCAAAGGCCGACTGAACATACTCCATATTCAACCGACCGGTTGGTCGATAATAATGCCCGCGCAGTCCGAATGCAAGCTCCAACCACCCGGGTTTACCCGCTGCGGCAGCAAGGCCGCCAGTGCTGACCCGGCAGAAACCTTTGTTGCATCCGCAGGTGGCTTGAAGCCGCGCCCAGCGCGCCCACCTGTCAGCCGTGAACGCCACTGCATCGCAGGCCATCTGGCCATTGGCCACCCTGGCGTTGCTGGTCGGCACGGGGCTGGCGGCGCTGCTGGCCCAGCCCCGGTGGCAGCGGTGGCGCCATGAGCGGCTGCGCGCCAGGCCCTTCCCCCGCGCCTGGACGCACATCCTGCAGCGGCGCGTGCCGCTGGCGGCGCGCTTGCCGGACGCACTGCGCACGCGGCTGCACGGCTTGATCCAGGTCTTCATCGCCGACAAGCCCTTCATCGGCTGCCAGGGCCAGGCCATCGACGACGAGCTGCGCGTGACCATTGCCGCGCAGGCCTGCCTGCTGCTGCTGGGGCAAGAGCGGCGCCGAGTGTTACCCGCAACTGCGCCAGATACTCGTGTACCCGGAGGCATTCGTCGTGCAGCGCCGGCAGGTGCTGCCCGGCGGCGTGGTGGCCGAGTTGCCGCAGGCCTTGGCGGGTGAATCGTGGGCGCAGGGGCAGGTGATCCTGGCCTGGTCCGAGGTCCTCGCCGGCGCGGCCGACCCTGGCGATGGCCGCAACGTGGTGCTGCACGAATTTGCGCATCAGATCGACCAGGACAGCGGCACGGCGGACGGCCGCCCCTGGCAATCCGATGCCGCCACGCGCCAGCGCTGGGCAGCGGCGATGGACGCGGGCCTGGCCCACTTGCGAGATGCCGGCGAGGCCGGCGATGGTGGCACCACGCCGATCGATGCCTACGGCGCCACCGATCCGGCCGAGTTCTTCGCCGTCGCCACCGAGGCCTTCTTCGAGCAGCCGCAGCGGCTGGCCGACAGCGCCGGCGACGTCTACCGCGAACTGGCCCGCTTGTACCGGCTGGACCCGCGAGCCTGGTAGGCGCGGTGCGCGCTCAGTGGTCGGGTTGCGTGCGCGCACCCGGCGGCTGAAGGCGCTGCAGCCGCGCAATCTCCTCGAGCAACTCGACGGCCAGCGCCACACCGGGCAGGTTGAGCTCCAGATCGCGCACCAGCCTCACGGCCACGCGCGTGCGGCGCAGGCTGGCACCGGCGAAGAGCCAGGCCTGCGGCGCGTCGCCGCGCGGCTCGAGCACGCCATGCGCCACCAGTTGCTGCACCAGCGCGTGCTCGGCATCACAAGCCTGGCACAACTGCGACAGGCTCAGCTCGACTTCTTCTTCCACCACCTGGCAGTGCAGGAGGCTCAGATTGCCTGGATTCATTTCACCCCCATGTCGGCGCGAGGATCGAAATCGGCCTGGTACAACTTGGCCAGGTCGCGCCAGGCCTGCTGCTGCGCGGTGCTGCCCTCGCGCGGCATGGCGATGCGCAGCACGGCATACAGGTCGCCCGGTGTCTTGCCAGGGATGCCCTTGCCCTTGAGGCGCAGCTTGCGCCCATCGGCCGAACCGGCCGGGATGCTCAACTGCACCGTGCCGTCGGGTGTGGGCAGGTCCACGCTGGCGCCGAGCGCGGCCTCCCACGGCGCCACCGGCAGCTCGAGTTGCACGTCGCGGCCATCGACGCGAAACAGCGGGTGCGGCTGGAAGGCGATCTCCAGGTACAGGTCGCCCGTCGGCGCGCCGTCGAAGCCGGGGGCGCCCTGGCCGGCCAGGCGCAGATGCTGGCCTTCGCGCACCCCCGCCGGAATGGCCACGTCCAGCGTGCGCTCGGCCATGACCCACTGCCCCTGCGCATCGAGGGTCGGCACATGCAGCCGGATGCTGCGATTGGCGCCGCGGTAGCTGTCGACCAGATCGATCAACACCTTGGCGTGGTGATCCTGCGCGCGCGGCATGCCCTGGGCGCGGGCCCGTGCGCCGGCCTGCCCGGCGCGGCGGCCGAACAGCGCCTCGAAGAAGTCGCTGTGCTCGCTGAAGCCGCCCCGCCCATCGCCGCCGTCGCCGCCGGCGCCACGGAACTCGTAGCCGCTGTTCCAGTCCGGTGGCGGCGGCTGGTCGCCGCCCCCCTGCCAGCGCTTGCCGACGTCGTCGTAGGCGGCGCGTTTTTCCGGATCCTTCAGCACCTCGTAGGCCTCGCCCAGCTCCTTGAAGCTGGCTTCGGCACCGGGCTCCTTGTTCAGATCGGGGTGGTACTTGCGCGCCAGCTTGCGATAGGCCTGCTTGATGTCGTCGGCCGTGGCTTCGCGCGGCACGCCGAGGGTCTGGTAATAGTCCTTGAACTTCATCGTTCGATTCGAGATGCTAGGCCGCCTTCGGCATTGCTTCGGTGTAGATCAGATCGAAGCGCTCGCAGACGACAGGCATGCGGTGGTTGAACTGGCGGCCGATCCGGCCACACTCGCGAGCGAAGAAAACAGCGTGATCTTCCCGCCAGGCTGCGAGAGAACCGTCGCGCTCGCCCTCGGCGGCGGCGAACTCGGCCGACACCTCCAGGAACGGCAGCACGGCGACAGCGGTCGTCTGGATCACGCATAGGGGCTTGCCGGTCGAGTCGGTGACGATGCTGAGGTCGCCGGCTTGGGGCGGACGCATGCCTCTGGATTGAAACGTCCACGCCGAACTTGCGGTCGCGCGTTTGCGGCCCGCGAGAACCAGCTTGGAAAGCTCGTCGGCGAGGGATGGCGTATCGCCGAACTGAAAGGCTTCGTAGAACCGATCATCCGAGGCTTGGCCGTGCATAGTCTTGAAGCGAGACCAGAACCCGAATGCCTTGGGCGGAATGTCCACGGGAGCATGTGCGGTTGTTTTGCATTGAGGACGGCTGTCATCGCTCATCTTAGACCGTGCGGCGCCGGCTTCACAGCGACCGAATGACCGGATACTCGCAGTCGACATGAGCGCGCCCGACTCAACCCGCATCGCCCACCCGTTGCCACTGGCTGAAGGCATCCGCTCGCGTGTCGTGCGCGGCGTCAACGGCCTGGACATGCACGTGCTCGAAGCCGGCTTCGAAACGCCCGGCCGCCCGGTCGTGCTGCTGCTGCACGGCTTTCCCGAGCTGGCCTACAGCTGGCGCAAGCTGATGCCGCCGCTGGCCGCGGCTGGCTTCCACGTGCTGGCGCCCGACCAGCGTGGCTACGGCCGCACCAGCGGCTGGAGCCGCGACTACGACGATGACCTGCGGCCCTTCGGCATGTTGAACCTGGCGCGCGACGCCGTCGCCCTGCTCGCGGCCGTGGGCCAGCGCCACGTGGCCTGCGTGGTCGGGCACGACTTCGGCTCGCCGGTGGCCGCCTGGTGCGCGCTGTTGCGGCCCGACATCTTCCACTCGCTGGTGCTGATGAGCGCCCCCTTTGGCGGCCCGCCGGCCTGGCCCGCCGCCCGCAGCGAAACGCCATCGGCGGCACCTGCAGGCGCCACCGCGCTGCTCGCCGTGCCGGACATTCACGCCGCCCTGGCCGCGCTGCCACGGCCGCGCAAGCATTACCAGCAGCACTACTCGACACGCGAAGCCGATGCCGAGATGAGCGCGTGCCCGCAGGGTGTGCACGCTTTCCTGCGTGCCTACTACCACATGAAAAGCGCCGACTGGGCGTTGAATCGGCCCTTCGCGCTGCAAGCCTGGCGCGCCGACGAACTGGCGTTGATGCCCGAGTACTACATCATGGACCGCGACAAGGGCATGGCCGAGACGGTGGCCGCGCACATGCCGACGCCGGCGCAAGTTGCCGCCTGCGGATGGCTGAGCGAGACCGATCTCGCGGTGTATGCAGCGGAATACGGCCGCAACGGTTTCCAGGGCGGCCTGCAGTGGTACCGCTGCACGAGCCACCCGCCATGCATCGCCGATCTGCAGTTGTTTGCCGGACGCACGATCGACGTGCCGGCGTGTTTCATCGCCGGCGCCAGTGACTGGGGCGTGTACCAGAAGCCCGGTGAACTGCAGCGCATGCAGCAGTCGGCCTGCACCCGGTTTCAGGGTGTGCACCTGATCCCCGGTGCCGGCCACTGGGTGCAGCAGGAGCAGCCCGAGGCCACGCTGCGTGTGCTGATGGCGTTCCTGCGCGCGCAGCCGCAGCACGATGCCGCCGCAAGGCCTTGAACGCCGCTTCCTACAATCAGCGACACGCCATCCGGCACGGGCAATGAGGGGCAAGGCATGATCGTCGAACGCATCTGGACCGGCAACGCGTACCGCAACTACAACTACCTGATCGCCTGCCCGGACACCGGCGAGGCGCTGGCCATCGATCCGCTGGACCACGAAAAGTGCCTCAACGCAGCGAAGGTGCGTGGCTGGCAGATTACGCAGGTGCTGAACACGCACGAGCACCATGACCATATCGGCGGTAACGAGGCGGTGATCAAGGCCACAGGCGCCAAGCTGCTGGCGCACCACCGCTCGGGCGCCAAGATTCCCGGCGTGGACCGCGGGTTGAAGGCCGGCGACATCGTCAAGGTGGGCCGCTCAGTCGAGCTGGAATGCCTGGACACGCCCGGGCACACGATGTGCCACATCTGCCTGCGATCGCACACCGAACAACCGGCACTGTTCTCGGGCGACACGCTGTTCAATGCCGGCGCCGGCAACTGCCACAACGGCGGCGACCCGGCGTTGCTGTATGCCACCTTCGTCGAGCAACTGACCACGCTGCCGCCGAACACACAGGTCTATCCGGGCCACGACTACATCGAGAACAACCTGAAGTTCACGCTCGCGCGCGAGAGCGACAACGCGGCCGCCAAGGCCCTGCTGCCCAAGGTGAGCGGGCAGGATCCGGCAACATCCATCGTCACCACGCTGGCCGAGGAGAAGCAGTTCAACACCTTCTTGCGCCTGGACAGCCCGAGCCTGATCGCCGCGCTGCGCGAGAGCTTCCCGGAGCTGCCCGAACAGCCCGACGCGAAGACGGTGTTCGTGAAGTTGCGTGAGCTGCGCAACAAGTGGTGAGTCCTCGCACTGGCCTTTGTTCTCTGCATGACCGGTAGCGGCATTCACGATGCAACGTGATTCGCAGCTGCGGCAGCGCATCCTCGACCACCTGAGCGGTTTCGAGCTGCACGGCGCGGCCGGGGGGGCGGCGCGTGCCGCTGCGGTGGCCGTGGTGGTGACCGACGAGGGTCACGGCGCCGATCTGGCGGGGCTCGCCGAATCGGTGCTCTGGAGCACACGCGCCGCGCTCGTGCTGACACGGCGCTCGGGCAGCCTGCGCAACCATGCCGGGCAATGGGCCTTGCCGGGCGGGCGCATCGACGAAGGCGAGACACCCGAACAAGCGGCGCTGCGCGAGTTGCACGAAGAGGTCGGCCTGCGCCTAGGCCCCGGCGACGTGCTCGGTCGGCTGGACGACTTCGTGTCGCGCTCGGGCTACGTCATCACGCCGGTACTGCTGTGGGCCGGCGCGGCGCGCGAGATGTCGCCCAACCTGGACGAGGTGCAGAGCATCCACCGCATTCCGGTGACGGAGTTCCTGCGCGCTGACGCGCCGATGCTGGAAACGCGCGAGGACAGCGAGCACCCGGTGCTGCGCATGCCGGTCGGCGACAGTTGGATCGCCGCGCCCACGGCGGCCATCCTGTATCAGTTTCGCGAGCTGTGCCTGTGCGGCCGGCCGACGCGCGTGGCGCACTTCGAGCAGCCGCACTTCGCCTGGAAGTAGTTCACCCATCGCCCGGAAATTACCGCGCGTAACACCTCAATCGCCCGGGAGGTGCACCGTGGCAGCGGCAATGCCGTTAGAAGGGGAACTCAATCTCATGGGGCTCCCGCATGAAATCAATCTGCCTGTCGCTTGCCCTGGCCGCTGTCGGCCTTCCCGCACTGGCCGCCACCGAAGTGGGCGTATCCATCGGCATCAACCAGCCCGGTGTGTATGGCCGCATCGACATCGGTCGTGTCAGCGCGCCGCCGGTCCTGGTGTATTCACAGCCGGTGATCGTGGTGGCCCACCCGGCACCGGTGGTACAGCACCCGATCTACCTGCGCGTGCCGCCGGGCCATGCCAAACACTGGCACAAGCACTGCGGCCACTATGGCGCTTGCGGCAAGCCGGTGTATTTCGTGAAAGAGGATTGGTACCAGAAGCACTATGCCGGCAAGCGTGGTCGCGGGCACGGCAAGCATCACGACTGAGCATGCGGCGCCATTGAACGGCGCCGCCGCCGTTTCCGTCACCCGCGCCGTTGCACCCCTGGCGGCGGCGTGCCGGCAGCGCCCCAGCCGGGGCCTTCGAACCAGGTGTCACCCAGCAATGCGGCGCGCACCATCGGCAGCGCGTCCAGGCCCCAGAACGCTCGGCCATCGAGCTCGATCGTCGGCACGCCGAACAGGCCACGTTGGATGGCCGCATCGGTGTGCGCGCGCAACTCGGACTTGACTGCCTCGCTCGGCCGGATCGCGCAGCGGCGCCACGGCCAGCTGCAGCGCGCGCAGCCGCTCGGCATCGTTGGCGTCCGCGCCGCCGCGCCAGACGTGGCGCATCAGCAGCTCCACCACGCGCCGGTTCGGCAGCCCGCCCGGCGCCGCGCTGGCCAGGCCCAGTCGCAGCAGGGCCAGCGGATTGAAGGGATGCTGCGCCGGCGTGGCCATGTCGATGCCCAGGCTATGCGCCGCCCAGGCGATCTGCCTGAAGGTCCATGCGCGCTTCGGCTCGATCTCGGCCGGGCCCTTCTGGCCCCAGTGGTTCAGCAACCCGGCGAACAGCACGGGTCGATAGTCGACGTTGTAGCTGCAGCCCTGCAACGCCTGCGGCAGTTGCTCGAAGGCCAGGTACGCATAAGGCGAGATCGGGTCGAACCAGAAGGTCAGTGTCTTCATGGACAACCCGCCATGGCACCCGGAGTGCCTGGCGCGCAGGCGCCGCGCCGCAGTTCGAGCCGGCGCCACACGTCACGCTTGTCGCCCTCGCTCATCGACGACCAGCTGGCGATTTCCGCAAGCGTGCGTTGGCAGCCTTCGCACAGGCCGCTTTGCGCGTCCATGCGACACACATCGACGCAGGGGCTGGGCACCGGCGACGCCTGCGTCATGCCTGCACCACGTCGGCCCACGGCGCGCCGGTCAATGCCGACAGATCGGCCGGGCTGAGACAGAACACACCATTGGGATGGCCGGCAGCCGCCCAGAGGCGATCGAAGCGTTGCAACTCTCGATCGATCAGCATGAAAGGCGCGCCCGCCAGCGCGACCGGTGACACGCCACCAATGGCAAAACCGGTACGCGCCTTGACGAAGGACGCATCGGCGCGGCCGACCGCTCCCGCCAGGCCCGCCAGCTTGCGCTCGTCCACGCGCCGGTCACCCGAGGCGATGACCAGCACCGCCTGATCGTCGGACTGGCGACGGAAGACCACGCTCTTGGCGATCTGCCCCAGCGCCACGCCCAAGGCATCGGCCGCCTCCTGGGAAGTGCGCGCCGCGACCTCCAGCCACACCGGCGCCTGGGCATGCCCACGCTCGGCCAGCCAGCGCGTCACGCGATCGAAGCCTTCGGCCCGCGATGGCGGCAAGGCGTGCGCGGCGACCGTCTTTGGCATGGTGGAGGCAGGTTGCGGGCTCATCGGCACGATGGCAAGGCGTTGTGGTCAACAGGTGAGCGCATGAAGGCACGACAAGCCGACCAGACGCACCCATTCTGACCGATCGAACCACCAGCTCAGGGGATGGGGATTTACCCACGCCCCGCCACAATGAATCTCAAACCAACACCAGAGTTCATCACCGTCGACCCTCATCACCGCCTGCAGATTGCCAACCGCATGGCAGCACGACAGTGCCGGTCTTGGCGTGTCCAGGCCAACGTCGACAGCGGCGCACTCCGACTTCGACAGTCTTGTCGATTCGCTTCACGACGCACGCCCCGCGGCGCGCCGCTGGCTGACGCCCTCCGCCTGGTTCTCGCGCTAGCGTCTCGGCGGGCCGAGCGCCATCAGCCCGCGGCAGCCGTCGGGCTGCCGCCGTCGCGCCAGCGCCTGAGCAGGCGGCGCAGGAACTTCATCAACACCACCGTCAGCGCCACCATCAGCACCACGGCCACGGCCAGTGCCGCAAAGAACCAGAGTGGATGCTCCCAGGCCAGCCACAGCATGGTCGGCACCGCCGCATCGCCCAGCAGCGACAGGCCAATGTTCGAGAATGGCTCCGGTGAGGTGTTCACCGCCGCGCGCGTGCTGGCCTTGGCCAGATGGCTGGTGGCGGCCAGCGTGCCGCCCATCAGCCCGGCGATGAGTGCCCAGCTTGCATGGTCTCCACCGAACACGGCCGCGGCCAGCAGGGCGCCGGCGGGAATGCGCACCACCGTGTGCACCGTGTCCCACATGGAGTCCAGCCCCGGTATCTTGTCGGCGAAGAACTCGACGCACAGCATCAGGCCGCTGGCGCCCAACACCAGGGGCGTCTCGAGCAAGGCCAGCCCCTGAGGCAGCGGCACCCAGCCCAGCCAGCCTGCCATGCCCGTGAGGAACACCACCGCATAAAGGCGCAAGCCGCTGGCCCACCCGAGCGCGGCGGCGATGGCGAAGAGTTGCGTGGTGTCGAGTTCCATGCGGCCTTGGTGGCGGCTTCTTCAATGGGCCCAGGCACGCAGGCCGCGATGGTCTTCGAAGGCATCGAAGTCCCTGTCGCGGTGCAGCAGCACGTAACCGCGCTCGATGCACAAGCTGGCCACCAGCACATCGATGGCGCTGCGCACCGTGATGCCCAGCGCGCGCAGGCTGCGGTAGTGCGCCGCAGCCTTTTGCGCCAGATCGCCGCCCCCGGTGGACACGACGCTCATCGAGCCCATCAGGCGTTGTGCCTGTAGATGGTCGCGTTCATGGCGAAAGCCGCGCAGCACCTCGTACAACACCAGGTCCGGCACGATCAGTTCGGCCTCGCCATCCGCCAGCAGGCGCCGCAGCGTGGCCTGCGGCCGCGTCTGCGCGCCGTTGAAAAAATCGATCCAGACGGCGGAATCAACGACCACCATGTTGGCGCTTTCGCGGGGCCGGTTCCTGGGCGAAGACCCGCGTTGCGCCGGGTGCGCCGGCGATCGGCGGCCCGATCTCGCCCGCCTCGTCGTCGTGATCGTCCCAGCGCAACTTGCCCTCCCACTTGAGGATCTCGCGATACGCCGCCTGCCGCGACAGCAGTTTCAGACCGGCCTCGACGGCGTCCTTCTTGGTCTTGAACGGCCCGGCGCGCATGGCGGCGTCGAGCACGGCATCATCGATATCGATGTTTGTGCGCATGATGTGTATGAAAGCAGATATGTAGGTGCATCATACACCTTGAGCGTGAGGGCGCCGCGCCATAGACCACCGCCTCGTCCCACCCCAGCAGGCTCATGTCGACACTACGCAGGTGCGCCTCGCTGGGCATCATGAACTCGTCGAGTTGCGGAGGCGGCACCGAGCTGGCGGACAGCATCGCGTGCGCCTGCCCACGATGATGCGTCTGATGGTTGAACAGGTGGGCCAGTACATGCCCGGTGCGGTCGCGTTGCACGTGGTCGCGGCGCGGCATGTCGATCCATGCGTCGACGGCCGCGGCGTCGAGCGCATCGCAGAAGACCACCAGCTGCAGGTCACTTTCGTGCTGGCGGCGCACCCATTCGAGCGCGTCGGCACAGGGCTGGAACGCGGCGTATTGCGCGACCAGCCCGTCATCGCGGCGCAAGGCGCCGATGTAGTAGCGGTCCACCGCAAGGATGTGGTTCAAGGTCAGCGCCAGGCTGGGGAAAAAACCCAAGCGCGGCGCATGCCATTCACCGTCGCCGAGCGTCGCCAGGCTGCGCCCCAGGCGGTGATTGGAAAGCGCGTTGGCACGCGCCTGGATGCGAAGGTATCCGGGCAGGTCCATGGCAGGGCTCCAAGTCGAAAGGCATTCTGGCAGACGCCTTCGCATGGGCTCTCCGGCAAGCTCGGTGCGGCGCTTCGCCGCATTCGCGGCGGGAAAGCCGGGCGTCCCGCCCCTCCGCGCGTGACCGCCTTCACGCAAAGGCACCCCGCCCGCCGTGTCCCAAATGGAACAATTTCTGCGAACGCTGCCGACCGCGGCGTCACCACTACCTGGGCCGATGATGAACCACCGCTGGATTCTTGCTGCCATGCTCGCCACGCACGTCATGGCGCCCGCGGGGGCGCAGACGGTGTACGAGTCGAAGGACAAGGCTGGCCCGGTGTTCTCCGACCGGCCCTCGGCCGGCGCGGCGCCCGTGCAACTGCAGACGCCCAACGTGGTCTCGGCACCTGCCGCCAAAGCGCCCACGCCGCCCGCATCGGCGGCAGCCGCACCGCCGCCTTATCGCCGATTTGTCATCGATCGTCCGGCCGCGCAGGACACCGTGCACAGCAATACCGGCGAATTTGCCGTCTCCGCCACGCTGACACCACCGCTGAGGCCGAGCGACAGGGTGCGCGTTCTGCTCGATGGCAACCTGCTGAACGGCGTGTACCGCAGTACCGGCGTGCGCATCGGAGCGTCGGACTGGTCATGGGCGGCGGCCGGCACGAACAGCGAGCACAGCGTGCAGTTGTTCGTGGTCGACGCTGCCGGCAAGCCGTTGATGGAAACGCCCGCCGTGGCCTTCTATGTGCGTCGCGCTGCCGTGGGCGGCAAGCGCCACTGAGCAAGACGCGCGCTATTCGGGCCAGGGGCGCGCTGTCACCCATGCGACGGTAGCCGGCAATCGCCTACGCCTTCGATGCCGCCGATTTGGCTGACTTATCCAGCACCGGCGCGCCGGCGGCCTTCCAGCCGCTGAAGCCGCCGTCGATGTGCGCCACCTGCGGCAGGCCCATGTCCTGCAAGGTCTTGGTGGCCAGCGCCGAGCGCCAGCCCGCAGCGCAGAACAGCACCAGGCGCTTGCCCTGCGCGAACACAGGCTTGTGGTACGGACTCTCGGGGTCGACCCAGAACTCGAGCATGCCGCGCGGCGCGTGGAAGGCCCCGGGAATGACGCCTTCGCGCTCCAACTCGCGGATGTCGCGGATGTCGATGAACTGCACATCCTCGCGACCGTGCAGGTCGCGAGCTTCTTCGATGCTGTAGGTCGTGATGGCCGCGGTGGCCTCGTCGACCATCGATTTCACGGTTTTCTTCATCGGGGTCTCGTTTCGTGGTGAGTGCTGCGCCTCGAGCCTACTTTCAAGCACGGGCTGCGTCCAGAGCGCAGCGATAGATTCGCCCTTGCGCGGCGGTCGTGCGGCGCCAACGCGGTCGCGCAGGAGGGAGCGCTTCAGCGCCGCAGCACAGCCGCCAGCGCCAGCACCACGCCTGCCAGCAGCACCGCAGCCTGCACCGAGCCCATGGTCCACAGCGTGGCGGCGCTGAGCATGCACCACAGCAGCGGCAGCACCCACAGGCATCGCAGCAACCGGCGCGACGCGGCGCGCGTGCCCGCCAGCAGAAGCAGCCAACCCAGCGTGCCCAAGGCCGTGGCGTCAGGCGCCAGGCCGAAGACTTCAGCCTGCTGCCACGGCCGCCCGGCGCCCCAGGCGAGCAGCGGGTGGCCCAGCAGCGCCCACAGCAGCAGCGCGATGCCGACCGCATACCGCGAGCGAAGGCACGGTGGCCTGCACACCACCCATGCCGGCCAGCGCCAATAGGCCCAAAGCCTGCAGCACGAAAGCCGCGGCGAAGCTGTAGGCCGCCCAGTTGATCGGCGCATAACGCTGCCACAGGAAAGCCCAGGCCACGCACAGCCAGCACAGCGCCAGCGCCGCGGCGGCGCATCGCAGCACGGCATCGCCACGGCCACGCCCACCGTGCACGAATCCGCCCACCCAGGCCAGCGCCACGCCGACAAGCACCACCTGCGCCGGCCAGACGGCCGCGTTCAGCGACTCGAAAAGCCGCCAGTAGATGCGCGGCGAGAACATCAGGAAATCCGACGGCCTGTAGCTCCACCATTCGCTCACGCGTGCTCCGGCGTGCGGTCGATCGCCACCACCCGGCGGCGGCTGACGCTGTTCACAGCGCCGCAACCTCGCGCGCCATGCGCTCGCGCAGCGCGGCGTCGGGCATGCGCCCGCGCGCCGCCGCCATGTTCTGCCTCAGATGCGCCACCCGGCTGGTGGCCGGAATCGCACAGGTGACGGCCGGATGCGTGATCACGAACTTCAGCGCCACCTGGGCCCAATGTGCGCAGTCGATCTGCGCCGCCCAATCGGGCAAACGGTGACGCGACAGCTGCTGCAGCAGTGCGCCTTCGCGGAACGGCCGGTTGACGATGACGCCGATGCCACGCTCCATCGCCAGCGGCAGGATGCGCTGCTCGACCTCGCGGTCGAGCAGGTTGTAGCTGATCTGCACGAAGTCGATCGGCTGGCTGCGCATCACCTGTTCGATCTCGGCATGGCGCCGGCCTTCCGAGGTGGTGATGCCCACGTAGCGCAGCCGCCCGGCGGCCTTCATCTCGAACAGCTTGGGCAGATGCTGCTGCCAGGCCAGCAGGTTGTGCACCTGCATCAGGTCGAAGCGCGGCACGCCCCAGAACTGGCGCGATGCTTCCATCTGCGCGCTCCCGCGCGTCGCATCGCCGATCCACACCTTCTCGGCCGAGAACAGCGTCGCCGGCCGGCCGAGCTGCGCCAGCGCGTGGCCGATGGTCGGCTGCGACGAGCCATACATCGGCGACGAATCGATCAGGCGCCCGCCCTCGGCGAAGAAGGCGCGCACCACCTCGACACTGGCCGCGCGCGCGGCCTCGTCGGTACCGACATTGAAGGTGATCCAGCTGCCCAGCCCCATCACCGGCAGCATCTCGCCGCTGGACGGGATGCGCCGCAGCGCCAGCGCGCTGGCTGACGCGACCGACGCAGCCGGCGCGGCGAGGGCCGTGGCCGGCCAAGGCAGCGCCGTGGCAGCCACCACAGCCGCAGCCCGGCCCAGGAAGCTGCGGCGGGCGGTGTACGTCGTGAAATGGCGTTGGCTGTGCATGCAGCGCGTCAGAGCCGCCAAGCCGTGCTTCAGTTCCGCCGGCACGTCAGCCGGGCTGCGGCACTGGTGATTGCGGATACAGCTGCGCCAGCACCTTGCGCAGCAGCCGGTCGATGAGCGGTCGCAGCCGCGGTGCGAGCATCGATGCCACCGCATCGTCGGCCCAGTGGGTGCCACGACTGTCCCACAGCGCGGCCAGCGTGTCGGCCTCGGCGGCGAGCGCGGCCTCCACCACCGGTTTCCAGTGGGGCGGCGTTTCGGCACGCGCCCATTCACCGCGGCCGCGGCCGAAATGGGCCACGGCCAGGTAGCGCAGCAACGCTGCCTCGAGCAAGGTATCCAGCGCCTCGGCGTTCCAGGCCAACCAGGACTGGTCGGTGCCGCGCACCAGGTTCACCGCCCGCGCCAGGCCTGCGGCGCCTAAAGCACCGAGCAAGCCGCCGGCAAGCAGGCCGCCGCCCAGCGTCAGGCCGCCCGAGGCGACGTCGGCCTTGAGCCCGACCAGCGCGCCGGTGAGCGCGCCGCCGATCAGCGCCGCCTTGCTCTCGTCCATGCGCAGCTGCAACTGGTAGTGGCTGGCCAGACGCTCCAGGATCTCGCCCTGCGCCTGGCCCGACAAGCCGTGCAGCTCGATCAGCTGCGTGGTGCTGGCGCGGACTTCGGTGTCCAGATCGGCCGCCAGCGCCGCCTGGGCCAGCACGGTGGGGTTGCGCTCGTCGCTGCGCAGGCCGAGCGCGCTGCCCAGCTTGCGCAGCCCGGCGCGCAGCCCGGCCGCATCGGCCACGTCCTGGCGCGATGCGGCCAGCCGCGCCATGCTCTGCGCCAGCGCATCGACCGACGCGTCGTACACGGCCAGCCGCTGTGCGCGCCAGGCGGCGCTCAGGCGCTGCATCAGCGCGCGGCGCTCACCTTGCAGGCACTGCTCGATGGCCTGCAGCAGCACCAGCTCCTGCACCCAGCAGCGCGCAAAGGCGTCCATCGGCAGCACCTGCGCCACCGGCTCGAAGGGGGCAAGATGCTCGCGCCAGCGCTGCAGTTCGGCCTGTTCGAGCACGGCCTCGCGCGGCATACCCATCTGGTTGAGCAGCACGATCACCGGCTTGCCGACCCAGCGCAACAGCGCCATCTCGCTGGCCACGTAGGCGGCGGCCGCCGGCTCCTCGGCGGCGCTGACGAGATAGAGCACGACGTCGGTGGTCTCGCTCACGTGGCGCAGCGCCTGCTGGCTGGCCCAGAAGGGCCGGTCGCGCCAGCGGTCCCACACCTGGCTCAGGAACCAGCCGAGCGGGTTGCCCGACTGCTGCATGCGCTGCAGCAGGCGCACGCTGTCGCCGAAGCCGGGCGTGTCCCACAGGCGCAATGTCTCGCCCCCTTCCGTGCGCAGCATTTCGTAGGCGTCGGCGAACTCGGTGACATGCGGCGCGTCGCGCACCTCGCCGACATCGCGGCCGAGCAGCGTGCGCGCCAGCGTGGTCTTGCCCACGTTGGTGTGCGACACCAGGCTGAGCTGCAGGCTCTGCGGTCCGAGGCTCATGTCGACAAGGCCCGTGACGGGGACAGCGCAGTGTGCGCCTGCATCGCCTGCTGCAGCGCCTCCTCGGCTGCGGCCAGGTCACCCGAGCGCAGGTCAACGAACACCACCGGGCTGCCCATCGCATCGGCCAGCGAACGCCAGGCCTGGCGGCGCTCGGCCAGGCGCGGCGAACCGGCGCCGAAGCGCTGCACGAAGGCGGCTTCGTCCACCAGCATCAACGGCGGCGCGGCGGTGGGTGCCGCCAGCGCGCGCAGCAGGCGGCCCTGGCTCTCCGCCTCGGGCGTGGCGCCCAGGTCGAACAGGGTGACGCGCAATGCGCCGTCGGCCGCGGCACCGGAAGGCTCGTGCTCGGCGCCGTAGGCCACGGTGGGCGCGATGTGCAGCGACGCACCTTCACCGAAGACGCGGGCGAACAGCCGCTTCAGCGTGGCCAGGGTCGGCCCGTCGGGCGCACGCGCATGCGGCCAGACACGGATCGGCATGGCGCCGCCGCGTTGCTGCAACAGCAGCCGCTGGAAGTACGGCTCGTCCAACGGCAGCGCAAACTGCCGCTGCAGCGACCTTGCGCGCAGGCCGGCCCACAGCGCCAGCGCAAGGCGCGGAACCACCACGAGCAGCAACAACTGCAGCGCATACAGGTGAATCCACGGCGCCGCCGACGCGGCGGGTGTGCCCGCCGCCTGCGGCATGCGCAACGCCTGCACACCGGCGACGTCGGGCACGGCGATGCCGGACAGCGCGCTGGCCGGCGCGAGCAGATGTGGACAGCAGCGCATGCACGGTGCCGGCATCGAGGAAGGTGCTTTGCCAGCCGACGCGGTAGTCCAGCACCAGGCCGCGCAGGTACAAGCCGGCCATCAGGCCCAGGGCCAGCGCCGCCGCGCCGAAGTGCAGCACCAGCGCCATGCGTGCGCTGTTCAAGGGCAGACCGAGCACGGTCCAGTCGGCGAAGAAGCGGTTCCAGGCCGGCGCACTGTCTGCCGGTGCCCGCGGGCACGGAGCGCGCACGCCAGCGGCGCCACAACGAAACCAGGCCACGCCGCAGCGCGCCCGCGGGCCGGGCACCGCGGGCCGCATTCACCAGCAGCGCGACATAGACCGCCAGGTTCCACGCGATCACCGCCCAGATCGGCGGCGCCAGCAGGTTGATGCGTTGCGCGCTGCCGATGTGGTCCACCACCACGCCCAGCGCGAATGCGAGTACCGCCGCCAACCACAGCCATTCGCTGCGCCACGGCCGCAGCGCACGCCAGCGCGGCAACAGCGGGTCACGCGATGCCAGTTTCGGCAAGGCCGCCTGCGCGCGCGCGACGAGGAAGTCTTCAGCAGCCGCATCGGTTCCCACGGACTGCAGCGCCATGCGCGTGGCTCCGCTGCGATCCTCATCGGTCCAGGACGCGACAGCCGGTGGTCTCGTAGGCGCGCAGCAGCAGCACCTCACCGGCGGCGGCTTCGTTCATGCGCGATTAGGCATCCAGCTGCCGCGCCAGATCGTAGAAGTCGCTGGCGACCAGATCGAAACCCTCGGGACGCGCCATCCGCGCCGGCGCCTCGGCGCCGAACTCCAGTGCACGGTGCACATAGGCCGTGCGCAGGCCGCAGGCCTTGGCAGCTTCCAGATCGCTGGTATGCGCGGCCACCAGCATCAACTGCGGCGGCGTGCAACCCAGCAGCCGCGCGGCCATCAGGTAGACCTCGGGATCGGGCTTGTACTTGTGGATCAGCTCACCGGAGAGCACGCAGTCCCAGGGCAGGCCGGCGTTTCGCGCCATGTCCACGAGCAGCGAAACGTTGCCGTTGGACAGCGTGCTGACGGGAAAGCGGCGCCGCAGCCGGTTCAGCCCGCCCACCGAATCGGGCCAGGGCATCAGCCGATGCCACACAAGGTTCAGTTGCACCAACTCGTCTTCGTTCATCGACTGCAGGCCGAAGCGCGGCAGCAGGCTGTCGAGAATCTGCCGGTGCAGCGTGTCGATGTCGGCCCAGGCCACGCCGGCCCCGCGGGTGCGGTCCATCGCCGGGGCGTAACCGGCGCGCCAGGCGTCGGCGAAGGCCGGCCAGTCCACCTGCAGGCCCTTGGCGGCGGACCACATCTGGCCTTCGCGCACGATCGACGCGCGCCAATCGACGACGGTGCCGAACACATCGAAGGCCAGGGCGCGGATCGAGCGGGCGTCGAAGTCATGGGTCATGGTGGGTGGGCGGCTGCGGTGGCTTCGGGGTTGGCTTGGATTCTGCCCCGACCGGCCGAATCGACGCCACCTGCAGCATGGGCCACGCCTGCCCACCCTCCATGCCCGCCGACCTTGCCGACGCAAGCACGCCTCGCGCCGCCGGATCAGCGAGAGGCGCTTCCTGCATGCGCTCAACTACTGCATGCTGCTGCCCGGTCCGCCATCCGATGCGCGTTCGCGCAGCCGTGATCGGCGTCATCCCGAATGCGGCGCTGTACTTTGCCTACCACCGTGAAGATCTCGACCGATGTCGCTACGACCGGATGTAGCTCTCGAGCTGCGCGATCGTCGCCTCGTGGTCGGCGATGATGTCGTCCAGAATGTCGCGGATGGAGATCATGCCGATCACCGTGTCGCCGTCGATCACCGGCAGGTGGCGGATCTTCTTCTCGCTCATCAGCGCCATGCACTTTCGCGTGCCTGTGTCCGGCGTCACGTAAAGCACGTTGCGCGTCATGATCTCGCTGACCGGCGTTTCCTTCGAGTTGCGGCCCTGAAGCGCCACCTTGCGCGTGTAGTCGCGCTCCGAGACCACGCCCACCACCTTGCCCCGCTCCATCACCATCAACGCACCGACCTCGTACTCGGCCAGCAATTGCAGTGCCTGGAACACGGTGTCGTCGGGGCGGGCATGCCACAGCGTGCCCTCGCGGCCCTTGAGCAATTCGGATACGGGTTTCATCTCGGACTCCGGTCGGGACAGGAGCAAAGCCTACACAATTGTGCGCCCGGGCGCCATGCCTGCTTGCCAACCAACCCCCATGAACCCATCGCCGACCCAGGCCTTCACCGAGGCACGTGAGTTCCTGCTGTCCCAGCGCGGCAACCATGCGGCCGCCTGCGCCGGCTTTCGCTGGCCCATGTTCGAGCATTTCAACTGGGCACTGGACTGGTTCGACGTGATGGCGCAAGGCAATCACCGCACCGCGCTATGGGTCGTCAACGAGGACGGCAGCGAACAGCGCCTGAGCTTCATGCAGATGGCCGAGCGCTCGAACCGCATCGCCAACTGGCTGCGCGCGCGTGGCGTCAAACGCGGCGATCGCATGCTGCTGATGCTGCCCAACGTGGTGGCGCTGTGGGAGCTGACGCTGGCGGCCATCAAGCTCGGCGCGGTGGTAAGCCCCGCGACGACGCTGTTGTCGGCCGCCGATCTGACGGACCGTGTGCAGCGCGGGCGCATGCGCCATGTGGTGGCCGACACGGCCGGCGCGGCGCGTTTCGCCGAGGTGCCGGGCGACTACACCCGCACGCTGGTCGGCGCCCACCTGCCGGGCTGGGTGGACTATGCGCAGGCCGATGAGGCGCCCGCGCAGTTCACGCCTGACGCACCGACACGCGCCACGGACCCGCTGCTGCTGTACTTCACCAGCGGCACCACCGCGCTGCCAAAGATGGTGATGCACACGCAACAGAGTTATCCGGTCGGCCACCTGACGACCATGTACTGGCTGGGCCTGCGGCCGGGCGACGTGCACCTGAACATCAGCTCGCCGGGCTGGGGCAAACATGCGTGGAGCAGCTTCTACGCGCCGTGGAACGCCGGTGCGACGATCTTCGTGCTCAACCAGGCGCGCTTCGACGCGAAATTCACGCTGGACACGATCGTGCGCTGCGGCGTCACTTCACTGTGCGCGCCGCCGACCGTGTGGCGCGTGCTCATCCTCGAAGACCTGGCGAAGTGGCCGGTGAAGCTGAACGAGGTCATCGGCGCCGGCGAGCCGCTCAACCCCGAGGTCATCGAGCAGGTGCGCAAGGCCTGGGGCCTGACGCTGCGCGACGGCTACGGCCAGACCGAAAGCACCTGCATGGTCGGCAACCCGCCGGGCCTGGCGGTGCGCGCCGGCTCGATGGGCCAGCCCATGCCTGGCTACCGCATGGTGCTGCTCGACCCTCAAGACCAGTTGGCCGACGAAGGCGAGCTGGCGGTGACGCTGCAACCCGTGCCCACCGGCCTGATGCAGGGCTACGAAGGCCTACCGGACAAGACGCAGGAAGCGCTGGGCGGCGCGTTCTACCGCACCAGCGACGTGGCGCGACGCGACGCCGACGGCTATTACTGGTACGTGGGCCGCGCCGACGACGTGTTCAAGGCCAGCGACTACCGCATCAGCCCCTTCGAGCTGGAAAGTGCGCTCATCGAACACCCGCTCGTGGCCGAAGCCGCCGTCATCCCCAGCCCCGACCCCATCAAGCTGGCGGTGCCCAAGGCGGTGGTGGTGCTCAAGCCCGGCAACCAGCCGTCACGAGAGGCGGCGTTGTCGATCCTGCAGTTTCTGCGCGAACGCCTTGCGCCCTACAAGCGTGTGCGCCGGCTGGAGTTTGCCGAGCTGCCGAAAACCATCTCCGGCAAGATCCGGCGTGTGCAACTGCGCCAGGCCGAGGACGAACGCCGCACGCGCGGCGAGCGCGGGGTGCTGGAGTTCTGGGAAGAAGACTTTCCCGAGCTGAAATGAGCCAACACAAGGAATCGACGATGACGCCGCCAACCGACCTGCAAGACATCCGCAAGCGCCTGAACACCGCCCTGCTGTCCGACGCGCTGGACGAAGCCGGGTTTCGCCACCAGGCCTTCAGCGCGGCGACAAGGCCGCTGGACGCGGCGCTGGTACTGTGCGGCCGCGCACGCACTGCCATCTATGTGGAGGTGTGCGAAGTGCCACCCGGCCACAACCCCTATGCGCTGGAGATCCAACTCATCGACAGCCTGGCCGAGGGCGAGGTGGCCGTGATGGCCTGCGGCGGCTCGCAGCGCATTGCGCCCTGGGGTGCGCTGCTCACCACCGCCAGCCATGTGCGCAAGGCGGCGGGTTGCATCACCGACGGCTTCGTGCGCGACACGCAGGCCATCCGCGAGATGCAGTTCCCGGTGTTCCACCGCGGCATCGCGCCGCTGGACAGCAAGGGCCGCGGCGAGGTGCGAGCCATCGACGTGCCCGTCACATGTGACGGCGTGCGCGTCGACAGTGGCGACCTGATCTTCGGTGACGCCGACGGCGTGGTCGTGATCCCGCGCCGCGCCGAGGCGGAGGTCCTGCGCCTGGCCTTCGCCAAGCTGGACAAGGAGATCGATTCCTTCGCGCTGCTGCGCCAGGGCAAGAGCCTGCGCGAGGTGTTCGCGCTGCACGGCATCCTGTAGCGTGGGGGCATCGCCCGCCTTCGACAATGCGCATCGACCCCTTGCCGGAGATGGCGTGAAATCCTGGATCACCGTCGCGCTGTTCTGCGCCTGTCTGCACGCGCAGGCCTTCGATCTGCAGGGCCACCGCGGCGCGCGCGCTCTGGCGCCGGAAAACACCTTGCCGGGTTTTGCGCTGGCGCTGTCGCTGGGCGTGAACACGCTGGAAACCGACATCGCCATCACGCGCGACGGCGTGCTCGTGATCTCGCACGACCCGGCCCTCAACCCGGACATCACGCGCGGACCCGACGGCCAGTTCCTCACGGCACGCGGGCCGGTGATCTGGCTGACGAACTTTGCCGAACTGCAGCGCTACGACGTCGGCCGGCTCAAACCCGGCACGCGCTACGCCGCGTTGTACCCGGATCAAAAGCCGCACGACGGCGCGCGCCTGCCGAAGCTGGACGAACTGTTCGCACTGGTCAGGAAGTCGGGCAACGCGGACGTGCGCCTGGCGCTGGAAACCAAGCTCACGCCCACCGCGCCCGACGAGACGATGCGCGCCCGAGCCCTTCGCACGCGCCTTGATCAAGTCGGTGCGCGACGCAGGCTTTGCGCAACGCACGACCATCCAGTCCTTCGACTGGCGCACGCTGCAGGTGGTGCAGAAAGAGGCGCCCGAGATCGGCACGGTGTACCTGTCGATCCAGCGCCAGTTCGACAACATCGGTGCCGGCAAACCGGGCACCTCACCCTGGACCGCCGGCTTCGGCCATGCCGAGCATGGCTCGGTGCCGAAGATGATCAAGGCTGCCGGCGGGCGCATCTGGTCGAGTTTCTATGGCGACCTGGATGCCGCCAAGGTGAAGGAAGCCAAGGCGCTGGGCCTGACGGTGCTGGCCTGGACGGTGAACGACCCAGCGCAGATCGCCCGCATCATGGACCTGGGCGTGGACGGCATCGTCAGCGACCGCCCGGATCTTGTGCGCGAGGAGATGCAGCGCCGCGGCATGGCACTACCCAAGGCCACGCCGGTGGCGCCGTAGCGAGCCGCTTGCCGCGCTGCGGCGCGACATGCGAGCGCAACCCAGCGCATCCAACCGGGCCGCTGCTGCGTATGGGTCAGGGCGTGCAGTACCGGGGCCGGTGCTGCGCCGCGCTCACCCAACCCACGGAGGTCTTCGATGTCAGCTCATTTCACTTGCAGGGTTCTGCTTCCCACCGCCGTCGCCGGCCTGCTGTCGGCCTGCGCCGGTACATCCATGTCGCCGATGATGGCGACGCCGTTCTCGCAAGCCGCGCTGCCGGCCGCCGTGCAGGTGCCCGCCGGCCATGGCGTGGCGATGGAAACCGTCGGCGCCGGCGACATCACCTACGAATGCCGCGACAAGGTCGCGGCCGCCGGCCAGTACGAGTGGGTCTTCGTCGGGCCCGCCGCGTCGCTCACCGACCGCCAGGGCCGCGTCGTCGGCCGCTATTTCGGCCCGCCAGCCACCTGGGCAGCCAACGACGGCTCGGCCATCACCGGCACGCAGGTGGCGGTGGCGCCGGCCAGCACCGGCAACATTCCGTTGCAGCTGGTGAAGGCCAACCCGGCGAGCGGATCGGGTGCGATGTCTGGTCTGAGCTACATCCAGCGCGTCGCCACCAAGGGTGGTGTGGCGCCAGCCATGGCGTGCGACAGCGCAGCCAAGGGCAAGCGCGAGATCGTGAAGTACCAGGCCGACTACATCTTCTGGAAGCCGGCCTGATAGGCAGGAGCGCCGCCGCCTTGCAAAAAAGAGGGCCGCCTGCCGGCGGCCCTCAGCGCAGTGGTCCGGTTGCGGCGAGGCGTCAGTTCTTGCGGCGACGGCGCGCGACAAAGCCGACCCCGGCCAGGCCTGCGGCCATGAGCGCATAGGAGCTGGGTTCAGGAACCGGGTTGCAAGGGGCGTCGAGTCCGACGTGGCGATCCCAGTCCTTGTCCCAATGCTTCGAGAAGTCCTTCCAGTCCTTGTCATCCCTCCAGTCCTTCTTGAAGTCCCAGTCCTTGTGCTCGGCCTTCGAGCGATTCTCGAAGTTGTCGTTGTCGCGGCCTCGGTCGCGGTCGTGGCCGCCGGCCAGCGCCGGAATTGCCGCACCGGCAAGGGCCAGCGCGGCAGCGATAGTAGTAATCCGCAGTTTCATTTGGTGCCTCTCTTGGGTTCCAGGGTTGATGGATGGCGAACCCAACGTTTGCCATCCCGAAAGGCAGAGTAGGCAACCACGCCGCGCGCAAACAGCCCGCGAATGAGTGGCCAAGGCCGAAACCCCCGCACTCGCGGGCGCTCGATCGCGGGGGGTCCCCTACAGTGGCAGGTCGAAGGTGTGCACCAGCGAGGCTGGCGACAAATTCAGACCTCGGCCAGTTCGCCTGCCGCCCACTGCTCGCGCAACCTGAACTTCTGGATCTTGCCCGAGCCGGTGAGGGGAAAGGCATCGAGCACGAACCAGTGGCGCGGCGTCTTCGTCGGCGCCAGGTGCTCGCGCATGTAGGCGATCAGCGCGCTCCTTGTCGATGCGCTGGCCCGGCTTGGCGCGCAGGAAGGCCGCCACCTGCTCGCCCCACTTGGCATCGGGCAGGCCGACCACCGCGACCTCGCCGACGCTGGGGTGGCGGAAGAGCAGTTCTTCCAGTTCGCGTGGGTAGATGTTCTCGCCGCCGCGGATGATCATGTCCTTCAGCCGCCCTTCCACCGTGCAGTAGCCGCGCGCGTCCATCGCGCACAGGTCGCCGGTGTGCAGCCAGCCGTCGGCGTCGATCGCGGCGGCGGTGGCCTCGGGGTTCTCGAAGTAGCCATGCATCACCAGGTAACCGCGTGTGCAGAACTCGCCGACCTGGCCCACGGGCAGCGTCTGGCCGGTGCCCGGGTCGATGATCTTCACCTCCACGTGCGGCAGCGGCGTGCCGATGGTGCCGGCCTTGTCCTCGACGCTGTCGTCGGGCCGCGTCATTGTCGCCACCGGCGAACATTCGGTCTGGCCGAAGACGATGGTGAAGGGCGCGCCCAATTTGTCTTCGAAGCGCCGCACCAGCGCCGCCGGCACGGTCGACCCGCCGGAGCAGATGCCCTGCACCTGCGACAGGTCGGTGCTGGCGAAGCCGGGGTGTTCCATCATGGCCACCAGCATCGTCGGCACGCCGATCATGGCGTTGCCCTTGTAGCTGTCGAACAGCTCCAGCACGAGGCCGGGCTCGAAGGCCTCGACCAGCACATTGGTCGCGCGCACCGACAGCGCACCGAGTACGCAGCACACACACCCGCCGGTGTGGAACAGCGGCATGGTCGTGATCCACACCACGCCGTCACGCAGGCCCATGCGGTGCGCCGTGTGGGCGCCGTTGTTCGCCAGCCCGCGGTGGTGCAACAGCGCGCCCTTGGGGAAGCCTGTGGTGCCCGAGGTGTACTGGATCATGACCGGGTCGGTGGACTTCACGGCGGGCAGCGCGATACCTGGAGCATCGCCGCCGGCAAGGAAATCCTGCCACTGGTCGAAGCGGATCACATGGCGCAACTCCGCGCAGTTGGGCGCCACCTGCTGCACGGTGGCCCGCATCGGGTTGCCGCGGAAGGACTCGACCACGAATATGCCGGCCGAACGCGACTGCTTCAGTACGTATTCCAGCTCATGCGCGCGGAAGGCCGGGTTCACCGTCACCAGCACGACACCGGCCAGTGCGCAGCCGAACTCCAGAAGCACCCATTCGGGCAGGTTCGGTGCCCAGACCGCGACACGCTCACCCGGCTCGAAGCGCGCGCGCAGCGCACGCGCGGTGCGCTCGGCGTCGCGGTACAGCTCGGCGTAGGTCCATTGCCGGCGCGCCGCGGGGTCGGGAACGCCGGCGATCAACGCCAGGCGATCGGGCGTGGTCTCGGCCGCCCAGACCAACAGCTGGCCGAGTGTGATGTCGCGCAGCGGCGGTTCGGCCGGCCCCTGGGTATGAGATAGCGTGAGTTGCATCGGCGGGCTCCTGCGCTGGGCTGTGCGGATCAGGCTAGCACGCGATCGGCGGCGCAGCCACGCGACGAACCCGGCCACGCAAGCGGATGAATCCATGCCGATGATCGACAAGATCTTCCCCAGTGCCGCGTCGGCGCTGGCCGACGGGGCCGGGTCTACACTGGCGCGACGCTGCCGCATCCACCGCGTCGGTTCGTCGCCATGCCGCCACCCTGCCGAGGAGAAATGACCGTGAACCACGCCTTCATCTGCGACGCCATCCGCACCCCCTTCGGCCGCTACGGCGGCGCGCTGTCGTCGGTGCGTGCCGACGACCTGGGCGCCGTTCCGATCCGCGCGCTGATGGCGCGCAACCCCAAGGTCGATTGGCAGGCCATCGGTGACGTCCTCTACGGGTGCGCCAACCAGGCCGGCGAGGACAACCGCAATGTCGCGCGCATGGCCAGCCTGCTGGCCGGCCTGCCGGTCGAGGTGCCGGGCGCCACCATCAACCGCCTGTGCGGCTCCAGCCTCGATGCGCTGGGCAGCGCGGCGCGCGCGATCCGATGTGGCGAGGCGCAATTGATGATCGCCGGTGGCGTGGAAAGCATGAGCCGAGCGCCCTTCGTCATGCCCAAGGCAGAGAGCGCGTTCGCGCGCGCCAATGCGGTGTACGACACCACCATCGGCTGGCGCTTCGTCAACAAGCTGATGAAGGAGCAGTACGGCATCGATTCGATGCCCGAGACGGCGGAGAACGTGGCCACGCAGTTCAAGATCGAGCGCGAGGCGCAGGACCGCATGGCGCTGGCCTCGCAGTTGAAGGCGGTGGCGGCGCAGAAGAGCGGCTTCTTCGACGGCGAGATCACGGCGGTGAGCATCGCGCAGAAGAAGGGCGACCCGGTCATCGTGAGCAAGGACGAACACCCGCGCGAAACCTCGCTCGAAGCGCTGGCCAAGCTGAAGGGTGTGGTCAAGCCGGACGGCACGGTCACCGCCGGCAATGCCAGCGGCGTGAACGACGGCGCCTGCGCCCTGCTGCTGGCCAGCGAAACCGCCGCCGCACGCCACGGCCTGAAGCCGCGTGCGCGCGTGGTCGGCATGGCCACGGCTGGCGTGGCGCCGCGCATCATGGGCTTCGGCCCGGCGCCGGCGGTACGCAAGGTGCTGGAGCTGACCGGACTGTCGCTGAAGCAGATGGACGTGATCGAACTCAACGAGGCCTTCGCCGCGCAGGGCCTGGCCGTCCTGCGCGACCTGGGTGTGGCCGACGACGATGCCCGCGTCAACCCGAACGGCGGCGCCATCGCGCTGGGCCACCCGCTGGGGGCCAGCGGCGCGCGGCTGGCGACCACCGCTCTTAATCAGCTGGAAACCATCGGCGGGCGCTACGCCCTGTGCACCATGTGCATCGGCGTCGGCCAGGGCATCGCGCTGATCATCGAGCGCGTGTAGCGCTCAGCCGCCTGCGGACGGCAGCGCCTTCAGCACGGCGATGACCTGGCGGGTCGCGCCCTCGTCGGCGCCGGCGCGCCAGGCCAGGCCCAGAGGGCGCCACAGCGCCGGCCGCAGCGCGCGATAGATCGATGCGCGGGTCGGCGGCCACGGCCTCACCCTCGCGCGGCAGCAGCGAAGCGCCCCAGCCCGCGGCCACCAGGCTGCGGATCGCGTCGTTGTAGTTCAGCGCGATGCGCGGCGTCGGCCGCTGCCCGGCGCGCGCGAACCAGGCATCGGTCAGGCGCGACAGATGGGTGCTGCCGTCGTTCAGCAGCAGCGGCCGGCCCGCCAGCCAGGCCGGCGTCACGCGCGCCGGGGCCATCCCAGTCGGCCGGCACCACGGCCAGCACCGGGTCGCGTCGCCAGGCCTGGATGCGCACCCCCGCCAACGGCGGTTGCGGCAGCGCGACGATGCCCAGATCCAGCGTGCCGGCGGCCAGCCGCGCCAGCGCTTCGGCCGAGGTCGTCACGCTGACCTGCAGGTCGATGCCGGCATGGTCGCGCGCCAGCTCGGCCAGCGCGGGTGGCAGCAGGTGGGCGATCGCCCCGGTGCTGGCGCCGAGCCGGACGCGGCCGCGCTGCCCCTTGGCATGCAGCTGCACGTCGGCCACCAGTTCGTCCAGATCGGCCAGCAGCCGGCGCGCCCGCGCGGCCAGCACCTGCCCGGCGCTGGTGGGCGCCACGCGCCGGCCACGCAGCAGCAAGGCCACGCCGAAGCGCGCCTCGAGCTCGGCCACGTGCTGCGTCACCGTCGGCGGCGCCAGGTGCAGCGCCCGCGCCGCCTGCGCGAAGCTGCCCAGCTCGGCCACCGCCAGCAGCGTGCGCAGACGGTCCAGGTTGATCTCGCGCATCGGCTGCTCCATTCATGAAACGTGAATCCGCAGTTTGTCAGATTCGACTTTTCAGCACGACGGGCTTCAGGCCAATATCGCGCCTCGCAAAGGAGGACTCGCGATGACCCCCCGGATCTACATCGACGGCGACCAGGGCACCACCGGCTTGCAGATCGTGCAGCGGCTGCGCGGCCGGACGGATCTGCAACTGCTGACGCTGCCCGAGGCGCAGCGCAAGGACCCGCGGCAGCGCGCCGAGATGCTCAACGCCTGCGACATCGCGCTGCTGTGCCTGCCCGACGCCGCGGCGCGCGAGGCGGTGTCCTGGGTGCACAACCCGCAGGTGCGCATCCTCGACGCCAGTTCGGCGCATCGTGTGCATGCCGATTGGGTCTACGGACTGCCGGAGCTGCAGGCCGAACAGGCGCAGCGCATCGCGGCGGCGCACCGCGTCAGCAATCCGGGCTGCTATCCCACTGCAGCCGTCTCGCTGCTGCGGCCGTTGCGCGACGCGGGTCTGCTGCCGGCCGACTATCCGGTGGTGGTGCAGGCCTGCTCCGGCTACAGCGGACGCGGGCGTGCCGGCATCGAAGCCCACGAGGGCGCGCAAGCCGCCGCGCAGCCGCCCTTCCAGGTCTATGCGCTGCAGGGCGACCACAAGCACGTGCCGGAAATCCAGCAGCACGCCGGCCTGGCGCACCCGCCGCTGTTCCTGCCCAGCTACGGCGCCTTTGCCCAGGGCATCGTGTTGACGCATCGCGCTGCACCGGCACCTGTTGCCGGCACGATGCCACGCCCGCACGTGTGCACGAGGCATTGCGCGAGCACCATGCCGCGTCCGCCGCGGTGCAGGTGCTGCCGCTGGCCGAGAGTGCGGCGCTGACCCACCTGGACCCGCGCGCGCTGAACGGCACCGACGCGCTGCGGCTGATGGTCTTCGACGACCGGTCCGGCACGCAGATCCTGCTGGCCGCGGTGCTGGACAACCTGGGCAAGGGCGCGGCCGGCGCGGCGGTGCAGAACCTGGGGCTGATGCTGGGAACTTCGATCGCCGCTGCGCGACGCAGCGGCTGAGGCACCGCGCCGGCCCGCACCGGCCTGACTGCGGCAGAATCGGCCAGCGCCCGCGTTTGCGCCGTCGACTGCCGCCCATGCACGAGAAGAAACGCCGTACGACCCTGCTCACGACCCTCGCGGTCGTGGCCGTCCTTGGCCGCCTGCGGCAAGGAGATCCCCAAGCTGCCCCCGCCGCCGCTGGAGGTGAGCATCGATCACCGTCAAGCCGCGCGACGTCGAGGTCTCGGCCGAATACATCGCGCAGACGCAGAGCTCGCAGGCGGTGAACATCCAGGCGCGGGTCTCGGGCTTCCTCGACAAGCGCGTCTACACCGAAGGCTCGGTGGTCAAGGCCGGGCAGGTGCTGTTCCGCATGGACCAGAAGCCCTTCCAGGCGCAGCTGGACGCCGCCAACGCCGCGCTGCAGCGCAACCAGGCGGCGATGACGGTGGCCAAGCAGAACCTGGACCGCACCAAGCCGCTGGCGGCGAAGAACGCGCTGTCGCAGAAGGACCTGGACGACGCGACCGGCCAGTACGAGCAGGCGGCGGCGGCGGTCGAGCAGTCGAAGGCGCAGGTCACCTCGGCGCAGCTGGACCTGAGCTACACCGTCATCAGCTCGCCGGTCAACGGCGTCAGCAGCTATGCGGCGGTGGCCGACGGCACCTACCTGAACCCGCAGAACGCGCAGCTCACCACGGTGTCGGTGCTGTCGCCGATGTGGGTGAACTTCAGCCTGTCGGAGAACGAGTTCCTGCGCATCCAGAACGACATCCGCGACGGGCGCCTGAAGCTGCCGCCGGACATGAACATGACGGTGGAGCTGGTGCAGCCCGACGACAGCGTCTTCCCCTTCAGCGGCAAGATCACCTTCGCCGACCCGTCGTACAACGCGCAGACCGGCACCTTCCTGATCCGCGCCACGGTCAACAACCCCAAGGGCGTGCTGCGCCCCAACCAGTACGTGCGCGCACGGCTCAAGGGCGGCGTGCGGCCGAACGCCATCCTGGTGCCGCAGCGCGCGGTGCAGCAGGGGGCGAAGGGCCATTTCGCCTGGGTGCTCAACAGCCAGGGCAAGGCCGAGCAGCGCCCGCTGGTGCTCGGTGACTGGCTGGGCGACAACTGGTTCGTCAACGAAGGCCTGAAGCCCGGCGACCAGCTGGTGGTGGACGGCGGCCAGCGCCTGTCGCCCGGCGCCACCGTGATCGTCGTGCAGGCCGACGGCAAGGCCACCGCCGCAGCGGCGGCCGCGAGCGCGGCGGCGCGGCCAGCGCCCCCCGGTAGACGCGGCCGGCCGGCGCATGTTCTCCCGCTTCTTCATCGAACGGCCGATCTTCGCGGCCGTGGTCGCGATCATCCTGTGCCTGGCCGGGCTGGTGTCGATGACGGTGCTGCCGGTGCAGCAGTACCCGGCCATCACGCCGGTGCAGGTGACGGTGCAGGCCACCTACCCCGGCGCCGACAGCAAGACGCTGGCCGACAGCGTGGCCTCGCCGATCGAGGCGCAGATCAACGGCGTGGACAACATGCTCTACATGAGCAGCACCAGCTCGGCCAACGGCCAGCTGGTGCTGACCGTGTACTTCTCGCTGGACACCGACCCCGACATCGCCCAGGTGCAGGTGCAGAACCGCGTCAACCTGGCGCTGCCGGCGCTGCCCGAAGCGGTGCAGCAGCAGGGCGTGTCGGTGCAGAAGAAGAGCTCGTCGATCATGATGCTGGTGGCCGTCACCGGCAAGGACGGGCGCTACAGCGCCGACTACGTGGCCAACTACGCCAACGTCTACGTGCTCGATGCGCTGAAGCGCGTGCCCGGCGCCGGCCAGGCGCAGATCATGGGCGTGCCCGACCAGGCGATGCGCATCTGGATGAACCCGGACCGCATGGCCTCGCTGGGCATCACCACCAGCGACATCGCCAACGCGGTGAACCAGCAGAACGCGCTGTTCGGCGCCGGCCAGATCGGCCAGGACCCGAGCCCCGGCAACGTGCAGCTGACCTTCCCGGTGGTGACGCAGGCCCAGTTCACCGACCCGCGCCAGTACGAGCGCATCATCCTGCGCGCCAACCCCGACGGCAGCGCCATCGTGCGCCTGGGCGACGTGGCGCGCGCCGAGATCGGGCTGCGCCAGTACATCGTCGACAGCCAGCTCAACCGCGAGCCGGCCACGCTTGATCGCCATCTACCAGCAGCCCGGCGCCAACGGGCTGGTGGTGTCGAACGCGGTGCGCAAGGCGCTGGACGAGATGAAGTCGCGCTTCCCCGAAGGGCTGCAGACGACCATCGCGCTGGACACCAACGACTTCGTGCGCCTGTCGATCGAGGAGGTGATCAAGACGCTGGCCGAGGCGCTGGTGCTGGTGGTGCTGGTGGTCTACCTGTTCCTGCAGAGCTTCCGCACCACGCTGATCTGCGCGATCGCCATCATCGTCTCGCTGGTCGCCACCTTCAGCGGCATGCTGGCCCTGGGCTTCTCGATCAACCTGCTGACGCTCTTCGGGCTGATCCTGGCCATCGGCATGGTCGTCGACGACGCCATCGTGGTGTGCGAGAACGTCGAGCGCAACATGGTGCAGCACCACCTGTCGCCCAAGGACGCGACGATCCGCTCGATGGGCGAGATCGGCAGCTCGCTGGTGGCCGTGGTGCTGGTGATGGCCTCGGTGTTCATCCCCGCGGCCTTCCTGCCCGGCACCACCGGGCAGCTGTACAAGCAGTTCGCCATCACCATCGTCGTGTCGGTGATCATCTCCGGCTTCGTCGCGCTGACGCTCGACGCCGGCGATGTGCGCGCTGCTGCTCAAGCACAACCCGCCGCCGACACGCGGCTTCTTCGCCTGGTTCAACCGCCAGGTCGACCGCGTCACGCGCGGCTTCGGCCATGCGGTGGAATTCGTCATCAAGCGCATGGTGGTGGCCTTCGTGCTGCTGGGCGTGTTCCTGTACGCCATCTGGCACCTGTTCCACACCCTGCCCAGCAGCTTCGTGCCGCAGGAGGACCAGGGCTACGCGATGGTGGCGATCATCATGCCGCAGGCCGCCAGCCTGGAGCGCACGCAGGCGGTGGCCGAGCGCGCCGACGCCATCCTGGCCAAGATCCCCGGCGTGCAGACGCGCTCGCTGATCACCGGCTACAGCCTGGTCGACGCCGGCTTCAAGACCAACTCGGCCACCATCTTCATCACCTTCAAGGACTTCAAGGAACGCTACGCCGACATCGAGACCGCGAAGGAGCAGAACGCGCGCGCCATCCTCACCGCCTTCTACGACCAGGCCAAGCACATCCAGGAAGCGGTGGTGATCCCGATCGCGCCGCCGGCCATCCCCGGCATCGGCACCACCGGCGGCTTCGAGTTCTGGATCCAGGACACCGCCGCCGGCTCGCCGGTGGAGCTGGGCAACCAGGTGCAGGCCTTCCTGGCCAAGGCGCGGCAGCGGCCCGAGCTGGCCGGCGTCAACACCACCTTCAACGCCAACAGCCAGCAGCTGCGCGCCGATGTCGACCGCGAGAAGGCGATGCTGCTGCAGGTGCCGGTGCAGGACGTGTACAGCGCCATCCAGGCGCAGTTCGGCTCGCTCACCGCCAGCCAGTTCAGCCAGTACAGCCGCGTGTGGTGGGTGATCGTGCAGTCCGACGCGCAGTTCCGCCAGACGCCCGGCGACCTGACGCGGCTGTACACGCGCTCCAACCAGGGCAAGATGGTGCCGCTGTCGGCCGTGGTCAGCACCGAATGGACGGCCGGGCCCGACCTGCTGCCGCACTTCAACGGCTTTCCGGCGGCCAAGGTCATCGGCAACGCCGCGGCCGGCTACAGCTCGGGCCAGGCCATCGCCACGATGGAGGAGCTGGCGCGCGAGCTGCCGCCTTCCTACACCTTCGCCTGGTCGGGCCTGGCCTTCGAGGAGAAGCAGTCCGGCGGCACCTCGTCGCTGGCCTTCGTCTTCGGGCTGCTGATCGTCTTCCTGGTGCTGGCGGCGCAGTACGAGAGCTGGACGCTGCCCGGCGCGGTGATGACGGCCATCCCCTTCGGCGTGCTGGGCGCGCTGGCCGTCAACCACATCCGCGGGCTGGAGAACGACGTGTACTTCCAGATCGGCCTGCTGGTGCTGATCGGGCTGGGCGCGAAGAACGCGGTGCTGCGCGTGTCGCGCGGCGGTGGACTTCCGCAAGCAGGGCTACAGCATCATGGATGCCACGCGCCTGGCCGGCGAGCAGCGCCTGCGCCCGATCATCATGACCTCGCTGGCCTTCGCGGTCGGCGTGCTGCCGCTGGCGCTGGCGGTGGGTGCGGGGGCCAATGCGCGCCACTCCATCGGCACCGGCATCATCGGCGGCATGATCGGCGAGACCACGCTGGCGATGCTGTACGTGCCGCTGTTCTTCTACATCTTCGACCGCTGGGGCGAGGGCCGCAAGGCCAAGGCCGAAGCCAAGGCGAAAGGCCAAGGCCAACCTGCCCGCCGCCAGCGAGGAGGCCTGAGGTGTTGCGGCTGACTGCTCACCACCTGCGCCGCACTGGCGCTGGCCGGCTGCACGCTGGGCCCGGACTACAAGCGCCCGCGAGATCACCGCGCCGGCCGCCTTCCAGTACGAGCCCAAGGACGCCGCCGCCACCGCCGACACGCCGTGGTGGCACGCAGTTCCAGGACCCGGTGCTGGAGCAGCTGATCGACGAGGCGCTGAAGCACAACACCAACGTCCAGATCGCCGCGGCCAACGTCGAGCAGGCGGCGGCCTTCCTGACGCAGACGCGCTCGCAGCTCTTCCCCACCGTCGGCTACGGCGCCGGCGCGCAGCGCGAGCGCACGCGCGAGCCGGCCTTCGCGTCGCTGATCCCCAACTACCCGAACCCGGCCTCGGCCTACCAGGCCGCGCTGCAGGCCAGCTGGGAGATCGACCTGTGGGGCCGCATCCGCCGCCAGTCGGAAGCCGCCTATGCCAACGTGCTGGCGACCGACGAGGCGCGGCGCGGCGTGATCCTGACGCTGGTGGCGCAGGTGGCCAACAGCTACCTGCAGCTGCGCGGGCTGGATGCGCAGCTCGACGTGGCCAAGAAGACGCTGCAGACCTACAAGGAATCGGTGGACCTGTTCACGCTGCAGTTCCAGTACGGCCAGGTGTCGATGATGAACGTGGCGCAGGCGCAGTCGCAGTACGAGACGGCCGCGGCGCAGATCCCGCTGATCGAATCGCAGATCGCGCAGACGCAGAGCTCGCTGGCGGTGCTGATCGGCCGCGACCCGGGGCCGATCCTGCGCGGCAAGTCGGTCTACGACCTGCAGCTGCCGCAGGTGCCGGCCGGCGTGCCGTCGCAGCTGCTGGAACGCCGGCCCGACCTGACTCAGGCCGAACAGCAGCTGATCGCCGCCAACGCGCAGATCGGCGCGGCCAAGGCGCTGTACTTCCCGACCATCTCGCTGACCGGCGCCTACGGCAACGCCAGCGCCGACCTGTCCAAGCTGTTCAGCGGCCCGGCCAAGGTGTGGAGCTACGCCGGCTCGCTGGCCGGGCCGATCTTCACGCTTCGGCGCGGTCAGCGGCCAGGTGGCGCAGGCCGAAAGCCAGCAGAACGCGGCGCTGCTGAACTACCAGCTGTCGATCCGCAATGCCTTTGCCGACGTGGACAACGCGCTGATCGCCAACCAGAAGCTGAAGGAGCAGCTGGACGCGCAGGTCAAGCTGGTGGCCGCGCTGCAGCAGTACAACGAGCTGGCGCGGCTGCAGTACGACGGCGGCTACACCAGCTACAGCACCGTGCTGCAGGCCGAGCAGGCGCTGTTCCCGGCCGAGCTGAACCTGGCGTCGATCCGCGCGCAGGTGTTCGCCTCGGCGGTGAACATCTACAAGGCCATGGGCGGCGGCTGGGTGAGCGCAGGCCGACCAGCGCACCGGCAGCACGCCGGCCGCGCCGCCGACGAGCGCGTTGCCGCCGCCGCTGTTCTGAATGAGAAACGGGCGTGAACCTGCATCGAACCCGTGGACTGCTGCTGGGGCTGCTCGTGCTGGGGCTGCCGGCACTGGCGCCGCCAAGGTCACACCCGCCGAGGAAGGCGTCTACGGCGGCGTCTATGCCGCCGACTGCAACAACATCAACGCGCTGCGCGTTCGCCTGTACGGCGACGTGATGACGGTCGAACAGTCCGGCAGGTCAGTGAGCGCCAAGCCCTTCAAGTCCTCGAAGACCGTCGCCTTCGGGCGCGGCGCCGCCGGCCTTCAAGATCGCCTATGTCGGCGAGGTCAAGGGCGGCGACGGCCTGGTGTTCGTGATGACGCACGATGCCAGCGGCCTGTTCGTCACGCTCGAAGGCGGGCCGAAGTCGCTGGCCACGCTCGGCCCCGGCGTGCATGGGGCAGAAGCTGCGCCACTGCGACCCGAACCGCAACGCGCTGCCCGGCACACCGGCGCCCAAGTGGATGGCGCCCAGCGAGCTGCTGCGCGACCCGAAGTTCAAGAGCGCCTATCTGAAGGCGCTGGGCCCGCTGGCGCGCGAGCCGTGGCTGGCCACGCTGTCCGGCCCGGCGCCGCAGCTGGAAACGCTGCGTGTCGGCCGGCACCGAGATGCAGCTGGCCGCCGTCTGCAAGCCGCACGACTGCGGCGAGAACAACAGCGTGCTGCTCTACGACGCGGCGGCAGCCGCGGTCTACGGCAAGGTCTACCAGGCCGGGCGCACGACGCTGCTGGGCAACCCGGGCGCGCCGCTGGCCGCCGAGCTGGACAAGCTCTGGCGGCAGCAGTGGCGCAGCGGCAAGTAGCTCAGGACCCGGCGCGCTGGCAGCTGACGCCGAGCTCCCTGCACACGTTGAGGATGCGTTCGACGATGGTCGAGGTCGTCGACGTGGGGATGCCCGGGTGCGCGGTGGACACCATCAGCTGCGCCAGGTTGTCGCCCATGACGTTGACCTGGATGCCGCCGATCTGCCGGCCGTCGGTGAATTCCACCGAGCGGCGCGCGTCGTCGGTCTTGGTGACGCGCACTTCGGTGTTCTTTGCCAGCATGCTCTTCACGGTGTCGAACACCTTGCCGGCCGGCACCTCGACGATGACCGTGGCCACGTCGTAGGACGCGCCGACGCCGCCCGCCGCCTGCTGCGACGACTGCTGCATCTGCTCGACGCGGCCGATGGCCTGTCGGGCCAGGAACACCCACTGCGCGGCCGCCAGGCCGCTCGTCGCCAACAACAATCCGCCGACGATCCAGGAACGCAACTTCATCGTCTGCCTCCTCAACGTGTCCAGTAGTCGGTCTTCGTCAGCAGGCCGGCCTTGACCTTCAGCTCGAGCCGGCCATCGGCGGTGACTGCCAGGTCCGCGGGGTAGGCCTTGCCGGCGCGCGGCGAATAGACGGTTCCGCCGCCGTAGCCGGCAGCCACCGGCCTTGAAGCCGGACAGCACCACCAGGCCCATGATCGGCCGGCTGCGCTGCGCGGCATCGGCGTTGTTCTTGTCCAGCAGCGGCTGGCCGTCGCGCAGCGGCTCCTTCAGCCACACGACCTTGCCGTTGTAGACCGTGCTGCCGTCGGCCGCCTTGGCGGCCGTGACCTCGACCTTCGAGGCGCCGTCGTCGGTGAGCCAGGTGCCGAGGATCGCGTCCGCCGGCGCCGCCGCGCGCAGCGGCCCAGGGCAGCAGCACCAGCGCCGACAGCAGGCCGCGGCGCATCGCAGACAGGGCATTGATCATGGGGCGCGACCTTAGCGCATCGTCACCTTGTTACGCTACGCCCCTGGACAAACCATGGAGATGCAGCGATGAAGACCCAGGTCGCCATCGTCGGCGCCGGCCCGGCGGGCCTGCTGCTGGGCGCGCTGCTGCACCGCTACGGCGTGCACAACATCGTGGTCGAGCAGCGCAGCGCCGAGTACGTGCTCGGCCGCATCCGCGCCGGCGTGCTGGAGCAGATCACGGTGGACCTGCTGGCCGAGGCCGGCGTCGACGCGCGCCTGCGCGCCGAAGGCCTGCCGCACGACGGCTTCGAGATGTGCTTCGACGGCCAGCGCCACCGCATCGACCTGTTCGGCCTGACCGGCAAGCGCGTCACCGTCTACGGCCAGACCGAGGTGACGCACGACCTGATGGACGCGCGCAGCGCCCAGGGTCAGCCCACCGTCTACGAGGCGCAGGAGGTCAGCGTGCACGGCTTCGACGGCAGCTCGCCGCGCGTGCGCTACCTGAAGGACGGCCAGGCGCACGAGATCGACTGCGACTTCATCGCCGGCTGCGACGGCTTCCACGGCGTGTGCCGCGCCAGCGTGCCGCCGTCGGCGCTGCGCACCTTCGAGAAGGTCTATGCCTTCGGCTGGCTGGGCCTGCTGGCCGACGTGCCGCCGGTGGCGCACGAGCTGATCTACGTGAACCACGAGCGCGGCTTCGCGCTGTGCAGCATGCGCAGCAAGACGCGCAGCCGCTACTACGTGCAGTGCGCGCTGGACGACGACATCGGCCGCTGGTCGGACGAGGCCTTCTGGGCCGAGCTGAAGCTGCGGCTGCCGCCCGACACCGCCCGAGCACCTGGTGACCGGGCCGTCGCTGGAAAAGAGCATCGCGCCGCTGCGCAGCTTCGTCACCGAGCCGATGCGCTTCGGCCGGCTGTTCCTGGCCGGCGATGCCGCGCACATCGTGCCGCCCACGGGCGCCAAGGGGCTGAACCTGGCGGCCAGCGACGTGGCGCTGCTGTCGCGCGCGCTGGCCGAGCACTACCGCGGCCACGACGAAGGCATCGAGCAGTATTCGCAGCGCGCGCTGGCGCGGGTGTGGAAGGCCGAGCGCTTCTCGTGGTGGTTCACCGGGCTGATGCACCACTTCCCGGAGAACGGCGAGTTCGGCGCGAAGATGCAGCGCGCCGAGCTGGACTACCTGTTCGGCTCGCGCGCCGCGCAGCACGTGGTGGCCGAGAACTACGTGGGCCTGGCGCTGTAGCCCGCGCATGGACCTCTACATCGTCATCGGCAACCCCAACACGCGCAAGGCGTCGGTGGTGCGCAGCCTGACCGGCTGCTTCAACCGCAGCGTGCGCGACATCCAGCCGCTGGGCGGCAAGCCGGTGCTGCGGCTGTATGCGCGCGTCGGCACGCTGCAGGACAGCAAGTGCCGGCCCGGCGGACTTCATCGCCGAGGCCGCGCGCATGCGCTGCAACGCGGTGCTGTGCTGCCTGGCGCCCAGCGCCAACCCGGACCATCCCGATCGCTTCCCCGACGCGCAGGCCTACCTGGCGGCCTTCAAGGCGGCCGGCTGGCGCATCCGCTCGATCGCGGTGCTGGGGCAGAACGGCGGCGGCGTGCGCTCGCCCAGCCTGCTGCAGTTTCCGCAGGCGCCGATCGCGCCGATCAACCAGACCGCACGCGCGGTGCGCGCGCACTTCGGCTGGGAGTAGCAGCTCCGGATATCCGCGGCCACGGGGCGCGGTTATATTGGCCGCCCCCACCCGAGGAAGCCGCTTGATCGACCTGCTGGACATCCGCTACGTGCGCCTGGGCACGCGCGACCTGGACGCCGCCGACCGCTTTGCGCGCGAGGTGGTGGGGCTGGAGCTGGCGCGCGAGGAAGCCGGCGCGCGCTACTACCGCAGCGACGACCGCGACCACACGCTGGTGTACTTCGAGGGCGACCCGCGCGACCACACGGCGGGCTTCGAGCTGCGCAACGCCGCCGAGCTGGAAGCCGCCGCCGCGGCGCTGTCCGACCGCGGCTTCGAGGTGCAGCGCGGCAGCGCCGACGCGCGCGAGCAGCGCCGCGTGCACGACCTGATCAGCTTCAACGACCTCAGCGGCAACCGCATCGACCTGGTGGTGCGGCCGCAGCACAGCGGGCGGCGCCACTTCCCGTCGCGCGATGCCGGCATCACCGGCTTCAGCCACATCGGCCTGTGCAGCACCGACGCGCCGCGCGACGAGGCCTTCTGGTGCGGCATGCTCGGCGCGCGCGTCAGCGACCGCATCGGCGACGCGGCGCTGCTGCGCATCGACCCGGTGCACCACAAGGTGGCGCTGTTCCCGACCACGCGCTCGGGCATCCAGCATGTCAACCACCAGGTGGCCAGCATCGACGACGTGATGCGCGCCTGGTACCAGTTGCGCGAGCGCGGCGTGAAGATCGTCTTCGGCCCGGGCCGGCACCCGACCTCGGGCGCGGTGTTCCTGTACTTCGAAGGGCCGGACGGCATGGTCTTCGAATACTCCACCGGCGTGCGCCACATCGCGCCGGAAGACGAAGCCAGCTACCGGCCGCGGCAGTTCCCGGCCGTGCCTTCGTCCTTCTGCATGTGGGGCTCGCTGCCCGACATCCCCGAATTCAGGAAGAGCGCGACATGAGCGTGCTGCCCGACAAGGCCAAACCCCGCGGCAACTATTCGCACGTCAAGCGGGCCGGGCCCTTCCTGTTCACCGCCGGCATCAGCAGCCGGCGGCCGGACAACAGCATCGCCGGCGCCGAGGTCGATGCGATGGGCACGATGCGGCTGGACATCCGCGAGCAGACGCGCGTGGTGCTGAGCAACATCCGCGACATCCTGGCCGCCGAAGGCGCCGGGCTGGAGGACGTGGTCGAGGTCAGCAGCTTCCTCGTCAACATGAACGACTTCGCCGGCTACAACGAGGTCTATGCCGAGTTCTTCGGCCCCGGCGGGCCGGCGCGCACCACGGTCGCGGTGCACCAGCTGCCGCACCCGCAGCTGCTGATCGAGATCAAGTGCGTGGCCTACAAAGCCATGAGCCCAGACTTCCGCTACGGCCGCCCCTTCAACTTCCAGCGCTGGCTGGACGAACACGCCCACCTGCTCAAGCCGCCGGTGGGCAACCGGCAGATCTGGGCCGATGCCGACTTCATGGTCACCGTGGTCGGCGGGCCCAATGCGCGCAGCGACTTCCACGACGACCCGCTGGAAGAGTTCTTCTGGCAGTTCAAGGGCAACGCCGAGCTGCTGATGTGGGACCGCGGCCGCTACGAGCGCGTGCCGCTGAAGGAAGGCGACATCTTCCTGATGCAGCCGCACATGCTGCATTCGCCGCAGCGGCCCGAGCCTGACAGCCGCTGCCTGGTGATCGAGCGCCAGCGGCCCAAGGGCCTGGTCGACGCCTTCCAGTGGCACTGCGCCGCCTGCGGCGGCCTCGTCAAGCGCATCGAGGTGCAGCTGGCCGACATCGTCGCCGACCTGCCCACCACCTACACACGCTTCTATGAATCCAGCGAGGCCGAGCGCCGCTGCCCGCACTGCGGCGTGGTGCACCCGGGGCGCGACCATGCCGCCTGGCACGCCACGCTGGCCGGCTCGGGCCTGCTGCACGAGGACGCACGATGATCGACATGCACGCCCACTGCCTGCCGCGCATCACGCGCGACGAGGCCTTTGCGGTCGACGCCGAGCGCGCGCCCTGGCTGGAGGTCGAAGCCGGCGGCGAGCGCGGCCACATCATGCTCGGCGACCGGCGCTTCCGCCCGGTGACCTCGTCGCTGTGGGACCCGCTGCGGCGCGTGGCCGAACTCGATGCCCAGGGCGTGGCGATGCAGGTGGTGTGCGCCACGCCGGTGATGTTCGGCTACGCCTGGCCGGCCGATCGCGCCGCCGACTGGGCGGCGCGCATGAACGAGCACGTGCTCGGCTACTGCGCGGCGGCGCCGACGCGGCTGAAGGCGCTGGCCCAGGTGCCGCTGCAGGACGTGGAGCTGGCCTGCCGCGAGGCCAGCCGGGCGATGGATTCCGGCTGCATCGGCGTGCAGATCGGCAACCACGTCGGCGAGCGCGACCTGGACGACGAGCACCTGGTGCAGTTCCTGACCCACTGCGCCGAACACCACATCCCGGTGCTGGTGCACCCCTGGGACATGATGGGCGGCAACCGCATGAAGCAGTGGATGCTGCCCTGGCTGGTGGCCATGCCGGCCGAAACCCAGCTGGGCATGCTGTCGCTGATCCTGTCGGGCGCGCTGGAGCGCATCCCCGCGTCGCTGAAGATCTGCTTCGCCCACGGCGGCGGCAGCTTCGCCTGGCTGCTGGGCCGGGTGGACAACGCCTGGCGGCACCGCGACATCGTGCGCCAGGACTGCCCGCAGCTGCCCTCCAGCTACGCCAGTCGCTTCCACGTGGACACGGCCGTGTTCGACCCGGCCGCGCTGCAGATGCTGGTCGACAAGATGGGCGTCGACCGTGTCATGCTCGGCTCGGACGCGCCCTTCCCGCTGGGCGAGCAGCAGATCGGCAGCCTGGTGCGCGAGGCCGGCTTCCTGGGCGCGGACGACAAGCAGCGCCTGCTGCGCGGCAACGCCGAGGCCTTCTTCGCGCTCTGATCTTCGCCCGCGGCAACCGCCGCGGCCGGGCTCACACCACGAACAGCTGCACCACCAGGTCGCGCAGCCACTGGTTGGCGGCGTCGCGGTGCACACGCTGATGCCAGAACAGGTTGACCTCGAAGCTGGGCAGCGCCACCGGTGTGTCGCGGCTGACCAGCTTCAGCGCGCCGGCCGTGCGCTCGGCCAGCACCTCGGGCACGACGGCCAGCAGGTCGGAGGCCGCCACGATGAAGGGCAAGGCGACGAAGTGCGGCACGCTCAGCACCAGTTCGCGCGGCAGCCCGGCGCGGCGCAGCAGCTTGTCCACGTGCTCGTGTCCGGTGCCTTCGGCCCGCGCCTGCACATGGCCCGCCGCCAGGAAGCGCGATCTTCGTCAACGTGCCGCGCGCCAGCGGGTTGCTCTGCGCCATCAGGCACACGTAACGCTGGGTGAACAGGCGCCGCTGGTGAAAGCCGGCGCTCAGGTCGGGCAGCCAGCCGACCGCCAGGTCGACGCTGCCGCGGGCCATTTCTTCGCGCAGGTCGATGGCGGAATCGCGCACGGTCGACAGCACCACCGCCGGCGCAGCGCGCCGCACCGCCTGCAGCAGCCGCGGCAGGAAGTGGATCTCGCCGATGTCGGTCATGGCGATGCGAAAGGCGCGCGCGCTGCGCTCGGCGGCAAAGGGCGCGCGCGCGGTCAGCGCGTTGTCGATGGCGGCCAGCGCGTCGTTGATGGCCGGCGCGATGGCCTGGGCATAGGCGGTGGGCTGCATGCCGCCGGGCACGCGCGTGAAGAGTTGATCGCCGGTGGCGCGGCGCAGCCGGGCCAGCGCGTTGCTGACCGCCGGGGGCGACAGCTTCAGCCGCGCGGCGGCGGCCACGACCTTGTGCTCGCCGCTCAACGCGTCGAAGACGCGCAGCAGGTTCAGGTCAAGGTGGCTCGGATCGAATGTCATGATTCACGCCGTGAAGCGTCGAGATTGGGCCATACCCTCTTTCGCAAAGCATGGGCGTTTCCCACAATCGGCCGCATGAATGCCCCTGAGCCGCTGCCGGCCCGCCAGGCCCTGTACGAGCAGATGCGGCCCCACGGCCTGACGCCGCTGTGGGAAGTGCTGCATGCGCTGGTGCCGCCGCAGCCGGCCGTGCGCACGCAGTGCGCGCATTGGCGCTGGGCGGACGTGAAGCCCTTCCTCGACGCCGCCGGCCGCGTCATCAGCGCCGAAGAGGCCGTGCGCCGCGTGCTGATCCTCGAAAACCCCGGCTGGCCCGGTGCGTCGCGCATCACGCAGCACGCTCTATGCCGGCTTGCAGCTGATCCTGCCGGGCGAAGTGGCACCCAGCCACCGCCACACCCAATCGGCGCTGCGCTTCGTGGTCTCGGGCCAGGGCGCCTACACCGCGGTGGACGGCGAGCGCGCCACCATGGCGCCGGGCGACTTCATCATCACGCCCGCCTGGGCCTGGCACGACCACGGCAACGACGGCGACGAGCCGGTGGTCTGGCTGGACGGCCTGGACATCCCGACCGTGGCCTTCTTCGAGGCCGGTTTCGCCGAGAACGACACGCGCAGGAGCCAGGCCGTGACACGCGCCGAAGGCAGCAGCCTGGCGCGCTTCGGCAGCGGGTTGCTGCCGCTGGACGACGAGGCACCCTATGGCGCCACCAGCCCGGTGTTCAGCGTGCCCTATGCGCGCAGCCGCGCGGCGCTGGCCCAGCTGGCCGACGGCGCCGCGGCCGACCCGTGGTTCGGCACCGCCTTGCGCTACACCAACCCGCTGACCGGCGGCCCGCCGATGCCGACCATCGGCGCCTGGCTGCAGCTGCTGGCGCCGGGGTTTGCGACCAAGCCCTGGCGCAGCACGGCCGGCACGGTGTTTTCTGTGGTCGAAGGCACGGCCCGGCCACGCTGCAGCACGGCGACGAGCGTGCAGCGCTTCGAGCTGTCGCCGCAGCGACCACTTCGTCCTGCCGCCGTGGTACACGCTGCAGCTGCAGGCCGAACAGCGCAGTGCGTGCTTTTCGCCTACAACGACGCGCCGCTGCAGCGCGCCGCCGGGCTGTACCGCCAGGAGCGGCTGTGAACTCACCCGTCATTCCCATCGAGGTGCAGCGGCCGGCCGGCCCGTGCTGGGGCGACGCGCCCACCAGCCGCGCGCCCGGCTGGGTCTACACCGATCCGTCGCTGTACCGCGAGGAGCTGGAGCGCTTTTTCTACCGCGGCCACTGGTGTTATGTCGGCCTGGAATGCGAGGTGCCGAACAAGGGCGACTTCAAGCGCACGGCGATCGGCGAGCGCAGCGTGATCATGGTGCGCGACGAGGGCGGCGCCATCCACGTCGTCGAAAACCGCTGCGCGCACCGCGGCGTGGCCTTCTGCCGCGAGCGCCACGGCACGCTGCGCAACTTCACCTGCCCGTACCACCTGTGGACCTACCGACTCAACGGCGACCTGAAGAGCCTGCCCTTCCGCCAGGGCGTGCGCCAGGACGGCCAGGTCAACGGCGGCATGCCCGAGACTTCGACCTGGCCGAGCACGGCCTGAACAAGCTGAAGGTGGCACGCCGCGGCGGCGCGGTGTTTGCCAGCTTCGACCCCGACGTCGAAAGCTTCGAGGACTTCGTCGGCGCCGAGGTGCTGGCCTACGTGGACCGCGTGTTCTCGCCGGATCGGCCGCTGAAGCTGCTGGGCGTGAACCGCCAGCGCATCCCCGCCAACTGGAAGCTGATGCAGGAGAACATCAAGGACCCGTACCACCCGGGCCTGCTGCACACCTGGTTCGTCACCTTCGGCCTGTGGCGTGCCGACCAGCGCAGCAAGATGGTGCTCGACGCCAAGGGCCGCCACGCCGCGATGGTGTCGCGGCGCAGCGAGGCCGCTGCGGCCGCGGCGGTGACGCAGGGCGTGCAGTCCTTCCGCCCCGGCATGACGCTTGCACGACGACCGGCTGCTCGACGTGGTGCCCGAGGCCTGGTGGGGCACGCCGACGGTGGTCATGACCACGCTGTTCCCCAGCGTCATCATCCAGCAGCAGGTGAATTCGCTGTCGACGCGGCAGATCCTGCCCACCGGCCCCGGCGAGTTCGACTTCGTCTGGACGCACTTCGGCTTCGCCGACGACAGCGAGGAGATGACCCGCCGCCGCCTGCGCCAGGCCAACCTGTTCGGCCCGGCCGGTTTTGTGTCCGCCGACGATGGCGAGGTCATCGCCATGGTGCAGCAGGCCTTCGCCGCCCACGGCCAGGCGCGCACCGTCAGCGAGCTCGACGGCTTCGAGGTCAAGGCCACCGAACACATGGTCACCGAAACGCTGATCCGCGGCATGTACGCCTACTGGCGCGGGGTGATGGGGCTGTGAACGACTCGACGACGCCCGCGCCGCCCGCCGCAACGCCGCCCGGCCCGCCTGCACGGCCGACGAATGGCTGGCGATCTGCGCGCTGTATGCCGACTATGCCGCCGCACTCGATGCGCGCGAGCTCGACCGGTGGCCCGGCTTCTTCACCGAAGACTGCATCTACAAGCTGCAATCGCGCGAGAACTTCGACCGCGGCTGGCCGCTGGCCACGCTGGCCTTCGAAAGCCGCGGCATGCTGCAGGACCGCGTCTATGCCGCCAAGGACACGCTGTTCCACGACCCCTACCACCAGCGCCACATCGTCGGCCTGCCGCGGCTGCTGGCACGCACGGCGTCGGGCTGGCGCTGCGAGGCGAACCTGCTGGTGATGCGCACGCGGCGCGATGCCCTGCCGGAAACCCTGTTCGTCGGCCGCACGCTCGACCATGTGGTGCACACGCCCGAGGGCCTGCGCCTGGCCGAGCGCCTGTGCATCTTCGACAACGACCTGTTGCCGAACTCGATCGTCGACCCGATCTGATGAGGCCGCGGCCGACGGAAAATCCAGGTCTTCCAGCCTGCGGGTTTGCACCCGCCGGACACCGGCCCGCAGCCCCCTAGACTGTCGCGCTTGAACCTGCAAGGAGCCTGAATTCCATGAATCGCAAATCAGTTCGAATCGCCGCCGCACTGGCATTGGCGCTGTCGGCCGCCGCCGCGTCGGCACAAGCCCCCATCAAGATCGGCTTCATGGCCGAACTGTCGGGTCCGCAGGGCGCGCTGGGCCAGGACCAGTACGACGCCTTCATGATGGTGGTCGAGCGCAACGGCGGCAAGCTCGGCGGCGTGCCGGTGCAGGTGATCCGCGAGGACAGCCAGCTCAAGCCCGACGTGGCCACGCAGATCGTGCAGAAGCTGATCGAGCGCGAGAACGTGTCGATCATCACCGGCGTCACCTTCTCCAACATCATGATGGCGGTGCACAAGCCCATCACCGAGAAGGGCGTGTTCCTGATCGGCAGCAACGCCGGGCCGGCGCCGATCGCCGGCGCGCAATGCTCGCCCTACCAGTTCATCACCAGCTGGCAGAACGACAACCAGGCCGAGGTGGTGGGCAAGTACGCCACCGACAAGGGCTACAAGCGCGTCATCGGCATGGCGCCCAACTACCAGGCGGGCAAGGACTTCATCGCCGGCTTCAAGCGCATGTACAAGGGCGAGGTCATCGACGAGATCTACACGCCGCTGAACCAGCCCGACTTCAGCGCCGAGCTGGCCCAGGTGGCGGCCAAGAACCCGGACGCGGTGTATGTGTTCTACCCGGGCGGCCTGGGCGTGAACTTCGTGCGCCAGTACCAGCAGGCCGGCTTGCTGGGCAAGATCCCGCTGCTGTCGAGCAGCACCACCGACGGCTCGACCTTGCCGGCGCAGAAGGAAACCGCGCTCGGCGTGATCAGCGGCACCTTCTGGGGCCCGGACTTCAACAACCCGGCGAACAAGCAGTTCGTCGAGGAGTTCGAGAAGAAGTTCAACCGCATCCCCAGCCAGTACGCGGCGCAGAGCTACGACGCGGCGCTGCTGCTCGATTCGGCCATCGCCAAGGTCAAGGGCAACGTCGCCGACAAGAAGGCCTTCGGCGACGCGCTGAAGGCGGCCGACTTCAAGTCGGTGCGCGGCGACTTCAAGTTCGGCAACAACCACTTCCCGATCCAGGACCAGCACATCTTCGAGGTGGCCAAGGACGCGAAGGGCCGTGTCAGCCTGAAGACCATCGCCACGCCGCTGAAGAACCACGTCGACGCCTACGCGTCACTCTGCAAGATGTGAATGTGACCCCCCCCGAAGCGCCTTCGGCGCTCCCCCCAGGGGGGCGCCGCCAGCGGCCCGGCGAAGCCGGTTCCGCGGCGGCTGCTCGACCACCAGCGCGCCTCTGCACACCGGTGACCACCGGCCTGTTCTTCACCCAGCTGCTCAACGGGCTGCAGCTCGGCGTGCTGCTGTTCCTGCTGTCGGCCGGGCTGACGCTGGTGTTCGGCATCATGAACGTGGTGAACCTGGCGCACGGTTCGCTGTACATGATGGGCGCGTACTTCGCGGCCGCCGGCTTCAACGCCTTCGACGGCTCCTTCCTGGCCGCGGCGCTGGTGGCCGATCCCCGGCACGCTGCTGCTCGGGCTGCTGATCGAGCGCATCGTGCTGGCCAACCTGTACCAGCGCGACCACCTCGACCAGGTGCTGGCCACCTTCGGCCTGATCCTGTTCTTCAACGAGGTGGTGCGCTTCGTCTGGGGCGCCTCGTCGGTGTACATGAACGTGCCGAGCTGGCTGTCGGGCACGGTCAACCTGTTCGGGCTGCCCTACCCCTCGTACCGCTTCGCCATCATTGCCGTCGGCCTGGCGCGTGGGCGTGGGGCTGTACGCGCTGATCAACCGCACGCGCGTGGGCATGCTCATCCGCGCCGGCGCCAGCAACCCGGACATGGTGTCGGCGCTGGGCGTCAACATCCGCGGGCTGAACACGCTGGTCTTCGGCCTGGGCGCGGCGCTGGCCGGGCTGGCCGGGCTGATGGCCGGGCCGATCGTCTCGGTGCAGGCCGGCATGGGCGAGCCGATGCTGATCCTGACGCTGGTGGTCATCGTCACCGGCGGCATCGGCTCGATCCGCGGCGCCTTCTACGGCGCGCTGATCGTCGGCATCGTCGACACCGTCGGCCGCGCCTTCCTGCCCACGCTGCTGCGCGAGCTGTTCGACCGCTCGGTGGCGCAGGCCGTGGGCCCGGCCATCGCGTCGATGCTGATCTACCTGCTGATGGCCGCGGTGCTGGCCTTCAAGCCGCAGGGCCTGTTCCCGGTGCGCCATGGCTGAGCGCACGCCCCTCGCCGCGCGCATCTTCGCCGTGCTGCTGCTGGCCGGCCTGGCGCTGGTGCCGCTGCTCGCCGCGTGGCTGGGCCAGCCCTTCTGGGTGACGCTGTTCACCCGCATCCTGATCTTCGCGCTGGCGGCGATGGGGCTGAACCTGGTGCTCGGCTTCGGCGCGATGGTCAGCTTCGGCCATGCGATGTACATCGGCATCGGCGCCTATGCGGTGGGCATCCTGTCCTACCACGGCGTGGACAGCGGCCTCGTGCAGCTGCTGGCGGCGCTGGGCGTCGGCGCCGTCGTGGCGCTGGGGGTGGGCGCGATCTGCCTGCGCACCAGCGGCATGGCCTTCATCATGATCACGCTGGCCTTCGCGCAGATGCTGTACTTCCTGGCGGTGAGCCTGCGCGAATACGGCGGCGACGACGGCATGCAGCTCAAGGGCCGCAGCCTGCTCGGCCCGCTCGACCTGAACAACCCGACCGTGCTGTACTACCTGGCCTATGTGCTGGTGGTGGCGGTGCTGTTCGCCTTCTGGCGGCTGGTGCAATCGCGCTTCGGCATGGTGCTGCGCGGCTGCCGCAGCAACGAGCGGCGCATGGCGTCGATGGGCTTCCCGACGCTGCGCTACAAGCTCAGCGCCTATCGTCATCTCGGCGCTGGTGTGCGTGCTGGCCGGCATGCTGATGGCCAACCTGACGCGCTTCGTCTCGCCGTCGTACATGGCCTGGACGGTGTCGGGCGAGCTGATCGTGATGACGGTGCTGGGCGGGCTGGGCACGCTGATCGGCCCGATCGCCGGCGCCACCGCGCTGCTGCTGGTCGAAGAAGCGCTGTCGTCGCTGAAGCTCGGCGTGCCCTGGCTGGACAACGTGATCAACCAGCACTGGCTGGCGCTGATCGGCATCTTCATCGTGCTGGTGGTGCTGGTGCTCAAGCAGGGCATCTACGGCTGGCTGGTGGCGCGCGGGTCGAAGTCATGAACCACCTCTGGAAGTCACCGGCCTGGTCAAGCGCTTCGGCGGGCTGCTCGCCACCGACCATGTGGACCTGGCGCTGGCGCGCGGCGAGATCCATGCGGTCATCGGCCCCAACGGCGCCGGCAAGACCACGCTGATCAACCAGCTCAGCGGCGAGATCATCCCCGACGCGGGCCGCATCGTCTTCGACGGCCACGACCTGACGCACGAGCCGCCCTTCCGCCGCGCGATGGCCGGCCTGGGGCGCTCGTTCCAGATCACGTCCGTCTTCAACGACTTCACGGTGCTGCAGAACACCGCGCTGGCGGTGCAGGCGCATGCCGGCCACAGCTTCCGCTTCTGGCGAGCGGCGGCCAGCGAACGCGCGCTGACCGAGCCGGCGCTGGCCGCATTGGCGCAGGTCGGCCTGCTGGAACGTGCGCACACCCCCGTGGCGGTGCTGGCGCACGGCGAACGCCGCCAGCTGGAGATCGCCATGGTGCTGGCCACCGGCGCCAAGTGCCTGCTGCTCGACGAGCCGATGGCCGGCATGAGCCCCACCGAATCGGAAGCCGTGGTCGCGCTGCTGCGCAAGCTGAAGGGCGAGCACACCATCCTGCTGGTCGAGCACGACATGGACGCGGTGTTCGCGCTGGCCGACCGCATCACCGTGCTGGTCTATGGCCGGCCGATCGCCAGCGGCACGCCCGAGCAGATCCGCAACCACCCCGAGGTGCGCGAGGCCTACCTCGGCGAGGAGGCGCATTGATGAGCCGCCTTGCTCGAACTGCAGGGCATCGAAACCGCCTACGGCAGCAGCCAGGTGCTGTTCGGCGTGAGCCTGTCGGTGCAGCCGGGTGAATGCATCACGCTGATCGGCCGCAACGGCATGGGCAAGACGACCACCGTCAAGTCGATCATGGGCCTGCTGCGGCCGCGCGGCGGCGAGGTGCGCATGGACGGCCAGCGCGATCAGCGACCAGGCCAGCTGGCGCGCCGCGCGCGCCGGCCTGGGGCTGGTGCCCGAAGGCCGGCAGATCTTTCCGAACCTGAGCGTGCGCGAGAACCTGGTGGCCACCGCCGGCAACCGCCACCAGCGCGCGCAGCCCTGGACGCTGGACGCGGTCTACACGATGTTCCCGCGGCTGAAGGAACGCGAGCGCAACCTGGGCTCCAACCTGTCGGGCGGCGAGCAGCAGATGCTGGCCATCGGCCGCGCGCTGATGACCAACCCCAAGCTGCTGATCCTGGACGAGGCCACCGAAGGCCTGGCGCCGCTGATCCGCACCGAGATCTGGTCCTGCCTGTCGCGGCTGCGCAGCACCGGCCTGGCGATGATCGTCATCGACAAGAACATCGGCCCGCTGCTGAACCTGGCCGACCGGCACTACATTCTGGAAAAGGGCCGCGTCGTCTGGCAAGGCGGCAGCGACGAGTTGCGTGCGCAGCCGCAGGTGCTGCAGCGCTACCTGGGTGTGTAGAACGAAGGACGCATGATGATTCTCGAAGTTGCCGACATCCGCATCCAGCCCGGCCAGCAGGCCGCCTTCGACGAGGCCATCCAGCGTGGCCTGGCCACCGTCATCAGCCAGGCCCAGGGCTTCAAGGGCTGGAAGGTCAACAAGGGCGTCGAAAGCCCCGAGCGCTACCTGCTGATGATCTTCTGGGAGACGCTGGAAGACCACACCGTGGGCTTCCGCGACGGGCCGCTGTTTGCGCAATGGCGCGCCATCGTCGGCCCCTTCTTCGCGTCGCCGCCGGTGGTCGAGCACTTCACGCTGCTCGGCAAGTCGGCATGAGCGCCGCCAGCCGAGGCAGCCCGCGCTGCGCGCGCGGCGCTGGCCGCGGCGCATGTCGACAGCGGCGCCTTCCAGCGCGACCTGGCGCGGCGCGTCGCCATCCGCAGCGAAAGCCAGGACCCGGCCCAGGCCGCGTCGCTGCGCGCCTATGTCGAGCAGGAGATGAGCGATTCGCTCGCCGCGCTGGGCTTCGACTGCCGCGTCTTCGACAACCCGGTCCAGGGCACCGGCTGCGGGCCGTTCCTGATCGCGAAGCGGCACGAGCACGACGACCTGCCCACCGTGCTGATGTACGGCCACGGCGATGTCATCCGCGGCCAGGACGCGTCGTGGACGCGCGGCCAGGGCCCGTGGACGCTGGCCGAGCACGGCGACCGGCTCTACGGCCGCGGCACGGCCGACAACAAGGGCCAGCACAGCATCAACATCGCGGCACTGGCGCAGGTGCTGGCGGCGCGCGGCGGGCGGCTGGGCTTCAACGTCACCTGGCTGATCGAAACCGGCGAGGAGACCGGCTCGCCCGGCCTGGCCGAGTTCTGCCGGCAGCAGCGCGAGGCGCTGGCCGCCGACGCGCTGATCGCCTCCGATGGGCCGCGGCTGCGCGCCGACGTGCCGACGCTGTTCCTGGGCACGCGCGGCGTCGCCAACTTCGACCTGAAGCTGCATCTGCGCGAGGGCGCGCACCACTCGGGCAACTGGGGCGGGCTGCTGCGCAACCCGGGCACGGTGCTGGCCTCGGCCATCGCCAGCCTGGTCGACGCGCGCGGCCGCATCCTCGTCGCCGGCCTGCGCCCGCCGCCGATCCCGGCCAACGTGCGCGCCGCGCTGGCCGGGCTGCAGGTGGGCGGCGGCGCCGGACGACCCGGCCATCGATGCCGACTGGGGCGAGCCGGACCAGACGCCGATCGAGCGCGTGCTGGCCTGGAACGCGCTGGAGGTGCTGGCCATGCGCACCGGCAACCCCGACTTCCCGGTCAACGCCATCCCGCGCGATGGCCCACGCGCACCTGCAGCTGCGCTTCGTCGTCGGCACCGACATCGCGCGGCTGCGCGAGCATGTGCAGCACGCATCTTCGCGAACGGGGCTTCGGCGACATCGAGGTCAGCGAGCCGGTGGTGATGCAGGCGACGCGGCTGGACCCGGACAACGCCTGGGTGCGCTTTGCGATGGCCTCGATCGAACGCAGCACCGGCATCGCGCCGGCGCTGCTGCCCAACCTGGGCGGCTCGCTGCCCAACGACGTGTTTGCCGACGGCCTGGGCCTGCCCACGGTGTGGGTGCCGCACAGCTACCCGGCCTGCTCGCAGCACGCGCCGGACGAACACCTGCTCAAGCCGGTGGCGCGCCAGGCGCTGCAGCTGATGACCGGGCTGTTCTGGGACCTGGGCGAGCAGGCCGGCAGCCTGCCGCGGCGGCACTGATCAAGCGTCGGGCCACGGCGGGAATTCCCCGCCTTCGCTCGGCCGTGGCGCTGAACAGCCAGGCGGCGATGGCCTGTTCGCGCCGCACCACCGTGTCCAGAAAGTCCTTGGCGCCGCGCATCGCGCGGAAGGTGTCGAAGCCGCTCTCCAGAAAGGCCTGCAACTCCGGCAGCCCGGCCAGCCGCGCCGGGCCGCGCATCAGCCGCAGGCTGTGGCGCAGCAGCGGGTTGCGCGTGTAGCCGTCCAGCGCGTCGCCGACGCGGCGCATCAGCGCGATCTGCCGTTCGCGCTCGGCCGGCTGGCCGACGCGCTGCCAGGCCGGCGTGTAGGCCGCCAGGTCCACCGGGCTCGCCGGGCAGGGCCTCGCCCATGGCCGTGTCCAGCGTTTCCGACAGCGCATGCAGCTCGCCCAGCGTCTGCACCGTCAGCACCACTTCGCGCGGGAACAGCCGCACCAGCGCCGGCACCACGCGCTTGAACTGCGTGTCGCGGCGCGTGAAGTCCTCCGGCCCGTACAGCTCTTCCAGAAAGAAGCGCGTCGCATCGGCATAGCGCGGCTGCGCCAGCAGGTCGCCGTAGGTGTGCTGGAAGCGCTCGTGCTGGTAGTGCTTGACGGCGCGCACCCGCGCCGCCAGCGCGGGGTCGGCCGCGCGTCGCGCGCGCTGCGCGTCGACCTGGCTCAGCAGGTCGAGGATGGCCTGTGCCTGGGCATTCATGGACCAGAGACTACCAACGGGCGCGGCTGCGGCGTAGAGGCGGGTCTCCAGAGTGGGTGCGGCACCCCGCCACACAATCGCGCCCATGAAGATGGCACGCCTGCTGCAGGCCATGACGCTGTTGCTGCTGCTGTGGGCGCTGCTCGGCCTGCTGGGCTGGTTCTGGGGCCTGGCCTGGTGGCTGCTGCTGGGCATGCTGCTGCTCGCCCTGGTGCACGTGCCGCTGATGGCGCTGGAATTCGCTCTGCAGCGCCACGTCGGCCGCAGCGACCCGCTGCCGCGCGCCACTGCCTGGGAAGTGCTGCGCGCCTGGGCGGCCGAAGCCGCCGGCGCGGTGCGCCTGTTCGCCTGGGAGATGCCGTGGCGCTGGCGCCGCTTCGAAGACCAGCTGCCGGCCGACGCCCACGGCCGGCGCGGGCTGATCCTGGTGCACGGCTTCGTCTGCAACCGCGGCATCTGGAACCCCTGGTGGCCGCGGCTGCGCGCCGCAGGCGTGCCCTGCATCGCGCTGAACCTGGAGCCGGCGTTCGGCACCATCGACGACTACGTGCCGCTGATCGACGCCGCGGTGCAGCGCATGAGCGACGCCACCGGGCTGCCGCCGCTGCTGGTGGCGCACAGCATGGGCGGGCTGGCGGTGCGCGCCTGGCTGCGCGACAGCGACGGCGATGCGCGCGTGCACGGCGTGATCACCATCGGCACGCCGCACCAGGGCACCTGGCTGGGGCGCTTCGGCCGGGCGGCCAACACGCGGCAGATGCGCTGGCAAAGCCCGTGGCTGGCCGACCTGGCGGCGCGCGAGCCGGCCGAACGCTACCGCCGCTTCACCTGCTTCCACGGGCACTGCGACAACATCGTCTTCCCGTGTTCGACGGCCACGCTGCCCGGCGCCGACAACCGCCACCTGCGCGGCCATGCGCACGTGCACATGCTGCGCCACCCGGACGTGCTGGCCGAGGTGCTGCGCCGGCTGCAGGACTGATCAGGCGGTTGCCGAGCTGGATCATCTTGTTGATCTGCGTCGGCGTCGGCGCCGGCCAGCCGGCTTCCTTGGCGACGCGCAGGATGGCTTCGTTGGTGTCGAAGTAGACCTGCCAGTAGTGGTCGGTGTGGCAGTACGGCCGCACCGAGATCACCGGGCCGACGAGGTTGAAGTCGAGCACGTTGACCTCGGGCGCGGGGTCCTGCACGACGTTGGGAATCGCCGCGACCGCCGCCTTGAAGCGCGCCAGCGCGTCCAGCGCGTCGACGCCGCCGGCCAGCTGCGCGGTGCGCTCGACGCGGCGCACCGGAGTTGGCCGAGAAGTTGTGGATCGCCTCGGCGAAGACCTTGCCGTTGCCGATCAGCGTGACCACGTTGTCCGGCGTGACCAGGGTCGTCGCGAACAGGCCCAGCTCCTTGACGGTGCCGGTGATGCCGCCCGCGGTGACGAAGTCGCCCACCTTGAAGGGCCGCAGCACCAGCATGAAGGCGCCGGCCGCGAAGTTGCCGAGCATGCCGCTCCAGGCCACGCCGATGGCCACGCCGGCGCCGGCGATCAGCGCGGCGAAGCTGGTGGTCTGGATGCCGAAGTAGCCCAGGATGCCCAGCACCAGCGCGATGTTCAGCATCACCGCGACGATCGAGCCCAGGTACTTGGTCAGCGTCGGGTCGACGTGGTTGCGGTTCATCGCCCGCTGCATCATGCCCACCACCACGCCGATCAGCCAGCGGCCGATCGACCCAGAAGGCGATCGCGGCCAGGACCTTGATGCCGATCTCGATGGCCGTGGTGCTGAGAAATGTCTGAATGCTCTGCATGTCCATGGAAGCTACCCCACTCCTGTTGTTTGGCTGTGTCTTGGCGCCGCCAGCGCAACGCGCGCCGATTATGGAGGCGCGCGAGTATCGCCAAAGTCGCGCCGCAACGCCAATGTCTACGCCGTATGCTGGCCATGCGAAAAGCGCATCGGACCGCGCTGTGC
>CAVURQ010000008.1:0-217176 GCA_963743935.1 uncultured beta proteobacterium | reverse complement strand
GTCGAAGCGGTCCGGGTGCGCAGGGGTTCGAGCGGCACCACCTTGCCAAAGCGTTGTCCTCGGTCGTGGTCGACAGCGAGGTGTGCGCATCGGTCGAGCCGACCATGCCGAACTTGAAAGGGTTCGCGCCCAGCTTCTGCTCGTACTGCAGGCCGCGCTTGTAGGCCTCGCGGGCGTACTCGCGCGGCAGCATTGCCGGCGTGTGCGTGCCGGTGCCGAAGCTGCCGCGGTCCCAGCGCTCGAAGTCGGCGAACTCGTCGTTGGGCGACAGCGCAGGCAGCGTTTCGCCGTCGCCCTTCATCTGCGTGACTTCGTACAGCGGCTCCCAGCGCATGCGTCGCTGCGCATAGTCGCCATCGATCGGCTTCTTGGTCGTCAGGGTGATGTCGTCGAACATCAGGCCCAGCGACATGTTGCCGTTGTGCGGAATGGCCAGCAGTCGGGTGCCGGTCTTCTGCTCGGCATCTGCCATCCATTGCCAAAGCACCTCGGGGTCGGTGGTGTCGTATTGCGAGATCGGGATGATCCTGTCGGCCTGTGCCTTGTTGCCACGGAAGATGACGTTGCGGTGCAGGTTGTTGCCGTCGGGCATCGAGGTCCACTCGAAGCCGATGAAGGCCGTGAAGCGGCCCGGCTCGTTGTACTCTCCGCCGCGGCGGTGACTCGCGCCCAGGCGGATCGGCTCAGCGCATCGTTGCCCTTGAACGGATCGTCCAGCGCGTTCATGCGGGTGATCCATTCGTTGTAGGCATCGGTGCCCCTGCCAGCCTTGACCAGATCGTGCACCTTCTTGCCCCAAGCGGACTTCAGCAGTTCCGGGTCGGAGGCGGCGATCTGCGGGGCCAGGCCCAGGTTCTCGGCGTGGTCGGCCACCACCAGGAAGTCCAGCGGGCGCTGCAGCCTGGCCGGCAGGCCAGTGCTCGTGGTCACCTGTTCGCCGCGCGCGAAGCGATACGCCTCTTCCGGGCCCAGGCTGTTGCCGACCATGCCGGCGTCAGTCGAGTACGAGGTATGCAGGTGCGTGTCGCCGAAGTACACCCGGTTCGGAAAGTTCTTGGCCGGATACGGCGAATAGGTGATCTTCTTGTCCGATGGACCGGGTGCCTCGTGGGCCCGTGCAGTCGTGCTGGCGGCGAAGCCCACCAAGCCGATACCCGTGCCTGCAAGGGCCGCCGCCCAGAACCTGTATGCCGGTTTCTTCATGGTCGTTCTGTCGCTCATCCAATGGTCGGACAGTCTTCCATGCCGCCGCCGCTGCGTCCAATGTCCGGCCGACACTGCGGTGATAGCCTAGACGCATGACGATTGAACTGCGCTTGATCCGCTATGCGGTGGCCCTAGGTGAACATGGCAACTACGCGCGCGCGGCGGAGGCACTGAATATCACCCAGCCCAGCCTGTCTCGAAGCATTGCCTCACTGGAAGCTGAACTGGGCGTGCCGCTGTTCGACCGCGGCCCCAAGGGCGCCGTACCCACAGCATTCGGCCGCGTGCTGATCGACTGCGGCGATGACGTGATGCAACGCGAGGCGCATCTGCGGCGCGAGATCGCATTGCTCGCCGGCTTGGAGCAGGGCAGCTTGTCGGTGGGCGCCGGCCCGTTCCTGGCCGAGTCCAGCGCTGCGCGTGCCATCGCACGGATCGCAATGAGTCATCCCCGACTGCGGATCAAGTGTGTCTCCAGCGATCCGGCAGATGTTTTGCGTGAGGTGTTGGCCGAGCGCCTCGACCTGGGGGTCACCGCGTCCACGGGGCTGGACCTGGATCATCGGCTGGTCGTCGAACCGCTGCCGCGGCAGCGCATCTATCTCGCCTGTCGCCCGCGGCACCCGTTGACGCAAGGACCCTCGCCGACGCTGGCTCAGGCGCTGGCGTTTCCGCTGGTGTCGATGGTGCTGCGAGCGCAGCACGCGCGGCTGGCGGCCACGCACGATGGCACTCTGACGCCCGCGGGCTTGGACGCTGGCCAATTCGTGCCACAGATCCAGGTGAATTCGATGACCACCGCGCGGCTGATCGCACGCGAGAGCAATGCGCTGGTGCCGGGGTCCGCGGCGATCCTCGCCGACGATGTGGCGGCCGGGCGTCTGATCAGGCTCGACGTCGACGCGCCGGAGCTGCGCACGGACCCGGGCGTGTTCTATCTGCGCGGTCGAACCCTGGCGCCGGCTGCCGCCGTGTTCATTGCGGCCTTGCGTGCCGTCGAGGCCGAGGTCGCTGCAGCCGATGCGGCCGTGCCCGTGAAGAGGACCCGGCAACGCAGTGGAGTACGGCGCTGAGGCAGGCCACGAAGCCGACCGGGCTCGACGCATCGAATGCCTTGGGGCATTGAGTCCCTGCTTGAACGGCAATCCGATCGCGTGAGTTCGTCAGTGCATCCAAGGGCGGCTTCCGGGCGAACGATCTGAGACGACATCAGGCTGCTGTGGGTCGGCAGCGCGAGTTCGACACACGAACTTGAAGATCAGCAATACACGCGCTTGCAGTCGAAACGCGCATGCGAATCGTCGTTCTTGGCGATGCATGCAAAGCTGCATGAGCGCTTCGCCCTCAGGAATTGCTGCTCGCGCGCACCTCTTCGATCGTCGTCACACCCGCCCAGACCTTGTCGATGCCGTCCTGGCGCAGCGTGCGCAGGCCTTCGGACAAGGCCGTGCACAGCAGTTCGTCGGGGCGTGCGCCGGTCTGGATCATCTGACGGATCGTGCGCGACACGACCAGCAGCTCGTGCAGGCCGGCGCGTCCGCGCAGTCCGGTGTCGTCGCAGTTCGCGCAGCCCTTGCCAAAGTAATGCTTCAGCTTGCCATCCTCGCCGAAGCGCTTGCGCCAGCCGGCCAGCACGTCGTCGGGGTTGGGTCGTGCCGCCTTCTCGCCAAAGGCGTGCATGTAGTCGGACATCAGCTCTTCGGTCTGCTGTGGTGTGGCTTCCTGCGACTGCACGCACTTGCTGCACAGGCGGCGCACCAGGCGCTGCGCCAGCACGCCGAGCAGCGAGTCGGCAAAGTTGAAAGGGTCCATGCCCATGTCGAGCAGCCGCGTCACGGTTTCCGACCGCGCTGTTGGTGTGCAGCGTGCTCATCACCAGGTGGCCGGTGAGCGAGGCTTCGACCGACATCTTCGCGGTCTCGCCGTCGCGGATTTCGCCGACCATGATGACGTCCGGATCGGCGCGCAGGAAAGCGCGCAGCGCCTTCGCAAAGGTCCAGTCGATCTTCGGGTTGATCTGCACCTGGCGCATGCCGGCCTGGGTGATTTCCACCGGGTCCTCGGCCGTCCAGATCTTGCGGTCGGGCTGGTTGATGAAACCCAGCACCGAATGCAGTGTCGTTGTCTTGCCCGAGCCGGTGGGGCCCACGCACAGCAGCATGCCGTAGGGCCGCTGCGCCGCGGCCTTGACGTCGCGCAGGTTGGCCGGTGACAGGCCCAGGTTGTCCAGCGGGATCGGCTTGGCCGAGGCCAGCAGGCGCATGACCGCGTCTTCCAGCCCGTTGGCGGTGGGAATGGTGGCGACGCGCAGTTCCAGCCGCTGACCGGCCTGGAACTTGCCGAAATTGATCTTGCCGTCCTGCGGCTTGCGCCGCTCGGAAATGTCCAGGTCGCACATGATCTTGATGCGCGCGATCATGGCGCTGCGATAGGTGTGCGGCAGCTCCATGTACGGGCGCAGCGCGCCGTCCTTGCGGAAGCGGATGCGCACCTTCTCGCGCCCCGGCTGGCATTCGATGTGGATGTCCGACACACCCTGCGACTGGGCTTCGGAGATCATCGAGTTGATGAGCCGCACCAGCGAGTTGTCCGACTGTTCGATCGGGTTCTCGTCGCGCTCGCCGCTGTCGCCGGACTGTTGCTGCTCCAGCGTGGCCAGCAGCTTGCCGGCTTCTTCAGCGTCGTATTCCGCGGCCGGGCCGCTGTCGGCGCCCCCTGGGCCGACGTTGACGCCGATGCGCTCATAGGCCTTGCCGATGGCCGCAGGCAGCAAGCTGGCTCGCGCCAGCACCGGCACCACCTTGGTCTGCGAAGCGAACTCGATGTCGTCCAGAACTTCCGGGCGCGACGGGTCTTCCACCGCCACCACCAGCCGGCCGCCGCGCAGCAGCAACGGCAGCGCAGGCAGCCGGCTCGCGACCGCAAAGGGTAGCCGCGCCAGCGCCTCGGCCTCGGGCGCGAACTGCGTCACGTCCACCAGCGGGTAGCCCATCTTGCGCGCCAGCGCGGTCTGCAGGTCGGCGCGCGAGACCAGGCCTCGGCGCACCAGCAGTTCACCCAGCGGCACGCTGCGGTCTTCACGCTGCTGCGACAGCGCGACATCGAGTTGCGCGTTGTTGATGAAGCCCAGCGCGATCAGCGCCTCGCCGATGCGCACCATCGGCATGCGCGCCTGCTCGATGATGGCCTGCTCCAGCTCCTCGGTGCTGACGATCTGCTTGGTCAGCAGGATCTCGCCGAGCTTCTGCGTGCGCAGTTTCTGCTGCTCCTGCAAGGCCTGTTCGATCTGTGCCGGCGTGGCGGTCTGCTGGGCCACCAGCAGCTCGCCGATGCGCTCGCCGATGTCCACCGAGTCGTAGGCCGCTCGCGGCACAAAACAGCGCAGCACGTTGCCGCGCGCATCCACGGGCGCGAACAGGAAGATGCCGCTCGCATCCTCGAGATGGCCGATGCTCAAGGCGTCGATGGCCGGTGCGCCCTTCAGGTGCACCTTCACGCCCACGGCAGGGCGCTGCGCCATGAAGCTGGCCGAGGCGTCGGCATCGTCCAGTGGGGCCAGCGGCCGCGTCAGCGTCATGCGGCGAAACTGGTTGAAGCGCAGCGGAATCTCGATGCGCGCCGGTGGAATGCGTACCTTGGCCAGGCTGGCGGCCGGGTCCAGCGACAGCAGCACACCGGTCATCAGGCGCCCGTTCATGCCTTCGATCTGGCAGGGCTCCGGGTCTGTCAGGGGCACTGGCGCCGGGTAACAGGCAAAGGCCGGCGTCGGCCAGGCAAAGGCTGCGTTCTCATCGGGCCCTTCGGCCGTGGCGTCCACGGGCAGCAGGGTCAGCGGCGGCGATGACAGGTCGGACATGGCATTTCCTCGAACGGTGTGCAGCGGCCAGGCGAGCCCATGGGCACACCCTCACGCACACGATCCTAGGCGGCAGCCTCCGGGGCAAAGCCTCGAAAAGAGGCCCACCTGCGGGCCTGTCCGGGGCGTTCAGCCGCGCATCTGCGCCGGCAGCCAGGTGACGATCTGCGGGAACAGGTAGACCAGCCCCACCGCCGCCAGCATCAGGAAAAAGAAGGGCAGCGTGACCTTCGCGATCCAGCCGATCTCGCGTTTTGTCATGCCCTGCAGCACGAACAGGTTGAAGCCCACCGGCGGCGTGATCTGCGCCATCTCGACCACCAGCACGATGAAGATGCCGAACCACAGCGGGTCGATGCCGGCCTTCTGGATGGTGGGCAGGATCACGCCCATCGTCAGCACCACCATGCTGATGCCGTCGAGGAAGCAGCCCAGCAGCACGTAGAACAGCATCAGCACGACGATCAGGCTGAATGGGCTCAGGCCGAGCGAGCCGATCCACTCGGCCAGGTGCCGCGGCAGCCCGATATAGCCCATGGCCAACGTCAGGAACGCGGCGCCGGCCAGGATCATGGCGATCATGCAGTACAGCCGCGTGCCGCCGAGCAGCGAATCGCGGAAGGTCTGCCAGTTGAGTGAGCCCTGCGCCGCCGAGATGAGCAGCGCGCCGACCACGCCAAGCGCCGCGGCTTCGGTGGCGGTGGCGATGCCGCTGTAGATCGAACCGAGCACCGCCAGGATGAGCAGCATCACCGGGATCAGATGGCGCGATTCGCGCAGCTTCTCGCCCAGGCTCATCGGCGCGTCGGCGGGCGGCACCTGTTGCGGATGCAGCAAGGCCCACACCACCAGGTAGCCCGAGAAGAGCAGGGCCAGCAGGATGCCCGGCAGCACGCCGGCGATGAACAACTGCGCGATCGACACATCGGCCGAGACGCCGTAGACGATCATGATGATCGACGGCGGGATCAGTAGGCCCAGCGTGCCGGCGCCGGCCAGCGAGCCGATGGCAATGCCGTCAGGGTAGCCGCGCTTGGCGAGCTCGGGCAGGCTCATCTTGCCGATGGTGGCGCAGGTGGCCGCGCTCGAGCCCGAGACGGCGGCGAAGATGGCGCAGCCGGCCACGTTGACATGCAGCAGCCGCCCGGGCAGGGCCTGCATCCACGGCGCCAGGCCGCGAAACATGTCCTGGGAGAGGCGTGTGCGAAACAGGATCTCGCCCATCCACACGAATAGGGGCAGTGCGGTCAGCGTCCAGCTCGAGGCCGAGCCCCAGATCGTCACCGCCATGGCGTCGCCCGCCGGTCGCGAGCTGAACAGCTGCATGCCGATCCAGGCCACGCCGGCCAGCGTCAGCCCGATCCACACGCCGCTGCCCAGAATCAGGAACAGCGACGCAATGAGCAGCGCGGTGATGGCGATGTCACTCATTCCGCAGCGCCTCGCTCGGCGTAAGCACGGCGCGGCGGCCACGCAGCTCGAGCACCAGCTCGTCGATGAAGGCGATGAGCAGGATCACCGTGCCCACGGCCATGCTCAGCTGCGGCAACCACAGCGGCGTGGCGTCGTTGCCGGTGGAAATGTCGTGGAACTGGTAGGACTGCCAAGACAGCCGGCAGCTGTACCAGGCCGACAACGCCGCCAGCGCCACGGCGGCGCTCAGCGCCCAGATCTCCATGCCGCGTCGCGCCTTGCCATGCAGGGCCGACAGCAACAACGTGACGCGGATGTGCTCGCCGCGCTTGAGCGTGTGCGCCAGCGCCAGGAAGCCGGCCGCGGCCATCATGTAGCCGGCGTAGGCGTCGGTGCCGGGCAGGTGGAAGTTCAGCTGCCGCCCCAGGATCGACAGCAGCACCATCATCAGCAGCAACACCATGAACACGGCCGCCAGCGCGGCCGCGCCGTCGTACAGCGCGTCGAGAAAGCGCCGCACGGCGATGGTGACTACTGCTTGACCGCGTCGACCAGCTGCTTGCCCTCAGGCCCGGCCTTGTCGATCCATTCCTTCGTCATGGTCTCGCCGACCTTCTTCATGTCGGTCGTGAGCTGCGCCGACGGCGGCAGGATCTGCATGCCACCGGCCTTGAGCTTGTCGAGCGACTCGCCATTGGCCTTCTTGCTGGACGCCCAGCCGCGCGTTTCGGCATCCGCGCCGGCCTTCAACAGCGCCTGCTTGCTGGGCGCATCCAGCGCGTCGAAGGCCGCCTTGTTGACCAGCACCGCGTTCTTCGGCAGCCAGGCTTGGGTGTCGTACCAGTACTTCACATGCTCATAGAGCTTGGCGTCGGCGCCGGTCGAGCCCGAGCTCATCATGCTTTCGGTGACGCCTGTCGCAAAGGCCTGGCTCACCTCGGCCGCCTGCACGGTGACCGGCTGCGCGCCCACCAGCTCGGCGATGCGGCTGGTGGCCGGGCTGTAGGCGCGCCACTTCATGCCCTTCAGGTCGGCGGCGCTGGCCAGCGGCTTCTTCGAGTAGATGCCTTGCGGCGGCCATGGCACGGCGTACAGCACCATCATGCCCTGCTCGGCGAGCTTCTTTTCCATCATCGGCCGCTGCGCCTTCCACAGCTTGGCGGCTTCTTCGTAGCTGTCGGCCAGGAAGGGCACGCCGTCGGCACCGAAGATCTGCCACTCGTTCTGGAAGTTCACCAGCAGCACTTCGCCGATCTGCGCCTGCCCACCCTGCACCGCGCGCTTGATCTCGGGCGCCTTGAAGAGCGACGCGCTCGGGTGCACGGTGATCTTCAGCTTGCCGCCGGTGGCCTTGTCCACGTCGTCGGCGAACTGCGTCAGGTTGACGGTGTGGAAGTTGCCGGCCGGATAGGCTGCGGGCAGGTCCCATTTGGTCTGGGCCTGGGCTGACAGCGCCAGGGCCGAAACGGCCGTGGCCAGAAGTAGGGTGCGGAAGCTTTGCATTCGGGCTCCAGGGTGTGGATGGAGAAGGGGCGATAGACAGGCAGCTAGCATAGGCCATGCCCAAGCCCGATCGGCTCCGGGGCTTCCCGCGATCGCCGCTTCAACGGGCTGTACCCACCGACCATGCCCACGCTCGGCCTGCTGATGCTTGAGACGCGCTTTCCGCGCCCACTGGGTGACGTCGGTCATGCGCAGACCTTCGACTTCCCGGTGCGCCGCCGGGTGGTGCAGGGCGCCACGCCCGAACGTGTGGTGCGCGGCAAGGACGCGGCCGCGCTGCAGCCTTTCATCGCCGCCGCGCAGGCGCTGGTGGCCGAAGGCTGCATCGCCATCGGCACCAGCTGCGGCTTCCTCGCGCGCTGGCAGCGTGAGTTGCAGGCCGCACTGCCGGTGCCGGTGTGGAGCTCGGCCCTGCTGCAACTGGCCGACGCGCGGGCCGCGGGCCGGCGCTGCGGCGTCATTACCATCGAGGCCGCGTCGCTGGGTCCGGCGCATTTCGACGGTGTGGGTGCTGACCCGGCAACACCCGTCGAAGGCATCACGGCGGGCTCGGCGTTGCACCGCACGCTGCTGCAGGACCTGCCGACGCTGGACGAGGCCGATGCGCGCTCGCAGGTGCTGGCCGCCGCGCAGCGGTTGCTGGCGCGGCATCCGCAGATCGACACGCTGGTGCTCGAATGCACCAACCTGCCGCCCTATGCGCCGGTCTTGCGCTCGGCCACCGGACTGGTGGTGCTGGATGCCGTGACGCTGCTCAATGCGCGCATGGCCGCGCTGACGGAACATGCCGAGACGAGCTTGCCGGACAGCGCTGGGATGGCGCGCGACCGGGCCGGCCGGGCCTGAGGCGTCATCGCGCAGGCTGCCGCACCCGCGGCGGCTGCTTATTCGCCGGCCATTCGATCCTGTCCGTGGCGCCGATCGGCAGCGTCATCCCGAGCCTCGCCGGCGGCGTTCAGATGTTTGCGCAACTCGGCCAGCTCGACATGCACCAGACGCAACTGCTTGTGCAGGTCGTCCAGGATCTCGCGCTCGATGTGCCGTTCTTCGGTGGCGATCCAGGCCGAGGCGATGGCCGCCGCGACCAGGGTGATCGCGCCGACACCCAGGAAGACCACGAACACCGCGAAGATCTTCGATGCCGGCGTGGTCGGCACCGAATCGCCGTAACCCACGGTAGCGGCGGTGGTGAAGGCCAGCCACAGCGCGTCGCCGAAGGTCGGCGTCGTCGGTTCGATCCACCAGAAGCCCAGTCCGCACAGCAGCAGCACCGTCAGCGCGGCGATCAGCCGGTACAACGTGCCGCCGCGCGTGATGACGTAGTGCGCGGCCCAGGCCATGCGCGCCATGGTGAAGAAGCCGACCACGATGCGCAGCCACAGCGCGGGTTCCGATGTCGCGCTGGGTGGCAGCACGGCCGCGACCAGCAGCCCGGCGCACAGCACCAGGTCGAAACCGTTGGCGCGCAGGTGCGCAGCCATGTTGCCGCTGCGCCAGCCGACATGCAGCAGCGCCGCGGCCATGACACCCGCCGCCAGCACGTAGGTCAACACCGCGATCAGCGGCGGCGACGGATGCAGCAACTCGACATAGAACGACGGCACGGTGCTCAGCAGCACCAGCATCGTCGGCCAGCGCCAGAGCAGCTCGACCTGGCGCGCACGCGGCAGCGTTTCGGTCGCGAAGCGCGAGGTCAGGCCGATCTGCGCGCCGTTGCGCAGGTCGTTCGGTGGCACGGTTCGGGTCATTCAGTCAGCCAGCGGCGACCTCAGAGCCCGCCGCGCCCTTCCTTGGCATGAAAGGCCTGCGACGTCGCCCAGGCCACGGCTTGCAGATGCGCCGCTACATCGGGTGGCAGGCCGGCGGTGTAGGTCGATCCGACCGGGTTGATCTTGTACACCGAGGCCACCACCGTGCAGGCCGCCAGGTAGGTGCCCATCAGGCTCGGATGGCGCTTGTCGGCGACGTACAGGTTCAGGTCCGGGCGGCGCGCGATCGACTGCGCAAAGGCCAGGCCGGCGGGCACGACCAGCGCGTTGTTCTGCTTGCCCGCCTTGATGTACTCGACCGCCAACTGCTCGGTCATCTCGGGCTTGTCCTGATAGGCCCAGGACATGAACAGGATCGGCGCGGCGCCACGCTTGCGCACCGTGGCGCTGTGCTTGGCCACGTACTCGTAGAAGATCGGCTTGAGCTGCGGATGGATCGGGCACTGGCTGCAGTCCATCATCATCACGCCGTCGAAGGGCTTGTCGAAGCTGTTGAAGCGCACCTCGTTGTCGCCGACGAAGGAATAGCTCGCCATGCCCGGGTTGAAGTAGGCCTCGACGTCGTGCCAGTTGATGCCCGAGCCGCTGATGGTCAGCGAGGTGGCGCGCAGCCCCTTGGCGCCGCTGGCCGTGAGCAGCTGCCCGGTGTGGCCGTGCATGGAGTTGTTGTAGTAGAAGAAGCTGTTGCCGACCCACAGCAGCGACTTGATCTCGGTCGAGACCTGCGGTGTGGGTATGCTGGGCGGTGCGGTCGTGCCGCATCCGGCCAGGACGACGACAGTCAGGGCGGCGAGCAGGGAGCGCAGGATTTTCATGGCGGGTGTTCTCGGGGTGGATGGGAGGCTGCGGCATTCTCGATCAGTGCGGGCCGAAGCTGTCGTTGCCGCAAGTGCGACAAAAAGAGCGCCGCCCGCGTGGCTCATCCTTTCTTGAGGTAGGCCTCAGCCAGCCGCACCCAGTAGCTGGCGCCCGTGCTCAGCACTCGGTCGTTGAAGTCGTAGCCGGCGTTGTGCACCATGCAGCCGCCTTCGCTGCCCACGCCGTTGCCGATGTTCACGTAGCAGCCAGGCACTTTCTCCAGGAAGAAGGCGAAGTCCTCGCTGGCGCTGACCGGCTCGGCGTTGGCGACCAGCCCGTCTTCACCCAGCCAATCGCGGATGACCTGCTTGCAGAATTCGGTTTCCTTGGCGTGGTTGTTCAGCACCGGGTAGCGGCGGATGTAGTCCACCTCGGCCGTGGCGCCGTACACCGCGGCCTGGGCCTGCGCGATCTCGGTGATGCGCCTTTCCAGCAGGTCGCGCACCTCAGGGCGGAAGGCGCGCACCGTCAGGCGCAACTCGGCTTCGCTGGGCAGCACGTTGGCCGCATCGCCCGCATGGATGGCGCCGACCGAGACGATGCCGGTGTGCAGCGGGTTGACGTTGCGCGAGACGATGGTCTGCAGCGCCATGACGATGCTGGCGGCCGCGACGATGGTGTCCACCGCCGCGTGCGGCATGGCGCCGTGGCCACCCACGCCGCGCACCTTGATGAGGCAGGTGTCGCCGCTGGCCATCGCAAAACCCGGCACGACGACGAACTTGCCTTCCGGTGTGCCGGGCATGTTGTGCATGCCGAACATGGCATCGCAGGGGAAGAGTTCGAGGAAGCCGTCTTCCAGCATCCGGCGCGCGCCGGCCAGGCCTTCTTCGGCCGGCTGGAACACCAGGTGCAGGTGGCCGTCGAAATTGCGCGTCGCTGCCAGGTGGCGCGCCGCCGACAGCAGCATGGCCGTGTGACCGTCGTGGCCGCAGGCGTGCATGGTGCCCAGCACCTTGCTGGCCCAGGGTTTGCCGCTGGTCTCGGTGATCGGCAGCGCATCCATGTCGGCGCGCAGGCCGACGTGCCGGCCCGACGTGCCCAGTCGCAACGTGCCGACCACGCCGGTGCCGCCCAAGCCGCGGTGCACCTCGTAGCCCCAGCGCTGCAAGCGCTCGGCGACCAGATCGGCGGTGGCGAATTCTTCGTAAGCCATCTCCGGATGGGCATGGATCTGGCGGCGAATCTCGACCATCTCGGCTTCGTGGGCGCGGATGTCGTCCAGGGCGGGCAGGGGCAAGGGGGCGTTCATCGCACGGAGTCTCCGGTGGGTGGTGGGCGAGGGCGGGGCCTCGCACCGATTCTCGACGCAAGCCCTGTGCCTGTGAATGCGGGTTTTGCATCGCGCGGTGAAACGCGCGGCCTGCGAAGATCGCGTCTGCGGCGCAGCGAGCGTCATATCCCTTAGTGTCACGCCGTGGGCCTGGCGCTGTCGGCCCCGATCATCTACCAGGACCTGTCCCATGAATCCCCACTCGAGCTTGCGCTGGCAGTTCTGGATCGACCGCGGCGGCACCTTTACCGACATCGTCGGCCGCGCGCCGGGCGGCGAACTGCACACGCTCAAGCTGCTGTCCGAGAACCTCGAGCAGTATGCGGACGCAGCCGTGGAGGGCATGCGCCGCCTGCTCGGCTTGCGGCCAGGGCAGCCCATCACGGCCGAGCAGGTGGAATGCGTGAAGATGGGCACGACGGTCGCCACCAACGCCTTGCTCGAACGCAAGGGCGACCGCACGCTGCTGGTCACGACACGCGGCTTTCGCGATGCGCTGCGCATCGCCTATCAGGCCCGCCCGCGCTTGTTCGACCGCCACATCGTGCTGCCCGAGCTGTTGTACGAGCGTGTGGTCGAAGCGCGGGAACGCGTCGGTGCGCAGGGCGCCGTGCTGCAGGCCCTGGATGCGGCCGCATTGCGCATCGAGCTGCAAGCCGCGTTCGACAGCGGCATCCGCGCCTGCGCGGTGGTGTTCATGCACGGCTACCGCTTCACCGCGCATGAGCAGGCCGCCGCGGCGCTGGCGCGTGACATCGGCTTCACGCAGGTCAGCAGCTCGCACGAGGTGAGCCCGCTGATGAAGCTGGTGTCGCGCGGCGACACCACGGTGGTGGATGCCTATCTGTCGCCCGATCCTGCGGCGTTATGTCGAGCAGGTCGGCGCGCAGATGCCGGGCGTGCGGCTGTTCTTCATGCAAAGCAGCGGCGGCCTGACCGAGGCGCACCACTTCCAGGGCAAGGACGCCATCCTCTCCGGCCCGGCCGGCGGCATCGTCGGCATGGTGCGCACGGCCACGGCAGCGGGGCACCACAAGCTCATCGGCTTCGACATGGGCGGCACCAGCACCGACGTGTCGCACTACGCCGGCGAGTTCGAGCGCGCCTTCGAGACGCAGGTGGCCGGCGTGCGCATGCGCGCGCCGATGATGAGCATCCACACCGTGGCGGCGGGGGGTGGCTCGATCCTCGGCTTCGACGGTGCGCGGCTGCGTGTCGGGCCCCAAAGCGCGGGGGCCAACCCCGGCCCGGCCAGCTATCGGCGCGGCGGGCCGCTGGCCACCACCGACGCCAACGTGCTGCTGGGCAAGATCCAGCCCGCGCACTTTCCCAAGGTCTTCGGGCCGCGGGCCGACGAAGCGCTGGACCGCGACGGCGTGGTGGCGCGCTTCGAGGCCCTGGCGGCGCAGGTGCAGCAAGCCACCGGCCGCCCCGCCAGCGCCGAAAGCCTGGCCGAAGGCTTCCTGCAGATCGCGGTGCAGAACATGGCCAACGCCATCAAGCGCATCTCGGTGGCGCGCGGCTACGACGTCACGCAGTACACCTTGCAATGCTTCGGCGGCGCCGGCGGACAGTTTGCCTGCGGCGTGGCCGACGCGCTGGGCATGACGCGGGTGTTCGTGCATCCGCTGGCGGGGGTGCTCTCGGCCTACGGCATGGGCCTGGCCGACCAGATCGCCATGCGCGAGGCCGCCGTCGAGCAGCCGCTGGATGCCGGCGGCCTGGCCGTCGCGGCGGCGGCGCTGGACCGCATCGGCGCCTCGGCGCGCGACGAGGTCGTCAGCCAGGGCGTGGCGCTCGATGCCGTACAGCTGCGCGCGCGCATCCACGTGCGTTACCAGGGCACCGACACGGCGCTGGTGCTGCCCATGCCGAGCCACGACATCGATGCCATCGTGCGCGACTTCGAGGCCGGCTACCGCCAGCGCTTTGCCTTCCTGATGCCGGGACGCGCGCTGGTCATCGAGGCGGTCTCGGTCGAGGCCATTGCGGCGGGTGAGCGCTTCGATGCGCCGGGCGACGGACGGCGAAGCCGCGCCCTACGTGCCGGCGAGCGATGCGCAGGTGCGCATGCACTGCGGCGGCTGGCGCGACGCCGGCCTGTTCGTGCGCGAATCCCTGCGCGCCGGTGCCACCATCGACGGACCGGCGATCCTTGCCGAACGCAACGCCACCACCGTGGTCGAGCCCGGCTGGCAGGCGCGGCTGGTCGCATCCGGCGCCATCGAGCTGCAGCGCATGGCGCCGCGCGACACGCAGCACGCCATCGGCACCGAGGCCGACCCGGTGATGCTGGAGGTCTTCAACAACCTGTTCATGAACATCGCCGAGCAGATGGGGCTGCGGCTGCAGAACACCGCCTACTCGGTGAACATCAAGGAGCGACTGGACTTTTCCTGCGCGCTGTTCAGCGCCGCGGGCGAGCTGATCGCCAACGCGCCGCACATGCCGGTGCACCTGGGCAGCATGAGCGAATCGATCAAGACGGTGATCGAGCGCAACCCCGCCATGCGGCTCGGCGACGTGTACGTGCTCAACGATCCGTACCACGGTGGCACGCACCTGCCCGACGTGACGGTGGTCACGCCCGTCTACTTGGAGGCACAGGACACACGACCCAGCTTCTACGTGGCCAGCCGCGGCCACCACGCCGACATCGGCGGCAGCACGCCGGGCTCGATGCCGCCCTTCAGCAAGACCATCGACGAGGAGGGCGTGCTCTTCGACAACTTCCTGCTCGTGCGCGATGGCGCGCTGCGCGAAACCGAGCTGCTGAGGCAACTGAGCAGCGGTGCCTATCCAGCACGCAACCCGCAGCAGACCATTGCCGACCTGCGCGCGCAGATTGCGGCCAACCAGAAGGGCGTGGAAGAACTCGTGGCGATGGTCGCGCAGTTCGGCCGCGCCACCGTGGACGCCTACATGCAGCACGTGCAGGACAACGCCGAAGAGTCGGTGCGGCGTGTCATCACGGCGCTGAAGGATGGACAGTTCGAGCTGGCGCTGGACAACGGCGCGACGATCCGTGTGAAGGTGCAGGTGGACACCGTGCGCGCGCAGCGCGAGCATCGATTTCAGCGGCACCAGCGCGCAGCTGCCCAACAACTTCAACGCGCCGAAGGCGGTGACGATGGCGGCCGTGCTGTACGTCTTTCGCATGCTGGTGAACGACGACATTCCGCTCAACGCCGGTTGCCTGAAACCGCTGCAGGTGATCGTGCCGCCGGGTTGCATGCTCAACCCGAACCCGCCCGCGGCCGTGGTCGCGGGCAACGTGGAAACCAGCACCTGCGTCACCAACGCGCTGCTCGGCGCGCTGGGCGTGATGGCTGCGGGCCAGTGCACGATGAACAACTTCACCTTCGGCAATGCAGCGCACCAGTACTACGAGACCATTTCCGGCGGCAGCGGCGCGGGCGTGTGGAAGGACGATGCGGGTAGCGTCATCGACGGCTTCGACGGCACCAGTGTCGTGCAGACGCACATGACCAATTCGCGCCTGACCGACCCCGAGGTGCTGGAGTTCCGATTCCCCGTGCTGCTGGAAAGTTATGCCATCCGCACCGGCTCGGGCGGCGCCGGGCGCTGGCGCGGCGGCGACGGTGGCGTGCGCCGCGTGCGCTTCCTCGAAGACATGCAGGCCTCGATCCTCAGCAACGGCCGGCACCACGGCGCCTTCGGCATGGCCGGCGGGTCGGACGGCGCGGTGGGCATCAATCGCGTCGAGCGCGCCGACGGCCGCGTCGAAGGGCTCGACCACATCGGCTCGGCGCAGATGCATCCGGGTGACGTCTTCGTCATCGAAACGCCGGGTGGCGGCGGCTGGGGTGAACCCCTCAGCCCCCCGGCGAAATGAACTGCGCATGTGGCGCTGCTGCTTATCATCGCGCCCCAGGACACAGGGCGGCACAGCGCTGCGCCATCGGCGCGGCCACAACGGAGCATTGACGATGCGATGGACGACGCATGTGGCGGGACTGCTGACGCTGGCCGTGATGGGGTTGGCGGGTTGCGTACAGAAGCCGCCTGCGGTGCTCAAGGCCGGACCGACGGCAGCGGAGGCCGCCGCACCGGCGGCAGCGCAGGCAGCGCAGGCGTCGAAGGCGGCTGAAGCCGCTGCGACAGCCAAGGTGGCCGAGGTCGCAGAGATTGCCGACGAGGCCTACCTCTTCGGCTACCCGCTGATCACCGGCGAGGTGTTGCGTCTGCAGATGTCGAACGTGGCGACGGCTGAACCCGGTCGGGCGCCGCTGAACAGCTTCGCGCATGCCAGGCGCGCTGCGTCCGACGGTAGCGAGCGGCCGGTGCAGATGCCGGATGCCGACACGCTGGCGTCGACGGCCTGGCTCGACCTGGGCCGGGAGCCGAAGGTGTTTGCCTACCCCGCGATGGGCAAGCGCTGGTTCAGCTTCACCCTGCACAGCCAGTGGATGTCCGCGTTGGCCACGCTCGGCAGCAGCGGCGCCGCGGGTACGGCCGCTGGCAAGGCCGGCCGTGTGCTCGTCAGCGGCCCGGGCTGGCAGGGCGCGGTGCCCAAGGGCATGCGCCATGTGCGTTCGCCGACGCGTTACGTGGCGATCCTCGGGCGCATCCAGGCCAATGGCGGCGCCGCCGATGTGCGCGCCGTGAACGCGCTGCAGGGGCAGCTGCGCATCGCGCCGCTGCCCGCGCGCGGCAAGGCGGCCCCCGCGCGTGGCAAGGCAGTTCGCGCGCAGGTGCCTGCGGTCGAGCCGACGTCCGGCTTCAGCCTGAGCGATTCTCCGCGCCAGCTGATCGAGGCGATGGACACGGCCGTCTACTTCAATCTGCTGGCCAGGCTGCTGGGCGCGGCGGCGCCACCGGCCGCCAACGATGCGCCGCGGCTGGCGAAGATGGCGCGCATCGGCCTTGCGCCGGGCAAGCCCTTCGACATGGCGGCACTCGATCCGGCGGTGCAGGCGGCGTTGAACGACACCGGCAAGCGCGCGGCGGCAAGGATGTCCACGCACCGGCCCAGCCTCTACAGCCCCGTCAACGGCTGGTGGCTGCCCATCGCCAGCGGCGATCTCCCGGCCGATGATCTGACACGCGCCACCATCGCGGCCTACGCCTGGCCCGGCTGGAACCCCGAGGAATGGATCGAGGCCAGTGCGCAGGTCGACGCCGCCGGCAAGACCTTGAACGGTGGTGGCGACTACACGCTGAGCTTCGCCAAGGGCCAGTTGCCGCCGGCGGATGCCTTCTGGTCCATCGCCCTGTACAGCGAGCAGAACGGCCGCCGCAGCGTGGTGCCCAACCCGGCCGATCGCTTCAGCCTCGGCGCACGTGACAAGCTGTTGTTCAATGCCGACGGTTCGCTGACCTTGCACGTGCAGAACCTGTCGCCCGGCTACGACCGCGCCGCCAATTGGCTGCCTGCACCGAAGGGCGATTTCGTGCTGGTGATGCGCTTGTATTCGCCGCGCGAAAAGTCGCCGTCGATCCTGCCGATAGGGAAGGGCAGCTGGTCACCGCCGCCAGCCCATAGAGCCGACTGATACGGAACTGCATACAGTCGTACGGATATCGTGGTCTGCGTACGGCGCATTGCTGCCCATCGAACCCGTCACTGTTCTCAAGGCGCTCGAATCGTTCGAGCGAGGCCGCGGGTGGGCTGCCGCTTGCGGCTTCGAATGCAGCGCCCCGCTGCGCGGGGTGCCTTGCGGTGCTCGAGCCCGTGGCCTCGTCGCGGAACTCGCTACGCGCCCTGCGGGCGCTGCGCTCAGACAACCGCGCCGAAAGTGTTGACGAAGCGCGCTGGCGCGCGCGGGCCACGGGCTCTGCGCTCCTCAGCGCTGCATAGGCGCCGCAACCGGCAGCCCACCCACGGCCTTGCGACCGACTGTGGCGTTCGCTGCACAACACTCCTGTGCGGTTCGGGCCGCATGCGCAACCGGCGCGCGGCGTTCGGCTGTTCGCAGTTGGAGTCGCTGCAGCAGAGCCCGCCGAGGATGGCGGGCGGGCGCATCCGGGAGGTCAAGGAGGAGAGCGCGCCATTCATGGCGCGGTCGGGGGACACGAGCGGATGCGCTCGCCCGTCGTCCTCGGCTCGCGGGAACCAGCGCGCGGGCGATTCCGGCGCGGTCGTCGCCCTCGTGGGCGCGGTTGGTGGCGTAGTAGACGCTGATGTCCATGGGCTTCTCCGCGACAATCCGCGCACGATGCATTCACGCCCCTGCGGCGTCAACCCCTGGAGCCATGCACCTCGTGTTGCTCGATCTCCTGCCGCTGCGCGCACACCTCGACGCAGCACCACGCTGCTTGCCGTAGCGCCTGACCCGACGCCTTCGCAACGATGCTCGATCGCGCCTTCCTCGCGCTGCTGAAGCCCGTCATGCAGCGTGTGGCCGGCTCGCTCGTGCGCCTGGGCGTCGGCGCGGACATGCTGACGCTGGCCGGGTTTGCCGTGGGCCTGGCTGCCGCGGCGGCCATCGTGCTGGACGCACCGTTGCTGGCGCTGGCCCTGATGCTGCTGAGCCGCCTGGCCGACGGGCTCGACGGCGCGGTGGCGCGGCTGACGCAGCCCACCGACCGCGGCGCCTTTCTCGACATCACCCTCGATTTCCTCTTCTACGCCAGCATTCCGCTGGCCTTTGCCGTGGCCGACCCTGCCGCGAACGCCCTGCCGGCGGCCGTGTTGCTGGCGGCGTTCGTGGGCACCGGCTCCAGCTTCCTGGCCTTTGCGGTGCTGGCCGAGCGGCGCGGCATGAAGAGCGCGCAGTACCCGCAAAAGGGCATCTACTACCTCGGTGGCTTGACGGAGGCCACCGAGACGCTGTTGTGCTTTGCGCTGATGTGCCTTTGGCCGATGCACTTTGCGTGGTGGGCCTACGGCTTTGCCACGCTGTGCGCGATGACCATCGCCACGCGTATCGTCGGCGGCTGGCGCACGCTCGGGCTGTAATTTGCGAGCGCGCGCCGCGACCGAACTTGTCATCGAGGGCTCGACGTGAAGAAACAGAAGATCGCGCTGCTGTTGCTGCTGCTTGCGCTGGTGGTGTTGTTCTTCGTGTTCGACCTGGGCCGCTTCTTCAGCCTGGACTACATCAAGGGTGCACGTGCCGACTTCGTCGCGCTCTACGAGGCGCGGCCCTGGATGGTGGCGGGCGCGTTCTTCGCGGCCTACGTGGCGGTGACGGCGCTGTCCTTGCCGGGCGCGGCGATCATGACGCTGCTGGCCGGCGCCATCTTCGGCCTGTGGGTCGGCACGGTGCTGGTGTCCTTTGCATCGAGCCTGGGTGCGCTGCTTGCGATGCTGGCCTCGCGTTATGTCCTGCGCGACACCGTGAAAGCGAAGTTCGGCGCGCGGCTGGCCGACATCGACCGCGGCATCGAGCGCGAGGGTGCGTTCTACCTGTTCACGCTGCGCCTGGTGCCGGTGTTTCCGTTCTTCATCATCAACCTGCTGATGGGCTTGACGACGATCAAGGCCGCCACCTTCTACTGGGTCAGCCAGCTCGGCATGCTGGCGGGCACGCTGGTGTTCGTGAACGCGGGCACGCAGCTGGCGCAGATCAGCTCGCTGCAGGGCATCCTGTCGCCCGGGCTTGATCGGCTCGTTCGTGTTGCTCGGTGTCTTTCCGCTGATCGCGAAGAAGATCATCGATGCGGTCCAGGCTCGCAAGGTGTATGCGAAGTGGGCGCAGCACAAGCCCGCGAAATTCGATCGCAACATGGTCGTCATCGGCGCCGGCTCGGCGGGGCTGGTGACGAGCTACATCGCCGCCGTGGTCAAGGCCAAGGTCACGCTGGTCGAGAGCCACAAGATGGGCGGCGATTGCCTGAACTACGGCTGCGTGCCGAGCAAGGCGCTGATCAAGACGGCCACGCTGGCGCGGCAGATGCGCCACAGCGCCGACTACGGCATCGACTCGGCGACATTCAAGCTCGATTTTGCGCAGGTGATGGAGCGTGTGGCGCGCATCGTCAAGGACATCGAGCCGCACGATTCGGTCGAGCGCTACACCGGCCTGGGTGTCGATGTGGTCGAAGGCACCGCCACGATCGTCGACCCGTGGCGGGTGAAGATCGTGCGGGCGAACGGAGGCGAGCAGACGCTGACCACACGCAGCATCGTCATCGCCACGGGCGCGCGGCCCTTCGTGCCACCGCTGCCGGGGCTGGACGCGGTGGGCTACCTGACCAGCGACACGCTGTGGGGCCTGCGCGAGTTGCCGCCGCGCCTGCTGGTGCTGGGCGGTGGGCCGATCGGCTGCGAGCTGGCGCAGGCCTTTGCGCGACTCGGCTCGGCCGTCACGCAGGTGGAGATGGCGCCGCGCCTCATGCTGCGCGAGGACGAGGAGGTATCAGCCTACGCACGCAAGGCGCTCGAGGCCGATGGCGTGGCCGTGCTCACCGGCCACAAGGCGCTGCGCTGCGAGAGAGTCGGCGACGACAAGTTCATCGTCGTCGAAACCGGCGGACAGGAAAGGCGCATCGCCTTCGACCTGTTGCTGTGTGCGGTAGGGCGTGTCGCGCGTCTGCAGGGCTTTGGACTGGAAGAGCTGGGCATCGCCGTCGACCGCACCGTGGTGGTCAACGAGTACATGCAGACCCGCTTCCCGAACATCCTGGCCGCGGGCGACGTGGCCGGGCCCTACCAGTTCACCCACACGGCCGCGCACCAGGCCTGGTACGCGGCGGTGAACGGGCTGTTCGGCGGCTTCAAGAAGTTCAAGGCAGACTATTCCGCAGTGCCGTGGTGCACCTTCATCGACCCCGAGGTCGCCCGCGTCGGTCTGAACGAACAGGAGGCCAAGGAAAAGGGTGTGGCCTTCGAGGTGACACGCTACGGCATCGACGATCTCGACCGCGCCATCGCCGACAGCGCCGCGCACGGCTGGGTCAAGGTGCTGACGGTGCCGGGCAAGGACAGGATCCTCGGCGTCACCATCGTTGGCGTGCATGCCGGTGACCTGCTGGCAGAGTATGTGCTGGCGATGAAACACGGACTCGGCTTGAACAAGATCCTCGGCACCATTCACACCTACCCGACGCTTTCCGAAGCCAACAAGTACGCGGCCGGTGAATGGAAGCGCGCGCACCAGCCGCACGCGCTGTTGCGGTGGGTAGGCAGGTTCCACGACTGGCAACGGGGTTGAGCGGGACGTGCCGGCCGCCTGGGCAACACCGGTTGTGAGCGGCATCGCTGGGCAGTGACTGCCGTCAGGGCGTGAAGGTGATCACCAGCACCGGCGGCACGCGGCCATCGACATCGCGCGGCAGTTCGCCGGTGCGGTCGATGGCACGCAGCACCGCGTCGTCCCATTCCTTGCTGCCGCTGCTCTTGACGAGGCGGCGGCTGAGGATGCTGCCGGTTGCGGACGCGCGCACCTCCACGTCGGCCGCCGGGTTGCCCGACACGGTTTCGGTGAGCAGGATGTTCGGCTTGATGCGCGCGATCAGCTTGCCGGCGTAGCTGGCGGACGGCGCAGCGTCCTTCAGCGCCGTGCCGGTGGCACCGGGCGCACCCGTCGCACCGGCCTGTCCGAGCATGCGCTTCAGGTTGTCCTCGCGCTGCTTGGCCAGCCGCTGGTCTTCGGCCTGCTTTTCGCGCTGCTCCTGCTGCTCGCGCTGCGCCTGTTGTTCGCGCTGCGCCTGCAGCTCGCGTTGCCGCGCGTCGGCCTTGGCCTTGGCCTGCCGCTCGCGTTCGGCCTGGTCACGTTCGGCCTTTTCGCGCACGGTCTTTTCACGTTCCGCCTTGTCGCGCTCCAGCTTCTCGCGTTCGATGCGCGCGCGCTCGATCTTTTCCTTCTCCAGCTGGCGCTCCTTCTCGATGGCAATCTGCGCATCGATCTGCGGCGCTGGCTTGGGTGCCACGGGCGTTGGCGCCGGGGGCCGTGGCGCGACGGCGGGTGGTGTGGGCGCGGGCGGTGCAGGCGGTGGCGCCACCGGCGCGCTTTCCACCGCACGCGGCGCCGCCGCCTGGGGCGTGCTGGCCCACAGTTCGGCGCTGAAGGTCTGCGGCGTCTGGCTGCGCCAGCTCACCGATGCGGCCAGCGCGAGCAGCAGCAGGGCGTGCACCCCCAGCGCGAGCAGCGCGCCGCGGCCCATGCCGGCAGGCGCTTGCGGGCGCAGCGGATCGGCAGCGCGATGGCTCAGTGTCGCCGTGCTCAATTCGCGCCGCCCTGCTTGACCGACAGACCGACACGTTTCACGCCTTCGCGCTGCAGCACATCCATCACCTTGACCACGGCCTCGTACTTGACGCTGCGCTCGGCACTGATGACCACCGGCACTTCGGCATCGCCCGCTTGCGCCTGCTTCACGCGCGCGGGCAGTTGGCCGAGGGTGAGCACGCCGCTGTCCTTCTGGTCGATGCGCATGCGCAGCTTTTCATCCGCGCCGAGCACCAGTTCGATGACATGGTTGGGCCGCTGCTTGGACTTGCCCACTGTGGGCAGATCGACCACGCCGGTGGTGATGAGCGGCGCGGTGACCATGAAGATGATCAGCAGCACCAGCATCACGTCGATGAACGGCACCATGTTGATCTCGTTCATCGTGCGGCGCCGACGCGAGCCGCCTCGACCGGCCAGCGACGGCATGTCAGCTGCCTGCCGCAGCCGCCACCGAAGGGTGGCTGGCGCTGCGCTGCAGGATGTTGGAGAACTCTTCGATGAAGGTCTCCAGCTGGATGGCAATGCGGTCGATGTCGCGCGACAGCCGGTTGTAGGCGATGACCGCGGGTATCGCGGCGAACAGCCCGATGGCGGTGGCCACCAGCGCCTCGGCGATGCCGGGTGCCACCGTGGCCAGCGTCACCTGCTGCATGTTCGACAGGCCGACGAACGCATGCATGATGCCCCACACCGTGCCGAACAGCCCGACATAAGGCGATACGGAACCGACCGATGCGAGGAAGCTCAGGTTGCTTTCGATCACGTCCAGCTCGCGCTGGCTGCTGGCGCGCATGGCACGGCGCGCACCGTCGAGCTGGGCGGCGGCATCGAGACGCTTCTCGCGCAGTTTCATGAACTCGCGCATGCCGCTGGCGAAGATGCGTTCCAGCGGCGCCGTCACCGCCTTGGCGCCGCTGGCCTTGTGCAGGTCGGTCAGGCTGCGGCCGGACCAGAACTCGCGCTCGAAATCATCATTGCCCTGGCGCACCCGTTTCAGGCCGAAGAACTTGCCGAAGATCACCGTCCAGCTGGCCAGCGACACGGCCATCAGCCCGGCCATGACAAGCTGCACCACGAAGCTGGCATGCAGTATCAAGGTGATGATGGAAAGGTCCTGGTTCATGCGATCCTGTCTTGTATCGCCGCGGGAATGCGGCAGGGTCGAAAGTCTTGGCCGCTCGCTGCGCCAACGCAGCCGATTCGGATTTCGCCTTCGGCCAGAAGTTCATCGGCGCGCCAGGCCTGTTGGGCGATGCGCAGCGACGCGCGGCCGCCTTGCAGCACGCGCACGGTGATGTCGAGCGCATCGTCCAGCCGCGCCGCGCGCCAACAGCGCAGCGTGGTCTCGGCCACCACGAACATGACGCCGTCCTGCTGCAGCATCTGTTGCTGTGAAAAGCCCAGGCTGCGCAACCACTCGGTACGCGCGCGCTCGAAGAACTTCAGGTAGTTGGCATAGAACACCACGCCGCCGGCATCGGTGTCTTCCCAGTACACGCGCAGCGTGTGGCGAAAGGCGGTGTCGGCATCGGCATCGGCCGCGTGGGGTGTGCGGGTCGAGCTGGTTGCGCTCTTGGGCTTGGCATGCATCGGCGCGGCCGATTATGCGCGACGCACCGTGTCATGACTGCAATGGCATCGAGCAGGGCCGCGCGTTGCGCGGCGCCGCGGTTACTGCGCGATGCTCTTGTACACCGGGCCCCACACCGGATGCCCGGCCTCGGAGCGGCTCAGTGCAAAGGCCGAGTCGGCAGCGCGCGCCTCGCGAAACTGCGTCTGGCAGTCGGCCAGCCGCTCGCTGGTGCAGGTGATGAAGGCCAGCAGCTTGTGCGCGGTGGCACGGTCGCGCGCACTCTTCAGGCCATCGGCCAGTGCCATGCGCAGCGACTTCTCGGCCAGTGCGTATTGGCCATCGTCGTAGGCGCGCATGCCTTCCAGCAGCGCGCGTTCCGCCGGGCGTTCCATGACCTCGGCCAGGCCGGTGGGCGGCGGTGCGGGCGGCGGCGGTGTGGCGCAGGCGCCAAGCAGCGCGGCAAAGGCGAGCAGGGGGCAGAACAGGTGCAGTCGCAGCAGCATGGTCAGGATCCGAAACGGTGTTTGACGCTTACCGGTCGCTCGGCATCGACCTGCACGCGTTGTGTGTGCGGCGGGAAATCGTCGTTGCGCACGGTGATGGTGTGTGTGCCCTGCGGCAGCTCCAGTCGCGTCAGCGGTGGCGTGGTGCCGACCGGCTTGCCGTTCACCTCCACCTGGCCCCAGGGGCTGATGGCGATGTTCACCGTGCCGTTGGGCAGCACGGGGGTCTCGACGGCTGGCGCGGCCGTGGCGAGTGCCTTGGGCGGCGGCTTGCGCGGCTTGGTGGTCGCCGTCGCGCGTGCCGCCTTGGCCGGCGTGGCCTTGAGCTCGCTCGGCGGCGGCGCGGCGGCGGCTGTTGCATTGCTGCTGTCTTCGCGGGGGCTGGTGCCGGGCGCGCCGCTTTCAGGCGGTGTCGGAGGGGCCGCTTCGGCCGCAGCCTGAGGCATGGCCTGTGCCGCCGTGACAGCGGGTGCAGGGCCTGGTGTCGCAGTGGCGGCGGGCGCTGTCACTTGAGGCAGCGCGCGCGGGGCGGCGGATCGGGCCTCGACCGGTTTGGAAGCGCTCGGCACGATCGACCATGCCACGACCAGCAGCGCAGCAGTGGCGCCCAGGGCGGACAGCCAGAGAGCGCGCCGCGCCGGCCGCGTGGCGGCAGCCGGCGCGCCGGTCGCCACGTCGTCGGTCTCCGTGGCACCGGCTGTACCGTGCTTCGCGAGCCACTGGCGCAGCGCCTGCGCCATGTCCATCGCATGGTCGAAACGCGCTTCGGGCTGGAAGGCCATGGCACGCATCGCGATCGACGACAGCTCCTCGGGCGCCTGGGGGTTCAGGATATGCGGCGCCACGGGCGAATGCTGTGCGACGGCCTCGCGGATGTGTTCGATCGAGTTGCCGTCGAAGGCCTTGCGCCCGGCCAGCAGCTCGTAGAGCACGGTGCCGAGCGAATAGATGTCGGTGCGCGCATCGACGGCGCCGCCGTGCAACTGCTCCGGCGCCTGGTAGTGCGGCGAGCCGGCGATCACCCCTTCCAGCGCCGGCAGCGCGGCGTGGTGCGCCACGCGGGCGATGCCGAAGTCCAGCACCTTGGGTTTGTCGCGGCGCGTGATGAAGATGTTGGCCGGCTTGATGTCGCAATGCACGACGCCGCGTGCGTGTGCATAGGCCAGCGCGTCGGCGACACGCCGCACCAGCAGCGCGGCTTCGGCCGGGGTGGCGCGCCAGCCGGATTGCAGCGCCTGGCGCAGGTCGCGCCCGCGCAGCCGCTCCATGGCGATGTACACACCGTGTGCCGACAGGCCGGCATCGTGCACCGTGACGATGTGCGAATGGTTCAGCCCGGCCGCGGCACGCGCTTCGTTCAGGAACAGCGCGTCCAGCGACACGCGCGCCGGCGTGTCGATCTCGAACTGCAGCGTCTTCACCGCCACCATGCGCGACAGCAGCGGGTCCCAGGCCTCGAACACGGTGCCCAGTCCGCCCTGGCCGAGTTGCTGCTTCAGCGCATAGCGGCCGATGCTCGACAGGGTCGGCTGCGCAGCGGTGTTGGCGTCGTCGGCCGAGGGATCGCTGCCGGAATCGATGCCGAAATCGGTAACGACATCGGGCACGGCCGAATCGGGTGCCGTGGCCACAGGTTGCGCCATGGCGCCCCACGGTGCCGGCTCGAAGTACGGCACCGACACCACGGTCGCGGCGAACTCCGAGGCGACAAACTCGTCTTCGGCGCGGCGCTTGAACAGGCTATGTCCCACAGCGCTGGAGCTTAGGTGCAGCGGCTTGCGAGTGCTGCGCTAAATGCGTGGCTTCTGCCCTTCGTTTAACCGCTTGTCACCAATTTCTGCGGCCATGGCGGGGCCCGTCGCGATGCGCCGTCAGCGCAGGGCACGCGCCAGGCGCTGCATGGCCTGTTCCAGCTCGGCCATCGAGCTGGCGAAGGACAGGCGCACATAGCGCTCGGCCGCAAACGGGCCGAAGTCGCGTCCTGGTGTCAGTGCCACGTGCGCGCGCTTCATCATGTCGAAGCAGAAGTCCCAGCTGCTCGGGTTGAAGGCGCTGCAGTCGGCCCATGCGTAGAAGGCACCGTCGGGCACGACCGGCACCGTCAGGCCGATCGCGTTCAACGCGGGTACGACCAGATCACGTCGAGCGCGGAACTGCGCGCGCCGCCGTTCGTACTCGGCGATCGATGCGTCGTCGAAGCAGGCCAGCGCCGCATGCTGCGCCACGGTGGACGGACAGATGTAGAGGTTCTGCGCGAGCTTTTCCACCGGCGCCACCAGCGCGGGCGGCAATACCAGCCAGCCCAGGCGCCAACCGGTCATGCTGAAGTACTTGGAGAAGCTGTTGATGGAGATGACATCGTCGCCATGTTCCAGCGCGCTGTGGCCGAAGGCCTCGTCATAGCTCAGCGCCAGGTAGATCTCGTCCACCAGCGTGACACCGCCGCGTGCGCGCACGGCCTCGACGATGGCCGCCATCTCGCTGCGCGCGATCGAGGTCCCGGTGGGGTTGGAGGGCGATGCCAGCAGCACGCCGCGTGTGTGTTCGTTCCAATGCGCGCATACGCCCGCGGCATCGAGCTGGAAGCGCGCCGCCGGCGTGGTGGGCAGCAGCCGCGCCCGCGCACCGGCGGCGGCCACGAAGTGCCGGTTGCAGGGATAGCTCGGGTCCGGCATCAACACCTCGTCGCCGGCTTCGAACAGCGCCAGGCAAGCCAGTTGCAGCGCCGCCGACGCACCCGCCGTGACCACGATGCGATCGGCATCGATGTCCAGGCCGAAGTGCGTGCCGTACCAGCGCGCGATGCGCTCGCGCAGTTCAGGCAGGCCGGTGGCCTGGGTGTATTGCGTCTGGCCGCGCCGCATGCAGGCTTCGGCGGCCTGCACCACGGCGGGCGCGGCGCTGAAATCGGGCTCGCCGATGTTCAGGAAGATCATCGGCTCGCCGCCCAGTGCCGGGTCGCACTCGGGGCTGCGCGCAATCTGCACGGCCGTCTTGGCGCACTCCATCACATAGAAGGGCTCGATCTGCTCGAGCCGCGAGGCCAGATGCATCAGACGCCTCGCGCAGCGCGTGCGGCGGCCACCTCGACAGGGCGCAACTCGGCGGCGGCCTTGTCGAGCACGCCGTTGACGTACTTGTGGCCGTCGGTGCCGCCGAAGCTCTTGGCCAGTTCGACACCTTCGTTGATGGCCACGCGGTAGGGGATGTCGATGCAGTGCTTGAGCTCGTACACACCGATCATCAGCACCGCGTGTTCCACCGGCGACAGCAGGCTGGTCTTGCGGTCTACATGTTTGGCGAGCACGACGTCGAGATCGGCGGCTTCGCGGATGCAGCCGTGCAGCAGCGCATCCAGGTGCACGCGGTCGAGCTTGTCGAAGCTCTCCGGCTCCTGCTCCTGCAGGTGGCTCTCGATCTCGGCCGTTGCGGCGCCCGACACGAGCCATTGGTACAGCCCCTGAAGCGCGACCTCGCGCGAGCGGCGGCGTGCCGAATTGGCTGCGGGCCGCCGGCCGGATGCCGGCTTCTTCACCGCGGCCGGGGCGTTGGGTGCCGCCGAAGTCACTGGGCAAGCTCCGCGCTGCGAGCCTTCGGAATTCGCTTCGGGAACGGCCCGATGGCTCATGTGATGTCGTCCATCAGGTTCGCCATTTCCACCGCGACACGCGCGGCGTCGCGGCCTTTGTCTTCGGCACGCGCCCAGGCCTGCGCTTCGTCTTCCACCGTGAGGATGGCGTTGGCGATGGGCAGCAGGTGGTCCAGCGCGATGCGCGTCACGCCGGCGCCGCTTTCATTGGCCACCAGTTCGAAGTGATAGGTCTCGCCGCGGATGATGCAGCCCAGCGCGATCAAGGCGTCGTAGTCCTCGCTCTCCGCCATGGCCTTCAGCGCCACGGGAATTTCCAGCGCGCCGGGCACCTGCACCTGGCGGATATGGCGTTCGGCCACGCCGAGGGCCGCCAGTTCGTACAGGCAGGCCTTGGCCAGGGCCAAGGTGATGGCGTCGTTGAAGCGCGCGCGCACGATGCCGATGCGCATGCCTTCGCCTTCCAGCGTGCCAGCCACACCCTTGTCGGCTTCTTTCATGCCTGGCCCGCGGTGTTGCATTGCGCGGCGACGAAGCCGGTGACCTCGAGGCCATAGCCGGTCATGCTGGGCATGCGCCGTGGGCTGCCGAGAAGCTTCATCCGCGTCACGCCCAGCTCGAGCAGGATCTGCGCGCCGATGCCGTAGGTGCGCAGATCCATCTGCTTGCCGCTGCGCGCGGTCTCGGCTCTCGGGCAGCAACTGCGCGAGCAAGGTGTCCGGCGCGTGGGTGCAGTTCAACAGCACCACCACACCCTGCGGCGCCTTCTGCACGGCAGCCAGCGCATGGGGCAGCGGCCAGGAATGGCGCAGCGCGCTGCTGTCCAGCATGTCCAGCGCGGTGAAGGGCTCGTGCACGCGCACCAGCACTTCGTCGCCGCGGTCCCAGTGGCCGTGCGTCAGTGCCAGGTGCAGCCCGCCGCTGCGATCGCGGAAGGCGTGGCAGTCGAAGCTGCCTTGCGGCGTGCAGAGCGTGCGCGATCCGCCGACGCGCTGGATCAGCGATTCATTGCGGCTGCGGTAGCCGATGAGATCGGCAATGGTGCCGATCTTCAGGCCGTGTTCCTTGGCGAAGACTTCCAGGTCCGGCAGCCGCGCCATGCTGCCGTCGTCCTTCATCACCTCGCAGATGACCGCAGCCGGCTCCAGCCCGGCCATGCGCGCCAGGTCGCAGCCGGCTTCGGTGTGGCCGGCGCGCATCAACACGCCGCCATCCTGCGCCTGCAGCGGGAAGATGTGGCCGGGCTGCACCAGATCGGCCGGCCGGGCCTCGCGCGCCACCGCAGCCTGCACGGTGCGCGCGCGGTCGGCGGCGGAGATGCCGGTGGTCACGCCCGTGGCGGCTTCGATCGACACCGTGAAAGCGGTGCCATGCAATGTGCCGTTGCGCGCGGACATCGGTGGCAGGTGCAGGCGTTCGCAGCGCTCGCGCGTCAGCGTCAGGCAGATCAACCCGCGTGCGTGCCTCGCCATGAAGTTGATGGCCTGCGGCGTGACGTGCTCGGCGGCAAGGATCAGATCGCCTTCGTTCTCGCGATCTTCCTCGTCGACGAGGATCACCATGCGGCCGGCGGCCAACTCGGCCACCAGCTCGGGAACGGGGGAAATCGGCATGGCGGGATTGTAGGCGGGGGCCTGCTCGGCCCGTTGTCGCAACCTTGTCAGCCCGTGGCCGGCGCGGCGGCGAGCATGCGCTCGACGTATCGCGCGATCAGGTCCACCTCGAGGTTGACACGCGCGCCCACCCGCAGCCCACCCAGCGTGGTCTGTTGCAGCGTGTGCGGGATCAGGTTGATGTTGAACTCGCAGCCGTCGGCATGGTCGGTGACGCGGTTGACGGTCAGGCTCACACCGTTGACGGTGATCGAGCCCTTGTAGGCCAGAAAGCGCGCCAGCTCTCGCGGCGCATGCACACGCAGTTCCCAATGGCCGCCCAGGTCGGCGAAGTGACTGACGCGTCCGATGCCATCGACGTGACCGCTCACCAGATGCCCGCCCAGGCGGTCATGGGCGCGCAGTGCCTTTTCCAGGTTGATCGGGCCGGGCTCGGCCAGGCCGGCGGTCTTGTCCAGGCTTTCGGCGGAGATGTCGAGCGTGAAGCGGGCCGTGCCGGCATCGAAGGTGGTGACGGTCATGCACGCGCCGTTCAGCGCGATGCTGTCGCCGGACTGCACATCGTCCAGATAGCCGGCCGGCGCCTCTATCACGAGGCGCTTGCCTGCGACTGCGGGCAATACCTCGACGATGTGGCCGAGGCCGCTGATGATGCCGGTGAACATGGCGTCAATTGTCAAGGAAGGCGGCGCGACCCGGTGGCCGCGCCAGGATGCGCAGGTCCTCGCCGATGCGATCGACCTGCATGAACTCGAAATTCAGCGCCTCGGCCAGCGACTGCAGCGGCCCGAAAGCCGCCATCTCGCGGCCGATGCCCAGCAGCTTGGGCGCCAGGTAGATCAGCAACTCGTCGACCAGGTTCTCGCGCAGCAGCGAGGCATTCAGCTTGTGGCCGGCCTCGACATGCAGCTCGTTGATGCCACGCTGCGCCAGATCGTTGAGCATGGCCGAGAGATCGACCTTGCCGGTGTGGTGCGGCAACTGACAGACCGTCACGCCACGTGCGACGAGTGCCGCTTCGCTTGCGGCGTTCGCGCTGGCCGCATACAGCAGCACCTCGCCGGGCCGATCGAGGATGCGCGCATCCAGCGGCGTCTGCAGCCGCGAATCGACGATGACACGCAGCGGCTGCCGTTCGGTCGGAACCAGGCGCACGTCCAATCGCGGGTTGTCTTCGAGCACGGTGCCGATGCCGGTCAACAGTGCCGCGGCGCGTTTGCGCCACGCGTGGCCGTCCGTGCGAGCGGCTTCACCCGTGATCCATTGGCTGGCGCCGTTTTCCAACGCCGTGCGGCCGTCGAGCGAGGCCGCGATCTTCAAGCGCACCCAGGGCCGGCCGCGCTGCATGCGCGAGAAGAAGCCGATGTTCAGCTCGCGCGCCGCATGCGCCACATCGCCTTCGGCCAGATCGACCTGCACACCCGCCGCGCGCAGCCGCGCCATGCCTTGTCCTGCCACCAGCGGGTTGGGGTCCGTCGCCGCGACCACCACGCGCGCGAGCTGGGCTTCGATCAAGGCGTCGCAGCAGGGCGGCGTGCGGCCGTGGTGGGCGCAGGGTTCCAGGCTGACCCATGCTGTCGCCCCGCGCATGTCGTGGCCGGCAGCACGCGCAACGGCCATCGCCACTGCCTCGGCGTGCGGCCCGCCCGCCTGTTGGGTGAAGCCGGTGGCCAGTGTGCGCCCGTCACTCGCCGCGATGACGCAACCGACACGCGGGTTCGGATCGCTCAGGCCGATGGCACTGTGGGCCAGTGCCAGGGCTTCGTCGAGGCGAGTTTGATCAGTGTCGCTGAGCGGCATGGCGCGAGTCTAATGACCCGGGCTCACTGGCGCACCTTCGTGCCGCGCACTTCGGAATTCGCCCTTCGGGCGGCCGTTCGGGCTCATGAGGCAGCCTTCACGCTGCGTGCTGCAGCGTTCGCCTTGGAACGCCCGACGAGTCATGGCGTTGGCGGTGGCTGGTGCGGCAGGGTGTTGCTGTTCACGAAGTCGCCAGCCGCCGGATCCGCTGGCACGTCGGTCGGACACTGGAATGCCACGCCGCCGTCGCCGGCGCGGATGATCAGGAAGTTCTGATTTGTCAGCGGTTCGAGGATCGTCACGTTGCTGTAATTGCGCGGGTGCTCTGCGTTCGGCACGACCTCTGCGTCGCTTGTCGCCGGCGTGTAGCGGCAGACGCGATAGCGGGTCGACGTGGGGTCGGCCGCGTCGGTGGCGATTTCCCACGGCAACTCGCCTACCGGCTCGGCAAAGGCCAGGGGCACGATCGTGGAAATTCCCGACCAGATCAAGGTGCTGCCTGTGTTGAAGAAGATGGCGCAGAAGTAGGGAACCGCGGTGTTTGTCGTGAGAGCGGTGGCCGGTGCATCCGCGAAACAGGCGTGGTCCGGGATCGGGTGGTTGCTGCTGGTGAGCGTGAGCGCGACCGCAAGATTGAGCGCTGTGCTCAAGGGGTTCTCGGCATTCGCTGCTGTGGGCTGAACCGCTTCGGTGGCGAAGCGTACGAAGCCGCTGAGCGGCAGACCGGTCGTGTTGTTGCTGCAGCTCGACACGTCGGCTCCGGTCAGTTCCGCCTGGCCGGTCGTCACCGTATTGCAGACACCGACGATGACTCCGGTCAGATTGTCGAACACGAAAACGACCGTCGCACCGCCGGCACCTGGTGGCTTGTAGCCGCTGGTGCCGTTGCCCAGATTCTTGGCGACGGGGGGAATGCCGAGATTGCGCCCCAGCGGCTCGCGCACGGGCACGTCGGCTGGCTTCATGGACAAGATGCCGGACAACGCCGGGTCGGCACGGGCGATGACGCTGTCCAGCCTGACACTTTGGGGATCGCCTGCACGATCAAGCCACGCGACAGTGACTTGCAGCGATTTCCAGCCCTGCCCGGGGTCCGTCACAGTCACGGTTTGCGCCACCGTGTAGGTGGCGTTGGACCCGACAACCTCGACGTCGGCGAGCGCGCCGACGGTCAGATCGTCGTAGCCCTTGCGGCCACCGGCACCGCCTTCGATGAGCGAGAAACCACGCCACTCTTCGATCGCCTCCTGCGCGATGCGCACGGCCTCCGACCGCTGCTTCGCGATGTCGGAGTTCATGCGCAACGTGGACTGCAGGCCGACGATGGCCATCATGCCGAAGGCCATCACCGCCATCGCCACGAGGGCTTCGACCAGCGACACGCCACGTTGCGCTGCGCTTCTTGCGCCGCTTGGGGTCGGCGACCGACGAATGCGCATCACGGGAAGTCCCTCCAGCTGCCTGGTACACGCACCAGCGAGCCGCTGCTCAGGTTCAGCAGCTTCAGGATCGCTGGGTCGTACTCGATCGTGGCGCCCTCGGATTCGAAATTACCGGCAGCGACTGCCGCGCCTCGCACCAGGGTGCCCGCGCCGTAGGTCTGCATGTTCGCGTGGCTGTAGAGCAGGCCGACAATATTCGTCGGCTCGAGGATTCGGACGCTGCCGCTGGCCACGATCATCACCGGCGGTACAGGCGGCACCGCTGGCACCACCGGACCAAGTTCGACGGCCGATTCCAGCGTCAGATCACCATCGACCCAAATGATGCGGCCCGGGTTGCGCTCGACCGCGTCTCGCAGCTTTACGCTGCAGGCGGTGGCGCAGTCCGTCAGCACCACCGACGCCGGCTGGTTCTTGTAGGTGTCGGCGCGCATGCGAAACAGCGACGCGAACAGCTGGTCGGGCGACTGACCCTCAAGCACGGTGTCGTGGATGATCGAGGCGTCGCCAGGCGAACCGGGGATGGTGACAGGGATCAGCCCGGCAAAGTTTGACAATCCATATAAACCGATGCTTGCCGTTAAGCCGTTGGTCTCCAGGTCGAGGTTTCGCAGGGTTGTCGATGAGGACTCATTCAGGCTGCCGCGCACGGTCAGCGCCGCGCCCGGCGGCGTTGCCAAAGCACTGCTCAAGGCGACGACCACGCTCACGGTGGCCGCAGAATCGCCTGCGGTGCCTTCTCCGCGCTCCTCGCAAGGCCGATTGAGAACGTCGAAGCTCGTGCCGCCAGTGGAGACCACCCGCACCACGCCTGGCTGGACAGGGCCGAGCGGGGCAAGAGGGTCGATGGGGACGCGCTCGAAGCACACCCGAAATGCCGGGTGTATGCCGCCGTCTGTGGGCAACGCCGGGGTGGGCGCAGCAGCTTGGGGGCAGCTGCAACTCCATGGGGGCTGGTTCGGGTTCAGGGGATCGTTGGCGCGCTGCACACAACTTGGCCGCAGCCGCTCGGGAGTGCCGGCATTCGGCCAGGTCTGCGGCTCGTATTGACCCTTCGGATCGGCGGCGTCTGCGTCGCTTACCAGGAAGCGTTCACGAAAGCTTGGCTGCGCTACATCGGTACTCGGCAGGCAAGTGGCATCCACCCGCCCTCCGTTGAGCATCGCCAGCGCCCATTCGAGCCCCGCGTCGGCGGCCTCGAAAGCCTGGGTCGCGCGGTACTGGTTTGCGGAAGTCTTCTGCTCGAAGATCAGATTGCGCCCGGCATAGGCAGCAACCAGCGAGACGATGAAGAACAGCAGCATCACCACAATCAATGCGGCAGCCCCGCGCTGCGCGCGTGGGTGGGACGTGCGCAATTTGTTCATGCTATGCAGGGCAGGTGCCGGGGACGACTGCGTCGTTGCGCAGGCGCACGTTGCTGCGAACGCTGCGCTTCACGCTGTCTGTCGTGCGCCGCCTTGCCCTCGATATCCACCGTGATGTCGCGCACTTGCAGGATGGGCCGGCAGTCGACCAGACGGATCCGGACAAGGCTTGGGGCACTCCAGCCGGATCGGCTGCTGGTTCATCGTCAATTCGAACTTGGTGACGTTCAGCGTGTTGCTGTCCGTCAGTGCCTGCCAGCCGGCATCACCCAGACGCGACTGGATGACGCCGTTGTCCAGACGAAACCCCAACTGCTCCGCAGATTCGACCATACCGGTCTCCTCAAGTTCGTCGCCGCTGCGCGAGTAGGTCATCAGCACCGTCGATGACGCTTCGCCGTCGGCGAAGTCACTGTCATCCGCCTTCCTGATAGCGGAATATGGGTTGTCGCGGATGAGTGATGCGTTATCCGCGTACCACACACCGTCACGCGCCTTGCCCCAATGGCCGGCGCGGCGCAGTTCGCGGGTGATGATGTCGGCGCTGGCACGCAAGTCCTGCTGCACCTGGGTTTCGAGCGTCAGGCGCCGGTTGTCGGAAAGTTGCGTGACGACCAGCATCGTCGCGGCGGCGACGACGAACAGGCCGATGGCCACGCCGACCATCAGCTCGACGATCGACAGACCGCGCTGGCGACGCAATCGTGCCGCTTGGGCCGGCTCTCAACATGGCGGCACCCCCGAAATCGAACGCGTCCGGCGAGCACACGCTGGGGCGCCCCGCCACATTGACGCTAGTGCGCAGTTGCCCGCCCGCGGTGCCAGCCACCAGGATCTCGAACTGGCCAGGGGGAATTCCGTCTTCACCGACGGCAACCAGCCCTCCGGAAGTCCGCCCGAAATTGATGATCGGGCCGTCGCCACTGGTGACGCTGAGCGTGACCCCGGTCGACTGCTGAACCTGGACGGTCTTGATTTCTTCGCGCCCGGCGGTGCACACGTCCTGGCCGGGTGTGCGCATGCAGTCGCAGCTGTTGGCGCCGCCATCGCCTTCAACAATTGCTCCGCCGCCGCCTTCGGGTTCGACATACACCACATAGCAGGACAAGGTGTCCGACGACTGAAAGCCGACGCGCACGTCGAAGTTGCGGCGTGCCGCCTCGCTGCGTGCGTATTGCAGGTCGGTGACGAGCTCGGTATTGATGCCGCGCACGCGCTGCGCCGCGATCAGGCCGCGCATCGACGGCGCCGCCAGCGCCAGCAACACGCCGACCACACCGATGACGACCATCAACTCGATCACGGTCAGGCCGCGTGCGCGAGGTGGCTGCAGTGCGGCGGGCATCAGCGGCTCCAGCAGCGATTCGGGTCGGCCAGCGGAACTGGCCAGGTCGGGACCGCCGTACTGGATATTGCCGGCGGCAAGGCGCACGCGCATCGTGCTGCAGTTCGTGTCGTAGCTCTGCGACTTGCCTGCGACTGCCGTTGCGGAGACGGTGTAGCCGCTGTCGCGTTGCCTCCTCGATGTTGAGCGTGTACAGGCCACTGCCGGGCGTGACACTTTTGAGTCCAAGACCGGCTGGCGCTGAGGCGGCAAGTGCCGTGGTGTATAGCGGCATTGTTCGCTCGCCAGCGTTCCTGCGCCTGCTGCACCTGCGCCAGCGCCGCGACGGCCTCGGCGCGGCGCCCCTTGCGAACCGAGTCGAGAAAGCTCGGCAGCGCAATCGCCACCAGGACGGCGACGACCGCGACGACGATCATCAACTCGATGAGCGTGAAGCCGCGGCGGCTAGGGCTTGCAGGTGGCCGTGCAGGAGCGCTGTGCATAAGTTACAGAATTATCGGGTCGCTTCGGCGCCATGCACCAGCCGGCGCCTTGCCGCCCATCGGGTGGGATACGCCGCCGGTCGCCTGGCAGCGCTGCGCTGCTGCCGCGGCCCATCAGCAGCGGCGGTAGCCGCTCACCGCGGCTGCCGGCGAGCAGGAGCGCACGCGGCCCATGATGTTCATCACCTGATGGATGGCCGCGCCGTTGCGTGCGGTCAGTTGCACGGTGGCGGTCGGTGTGCTGGTGCCCCGGACCGGGTCGAACAACACCGAACGCGAGTTTGAATTCAGGTTCACCTGGCCGCCAGGCGCAAAGCGCACGCTGCGCTCCGCCTGCGCCGCGCCCTGGCACACGGCGCTGCCGTCGGCGGCGCAGCTGCACTGGTTGGCCGCGCCGGTGTGGATGACATAGCAGCTGCCGCCGGCACCCGCTTCGAAGCTGATGCGCAGCGGCGCATTGCGCGCCACGGCCAGCGTGCGCGCGTAGTGGATGTCGGTCTCCAGCTGCGCGGCGGCGCCTTCCAGGTGGCGCCGCTGCACGGCGCCGTCGAAGCTGGGTGCCGCCAGGCCGGTGAGCACGGCCAGCACCGAGCTGACGACCATGGATTCGACCAGTGTCACGCCGGCCTGGGCGCGGCGCGTGGCGGTCGGCTGGCGGCGGATGTTTGTGCGGGTGTTCATGCGTTTCTCCATGCAGTGATCGGGTGAAGGTCACTGTAGAAAAACGCGCTGCATTGCGCGCCCCCAGCGCGGGGGTGGCGGGCCTTGGAATTCGGGGGAAGCGGCGTTTCCCCCTTTTGGGGGAAGCGCCTCAGATATCGCGGATCAGCTGGCGGAACTCGTCCACGTCCTCGAAGCTGCGGTACACCGACGCAAAGCGCACATAGGCCACCTTGTCGATGCGCTTGAGCTCGCGCATCAGCAGCTCGCCCAGGCGTGCGCTGGGCACCTCGCGCGTGGCGCTGCCGAGCAGCTTCTCCTGGATGCGCTCCAGCGCCGCGTCCACCTGCTCGATGCTCACCGGGCGCTTGCGCAGCGCCAGCAGCATCGACGCACGCAGCTTGGCCGGGTCGAAGTCGACGCGCGCGCCGTCCTTCTTGACGACGGCCGGCATGCTGATTTCGGCGCGCTCGTAGGTGGTGAAGCGCTTCTCGCAACTCTGGCAGCGCCGCCGGCGGCGCACCACGCCGCCTTCATCCGATTCGCGTGTCTCGACGACCTGCGTTTCGTCGTGGCCGCAGTAGGGGCAGCGCATGGCGTCGCGGGCCGTCGCCCCTTCAGCGGTAGACCGGGAAGTCGCGCGTCAGCGCCGCCACCTTGGCGCGCACCGCCGCCAGGTTGTCCTCGTCCTGCGGCTTGTCCAGCACATCGGCGATCAGGTGCGCCGTCAGACGCGCCTGCTCCTCGCCGAAACCGCGTGTCGTCATGGCCGGCGTGCCCAGGCGGATGCCGCTGGTGACCATCGGCTTTTGCGGGTCGTTGGGGATGCCGTTCTTGTTGCAGGTCATGTGGGCGCGGCCGAGCAGGTCTTCGGCGGCCTTGCCGGTCAGGCCCTTGGGGCGCAGGTCGACCAGCATCACGTGGCTTTCGGTGCGGCCGGAGACGATGCGCAGGCCGCGTTCGATCAGCGTGCGTCGCCAGCACGTCGGCGTTCTTCACCACCTGGGCCTGGTAGGCCTTGAATTCGGGCGCCAGCGCTTCCTTGAAGGCCACCGCCTTGGCGGCGATGACATGCATCAGCGGCCCGCCCTGGATGCCCGGGAAGATGGCGCTGTTGATCTTCTTCGCCACCGCCTCGTCGTTCATCAGGATGATGCCGCCGCGCGGGCCGCGCAGGCTCTTGTGCGTGGTGCTGGTGACCACGTCGGCGTGCGGCACCGGGTTGGGGTACACGCCCGCCGCAATCAGCCCGGCGTAGTGCGCCATGTCGACCATGAACACCGCGCCGATGGCCTTGGCCACCTTGGCGAAGCGCTCGAAGTCGATGCGCAGGCTGTAGGCCGAGGCACCGGCGATGATCAGCTTGGGCTTGTGCTCGTGCGCCAGCCGCTCCATCGCGTCGTAGTCGATGGCTTCATGGGCGTCCAGGCCGTAGCTGACCACCTTGAACCACTTGCCGCTCATGTTCAGCGGCATGCCGTGCGTCAGGTGGCCGCCTTCGGACAGGCTCATGCCCATGATGGTGTCGCCGGGTTGCAGCAGGCCGAAGAACACCGCCTGGTTGGCCTGCGAGCCGGAATTCGGCTGCACGTTGGCGTGCGCGGCGCCGAACAGCGTCTTCAGCCGGTCGATGGCCAGCTGTTCGACCACGTCGACGAACTCGCAGCCACCGTAGTAGCGCTTGCCGGGGTAGCCCTCGGCGTACTTGTTGGTCAGCTGCGAGCCCTGCGCGGCCATCACGGCGGGCGAGGTGTAGTTCTCCGACGCGATGAGCTCGATGTGCTCTTCCTGGCGCCGGTTCTCGGATTCGATGGCGGCCCAGATCTCAGGGTCGATGCGGGCCACGGTGGATTGCGTGCGGTCGAACATGGCAGTCCTCTTCAGGTTTGAAGCTGTCCCGTCGCACCGCCGGCCGGTTGCAGATCAACTGCGGCGGTGGAGGGCTGCCCAGGCGAACGGCTGACACAAGCGGAGCGTTGCCGCTTGCTGCGCTCCCCGGTGGTGATCCACCTCGGACGGCGGCCGGCTCGGCCCGCGATCCCTATCGCCAGTTGCGCAGGTCGCCAGTGTAATGGCAGGCGACGCGCAAGGGTCCGCCTTGCGGTTTGCCGATTCGCGCCTCGGCCGTCAGGGCAGTACAGCCACCAGTTCGGTGTCTGGCGCCTTGGGAGCCGGGGCCTGTTCCGGCGTCGCGCCCGGCGACACAGCGGCTTCGCGCGCAGCAGGCACGGGCTTGGCCGGACCGATCGGCAGATTCGTCGGCACGGCGCTGCCGCCGGCGACACGTTGCAGATGGCCCTGTTCGGAGAGCACCTTGCCGATGTAGCCACCATCGTCGTTGCTGTTGGCGGCGCCCACGTACCAGCGCAGGCCGGCTTCCAGGCTGCCGGCACGGGCGATGCATTCGCGCAGCACCTGCACGCCCACCTTGAGGTTGCTGATCGGGTCGAAAGCCGCGTGCGTACCACCGAAGGACTCGAACTTGTCGCCGTGGACGCGGGTCATGACCTGCATCAGCCCCTGCGCGCCCATGTTGCTTTGCGCAAAGGGGTTGAAGCGCGACTCGATCGCCGCAATCGCCAGGATCAGCGTCGGGTCGAGCTTGGTGTGATGACCAATCGCCCAGGCTTCCTGCACCAACCTGCCGATAGGCTCGAGCGCCACGTCGTAGCGGCGCGCAATCCACTTCGCCACCGCGGCTTGTTGGCGCGTCAGCTCATCCGGGTTGACGGCGGTGGCGCGTGCCACGGCCAGCGGTTCGGCCGACGCGACGGTGATGTCATCGGAGGCCTCGATGCGCACCACGTGACGCTCCTGCAGCCAGCCCAGCGTCCAGGTTTCCGCCTGGTGCCGCAGGTCGGCACGCCCGGCGACGAACACCAGTGTCACCACCACGGCAAGGCCCAGCAGCGCCAGGCTGTTGTGGCTGATCTCCAGAAGGCCGTTGCCCACGTCGCGCATGAACACATTGACCGAGCGCACGCTGGCTCGATGCATGTCCTTCAATAGCTGCTTGGTTGTCATGGCAATCCTTTGTCTGACGCCAGCGCAGTTTGCCGGCCACCTTGCCCGCTGTCCAGCCGAGGCCACAGCGACAGTGATAATGAATCGAGAGGGTCAGCGACCCGCGGGTTCGACCTCGTTGTCGATGAGTCCGCTGAACCTGGGCACGCATCCGGCCAAACCTCGCGAGGAGGGTTAACCCTTGATGACGTCACTATTCGGCGGATTCTAGAAATCGAAATATATCGAGTCAAGCATAACGAGTTGCTCTCTAATATCCATTTCGTATGATTTACAAGGACCTGCGCGACTTCATCGAGCAGCTGGAAAGGCTTCAAAAGCTCGTCCGGGTGCCTGAAAGTGTGTCAACCTGCCTTGAAATGACGGCGGTGAGCGACGCCGTGCTGCAATCCGGGGGGCCGGCTTTGCTCTTCGAGGCGCCTGCCGGTTACAACATTCCTTGCCTGACCAATCTGTTCGGAACCCCTGAACGAGTGGCCCTGGGCATGGGGAGGGAGTCGGTAACAGAGCTGCGCGACATCGGCCGCATGCTCGCCAGCCTGAAGGAGCCGGAGCCGCCCCGTGGCCTCAAGGACGCCGGCAAGCTGGTGCAGATGGCCAAGGCGCTGTGGGACATGAAGCCGTCCGAGCAGCGCCGGGCGCCCTGCCAGGAGGTGGTGTTCGAGGACGAGGACGTGGACTTGGGCCGCCTGCCGGTGCAGACCTGCTGGCCCGACGATGCCGGGCCGCTCATCACCTGGGGGCTGGTGGTCACACGAGGGCCGCAGTCGGTGCCCACGCCGAGGCTGCGGCAGAACCTGGGCATCTACCGGCAGCAGGTGATCGGGCCGCGCCGGGTGATCATGCGCTGGCTGGCGCATCGCGGCGGGGCGCTGGACTTCCGCGACTTCGCGCGCGCCAACCCGGGCCAGCCCTTTCCCATTGCCGTGGCGCTGGGCGCCGACCCGGCCACCATCCTGGGTGCCGTGACCCCGGTGCCGGACACGCTGTCGGAGTACCAGTTCGCCGGTTTGCTGCGCGGCGGGCGCACGCAGGTCGTGAACTGCGCGGTCGGTGAAGGCGAGCGGGCCTTGCAGGTGCCGGCCAGCGCCGAAATCGTGCTCGAGGGCCACATCCCGAGTCGCCGAGCCCGGCTTCAAGGGACACAGCGAAGCGGGCGTGGCGCTGCGCGAGCAGGGCGGCTATCTATATGCCCTCGAAGGCCCCTTCGGCGACCACACCGGCTATTACAACGAGCAGGACTGGTTCCCGGTGTTCGAGATCTCGCGGCTGACACACCGACGCGACCCGATCTATCACTCCACCTACACCGGCAAGCCACCCGACGAGCCGGCCGTGCTGGGCGTGGCGCTGAACGAGGTGTTCGTGCCGATCCTGCAGAAGCAGTTTCCGGAGATCGTCGACTTCTACCTGCCGCCCGAAGGCTGCAGCTACCGGCTGGCGGTGATCTCGATCAAGAAGGCCTACCCCGGCCATGCCAAGCGCGTGATGTTCGGGCTGTGGAGCTTCCTGCGCCAGTTCATGTACACCAAGTTCATCATCGTCACCGACGACGACGTGAACGTGCGCGACTGGAAGGAAGTGATCTGGGCCGTGACCACCCGCATGGACCCGGTGCGCGACACGACACTGGTCGAGCACACGCCCATCGACTACCTCGACTTCGCCTCGCCGGTCAGCGGGCTGGGCGGCAAGGTCGGGCTGGACGCGACCCACAAATGGCCGGGCGAGACCGCGCGCGAATGGGGACGTGCCATCACCATGGACGCGGCCGTGTCCTCGCGCATGTCGGCGCTGGTGCAGCGGCTGCTGGCGCAGTAGTCCATGCCCGCCTTCCCGCAGCGCATCGTCTGCCTGACCGAAGAGCCGACCGAGGTGCTGTATGCGCTGGGCGAGGAACAGCGCATCGTCGGCATCTCGGGCTTCACCGTGCGCCCGGCCCGCGCGCGGCAGGAAAAACCGCGTGTCTCGGCGTTCACCAGCGCCAGGATCGACCGCATCCTGGCGCTCAAGCCCGACCTGGCGATCGGGTTTTCGGACATCCAGGCCGACATTGCGCATGCCCTGATCAAGGCCGGCGTCGAGGTCTGGATCAGCAACCACCGCTCGGTCGAAGGCATCCTGGCCTACGTGCAGCGCCTGGGAGCGATGGTCGGTGCCGAGACGCAGGCGCGGGCCTACGTGGCGCAGCTCCAGGCGCACATCGACGCCGTGCGCACACGCGCCGCTGCGCTGCCGCGGCGCCCGCGGGTGTACTTCGAGGAGTGGGACGATCCGCCGATCAGCGCGATCCGCTGGGTCAGCGAGCTGATCGGCATCGCGGGGGGCGACGACATCTTTCCGCAACGTGCTGCCGCCAGCCTGGCGCTGGATCGCATCGTGGCCGACCCGCTGGAAGTGGTGCGCGCGGCGCCCGACATCATCATCGGCTCGTGGTGCGGCAAGAAATTCCGGCCGAACAAGGTTCGCGAGCGTGCCGGCTGGTCCGAGGTGCCCGCCGTGCGCGACGGCGAGCTGCACGAGATCAAGTCACCGCTGATCCTGCAGCCCGGCCCGGCGGCCTTGACCGACGGGCTGGATGCCCTGCACGCCATCGTGGCGCGCTGGGCCGCCTGAGCGGACACGCGCTGCGGTCAGCCCGCCGCCACGAACACGCCGAACCAGCCGCGCGCATCGCTCCAGCGCTGCAGCTCGGTGAAGCCGGCGTCCCGCAGCAACGCGCTGAAGCCCTCGACCGTCCACTTGCAGGAGTTTTCCGTGTGAATGCGTTCGCCCGCGGCGAAGTGCCGCTCGCCGTCACGCCAGCGCACGGTGGTGGCTTGGCGTGCTTCGAGATGCATCTCGACACGCGAGGCCTGCGCGTTGAACAGCGCCACATGGCGCCAGCCGCGCACGTCGAAGTTGGCGCCGAGCAGGCGGTTCAGGTGCTTGAGCAGGTTCAGGTTGAAGGCTGCGGTCACCCCGAGGTCGTCGTCGTAGGCGGCTTCGAGCAATGCCTTGGGCTTGAGCAGATCCACGCCGATGAGCAAGGCCCCGCCGGCCGCCAGCTTGCGCGCCTGGCGCAGCAGGCGCAGCGCATCGTCGGGCGCGAAGTTGCCGATGCTCGATCCCGGATAGAACACCAGCGCCGGGCGGTCGATCAACTCGACGGGCAGTTGCAGCCGCGCGGAAAAGTCCAGCCCCACACCCACCAGATCCATGGCCGGGTGTTCGCGCTGCAGCGTCCGCATTGAGCGACGCAGAAAATCCACCGAGATGTCCACCGCCACGTAGCGGCGTGGCGCCAACAGGCCGAACAGCGACGCCGCCTTGGCGCAATTGCCGGCGCCCAGGTCGACCATCACCGCCGCGTTGCCGGTGCGCGCCAGCACCGCGGTGGCAATGGCCTGGCCGTGCTCGGCGAAGATGGCGGCTTCGGTGCGCGTGGGGTAGTACTCGGCCAGCTCGGTGATGGCATCGAAAAGTCGCGAGCCCAGCGCGTCGTACAGAAACTTCGGCGACACCTGCGCCGGCGCGGCGCGCAGGCCGGCGGCAGCCTCGGCGGCAAGCGCGCGGTCGTCGATCTGGTGCAACTGGATGAACTGTGGGGACTTCATCAGAGGTGGCGGGAGAGCCCCGAAGAGTTGAGCATCGCGGCAAGATCGGTGCTTGCTGCCGGGTCGAGTTTGGTCTATTCTCGACTCGCCTGCATGCAGGCACTACAGACGGCGCAGTCTCTGCGCATCAGGAGCCGCGGACCTCATATCTCCGCAGCCCCGCTGGCGGCTCTCACCGCCCGCCCCCTCAAGCCCCCGGGTTTCGAGGGGGTTTCGCTTTCTGGCGCCGGCAAGTTCGGACGACGAGACCCTTCAGCCGAAAGAGGCCTCGGCGCCGAGTGCGCCCAGACGCCGGGTGATGGCAAAGAACTCAGCCACGGTGTCCTCGATGATCTGCTGTGCCGACCGGATGTCGTGGATCAACCCGGCCGACTGCCCGGCCAGCGCCGGGGCGGCTTCCATGTCGCCGTCGAAATACACCGAGCGAATGCCCTTGAAGGCATCCGCCGGCATCAAGCCCTGCTCGTGGATGGCGGCGCTGAACTGCGTCTTCAACGCGCGGATGCAGGGCGTGGACTTCTTGTTCAGCACCCAGGTGCCGGTGGCGCCGGCGTCGACGATCGCCGCCTTGTAATTGGCGTGCACCGGGCTTTCGCGGCTGCTGACAAAACGTGTGCCCATCTGGATGCCTTCGGCACCCAGCGCGAAGGCCGCGGCCATGCCACGCCCGTCGACGATGCCGCCTGCGGCCACCAGCGGCACGGCGACACGTTCGCGGATGGCCTGCAGCAGCACCAGTGTCGAGACCTCTTCCGGGTTCTTGAAGCCGCCGCCTTCGCCGCCTTCGACGACCAGACCGTCGATGCCCGCGTCCTCGCATTTCAGCGCCGCCTCCAGCGTGGGCACGGCGTGATAGACGACGATGCCGGCCTCGTGCAGCGGCGCAACGAACTTCGCCGGGCTGCCGGCCGAGGTGGTGACGAAGCGCACGCCCGAGCCGCAGACGTAGCGCAGCATCGCGTCGTCCTTCAGGAAGCGGATCGGCAGGTTCACGCCAAAGGGCAGGCCGAGCTCGCGCATCTTGGCGATCTCGCCCTGGCAGGCTTCGGTCTCGCCGGACGAGGTTTCGATGATGCCCAGGCCGCCGGCGCGAGACACCGCCCCGGCCAGCGCGGCACGCGCGATCCAGCCCATCGGGGCTTGCACGATGGGATAACGAGCGCCGCAATGGGCGAGAAAACGGTTCATGGCGTGTTCGGTCCGTGCGTGGGGGAATCTTCGGCCGCGGCCCATGGTGGAGCCGCGCCGCAAAGCGCGCATTCTGGGCCCTGGCCCGCTGCCAGCCTTGCGGCCGGACAGGTCTCAAGCGCCGGCCAGCAGGCCCAGCCGTTCGTGCAAGGCGTTGCGCGTGTCCCTGAAACCCTTTCCGGTGGGCAGCCAGCGCAACCACGCCGGGCTGTCGTCGCGCGCCAGTCCGACAGGCGCGGGCAACAGCTCGATGCCGCCGCCACTGCGCGCGATCGCCTGCTCGAAGGCGCGCAGGCTGCGCCGCATGTGCCAGCCGTGGGTCACCAGCACGATGCGCGTCACGCCGTCCGGTCGCAGCAAGGCCACGCTGCGATCGGCGTTCTCACGCGTGTCGCGGGAGCTGGCTTCCAGCCACTTCAGCGGCCGCGAGAACTCGCGAGCGGCAATCTGCGCGGCGATGTCCGCCTCGCTGGTGCCGGGCGTCTGCGCATGGCCGGTGCCACCGCTGAAGGCCACCGGCAGTGCGGTCTCTCGCGACAACCACAGGCCATAGCGCAGCCGCTCCATCGCCAGGCCCGTCAGGTTGGCGCTGCCGTACTCCGGTGCATAGCTTTCGCGGCCGGCGCCGAGCACCACGATGGCGGTGGGGGTGGCCGCCGCGGCGCGGCGCGGCGCTTGCAACTCCTGCAGATCCTGCAGCGTCAGGGCGCGCGCGGGTGGCAGCAGCTGGCGCTGCAGTGCGTCGCCCACGGCCGTGGTGCTGCACAACCAGATGCCCGCCGCGCCGGCCAGAAGCAGCACCCAGGCCCACACCGGTCGGCGCCGCGCCAGGCTCGCGCCGAGCAGCATCAGCATCAACAGCGGCACCGGCGGCAACAGCAATGCGGCCAACACCGGCTTCCAGACCACCCATCCATGACTGACGAACAGATCGTTCAGCACTGCCTTTGTCCTGCCCTGAGTCGATGGCGCGCGGCGCTCGCTTCGGGCGCCCGCTGCGCGCTGCCAGGATTGTGCGGGACCGCGTGTTCCGCGCGCCACCTCAGGGCGTGGTGCTGCCCAGGGGTTGCGGGCATCGTGTCCGGCGCCGTCGGCGCGGCAGGCTTGGCGGCCTGGGCTGCGTGTATCGTGACGTGCCTGAACGAGAGGTGGGCCATGCACCTTGCTGTGGGAGACCGGCTGTGTTGAAGTCTCGCGCCGTGCGCTGGGTGCTCGGCGCCTTGGCAGCCCTGCTGCTGCTTTGGGCGCTGGCCTGGCTGGCGTTGCCGCCGCTGCTGAAATGGCAGCTGGAAACGCGCGGCTCGCAATTGCTGGGGCGCGAGTTGCGCGTGGCCGAGGTGGAGTTCGTGCCGACCTCGCTGGCGCTGACCTTGCACGGACTGTCCATCGCCGCGGCACCCGGTGCCGACGTGACGCTGCCGCAACTGCAGATCGAGCGCCTCTTCATGGACATCGACGCGCGCTCGCTGTGGCGCCTGGCACCGGTGCTCGAAGCGCTCGAGATCGACGCGCCGCGGCTGCGCCTGACACGCTCGTCGCCGGGCCACTACGACATCGACGATCTGCTGCAGCGCTTCAGCGCAGCGCCCACGCCGCCGCAGCCTGACGCGGAGCCGGCGCGGTTTGCGCTGTTCAACCTGCGGCTTGCCGGTGGCGAGATCGATCTCGACGACCGCCCCGTTGCGCGCAAGCATGCGCTGCGCAATCTCAGACTCGATCTGCCGTTCCTGTCGAACCTGCCGGACGATCTGCAGGTCAAGGTCGAGCCGAAGCTGGCTTTTGTGCTGAATGGCAGCGTCTTCGACAGCCACGGCCAATCGACACCCTTTGCGCAGGGCCGCGCCTCGACGCTGAAGTTCCGCTTCGACAAGCTCGAACTGAACCCGCTGTGGGCTTACGTGCCAAAGACGCTGCCTGTGCAGCCGGCGGGCGGCACCCTGTCGGCAGACCTGAACCTGCGCTTCGAGCAGCCCGCAACGGGCGCACCGCGTGTCGATCTGAACGGCCAGATCGCACTCGACAACCTTGCCTTCAATGCCGGTGATGCCCAAGTGCTCGCCTGGAAAGGCCTGCGCATCGGATTGGCCGATGTACGGCCGCTGCAGCGCCAGGTGTGGCTCGACGCAGTGCAACTGGACGGCGCGGTGCTGCAAGTGCGCCGCGACGCTTCGGGCAGCCTGGAATTCGAGCGCCTGGCCGCTGCTTTCGGCAAAGCGTCTGGGGGCGCCGCGGCGGCACCGGCGGCGCCGGTCGCATCTGCCGCGTCGGCAGCATCTTCAGCATCTGCGCCGGCGCAAGCGTCGGCAGCGACGGCCACACCGGACTGGCAATTCCGACTGAACCTGCTGGAACTGAACGCCGCGCAACTGCACTGGAGCGACGCCGCCGTGACGCCCGCTGCGCACTTGCAACTCGACGGCCTTCAGCTTCGCCTGTCGCAGCTGCGCTGGCCGGTCGAGTCAGATGCCACGCTGGTCGTCGACGCGCAGTTGCGCGCCGCCGACAAGGCATTGGGGGCATTGCATGCCGACGGCACGCTGAGCGACCGGCAGGCCAAGCTGGCGCTGCGCCTGGAGGACATCGATCTGGCCGCGGCAGCGCCCTACCTGCGCGCGCATCTGCAGCCCCAACTCAGCGCGCGGCTCCACGCAGCGGGCGAGTTCGATTGGGCGCGGGGCGAGCAGCCGCGGCAGCTGCTCGTGCTGTCGAGCCTGCGCGTGGACGATGTCCTGCTGTCCGACGGGGCACTGCCGGTGGCAACGGCCGCGCAACCCGCGCAGGCGGCGCAGCGCGCGAAGCGGCCGCCGGTCGTGAAGCAGGCGAAAGGCTGCGCCAGATTCTTCGGGCGCACGCGGCGTGCCGGCGCGCGGCGTGCTGCTGCAGGTGGCGCAACTGGAACTGGCGCCGCTGCGGGTCGACCTGCTGCAGCAGCAAGTGGCCATCGGCACCTTGTCGATCCAGCGGCCGTTCATCGATGTGGTGCGCGATGCATCCGGTGGGCTGAACCTCAGCCGCTGGGCCACCGATGCCGCGCCGACCGGTGCCGCGCCGGCCGCGCCAGCCGTTGCGCCGCCGCTGCCGGCCCAGACCACCAGACCGTCCAGCCCCTGGCAGGTTGCGCTGCGCCAGTTCAAGCTCGAGGGCGGGCGCGTGCGCTTCAGCGATGCGGCCTTGCCGGCCGGGCCGATGGAGTTGGACAGCCTGCGCGTATCGGCCCAGGAACTGGCTTGGCCGCTGCTGCCGGGTGCCGCCCCGCTGGCCACGCAGCTGTCGGCGCGGCTGCTGCAAACCAGTGCCGCCGCTGGTGGCCGTGCGGCGACACCGGCACGGCTGGACTGGAATGGACGCATCGCGCTGCAGCCGGCCAGTGCGCGCGGCAAGCTGCTCGTCGAGCGCTTTCCGGTGCATGTGTTCGAGCCGTACTTCGGGGCCACGCTGCCGTTGACCTTGCAGCGCCTGGAAGCGGGCTTCAAGGGCGAGCTCGATCTGCGCCAGCTGCCCTCGGGTCCTTCCGGGCAGGTGCGCGGCGAAGCGCTGCTCGCCGACCTGAGCGTCACGGTCAAGGACAGGGCCGTCGCGGTGGCCGGCGCCGCGCCCGGCACCGCGCCACGCGAACTGCTCAGCTGGAGCGCCATGCACTTTGGCGATTTCGCGTTGACGCTGCCCGCCCAGGGCAAGCCGTTGCTGGAAATCGGCACGCTGCGCATCAGCGATTACTTCTCTCATCTGGAGATCACGGAAGAGGGCCGCCTCAACCTGCAGACCGTGGCGGCGCCTGCGCCCGGCAGCGCCGCACCGGTCGCCGCCGCGGCCAGCGCATCGGCCACGCCCGCCGCGGGGTCGGCCAACGCGGAACCGCAGATCAGCGCGCCGTCGGCGATGCTCAGCCAGCTGCCGATCGATCTGGTGGTGGGTGCCACGCAGATCGAGAACGCGCGCGTCGACTTCAACGACCGTTTCGTGCGCCCCAACTACAGTGCCCAGCTGAGCGACCTGAACGGCAGCGTTGGCCGCCTGGACAGCCGCACGCGCGACCTGGCCACGTTGCAGGTGAAGGGCCGCGTCGCCGGCACCGGTGTCCTGGAAATCGGCGGCTCGATCAACCCGACCGTCAGTCCGCCGGCACTGGACATCACGGCCAAGGCCAGCGACATCGAGTTGCCCGGCCTGACACCTTATTCCTCCAAGTACGCCGGCTACCCGATCGAGCGCGGCAAGCTGAGCGTGGACGTGGCCTACAAGATCGAGTCCGACGGCAGGCTCGAAGCGCGCAACCAGATCATCGTCAACCAGTTGACGCTCGGCCCGAAGTCCGACAGCCCGGATGCGACCAAGCTGCCGGTGCGCCTGGCTGTGGCGCTGCTGCAGGATCGGCACGGGGTCATCGATCTCGACCTGCCGCTGACCGGCTCGATCAACGACCCGCAGTTCAGCGTGTGGGCGCTGGTGTGGAAGGTCCTCGGCAACCTCATCGGCAAAGCCGTGACGGCGCCGTTCGCGATGATCGGTGGAGGCGGCGGCAAGGATCTCAGTGCGGTGGAGTTCGAGCCCGGCACCACGCGCATTGCCGCGGCCAGCCAGGACGGCATCGACAAGGTGGCGAAGGCACTGAACGACCGCCCCGGCCTGAAGCTCAACGTCGTGGGCCAGTCCGACCCGGTGAGCGAGAAACAGGCCATGCAGCGTGCCGCGGTCGAAAGCCGACTGCGGGACGAAGTCCGTCGCGAGAAGGGGCGCAGTGCGCTGGGCAGCGGCGTGATTGCGGCCGCGCCGGCCAGTGCGTCAGCCAGCTCTGGCTGCCGACACGGCCCCGAGCATGTCGCCCGAGGAACGCCAACTGGCGCTCAAGCGCCTGTATGCCGACACCAACCTGCCCGACAAACCGCGCAACCTGGTGGGCATGAGCAAGGACATTCCTGCTGCAGAGATGCAGGCCATGCTCGAGGCCGCCATGCCGGTGGACGCGAGCACCGCGCGGCAGTTGGCGGTGCAGCGCGGTAGAGTCGTGCGCGAGGCCTTGATCGCCAAGGGGTTGGGCAGCGAAAGGCTGTTTCTGGGCGAAGCCAAGCTCAGGCCGGAAGAGACCGACAATGCCGCCTGGACGCCGCATGCGCAACTCACGCTGTCGGCCAACTGAAAGCGCTGCGGCGCGCCGGTTTGTGCTGCGCGCAACGCCAAATTGAACGAGAGGAAATTCCGCATGGCCAGCGAATCGATCACCCTGGGGGGCGGCTGCTTCTGGTGCACCGAGGCGGTGTACGAGCAGGTGGACGGTGTGCTGGCTGTCGAGTCCGGCTACAGCAACGGCCACACCGTGAAACCGAGTTACGAGCAGGTCTGTGGTGGCGACACCGGCCACAACGAAGTGGTGCGCGTGGAGTTCGACCCGCAGCGCATCACGCTGCGCGAGGTACTGGAGATCTTCTTCACCATTCATGACCCGACCTCGTTGAATCGCCAGGGCGCCGACGTCGGCACCCAATACCGATCGGGCATCTACCTGCACAGCGAAGCGCAACGCGCTGCGGCCCAGGCCGTGCTGAACGAAGCCAACGCGGCCCATGGCGGCCGCGTCGTCACCGAGTTGCTCACGCTGCAGAACTATTCGCGCGCCGAGGACTATCACCAGCGCTACTTCGCCAAGCATCCGGGGCAGGGCTATTGCGCGGCCGTGGTCGCGCCGAAGGTGGATAAATTCCGCAAGACCTTCAAGGCGCGGCTGAAACACTGAATTGCGCGCGAGATCCTTGGTGGCAAAGCCGGCGTGGCGGCGGCCAACTGCGGTCAATAAACAGCCATTCCCTCCGTTGGCCGCCGCCACGCCGGCTTTGCTTGCCGCCCGAGGTGGACTTCGCCAACGGCAAGAACACGACAGGTCCGTGGTGCCGCCATCTCACACAGGTGGCGCGTCACGAACCCGGCCGGCTGTGGGGTGGCCAACCGAGGGAATGGCTGTTTATTGACCGCAGTTGGCCACCCCACAGCCGGCCAGCGTGCACCAACGGTTGAGCCGAAGGTCCGCAATGGATAGGGGCAACGGAAGCCGCTACGCGCAGTGAGCAGCCGATGGTCTCGCCGTGACAGACCTCGAAAGCGCAAAGAGTCTACGGCGCCAGACGCTCGCGCAGCCAGCCTGAATCCTGCGCCCGGTAGCGAAGGCGGTCGTGCAAGCGGCTCTTGCGGCCTTGCCAGAACTCCCAGGTGTCGGGCGATAGTCGGTAGCCGCCCCAATGCGGCGGACGCGGTGGGTTCAACGCGTACTTGAGCGCCAGCTTCGCGGCATTGCTGACGAGCACGGTGCGCGAATCGATCACCTGGCTTTGCGGCGAGGCCCAGGCGCCGATGCGTGAATCGAGCGGGCGGCTGGCGAAGTATTCGTCCGACAACGCGGCTTCGACCTGCTCGACGCGGCCTTCGATGCGCACCACGCGCTCGAGTTCGACCCAGTGGAACTGCAGCGCGGCCTGCGGATGCGCGGCCAGTTCCTGCCCCTTGCGGCTTTGGTAGTTGGTGTACCAGACGATGCCGCGCGCATCGAAACCCTTGCACAGCACCACGCGCGTGGACGGCCGGCCAGTGGCGCCGACGGTGGCCAGTGTCATGGCCGTCGGCTCGGGCAGCTTGGCGTCCAGTGCCTGTTGCAGCCAATGGCCGAATTGAAGCAAGGGGTCGGCCGCCGAGGCGGTTTCATCCAGCGCGTCGCGTTCGTAACTCTTGCGCAGATCGGCGATGTTCGCATCCATCGCCGCAGTATGCCGCCTGCGCCAGCGCGCGACCGGAGCATCCCTTACGTGAAAGGCCCTAAGTGAAGCTCCCACTATCTGCCACGCAGCGGCGCGGCCATGCTCCGGGTCATCAACGCGCCGCAGTGCGCGACATCACCAGTCTCATCACGAAAGGCGCAGGGCATGTTGTCCCGTCCGACCGTCGTTGTGCTGGCCGCAGGGAAGGGCAGTCGATTCAAGGGTTCAGCGCACAAGCTGGAACAGAGCCTGGGCGGTCAGAGTGTGCTCGGCAGCACGCTGCGCAACGCCATCCAAAGCCATTTGCCGGTGGTGGTGGTGACCACCGAGGCGCTGTCTGCCGCTGCCGCGCGGCTCGTGGCGGCGCGTGATGTCGATCGTCGTGCCGCAGGTCGGCGCCACCTTCGGCATGGGTCATTCGATCGCGGCCGGCGTGGCGGCACGTGCCGATTCTCCCGGCTGGCTGCTGCTGCCCGCCGACATGCCGCTGGTGCGCCCGGATACGCTGCTGGCGGTGGCCGCCGCGCTGGAACACCACGCCGTGGCCTATGCGCAGCACCAGGGCCGACGCGGCCACCCCGTGGGTTTTTCCGCCGAGATGTATTCGGAGCTGATGATGCTCAGTGGTGACGAAGGCGCGCGCCGCATCGTCGCGCGTTACCCGGCCATTGGTGTCGATGTCGACGACCCCGGCGTGCTTGTCGATGTCGACACCGAGGCCGACCTGGCGGCGCTGCGCGCATTGCCGACGCAGCCGGAACTGCGTCCCGGCGTCAGCGAATAGGACTGCCGTCGCTCGCCTGGCTCGCCTCGCTTGCGGGCGCGGCGGGCGCAAGCAAGCCGTGCTCGGCCGCCAGCGACATCAGCCGCTGGATTTCGCGGTCATGCACGCCGCGCTCGCGCAGCGCGTGCGCGGTGGCCGCCAGGTACTGCAAGGTGCTGCCGTAGCGGCCGCTCGCATGGCGCAGGATGTGCAGCACCTGTGCATCGTCGAGGCGGCCCATGAAGGCCTCGCTGCGCCGGCTGAGCGTGAAGGCAAGCGCCTGCACCTCGCCTTGCGCGGTGCGCGCCGGCAGCCAGCGTGGGTCGTACACGCCGGTGGGCATCTCGCGCGCCCAAAGGCGCTCCAGTTCGGCCTCGGCACTGTCGCGCCTGAGCCGAAAGACCACACCGCGGCAGGCGCCGCCGGGCAGCAGCGCAAACACCAGGCCTGGCTGCTGCACCGTGCCGCGATTCACGCGCGAGCGCATGCGCAGCGCGCGGTGCCAGCCGTGCACCAGTGCGCTGCGGTGCTCCGCGACCTCGAACTCCTGGCGCCAGATGAGCGAGGCATAACCGAAGATCCACAGGTCGTCGTGGCCACCCCACTGCGCGCGCGTGCGCTCCAGCATGTGGGCCGGGTCGCGGCCGGGAAGGTGGGGTGGAAGCTCTTGCATCGCAGCAGTCGAGACCTGTGTTCGCAGGCTATCATCGCGCCGCCTTGCGCGGCCGGTTGGCGATGGCCTTGAACTTGCTCGCCGCAACCCACCACCGCTGTCGAGCATTTCCGCATGCCTTCCCGGTCCGTCCCTGAATCGATGGCCCAGACGCCTTGTGCGCCAGGCCGGGTCCGTGGCCGCGGCCTTGCTGGCTGCATCGGCGCTGTGCGGGCCCGCTGCGGCTGGCGGCAGCCGAGCCCAAGGGACTGGGCGGCGGCGCCGGCCGCGACGCCGCCTCAGCCGGCGGCATCGGCCGCCCCGTTGCCGACACCGCCGGCGCCGCGGCCGCGCATCGGCCTGGTGCTGTCCGGCGGCGGTGCGCGTGGCGCGGCGCACATCGGCGTGCTCAAGGTGCTGGAAGAACTGCGCGTGCCGGTGGACTACATCGCCGGCACCAGCATGGGCTCGATCGTCGGCGGCTCGTATGCCTCGGGCCAGACGGTGACGAACATGGAGCGCGACGTGGCCAAGATCAGGACCGCGACGCTGGCCCGGGACGAGCCGCCGCGCGCGGAAATCTCGACCCATCTGAAGCAGCAGGACTGGCTGGACTACATCGGCCCGCAATTCGGCTTCAAGGGCGGCTCGCTGTTGCTGCCCAAGGGCGCGATCACCGGCGTGGCGCTCGAGGCGGTGCTGCGCGAGCTGGCCCTGGCCAAGGGCGAAAGGAGCTTCGACCAGCTGCCGATTCCGTTTCGCGCCATCGCCACCGACGTGGTCAGTGGCCAGATGACGGTGCTGAGCTCCGGCGACCTGTCCACCGCCATGCGCGCGAGCATGTCGGTGCCTGGCGCCATCGCGCCGGTGCAGATCGGCGGCAAGCTGCTGGTGGACGGCGGGCTGACACGCAACCTGCCGGTGGATGTGGCGCGCGGCATGGGCGCCGACATCGTCATCGCCGTGAACCTGGGCACGCCCCTGCTCAAGGCCGACCAGATCACCTCGGCCGTCAGCGTGGCCGCGCAGATGCTGAACATCCTGACCGAGCAGAACGTGCAGGCCTCGCTGGCGTCGCTGAAGGCCACGGACATCCTCATCCTGCCCGAGCTGGGCTCCTATTCGGCCGGCGACTTCGACAACATGACCTCGACCATCCCCATCGGCGAGGCCGCGGCGCGCAAGGTGGCCGAGCAACTCATGCGCTACAGCCTGCCGCCCGAGCAGTACGCGCTGCACCGCAGCAGCCAGGTGCGTGCGGTGGTCAACGACACGCGCAGGGTCGACGAGATCCGCGTCGAGGGGTTGGAGCGCGTGAATCCCGAGGTCGTCATGCAGACCATGGAGACCAAGGCCGGCGAGCCGCTGGACATCGCGGTGCTCGACACCGACATGCGCCGCATCTACGGGCGCGGCGATTTCGAGCACGTCAGCTACACCCTCATCGACGCGCCCGACAAACGCATCCTCGCGGTGCAGGCGATGGAAAAGTCCTGGGGCCCGGACTACGTGCGCTTCGGGCTGTCCTTGTCCAGCGACTTCAGGGGCGACAACGCCTACAACCTGCTGGCGACTTTCCGCCGCACCTGGCTCAACAGCCTGGGCGCCGAATGGCGCACCGACGTGCAAGCTGGGCAGCGACAGCTTTCTGTTCACCGAGTTCTACCAGCCGCTGGTGCCGAGCCAGTACTTCTTCGTCGCGCCGCGTGCGCAGGTCTCGCGCTGGCCGGCCGACATCTACGGCGGCCCCGGCGGCAACGAACTGGTCGCGCGCTACAACGTCAGCGAGTCCACGGTCGGGCTGGACCTCGGCAGCCAGTTCACCAAGTACGGCGAGTTGCGCGTCGGCCTGGTCGCCGGACAAGGCGAGGCCGACTTGCAGATCGGCTCGCCGATCCTGGCCAGGTACAGCATCAAGCGCGACATCGGCGCCGTGCGCGCCCGGCTCTACCTCGACCAGCTGGACAGCACCAGCTTCCCGCGCGACGGCTATATGGCCGATCTGGAACTGCTGTCGCAGAACACGTCGCTGGGTGCCAGCAACACCTACAACCGCTGGACCGGCGACATTGTCGGTGCGCGCTCCTTCGGCCGGCACACCTTTCAGGCCGCCTTCGCCGGCGGCGGCGCGGCATTCGGCAGCGAGCTGCCGGTGTACGACTACTGAGTTTTGGCGGCTTCATGCGCATGACCGGCTACCGCGAAGGGCAGTTGCGCAACGAGACCATGTCCTACGGCCGGCTGGTCTACATGAACCGGGTGCTGGAACTGCCGCTGCTCGAAGGCATGTACGTCGGCGCCACGCTGGAGGCGGCACGCCTGGGCCAACCGCTGGTGCCGCAAGGCATTCGCGGCAATGTCGCGTCGGCGGGCCTCTTCGTGGCGGTGGACACGCCGCTGGGCCCGGCCTACCTGGCCTATGGCCACACGCAGGACGGCAACAGCAACGTGTACTTCTACCTGGGCAAGCGCTGACACCGTCAGACTGGTGCCGGCCAGGCATGCGCAGGGCCGTGCAGATGGTCGAGCTGGAGCATGGGCCGCGCCCGGCTCGTCGGATCCCGTCGGCGAGCCGGACGCTGCGCTGACCGAGGCGCCGTCCGGGCGAAGGCATGAAACCTGCAACGCCGGCAGGCACCAGCAGCCCTCGCGACCCGAGATGGTGCGCAAGGTCGGCCTTGCGCCCTGTTCGGCAGGTCGCCGTTTCTCGCCCGGAGCACCGAAGATGCGCCTGCCCGCCAGCCTACTGCCACCCCGCCTGGCCCCGAGCCCGCGATGACACCCACGCTCGAGCGCGTGACGCGGCGCATCCGCGAGCGCAGCGCGTCCACGCGCACTGCCTACCTGGCGCGCATCGAGCGCCAGGCGCGGCGTGAGCGCAGCACCGACCGCATGGGCTGCGCCAACGTGGCGCATGCCTTCGCCGCGATGCCGGCCCACGACAAGCTGCGCGTGGTGGCGCAGCGCGCGCCGCACATCGGCGTGGTCACCGCCTACAACGACATGCTGTCGGCGCACCAGCCCTACGAAAGCTACCCGGCGCTGATCCGCGACGCGGCGCGCGCGCTCGGTGCCACGGTGCAGGTGGCCGGCGGCGTGCCGGCCATGTGCGACGGCGTCACGCAGGGCCTGCCGGGCATGGAGCTGAGCCTGTTCTCGCGCGACACCATCGCCATGGCCACCGCCATCGCGCTGACGCACGATGTCTTCGACGCCGCACTGCTGCTGGGCGTGTGCGACAAGATCGTGCCGGGGCTGCTGATCGGCGCGCTGCACTTCGGCCATCTGCCGTGTGTGTTCGTGCCGGCCGGGCCGATGGGCACGGGGCTGTCGAACCATCGAAAAATCGAAGGTGCGCGAAATGGCGGCGCAGGGGCATGTGGGGCGCGAAGCGCTGCTCGAAGCCGAAAGCGCCGCCTACCACGGCCCCGGCACCTGCACCTTCTACGGCACCGCCAACAGCAACCAGATGCTGCTCGAGGCGATGGGCCTGCACGTGCCCGGTTCGGCCTTCGTGCACCCGCATGAGGCACTGCGCGAGGCGCTGACGCGCGAGGCCGTGGCCACGGTGCTGCAGCGCGTGCAGGGCGCGAACTTCCTGCCCATCGGCCAGATGGTCGACGAGCGCGTCATCGTCAATGCCATGGTCGCGCTGCTGGCCACCGGCGGCTCCACCAACCACCTGATCCACTGGGTGGCGGTGGCGCGCGCCGCCGGCATCCTGATCGACTGGAGCGACTTTGCCGAGCTCTCAGCCACGACGCCGCTGCTGGCCCGGGTGTACCCCAACGGCCAGGCCGACGTGAACCAGTTCCAGGCCGCGGGCGGCCCGGGCTTCGTGCTGCGCGAGCTGATGGACGCCGGCCTGATGCATGCCGACGTGCCCGCGCTCAGCACGCGCGGCCTGCGCGCGCATGCCGAAGTGCCGGGCCTGAAGGACGGGCAGCTGCGATGGACGGCGCTGCCGGCGACCAGCGGCGACACGCAGGTGGTGCGCACGGCGGATGCGCCGTTTTCGCCCAGCGGCGGGCTGAAGCTGCTCACCGGCAACCTGGGCCGCGCGGTCATCAAGGTCTCGGCCGTGCCCGACGACCGACATGTCATCGAGGCGCCGGCGCGCGTCTTCGACAGCCAGGAGGCGCTGCAGCAGGCCTTCAAGGCCGGCGAACTGGAACGCGACTTCGTCGCCGTGGTGCGCTTCCAGGGGCCGCGCGCCAACGGCATGCCCGAGCTGCACAAGCTGACGCCGCCGCTGGCGGTGCTGCAGGGCAAGGGCTTCAAGGTCGCGCTGGTGACCGACGGGCGCATGAGCGGCGCGTCGGGCAAGGTGCCGGCCGCCATCCACGCCAGCCCCGAGGCGCTGGCCGGCGGGCCGCTGGCGAAGGTGCGCGACGGCGATGTCATCCGCCTGGATGCGGTGGCCGGCACGCTGCAGGCGCTTGGTCGATCCGGTGTCGTGGGCGGCGCGAGAGATCGACCACGTTGTCCGATGCCAGTGCCGAGGACAATGGCCACGGCCTCGGCCGCGAACTCTTCGCCGGCATGCGGCGCAACGTCATCAGCGCCGAAGAGGGCGCCTGCAGCTGGATGTGACCATGATGAACCCGCTCGATCTAGTGCAACACGGCCCGGTGATTCCGGTCATCGTCCTGCAGCGTGTGGCCGATGCGGTGCCGCTGGCGCGTGCGCTGCTGGCCGGTGGCATCAAGGTGCTGGAGATCACGCTGCGCACGCCCGTCGCGCTGGAGTGCATGCGTGCCATCGCCAAGGCCGTCCCCGAGGCCATCGTCGGCGCCGGCACGATCCGTTCGGTGCAGGACGCACGTGCCGCACTCGACGCCGGCTGTCGCTTCGGCGTGAGCCCCGGCTACAGCGCCGACATAGGCATGGCCTGCAGGCAGATCGGCCTGCCGCTGCTGCCCGGCGTGGCCACGGCCAGCGAGGTCATGGCCGCCAACGCCGACGGCTATCACTTCCTGAAGTTCTTCCCGGCCACCGCGGCGGGCGGCATCCCGATGTTGAAGGCTTTGGCCGGGCCCTTCACCGATGTGCTGTTCTGCCCGACAGGCGGCATCACGCCCGAGACGGCGCCGCAGTTCCTGGCACTGCCCAACGTCAAGGTCTGCGGCGGCTCGTGGCTGTCGCCGCAGGATGCCGTGGATGCGAAGGACTGGGCGCGCATCACCGCGCTGGCGCGCGCGGCGAGCGCCTTGCGCTGACAGGCCGGCGCGCGCCGTAGACTCGGCGCCCATGACTGCCCCGACCGACGCGAACATTGCGCCCGAGAGCGGCGACGCCGCGCTGCGCGAACGCGCCGCGCGTGTCATCCCCGGCGGCCTGTGGGGCCACATGCGCGTGCAGGGCCTGCCGGTGGGCTATCCGCAGTTCTTCACGCGTGCCGAAGGCTGCCGGCTGTGGGACGCCGACGGCCGCGAGTTCATCGACTTCATGTGCAGCTGGGGCCCCATCGTGCTGGGCCACCACGATGCCGAGGTCGAGGCCGCGGCCGAGGCTCAAGCCCGCGCCGGCGACACCATGAACGGCCCAGCGCCGGTGCTGGTGGAACTGGCCGAACACCTTCACCGCCATGGTGGCGCATGCCGACTGGGTGCTGTTCGCGAAGAACGGCACCGACGCCACCACGATCTGCGTGACCACGGCGCGCGCGGCCACCGGCCGGCGCAAGGTGATGGTGGCGCGCGGTGCGTACCACGGTGCCGCGCCCTGGTGCACGCCGTCGGTGGTGGGCGTCACCGCCGGAGGATCGCGCGCATCTGCTGCACTACCGCTACAACGACATCGCCAGCCTGGAGCAGGCCGCGGCCGCGGCCGGCGAGGACCTGGCCGCCGTGCTGGTGTCGCCGTTCCGGCACGACTACGGCGTCGACCAGGAACTGCCGCAGCCCGCGTTCGCCCGCGCCGTGCGCGCGCTGTGCGACCGCGTCGGCGCGGCGCTGATCCTCGACGAGGTGCGCGCCGGCGGCCGCATCGACCTGGCCGGCAGCTGGGAATCCCTCGGCGTGCGCCCGGACCTGGCGGCGTGGAGCAAGGCCATCGCCAATGGCCATGCGTTGGCGGCGGTGACGGGCGGCGACCGCTTCCGCGACGCGGCTGCGTCGATCTTCGTCACCGGCTCCTTCTGGTGCGGCGCGGTGGCCATGGCCGCATCCTTGGCCACGCTGCGCAAGCTGCGCGCGGTGGACGGCATCGCCCACATGCAGGCCATGGGCCAGCGGCTGCGCGACGGCCTGGCGCGACAGGCGGCGGCGCATGGCTTTCGCATCCGCCAGAGCGGCCCGCCGCAGATGCCGATGCTGCTCTTCGACGACGATCCGGAGGCCGCGCTGGGCTCGGCCTTCTGTGCACTGGCGCTGCAGCGCGGTGTGTACCTGCACCCGAAGCACAACATGTTCCTCAGCGTGGCGCACCGGCCGCAGGACATCGACCAGGCGCTGGACGCCACCGACCGGGCCTTTGCCGCCCTGCGCAGCGCCTGCGCTGTGCAACCCTGCGACGGGGTTTGAACCTTCTATGCTTGCTTGTCCCGCTTCTTCGCGCCGAACGGATACGCACCGCCAGGGGCGCCCTTGGCCGGAATCTTGAGTGACAGGATCATCGTCACCGCCAGCGTGACCGCGGTGAATCCGAGCGAAAACGCCACAGGGATCTTGTAGACGTCGATCAGCAGCATCTTTGCGCCGATGAACACCAAGACGACCGCCAGACCGTAGCTGAGCAGGTGAAAGCGCTCGTGCATGTTGGCCAGCAGGAAGTACATCGCGCGCAGGCCGAGGATCGCGAACACGTTGGAGGTGAGCACGATGAAGGGGTCGGTCGTGATCGCGAAGATGGCCGGAATCGAATCGACCGCGAACACGATGTCGACGATGCCGATCAGCAGGATCACCACCAGCAGCGGCGTGGCCATCCTGACACCGCCGACCACGGTGAAGAACTTCTCGCCGTCGTAGTCGGGCGCGATCTTGAAGCGGCCGCGGATCCACTTGAGCGCGGGGTTGTTGTCCAGGTCGGGCTCCTGGCCGGCGGCCCACCACATCTTGATGCCGGTGAACAGCAGGAAGGCGCCGAACAGTACAGCACCCAGTGGAACTGCGCGATCAGCCAGGCGCCCACCAGGATCATCACCGCACGCAGCACGAGCGCGCCCAGGATGCCGATCATGAGCACGCGCTTCTGGAACTCGGCCGGCACCGCGAAGTAGGTGAACAGCATCAGGAACACGAAGATGTTGTCGACTGCCAGTGCCTTCTCGATCAGGTAGCCGGTCAGGAACTCCAGCGACTTGGCATGGGCCAACGAGCGTGCGGCCTCATCCGTGCCGGCACCGCCGAGGTACCACCACAGCCAGCCCATGAAGACGAAGGACACGCCGACCCAGACGAGCGACCAGATGGCGGCCTCGCGGGTGCTGACGCGGTGCGCGCCCTGCTTGCTCATCGCAAAGAAGTCGACCAGCAGCGCAATGAGTACGAACGCCGCGAACAAGGACCACATGAGTGGGGAACCAATGGATTGCATGACCGCCTTTGAAATGAGTTGCAGTGAGCCATCGCGCCGTTCGCTGGTCAGCAAACGACGTGACAACATCAAGGACCCAAGGCTGGTCTGGCCGTGCCGACGATGCCGCGGTCGATGACCGGAATCGCGGCCTGCAGTGCCGGGGCGAAGCAACTCGCTTCGACCGTATTGACGACACTGCAACGGATCTACGTCCTGACGGTCAGACGCGATCCGATGGCTACTCCCCAACAAGAGTTAGGAAAAATTCTAGCAGCGCCGGGCCTCAGGTGTCGGCCGACGGGTCTTTGCTTGCCAGGGACGGCAGTGACGCCACCGACCGGCCTTTGCCTGGTTTGCACGCCGTTGAACACCCGAGCCGGCGAGCTGGCCTATGCTTTGGGTTTTGCACCTACGGAGACAGTTGCGATGCAGCCGCACCTGCGCATAGCCCGGCCGGTGAGCGATCTGACCCGCGCCGAAAACCAATACGTCGATGGCCTGGGCCTGCAGGTGCAGGGGCGTTTTGCGGGGCACGACGGTTTCGACGGCGTGATGCTCGGCCTGGAAGGCGCTGGCTGGCATCTGGAATTCACTTTCTGCCGCACCCACCCGGTGGCCCCAACACCGACGGCCGAGGACCTGCTGGTGCTCTACCTGCCCGAGCGCAACGACTGGGAGCAGCGCTGTCTGCAGCTGCAAGGCGCGGGTTTCGTGCCGGTGGCGCCCCTCAACCCGTGGTGGCAGCGGCTGGCGCGCAGCTTTGCCTGCGCCGACGGTTACCGCGTGGTGCTGCAGCAGGGCGCCTGGCCCGATGCGGCCGATACCGGGCCGGTGGTCGACTACGACGAGCTCGAGACGGCGCTGCACTACACCAGCACCTACGACGACGACCAGCGTGCGCTGGTGTCGCGCAGCACAGGCGAGGTCTTCCACACCGGCATCTACGGTGCCGAGGGCGACCTGCCGACCGATGTCGGGGACGACGGCCTCGTACGTGGCGGTGCCGCACCGCCACGATCTGGACCTGGGCCGCCCGCTGGTACGGCGCTTCTGCATCGAGTGCCTGCCACCGGCACTGGCCAACCAGGTCGAGGGTCTGTTCCGTCGCGCCGGCGCCTACGGCCGCTTCAAGGAACTGCTGCAGCGGCACGAGCAGCTCGAGGCCTGGTTCGCCTACGAAGACGAGGCCACCGAGCGGGCGCTGCGCGGCTGGTGCCACGAGGTGGGCCTGGTGCTCGGGCCGCGGCGGCGGGTGCCGCACCTGCCGCCCAAATAGCGCCAGACACAGCGTTGCGCAACGCGCGCGAGCGGCCGCCGGCTATGCGCTGCCGCGCACCAGCGTCGCCATCGCCGTAGTGTCCCCGTGGCTGAGTGAGTCGAGCCCGGCAGCCACGCCCGCGCGGTCGCTGGCGCTGCGGTTCTGGCTGACCTTCCACTTGCCCTGCAGTTGGGTGACTTCGATCTCGATGCCCACGATGGCGCGCAGCATCGTGGCGATGTAGTCGGCCGGCGCATCGTCCACCTGCCAGCGCTGCGCGCGCGCGGCTTCGTGCGTGTCGGTCAGCCGGCCCACCAGCGCGCGCAGCCAGGCAGCGTCTTCGATGACGCGCAGCGTGCCGCGCGCGTGCACCACCGCGTAGTTCCAGGTCGGCACCACCTTGGCGTTGACCGCCTTGGACGGGTACCACGAGGGCGAGACATAGGCCTGCGGCCCCTGGAACGCCGCCAGCACCTGGCTGCCGGCGGCCTCGCGCCACACCGGGTTGGCGCGTGCCACGTGGCCACGCAGCGTGCCTGGGCTGGTGCCGCTGGCGCCGTCGCCGGGGATGCGATCCCACATCAAGGGCAGGTGTTCGGCGCACAGCCCGCCCGGCGACTGCCAGGCCAGCGTGGCCAGAGGATGTGCCGCCAGCAAGCGCGCGATGGCGTCGCTGTCGGTCTGTTCGAAGTGTGCCGGCAGGTACATGCTCAGGCGCGCTTGGCGTCCCGTTCGATGAGTTCGATCTTGTAGCCGTCCGGGTCGGTGATGAAGGCGATGACGGTGCTGCCACCCTTTACCGGACCGGCCTCGCGCGTGATCGCGCCACCCAGCGCGGCGGCCTTTGCGCGCACCGTTTCACAGGTGGCGGCGACATCGGGTACGCCGATGGCCAGGTGTCCGAACGCGCTGCCTTGCTCGTACTTGTCTACGCCGTAGTTGTAGGTCAGCTCGATCTCGGCATGTTCGGGGTTGCGGCCATAGCCGACGAAGGCCAGGTCGTACTTCTGCTCTGGCCGCTGCGTGGTGCGCAGCAACTGCATGCCCAGCACCTGGGTGTAGAAGTCGATCGAGCGTTGCAGGTTGCCGACGCGCAGCATGGTGTGCAGTAGGTTCATGGGGTTCGCCAGAGGCGCGAGGATTGCAGTGCTGTTCAGTGTGCCACTGCCAGAGCCTCGGGGGAATTGGCAGAAGGTCCGCTGACGAGCCTGGCGATACAGGAGTCGGCTCGGCCGCAGCCTGCATGAGGTCAGCCATTCCGGCGAACCGCCGCCGCGGTGCGGATGAATATCGGCTTAGTCCGACATGAGCACGCTCGATGGTCCGACTTCGTCGCGCATGGCGACGCGTCACGCTCTCCCCATTGCAGCCGGCCCGGCTGCATTTCCGGAGAACCTGCATGGACAGAGTCGAACCCCCCGATGTTTCGTCGTCTTGGAGGCGATGGGACATAAGGTGCTCTTTATCACAGCGTGCCTGAATCGCAGGCTTCGGTTTCACCGTTCGACGCATCTTGTGCGGTCGATTCCTCGGATGTCATTCGTTACAGGACGAAAGCCATCCCGGCAATGAATCTGTCTGCTTGCGGCCGTCTCAATGACCGCGATGACGTGGGCGCAACGGCGCTTGCCTGCAAAGCAGCAGGAGCGTCGCTATCGAGAGTCGATGTCACGCATCTGGCAACACCTTCGAACACTGTTGAAACATGAACGATCCGAATTGCAAATAGCCTCGAATCATCCCCAGAGATTGCTGTCAGGGCATTGCCGTCGGAGCGTTGAAAGATGCACAGCGGCTGGTTCAAAAAAGCACTGCCGGCATCTGAAGGTTGCACATGCAAAGCCGATTTGCGTCCAAAGGTAATTGGGCAGTTCCAGAGGCGCTTTTGGCTCTTTCAACGCTGACCCCCTAAGGCCCAATCGAAGCAGCCTTCCTGCACTCGATCCAATCTGTTCAAACCGACCCCTCATGAATTTAATCAGATCACTTCGTCGCCCGGTTGTCACGCTGACCGTATTTAGTTTGGCAACTCTCGCTGCGTGTGGTGGCAGCTCGGAAAGCAACCAGGACGCCCTGCAGTCGCCCGAGGTGCCGGCCCAGTCGGCAATTGCCCAAGACGGCGAGTTCGCCGGAATTGCTGCAGACGCGACCCGCGCTGCCGTCGATGCGCTCGGCGATGGGGCCAGCGCCGCTGCCACACGCGAGTCTCCGAAGGCGATCGGGGTTGCGACTCCCAAGGTGGCGATCATTGCGTGGTCCAACTACGCCACTGCGTCGCAGCAGGAGCATGTGGCGCGTTTTGATCTGGCACTCTTGGCACTGCCGCAGACGGCAGCGCCAGCCACTGTGGATGCAGCGGTCTCTGCGCTGAAGGCCAGGAATGCGAGCCTGCAAGTGGCCCAGATCACGAACCTCAATCAGGTGGCCGACAGTTTCACGCCGTTGTCTGCGCAGGCCTCGCGCAACGATTGGTGGCTGAAGACAGCAGCCGGAAGGCGTGTCGCCTCGGGCGGCGTACCGGGCGTCTTCGATATCAACTTCACGGCCTTTGCGGACCCCGATGACGATGGCAAACGCTATCCACAGGTCAAGGCAGATATTGACTCGACGACATTCTTCAAGGCTTCACCTGCGATCGACTATGTGTTCGCCAACTGGGTGGCGCCACAGGTCGTGAATGCGGATTGGAGGTCCGTCGGGACCAATCAGGCATGGAGCGACGCCGCCGTTCAAGCAGAGCAGCGTGCCGGACACGCCGCCTACTGGGATGCGTTGCGCGGCCTGCATCCGAATCTGAAGGTTCTCGCCAACATGCAGCCGGAATGGCAGAACAGCGGTGAGTTTGCTGGCAAGACGCATGGGGCATATCTGAACTCGGTCATCGGCAGGCCCTGGTCCATCGAGACCGTGTCAGGTTGGCAGGCAGTGATGGCCAGATATCGCGCGACCATGGCCAACAGCCTGGCGCCCAAGGCCGTGATCTTCAACATGGCAGCGGCAGCTAACGACTACCAATCCATGCGCTATGGCCTGGCATCGGCACTTCTGGACGATGGCTATTTTTCGTTGACCGCCACCGATGGCGCGCAACCTGCACCCTGGCTGGATGAGTTCTCGGCGCCGATCGGCAGCGCGGCAGCGCCGCCGCCCACCGAGGCGACACCGTCGGGCATTTGGACCCGGTTGTACAGCCATGGGCTCGTGCTCGTGAACCCCAGCAAGACCGCCAGCGCAACGATCACCGTCCCCGCTGGCTATCGTCGGCTGAGCGGCACCCAGGCGCCGGCCATCAACAACGGAGCGGCCGCGGTCACTGTCACGCTCGCGCCCCGCGATGGGCTGTTGCTGGTCAAGTCCGGATCCGAGCTTGAGCCTTCGGTGCCGGACCCGGTCCCGCCGACGCCTCCGGTCCCGGCCCCAGTCCCGCCGTCGTCCCCGGACCCGGTCCCGCCGACGCCTCCGGCCCCGATTCCGCCCTCGCTCCCGCCTGGCCCAGGCGATACGCAGGACCCGACGCCTCCAGGCAAACTCGTTGCTACCGGCGTCACCTGCAGGGCCTTGACGCTGTCCTGGGCTGCATCGACAGACAACATCGGTGTCACCTCCTATGACATCTATCACGATGGCCAGCAGATGAAGTCCGTGAGCGCAAACACGCTCTCCACCGCACTTACATTGGTCCCAGGCGCCAAGTGGGGCTTTTACGTGAACGCGCGGGATGCCGCCGGCAACGTTTCGCAGGCGAGTCCGATCTTGCCCGTTCTCGTTCCGCAATGTCAGACCGACACTGCGGCCCCGACCGCGCCGACGGATGTGCGCGGCAGGTTGTCCGGCACCACGGCCTATCTCAACTGGAACGCGTCGACCGACGGGGTCGGTGTTTCAGGCTATGACGTATTTCGCGACAACGCGAAGGTGGGCAGTACATCCTCGCTCAGTTTCACCGACAGCGGCCTGCGGCCGAACACGAGCTTCCGGTACGCGCTCATAGCGCGCGACGCCGCCGGGAACACATCGGCGCGCAGTGTCGCCCTGACGTTGACCACGGGTGCGGTTTGTGCCAACGACGTCTGCCAAGTGACCGACGCAGCCAGCGACACCGATATCCCCTGGGGCCTGGCGGCGCTGCCCGATGGCAGTGTGCTCTACAGCCGCCGAGATGCGCTGGACATCGTGCGCATGAACCCAGCGACCGGGGTCAAGACTCCGCTCGGCAAGATGCCGAACGCGAGGGGCACCAACGGCGAGGGCGGCGTGCTGGGCATTGCCATCTCACCGAACTTTCCTGCGACCGACACTTGGCTGTACGTCTACTACACGACCGCGGTCGACAACCGCATCGTGCGTGTTCAGTACAAGAATGGCGTGCTCGATCTGTCGACGCTGAAGGTGCTGCTCAGCGGCATAGGCCGCAACGCGTATCACAACGGGGGGCGCCTTCGTTACGGCCCCGACGGCAAGTTGTACGTCGCCACCGGCGATGCGCAAAACGCTGACTCGGCGCAGAACGTGAAGGCGCTGACGGGCAAGATCCTGCGCATGAATCCGGACGGCAGCGTCCCTGCAGACAACCCGTTTGGCAACTACGTGTGGAGCTACGGCCACCGCAATCCGCAAGGATTGGCTTTCGACGCGCAGGGTCGCCTCTGGCAGCAGGAGTTCGGCAACTCCTTGATGGATGAGACCAACCTCATCCAGAAGGGCGGCAACTATGGCTGGCCCAACTGCGAGGGCACGGCGTCGAAGGCGGGCAATGGATGCGCGACCTCTGGATACATCGCACCGAAGTTGACCTACGCGACGTCCGCAGGCTCTTGCAGCGGTATTGCGGTCGTTCGCAATGCTCTGTATGTGGCCTGCACGCGTGGTGCACGGCTCTATCGCGCCGAAATCAGCGGCGCAAGTCTGAGCAATGTGCAGCAACTCTTCGTCGGTACCTACGGTCGGCTCCGCACCGTCGAACCGAGCATCGATGGTGCCTTGTGGATGACCAGCACCAATGCCGACAATGACAACATCACCAGTAACAGCAACAACAAGATCATGAAGGTGATTCTGGGCAACTGATCGATGTCGCGCATGGCCGAGAGACCTCGGCGCCACATCGGCCCCTTGGTCTCGCGGCAGCGTCGCTGGGGGCGCGCGGTCTCGTCAACGAGCAGATCGGGCAGTTTATCGAGGCAGACTCGCTGCATGGAGGAGGACGTCTTTGATGACGGTGCTCCTCAGCCTTGTCGAATCGCAGACTTATCCACCCATCCCCGCCAGCACCAGCACGCCCAGCACGCCGAACACCGCCGCGGCGATGCGGTGCACCCACTTCACCGGCAGCCACTGCACCACGCGATCGCCGAGCAGCACCGCAGGCACGTTGGCGATCATCATGCCCAGCGTGGTGCCGGCCGTCACCGCCCACAAGGACTGATACTTGGCGGCGAGCATGACTGTCGCGATCTGCGTCTTGTCGCCCATCTCGGCCAGGAAGAAAGCGACGAAGGTGATGCCGAAGATGCCGTAGCGGCCGGTGTTGCCGTCCTTGACCTCGTCCACCTTGTCGGGCACCAGCATCCACGCCGCCACCGCCAGGAAGGACACGCCCAGGGCCCAGCGCAGCCACTGCGGATCGATGACGCGCGTGATCCAGCTGCCCAGTGCCGCCGCGGCCGCATGGTTGGCCAGCGTGGCCGCCAGGATGCCCAGGATGATCGGCCGCGGGTTTGCGAAAGCGCGCCGCCAGCAACAAGGCCAGGAGCTGGGTCTTGTCGCCGATCTCGGCCAGCGCGACGACGCCGGTCGAGACGAGGAAGGCCTCCAGCATCAGGCCGGCGGCACGGTGTAGTTCAAGGCCTTGCGTCCGCCGTCGACGACGATGATCTCCCCGGTCATGTAGCTGGCCGCGTCGCTGAGCAGGAAGGCGCAGACCTCGGCAATCTCCTGCGGCTCGCCCAGCCGCCGCATCGGCGTGCGGCTCATGATGCGCGCACGCGCATCGTCGCTGGTCAGCACTGCGGCCTTGGCCAGCTCGGTCGCGATGGTGCCGGGTGCCACCGCGTTGACGCGGATGCCACGGTCGGCCAGCGCCAGCGCCATGACGCGCGTGAGCTGGTCGATGCCGCCCTTGCTGACGTTGTAGCTGGCGATGCTGGGAATGGCCAGCGTGGCGTTGACCGAGCTCATGTGGACGATGGCGCCGCCGCCGTGGTTGGCCATGTGTCGCGCCAGCGCCTGGCCCACCAGGAACGCGCCCTTCAGGTTGACGGCAAGGACAGCGTCCCAGTCGGCCTCGGTGATATCAAGAAAATCGCTGGCCTTGAAGATGCCGGCGTTGTTGACCAGGCCGTGCACACGGCCGAACTCGGTCTGCGTGGCGGCCAGCGCGACATCGACTTGCGACTTCTTCGACACGTCGCAGGGCACGAACAGTGCACGTTGGCCGACGCTGGCCAGCGCACGCTGCAAGGCCTGTCCGCGGCTCGCGTCCACATCCCACAGCGCCACTGCCGCGCCATCGTGCGCCAGACGTCGTGCGCAGGCCTCGCCGATGCCCTGCGCCGCGCCGGTGATCACCACCGTGCGGCCGTTCAGCTTGAAATCCACGTCAGACATGCGATGGGCTCCTCAGGAAGGGCGCTCTTGCGCTTGGTCTTGCGCGCTGCCACATGCTGGCGGTCGAGCCAGATGCCCAAACCCTGCGCGTTCAGTTCCAGGTCCATTTCCAGCAGTGCCGCCACGTCGACGGCATCGCGCTTGAAGCCGTGATGCTTCAAGCCTGCCTCATACAGCGCGAGCAGCGCCTCGCGCAGGTGGGCGTGGCGCCGTTTGGCAGCATGCGGCCCAGTGCGAGGGACTGCCTGTGCGATGGCCACCATCTGCCGCAGCATCTGCAGCAGCGCGGCGCCAAGCCGCTCGACATCGTCGACGCGGCCATAGTGTGTCAGGTACATGCAGCGCGGTTGTCGCGCGAGCAGCCGTTGCACCGTCGCCGCCAGCGCGCTCGGATCGAACTGCACCGGCGTCGAACTCACCATGATCCATGCGCCCGCCACGGTGTCGAAGTCGCGGTAGCTGATACCGAAGCTGTCGCCGGTGAACCAGCCGCGGCTGCGTTCGTCCCAGATGCAATGGTGGTGGCGCGCATGGCCCGGCGTGTCGGCGAACTGCAGCGACCGCGTGCCCAGCACGATCGTCATGCCGTCGTGCGTGACTGATGCGCGTGCCGCGTCCACCGGCACCAGCGCGCCGTAATCGCGCGCCATCGCCGGCTCGCCATACACGGCCAGTGCGCCTTCGTACAGCGCACTCGGGTCCAGCATGTGGCGCAGCCCGCGTGGGTGCACCAGCAGGCGCGCAGCGGGCAACTCGCGCATCAGCAGGCCCACGCCGCCGGCGTGGTCCAGGTGCACGTGGGTGGGGATGACCCAGTCCACCGCATCGCGCCGCAGGCCCAGCGCATCCAGCGTGGCCAGCAGGCGCGGCACCGCGAAGTTGGTGCCGGTGTCGATGAAGGCCGCACGGCCCTCATCCACCAGCAGGTAGGCAGCGTCGAAGTTCGGCCGATGAAAGCCGGTGTCGATGCAATACAGGCCGTCGCCCAGGCGCGCGGCGAAGTCCGGGAGCGACGTCATGGGTGCGGGCGCCTGGGCATACGCGCTCGGGCCAGCATCAGGCACTGCCCAGCAACAGCCAGAGTCGCGCGATGTCGGCGCCGCCGTCCGTGCCCTGCACACTGCGCAGCGTCTGCGGCGCCTTGGCCTTGGCCTTGGCTCGACTGCAATTGCGCCATGCCCAGACGCAGCTTGGCGTCTTCGGGGCGCTTCAGGCCGCCCTTGGCGATGCCCTGCTCGATGAGCGCGATGCCCTTGTCGACGTCACCCTGCGTCACATGCACATACCCGGCCTGCACCAGGCATTGCCGTCCTTGGCGCTGGCTGCCTCGGCGCTGCGCGCGGGCAGCGCGGCGCTGCTCTCGTCGAGTTGCTTCAGCGCCAGTTGGCGCAGGCGGCGGTGCCGGTCGGCTTCGGCGCCCGTGCCCAGGGCGCCAGACTCGAAACCCTTGTCGACGATGGCCTTGGCCTCCGCCGGGTAGCCGGCCTGCAGCGCGAGCTGGGCCATCTCCATGAAGTCTTCGGTCTTGGCCAGCGTGCCGCTGGCCAGCTTCAGGCGCATCACGTCGAGCGCGTAGCGGTCGGCAAAACCGGGCTTGCGCGGCAGGCGCGTCAGGTACGCGGCCCAGTATTCCTTCTTCGGGTGATGGGCGACCAGCTTTTCCAAGGTCGCGTTGTAGCCCGGGCTGTTGCTGCGCGCTTGCGCGTCGGCCAGGCGCAGCAGGTCGGCTTCGCTGGGCCGCTGGCCGCCTTGTTCGGCCGCGCTGATGGCCGCGGCCGCGTCGCGTGCGATGGCGGCGTAGTCGCCCGACTGGCCCTGCAGATAGGCCTGCAGCTGCTTCAGTTGCGCGCTGTTGCCGCCGGCCTGCTGCGCCTTGGCGATCCAGGCCTGCGCCTTCGCGACGTCCTTGGTCTGCACATAGGCGTAGGCGATGGACTCGGCCACCTGCGCCTGCTCGGCCGGCGACAGCTTGCCGCTGGCGAAGACGGCTTCGAAGGCCTGGATGGTGGTGGCGTGGTCGCCCGCGCGCTGCGCCGCGGCGCCGCGCATGCGCTCGATGGTCAGTTGTTCGGCCGCCGTCTTGTTGGGCACGGCATCGGCCTCGCGCACCTTGGCCAGGGCCTCCTTCGACTTGCCGGCCTTGAGCAGCTCGCCGGCCTGCTGCAGCGGCCTGGCGACTTCGGCGCGCAAGGCTTGCGCTGCGCTCCAGCTGCAGAGCCCGGCAGCGAGCAGCACCACGGCACCGGCACGTAGGCGATCGAGCAGATGCCGCGGAGTCATAAGAACTGTTCGTTGCCGACGATGCCGATCTTCGTCACACCCAGGCGCTGGGCCGAGGCCAGGATCATCGCCACCACCTTGTAAGTGACGAGCTTGTTCGGGCGCAGGTGCACCTCGGGCTGGTCGGCCTGCGCGGCAATGCCCGCCAGGCGCGCTTCGAGCTGGCCGCGGTCGGCCACGATCTCGCCGTTCCAGCCGATGGTGCCGTCGAAATCCACATCGATGCGCACGATCTGCGGCGGCGTGGGCGGCGCCGCATTCGGCGCCACCGGCATGTTCATCTTCACCGCGTGTGTCTGGATCGGGATGGTGATGATGAACATGATCAGCAGCACCAGCATGACGTCGATCAGCGGCGTCATGTTCATCTCGTTCATCGGCTCGTCGTCGCTGCCGCCGGAACCCAGGTTCATCGCCATGATCGTCGTGCGCCCTTCATCGCGTGACCGCGCCGACGGGCGGCTCGGTGATGAAGCCCACCTTGAAGATGCCGGCGCGCTGGCAGGCCACGACCACGCGGCCGACACTTTCGTAGCGCACCTCGCCGTCGCCGCGGATGTGCACTTCCGGCTGCGGCTCCTTCACCGCCACCTTCTTCAAGCGTTCGACCAGGGTCTCGATGTCGGGCAGCCGCTCCATGCCCCAATGCACCTCGCCGTCGCGATTCACCGAGATGACGATGTTCTCCGGCCTGGTCTGCGTGGGCAGGTTGCGCTCCTGCGGCAGCTCGAGCTGGATGCTCTGCGTGACCACCGGAATGGTGATGAGGAAGATGATCAGCAGCACCAGCATCACGTCCACCAGCGGCGTGGTGTTGATGGTGGCGTTCATCTGGTCTTCGTCGTCGTCCGCCGACGCGAGGTGCATGGCCATGCTGCGCTTTCGCTGGCGTGGAGATCAGACGGCGCGCTTGCCGGCCAGCAGCACGCTGTGCACGTCGCCACCGAAGGCGCGCACCCGTTCCATCGCGCTCTTGTTGCGGCGGATGAGCCAGTTGTAGCCCATCACCGCCGGCACGGCCACGAACAGGCCGAAGGCCGTCATGATCAGCGCCTCGCCCACCGGACCGGCGACCTTGTCGATGCTGGCCTGGCCGGAGATGCCGATGGCGGTGAGCGCGTGATAGATGCCCCAGACCGTGCCGAACAGGCCGACAAAGGGCGCGGTCGAGCCGACGGTGGCCAGGAAGGCCAGGCCGTCCTGCAGACGGCTCTGCACGCTGTCCATGGCGCGCTGCACGCTCATCGAGACCCAGCTGTTGAGGTCGATCTTCTCGACCAGCGTGCCTTCATGGTGTTCGCTGGCCTTGACGCCGCTTTCGGCGATGTAGCGAAAGGCGCTGCCTTCTTCGAGGCTGCCGATGCCGGCCTTCACCGAGCCCGCCTTCCAGAAGGTGTCGGCCGCCGCCTTGGCGCTTTGCATCAGCTTGCGCTGCTCGAACAGCTTGGTGAAGATGATGTACCAGCTGCCCATGCTCATGATGACCAGCAGCACCAGCGTGCCGCGCGACACGAAGTCGCCCTGCGCCCACAGCGCCGACAGGCCATAGGGGTTGTCCACGGTTTCCTTGGTCACCGCGGGCGGCAACGCCATCGCCGCCGTCGGCGCTGTTGCGGCCACCGGCTCGGAGGCGGCTTGCGCGAAGGCGAGCTGGGGCAGGCTCAAGGCCAGCGTCAGGCCGGCGAGCAGCGCGGCCGCCACGCGGCGGGCGCGGCGAAGGGTGGGCGATGTGGACATCGGGAACATGTTTTCTCCGGCGAACAGGTGGCTGGCTTTCTCAGGACGGCGCAACACGGGGGTCATTCGGTCAGCCGCCAGACGTATTCGATGCGTCCGGTGAGCTTTTCGGGTTTGCCGTCCAAGGTGCCCGGTGTGCCCTTGCAGTCTTGCACGGCTTGCAGTGTCATGCGGTCGAGCATCTTGTGCTCGCGCGACGAGCCGCTGGATCTATCGACGCGCGCGTCGCTGATCGTGCCGTTGGTGTCCATGGTGTAGACCACCACGACCGTGCCTTGTGCATCGGCGCGGCGCGCGGCGGCGTTGTACTCGGGCTTGGCGCAGGCGTTGAAATCGAGTTTCGGCGCGGTGCGCACTGGCGCTGCGGGTGCCACAGGAGCAGGCGGTGCAGGTGGTGCGGCGGGCGCCGGAGGCGCCGCCACCACGGGTGGCGCCGGCTCGATGCGCACCGGCGCAGGCGGCGGAGGCACAGGCGTGGCAGTGATGGCCGGCGCCGGTGTGGGCGGTGGTGTCACCTGCACCTCGGGCGGGGGCACGAAGGCGGGCGGCGGCGGTGCGGTGCGGGGCGGCGGCGGCAGGTTGACCGGTGGTGGCGGCGGAGGGGGCTTGACCTCCTCGATGATCTTGGTCTCGATCGGCGCGCGGATCACATCGATCACGGTGCGCCCCAGACCCACCACCAACGCCCAGGCCAGCAGCAGGTGCAGTACGACCACCACCGCCAAGCCGGTGAGGTGCTTGCCCGGGTTGCGCTGTTGTTCGGCGTAGTCCAATTCCGTGTCTCCAGACACACCCGTGCCGACGGGTCAGGGCGTGCTGCGTGGGACTTCATGGGCGGCCTTGTGGACCGCGTGCAACCGGGTCGGTTGCGTGAGGGCGCGACTATATCGTGAACCTACCACGCAGGCATGGCGCACGGTGTCCAGGCCGCCCGTGCCATGGCAACGTTCAGGCGCGACAGATCGCCGGCAGGCACTGGCTGATGGAGCCGCGCAGCAGCGCGTCGGCCAGGCCGTCCAACGGCGTCGGCTGGTCGTTCAGGATGACGACGCGCGCCCCGGCCTGTTTGGCCACCTCCACACTGCCTGCCACCGGATAGACCTGCAAGGTCGAACCCACCGCCAGCATCACATCGGCTTCGGCCGCCACCGCCATCGCGCGGTCGATGACCTCGGGCACCAGGTTCTGGCCGAAGGAGATGGTGTCGCTCTTCAGGATGCCGCCGCAAAGCAGGCACGGCGGGTCGGCCTCGCCGTCGCGCACGCGCTGCAGCGTGTCCTGCATCGGCCCCCGCGCGCCGCATTGCCAGCACATCGTGCGACGCACCGTGCCATGCACCTCGATCACCCGCTGCGCCGAGTTGCCGGCCATCTGGTGCAGCTCGTCGATGTTCTGCGTGATCAGCGCATGCAGCTTGCCGCGCCGCTCCAGTTCGACCAATGCCAGATGGCCGGGATTCGGCTTCGCCGCCCACGCAAAGTGCTCCAGCCGGGCGCGCCAGGCGGCCTGGCGCACCTGCGGGTCGGCCAGGTAGTTCTGGATCGTCGACTGTTTTTCCGCCGCCGGGTTGCGTGTCCACAGGCCCTGCGGGCCGCGGAAATCGGGGATGCCCGAATCGGTGGAGATGCCGGCCCCGGTGAGCACGACCACGCGCTGCGCGGCGTCGATCCAGCCACGCACGGTGTCGATGTCCTGTTGAGCTTGCATGGCGTGTCGAAGGCTGATGCACACCGATTGTGATGGGGCGCGCGGTGCTGCGGGGCGGCGTCACAATGCCGCTCTTTCCAAAGGCATTCGCCCAGGCGCGCAGCGGCGCCGTGGGCCTCAACTCAACGAAGGAGCACAGTCATGGCAGGACGTTTGTTGGACAAGGTGGCCATCATCACCGGCGCGGGTTCGGGCATCGGCCGCGCCGCGGCGCTGCTCTTTGCCAGCGAAGGCGCCAAGCTGGTGCTGGGCGACAAGACCGAGGCTGTGCACGACACCGCGCGCGAGGTGGTCGCGGCTGGCGGTGCGGCCACCGCGTTGCAGATCGACGCGGGCAACGAGGCCGACGTCGCCAAGCTGGTGGCGACGGCCCAGTCCACCTACGGCCAACTCGACGTGGCCTTCGCCAACGCCGGCATTTCCGGCGGCATGGCCGGCATCTTCGAGCTCACGCCCGAAGCCTGGACCGAGATCCTGCGTGTCAACCTGATCGGCCCGTGGCTGATGGTCAAGCATGCCGGCAAGGCCATGGCCGACGCCGGCAAGGGCGGCTCGATCATCTGCACCGCGTCGGTCGCCGGCATCCGCTCGGGCGCCGGCGGGCCGGCCTATTCGGCGTCGAAGGCCGGGGTCATCAACCTGGCGATGGTGTCGGCGCAGCAATTGTGCGAAACCAATGTGCGTGTCAACGCCATCTGCCCGGGCCTGACCGAAACCGGCATGACGCGGCCGACCTTCGACTACGCCAAGGACAAGGGCGTGACGCACAAGCTGGGCAAGCTCAACCCGTTGCGCCGCGCCGCGCAGCCCGAAGAGCTGGCCCAGGTGGCGTTGTTCCTGGCTTCGGACCAGTCGAGCTACGTCAACGGCCAGGCCATCGCGGTGGACGGCGGGTTGTCCAGCTCGCATCCGGTGACGCGCCAGCTGCCGGGGCAGACGGCGGTGTGAACCTCGGGCTTCAGGTGCACGCCGCGCGTTGCACCTGAAGCCGCAGTTCACGCAGGTAGAGGTCAGCAATCCCGAGCTCGTCGAGTTGTTCGGCAAGTTGCTCGAGATACTGCCGGTTGCTGCCGATCACACCTGACGCACCGGCGATCATGGCTGCGGTTTGCGACAGCGGCAGCTCGCCGACATGGTCGGGATGTGTGGGGTTGGCCGCAAACACCAACGCCGTCACCGCGCCCTGCGGTGTATCGACCGCCAGCCAGGCCGGGCGGTAGCTGCCGCGAATCATCTCGCGCCGCCACAGACACGCCGATTCCAGATCGGCACAGTCTGCGCGCACGCGAAAGACGAGGCCGCGACACACATCGGGGCCGGGCTCCAGCGACAGCATCAGCCCGGGTGTTTCCGGCGAGCCGCGGCCGAGCGTGGTGCGAAAGAGAAAGCGGCGCCGATGGCCCGCCAGATCGGCGAAGCGGACCTCGTCGAAATGAAAGCCGGGGTCCCACATCAACGAACCGTAGGCGTAGATCCACAGCGCTTGTGCACTGTCCCGCTGCTTCAGCAAGGCCAGCCGCGTGTGCTCGAGTTCCTGGTCGCTGAGGCGCCAGTTTTCCGGCCGCCCTTGCTCGCGCGCTCGCGCATCCCACAGGCACAGCACCTCGGGCGTGACACGCAGTTCGGAATCATCGGCATGCCGGATGCGCGCCCGCAGTGCCGGCACGTGCCGGAACGCGTCCTTCGCCGGCGCCGGCGGTCGCTGCGCGGGCAGCGGCTTGCGGGCACCGCCGTCGATATCGGCGAGCAGGTTGTTGGCGGGCAATGCCATGCATCGACTCCAGGCTTGAACGATCCAGATCACGTCGGCGACCATCGTCGCACACCCACGGGCCAGCCAATAATGCGCAGCACGCGCCACACCGGGAGAAGTACGCATGAGTTATGCCAACGAACGCCTGATCCACGACGCCGACAGCCATCTGATGGAGCTGGACGACTGCCTGGATGCGTATTTCGAGCCGAGCCTCCTGAAGCGCTTTCACGCCTCGCCGGGCTACCAGGCGACGCTGCTGCGCAACCTGCGGCCGGGCCGCTCGCACGAGGCGCATGGCGACGCCGCGTTTCGCGCCGGCGTCGATGCGAACATCATGCTGCGCAAGAACTACGAGGCGCATGGCGCCTTCATCGCCGCCGACCGGCCGCATGCGCTCGACCTGCTGGGCTTTGCCAGCCAGCTGGTCTTCACCACCTTCTGCCTGGGCAATTTCGGGCTCGATCAGGGCGAGGACATGGCGCTGTGTTATGCCGCGGCCCAGGCCCACAACCGCATGCTCGCCGACTTCTGCTCGGTCGATGCGCGGCTGCTGGCCACGGCCTACGTGCCGCTGGAAGACTTCGAGCGCGCGCGCTCGACCGCGCACGACGCGATCCGTCTGGGCGCCAAGGCGCTGATGGTGCCGTCGCGCTGCCCGCAGCATCATTCGCCCAGCCATGTGGCGCTGGACGCGGTGTGGGCGCAGGCGCAGGAAGCGGGCATCCCGGTGTTGTTCCATGTCGGCGGCGAAGAGAAGATGAGCCCGGTGTACAAGGTCAACGGCCTGCCCGCCGTGCCCGACTTTCACGGCGGCGACGACAACTTCACCTCGGTCAGCTACATGCCGATTCCTAACGCGGCGATGCAGACGCTGGCCACGCTGATCTTCGATGGTGTGTTCGACCGCTTTCCGCGGCTCAAATGGGGCGCGATCGAACTCGGCGCGGCCTGGGTGCCGGGCTGGATGCGCGCGATGGATTCGGCTGCGCATGCCTTCCAGCGCAACGAAACGCGCCTGCAAAAGCTTTCGGCGCGACCGAGCGAGTTGGTGCAGCGGCAACTGCGCGTCACGCCGTACCCGCACGAGGACGCCGGCTGGATCGTCGCCCAGACGGGCGAGCAGGTGTGCATGTTCTCGTCCGACTATCCGCACGTGGAGGGCGGGCGCCACCCGCTCAAACGCTTCGATGAATCGCTGCAGGGTGTGGCGCCGGCAGCGCAGCAGCGCTTCTTTGCCGACAACTTCATCGACCTGATGGGCGCCGGCCTCGCCCCGGCGCTGCAACGCCCCGCGCGCCTTGTGGCCGCCTGAAACCGCCACCAACGCGCAGTCCAGGCGCCGCCACCGGGGAAACCCGCCGCCGTTAATGCGGCATTAAGCGCACACGTCGAAGATCTCGCTCGTCGGATCGGCCGCCCTCGCAGGCGGCGTCATCGGGAGCGTGTGTGTTGTCAATGTCAGTGTCATTCCCAGGGTCGTCCCACCAGATGGCCCGTTGTCCGTCCCTGGCTTCGCGCCTTTGTGTCCATGTCGCCGATTCACGCGGCCGGCGCGAAGTCGAAAGCTTCATCCGCGATGTCTACCGCGAGCGCTATGGCGCCGACGTGCGGCAGTTCACCCCCGTGCTGGTCGGCCTGCACGACGAGCACGGCGAACTCGTGGCGGCGGCCGGCTACCGCGGCGCCGATCATGGCGAGCTGTTTCTCGAGCGCTACCTCGGCGCTCCGGTGCAAACCTTGCTGCCCGCACATCGCGGCCGCGAGCCGCATCGCGCCGACATCGTCGAGGTCGGCCACCTTGCGGCGGGCCGCGCCGGGGCGGGCCGCCAACTTATCCGCCTGCTCGGCCCGCACCTGGCGAAGTCAGGCTACGAGTGGGTGGTCAGCACGCTGACCCAGGAACTTCGCAACCTCTTCGTTCGCATGGGCGTGGCGCCGCTGGCGCTGGGCGCTGCGGACCCGGCCGTGCTGGGCGAGCAGGCCGCGCAATGGGGCACGTACTACGACCACCGCCCGCTGGTGCTGGCCGGCCGGCTCGAATCGGCACTGCAGATGTTGGCACGCCGCAAGGCTTCGGCGTGAGGCCGGCGCTGGACGACGGGCGGCGCTCATGGAGCGCGGCCGAACTCGACGCGGCCGTGGTCGACGCGGCAGGTCATCTGCGCCACAGCGGTACGCGCATGTTGGCGACCTTGCTGGACAACACGCCCGCTTTCGCCGCACTGGACGAAGCGGCATCGCTGGCGGGATGTCGTGCATGTGCCTTTGCCCATGTTCTTCACACCCGCGCAGATGCAGCACGCCTTGCAGGCTGCCGGTGTCGACACGCTGATTGCCGCGGCGCCAGGGGCCGCAGGCTGGCCGAGCCTGCCTTGGCAGCCGATCACCGTGGCCGACGAGCCGCTGATGCAGGCCCGCTTGCCCGCCGCGCCGGTGGCACTGCCGGCCGACACGGCGAAGATCACCTTCACCTCCGGCACCACCGGCGCGCCCAAGGGTGTGTGCCTGAGCAGAGCGGCGATGCTGTCCGTGGCGCAGGGCTTGGTCGAGGCGATGGCGCCGCTGGGCATCGAGCGCCACCTGTGCGCTTTGCCCTTTGCCGTGCTGCTGGAGAACATCGCCGGCCTGATGGCGCCGCGCCTGCACGGTGCCACGGTGCTGGCGCTGCCGCTGCGCGACATCGGACTGGTGGGTTCGTCACGCTTCGATGCGGCGCTGTTCCAGGCCGCAGTGCAGCGCCACCGGCCGCACAGCCTGATCCTGTTGCCGCAGATGCTGCGCGCATGGTGCGGCCATCTGAAACAAAGCGGGCAGCGCGCGCCGGATTCACTGAAGCTGGTGGCCGTGGGTGGTGCGGCGGTGGGTGCGCCGCTGATCCGCAGCGCGCAGGCGCTGGGCATCCCCGCCTGCGAAGGCTACGGCTTGTCCGAAGGCGCGTCGGTGCAGACCTTGAACCTGCCCGGCGCGCAGCGCCCCGGCAGTGCTGGCCGCGCCTTGCCGCATGCGCGGCTGCGCATCGCGGCCGACGGTGAGATCCAGATCGCGGGCAGCCTGTTCGGCGGCTACCTCGGCGACCCCACGCCGGTGCCGGAATGGTGGCCCAGCGGCGACCTGGGCCACATCGACGCCGAAGGCTACCTGCAGGTGTCGGGGCGCAAGAAGCACCTGCTCATCACCGCCTTCGGGCGCAATGTCTCGCCCGAGTGGGTGGAGACCGCGCTGCGCGCGAGCCCCGCACTGCTGCAGGCGGTGGTCTTCGGCGACGGCCAGCCGGCGTTGTCGGCCGTGCTGTGGCCGGTGCGCGCGGATGCCGACGACTCCGCGCTTCAGGCCGCCGTGGATGCGGCCAACGCCACGCTGCCCGACTACGCACGCATCGCGCGCTGGACCCGTGGCCGCGCGGACTTTCGACACGCGCACCGGCCTGGCCACGGCCAACGGCCGGCCGCAGCGTGAGGCCATTCTTCAACGCCATGCCGCTGCACTCGGCATGGCACTCGAACCCACGATCTGATCCCACCCATGAGCTTTCACGAACAACTGCTGCAGCAAAGCGCCGGCGCCCGCCAGGGCCTGCTGAGCACGCCGATCATTCAAGGCTGCCTGCGCGGCGAGGTGTCCTTGCCCAGTTATGTCGCCTTCCTGCGCGAGGCCTATCACCACGTGCGCCACACCGTGCCGCTGCTGCAGGCGATGAAGGCGGCGCTGCCGGCGCGGCACGGCTGGTTGCATGGGCCACTGGACGAGTACATCGACGAGGAAGCCGGCCACGACGAGTGGATCCTCGACGACATCGCTGCCTGCGGCGCGGATGCGCACAGCGTGCGCCACGGCCAGCCCGGCCATGCCACCGAGGTGATGGTGGCCTATGCCTACGACACCATCGCGCGCGGCAACCCGCTGGGTTTCTTCGGCATGGTGCATGTGCTCGAAGGCACCAGCGTGTCGCTCGCGCTGATGGCCGCCGACGCGATCCAGCGGCCGCTGGCGCTGCCCGATGCCGCTTTCCGCTATCTGCGCTCGCACGGCACGCTGGACCAGGAACACACCGCGCACTTCGCGCTGCTGATGGCCCGGATCGAGGACCCGCGCGATCAGGCCGCCATCGTGCACGCGGCGCGTGCCTTCTTCCGCCTGTACGGCGACGTGTTTCGCAGCCTGCCGCTGCCGCAGGCGGCGGCGGTGACGGCATGAAGGCCAGCGCCGCGCGTGTGCTGCTCACCGGTGCCAGCGGTGGCATCGGCAAGGCCATGGCGAAGGCGCTGCAGAAGGCCGGCGCCGCCGTCATGGGCGTGGGCCGCGGCGAGCTTGCGCCGCTGGACATGGACTGGGTGCAAGCCGACCTGAACAGCGACGACGGCCCGCCTAGCGTGGCCAAGGCTGCCGCGGCCTGGCGCGCCAACGTGCTGGTGCATGCCGCCGGCGTGCCCAGCTTCGGGCCGCTGCACAGCGTGAGTCCGGCGCAGATGCAGCAGGTGCTGCAGGCCAACCTGCTGGCGCCGATGCGGCTGACGCAGGCCATGCTGCCGCAGCTGCTGGGCCAGCCGCACGCGCAAGTCGTCTTCGTCGGCTCGGCGCTGGGGCGCATCGGGCTGCCGGGTTTCAGCGTCTACGGCGCCAGCAAGGCGGGGCTGCACGGCTTTGCCGAGGCGCTGCGGCGCGAACTGGCCGACACGGGCGTGCGCGTGCAGATCCTTGGCCCGCGCAGCACGCGCACCGGATTCAACGGCGCCGCGGTCGAGGCCTACAACCGCGCCACCGGCACGGCGATGGACAAGCCCGACGCAGTCGCCGTGGCGCTGCTGAAGTTGATCGAAAGCGAGGCCGCGGAACGCTTCCTCGGTTTCCCCGAGCGCCTGGCCGTGCGTCTGAACGGCGTGCTCGGCGCCAGGCTCGACGGCAGCTTCGTCAAGCACCGCCGCCACCTGCCTGCCACCGACCCGAACCCCGTCACACCTGGAAGCTCATCATGAAGAAGTTGCTGTTTGTTTTGACACTCCTGCCCCTGGCCCTGTGGTCCATCGGCGTGCCCGCCGCCCCGGTGGACGACGCGGTCGCCGAACTGCAGCACGACTGGGAAGTGATTCGCTACCAGACACCGCCGACCGAGCGCGAGAAGCGCTTCGAGGCGCTGAGCGGCAAGGCCCACAAGGTCAGCGAGACCTACGCCGGGCGCAGCGAGCCGCTGATCTGGGAAGGCATCATCCTCAGCTCCTGGGCCGACGAGAAGGGCGGCATCGGCGCCTTGGGCCTGGTCAAGCAGGCCAAGGCCGACTACGAACAGGCGATCCAGATCGACGGCAAGGCGCTCGACGGATCGGCCTACAACAGCCTGGGCGTGCTGTACTACAAGGTGCCCGGCTGGCCGCTGGGCTTCGGCGACAAGGCCAAGGCCAAGGAGATGCTGCAGAAGGCGCTGGCGCTCAACCCCAACGGCATCGACCCGAACTTCTTCTACGCCGAGTACCTGGTCGAGACCAAGCAGGCCGACGAGGCCATGCCGTATCTGGAGAAGGCGCTGAACGCGCCGCCGCGGCCGGGCCGCCAGATCGCCGATGCCGGCCGGCGCGAGGAGATCCGCGCGCTGCTGGCGAAGATCAAGTCGAACTGAGCGCGAGCCGCATTGGCAGCGCCTCGGGCCGTCGGCGGCCAGACCAAGACCACCTCCACGGCCAGGCCGCAGCCGATGCTGCTTCGCATGCTGCTGCCACTGTGCATGGGCCTCACCTCGGCGGTGGGCATGGCACAGGACTGCGGTTGGTCGCGCATCGATCACCGAGTCGAATACGACGACTCGGGCGCATGGAATCCGGATGTCTATCGAAGCATCGCCTCGGCGTTCACGGTCGCACAGGTGGGTGCCGCGCTGTGGGAGGGCTCGGAGTCGCGCTTCGGCCGCACCCTGTGGCAGGGCGTGGATGCGCAGATCATCGCCAGTGTCACAGCGTCCATCGGCAAGCGCGTCTTCACCCGGGTGCGGCCGATCGACGCCAACAATCCATGTCTGTGGTTTGAAGGCGGCTCGAACTACAGCTTTCCCAGCCGTGAAGCGGCAGGCATGGCGGCACTGGTCACGCCCTACATCCTCGAATACTCCAGCGAGCAACCGGCGTTCTATGCACTGATGCTGCTGCCGCTCTACATCGGCACTGCACGCATCAAGAACCAGGCCCATTGGCAGACCGACGTGCTGGCGGGTTGGACGATCGGTGCCTTGTCGGGTTGGATCGCGCACCGACAGGACATCCCCTTCACGATTCAACTGTTGCCCGATGGTTTTGCGGTGGGTTTCAAGACGCGGTTCTGATCCTGTGCCTATTGCATGAGGGCGCCAGTCGAGTGCATCACTGCGCATTCGGGCCTGCGGCCAATGGCGTCTGCGCGCTGGAATCAGGCGGCGCGGCGGCCAGACCACCTCCACGGCCAGGCCGCCGAGCCGTGCCGAACGACGGGCGCTCAGCTGCGCGCGATGCACCTCGGCGATGCGGCGCACGATCGACCAGCCCAGGCCGCTGCCGTCCTGGCCGCTGCCGACCACGCGGAAGAAGCGCTCGCCCAGGCGCTGCAGATCGGCATCGGCCAGGCCGGGCCCGCTGTCTTCCACCGTGAGGCGCGCCGTGCCGCCATCGCTGGCCACGGCGACGTGCACGCTGGCCCCCGTCGGGCTGTAGCGGATGGCGTTGTCGACCAGGTTGCGCACCAGCACCGCCAGCAGCGTGGCCTGGCCTTGCACGTGGCAGTCCGGCTCGGCGTCCAGCTCGATGCGCTGCTGCTTGTCCAGGGCCTTCGGCGCCAGCTCGCCGACCACGCCACGCACCAGCGCCGACAGGTCCAGCACGGCCAGCGCGGGCGCATCGGCGGATTCGAGCCGGGACAAGGTCAGCAGCTGCTCGACCAGCCGGGTGGCCCGGTCGCAGCCCTGCAGCGTGGCCTGCAGCGCGTGGCGGCGCAACGCATCGTCCGGCTCGGCCAGCGCCACCTGGGCCTGGGCGCGGATGGCGGCGATGGGCGTGCGCAGTTCGTGCGCCGCATCGGCGGTGAAGCGGCGCTCCGATTCCATCAGTGCGCCGATGCGGCCGAACAGGCCGTTCAGCGCATCGAGCATCGGCTTCATCTCCGACGGCGCGCCGTCCACCACCACCGGCTGCAGCGCCTGGGGCTCGCGCCGCGCCAGCACCGCCCAGCCTGCGCAACGGCGCCATGCCGCGGTGCACGGCCCACCACACGCGCCAGCGCCAGCAGCGGCAGTGCCACGGCCATCGGCTGCAGCGTGCTGCGCAGCACGGCCCACAGGATCGACGCGCGCGAACGCTGCTGCTCGCCGACATAGACCTGGATGTCGCGTTCGGCGCCGTAGGTGGCAAACACGCGCCAGTCGGTGTCGCCGATGCGCACCGAGCGGAAGCCGCTCCTGAAGCGCTCGCCGGGCTCGATCATCGGCACGGCGGGCGCATTGGCCGAGCGCAGCGCCAGCCGTCCTTCGTGGAACATCTGGAAGGCGATGTTCGGCGCCTGCTTGTGCAGCGTGGGCGCGTCGACCGCGGGGTCGTCGTCTTCCATGTCGCCGACCTGCTGCACCACCAGCAGCGCTGCCGCCTGCGCCAGGTGGCCGTCGAGCAGCTCGTCGAGTTCGTGGCGCACGTCGAACCAGGTCAGCACCGCGGTGGCCAGCCAGACCGCCGTCACCAGGCCCAGCACCAGGAGCAGCAGCCGGCGCTGCAGCGACGGCGCCTGGCGCTCATGGGCTCGGCATCTCGCGCGGCAGCAGGTAGCCCACGCCACGCACCGTCTGGATGACGCCGCTGCCCAGCTTGCGCCGCAGGTGGTGCACATGCACCTCGACCGTATTGCTCTCCACCTCCTGGCCCCAGCTGTAGAGGTGCTGCTCGAGCTGTTCGCGCGACATCACGCGGCCGGCATTCAGCATCAGTGCTTGCAGCAGGTCGAATTCGCGTGAGGACAGCGGCACGGCCTGGCCGGCCTGCAGCACGCCATGCCCGGCCGCATCGAGCACCAGGTCCTGCGCCCGCAGGTGTTCCTGCGGCTGGCCGTGCGCGCGGCGCACCAGCGCGCGCAGCCGCGCGGCCAGCTCCTGCAGGTCCACCGGCTTGAGCACGTAGTCGTCGGCGCCCAGGTCGAGGCCGCGGATGCGATCGGGCACGGCGTCGCGGGCGGTCAGCACCAGCACCGGCAGCGTCACGCCGGCGCGGCGCACCGAGGCCAGCACGTCCATGCCGTCCATCAACGGCAGGCCCAGGTCGAGCACCGCCGCCGCGTAGGGCTCGGCGCGCAACTCGCGTTCGGCCGCGGCGCCGTCGCGCACCCAGTCGACCTGGAAGCCTTGCTGGCGCAACCCGGCGCGCAGGCCGTCGCCCAGCAGCGTGTCGTCTTCGGCCAGCAGGATGCGCATGCCGCGATTGTCAGTCGTCGTGGTCCTTGGCCTTGTGCTTGGCCGTGGCCGCCGGGCGTTCGGACGCGCCGGCTGCGGTGGGCGCGGTCTGCCACTGCAGCCACCAGAAGCCCAGCACGGCCACCAGCATCAGCGCGGCCACGCTGCGCCAGGCGCTGCGAACTGCGTCCGTCGGGCTGGCCGACTTGCGCCCGTCGATCATCGAGCGAGTCAGGTTCTCGTGGTGCATCCAGCTGGCCAGCAGCACGCCGGCGATGTGCACGCCGATGATGGCCAGCATCAGGTTGGCGCTGAACTCGTGCACCTCTTCCAGCCAGTCGCCGCCGATCTCGTTGTAGATCGACCAGCCCGACGCGGCGATGGCCAGCGTCAGCGCCAGCATGGCGACGATGGCCAGCGCGCCGGCCGGGTTGTGGCCGACATGGTGCTCGGGCTGGCCGCGCAGGATCGCCAGCAGATAGCGCTTCACCGCGGCCGGGCCGCGCACGAAGGTCGTGAAGCGCGCATGCTTCGTGCCGATCAGGCCCCACAGGATGCGAAAGCCCACCAGGCCGGCCATGGTGTAGCCCAGCGTCACGTGCAGCAAGCGCCAGCGCTCGCTCTCGGCCGTGATGTAGGCGCCGGCAAAGCTCAGCACCATCAGCCAGTGGAAGACGCGCACCGGCGCGTCCCAGACCAGGGTCTTGCGTTCGCCGGCGGCGGCCGGTACTTCAACGGGGGATGCGGATGTGACGTTCACTGAAATCTCCTTGTTCGGCTTGGGTATGGCAGGCGCTGCAGTTGGCGGGGCTCTTCACGGCCGGCAGCTTCCAGGTGGCGGCCGGCACTTCGTCGTGTTCGCGCAGGAACCACGCGGCGCGCGTGATGCGGTCTTCGGGCGGCTGCTCGCGCGCACGCTTGCCGGTGCCGGCGTTGGCCTCGAGCCAGGCCGACAGCTTGCGTCGTCAGCGCCGGGTCGAGCGAGGCATCGGTGCCGTAGTGGCGCGGCAGGTTGTCCATGACCCGCCGCCACGACGCCGCCGGCAGCAGGCCGGGCGGGAAGGCCAGGTGGCAGGACGCGCATTCCTGGGTGTACTGGGCAGCGGCGGCACGCGGCGCGCGCGCGGGTCGTCGGCCGTGCACGCTGCGCCAGGCCGAGTGCGGCGACCACGCACGCGACAGGCGAGCCGATGGGCGCGCAGCAGCGCGCGCGCCAGGGGACAGGCAGCCTCTCGCGGCGTCGGACTCATGGCTTGAGTCCGATCAACCAGCTCATCACATCGGCCTTCTCGGCGGCGCTGCATTCGCGGCCCAGCACGTCGTTGCAGTTGCGGCGGAACCACTTCTCCACCTTCGCGCTGTCGCTGAAGCGCTGCGCGTTGGCCGCGGTGCCAACGCGCCGATGGTCTTGCCGGTGGACGCATGCTTGCCGTCCTGCGTGGGCACGGTGCCGTGGCACGAGGCGCAACTCCATTCCTTGCCGTGCGTGGCGTTGAAGAACTGCTCGCCGCGTTGCGGCGAGGCGGCCGTGCCGGCCTGCGTGCTGTAGCCGGCCAGCAATTCGGCCGGCGTGGCGGCGTGCGCCGCGGAGCCGAGCAAGGCGGCTGTGGCCAGCACGGCAGCCAAGCGGCGGACGAGTGGTCGAATGGTTCATGGCAACTCCTTGGCAGGCATGTTGCGGTTGCCTTCTTAGGGCTTTCTTAAGGTTGCGGAGCGCACAATCGCGCCGCACTGGCGCAGGCCACGGCCACATTCAGCGCTGCGATGCAATACAGCCACCGACCGCCAACGTGCCCGACCACTTCTTTACGCTTTCTTCGCACCCTGACCGACGGCCTGAGCGACACCGAAGCCCGTCTCGCGGCTGGCCCGCGACGGCGCCAACGAACTGCCGACATCGCGGCCGCGCAGCGTGCTGCGCCTGCTGCGCGAGGTGGTGACCGAGCCGATGTTCCTGCTGCTGGTGGCCTGCGGCGCGATCTACATGCTGCTCGGCGACCGGCACGAGGCCTTCATGCTGCTCGGCTTCGTCTTCGTGGTCATGGGCATCAGCTTCGTGCAGCAGCGCCGCGCCGAGCGCTCGCTGGACGCCCTGCGCGACCTGTCCAGCCCGCGTGCACTGGTGGTGCGCGACGGCCAGCCGCAGCGCATCGCCGGGCGCGAACTGGTGGTCGGCGATGTCGTGCTGCTGGCCGAAGGCGACCGCGTGCCCGGCGACATGCGCCTGGTCGAGGCGTCGAACCTGACGATCGACGAATCGCTGCTCACCGGCGAATCCGCGCCGGTGATGAAGCAGGCCGGTACCGAAGCAGCCCCGGCGGACGACACGAGCGCCCCGCCGGAAGGCGCCGATGCCACCTGGGCCTTCTCCGGCACGCTGGTCACCCAGGGCACGGCGCGCGGCTGCGTCATGGCCACCGGCGCGCGCAGCGCACTGGGCCGCATCGGCCAGTCGCTGGCCGGCATCCCCAGCGAGCAAACGCCGATCCAGCTGGAGACGAAGCGCATCGTCAAGCGCGTCGCCGCCGTCGGCCTGTTGCTGGCGCTCGGCCTGGCCATCGCCTGGTGGCTGGCGCGCGGTGATTGGCTGCATGGCCTGCTGGCCGGCCTGACGCTGGCCATGGCCGTGCTGCCCGAGGAACTGCCGGTGGTGCTGACGCTGTTCCTGGGCCTGGGCGCCTGGCGGCTGGCGCGCGAGAAGGTGCTGGCGCGCAGCATCCCGGCCGTCGAACTGCTGGGCGCGACCACGGTGCTGTGCGTCGACAAGACCGGCACGCTCACCGCCAACCGCATGGCGGTGCGCAGCGCTGTGGTCGGAGTCGGCCGCCTACGACAGCCTGCAGGCCGGCGCCGCGCCGCTGCAGGAGGAGCTGCACGCGCTGCTCGAGTTTGCGGTGCTGGCCAGCCACCGCCGCGCCTTCGACCCGATGGAGACGGCCATCGCCGAGGCCGGGCAGCGCCTGCTGGCCGGCACCGAGCACCTGCACGCCGACTGGAGCCTGGTCGAGGACTATCCGCTGTCGGGCGAGATGCTGGCCATGTCGCGCGTCTGGCAGTCGCCCGACCGGCGCGAACGCCTGATCTCCGCGAAGGGCGCGCCGGAGGCCATCGTCGACCTGTGCCACCTCGGCGCGGCGCAGCGTGCGGCCATTGCCGCACAGGTCGCGGCGCTGGCTGGCGAAGGGCCTGCGCGTGCTCGGTGTCGCGCGTGCCAGCTTCGACGCGCAGACGCTTGCCCGGCAACCAGCATGACTTCGACTTCGAGTTCCTCGGGCTGCTCGCGCTGGAAGACCCGGTGCGGCCCGAGGTGCCGCAGGCCATCGCCGAATGCCGGGCGGCGGGCATCCGCGTGGTGATGATGACCGGCGACCATCCGGCCACGGCGTTGTCGGTGGCGCGCCAGGTCGGCCTGGGCGGCGACGGCGCGGTCATCTCGGGCGCCGAACTGGCGGCCCTGGACGACGAAGCAGCTGCAGCGCGCGCCTGGCCGACACGCAGGTCTTCTGCCGCGTGCAGCCCGAGCAGAAGCTGCGCCTGGTGCGCGCCTTCCGCGCGCGCGGCGACGTGGTGGCGATGACCGGCGACGGCGTCAACGACGCGCCGGCGCTGAAGGCCGCGCACATCGGCGTGGCCATGGGCGCGCGCGGCACCGACGTGGCACGCGAAGCGGCCGCGCTGGTGCTGCTGAACGACGACTTCGGCTCCATCGTCACGGCGGTGCGCTACGGCCGCCGCGTGTTCGCCAACCTGCGCAAGGCCATCGTCTTCGTGGTCGCCGTGCACGTGCCCATCGTCGGCCTGTCGCTGCTGCCGGTGCTGCTGGGCTGGCCGATGCTGCTGATGCCGGTGCACATCCTGTTCCTGCAACTCATCATCGACCCGGCCTGCTCGGTGGTGTTCGAGGCCGAGCCGCTGGAGGCCGATGCGATGCAGGCCCGGCCCCGATCGCCGGACGCGCGGCTGTTCGACCGCGCGGTGATCGCGCGCGGCCTGTGGCAGGGCGGTGGCCTGTTGCTGCTGCTGCTGGGCCTGCTACGCGCTGGCGCGCTGGCACGACGGGTTCCGACGACATGGCGCGCGCGCTGACCTTCGGCGTGCTGGTGCTGTGCAACCTGGCGCTGATCCATGTCAACCGCTTCTGGACCCGGGCCTCGTGGCAGCGCGGCGGCCCGGTGAATGTCGCCTTCGGCTGGATCGCCCTGGCCACCGTGGTCTTGCTGGGCATCGTGCTGTGGATTCCCGCGGTCGGCCGGCTCTTCGCCTTTGTCCTGCCCACGCCGGCGTTGCTTGCTGCCGGCCTCGGCGCTGTCGCTGCTGGGTCTGCTGTGGTTCGAGGCGGTCAAGTGGCGGCTCTCCCGGGCCGCCGCCATCGCGGCTGAAGCAAGCACCGCGCTCAGGTCATGTGCCGCAGACACGGCGCTGCCCTGCGGTACGGCGTCGCCGGGATGTCGGCCCAGGCTCAAGGGCATCGTCATGAAGGCCGTCAACACCACGGGCAGCAGGGCCATGGCGACGACGCCGAGCAGTCGGGCGAGGAAGTGGCGAAGGTCGTTGTCCATCTGGAGTTCCCGGTGTGGGTTGCGATGCATTGAAGTCTGGTGCCGCCCCCTGAAGGTTTTCTGAGCGATCGATTTCAGGCGCCTGCGTGCGCTGGCGTACAGACGAATGTGGCGTGCCCAGTGCAAGCTTGACGTTTCTCGGCCTGTGCGCCCCGCCGCCCACTCTCCGGATGCTTGATGCGGTCAAGGCTCACCGGGCCGCACGGCTCGCCAGAATGAAATCGCCGATGTCGACGGCGCCCTGGTGGCACGCGAGACACGCAAGGCGAGGACATCCGATTCCGTGACCGCTTCCACCCTGTTGGGTTACCTGTGCGCCGCCTGGCTGGCCCAACTGGCGGCGTACGCTGGTGTCGGCCATGGTGGCGTCGCCGCCCTCGCCTGTCGCGGTGCCGGGCGCCCGACGGCAACGGCGGTGGCTGCACAGCCGCTGGCATGGCCGGGGTGGCGCGAGTTCCGCGTCGCGCGTCGCGAATTCGAGGATGCCGCGCACACGCAGTGTTCGTTCCACCTTCAGCCGGTCGATGGCGTGCCGCTGCCGGCATTTCAAGCCGGGCCAGTTCCTGACCTTTGCGCTGCAGGTGCCGAGTGACGGCGAACGCGCACGCTGACACGCTGCTACTCGTTGTCGGACCGGCCCGACGCCAAGGCCTACCGCGTCACCATCAAGCGCGTGCCGTCGCCGGCAGGCCGGCCGGAGTTGCCGCCCGGCGCGTCGTCGAACCACTTTCACGACCGCGTGCACGAGGGCGACGTGCTGCGCTTGAAGGCGCCCTCGGGCCACTTCCACATCGACCCGGACCCGGCTGTTCCGGCGGTGCTGATTGCCGGCGGCATCGGCATCACGCCGATGATGAGCATGCTGCGCTGGTGCCTGGCCGAACAGCCCACTCGCACGCTGCACCTGTACTACGGCCTGCGCAACGGCGCCGAGCATGCCTTCAAGGCGACGCTTGGAAACGCTGGCGCTGGCGCATCCGAACTTCCACCTGAACGTGGTCTACAGCCAGCCCGGGCCTGACGACCTAGTCGGTGCGCGACTACCAACATGCCGGGCATGTGGACCTGGAACTGCTGCGGCGTACTCTGCCGCACGGCCGGCATCAGTTCTACGTCTGCGGCCCGCCGCCGATGATGCAAAGCCTGGTGCCCGCCCTGGCCGAATGGGGCGTGGCCGCGCAGGACATCCACCACGAAGCCTTCGGCCCGGCGTCGGTGCGCTCCACATCCGACAGCGCGGATGTGCCGGCCGACAGCCAGGGCATGGCGCTGGAAATCCGGTTCACCCGCTCCGGCCGCACGCTCGCCTGGGACGGCCGGGACGCCAACCTGCTCGACTTTGCCGAGCGCCACGGCGTGGCCGTGGATTCCGGCTGTCGTTCCGGCAGTTGCGGCAGTTGCGAAACGAAGTTGATCTCCGGCAGCGTGCGCTACGAACACACGCCGGACCACGACCTGCGCGCCGGCCATTGCCTGCTGTGCGTGGGCAAGCCGACATCGGCACTGGTGCTCGAGGCCTGACGCCGATGCCCGCCCGCCTGCTGAGCCGCGAGGTGCTGCCCTTCTTCCTGTCGCTGGCCGCGCTGGCCCTGGCGGCGCTGGTGCTGGATGCGCTGCTGCACCTGGCCGATGCGGTGTGGATCGGGCGCTACCTCGGCATTCCCGGCACGCTGCTGATCCTGGGGTCGCTGGGCTATTCGCTGCGCAAGCGCAAGCTCATCCGCTCCGGCCAGCCCGCCAAGCTGCTGCGCTGGCACGAGACCCTGGCCTGGCTGGGCTCGCTGCTGGTGCTGGTGCATGCCGGCATCCACTTCAATTCCATCCTGGGCTGGCTGGCGGTGTGGGCCATGCTGATCAACGTGGCCAGTGGCCTGACCGGCAAGTTCCTGCTGCAGCGTTCGCGCAGGCGGCTCGAGGCTTCGATGCAACGGCTGCGCCAAGGTGGCCTGTCGCCTGACGCACTCAACGAGCGCCTGTACTGGGACAGCATGACCTTCGACGTGGTCAAGCAATGGCGGGTGGTGCACTTCCCGATCACGCTGGCCTTTGCGGTGCTGGCGCTGGCGCACATCGTCGCGGTGTTCCTGTTCTGGGGCTGGAAGTGAAGCCGCGTTGGCCCATGATCATCATCGGCGCCAACCTGCTGGTGCTGGTGGTGCTGGCCTTCGCCTACCCGCACCTGATGGTCAGCCCCGGGCCGCTGCTGCCCGGCCACGCCGAACTGACGACCGACTGCTTCGCCTGCCACGCGCCGCTGCGCGGCGCTTCGTCCGAGCGCTGCGTGGCCTGCCACGCCGTGGGGGACATCGGTCTGCGCACGACGAAGGGCGTGACCATCGCCCAGCGCACGGTGAAGAGCTCGTTCCACCAGGACCTGATCGAACAGGACTGCATGGCCTGCCACAGCGACCACCGCGCGCCGCGGCTGACGCAACGCAGCCGCAAGCCCTTCTCGCACGCGCTGCTGCGCACCGAGGTGCAACAGCGTTGCGAAAGCTGCCATGCCGCGCCCACCGACAACGTGCACCGCGACCTCAGCGCGGCCAAGCTGCGCCCAATGCCACGAGGCCGAGCGCTGGAAGCCGGCCACCTTCGACCATGCCCTGCTGGCCAAGGCCGTGCAGGCGCAGTGCGAGAGCTGCCACAAGGCACCCACCGACAAGCTGCATCGGCAAGTGAAGGGGCAATGCGGGCAATGCCACAGCCAGCAGCAATGGAAGCCCGCGACCCTGGACCACGACAAGCTGTTCGTGCTCGACCGCGACCACCAGACCGAGTGCGTCACCTGCCACACCAACGACGACTACAGCCGCTACACCTGCTACGGCTGCCATGAACACCAGCCGGGCAAGATCCGTTCGAAGCACCTGAAGGAAGGCATCGCCAACTTCGAGAACTGCGTCGAGTGCCACCGCAGCGCCGACGAAGAGCCTCGAAAGAAGGGAAAGGGCGACAAACGCGAACGCGACTGACCCGAGGCCCGATGCGAATTGGATGTTGAACATCAGCTTCCTGGGGCTCTCTCCGCGGCGCCCACTTGATTTTTGGGTGCGCGCGCCATCGACTGCCGGACATTTCGCACGATTGCCGGTTGAAATGTGCAAGTTGCACATTTATACTGCGGCCATGCGCGCTCCAGACTCCCGACCGCCGACGCGACCCCCCGCCAGTGCGGCGACCGCCGAAGCCGATGCACTTGTGCTGGCGGTGGACGCGCTGTTGGCACCGCTGGCGAAGCTCGCCGTCGCCAAGGGCATGCCCTGTGCCGTGGTCGAAGACCGCCTGCGGCTGGCTTTTGTCCGCGCGGCGCGCGACACGCAGCCAAACCTGTTGTCCCATCGCATGGTCAGCCGGATTGCCACGGCCACCGGCCTGAGCCGCAGAGAAGTCACTCGCCTGACCCAGGCCGCGGCCGCGCCTGCGCGCCGGCGACCCGTGGCAGCCGAGGTGTTTGCGCTCTGGGCCAGCGACCCGCAGTACCGCGACGCGCGCGGCCGGCCGCGCAAGCTGCCGCGTCAGGGTGAGGTGCCCAGCTTCGAGACGCTGGCGCAGTCGGTGACCCGCGACGTGCATCCGCGCAGCCTGCTCGATGAGTTGCTGCGCCTCGGTCTGGCAGCCCACGACGCGGCCGAAGACAGCATCACTTTGGTGAACGACGCGTTCGTGCCTCGTGGCGATACCGGACGCATGCTTGGCTTCCTGGGCCACAACGTCGGTGACCATCTGGGCGCCGCGGTCGAGAACGTGCTCGGCGATGGTCGTCAGCATTTCGAGCAGGCCGTGTTTGCCGACGAGTTGTCGTCGCAGTCGCTCGACGCGATGCGCAAATCGATCGAGGCGCAATGGCGGGTCTTGTGCGCCTCGCTCGTGCCGCAGCTCAAGAAACTGATCGATGCCGACCATGCCGCGGGTCGGCCGCAGGACCAGCGTTTGCGCGTGGGCCTGTTCAGCTACAGCGACCGCATGACCGAGCCGGCTTCTGTGGCCGCATCAGCGAACTCCACCGTGGCCCAAGCCACCGATCCTCAACCACCCAAAACTCGCAAGGGAGCACGTTCATGACAACCCATACGACCCCGACTGGCCGCATGCCGGTCGCGGCCTGCGTCTGGAGGCTGCTGGTCGGCAGCCTCGCGCTTGCCGCCACCGCGTTGCTGGGCGCCTGTGGTGGCGGTGGCGGTGACACCGCCGGCGTCGGTACCGGCGGCACAGGCTCGTTCAGCGTCGGCACGGTGACCGGTTTCGGGTCGGTCTTCGTCAACGGCATCCGCTACGAGGACAACGGCGCGCGACTGATCGACGACGATGGCACGGTCAAGGTGCTCGGCACCGACGACAACCCGCTGAAGATCGGCATGGTCGTCGAAGTGACCGGCAGCGTCGACGACAGCGGTACCGTGCGCAGCGCGACGCAGATCGCCTACGGCGCGGAGATCAAGGGCCCGGTGACCGCGGTCGACGCGGCCGCGGGTACCTTCAATGTGTTCGGCATCACCGTGCGCACCACCACGACGACCGTCTATGACAACTTCGGCGGCGTGGCCACGCTGGCGGCGGGCAACGTGGTCGAGGTGCACGGCCAGCCCGACACCAACGGCCGCATCGTCGCGACCTACGTCGAGCGCGAGGCCACCAGCGTCGACAGCCTTCGCGGCCGACGACGGCGAGTACCGCCTGCGCGGCGCGGTGGTTGGCCTGAGCGGGTCGAGCCCGGCATACACCTTCGCGGTGCGTGGCGTGGCGATCCGCACCAGCGCCTCCACCGACTTCGACGGCGCGCCAGTCGATGGCGTCTCGGTCAGCGTCCGCCTGAACCCGACGCCGCAGGGTGACGGCCGCTACCTGGCCGAGCGGCTGAAAGTCCGCACTGCGAGCTACGACGATGCGTCGTCTTCGGCCGAAGCCGAAGTCGAGGGCTACGTCAGCGGCTTTGCCGGCGGGGCCAGCGCCTTCAGTGTCGCGGGGTACCCGGTGCGGCTGGCCGCCGGTGTGGTCTACGAGGACGGCGTCGCCGCCGACCTGAAGGACGGCATCCGCGTCGAGGCGAAGGGCAGCATCGACAACGGCGTGCTGGTCGTGACGAAGCTCGAGTTCAAGTCGCGTGACGACGACGACGACGGCGACGACGATGACGTCTCGGGCGGATCGAAGGAATTCGAGTTCAAGGGCGCTGTGGCATGCGCAAGCTGCGGGGCCACCAGCGGGACCTTCACGGTCAAGGGCGTCACCGTGAACTACGGCGCCACCACCGAGTTCAGGGACGGCCTGAGCGGTGCGACGCTCGACGGCAAGAGGGTCGAGGTGAAGAGCGTGGCCGAGGTGACGTCAACCGGCACCACCTACCGCGCCACCCGCATCGAACTCGACGACTGATCATCAGGACACCGACCCGCCCTTGCGCGGGTCGGTGCGCATCGCAACCCTCAATCGTCCCGCTTGGGCAGCGCGTGCGCCACACCCTTGTGGCATTCGATGCAGGTCTTGCCCTCCTTCTGCCCGGCCTGCATCTTCTCGGCGCCACGCGGCGTCTGCTTCTGGTGGTCCATCGCGTCCCAGCTGTGGCAGTTGCGGCATTCGTGCGAGTCGTTGGCGATCATCGTCGCCCATACGTGCTCGGCCAGCTCGGCGCGCTTGGCCTCGAACTTCTCCGGCGTGTCGATGGTGCCGCGCAGGTGGTGGTACAGCTCGTTGGACGCCTGGATCTTGCGCCACAGCTTCGGCCCCCATTCCTTGGGCACGTGGCAATCCGAGCAGATTGCGCGCACGCCCGAGGCGTTCTTGTAGTGCGGGCTCTTCACATACTCCTGGTAGACGTTGTCCTTCATCTCGTGGCAGGAGATGCAGAACTCCATCGAGTTGGTGGCCTCCATCGCGGTGTTGAAGCCACCCCAGAAGACGATGCCGGCCACGGCACCGGCGGCGCCCATGGCCAGCAGCGCGCCGATGCCCCAGCGCTTGGCGCTCACTTGGCGGGCAGCTTGGTCAGGTAGGCCGCCAGGTCGGCGGAGATCTGCGGGTCGAGCGCGCGCAGCGCGGGCATGTCTTCACCGGCCTGGCCGTTCAGCAGCTTGTGCATCATCTCGGCGCCGTTCTCGGCCACCGAACCCAGCGGCGGTGCGTCCTTGAGCTTCTTGCCATCCAGGCCGTGGCAGCCGGCACAGACGGTGTTGAAGTACACCTCGCCCTTGCCGGCATCGCCGGTGGACTTGTTGTCGGCCGACACGTACTTGGCCAGGTTGCCCTGGCCCTTGGACACGAACAGCGCCAGATCGGACGCGTCCTTCGCGCTCAGCTGGGCATCGCTGTAGCCGTGGTTCTTGTCGCGCAGCACGGCGGCGATGGCCGCCGGGTCCTTGCCGGCCGCGGCGTTGATGCCCTTGATGCCGCTGAAATGCGCGCCCTTGGCATAGGCGCCGTCCTTGCCCTTGTAGTCCCAGCCATGGCATTCCTTGCAGCGCCAGGAGGTGTCGTTGGCGTACTTGCCGCCCTTCACCGGGTAGGCCGGGTGCGCGGCGGTCGGCTTGGCGGTCTTGTTCTCGTCCCACCACTTGTCGTAGAGGCGACCACCGCGCGCGATCGACGACTCGGTTTCCGCGGCCCATGCCGGCGCCGCTGGCGCCAGCGAGCAGCGCGACCGAGAGCAGGGCGTTCCAGACAGCCTTTGTGAGCTTGTGCATGCGAAGTCTCCTCGTTCGTTGTGGACACACCATGTTCCGCCCTGCGCGACGCGGCTGGGTTGATCTGGATCAACGATATGGGTGGCGCCGTCCAACGGCCGAACGAATGCCTCGTGTCGAAGTGGGTCGGCCCTGCGTCCACTGGGGGCTGCCATGAGCTTGCATTCAGCGCGGCTTAAGCAACGCTGCCGAGACTGCGCGGCAGCGTGCCGCCACCGCCACTGGCCTGTGGCGATGCGCATGCCATTGCCACCACGGGGAAGCTTCATGCAAGAAACCATTCGCCGCTTCGGCGCTGTCGCGGCTGCGGTCTTGGCCGCTGTGCCGCCGCTCGCCAGCGCCCAGGTCTTCGGCTCGCTCGACAACTTCGACGTCGTCAACACCACCGGCCACACCGCCTACGGCTTCGAGATCGAGATCGAGGACGTGTCCTTCGACCACCCCGGCCGCCTGGGCAGCATCTTCGGCTATGACCGTGTGTTCTCCTTCGTCGGCCCCGACCCGGGCGACGTGGTGCGCTACGGACGCCCGACGATCCGCTACGAGGCCGGCTTCGGCGCACGCATCACCTACGGTGGCTCGATCGGCGCCAACTTCACTGAATCGAAGCCCTTCAGCACCTCGGGCGAAAGTTGCTGGCCCGGCGCCAATGCCGCCTGGCGCTCGACCTCCTGCGACCATTTCGGTGTCAGCACCTACGGCACGCCGGCCAAGATCACCTACAGCTGGCTGGTGGACGTGGGCGGCTCGATCGTCAACAAGCCCGTGGTCGTGCCGAACGTGGTCTTCAACCCGGTCTACGCGCCACCGCCGGTGGTGCCGCCGCCGCAGCCTGCGCCGCCGATCCGGCTTGAAGCCGTCGTGCCGGCCCAGGCGGTCGCTGGCGACCCGCGCGACAACGCCTTCTGGGTGAAGATCACCAAGACCGAGATGGAGAACAACGTCGACCTCGGTGACCTGCTGCTCGGCGACCATGCCGGTGCACGGCCCGAGATCGCCGCGCTGAAGACCGAGACCGAGATCGAATGGCAGGTGCTGCAACCGGGCAAGGTCGACGAGGTGACGAAGGCCATCGACATCAACGCGCAGAAGCCTTCGGTGGTGTTCAGCTTCGACTTCTACCGCTACACCGGGTCCTTCGACGACGACGGAGCCATCGATCCGAACAAGGAGGAGTTCCCCGATGCGCCGGGCTTCGACGCCGCTTCGCTGGTCTTCGTCGGCCGCCAGATTGCCGGCTTCAACCCGGTGGAGCCCGCAGCTGCCGTGCCGAGCCGCAGACCTGGGCACTGATGCTCGCCGGGCTGGCGGGAATGACGGCAATGCGTCGGCGCTCGCGGCGCGCGGCCCCCGACGTCCAACAGCATGATGCCGCGGGCCAGGGCACTACCGGCTAATCTGCCCTTAAGGCACGGCGGCGAGCATGCCGCCCATGGTCTCATCTCGAAACCCGCTCACGCTGGCCGCCATCGTCAGCCTGTGGCTTGCCAGCGTGGGCAACTGGCCGCTGTGGCGTGCCATGAGCGAGCTGCCCGAGCTGGCTTCGGTGCGCGGCGCGCTGTTCATCCTCAGCCTCGGGGTGATGGTGGCCGGCATCAGCCTGGCGCTGCTGGCGCTGGGCGCCTGGCGGCACAGCATCAAGCCGCTGGCGACGCTGCTGCTGGTGGTGGCTGCCGTCGGCGCGCACTTCATGGGCAGCTACCGCATCGTCATCGACCCGACGATGATGGTCAACGTGCTGCACACCGACGTGCACGAGGCCAGCGACCTGATCGGCTGGCGCCTGTTGCTCAACGTGGCGCTGGTCGCGGGACTGCCGGCCTGGTGGCTGTGGCGCACGCCGCTGCGGCCGCTGCCCGCTGCCTCGCAGGGCCTGTACAACAGCGCGGCAGTGACGCTGGCGCTGAGCCTGGCCGGTACCCTGCTGGTGCTGAACGCGGCGCCCATGTCCTCGACCATGCGCAACCACAAGTCGCTGCGCTACATGGTCAACCCGGCCAACTCGTTCTACGCGCTGGGTCGGCTGGCCTTCCAGAAGGGCGCGCGGCCTGCGGGCCCGCCGCAAGTCATCGGCGCCGATGCGCAGCTTGCACACCGCGCCGTGTCGGGGCACGGCCGCCGCTGCTGATGCTGGTGGTGGGCGAGACGGCACGTGCCGACCATTTCGCGCTCAACGGCTACGCACGCAACACCAACCCCGACACCGCGGCGCTGGGCCTGGTCAGCTTTGCCAACGTCGGCTCCTGCGGCACCAACACCGCGGCCTCGCTGCCGTGCATGTTCTCGCACCTGGGCCGCGAGGGCTTCAACGCGCGCAAGCAGGAGCACGAGAACCTGCTCGATGTGCTGCAGCGCGCCGGCCTGGCGGTGCTGTGGCTGGACAACCAGGCCGGCTGCAAGGGCCTGTGCGACCGCCTGCCGCATGCCGCGGCGATCGACGCGCCGCCCGGCAGTGCGCATGCGCCGGGCCTGTGCCGCGACGGCGAATGCCTGGACGAAGCGCTGCTCACCGGGCTCGACCAGCGCCTGGCCGCCTTGCCCGAAGAACGCCGCCAGCGCGGCGTGGTGCTGGTGCTGCACCAGATGGGCAGCCACGGGCCGGCCTACTACAAGCGCTCACCGGCTGCGGCCAAGCGCTTCCTGCCCGAGTGTGAATCCCATGCACTGCAGGACTGCGACAAGTCCGCGCTGGTCAATGCCTACGACAACTCCATCGCCTACACCGACCACGTGCTGGCGAACTCCGTCGCCTGGTTGTCGCAGCAGGCCGCCGGCTACGACCCGATGCTGCTGTATGTGTCCGACCACGGCGAATCGCTGGGCGAGAACAGCATGTACCTGCACGGCATGCCCTACGCGCTGGCGCCGCGCGAGCAGACGCATGTGCCGATGCTGATGTGGCTGCCGCCGCAGACCGAAGCCGCCATCGGCGTCACGCGCGCCTGCCTGCAGCAGCGGCGCGACGCGCCGTTGAGCCACGACAACCTGTTCCACACCGTGATGGGCCTGATGGACGTGAGCAGCGCGACCTTGAAGCCGGCGCTGGATCTGGCAGCGCCTTGCCGAAGTCTGCGCAGTGCAGCCGCGCGACCGGAGATCCGACGACGCTCCGCCTGGCGGCGACGCCAACACATGGTTCTGATATCGACAGGGAAGGAATGTCCAATGGACGAGTTCGAGGATGACGGCTTCGGTGCCCGCCCGCCCATGGCGCCCACCGCCGATGGACATGCGAACGCACACAAGCGCTTCGAGATTGCAAGGGTGGTGTCCCGCGTCTATCGCGCCGCGAATGGCGCGCTGCGCGCCGACATGTTGGCGCACCTGCTGCGTCCGCTGGGCGTCCTGGGCCTGGTGTCGGTGGCGTCGGGGGCCTTCGCGCGGCTTGTGCGGCGCGACGGTCTGGTGCCGGACACGATCGCGGCCGAGGACATCGTGCGCTTTTCGAGCGAGCAGATTCGCGAGTTGACGGTCTTCGTGCACGAGGTCAATCCGGAAGCCCTGCAACCGTTGATCGAGCAACTGGCGCAGAACGGAATGGGCATCGCAGCCCTGAGTACAGCGGCGTTGGTGATGCTGCTTCACAGTTCGCGAGAGAGATCGGCTCGCACGCGCAGGACCGTTTCCGGTCTAGCCCGGACCACTGGACGACCGACGGTCGGAGAGAAGCTGAAGATGGGCGCATCGGAGCGATTCGCCACAGAAGAAATTTCTGCGTACGCCGGCAGCCCGAAGCCGCCACGCCACGTCGAGACGGTGATCATCGGTACCGGGTTCTCGGGTCTGTTGGCGGCCATCCGATTGCAGAAGAAGGGATGCGAAGACTTTGTCTTGTTGGAGAGAAGCTGCGAGTTGGGCGGCACCTGGCAAGTCAATTCCTATCCTGGTGCAGAAGTCGATATTCCCACCAGCCTCTACTGCATCTCGTTCATCCCCTACCCGTTCAGGAAATCCTTCGCACCGCAAAGCGAGTTGCTTGCCTACACCCACCACATCATCGACAAGTTCGGCCTGCGCGAGCACGCACGTACCCAGCAGGTGGTGACCCGTCTCGTCTTCGACGAGCACGAGTTTCTGTGGCGCGTCCAGACCGAGTGCGGCGAGAGCTACAGCGCCCGCTTCGTGATCGACAGCAGCGGGGTGCTGGCCAACCCGCACGTCCCCAAAATCAAGGGCGCGGACACCTTCAATGGGCCGATATTCCATTCAGGGCACTGGGATCACTCGGTCGCCTATGAAGGCAAACGTGTCGCAGTGATCGGCTCCGGATGTTCGGCAGCGCAGATCGTTCCGGCCATTGCTTCCAAGGTCTCACGCTTGACGCTGTTCATGGGCAAGGCGCAGTGGATCCTGCCGCGCGCGGACCGGCAGTACGGTGCCGTAGAGCGTTTTGTCAGAACGCTGCCTGGCGTACGGCACATCATTCGTTGGCTGGTCTTTGCTGTGTACGACATCCGGTTCATCGGTTTCCGCCGCTACCCGGGCATGTCGTCCATCACCCGGCTCATGAAAGACCACTACCGCCGAAGCTTGACGAAGCAGCTCGACAGGTACATCAAGGACGACAAGCTTCGCCAGCACATGTCGCCCGACTACGAGCTGGGCTGCCGGCGCGTCATACCGAGCAATGCCTACCTGCCCGCGCTGTCCAGCGCCAATGTCGATGTGGACATCAGCGGGATCGAACGCATCACGCCCCAGGGCATCCTGACAAAGGACGGCAAGGAGCTCCCCCTGGACATCATCGTCTACGCCACCGGGTACTTCGCGTACTCGGACATGAAGAGGGCGCTGAGCTTCCAGGTGCATGGGCTGGGCGGCCGCAACCTCAACAGCGAATGGGAGAAGGAGGCGGTCTCCTACAAGGGCATCACCGTGTCCGGCTATCCCAACTATTTCAAGGTGAACGGCCCGAACACCGGCTCCGGACACAGCTCGCAGATCTCCTACATGGAGGCGGCCACCGACTACATCGTGCAGGCCATCTGCGCCGTGAAACGCGACAAGCGCATCAAGGCCATCGATGCCCGACGCGAGCTTCAAGATGCCTACGTCGCCGACATGAGAAGAAAGATGCAGAAGACCGTCTGGCAGAAGGCCACCTGCACCGCCTTCTACAGGAAGAACATGAGCGAAGAGGTCACCAGCCTCTCCCCGGAACCGGTGACCGGTTTCATCCTTTCCCGCAGGTGGTTCCGCTTGAGTGACTATCGTCTGCTGACCTGAAGGACGGCCGCGCGTTCGGGCAACTCGTGCTTCAATCACCGCGACGGCTTCGGCTGTGCTTGTGCGGGAAAGGTTGCAGGGCTCATGAATACCGACTCGGTTGTCGCGGACGCGACGGATCAAAAGGCCACGGTGGTCATCACTCACCGGTTGCGCGCGGAAAAGCACGCGGCCTATGAACGCTGGCTCGAAGAAGTCGAACCCATCTGCAGGGCGTCGCCGGGCCATCGGGAGTGGAATGTCATCCGCCCCGTACCCGGCCTGACGGACACCTACACGGTGGTGATCCGCTTCGATACCCGGGAGCACCTGCGCCAGTGGATGGAGTCGCCGCAGCGGCATCGGCTGGTCAAGCAACTGCACCCGCTGTTCGACGGCGAAGCCGGTTCCGTCATCAGCAGCGGCCTGGACTTCTGGTTTCCGCGTGGCGACCAGGCCCAGGCGCCGGTGCGCTGGAAGCAGTACCTGGTGACCTGGTCGGCCATCTTCCCGCTGGCCTTCGGGGTGCCGCTGGTGGTCGAGCCGGTGCTCGAGCGCCTGGGTGCGCCGCCCGGCCATGCCTTCACGATGCTCGTGGTGACGGGCGTCGTCGTCTTCCTGATGGTCTACGTCGTCATGCCTCGATACACGAAACTCATCCGGGGCTGGCTGTTCCGTTGAACGTCGTGCCGAAGTGACGAGCAGCACACGGCTGTGCTCCTCGATTTCCGCTTGCCGGCGCCACGCTCAGCGTGCCGCCTTCACGCGCACCAGTTCGGCCTCGAGTTCGCCGACGCGGCCCTGCAGCGCGGCAAGCCGGCCGTTAAGCGCAGCAACGTTGAAGTAGACCTCCTTTTCGGCCGGTGCCGAAAGCGTGCCGGCGCAGCCGAGCCAGCTCGGCTCGTACAGCTTGACGTCCATAAAACCCAGGTCGCGCAGCACCGTGGCCGTCACCGACGCGCGCACGCCGCTCTGGCAGTAGACGACGACCTCGCGATCGCGGTCGAGTCCGGAATAGAGCTTGCGCAGCTCCTCGGTGGGCTTGAGCGACATCCCGGCACTGCTGTTCAGCGCTTCGCGCCGCCCCGCGATCGGCTTGTCGCTGCGCTGGGCCAGGCGGGAATGCGCTGAAGCCGGTATGCCCTGCCACGCGGCGGAAAGATCGGGCAGCTTGTCGGCGTCATGCAATAAGCACCGCTGCATCGCGCGGTGCTCGGCGCAGCGCTCGGGCCAGCGACGGGTTCAGGGCCGACCGAGCGCGGCCTCGAACGCGGCACGGCGGGCCTGGATCTCCGCGATGCGGCGCTCGGCCGGTGCAATCACTTCGTCGCCCAGCATGGCGAGCAGGTGCGGCAGGTCGCGGTAACGCACCGGCGGCAGCACCGACGCGTAGCCGCCCAGGTCGGCGAACATCGCATAGGCGTCCTGCGACACATGCAGCAGCGGCAATACCGGTACCGAGGGCAGCGAGGGCACGATCGCCTTCAGTTCCTGCGGGATGCTGCGCGGGTCGGTCAGGTCGGCGATGACAAAGCGTGCCAGATGCGCCAGTGTGCTCATGGTCTCGGTCAGGTCACGGCCGCCGGGCTTGTCGAAGTCGAAGAGCATCGGCACCAGGCCGTGCCGGCGCAGGGCCTCGCGCAGTCCGTCGAGCACCGCCTTGCGCTCGGCCGTGAAACGGCCCAGCAGCAGCACGGCCTTGCGGCCCACGGTATCGATCACCTGGCGCAGCTTCTCGTTGTGCAGCAGCAGGTACACGAACTGCGCCGTCTCCAGGTCGTCACAGGCAATCACGGGCGCCTCGTCCGGCGTGATGATGAGGTCCTGCTGGCGCGCGTTGTCGGTCTGCAGGTGCCAGGCGCCGATGCCGAAAACGCGGCTGCCGCTGAGATCGGCGTTCCACAGCTGCACGTTGACGAAGGACGCCAGTTGCAGGTTGGCACCCCGCAGGTCGGCGCCGCACAGGTCAGTGGCGACGATGCGGCTGCCGCTCAGGTCGATGCCCGCGGCGCCTGCCTGCGCCATGCGCGAACCGGTCAGCGTGGCCATGCGCATCGACGTCCCTTCGAGCTTGGCGCGTTCGGCCTGCACCTCGTGCCAACGCACCTCGTCCAGCGTGCTGCCGCGCAAGTCGGCATCGTCGAGCCTGGCACGGTCGAAGCTCGCGCCCTTGAAGTTCATGTGGCGCAAGTCGCAGCCGCGCAGGTCGGCGTCCCACATCAACGCATCGAAGAAGCCGCCGCCACCGAAGCGGCACGCGCGCAGATCGCAGCCGATGAAACGGGCCGAGAAGCCGACGGCAGCACGCAGATCGGCGGCGCCGAATCGGGCCCCGTTGAACAGCGTACGCTCGATGCGCGCGCCATGAAGGTTGGCGCCGCTCAGGTCTGCGCCACACAGTCGGGCATCGAGCAGTTGCGCACCGTGCAGATCGATGCCGGCGAGCATGACATCGTCCAGATGGGCACCGGCCAGGTTCGGTTGCAGGCCAGGCGTTTCTGCACGCCAGCGGTTCCATGCCTCCACGCCCTGGGCCAGGCGCGCCAGGTGTTCGGCGTCCGGCCCCGGGGCAGCGTTGGCGCGGCTGGGCATGCCGGGTGTCAGCCGTGCGCCGGCCGCGTCCGGGCCCGGTCCCGGCATCGGAAGTGGCGGCGACGCTAACGATCGGTGCGCTCCTCGGAGACGGCGCGCCGGTCCTTCAGGTTGAACCGGTCGTCGTAGATCGGCCGACCTCCGGTGTTCGGCCCGGGATACTGGACGATCAGGATCTGTCCGCCCGTGTCGGTGCTGAACTCGTCTTCGTAATGCGGGTCCGGATGAAAGATCATGGTTCCCGGTTCACAGAGCCGACCGCCAATGCGGAAGCTGCCTTCGAGCACGTACCAGACCTGCGCGAACTCGTGCTTGTGAAGTGGATGATGGGCGCCCGGTTCCAGACGCAGTATTCCGGCGTTGGGTTCGGTGGGCCGCTCTGGCCGGGGGTGAAAGAGCATCTTTCCGGTTTCCCCGGGCCACCGGATGGTTTCCCAATCGATGTCGTCGATGTGGCGAACTTCCATGGGTTGGTGCGTCGCCGCTGGATCGATCTGGGTCATGTCGCTCTCCATCGCTGGCCAGGATGGCCGGCACGATATCCGCAGGTCATGGGCACTGCAACATCCCCGGTCGGCCAACGGGCAATGCAACAGTTCGGCCCGGGACCCATCGCGACCTGCGCAGCCCGACGATCGCCTGCGGACCGCGCGCTGGCCCGCACAGGCTACACCGCCTGACGCGGCACGGGGCCAGCCGCCTGCGTGGACAGCAGGCTGAGCTCCGCGACCACGCCCTGCCCGTCGGCACGCGTGCGATAGCGCAGCGCCAATCCATGCAGCGCGGCAATGCGCTGCACGATCGACACGCCCAGGCCGCTGCCGCTTTCCAACTGGCCTTCGACGCGGTGGAAGCGCTCGCCCAGTTGGGCCAGCGACTGCGGAGTCATCGGCGCACCGGCGTTCTCGACCACGAGCGCGGCAGCGCCAAAGCGCAAGTCCACGCTGCTGCCTTCGGGCGCATAACGCACCGCGTTGTCGAGCAGATTGCGCAGCAGCACTGCCAGCAGATCGGCGTCGCCGCGCAAGGGCAGGGCGGGTGTGCCCGCGTCCGGCCAGTCGCAAGCGAGCTCGATGTGGCGGCGCTCGGCCAGCGGCAGCACATCGTTCATCGCCTGCTCGACGATCGGAAGCCATTGCACTTCGCGGGCATTCGGCAGTCGCTCGGTGGATTCCAGTCGCGACAGCGCCAACAGCTGCGTCACCAGACGGTCCATGCGGTCCATGCCGGCGTTGAGCTGCAGCGCGGCGCGCTGGCGCTCGGCCTCGCCGGTGGCGCCTTTCAGCACATCCCACTGGGCGCGCAGCACCGCCAGCGGCGTGCGCAGTTCATGCGCCGCGTCGGCGGTGAATCGACGCTCGCGTGCCAACGTGGATTCGATGCGCGTGAACAGCCCGTTCATCGCCGCCAGCATGGGCTGCAGTTCGCTCGGTGCGTGCCCCAGCGGCACCGCGTGCAGGTCGTCGGCGCCGCGGCCCTGCAGTTCGGCGGTCAACGCACGCACCGGCTCGAGCGCACGCCTCACGGCCCAGGTCATGGCCAGCAGCAGCACCGGCAACACCAGCAGCCAGGGCACCAGCTGGCTGACCACCAGATCGCGCACCAGCTCATCGCGTTCGGCGCCGCGTTGCCCGGCGGCCACCAGCCATTCGCTGCGCGGCGACTGCAGGTAGTACACGCGCCACGGCGCGCCGTCGAGCTGCAGGTCGACGAACCCAGAGGCATCGGTGCGGTACGGCAACTGCACGCCTTCGCGGTCCACCAGCAGCAGCTTGCCTTCGGCATTCCACACGGCGATGGCCAGGTCGCGCAGGTCGGCTTCGCCGCTGGCGGACGTCGGTGGCAAGGCCTGGCCGGGCATGACGGCGCCGACCAGCGTGGCCTGCACCTGGCGCGCGAGGCGGATGATCTCGGTGTCGAAGAGTTCGTTGACCTCGTGCCGCGCACGGTTTGCCGAGACGAACAAGGCCACCGCCCAGACGACGGGCGCGCAGATCAGCAGGTACAGCAGCAGCCGGCGTTGCAGGCTCACGCGTGGCCCTCCGCGCTGCGCGCTGCGGAGTTCGCCCTTGCGGCGGCCGGCGTGGTCATCAGGCAACCTCCGCACTGCGCGCTGCGGAATTCGCCTTGGGAGCGGCCCGGCGGCTCATGCCGGTTCCTCGCCTACGGCGGCGCCCAGCGCATAGCCCACGCCGCGCACGGTGCGCACGACGCCGGGGTGGATCTTGCGGCGCAGGTGGTGCACGAACACCTCCAGCGCATTGCTCTCGGGCTCGCCGCCGCTCCAGTCGTAGAGCTTTTCCTGCAGTTGTGTCTTCGACAGCACGCGCTGTGGATGCAGCAGCAGCATCTCCAGCAAGGCGAGCTCGCGTCCGGTCAGCGCCACGGGCTGGCCCTTCCACTGCACGCGCTTTGCCGCAGGCTCGTAGTGCAGCGCGCCATGCGTCCACACCGCCTGTGCCTGGCCCACGGTGCGGCGCAACATGGCGCGAAGGCGTGCCGCCAGCTCGTCGATCGAGATCGGCTTGATCAGGTAGTCGTCGGCGCCTGCATCCAGGCCGGCGACGCGCTGCTCGACACCGTCGCGCGCGGTCAGGATCAGCACCGGCAGGACCAGCCCGCGTTCGCGCCAGCGCCGCAGCCAGGTCATGCCGTCGGTGCCCGGCAGGCCGAGGTCGAGCACCAGCGCGTCGTAGGGCGCGTCGGCGATGGCGCTGTCGGCCAGCGCGCCTTCGGCAAACCAGTCCACCGCATGGCCGACCTGGCGCAGCCCGACGGCCAGCGCCTCACCCAGCTGAGGGTCGTCTTCGAGGATCAGCAGGCGCATTCAGGCTTTCGGCGATGGCGCAAGCGGCCTCGGGCCTGGCTGCGGGTCGCCAGCGCAGGGGGTGCCGCGCGCGGCCGGCACGCCTTCAGGCGGCGACGAGGCCGGCAAGGCGCTGGCGGATGATGGCGTCGGCCTCGGCCATGATGCGGTCGATCAGCTCCTTGCAGGTGGGCACGTCGTGGATCAGCCCGGCGACCATGCCGCAGGACCATGCGCCCGCGTCCATCGTGCCTTCGAGCATGATCTTCGGGTACACGCCGGCCACCTGCTCGATGATGTCCTCGAACTTCAGCGCGGCGCCGAGTTCGCGTTCCTTGGCCAGCAGCGTGTCCACCGCGGCGTTGCGCAGCACGCGCTCGGTGTTGCGCAGCGGACGCATCACCAGCCGCGTGTCCAGCTCGCTGGCGGCGACGATGGCCTGCTTGACGTTGTCGTGCACCGGCGCTTCCTTGGTGGCGATGAAGCGCGTGCCCATGTTCATGCCCTCGGCGCCCAACGCCAGCGCGGCCACCAGCGAGCGGCCGTCGGCCATGCCGCCGGAGGCGACGAACGGGATCTTCAACTCGTCGGCGGCGCGCGGCAGCAGGATGAAGTTGGGGATGTCGTCCTCGCCGGGGTGGCCGCCACATTCGAAGCCGTCCACGCTGACCGCGTCGCAGCCGATGGCTTCGGCCTTGAGCGAATGGCGCACCGAGGTGCATTTGTGGATCACCTTGATGCCGGCCTCGTGCAGCGCGGGCAGCCATTTCTGCGGGTTGTTGCCGGCGGTTTCCACCACCTTGATGCCGGCGGCGATGATTTCGCGGATGTAGCCCGGATAGTCGGGCGCAGTCAGCACCGGCAGGAAGGTCAGGTTCACGCCGAAGGGCTTGTCGGTCAGCTCCTTGCAGCGGCGGATCTCCTTGGCCAGCAATTCGGGCGTCTTCTGCGTCAACCCGGTGATGATGCCCAGGCCACCGGCGTTGGACACCGCGGCGGCCAGTTCGGCAAAGCCGACGAAGTGCATGCCGCCCTGGATGATCGGGTGCTGGATGCCGAACATCTCGGTGATCTTGGTCTTCATGAGACGCTTCTTTCAGTAAGGGGGTTGTGACGACAGTGGCGGCGAGGCTGCGGCAGCCTTTGCTGCACGGGAACCGGGCCTCGCACACATTGTCTCGCGAGTCGGACGCGATGCCTCAGGCGCGCCCGCCGAAGCGCCGGATCAGGTTGTCGATGTAGGTCTGCACCAGCTGCTCGTTCTCGCGTGTCACCACGGGCGAGACCAGCGGCTTCATCAGCGCCGGCAAGGGCACGGTGACCTCGCCCTGCAGATGCAGCGCCACGTGGGTGCCGCTTTTCCCTGGCTCGATTTGCCATCGCCCGCCCACCAGGGCGTTGCCGATGCCGGGAATCGGTGTCCACGCCACCGTGCCCTTTTTCGCATCGGACACGTAGCTCGCGCCGTACATCGTCTGGATGTGGACCTGCGCGGTGCCCACCTTCTGCAGCTCCCAGCGGTAGCGGTTGCCGCCCAGGTGCACCAGTTGCTCCACCTTCGGGAAGTGCCTGGCCGATGCGGGCACGTCGGCGAGCACGGCAAAGACCTCGGCCGCACGGGCCTTGACCTCGAATTCGCGGTGAAGGTCGAAGGCAACGGTGACAGGCATCGGCGGTTCTCGGCGTGGAGTGCGGCGCGAGTTGTACCAGCAAAGTGAGGGCGCCAAGCTAGGGATGGGGACACGCCGCGGTCTGTGATCCGATGCGAGGCGTCGCCACACCGAGGAAGCCCGATGAGCAAAGCCGCCGATATCGCCAAGTCCCGACAGTTCGTGCGTGCCGCGAAGTTGCCACCCGCGCCGCCTGCCACGCGCGGGCCGGGCGACAACGACACGGCCGACGTTGCGCTCGAAGCCGGCAAGGCGCAGGCGGCGGTGGTCGGCTCCGACCTCGTCTCCTTTGCCACCAACGTGGCGCCGCAGTGGCGGCAGGACCTGATCAACTGCTCGCTCTTTGCGCAGTTGTGGGCCAAGTCCGAGGTGGCCGACCCGAAGCGCATCTTCGACTGGTACGACAGCTACTTCGGCGCGTTGCAGCAACTGGGCTGGATGGTGCAGGACCAGGGCTTCGCGGTGTATGTGGAAACCAGCCAGAACTTCTCCGCGCACAAGGCCATCCTGAAGGTGGCCGAAAGCCTGCTGATGCCGTCGATCGGCTCGCTGGCGCTGGTGCAGAGCACACTCGATGCGCTGTCGTCGATGGACGAGAACAGCCCCTTCCTGACGCTGTTCAGCCGCGAAAGCCAGCAGGCCAGCGCGGCGCGCTTCCAGATCAGCCTGGCCGAACAATCGACCGATGGCGGGCTGAGCGTGGCGTTGATGGCCTTCGGGCTGGAGGCCAAGTCGACAATGACGCAGGTGCTGTTCTTCAAGTCGTCGGCGAGCCAGGCGACACTGCGCCATTGCTCCGGCAAGGTGTCGATCAACACGCCCATGCTCGAACAGCTGCGTCCCGACCTCAGCGATCAGTTGAAGGACCATGCGCGCAGCTTCATCCGCAAGCTGCCGGCGAAGTTGCTGAAGCCGTCGGCAGTGGCTTGATACCCCTGCGCCGCCGGTCGGCGCGGCTGCTGTGCCAATATCGATGCATGAAACATATCGGCATGTGGATGGCACGGTGCAAGCCCGCTCAAGGCATGCGGCTGACCGTGGCGCTGTTGCTCGCGCTGGCCGGCATGGCGCAGGCGCAGACGCCACCGCGCGTCGCGGCAACCGCGGCTGCGCCCACCGATGCAGGCGCATGCCCGGCGCTGCTTCGGCATTCCTTCGACCGGCTTCAGGACGACAAGCCGCAGCCCTTGTGTCAGTACGCCGGCAAGGTGCTGCTGGTGGTGAACACCGCCAGCTACTGCGGTTTCACGCCGCAGTACGAAGGACTCGAAACCCTCCATGCCCGATTCGCTGCGCGCGGGCTGGTGGTGATGGGATTTCCGTCGAACGATTTCGGTCAGCAGGAGCCGGGCGGCAAGCGCGAGATCGCCGATCTGTGTTTCAACACCTATGGCGTGAAGTTCCCGATGTTCGCCAAGACCGTGGTCGTGGGCAAGGAGGCGCATCCGCTGTTCGTGTCGCTGGCACAGGCCACTGGCCAGGCGCCGGGCTGGAACTTCCACAAGTACCTGGTCGATCGACAGGGGCGTCCGGTGGTGGCTTTTGCCAGCAAGGTCAAACCCACCGATGCGGCGCTGGTGGCCGCGATCGAGAAGGCGCTGGCGCAGCCATGAGCCTGAGCGCCTGATCGGCGCTGCGATGCGCGGCGCCGGACAGCGTGTTGAACGAGGCACTGGCGCCCGGCCGGTTTTGGTCGTAATGTCGCGCACCGCGTGCCGCTTTGTTCAGCCTTCCGGGAGTCGCCATGAATCCTGACACCGCCTTGCCGACCTTTCGCCTCGAGAGCGGCATCTCCATCGCCCAGTCGCAGCCGTGGTCGAGTGCGCCGGTGACGCTGCAATCGCCGGCGCTGGCGGTGATGACCGACCTGACACAGGTCAAGGCGGCGACCACGCAGCCCGGCACCAGCCTGCGCCAGGCCGAGCAGATGATGATCTACCAGGGCGTGCGCATGTTGTTCGTGGTCAGCGACATGCCGTCGCTGGAGGGCCTGATCACCACCACCGACCTCGGCGGCGACCGCGCCATGCGCATCGTCAGCGAACGCAACCTGCACCATGACGATCTGTGCGTTGCCGATGTGATGACGCCGCTGTCGATGCTGGAGGCGATCGACCACGACCGCATGCGCCATGCCACCGTCGGCAACGTCATTGCCAGCATCAAGCGCTTCGGCCGCAACCACCTGCTGGTGGTGCAGCGCGCCACCGCGCAGACGCCGCAGCGGGTCTGTGGCGTGATCTCGCGCACGCAGGTCGAGCGGCAGTTGGGCGCGCCGATCGAGATCACACCCATCGCCAGCAGCTTCGCGGAGATCGAGCGCGCCTTGTCGTGAGGGCGGCGCGGTGACGGCTCTACGCCGGGCCGAGCCAGCGCAGCAGTTGGCCATGCACGTCGGCGTGGCACAGCAGGTCGAGGTGGCCGCAGCCGTGGACGGTGTGCCGATGCGATTCGGGCACTGTCAGCGCCAAGGCCGGGTCGCGGTGTCGGCCCAGCGCGCTGTCCACCGGCACCAGCCCGTCGCCGATGAGCTTGCGGTGCAGCCGGCGGGGCAGCTGCGATGTCCCCCAGGCCCGCCGCTTCGCCGCGTTCGCCACGTCTGAGGGAAGAGCTTCGGTCGGCCGCGCGTCGGCTTCAGACGTGCTTGCGGCGAGCAGGTAGGTGTGCACGCCTTCGGGCAAGGGCACGGGCTGGCGGTCGTCGCGACTCTGCGCGTGGCGGTCGCGGCCTTGCCAGTCGGCATCGCTGAGGTTGCCGAAGCGCAGGTCGGTGATGCCGGCGCTGCGCACCTTGCCCAGCCGGGCGAAGGGCGCGACATAGGGGCTGAAGCCCAGCAGCACATCCACCCAGCGGCCGCCGCGCTCCAGCGGCGCGCCGTGGTGCGGCGTGCCCAGGCACACCAGCTTCGTCAACGAGGCCAGCCAGTGCTGCCCTTGCGCTTCAGCGTGTTGGCAGGCGCTGCGTGCGACCAGCCCGCCCATGCTGTGGCCGACGATGACCAACTCGTCCACAGGCACCGGCCAGCCAGACACCAGCTGTTCCAGCAGTGCGGCGAACTCGCGTCCGTTCTCCGACACATGCCGCCCGCTGTTGTAGTGCAGATAGACCGCTGTGAAGCCCAGCTCGCGTGCCAGCGCCTGGCCATGGTCATGGCCGCGGCGTGTCCATTGCCGGTCGTTCATGCACAGCCCGTGCACCAGCACCAGCAGCTTGCGCGTCGGGTCGGGACTCTGCGTCGCCAGCACGGCACCGGCACCGGTCAGGTCCAGCGCCACACCTTCGCGGCGCAGCGCCATGCGGATGGCCAGCGGATTGCCTGTGTCGGCCAGGTGGTCGCCCCAGATGCCGTTCAACGCGGCGATGAAGGCCTCGCGCGCGGGCGTGCCGGCCTGGCGCGCCGCGGCGGGTTCGACACGTCGCAAGGCCGCATCGACGCCGTGCCCGAAGACGCGTGTGCTGCCGCGCACCGCGCCATAGACGAAGCCGGTGATGCCCGAGGTGCGGCCCGCCGGTGAAGCTGGCGCCAAAACCGATGCGCGAGCCGATGGTGTGGTGCATGGCCTCGACCAGATCGGTCAGGCCGACGGTGCCGTCCACGCCCAGCCGATACAGGCCCCGCAGATCGGAGGCCCGCAGCGGCAGGGTTCGCAGGGTCGTGTCGGAAGTCTTGTGCATGTCGAGCTTGTGCTGGCCAAGAGGCCACTATGTGCGCGGCGGGGCGCGGCGCGCAAGCGGCCGATTAGTGGCGGCTCCCGGTTCGCAGGCGAGGGGTGTCGGGTACCCGGGCCTGGGTTCGACTATCGTTATGTATCAAGATACATAACAAGATGTCGTACACTGAATCCAGTCATGCCCCGGTGTGACTTGGCTTCGAGGAGTGGACATCTCCGTGAAATTTCGCTTCCGTCATGCCTGCGTCGTGCTTGTTTTGCTTTGCAGCGGCGCCGTTTGCGCGGGCGAGGTGCAGGTGGCCGTGGCCGCCAACTTCGCCGCACCGATGGCCCGCATCGCCGAGGCCTTCACCGCCGCCACCGGCCACACGCTCAAGCTGTCCTCCGGCGCCACCGGCAAGTTCTACTCGCAGATCGTGGCGGGTGCGCCTTTCGAGCTGCTGCTCGCGGCCGACGACAGCACGCCGAGGAAACTGGTCGACGAAGGCCATGCCGTGGCCGGCAGCCAGCTTCACCTACGCCACCGGTCGGCTGGTGCTGTGGAGCGCCACGCCGGGTTTGATCGACGACCAGGGCGCCGTGCTGGCCTCGGGCCGCTTCGCCCATCTGGCGATCGCCAACCCGAAGGTCGCGCCCTACGGTGCGGCGGCGATGCAGGTGCTGGGCGCGCGTGGCCTGGCCGAGGCGCTGGCGCCCAAGCTGGTCACGGGCGAGAGCATCGCGCAGGCCTTCCAGTTCGTCAGCACGGGCAACGCCGAGTTGGGCTTCGTGGCGCTGTCTCAGGTGCAGGTGCCGGGCAAGCCGGCGGTGGGTTCGCGCTGGCTGGTGCCCGCTGCGCTGCACGCGCCGATCCTGCAGGACGCGGTGCTGCTGAAACCCGGCGCACACAACCCGGCGGCGGCGGCACTGCTGGCCTATCTGAAGAGCCCGCCCGCGCTGAAGCTGATCCGCGCCTTCGGTTACGACGCATGACCTACGAGGTCCGGCCGTGACGGCCGCCGACTGGAGCGCCGTTCGCCTCACCGCCGAACTGGCCGGGCTGACCACGGTGATCCTGCTCATCATCGGCACGCCGCTGGCGTGGTGGCTGTCGCGCACACGTTCGCGCCTGAAGCCGCTGTGGCTGGCGCTGGTGGCCATGCCCATCGTGCTGCCGCCGACGGTGATCGGCTTCTACCTGCTGCTGCTGATGGGCCCGCAAGGGCCGGTGGGGCAACTGACGCAGGCGCTCGGCCTGGGGCGGCTGCCCTTCACCTTTGCCGGGTTGGTGGTGGCCTCGGTGCTGTACTCGATGCCCTTCGTGGTGCAGCCGTTGCTGCAGGCCTTCGAGGCCATCCCCGAGCGCACGCTCGAGGCCGCGGCGACACTGCGCGCCGCGCCGCTGGACCGCTTCTTCAGCGTCGCGCTGCCGCTGGCGCGGCCCGGGCTCGTCACGGCCAGCGTGCTCGGTTTCGCGCACACCGTGGGCGAGTTCGGCGTGGTGCTGATGATCGGCGGCAACATCCCGGACAAGACGCGCGTGCTGTCGGTGGCGCTGTACGACCATGTCGAGGCGATGGAGTTTGCTGCCGCGCACCGGCTGGCGGCCGGCATGGTGCTGTTTGCGCTGGTCGTGCTGGTGAGCTTGTACGTGGTCAATCGACCGCGCCATGTGCCCCGCGAGGCGCTGCGGTGATCGACGCCCGACTGCAACTGCAGCGTCGGGACTTCAGCCTCGACGTGTCGTTGTCGCTGCCCGCGCGCGGCGTGAGCGCGCTCTTCGGCCCCTCGGGCTGCGGCAAGACGACCTGCCTGCGCGCACTGGCCGGGCTGGAGCGTGCGGCCGGCCGCGTCGCGCTGGGCGAGCAGGTGTGGCAGGACGACGCCACGCGACAGTTCGTGCCCACGCACCGGCGCGCACTGGGTTACGTGATCCAGGACGCGGCGCTGTTTCCGCATCTGGACGTGCGCCGTAACCTCGACTACGGCCTGAAGCGCATCGCACCGGCGCTGCGCCGCGTGGCGCTCGACCAGGCGGTCGAGCTGCTCGGCATCGGCGCGCTGATGTCGCGCCAGCCGGACACGCTTGTCGGGCGGAGAACGCCAGCGCGTGGCCATCGCGCGTGCGCTGGCCACCAGCCCGAGCCTGCTGCTGATGGACGAGCCGCTTGGCCGCGCTGGACGCGCAGCGCAAGTCGGAGGTGTTGCCCTATCTGCAGCGCCTGCAGTCCGAGCTGGCGATTCCGGTGGTCTATGTCAGTCACGCGCTGGACGAAGTCGCACAACTGGCCCAGCACCTGGTGTTGATGGAGCGGGGCCGCGTCGTCGCGTCGGGCCCGATGACCGAATTGCTGGCGCGGCTGGATTTGCCCACCGCGAGGGGCGACGCGGCCGGCGTGGTGCTGGACGCCGTGGTCGCCGAGCGCGATGCGAGCTGGCAACTGGCGCGGCTCGATCTGGGAGCGCCCGACGCCAGCCTGTGGACACGCGACCCGGGCCATGCGCTCGGCCAGCGCGTGCGCGTGCGTGTGCTGGCGCGCGACATCAGCCTGTCGCTGGCGCCGTTGTCGGGCAGCAGCATCGGCAACCAGCTGCGGGGCACCGTGCAGGCCATGGCCGACGACGAACACCCGGCGCAGTTGCTGGTGCGTGTGCAGGTCGGCGCCGTGCCGCTGGTGGCGCGCGTGACACGCCGCTCGGCCCACGCCTTGGCGCTGCAACCCGGGCTGGCGGTGTGGGCGCAGGTGAAGACCGTGGCGCTGATGGCATGACACCCCCGCACGACGGCGCCTTGCTCGACGCCGATCTCCGGCTTGCCGGCCGGCTCGACGCGCGCTTCTTCGCGCTGCTCGACGCGCTGCATCGCACCGGCTCGATCAACCGCGCCGCGCGCACCGCCGGCCTGAGCTACAAGGGCGCCTGGCTGATGCTGGAGGGCGCCTGCAACCTGGCGAACGAGCCGCTGCTCGAAACCGTGACCGGCGGCACGGGCGGCGGCGGCACGCGCCTGACCGTCGCGGCGCTGGGCCTGCTCGACGCCTGGCGCTCGCTGCAGACCGAACACCGCGAATTCCTGCGCACGCAGGAAACGCGGCTCGCCCAACATCCGGCCCTGCAGGGCCTCTTGCGGAGAATGTCCATGAAGACCAGCGCACGCAACCAGTTCGCCGGCGTCGTCAGTGCCATCGACATCGGCCCGGTGTCGGCCGAGGTGAGCATCGCGCTGAAGAGCGGCGAGTCGATCACCGCCACGCTCACCAGCGCCGCCGCCAGGCGCCTGAAGCTGAAGAAGGGCCAGGAAGCGCTGGCCCTGGTCAAGGCCTCGTCCGTGGTGCTGGTCGGCGATTTCGCCGGCTGGCAGCTGTCGGCGCGCAATCAGCTTGCCGGCACGGTGTCACGCATCGAGAAGGGCGCGGTGTCCTCGCTGGTGGTGCTGACCTTGCCTGGCGGCACAAGCATCACCGCCACGCTCACCAACGATGGCCTGGAGGCACTGGGTCTGAAGGTCGGTGCCGCGGCCACCGCGGTGTTCAAGGCCTATGCGGTGATGCTCGCCACGCAGGGCTGAACAGGGCAGTGCCCGAGCCCGCCGGCCTGCGCAGCGCTCTCGCGCTCAAGCGGCACGGGCCCCGCCGCGACGTGCCGCCAGCATGGCGCCGGGGTCATCGCTGATGATGCCCTGCACGCCCGCGGCCCACAGCGTCTGCGCCGCCGCCGCCTCGTTCACGGTCCAGACATGGATCGTCGCGCCACTGCCGCGCAGCGCGCGGGCCAGCGCGGCGATCGGCACCGGCAGACCGTGCCAGCGCTGCGGGATGCACAAGGCCTGCACATGTCGCGGCGTGGTGCGCCAGCGCAGCAGCGCTGCGGGCAGCAAGGCCAGCACGTCGGGTGTGCTGGCGCCGAGCGCAAAGCCCGCGCCACGCAGCGGCCGTATGGCTTGCGGGTCGAAGCCGGCGACGATGATGCGCGGCGCGAGGCCATGGCGCCGGATGGCCTGGCGCATGGGCTCGGTGGCGGCTGGTGTCTTCAGCTCGACGATGCAGGGCAGGCTGCGCGGCAGCGCATCGATGATCTCGTCGAAGGTGGAGATGCGCACGCCGCGGCCGCGCCAGGGAAAGCTCGTGCCCCGGTCGCGCGTGAAGCGCGCACCGGCATCCAGGCGCTGCAACTCGGCCACGCTGTATTGCGCGACAGGGCCGTGGCCGTCGGTGGTGCGATCCAGCGTGGCGTCGTGCATGACCACCGGCACGCCGTCGCGCGACACCTGCACATCGAACTCGATCGCGTCGGCGCCCAGCGCCACGGCCTCACGAAAGGATTCGAGCGTGTTCTCCGGCGCAAAGGCGCGGTTGCCGCGATGGCCGATCACCGGCCGCGCCAGCGGGTCGAGCAGGATCATCGTGTCGCAGGCAAAGGTGTGTGGAGTACCACGTGGCAATGCCACTCGGCGCACACGAATTCTAGGTGCGTCGCTGCCTCGACGAAGGCTCTAGCCAATGCACGGCGGAACGCACGCTTCTTGCTGCCCCCGGCGGCGGACGCCGTGGCGCGGCGTCCTTCGGGCGTTCAGATCGTGGTGGCGAAGAAGTTCACGCGCTCCGACACGTTCAGCGACCAGCGCTCACCGGACTGCCGGTTCAGCGCCAGCATGATCTGCGATTTCAGCGCCAGCACCGGCACGATCGGCAGACGCGCGAAGTCGTCGAGCAAACGCAGCTTCATGACACGCCCCGGGCGGTCGACCGCGACGATAAGCCGTTCCGCGTGCCACAGCAGCGGCATGACACGGTGCGCAATGGCCACCCGCAGCGGCAAGAGTGCCTGAGCCGCCGGGTCCAGCGGGAAGCGCGCCAGGTCGACCAGCGGGTAGCCCATCTTGTGTGCCAACGCGGTCTGCAGATCGGCGCGCGATATCAAGCCGGCGCTGACCAGCGTTTCGCCCAGCGCCGTCCTGCCGTCCAGACTGGCGAGCGTGCGCTCCAGCTGCACCTGTGTCAGCAGGCCCAGCTCGAGCAGCGCCTGACCCAGCGGTATCACCGGTTGTTGTTGCTGCTCGGCGATGGCCTGCACCAGCTGCGCTGGGCTGGCGATCCAGTGTCGCGCGGCCAGTTCCTCGGCCGAGGCGCCGAACTCGCAGCGGCTGTAGGCAGTGCGCGGCACGAACACGCGCTGCACCGCGCCGTCATCGTCGTCCGGCGGAAACAGGAACATGCCTTCGGCCGTTTCCACATGGCCGGCGGTACGGCCGGTAAGCGCGGGCGTGCGCACATCGCCGACCTGCTGCAAGCGGTAGTCGCGTTCCTGCGCGGCGGCGGGCACACGCTCCCGCGGCGCGCCCGCAACGCGCTTGGTCGGGCGCAGCGCGGTAGTCAGGGTCAGGCGGCGCAGCTTCGCAAAGGCCAGAGACGCCTCTGGCGCGCTGGCTTCGGTACGAAAGTGCAAGCGGCGCTTGGCAGGATCGAAATCGAACAACAGGCCCTGCAAGGTGGTGCCGGCGAGCAACTCGATGCGGCAGGGTTGTGCCGTGCCGACGGCCGGCGGTGGTGCGTGGCGCAGCGCGGACGGAGGGGTCGGCCACTGCCAGGGCGGAGTCTCGTCCAGCATCAGCGACGGAAACGGGGTGCCAGGGTCGGACACGGGGAGTTCTTGTTCGGGACGCAACAGTTGCAGACAGGGATGGACACCCCTTTATCGGCAGGACGCGGCCGGTTCTGCAGTCCATCACGTGCAAGAAGGCGCACATGTCGCCGCCGTTGCAAACGTTCACCGCTTTGATGAGGCGGCTAGCCCCGAAGGCCGCATTCCGCCGACGCGCTCACCACTTTTCGGCGCGACTCAGGGCTTGCGCAGGTAGACGTACAGGCCGGGAATGGCTTGGGCTTGGTCCTCACGGATTGGTTGGTGCAGCACCTGCAGCCATTCCAGGTCGTGACGTTGTGCCAGGTCGCGCAGATAGGGCAGCGAATGGGCGTAGCGCAGGTGGGCGTGAAGTGCGACCGGTCGATCGTCCTGCCCGTGTTCGGCTGAAAAGCAGAACACGCCGCCCGGGCGCAGCACGCGCGCGACGGCGGCGAACACCTTGTCCAGTGCGCCGACGTAGATGAAGACATCGCAGGCGAGCACCAGGTCGTGGCGCAGTTCGGTCGCGTCCAGATGCTCGATCAGATCGGCCTGCACCAGGCTGTCGTACACGCCCAACGCCGCAGCCCGGTCGAGCATGGGCTGCGACAGATCCACGCCGTGCAATTGCCGCACGATCGGGTCTGACAAGGGCTTGAGCAGCGGCCCGCACAGGCCGGTGCCACAGCCCAGGTCCAGCGCGCTGTCGAAGCGCCGCGGATGCAGGCCCGTCAGCGGCGCCACCAGCTGGCGATGCGCCTGGTAGCCGAGCACGTCGACCAGGTGTTCATCGAAGCTGTCCGCGTAGTCGTCGAACAGCGACTGCACATACTGGCGCGGCGCATGCGCCGGGCCCGGCTGCCGGCCCAGCGAGGCCATGAAGAAGCGATGCAGCTCGCTGTCGGCGCCATGGGCGATGGCCTGTTCGAAGGCGCTCGCCGCTTCGTCCGCGCGGCCCATGTCCTTCAGTAGTCCACCACGCTGGCTCCAAGTCGGCGCGTGGGTCGGTGCCAGCGCCAGCGCGCGGTCGAGTGCCTGCAGCGCCTGCGGCCATCGACCCAGGCGTTGCAGCAGCTGGCCCTGGCGGAACCAGGCCTCGCTGTGCGCCGGCTGCAAGCTCGTCAGCCGCTCGAAGCAGGCCAGCGCCTCGGCAAAGCGGCGCAGCCGGTCGAGTGCCATGCCGCGTCGGTACAAGGCCGTGCCGTGTTCGGCATCGATGCTCAGCACATGGTCGGCGCAACGCAGCGCTTCGGCGTCGCGGCCCAGTTCGGCCAGCGCCGCGGCGCGATGACACCATGCGTCCAGGTGCTGCGGCTCGACGTCGAGCACGGCCTCGAGCTCGGCCAGGGCCTGTGCCGCGCGGCCCAGGCGCAAGCGCGTGGCGGCCAGGTTGATGCGCGTCGACATGCGTCCTGGCAGCAGCGCCAGCGAAGCGAGGAAATCCGCTTCGGCCGCCTCCATGCGACCGGCCTCGAAGTGCTGTACGCCATCGAGGAAAAGCGTGCGTGCCTCGTCGAAGGCTTGGCTCATCGGACGATGCTATCCCGGTACATGGCGCATCACCTTCATACACAGTGTGTACAACCCCCTCAATTGGGTGGTAGCGCGAGCGGTCGAGGCTTGGGACACTCTCGAACGTTACACGCAGACGACGACACTGCGAATCAAGGGAGTGGGAATTGACGCTGAATGAACTCAAGGGCAAATACGCCCGACTGAGCAACGAGATCGACACGCTCGCGCTGGCGGGCGAACGCAACGAGGCCAGGCTGGTGCGCTTGATGGCCGACCTGGACGAGGTGCATCACGAGCTGGCCGAGTTGCGCCGCCGCACCATGGCCGTACCCACCTTGCGCGACGCGGTTTCCTTGTCGCGCTCGGCGCGGGTGGGTCAGTTGGCGATGCAGGGCGCGTTGTCGATGGCGGAGTAGTCCACGAGCTGCGGCACGCGCCACCACCACTTCCTCCCCACGGGCCATTGCAGGCCCGTTTTCGTTTGTGCCCGGAGTACCCAGGCACAAACCAGAGTGAGACGCTTATCCCGCAGCCAGCGCCTGGTCGGAGTTGGGCTGGGGTTCGGGCGAAGTGACATTCGTATCGCCCGCCGTCAGCGTGAGCAGGATGTCGGCATACCAGGCGCAGTTCAAACCCAGCGATTCGTCCAGCCGCAGGTCACGGCTGATCATGTCCATGCGGATCGAGTGCACGCCCAGCAGCTTCCACGGCAGCTGCGGGTCGCAGTCCGCGTCGCGCATGACCACCGGTGCGCCGCTGGTGCCACGATGTGTGCGCGCATCGGTGAGAAAGTAGCCCTGACCCTGGAAACGCAGGCCGAAGGACGAGGCGATGACGGCCTGCCGCACCACCGGCAGATGATGCAGCGTGTCGTGAAACCCTAGCGGGAAGCCCACCACCAGCAGCGAGCTGCCGACCTCGACCTCATCCAGCGAATCCTGCAGATGCGCCGGCGTGAAGCAGCGCAGCGATACCGTCTGCGGCAGCGCCGCGCGCTCGATCTCGACCACGGCCACGTCGATCTCGCCTCCGGCGTCGCGTCCCTGACGCCACAGGCCCGTGCCGTCGCGATACAGCGGCACCGACAGTGCCACCGCACTGGCCAGGTTGTCGGCGTCGGTGTGCAACTCGATCTCGATGCGGTCCGGGAAGTGCCCACTGGGGGCGTCGATCAGCACATGCCGGCTGGTCACGAAATACAGCCGCTCGTCGCGCTCGAAAAAGAATCCGCTCGCACCACTGAGTGGCTGCGTGCCGTAGAAGGTGGACACACGGGCCGTGGTCAACAACAAAGGTTCAATCATGACTATTCATCCATCAGGCGGGTCTGCAGCTGGCGCGCGACGAACAATCGATCACGTGCGGCGCCCACAGTATCCTGCAAGGCAGAGCAGGCCCGCAACCGCGGACCCGCTCGAGCCTTTAGTCGCGCCGCTCAGTTCTTGCCGAACGCAGCCTTCGCGGCATTCACGCAGTTGCTCTTGGCGTCGCCGGAAAGTGCATCGCACTTTTCATTCGCCACCTTGTAGTCGGCGTCGCGCTTTTCTTCGCTCGCTTCCGTTCTGGCCTCCGCGATCTTTTCGCCCATCTTGGCGTTGCTCAAGGCCTTCTGTTCTGCTGCCTTGGCTTCCTGGACGCAGACGTCCTTGGCATTGCCGTCCAGGTCGTCGCAACGCTCCTTGGCGACAGCATAGGACGATTCGGCCTTCGCCAACAGAACCTTGGTCTTGTCGGCTGGCTTGGCGCTGTAGCCGTATTCGAGTTCGGCGAGCGCGACCTTCTGCTTCGCGCTGGCCTGCTCCTGGCAGATGTCCTTGGCGTTGGCGGATTGCATGGCGCAGGCACTGCGCTCGGCCTTGTACTGCGCGGTGATGCGCGACTTCGTGGCGTTGTAGTCGCCCTTGCTCATGCTGGCCGCATGGGCCAGCGGCAAAGCCAGCAGGCTTGCCATGACGAGCGAGAGTTTGAAGTGAGCGTGGGAGTTCATGAATTGCCCTTCCTGGACTGTTGATTCGAAATTGCGATCCCGAGTTGGGATCGTCATCACTGTTCAGCAACTGGATGAAGCAGCCGCAGGCTGTGGCCCGACGGGATCGGCGTCTTCGTCTTCCTTGTCCTTGCGCTCGGGCTCGCGCGGCGGAAGCTTCGTCGGCAGCGGTTCGTCGTCGCGTGGCGGCAGATGCAAGGTGCCCGAGAGGCGCCGCGGAATCGGCAAGCTGGTTTCGCCAGGCGCTGCCTTTGCGGGCGAGGCCATGTGTTCGATCTTGGGCTGCGAAGGCGACATGTTCGGTTCACTCCATTCAGCGCCGCCGGCACTGGCCGGTCGACAGCTTGAGGTCTGCGCTTCAGCCTTGAAGATCACTTCTTCGGCTTGTCCACTTCGTGTCCGATGACACCGCCCACGGCCGCACCGCCCACCGTGCCCAACGCACTGCCACCGGTCAAGACCGCGCCTCCGACGGCACCAACGCCTGCGCCGACCGCCGTGTTCTTGTCCTGTTGCGACAGGCCTGCGCAGGCGCTCAGGCCGACGACAGCGAGTGCCAGCATGCCGTGTACCGAGATTCGTTGAATGTGATTCATGACAACGGTTCCTTTGGGTGATTGCATGCCGCCATTGTTCAAACGCCGGTGTCGCATGCCCAGCGGACGTTGCCGCAGCGGCAGGTAGTCGCTTTCCTACGCCGCGCGTGCGCGGGCTTGCGCCTGTGCAAGCACATATCGGCGCGGGACCTCGATGCGGCGTCGTCCTACGCCGGCGCTTCGCCTGTGCCGATGTGTGCGCGCGACGCACGATGCTCCAATCGTGGCTTCGGCACGCAATCCTCGCCATCACCCACAGGAATTCGCTCGATGAATGACGCCAGCCCAACCCAGTCGATCAACGATCCAGTCGCGCTTCAGCCGCCCCTCGCCGCGGGCAGCGTGCGCTTGAAGATCGACTGCGAGCTGAACTACGAAACCACCGGTGACAGCGAATTCATCTTCCTGATCCAGGCCGCGCTGCACAACGACCAGACGGTGGTGCAGGAATCGCTGAGGCTAGACCCGCCGATTCCCTATCGCAGCTTCGTGCACGAGCCCTCGGGCAACCGCTTCCTGCGCGTTCGGGCGCTGGGCGGCCCGCTGCAGGTGCAATACAACGCCATCGTCGATCGCAGCGCCGGCCACCCCGATATCCTCGCACCCGAGGTGCCGGTGCACGCCATTCCTGACGAAGTGATGCGCTTTCTGCTGCCCTCCCGCTATTGCGAATCGGACCTGCTGGGCCCGGTGGCGCAGCAGATGTTTGCGGGCCTGCCCACCGGTTACTCCCGCGTGCGCGCCGTCTGCGATTGGGTGCACGACAACGTCACCTATCAGATCGGCTCGACCAACGCCACGACCACGTCGAACGACGTCTTCTCCCAACGCATGGGCGTGTGCCGCGACTACGCGCATCTGGCGCTGACCTTCTGCCGTGCGCTCAACATTCCGGCGCGCCTGGTCAGTGTCTATGCCCACTTCGACGAGCCGCCGCCGGACTTCCATGCCATCTTCGAGGCCTTCGTCGGTGGCAAATGGGTGCTGTTCGATCCGTCCGGCATGGCGCCCGTGGATCAGGTCGTGCGGCTGGCCAACGGGCGCGACGCGAAGGACGTGGCCTTTGCCACCATCTACGGGCCGGCGCGTATGGTGTCGATGAGTCCGGTGCTCACCTGCATCGGCGGCAGCGCAAGCGCCGGCTCCGATGTGGCGGCGCCCGTGCAGTCGGCCTCAACAGCGGTGGCGGCGTAGGTGTTGTCCGACATCACCCCGCGCCGCCGGCCGGCAGCAGCCACGCCCGATCCGCGTCAAAGTCGCAACGGGCATGCCGTGCCGTACATTTCGGGCCAGGAAGTGCTGCCCTGCAGCCAAGGTCCGCCATGTGCGACAACCGCCTCCATCATGCAGACTGCACAGGAAGCTTCGCTGTCCATGCAACAGCTCAAGACTTACATCGTCGAGGACAGCCAGGTCATCCGGGAAAACCTGATCGCTACGCTGGAAGAACTCGTGCCTGTGGAGGTGGTGGGCACGGCCGAGGACGAAAACTCCGCCGTGCAGTGGCTGGCGCGGCCGAGCAATCATGCCGACCTGCTGATCGTCGATATCTTCCTCAAGAGTGGCTCCGGCCTGGGCGTGCTGCGCGCCGCCCATGCATCGCCGCGGCAACACCATGTGGTCGTGTTGAGCAACTACGCCACGCCGGACATGCGCAGCAAGTGTCTGGAACTCGGCGCCGACCGGGTGTTCGACAAGTCCAACGAGATCGATGCGTTGATCCTGTATTGCTCGCGCCTGGCGTCTGGCGAAACGGGCCATGGCGCGCTGACCTGATGGCGCGCCCCAGGCCGCCCCCAGGGGCGCCTGGTCGTCGCTGGCACCTGACCATGCACCCGCCGGCCCGCCTCGGCAAGCCGGTGCTGCGTGCGCGCCAGCTACTGGATCAACCCGTTCTTCAGCGCGTAGTAGGTCAAGTCGCTGTTCGACTCGAGCTGCATCTTCTCCATCACACGGGTGCGATAGGTGCTGACCGTCTTCACGCTCAAGGACATGCTCTCGGCCATGTGGCCGATGGTTTCGCCCTTGGCCAGGCGCAGGAAGACCTGCAGTTCGCGCTCCGAAAGCGTTTCATGAGGCGGCTTGTCACCCCCGCCTCCCAGGCCGTCGGCAAGACGCTCGGCCACGCCCGCGGTGATGTACTTGCGCCCTCGCGACACGGTGCGAATGGCGCGCACGATCTCCTCGGGGTCGCAGTCCTTGTTGAGGTAGCCGCTCGCGCCCTGTCGCAGCAAGGTGGTGGCGTAGTGCTCTTCGGCAAAACCGCTCAGGATCAGTACCGGCAGATCCGGCGCGCGTGCACGTATCGCGGCCAGCGTGTCCACGCCGCCCTGGCCGGGCATCGAGATGTCGAGCAGGATCACGTCCACTTCGCCCTTGCGCACGATATCGAGCGCCTCGCGCCCGTTGCCGGCTTCGGCGACGACCTGGAAGTCGATCTGATCGGAGAAAAACTGACGCAACCCGGCGCGCACAATGGCGTGGTCGTCGACGATGGCAATGCGGATCATGGTGTACGGTGTGCCTCCCCGGCGCATGATCCCACGTTTCGCACTGGACATTGAGATGCGACACATCGCCACCGTCATCCGTCGCAACGCGCTCCTGCTGGGCCTGGCCATCGCGTCGGCGGCGGTGATGGTGTTCATCAGCGAAGCCTCGTACTCGAAGTCGGTGGCCACGCTGAATGCCCTGGGCGCCATGGCCACCACACGCACTGCCATCCAGGGGCTGGAGCGCAGCATCCTGAACGCTGAAACCGGCCAGCGCGGCTACCTGCTGACCGATCGCGACGAATATCTGCTGCCTTACGAACACGCCATCCGGGACATCGAAGAATCCTTCGCGCTCCTCGACCGCTATTACGCCGCCGAACCGGGCTCGCTGGTGCTGCTGTCCAAACTGCGCGCACTGACGGCAGCCAAGCTGTCGGAACTGGCCTTGACGATCCGTCTGCACCAGCAGGGCAAGGGCGGCACCACGCGGGAGATCACTCTCAGCGGCATCGGCAAGGAGCAGATGGAAGGCATCCGCGCGCTCAGCGCGGAACTGCTAGCGCTGGAAACGCAGCGCGTGGCAGCGTCGCGCCACGATATCTATCGCACCTTGATGCTCAGCCGCATCGGCATCGCCGCATTGAGCGCTGTCGTGCTGCTGGCATTGGTCATGTACCTGCGCCAGCGCATGGTGCTGACGCTGCAGCAGCAGGAATTGCAGCGCGCGCTGCAGGCTGAGCGCGATCGGCTGGAAGTCGAGGTCAAGCAGCGCACCGCGCAACTCACCGAGCTGACGCACCACCTGCAGACGGCGCGCGAGGACGAACGCAACCGCCTCGCGCGCAACCTGCACGACGAACTGGGCGCGTTGCTGACCTCGGCCAAGCTGGACGCGGCACGCATCAAGTCGCGATTGGCCGGATCGGCACCCGAGGCGCTGGAACGGCTGGCGCACCTGGTGGACACGCTCAACAGCAGCATCGCGCTGGGCCGGCGCATCATCGAAGACCTGCGCCCGTCGACGCTGGCCAACCTGGGTCTGGCGCCGACGCTGGAGATCCTGGCGCGTGAATTCGCCGACGGCTCCGGCCTGAAGGTGCATTGCGATCTGCAACCGGTGGTGCTGGAGCCGAATGCCGAAATGGTGATCTACCGCGTGGTGCAGGAGGCCATCACCAACATCTCCAAATACGCCGGCGCCAGCCAGGTGTGGATCACGTTGGGCGTGCAGGACGGCCAGGCCCAGGTGTCGGTGCGTGACGACGGCATCGGCTTCGATCCTGCGGCACGGCGCAGCTCGACCTACGGCCTGGTGGGCATGCGCGTGAGGGTCGAAGCCGAAGGCGGCACGCTGACACTGCAATCGGCCGCCGACCAGGGCACGCTGGTTCAGGTGAATCTGCCGCAATCGGCCTTGGCGGCCGCCTGACGCGCCTGGACCCCGTCGACGCAGCGCGCGGCACGCCGTGTCGGCGCTGTCCTACATCGAATCGCAAGCTTGGCCGACCTGGCCGCGGCGACGCCGCCTATCGGTGCGCGCGGCCTGCGGCGAGACACTGTGCTTGTCGCAGCAGAACTGCTGCGCACCGACCCAAAATCAGGGCGAGCCGATCGCCCGACCCAACCAGGAGCCCGCCATGTTGCATTACGCCGTGATCTTCTTCGTCATCGCACTCATCGCCGCATTGTTCGGCTTCGGCGGCATCGCTGCCGGTGCGGTCGGCATCGCCAAGATTCTGTTCTTCGTCTTCATCGTGCTGGCCGTCGCCAGCTTCGTCTGGGGCATGGTGTCCAGGAACTGAGCCAAGACTTCGCGGCTACACGGTCGCTGCCACCACCACCCGTTCACCCACCACCTCCAGGAGCATTCATGTACGCCGAAAAGACCTTCAACCCGCAGACCAACATCGCCGACCAGGCCGCGAGTTCCGCCGACCATGCCATTCGTGCTACGCAGAACGTCGCCAACAAGGCGCTCGACGGCTTGGCCGGCAGCGTGCAGGACCTGCGCCAACAAGCCGCCCCGATGCTGAACCGCGCCACCGAGCAGGCCAGTGCATTGGCGCAGCGCGGTGTCGATGCCGTGCGCGACGGCTCGCATCAACTGCGCGAGCGTGCACAACGCGCCTCGGACGGTACGCGCAACTACATCAAGGACGAGCCCGTGAAGTCCGTGCTTATCGCCGCGGCTGCCGGCGCCGCCCTGATGGTGCTGCTGCGCGCCATGTCCAGCAACCGCTAGGATCGATACCCGGCACGCCCGTTCGTACGCCCGGTTCGGGGCGCCTGCCTGGCTGCAGTCCCTGTCGTTCGGACAGGAATCAGCTCAGGCAGGCGCCTCTTTCACGTGGAGGACGACGGGCTCTTGAAGCGTTCGTCCTTTGCACCATCCCTCGCACCATCGTGAGCTTGCAACCCGTCCCCGTGGCCGATTCAGAAGCTGAGCTCCCGGCCGTGGCGCCGGCAGCCTGGGTGCTGCCCGCACGCATCGATATTCGCAGCGCGTCACTGGCCGTGATCGCGCTTTTTGTCGGCGTGTTCGCGTTGCAGTGGGCGGCCGCCGTCTTCATTCCGCTGCTGCTTGGCGTTCTGCTGAGTTATGCGCTCACGCCGATGGTCGATCGCCTGCAACGCTGGCGCCTGCCACGCGCGCTCGGTGCTGCCGCGGTGTTGCTGAGCCTGGTCGGCGGCATCGGAACGATGACCTATGCCTTGAGCGATGATGCCGCCGCATTGGCCGAATCGCTGCCCGAAGCCGCGCAGAAGCTGAGTCAGGCGATGCGGCCTGCGCGCGGTGCGCAGCCCACCGCCATCGACAAGGTGCAGATTGCCGCAGCCCAGCTCGAACAGGCCACCCAAGACAACGGTGCCACGGCACAGCTGTCCGCGCGCGGCGTGACGCGTGTGCAGATCGAGCGCGAGCGACTGAACATCAAGGAATACCTGTGGACCGGCACGATTGGCGCGCTCAGTCTGCTCGGCCAGGCGGCGGTGGTGTTCTTTCTCGCCTTCTTCCTGCTCACCTCGGGCGACAGCTTCCGGCGCAAGTTGGTGAAGATCTCCGGGCCGACCTTCGCCAAGCGCCGCATCACCGTGCAGATGCTCGACGAGATTTCCGGCCAGGTGCAGCGCTACCTGATGATCCAGGTCCTGACCAGCGTGCTCGTCGGATTGGCCACCTGGGGCATGCTGTCGGCGTTCGGCATGGAGCGTGCCGCCGTCTGGGGCGTGGTCGCGGCCGTGCTCAACCTGGTGCCGTATCTGGGTGCCGTGGTTACCGCCGGGGGCCTGGCGCTGGTGGCCTTCCTGCAGTTCGGCACTTTCGGCATGGCGGCACTGATCGGCGGGGCATCGATGCTCATCAACACGCTAGAAGGCAACCTGCTGACACCGTGGCTGACGGCTCGTGCCAGCCGCATGAACCCGGTGGTGATCTTTGTCGCCGTGCTGAGCTTTGGCTGGATATGGGGCATCTGGGGTCTGTTGCTCGGCACGCCATTGGTCATGGTGGCCAAGTCGATCTGCGACCACGTCGACGATCTCCAACCCATGGGTGAACTACTGGGCGAATAGCCGATCGCAGACGGCCGCCGCGGGGCGGACCTCAAGCGCGGGGCTTGTCGGAAGGCGGGCTTGTCATGGAAGCCGCTGCGTCGTCGCCGTTGGCACCGTGGAACGCAAAACCGCTGCGCGTGCGCTTGGCGCAGTACATCGCCGCATCGGCCAATCGCAGCAAGTCCACCGCCGAGTCGCCGTCGTCCGGACACACGGCAATGCCGATGCTGGGCGAGACGGTCATCCTCAGATCACCCAGGCTCAACGGTGCGGCGATGGCATCGAACAGCTTGCCCGCCAGTCGCGTCAACTGGGCGTGGTCGAGCCGGTCCGTGACCAGGCAGGCAAACTCGTCGCCACCCAGTCGGCTGACCATGTCGTCGGCACGCACCGCGCGGGTCATGCGCATGGCCACGATGCGCAGCACCTCATCGCCGACGGCGTGCCCATGCTCGTCGTTGATCGGCTTGAAACCGTCGAGGTCGATGTAGAGCACCGCCACGCGCCCATGTATCGGGCGCAGCGAACCCAGCGCCTGTTCAAGCCTCTCGCAGAATCGACTTCGGTTCGGCAGCGAGGTCAGTGCGTCGTGCGCGGCCAGATGCCGTGCCTGCCGTTCGCCGGCCTGCGTGCCGGCGAGTTCGGCGCGGGCTTGCGCCAAAGCCGCCTGCGCATCGAAGACCTCCAGCTCCAGAAGCTGCCGGCGGCCCAGTTCCTGCCGCAGTGTGGCGTGCAACTGTTCCAGCGCGCCCACACATTCGAGCACGCTGGTGCGTACGCGCTGCGCTGGGGTAGGCGGCAACGCCGCGACACTCGGAAGTGGCAGGTCGTCGACGCTAAGACGCAGTCGGGTGGAAACCGCCGTCAGCAGATCGTTCCAATCGGCCATCGCCGTGGTGGACGCGACGATGAGCAGCGGCTCATTCGAGCCATTGGCGACGCCAACGCCAGCGCTGTCGACCGCGCTGACGCTCCCTTCCAGGGAATCGACGTGTCCTGCGCTGGGCAGCGGATTCGGCAGCATTTCCTCGCCCGCAGCTTGCGAGACATTTTCGCCAGACGAAGGGCTTTGCTGACTTCGTCGATTCGCTGGACCCTGCATCGGCGGATTCATGTGCAATGCGCGCTTGCGGGGTCGCAATGCACTCAACTTCGCTTGCCGGCGACTTGCGGTGCTTCGAAGGGCGGGCCGTTGTCGCGCATCAGATCCGCCCCATCAGCAGCAGGACGACGACGATCACCACGACCAGGCCGAGCCCGCCGCTGGGGCCATAACCCCAGCTGCGGCTGTGAGGCCACGAGGGAATGACACCGATCAGCAACAGGATCAGCACGATCAACAGGATGGTACCCAGGCTCATGGCGTTCCCCTTGGCAGTGAAGTGGGTGGTGCCGACTTCATTTCGTCGGTGCCGATGCGGGCGCCGGCATCGGCGCGGCGTCGGCAGGCTTGCCGGCATCGCCCTGGCTGCCGGTCGCGCCGGTCGTACCGGTGGCGCCGGTGGCGCCCGTGGGACCGGCAGGGCCCGGTGTGGCCGCCGGTGCGGCCGGCACGTTCACCACGGTGGGCTTGTCGCAGGCGACAACGCTCAAGGCGCCGAGCAGGGCAATGGTCAACAGGGCGTGGTTCATGACAGTTCCTTCGTGAAATAGCTGAAACTTGGCGCAGCGGCCTATGTGAGGCCATCGCGTCTTGGGGTTCGCCGCAGGGTCGCGCAAACCTCCAGATGACGGTATGCGCATGGGTTGCGGGCGTCGGTGCGCTGGCGAACATAGGTGGCTGATCTCTGCGCAAGCTTGTCGTGCGCGCCGCACATGCCCTGCGGCCTGCGACGCAGATCGGCATGCAGTCCCACCAGCGCTTCAAGCCCGGCAGGACAACTTTCTGCGTTAAGGTACAGACACCATGCCCACCTCGCGCCGCCACGCCGAACGTCACCGCACCGATCGCATCGGCTGGCTGCGCGCCGCCGTGCTCGGCGCCAACGACGGCATCGTCTCCACCGCCAGCTTGCTGGTCGGCGTGGCGGCGGCGAACGCCAGCCACGGCAACATCCTGCTCACCGGAATCGCCGGCCTGGTCGCCGGTGCAATGTCGATGGCCGCGGGCGAGTATGTCTCGGTGCATTCGCAGGCGGACGCTGAAGGCGCCGATCTGTCTCGCGAGCGCAGTGAACTCGAAGCCAGCCCCGCGGCGGAGCAGCGCGAGCTCGCCGCCATCTACGTCACCCGCGGTCTGGACCCGACATTGGCGCAGCAGGTGGCCCAGCAGTTGACGGCGCACGATGCGCTGGGCGCCCATGCACGCGACGAGCTCGGCATCTCCGAAACCATGGCCGCGCGGCCGGTACAGGCCGCGCTGGCGTCGGCCGCGAGCTTCGCGCTCGGCGCCGCATTGCCACTGGCCGTGGCGGCATTGGCACCGCAGCGCATGCTGATCGTGGCGGTGTCGGCCGCCTCGCTGGTCTTTCTGGCCTTGCTGGGCGGCATTGCCGCACAAGCCGGTGGCGCGCGCATGTGGGTCGGCGCATGGCGCGTCACTTTCTGGGGTGCGCTGGCCATGGCCATCACGGCCGGCGTCGGTGCCCTCTTTGGTGCGGCCGTCTGACGCGTAAATCGACAGCGGCAAGCCTCAGCGTTGGAGGGCGGTCTGCGACAGCCTGAGCTTGCCGCGTTGCGACAAGGCCAGGCAATCCGCGGCACCCCGCTGCGCTTCATCGGCGTTGCCCGGATCGAGCAGCGGAATCAACGCGGCCAGCGGATTCAGCAGCCCCAGCAGCAGTGCGGCGCCCACCTTCAATCCGAGCGGCGCGGCCTCGGGCGTGAACTGCGGGTCGGCCAGGCTGCCACCGATGCGCAGCGGCGCGCGCAGCGTCAGCGGGCTGAAATCCTTGGGCGAGGTGACGACGCGCAGGTCGATGGTCTCGCCCGCCAGCGACAGCGTGCCGTCGATCCACGCCGTGGAGTCCGGTGTGTCCAGCACGAACACACGGGGGCGCAGCACGCCATCCTCGACGCTCAGATCGGCGGCGGCACAAGTCACTGGCAGCGTCTTGTCGCCCTTGACCAACAGCCCCAGTGCCTCGGCCAGGTCGATGCCCGCGCCTTCGACCACCAGGTGCGAGATTCGGCCGTCTCGAACACTGCTGCGCACCTGACCCTTCAGGCTGCCGAGGATCTGTGCGGTGGAAATGCCGTCACCGCGCAGCTGCGCCTGGCCGCTCCAGCGGCCCGACACGAAGGGCGGTGCCTTGTCGTCGCGAACCTGGTGAATCCAGCGCTCCAGGCGGATTTCGTCCCAGCGCAGTCGCGCGGTCCACACCGCGGCGGCGCCACGGCCGTCCAGCCCCACGTTGCCGCTGAGGCGGCCTTCACCGGTGCGTGCCTGCAGATCGTCGAGGCTGAGCACGCCGCCGCGCAACTGCAGGTGGCCGCGCAGCGGGCGCAGCGCTTCAAGGTAACGCGTGCCCAGGTCGAGGTGATCGATGTCGATGAGCACGTTGGCATCCATGGCGCGCAGCGAGACCAGGTCGAAGGGCCGATCGGGCAACACCTTGCCCTGAGCGCGCGCTCGCTTCGGCGCTGCCTTGGGCGGCTGCGTCGACACGGGCAACTCGGCTGCGGCCACGGCGTTGCTCGTTGCCGTGCCGACCACCGGGCCCAGGTCGTCGAGCAGCAGTCGGCTGCCGCCGAGTCGCCCTGACAACAACGGCACGGGGCGCGCCGCGTCGAAGCTGAATGCACCGTTCAGGCGGCTGGCGCCCACGGTGGCATCGTCGACACGCGCGTACCAGGCGTCGCCCCGCTTCACCAGCACACCGCTCGACAGGAATGCGGCGGTGGTGGGCAAGGTCACGCCCAGCGGGTCACCCACGGCGGCCAACGACGGCCCGCTCAGCTGGAAGTGGCCGCTCAGGTCGCCTAGTCGATCATCCTCGGCCTGGCCGTCGAACAGCAGGTTGGCGCGGCCCACGCTGGCCTTCAGGCTCAGCGGCAGCGCAGCGCGCGTGGCCGCATCGCCTTGCAAGGGGGTGGCCGAACTGCGCAGTTCGACCTTCAGCGGTTGGCCGCGCCAGGTGCCTGTGGCCTGCATCTGCAGGCGCTCGGCGCGGGCATCGGCATCGGCCAGGCTGAGGCGAAGGTCCACGTCGATGTCCAGCGGCTCGTCGCGGTAGCGCAGCGTGCCCGCGCCCAGCATGATCTGGCCGAAGCTCGGCAGCGCGGGGCGCTCGGCCGTGTCCGCTGGCACGGCCTGCGAGCCGAACTGCCACGACGCGCGGCCGTCGGCAACGCGCTCCAGCTGCGCGTCGAGTTCCTTTGCGCGCAACCGTTCGATGTGCAGCGACTGTCCGCGATAGGCCCGCCACAGATCGACGTAGCGCAACTCGAGCAGAACATCGCGCGCACGCAGTGTGTGGCCGGCCGTGCTCCAGGCCGGCGCGCCCACCTCGATCAACGATGACTGCAGGCGCACGCCGCCGACGAAGCGGATGGAGAACATGGTCTTCGCCGTGGCCCGCGCGCTATCGGGCGACACAAGGTCGACGGGGCGCTCGAGCTGGCTAGAAAGCCATCGGTTCAACGGCTGAGCCAGGAACGGCCAGCCCAGCGCTTCACCACCGGCCACGACCACCAGCAGGACCGATGCGCTCAGCGACAGGATCCCGAGGCCGGATCGCCAGCGCCACGTCGGCGAGGAACTGCGCGTCAGCGCACTCGTGCGCCACATGCTCATCAGGCGCTTGGGTTTCATGAAGGACAGGCAGATGCGCGCATGCCGACATCGTCGCGCCACCCGTCCGCAATGGCCATCGGCTGCAGCCGGCAGCGCTTGTGGTCCGGCTCCTACAGGTCGCGGCTGATGCTCAACGCCTAGATGGCTTGGCCTTCGCCTTCGCCTTGGTCCTGGTTTTGGGCCGGGATGCGACGGCAACCCCGAACCAGCGCTGGAGGTTTTGATCGGTCGCCTGCTCCAGCGTCTGGTTGATCTGGCGCTTGGTCTCGGCCGCAACCTGGGAGCGCGCCGAACCGGCGATCCGATTGGCTCCGCTGAGCCACATGCTCATGAACGGATTCTTCTTCAACCAGGGGTTGTTCATTTGAGCGCTGCAGAGCTGGAAGATGGCCAGGTGCCGATATCGAAATCCGCCTTGTCCAGGCCGGCGTCGAGACGCAGATCGTGCTCGGCACGCTGCATCGTCCACCAAGCCCACAGCATGACGCCGATGGCGGGAAGCATGACGAGTACGGCAATGAGCAAGGGCAGGGTGTTCATGATGAGGTCTACGGTGATGTCGAATGACCGACAGTGTCGAGCGCAGCTCGCTTTGCATCCAGCGGATTGCACCGGGTCCTGCCGTCGTCCTTTTCCTACGATCCCGCGTGGGTGATCGAACACGCAGCGCACGCCAGCGTCAATGCCAGGCAGATCGTGCCGCATCGACGCTGGGCAAGAGCACGGCCCGGGCGTTCGGACCTATTCGGCGGCTGCGTCTTCGTTGACTGCTGCTTCGGCCAGCTCGGTCATCAGCTCGTCGGCCACGTACAACTCGCTGACCGCCGCGCGCAGCTGCTTGTTGTCGTCCTTCAGCTTCAGCGCCTTGGAGAAGGCCGCCACGGTACCGAACCCGGTGATGCCGTAATGCGTCATGCGCTGGTACTGGGCAATGATGGCGGCGTCCAGCACCGGACCCTTTTCCGGACCGTCCTCGATCGTGTGCTTGAGGGCCTCATCCACCAGGCCTTGCATGCCCTTGCAGTGCTCCTTCGACACCTTCTCGTCCTGATTGGCGATCAGTGCCTTCAGCAGATCGGTGTGGCCCGCGATGCCCTTTTGCGACGCCTCGAGCATTTGCTTGAGCTTCGGATGGGTGGCTCTCGGGACGATCTTCTTCAGCGCACGGGCCATCTGGTCGTTGGCCGACCACAGGTCCTTGAGTTCGTCGATGTAGAGGTCGGACAGATTCGAGATCGTGGACATGGTGTTTCCTTTGGGTGGCGTCTTGCGAAAGCGTCGCAAGTACGAGTGCGCAAGCTTGCCGCCGCGCGCGTTGTGCGCCTGTAGGACACACCATCGTCAAGCCGTGGGACTTTGCCGGTCCGCTCGGGCAAGGCAGTTTCCGCTTGATTCGAAACGATCGGATCGAATGTGGTCCAGGATCAGAGTTGCGACCCGATCAGCGATACCAGGCGCTCATGGAGTCTCTCGCGCAGCGGGCGCCGTGCCCATTCGGCATGGCTGACGCGTTGCGACAAAGCCAGGTCGGCCTCGAACACGGCGGTCTGGGCGGCGGCGAAATCCGCATCCAGGATGTTCAGCGTGGCCTCGTCGTTGAGACGGAAGGAGCGGTTGTCGAAGTTGGTCGAACCCACCGACACCAGCAAGCCGTCGACGATCATCACCTTGCAGTGGTACATGGTCGGTGCGTACTCGGCGATGACGGCGCCGGCCTGCAGCAAGGGCCCCCAGGTGGCGCGCGACGCGCCGCGCACCGTGTCGCTGTCGATGTGCTTGCCCGGCACGACGATGCGCAGGGCCACGCCGCGCCGCAGTGCGTCGAGCAAGGCGTCCCGCGTCAAGGTGTCCGGCACGAAATACGCCGCCGACAGATCGATGGACCGGGTGGCCGCGGCGATGGCCAGCAGGTACATCAGCTGCATGCTCTCGCTGCCGCCACTGGGCGAACTGCTGAACACCTGCGCGCGCATGCCACCCGCGCTCTCCAGCGGCGCAAAGTAGTGCGGACCGTGCAGCACATGGCCCGTCACCTTGATCCAGTTGTCCATGAACACGGACTGCATCTGCGCCACCACCGGCCCTTCGACCTGGTAGTGCGTGTCGCGCCAGTGCGACGGGGTCCTGGGCATGCCCTGTCCATTGTCGGTGCGATGCCGACGCCGCCGGTGAAGGCCAGGCGCCCATCCACCACCAGCAGCTTGCGGTGCGTGCGGTTGTTCAGCCGTCCGAGCTTCGACCAATGGGGCGGGTGGAACTTGTGCACCTCGACACCGGCATCCTTCATGGCCTCGATCAACTGCTCGTCCATCTTCGCGCTGCCCACCCAGTCGAGCAGCACATGCACCTTCACGCCGTGGCGTGCGCGTTCGGCCAGGGCATCGGCGAACGCTCTACCGATATCGCCCGACCAGTAGATGTAGGTCTCGAAGGTGATGGAGACGCTGGCGCTGCGGATGGCGGCCAGCATCGCCGGGAAGATCTGATCGCCGTTGAGCAGCGTCGTCACGCGGTTGCCGTCCAGGAACGGCGGGCCGAGCAGCACACCGAGCTCGCGCGCGAAGGCCGCGTCGCTCAGCGCATGCACACGCTCGATGCGCCGCTCGACCTGCGTCTCGCCGCCGCCGCGGGCGTTGACGATGAGCAGGCCGGCAAGTGCCGCCAGCAGCAAGCCACCCACCCAGAACGGCCAGTACGATGCAATGGAGTCCGCGATCACGGCGCGATTATTGCGTCGTGTCCCTCGCGCTTGAGTGTGGGCGTCAGCCGACGAGGGCGCCGGGGCCTGCTCGTCGGGGCGCATCAGGCAATGGCCGTGACGATCAGGTGAACAGCGCGATCAGGATGATGATGGGAATCGGGGAGCGGGTGCCAGCAATACTCGCGAAGCTGCCGTGGATCGCCGCGGTGGCGGCATATCCACCGGCCTGGAGGTGGGCGCCTGGCCGCTCATGGCCGAGCGCGCTGGTGGAAGTGTTCATGGTGCGTCCTGTGCAGAGGTGTTTGAAGATCGACCGGCCCATCGGAGCTGTGTCTTTCGAAGGCCCGACCTTAGGGACGTGGCCCCTCAGGGTCTGTGCGGTGGCATACCCACTGGCCGGTCATTCGCCCGCTGCGGCCCGGCGCTCATCCTTGTGTGCGCCAGCGCACAGAGCTTCGCGCGCGCCGTGCGGGATGATTTCGGGATACTGGCAAGCAAGATTCGCAATCCACGTGACAGCAGGACTCAGCGCATGAAACTCAGCCAGTTCATCAAGGCGAACATCGATTCGATCGTTGCCGACTGGGAGGACTTTGCCCGCACGCTGCCCGCCGGCAAGTCGATGACGCGGCTGGCGCTGCGCGACCACAGCCGCGAGATCCTGATGAGCATCTGCCGCGAGATGGAGCGCCCGAAGTCCGACGAGCAGCGGACCGCGCAGGCCGAAGACATCAGCACCGCGGCCAAGCCTGCAGGCACCGCTGCGGCGGAGCACGGCGCGCTGCGGCAGATGGCCGGCTTCGATCTGGTGCAGCTGTTCGCCGAATTTCGTGCGCTGCGCGTCAGCGTGATGCATTTCTGGAAACGCTCCGACGAGGCCAGCGCGACGCATGATCCGCTCGACCAGATCATGCTGTTCAACGAAGGCATGGACAAGGCGCTGGCTGAATCGGTGCAGCGTTATTCCAGCGAGGTGGCGGCCTCGCGCGACATGTTCCTGGCGGTGCTGGGCCACGACCTGCGCGGCCCGCTGTCGGGCATCAACATGTCCACGCTGATGTTGAGCAAGCCGGGCCTGGACGATGCGGCGCGGCACAAGGCGGCCGCGCGCATCAAGCGCGCCAGTACCGAGATGGGCGGGCTGATCAGCGACCTGCTGGAATACACACGCACGCGGCTGGGCGCGGGCATGCCGATGGAGCTGGCGGATTGCGATCTGGGCGCGGTGTGCGAAGACGCGCTCGAATCCATACGCACCGGCTTTCCCGACCAGCAGTTCGTGCAGACGCTGTCCGGTGACCTGAACCTTCAGGGCGATGCGCCGCGCCTGCGACAGGCACTGTCCAACCTGCTGGCCAACGCGGTGCAGCACGGCGACCGCGATGCACCGATCACCCTCAGCGCCGCGGGCGAGCCGGACACGCTGGTGGTGACGGTGGGCAACCGGGGCGAGCCGATCGCCGAGGACGCGCACCTGGCCATCTTCGAGCCGCTGGTGCGTGCGCCCGGTGCCGCGGCGCAGGCTCAGGACCGCTCGAAGACCAGCCTCGGCCTGGGCCTGTTCATCGTGCGCGAAATCGTGCTCGGGCATGGTGGCACGATCGATGTGCAATCCACCGCCGAGACGGGCACGGTGTTCACCGTTCGCCTGCCACGACGGCCGGGCGATCCACAACCTCAAGCTGCCGCCTGAACGCGGCGCGAAACCTGATCGATCGGAGCGCCATGAAGAACAAGTCCATCCCATCCGCAAAGGCTGCGGCGAAGGTCAAGCCGATCAAAGGCCCCGCCGCGGTGGGCAAGGCGCCGCTGGCGCCGGGCGCCGGCGCGGCAGCGAAGGGTGTCGGCCTGCCGCTGCCGCACGAGCGCGACGAATCCACGCACAACGTCGCGGCAGAACCTGACCCGGTGATGGTGCAGGCGCATCGCGATATCGAGGCCGGTCTGGTCGATACCGACATGCGCGCCACGCCGGGCATGGATGCACAACGCCGCGCCGCGCTGGTGCCGGGTGCCGGCGGCAAACCGCCGGGCAAGGGCCGCTGAGCGACCACGGCCCAGCGCTGTCGCGCCGGCCTGCGCCGGCACGCCTTACACCGCAGGCGGATCGCTCTCGCGCGCCGGGTGGCGATGCTGACCCACTGCATCGATGAAGCGCGCCATCGTTTCCTTGTGACCGTCGCTGTCGCTGAGCACGCCGGGATCGGCCTCGCCCGAGGGCAAGCTGGCGGCGACGCCGAACATCGGCAGCAGCGCCGCCGACGAGCCCAGGGCGAGGATGGTCTTGCAGTGTCGATACTGGTTGACCATGAACTCCATCGCCTGGCCCAGCGCGGCCAGCCTGGCACCGCCGGCTTCGCCATCGGCCAGCACCACCGCGTCGAAGAGCACGGCCGGCGAGTTCTCGAAGCTGCCGTCGGCCTGCAGCGCCACGCCGTCGCTGGTCGCCACTGCGCCCAGCCGCGGTGCGACGACCTTCGGCACGGCGCCGGCTTGCAGCAGCGCCTTCTGCACGGCCGCCACCGAGGCGCCGACCACGCCGTCGGCCACCAGGATCGCGACCTTGCGCGTGCGCACACCGCCGTCGCCGGGCAGGTGCGTCAAGGACAGTGGGGCCGATTCCGTGACCTCCGGCTTGGGGGCCGAGGCCACGGCGCGCGGCATGGCCGCAGGCACCGCCATGCCCAGCCCTTCGGCCACCGCGCGGCCAGTTCGGCGGACACGTTCACCAGCGACGACAGCATGCGTTCGCGGATCGCCGGCACCGTGAGCTTGCTCAGCTCGAAGCGGAAGGCGGCGACGATGTGCGCGTGCTCCACCGGCGTCTGGCTGTCGTAGAACAGCGTGGCCTGCGCGTAGTGCTCGGCGAACTTCTCCGGCTTGCCACGCACCTTGTCTTCCTGCACCGGTGCGGGGAAGGAGACGAAGCCCGCGGCGCCGGCCTGGAACGGGCAACCGCCCGCCAGCGAGTTGGGCTCGTAGGCGACGCGCCCGCGATGGACCGCCTGGCGATGCAGGCCGTCGCGCTGGTTGTTGTGCACCGGCGCGATCGGCGCGTTGATCGGGATCTCGTGGAAGTTCGGCCCGCCCAGGCGGGTGATCTGCGTGTCGACGTACGAATGGATGCGCCCGGCCAGCAGCGGGTCGTTGCTGAAGTCGATGCCCGGCACGACGTGCGCGGCGCAGAAGGCCACCTGTTCGGTCTCGGCGAAGAAGTTGTCCGGGTTGCGGTTCAGCACCATGCGCCCGACCGGCGTGCACCGGCACCAGTTCTTCGGGAATCAGCTTGGTCGCATCCAGCACGTCGAAGCTGAAGCGCTCGGCCTGTTCTTCGGTGAAGATCTGCAAGCCCAGTTCCCACTCGGGATACTCGCCGGCCTCGATGGCTTCCCACAGGTCGCGGCGGTGGAAGTCGGCATCCGCGCCGGCGATCTTCGCGGCTTCGTCCCAGACCAGCGAATGCGTGCCGAGCATCGGCTTCCAGTGGAACTTGACGAAGCTCGACGCGCCTTGCGCGTTGACCAGGCGGAAGGTGTGCACGCCGAAGCCCTGCATCATGCGATAGCTGCGCGGGATGCCGCGGTCGGACATCACCCACATCAGCATGTGCGTCGACTCGGGCATCAGCGAGACGAAGTCCCAGAAGGTGTCGTGCGCCGACGCCGCCTGCGGCATGCCGTGGTGCGGCTCGGGCTTGACCGCGTGGACCAGGTCGGGGAACTTCATCGCGTCCTGGATGAAGAACACCGGGATGTTGTTGCCGACCAGGTCCCAGTTGCCTTCGTCGGTGTAGAACTTGACCGCAAAGCCGCGCACATCGCGCGCCGTGTCGACCGAGCCGCGCTCGCCGGCCACGGTGGAGAAGCGCACGAACACCGGCGTGCGCTTGCCGGCCTCGGCGAAGGGCGCGGCGCGGGTGTGCTCGGCGAGCGAGCCGTAGGCTTCGAAGTAGCCGTGCGCGGCCGAGCCGCGCGCGTGCACGATGCGCTCGGGAATGCGCTCGTGGTCGAAGTGCGTGATCTTCTCGCGCAGGATGAAGTCTTCCAGCAGCGTCGGGCCGCGCAGCCCGGCCTTCAGCGAATTCTGGTTGTCGGCGATCGCCACGCCCTGGTTGGTGGTCAGCACCTGGCCGCCGGCGTCGGCGCGCACGCGGTCGAGCGAGCCGATGCTCGCGTTCACGCCGATCGCCGGCGTGCCGTTGCCGGTCTTGTCCGAGGCGTTCGATTCGCTCAGCGTGCTGGCGGTGACGGCGGCGGAGGTCGGTTCAACCTGCAGGCCTTCTGGCGGGTTGACGGCGTTGTCGCGGCCGATCTCCAGCGGCTTGTTGGCATTCCACGGCATCGATTCCACCAATGCCTGCGTGGCCTGGGCCTGGTGCGCCAGCGCATCGCCGGCGGTGTCGCGCGGCGGCGCCGATGGCCGGCCGCTGGTGCTGCGTGCGGCCGCCTTCGAGGCAATGGCGTCGGACGCGGGTTTGGCGGGCTTCTTCATGACAGTTCCTTGACGAATGAGACGGGTGTCGTATGCTGGGTGATGTGCGACCTTAGGGCGAGCGCGTTCTTCGATCTGTATGGCAGCGCACATTGCGCAAACAGTTCGCGCGAGCGGCACGAAGCCGCCGCGATGCGCTGAAGCCAGGCTCAGCGCTGCGCCATGGCGACGCCGTCCGGCTCGTAGCGTTGCCAACGCCCCGGCGCCTGCGCCAGCCGATCAGCCACGATGCGAAGCACCGATCGGTTCCATCCCAGGCCGACGTGGCTGCCACTGACTTCGAGATCCTGCACGCGCTGCGACTCGGCCTCGTGCCTGCAGGTCTGCCAGGCCACCACACCGTCCGATCGGCTGTAGATCGATGTCGTCGGCACCGATGGCGCACTGCGCAGTCGCGCACTCAGCGCGGCATCGAAGGGCGGGGCGTTGCCGCTGAGCAGGCGGAAGATCCAGCCGACGTTGGTGTGATCGGCGCTGGCATTGAACGGGGTGCCGATGGTGATCACCTGGCGCACACGCCGGCCCATCGTCTTCGACAGTTCGCGTGCATAGATGCCACCCAGGCTCCAGCCGATGAAGGTGGCGCTCTTTTCGAAGCCGCTGAGCAGCTGCGCGGTATGTCCCTTCAAGTCGGCCAACCAGGCGTCGATGTCGCCCTGGGGCCCGCGATTGAAGCCGCGGCCCCAGTCGAGCGCTTCGTATCCCAGGGATTTGCAGTAGCGGCGCAGCGGTGCGACGGCTGTGCCGTCCGTGCCCATGCCGGGAAAGATGATCACCGGGTGACCATCGCCGGCCGGAGACTTTGTTTCTTCCGGCGCAATGTGGTGCGATGCAAATTCGAACGCGGCGCGCCAGGGTTCGATGCCGAACAGCGCCAGCGACGGGCGCTCGATGGGAAGGGTGGTGTGCATGGTGTCGACAAAGTGATTCGAAGAGCATCTTGCTGTCCGGGCCGCGTGCGACTCCGTGCGCCAAGTTCCCGAGTTGGCGTAGGACATCACCGTCGAAGTGGCTCGGGCGCAGGGCGCCGCGAAGGCAAGGCCCACGTCTGAGTGCGCTGGCGAACAGACCGTGTTGGCCGGCCCGCGATAACTTTGCGGCATGGACGCCGAAACCTTGACCCCCACGCTGCCGGGCCGCCCGCCACGGCCCATCTCTGCGCGTATGCCGGGAGCTGCGGTACTGCAACTGCGGGCAGTGCACAGCCACAGCGGGGCAAGCGCCGCCACGGCGTCGCCGTGGGACGCGCGCACGCTGCAGCAACTGTTCCATTCGCGGCTGCACGGCGAGCAGATCATCGTCGTCTCCAACCGCGCACCGTGGTCGCACGAGCGCGTCGATGGCGCGCTGCGCGCCGTGCGTCCTTCCAGTGGCCTCGTCACTGCCGTGGAGCCGGTGGTCCATGCCTGCAACGGCACCTGGATAGCCCATGGCAGCGGCACGGCAGACCGCGAGGTGGTGGATGCCGCGGCCGTGTGGCGTGTGCCCGGCGTGGCCGGCGGTGGCGGTTACGCGCTGCGCCATATCTGGTTGAGCGACGCCGAACGCGCCGGGTACGGCGACGGCTTGTCCAATGGTGCGTTGTGGCCACTGTGTCACCTGGCGCATGCCAAGCCCAGGTTCGTCGAGTCCGACTGGGCCCAGTACCGCGCGGTCAACCGCCGCTTCGCACAGGCCGTGGTCGATGAGGCGCGGCAGAACGACCCGATCGTGCTGGTGCAGGACTACCACCTGGCGTTGGTGCCCGCGCTGGTGCGCCAGCAATTGCCACGCGCCACGGTCCTGAGCTTCTGGCATGTGCCTTGGGGTCACCCCGAGCAGATGCAAACCTGCCCCTGGCTCGATGATCTGGTTGGCGGCTTGCTCGGCAGCGACATCGTCGGCTTCCAGACCGAACAGCACCGCCGCAATTTTGTCGTCACCGCGGCGCTGTGTGGACACGCGCTCGAAGGTCCCGTGGCTGCAACGCGCGGGCACACCGCGCGCCATGCCTGGCAGGCCAAGACCTATCCGATCTCCATCGCCTGGCCGACGCCCACCGAGGTGCTGGCCCAGCCCGGCGTGGCGCATTGCAGGCAGAGCGCGTGGCGCCAATGGTCGCTGCCGGCCGACGGCAAGCTGGTGGTCGGTGTCGACCGCTTCGACTACACCAAGGGTTTGCTCGAGCGGCTGCTGGCCATCGAGCAGCTGCTGCTCGACCAGCCGCAGTGGCAGGGCCGGCTGCGCTTCGTGCAGGTCGCCGCGCCGACACGCGAATGCCTGCCGGACTATGCCGCGTTGCGCAAGGCGGTGACGAGTCGAGGTGAAGCGCATCAACCGGCGCCTGCGCAGTGGCCGTGGCAAACGCGGCGCTGCGCCGATCGTCCTGCTCGATGTCTATCAGGACAAGGACGCCATCAACGCCTTGTACCGTGCGGCCGACGTGTGCCTGGTGACCAGCCTGCACGACGGCATGAACCTGGTGGCCAAGGAATTTGTCGCGGCGCGGGACGACGAACGCGGCGTGCTCGTGCTCAGCCGCTTTGCCGGTGCCGCGCAGGAGCTGCAGCAGTCCCTGCTCGTCAACCCCTACGACACGGCGCAAGTGGCGCAGGCCCTGCACCGTGCGCTGGACATGCCGGTCGAGGAGCAGCAGCAACGCATGCGCGTCCTGCGCAAGACGGTGCAGTTTGCGAACGTCCACCGCTGGGCGGCGAACATGCTCCTGGATGCCGCAGCGCTGCGCGAAGCACGCGCGCCCGCAAGGCGCTCACCAGGTGCCGCGGTGACGGCCCTTTCGCTGGCGGCAGGCGCCTGATGGCGGATCTGTTGTCGCCTTCGGGCCAGGCGGCACTGCGCCGACTGGGTGTCAGCCGCGCGCTGCTGGCCTTCGATCTGGACGGCACGCTGGCACCGCTGGTGCCTTGCCGCGAAGAAGCTGCCATTCCACCCGACACCGCGCTTCACCTGCAGGCGCTGGCGCGCGATTGGCCGGTGGCCGTGATCACCGGGCGGCGCGTCGACGACGCGCGCGAGCGTCTGGGTTTCAGGCCGCGCTACCTCGTCGGCAACCACGGCGCCGAACGCCAAGGCTGCCCCATGCCCGGTTCTCTGAGCCGCCAGCTCGACGCCTGCCGCGCGCTGCTGCGCCAGCAGGCTGCGGGGCTGCGCGAGCATGGCGTGGAACTGGAGGACAAGGGACTGTCGCTGGCCCTGCATTACGTGTGTGCCGCCGAGCCGGCACAAGCCCGCGCCTGGCTGGATGTGCAGAGCACGCGCTGGGGCGCGGGCCTGCGCTGCATGCATGGCCACTGCGTGTTGAACGTGACGCCCGCGGCGGCGCCCCACAAGGGCCATGCGTTGCTGAGCGTGATGCGCCATTGCGGTGCCGAACGTGCGTTGGTCGTCGGCGACGACAGCAACGACGAAGCCGCATTCGCCTGCGCACCGCGCGGCTCGGTCAGCGTCAGGATCGGGCCGCGCAGCACGCCGACGCGAGCGCGCTTCCGCCTGGAATCGCAGCAGCAGATGGAGCCCTTGCTGGCTCGGCTGGTCAAGCTGTGGCAATGAGGCTCGCGCTGTGGCTGCTTGCCGGCGGTGTCTTGTTGCTGAGCTCGGGCTGCGCGGCGTGGCGCCTGCGGCAATCCGTCGAACTGGCTCGTCTGAGCGAGCCGTGGCAACAAAGCCCCAACGACGCGACCGTGCGCATGCTGGTGGTCGGCGACAGCACGGGGGTCGGCACAGGCGCGACCTCGGCGCAGCACAGCCTGGCGGGCCTGATCGGGCAGGCGCATCCACGGTTGAAGATCGAGAACCGCGCCCAGGACGGCGCGAAGTTTGCCGACGTGGTGGGCCAGCTGGACGGTGACGGGCGCTTCGACATCGTGCTCGTGCAGGCGGGTGGCAACGACGTCATCCGCCTGCGCGGCGTCGACGCCATGCGCGCCGACATCGCGCAGGTCGCCGACCTGGCGCACCAGCGCGGCAAGACGGTGATCCTGATGCCGGCGGGCAACGTGGGCAATGCGCCGTTCTTCTACCCGCCGGTGTCGTGGTGGATGACGCAGCGATCACGCGACATGCATGGCGCCGTGCAGGACGCCGCTGCGCGCACCGGTGCGATCTATGTGAATCTTTTCCACGAACGCAGCGACGACCCCTTCGTGATCGACAAGTCCTTGAACGCCCGCGACGGCCTGCACCCCAGCGACGCCGGCTATCGGCTGTGGTGGCAGACATTGATGTCGCACGGCGAGGTGGCCCAGGCTCTGAGCCGCGCCAGACCTTAGCGCCGAGCTACCAATCGAAACCCTCGCGCTCGGCCACCGAGCGCGCGTCGTCGCTCCACACATCGAGCCTGAAGTCCGCTTCCTGAAGTTGCGTCAGGCGATGCAGGCCCAGTTGTCCGTTCGAGCCTTTGGTGCACCGCGTCGCCGTCCAGCGTGCAACCCGCGATCGCGCGCCGCCAGTGGCAGGCCAGCACGCACCCGCCGCTGCGCAAGGACTGCAGCGCTTTCGCGGCCAGTGCATCGAGTGCGTCGGGGGCCAGGAAGTAGCCCAGCTCGCTGATGACGATCAGGTCGAAGGATCTCCTCTGGCCACGCCGCGGGCAGCCAGGCCTGGCGCACCTCGACATGCGACATGGCGGCCAGCCGATCGCGTGCCAGATCGACGGCGCGTGCCGAGCCGTCCGTCACCAGCAGGCGCTCGCAGCGCAGCGCCAGCTCGGCGGAGAGTTCGCCGTTCGCGCAGCCCGGTTCGTAGGCGCTTTCGAATCGCCGCGACGGCAGGCAGGCCAGGGTCAGGGCCCGCTTGCGCGCTTCGTACCAGCGTGTGCGGAACTGCCACGGGTCATCGCTGTCGCGGAACATCGCATCGAAATGCGCCGGCCCGACAACCGCCTCAGGCGCTTCGGGTGCCATGCGTCAGACGAAGAAGTACTCGCTGCGCCAGGCTGCGCGTGAGCGGATGGCGGCGCCAAGCACCGCACCGTGCTCGTCATCGCGCGGCATGAGCTGGCTTTGGTGCGCGGCCAGCGCCGCCTGCTTGCGCGCCAGGGCGGGGCCGTTGACACGCAGCGCGCGCAGCCGCCGCCAGGGCACGCGCGCATCGCCCGGCGAGGCCCAGTGCCACATCCACACCGGCGCGGCCAGATAGCTGCAGCCCACGACGCTGCTCAACTGGCGGCAAGCCCGGCCGGTGGCCTCGTGGTCGGGGTGGCCGTCGTGGGCCCAGGTGCTGACCAGCACGTCCTGCGGCCGCAGCAGCGCGCGCAGATTCGCGGTCAGGTGCGTGGTGTTCACGGCGACCTCGCCGTCCGGCAGACCCAGGCGTCGCACCGCGCTGGGCGGCAAGCCCATGCAGGCGAGCCCTTGCAGGCGCTCCTCGCGGCGCTGCTGGGCCAGGGCCGCGCGCTCGGGCGACGACAAGCCGGGATGGCTCGCCTCGCCGTCGGTGACGGCGACGATGCACGACTCGCCACCGCGTTCGGCGTGGCTCTGCAAGAGCGCGCCGCAGGCCAGCACTTCGTCGTCCGGATGCGGCGCCACCACCACCAGCCGCGCGTGCCGTGGCAGCCGTTCGTGCAAGGGCAGTTCGGGCAGCTCGGCGTCTTCGAGCCAGGCTTGCCAGGTGCTGCTGTCGGTGCCCTCGCCGGCAATGCGCGCGGGCCGCATCACAGAAGCCATGTGCTGTCCTCCATCGTGGATCGACGTTCGCCCAACGCGGCGAAGTCGCGCTCGGCGTGGCTCTGGCGCACGAAGACCGGCAGGTCCGCGGCCGCGCGGGCAAAGCGTGCATCGCGGCAAAACGGTGTGGCGCCGAGCGCGCGGCCGACTTCGTCGAGCACCCGCGTGGCCGTGGCTTCGGCCGCCAGCCGCACGCGCAAGGCCACGGCGGCGGCGTCCTCGGCGGGGTGGCGGTCGATCCAGTCGGCAGCCTCGCGCAGCAAGGCCGCGGTGGCCTGCAGCGACACGTCCACCTTGCCCAATGCGGCCAGCCGGAAGGCGCTGCGCTGCGCCGGTGCGGCCTGCTGCAACGCGCGCTGCAAGGTCTTTGCCAGGCTCAACGCGCCGCCATACCAGCACGCGGCGATGCCCGCACCGCCTTGCCAGAACCCGGGGCGGGACAGATACGCACCGGGCTCGCCGACCAGCTCGGCCGATGCGCCGCGCAAGTCGATGTCCAGGCTGGCGCTGCCGGCCATGCCGACGGCCTGCCAGGCGCCGGCGTTCACCGACACCGCCGGCTGGTGCATGGGCAGGCACACCAGTTGCGGCCCGCGGCCGTCGGCGAACCAGGCGGTGAGCAGGCCGTGGCTCAGGTGGGCCGCGCCGGAGCACCAGTTCTTGGCGCCGCTCAAGCGAATCGGTCCCGCGGCCGTCGATTCGACGATGCAGCGAGCCTGTGGCGACTCCGCCGCCCACATGCCCCAGGTGGCGCCAGGCGAGGGCTGAAACCCGGGTGCGACTTCCGCCATCACCGCCAGCGCGTCGGTATGGCCTTCGTAGAGTTTGGCCAAGGACAGATCGTGCTCGGCCACCGCACTCAGCGCCTGCCAGCGTTGCAGCGTGGCGCCGCCGCCGGGCAGCGGCAGCGTGTCCAGGCGCATGGCGCACCAGTTGTTCCAGCCAGGCAGAGGGCGATTCGGCCGGGTCCAGATCGGCCAGCGCGGCGCGCAGGCGCGGCAGCAGCGCGCTGTGTGGAAGTGTCGCTCGACAGGGTTCATGTCGGCAGCGATCCGGCCAGGCCTCGCGCTTGTTCGTCCACCCGCTGCAGCGTCGCGCCGAAGCCGTCGGGCGCGCGGAACTCGCGGCGCGCGCTGGTCGTCACGCGCGGCGCGGCCGACCACGCAATGCGCACACCCACTGCCTGCAGGGCCTTCACCAGCGCCACGTCCTCGCTGCTGGCCAGCGGCTGGAAGCCGCCGGCGCGCCGGTACGCATCGGCACTGACGCCGAGGTTCGCGCCGTGGATGTGGTGGTGGCCGTCGGCGTCGTTGTAGGTCTGCGCGTAGTGCTGGCGCATGGCCGCGCCGTAGTCGCCCCAGTCGCGCACGCCGACCGTGCCGCATACCGCCTCGCTTCGCAGTGCCAACTGCGCATGCAGCCAGTTGGGCGCGACCACCGTGTCGGCGTCGGTGAAGGCCAGCCAGCGTGCGCCCCGTGCCAGCGCCAGGTCTGCGCCTGCCGCGCGGGCCAGGCCGACGTTGCGCGCCTGGACAGTCACCGTGTCCACGCCGGCGCGCCGCGCGACCGCGGCGCTGCGGTCGGTGCAACTGTCCAGCGCGACGACGAAGAGCACGCTTTCGCCACCCAGCGCCGGCCAGCGCGCGGCCCGCAGCAGCGACTGCAGGCAGGCATCGAGTTCTCTCTCCTCGTTATGGGCAGGGACGACCACGGCCAGCACAAGACACTCCCGGTGCCGACAAGGCGGGCACCTGAGACGCAGCTTCCTATGCAGTGCGCCGTGCGTCTGTTCGCTGTCGAACACAGCGCGCTTGCGTTGCGCAGCGCACAGACGACACGGCGTCCTGGCCCGAACATGCGGCTTCAAAGGAGTCCCCATGAAGATACAAACCCAACACTCGCCGGAGCTTCGTCAGCTTTGCGAACTGATCGAACCGATGTCGGTGGCCATGCTCACCGGTTCTGACGGCGAAGCGATGCTGGAGAGTCGGCCGATGTCCCCACTGGAGATGGATGCCGATGGCGCCATCTGGTTCTTCACCGACCTGCGCTCGGCCAAGGTCGAGCATCTGGACGCGCTCAACCTGAGCTTCACCGACCACGCGGCATCGACCTATGTGTCGGTGTCCGGTAGCGGTGAACTGCACACCGACCGCGCAACGATCGAGCGGCTGTGGACCGCTGCGGCGCGCCCCTGGTTTCCGCAGGGCAAGGATTCGCCGGACCTGGCCTTGCTGAAGTTTCGGCCGCACACGGCCGAGTACTGGGATGCACCGAACAGCAGGATGGTGCGCATGGTGGCGATGGCCGCGTCGGTGGTGGCGGGCAAGCCCATCGGCATGGGCGATCACGGCACGCTGACGCAGCTGACTCCTGCGGCCGGCCCTTCGCAAGCGGCCTGACGATTCTTCGCTCCAACCACTTTTCATCCGCAAAGGACTTTCACCATGGGCAGCATGCTTCCGATCTGGCTTCTTCCTTTCTGGACGATGGGCGCGCCACTGCTCTGGATCCTGTTCGACCACCTGCAGACACAGAGATCGACGCGCACGCACAGCGACAGGTCGTTGCCGCTGCGCGCCGCGACGCCCGAGCTGGCTTACCGATGAGCGTTGGGAAGCGCCTGGCGGCGCTCGTTGCCTGCACGCTGGTGGGTGCTGCGCTGTGGGGTTGCGGCGAGACCGCGAACCTGTCGGTGGCGCAAGGCACCGGGCCCAGTCCCGAACTGCCGGCGCCGACCAAGACGCTGCTGCCCACGGTGAATATCGCGCCCGCCACCGGCTGGCCGCAAGGCGCCGCGCCGCAGGCGGCGGCCGGGCTGCAGGTGGTGGCCTTTGCCAGCGGGCTGGATCACCCGCGCTGGCTGCTGGTGCTGCCCAATGGCGACGTGCTGGTGGCCGAAAGCAACGCGCCACCCAAGCCGGAAGGCAGCAAGGGCATCAGGGAATACGTCATGGCGCTGGTGATGAAGCGTGCCGGCGCCGGCACGCCCAGCGCCAACCGCATCACCTTGCTGCGCGACGCCGACGGCGACGGCATCGCCGAAACCCGCTCGGTCTTGCTGAGCGGCCTGTATTCACCCTTCGGCATGGCATTGATCGGCGAACGCCTGTTCGTGGCCAATGCCGACGCGGTGCTGAGTTTTCCCTACCGCAGCGGCGACACCGTCATCTCTGCACCCGGCACCAAGCTGCTCGATCTGCCGGGCGGCCCGATCAACCACCACTGGACGAAGAACCTGCTCGCCAGCACCGACGGCAGCAAGCTGTATGTCAGCGTGGGCTCCAACAGCAATGTCGGCGAGCGCGGCATGATGATGGAGGAAGGCCGTGCCGCGATCTGGGAAGTGCAGGTCGACAGCGGTGCGCACCGCGTCTTCGCCTCGGGCCTGCGCAACCCCGTGGGCATGGCCTGGGACGCGGCCGGCCAGGTGCTGTGGACGGTGGTCAACGAGCGTGACGAGCTGGGCAGCGACCTGGTGCCCGACTACCTGAGCTCGGTGCAGGACAGCGGCTTCTATGGCTGGCCCTACAGCTACTTCGGCCAGAACCTGGATGGGCGGGTCGAGCAGTCGCAGCCGGCGCTGGTGGCGACGGCGCTGGTGCCCGACTACGCACTGGGCCCGCACACCGCATCGCTCGGGCTGGCGCGCGCCGAGGGCGGCAAGCTGCCGGCGGCGTTTGCGGATGGCATGTTCATCGGCCAGCATGGCTCGTGGAACCGCCGGCCGCACAGCGGCTACAAGGTGATCTTCGTGCCGTTCCAGAATGGCAAGCCCGCGGGTGCGCCGCTGGATGTGCTGAGCGGCTTTCTCACCGAGGCTGGCAAGGCGATGGGCCGGCCCGTGGGCGTGGCCATCGACGCGCGCGGCGCGCTGCTGGTGGCCGACGATGTGGGCAACGTGATCTGGCGCGTCAGCGCAAAACCTTGAGGCTTGCATGAACAAGTACGTCGCCGCCTATGCCGGCACCGCCATCGTGATGGTGGCACTGGACATGCTCTGGCTCGGCGTCATCGCCAAGTCGATGTATCAGCAGGGCATCGGCCACCTGATGGCCGAAGAGCCGAATGTCGGCGTCGCCGTGGTGTTCTATCTGCTGTATGCGCTGGGCGTGGTGATCTTTGCCGTGTCGCCGCAGCACGACGGCTCGAGCTGGGCCATGACACTGACGATGGGCGCGCTGTTCGGCTTCTTCGCCTACGCCACCTACGACCTCACGAACCTGGCGACGCTTGCGCGATTGGCCGCTGCGCCTGTCGCTGATCGACATCGGCTGGGGCACGCTGGTCAGCGCCGTGTCGGCGGCGGGCGGCAAGGCCGCGCTGGATTGGGCCACGCGGGCATCGCCATGAACACACCGACACGCGCCGCGCTTCTTCGGCGTCCCGGCGTGGGCGGCTGTCCCGATGGCGGTGTGCATGGGGCTGATGTCTTCCTTGCCGCCGAATGTCGTCGCTGCCGAAACAGCCCTGCCGCCACCGCCTGCGCTGCCGTCGCACAGCGCCGAATTCGGCGCCGGCATGGTGGCGAGCATTCAGGCGCGGCAGCTGGCCGACTGGATCGCCGCGACCGGCGACCACGCCGGCGCGCCCTTCATCATCGTCGACAAGAAGCGGGCGAGCGTGTTCGTGTTCGACGCCAATGCGCGCCTGCGCGCGCACAGCGCCGTGTTGCTGGGTGCGGCGCTCGGCGACGACTCCGTGCCCGGCATCGGCACCCGGCCGATGGCGCAGATCCTTCCTGCAGAGCGCACCACGCCGGCGGGGCGCTTCGTCGCCGAGCGTGGCCGAAACATGCAGGGCGAAGATGTCGTCTGGGTGGACTACGACGCGGCCGTCTCGATGCACCGTGTGCGCACGGGCAATGTGGTGGAGCGGCGCGCCGAGCGCCTGGCCACGCCGACGATCGACGACAACCGCATCTCCTACGGCTGCATCAATGTGCCGGTGGCGTTCTACGAGAACTTCATCCAGCCGATCTTTGCCACGCGCAAGGCGATCGTGTATGTGCTGCCCGACGACAAACCGATGGAAGAAGTCTTCGGTATGTCGAAAGCTGCGCCGAAGGGTTTGACTGCCAGCAGTGCCACGACCGGCCCTGCGCCGAGCGGCAAGGTGTTCGGCGACAGCGGGGGTTTGCGCAAGCGCTGAAACGCGGCCGGCAGCGAGTCTTTCGACTCGCTGCCGGCCGCTGCCTTGCTCGACCTTAGTTGCGGTCGGCGCGTGCGGCGCGTTCCGTGTTCATCGGTCGCGCGGTCCGCCGGGGTGCGCATGCTGCCGTCGGGCGAGCGCGTCGCCGCGGTGCCGGTGGTGCTGGGCGTGCCCGTGGTGCCGGTACTCGGCGTCGTCGCTTCAGCCGGGCGCGGCGTCGTCGAGTTCATGTTGCCCGGCGTCGTATTGGCCGGTGCCGTCGTGGTGCTCGGCGTCTGGCCTTGGGTCTGGCTCTGGTTCGGCGTGGTGGAGCTCGGCGTGGCGGGCGTGGCGGGCGTGGTGGTCTGCGCGAAGGCCACGCCCGCGGCGCCGGCCACGGCCATCGAGCATGCGGTGGCTATCAACAGTCGGGATACGTTCATGAGATGTCTCCTAAGAGGTTACTGACGACAGATCGGCAAAGCCGGGGAATACTCATGCTAGGGACGCCACAGGGTGCGGCATACAGGACGGTGCCGCGCGGTGTTGTAGGAAAGAAGGCGCGAGCCAAGGCCCGCGAAAGCACTCACTCGGAGCGCCGGGTTGGCAAGGGCGCGCGCGGGCGCTTGCGCAACAGCAGCCCGGCCAATGGCAGGCCCACGGCCACGAGAACCGACGCGGCCTCGGGACCCATGCGTCCTCTCCAGGCCGCCGGCAAGAACGGCCAGAGCAGGGCTGCGGCGCGCACCCAGGGCACCTCGCCAAAGCGTGAGGCCGGCGAGGCTTCTGCAGTCGCCGCCGATGCGTCCGTGGTGCTCGGGCCTTGCGCTGCCGGGTCTGCCCCGTATCAGTCGCATGGCGCCCCACGCAAGGGCCAGCGCGCCCAGCGCGTAGAGCGCCGGGCGCAGCATGCGGCGCGGCTCGGTGGCATGTTGCGCGCGTTGCAGCAGCGCCTGAGCCCCCTGCCGCAAGGCCTGCTCGCGTGCCACCAGGCGTTGTTCGGCCAGCGCGATGCGCTCGTCGAGCGTGCCCTGCGGGAGTTCAGTGTGACCGTGCGGTAGCAGCGGCGAGATCGTCGGTGTGTTCATCGGGTGAGGGCGGTTGGCTTGCGGTCGAGGGCTGCGACAGGGTCAGGTGCCGCCGCGTCGCCGGCAGCTGCAGCAGCGGCGCCAGCTTGCGCACACGCGCCACCGCCCACCCGCAGGCGCCCAGGTTGATGACGAGCACGATCGATGACGCGGCAGCCCAGTGCAGGCCCGCCTCGATGAGGGCCACGACCACACCGCCCCACAGCGCCAGCCAGGCGGTCACCGCCAGGATTGCCGCGGCGACGATGAGCGCGACGATCTGCGCCAGCACCTGCCCGGCGCGCTGCAGTTCCAGCGACAGCAGTTCGATGCGGTCGCTGATCAGGCCGGGCAGCTCCTGCACGAGGCCCTGAAGCGATGCCAGCCAGGACGGCGGTGGCGGCGCCGAGCCGCCAGGCGACCCGGCGTGCCGAGCCGACGGCAGCGGCGCGCGCGTGGCGGTCCGCGTCGTGGATGCCGTCAGGTGTCAACGTGCGCCCTCAGCGCGCGAGGCGCGCAAGGACCACGCCCACCGCGAGCGCGGCCGCCACGGCCGCCAGCGGGTGTTCGCGCACGCTGCCACGCAGGGTGTCGGCCCACTCGTCACCCGTCGCACGCCACTGCTCGGCCTTGTCGTGCAGCACCTCGCCGGTCTGGGCCAGACCATGCTCCAGCTGCTCCAGCGCAGGCGTTGCCCGCTCGGCAACGCGATCGATCGTTTCGTGCGCACCCTTCACCACACGCGTCATCACCTCTGCGGTGGTGCTGGGGTGTTCGGCTTGCGGCTTCAACGGCGTGCCGGACAAGTCGTTCTGACCCGGCAGCGACTGTCCGGCTTCGGGCAAGGGATAGGAGGGATTGGCGAGGCTCATGGTCGGTGTCCTTCAGTCGTGAAAGGGAAGATGTAAGCGCATCTTTGCGCGTGCCGACCTATGCCGTCTGTTCGCAAGCGCACGCAACGCACTGCTTGTGCAGTGCCGCATGCAGTTGCAGGCTCAGCCGAGTTGCGCCTCGTACGCTTGCCGGTCGAGCGCATAGCAGCTGCAGGCCATGGCTTCCAGGCCGGGGCGGTCGAGCACACTGAGCGCCCCGCGTCGGTATTCGATGAGCCCTGCGCGCTGCAGGCCGCTGGCCGCGCCAGTGATGCCGGCGCGGCGTACGCCGAGCATGTAGGCCAGGAACTCATGGGTCACGTGAAAGTGATCGCAATGGGCGCGATCCTGGCTCATCAACAGCCAGCGCGCGAGTCGCGGGCCGATGAGATGGAAGCGCAGGCATGCGGCACTGGAAGCCAACTGCGTCATCAACACATAGACATAACGGTGCAGCAGCTTCTGCAAGTCAGGGCTGCGCGCCAGTTCAGCGCGAAACGCGCGCTGTCCGATGCGCCAAGCCTGCCCCGAACCCTGTACCAGCGCGCGCAAGGGCGCAGTCGCCACACCCAGCGCCAATTGCGCGCCGAGCATGCCTTCGCGCCCCACCATGCCCACCTCCAGCCCGGGATGTCCGTGGCTCATGGCGACCAGCGATATGAAACCCTGCGTCGGGAAGTACAGCTCGCGCGTGGGTGCGCCGCTTTCGCACAAGGTCTGCGACAACTGCAATTCCACCGGTTCACACAGCGACAGCAGGCGCTGCTGCGACGCGCGCGGCAGCAACTCGATGAGGTGGTTCTGAGCGCTGGCCACAGGGCACTTTCGGTGCAGCGCATCGCGACGCTTGCGCCGCAACAGGCCGTGTATCGAGGCGCTTTCGGATTCTGCAGCGCCAGATGCGCGCAGTGTGCCCGGCTGCGACGGGCTTCACCGTCTGCCAGCGCACATAGCGCGTGCAGCCTTCAGGCCGCCAGGGACAGATCCGCACGCCAGGGGCGCCGGGCCGGCACGGGCCTGGCATGCGGCAGCGGCAGGCTGCCCAGCGGCTCGTGCATCGGCAACGAGGGCAAGAGCCGCTGATGCTCCTTCTTGGCACAGGCATAACACTCGCAGGCGCACTTCTCCAGGCGGTCGCGGTCGAGCACGACGATGTGGCCACGCTGGTAGCGGATCACGCCCGCGTGTTGCAGTTTCAACGCCGCCGCGGTGACACCTTCGCGGCGCACACCCAACAGGTTGGCGACGCTTTCCTGCGTCATCGACAACTCGTCCGCGGGCGATCGATCCAGGCCCAGCAACAGCCGCTTGCTCAGCTGCTGGTCGATGGTGTGGTAGCGGTTGCACAGCGCCGTTTGCGCGACGTGTGCCATCAGTGCCTGCGTGTATTGCAGCAGCAACGCCAGCACGGCGCCACTGGGCTGCAGTTCCCCGCGCAGGGTCGGCGCACGCAGACGGTAGGCGTGGCCTGCGGACTGCACCACGGCCTGGCTGAACATGGTGCTGCTGCCCATCCACACGGCCACGCCGGCCATGCCCTCCGCGCCGACCACGGCCAGCTCGACCGAAGCGCCGTCGAGTGTCATCGACATCAAGGAGATGACGGCAGTCGACGGGAAGTAGACGAAGGCGGCTGCGCTGCCCGGCTCGTAGAGCACCTGCCCCGCACGCAGTTCCACCGACTCCAGATGAGGTGCCCAGCGCTGATAGTCGCCATGCGGCAATGCAGCGAGCAGATGGTTCTTGACCAGCGAATGCTCCGGCTTTGGGATCTTGATCACGTTGCGCCCATTGAATTGTTCTGGCATGGCGTGATGTTCGTGGCGTGGCCGCGCAAGGGCCATCGGCAAGCGCCGCCTGAGCGTGTGGGTACGGTCCTACAGCGCAGAAGGCGCGATCCGCGGTGTCGCTTACCTTGCTTGCGGCACATCGCGCCGGGCGCGACGGCACGGCATGCCGGCCTGTCAGGAAGACGGTTCGTCCGGCAGCAGCCGGTCGTATTCCTTCTTCACCACGGCGTAACACTCGCAGCTGCGTTGTTCGAGCGCAGCGCGGTCGAGCACCTGGATGCGCCCGCGCGAATACTTGATCAACCCGGCCGACTGCAGCTTCGACGCCGCTTCGGTGACACCTTCGCGGCGCACCCCGAGCATGTTGGCGATGAGCTCCTGCGTCATGCGCAGTTCACTGCCGTGCAGCCGGTCGAGGCTGAGCAACAACCAGCGGCACAGTTGCTGATCCAGCGAATGGTGGCGATTGCACACGGCGGTCTGCGCCATCTGCGTGATCAGCGCCTGGGTGTAGCGCAGCAGCAGATGCATCACAGGGTGCGACTGATCGAACTCGCGCTTGACGATCTGCGCCTCGAGCCTGAAGGCGTTTCCGGCGCTTTGCACCACGGCACGGCTGGGCGTGGTCTCGCCGCCCATGAACAGCGCCACGCCGACGACGCCTTCGAACCCGGTGACGGCGATCTCCGCCGACGCGCCGTTTTCCATCACGTACAGCAGCGAGACGATTGCCGAGGTCGGGAAGTACACGTGGCTGAGCGAACTGCCCGATTCATAGAGCACCTGACCCAGCTCGAGCGTCACCGGCTCGAGCTGAGCCGACCAGCGTTGCCATTCGGCGGCCGGCAGCGCCGCGAGCAACTGGTTTGTGTGGGGATCCGAGGATTCGAGCATGGGGCCTGGCGCGGCGGACGTTTGGGGCATCGGTTGTCGCGATCGGTTGTGGCAAGCGGCCACCCGCGCCCTGGAGGGCGCCCAGTGTAGGCAGTTTTGGCACCCTATGTACAGCAGCGCACATAGCAACGGGGTCCAGCAGGGCCGCAGACGGCATGCCGTCCGACAGACGGCGGCGGTCCGCTTTCCTAACATCGCTGCAACTGGCCTGCGTTCGCCCAAGGGCACTCGGGCCGGATCGACATCGGCGCGCGTACTCGCGCCCGGAGTTCAATTTTCTCGCGTGGCCTGATAGGCCGCGCGCCTGGAGTCGCCATGAAGTCCGAATCCCTTGCCGTCCCGAGCTGGACCACTTCCTCGTTCGGCAGCCAGGTCGACACCTCGCCAATGGAGCTGGACGCGCTGAACGAGCACCTGCAGCATTGCAATGCACAGCGAAGCGCCGTCTTTCGCATGCGCTGTGCCGCCGAAGCGTTGAACGGCTTCATCAGCACGCGGTTCATGACCACGCTGTCCCTGCTGGTGCTGCCGATCCTGCTGTTGACGGCGATCTTGTAGGGGCATGGCCCACGGCGAATTGCTGCGCCTGCTGCCGGATGCATCGCAGGCCCTTTGCGCCATCCTGGACAGCGCGCGCGCTGCAGTGCAGCCGCCGATTCGATCCGAGATCTTCGGCCTGCAGCGCTTTGCGCAACATGGTCGCAGCCTCGCCGATACACACCGCGCCGCGCGCGCGCGGCCGGGCGCCGGGACATTCTTCCCGCGCCTGAAGGACAACATCCGCACGCTGCGCGAAGCGCATCGCTACATCGGCACGCAGGCCGCCACCGGCTACGACATCAGTCCGGCGGCGGAATGGCTGCTCGACAACTTCCACCTCGTCGACGCGCAGCTGAAGGAAATCCGCGACGGCCTGCCGCGCAGCTACTTTCGCGCCCTGCCGGTGCTGCTGGACGAGCCGCTGGCCGGCCTGCCGCGTGTCTACGGCGTGGCCTGGGCCTTCGTGGCGCACACGGACGGGGCATTCGACGAGGGTTTGCTGAAGAACTTCCTGGCGGCTTACCAGGAGGTGCGCGAACTCACGCTCGGCGAGATGTGGGCGCTGCCGACGACGCTGCGTGTGGTGCTGGTGGAGAACCTGCGCCGCCTGGCGGAGCGCGTGGCCACGAACAAGGCCGCGCGCGAAGTCGCCAATCTGTGCAGCGACCGCATCGAAACCTGTTCGCTGCATCATCTGGACGCGCTGCTGGCACTGCTGAATCGGCGCGGCGTCGGTCGCATGTTCCTGGCGCAGATGTCGCAGCGCCTGGCCGGGCGCCGAACGGGTGACCTGGCGCGTGTGCACGACTGGCTGGCACGCGAACTGCCCGACGCGGCTGCGATGCAGGCGCAACAGGTCGCCGACCAGGCGGCCGACAACCTGAGCGTGAGCAATGCGGTGAACTCGCTGCGCGCCATCGGCGACGCCGACTGGAGCGACATCGTCGCCGGCTCCAGCTTGTTGATGCAGCGCCTGCTCGGCTCGCCGCTCTTCGCCGCCGAGCATGCGCAGACGCGCGACCGCACCCTGCACGGCATCGAGAAGCTCGCGCGGCGCAGTGCGCGCAGCGAAAAGGTGGTGGCGCAGACCTTGCTCGCTCTGATGAGCGCGGGTGACGCCGCCAAAGGCAGCGCCGCGCTGCCCGGCTACTGGCTGCAGGGCGCGGGCCGCCCCGTGCTGGCGCGCGCGCTCGGCCTGCATGAACGCACGGCCGTGCTGTGGCGTGCGGCCGCGCGCCGGCTGGTGCTGCCGGCGTATCTGGGCACGCTGCTGGCGGGCACGTTCGGCCTGGTGGCCTGGCTGCTGTGGCGTGCATCGAGCGGCACGACCGACGCGCCCGGATGGCTATGGGTCGCGGGCGTGCTGATGCTGTTCCCCGCCTCCGAGGCCGTGGTGGCGCTGATCAATCGTCTGATCAGCGAATCGGTGCGGCCGCGCCATCTGCCGCGACTGGCGCTGGCGCAAGGCATACCCCCCGAGCACCGGGTGATGGTGGCCATACCGGCCATGCTCAGCGACGCGGCAGCGATCGATGCACTGGTGCACCGGCTGTTGCTGCATCACCTGGCCAACCCGGAAGCGAATGCCCAGTTTGCCTTGCTCACCGACTGGGCCGATGCCGATGCCGCCGAGACGCCGTTCGACGAGCCGCTGCTGCAACGCGCGCGCCAGGGCATCGACATGCTGAACCTGCGCCATGCGCCGCCGCAGGGCGACGTGCCGCGTTTCATCCTGCTGCACCGTGCGCGCGTGTTCAGCCCGTCCGAGCAGCGCTGGATCGGCTGGGAGCGCAAGCGGGGCAAGCTCGAAGCGCTGGTCGGCCTGCTCGCCGACGGACACGGCAGTGCCTTCCTCGACCTGGGCGAACGCTCGCGCGTGGCGGCGCAGACGGCCTACATCGTCACGCTCGACAGCGACACACAACTGCCGCCGGGACGGCTGCGCGAGCTGGTGGGGGTGGCCGCGCATCCGCACAACCGCCCGCGCCTGGACGCCAGCGGACGCACGGTGGTCGGCGGCTACGGCATCCTGCAGCCGCGCATCGTCACGCCGATGCCGGCGCGGCGCGAACTGACGCCCTACCACTGGCTGTTTTCCGGGCAATGCGGCATCGACCCCTACAGTGCCGCCAGCTCCGAGGTCTATCAGGACCTGTTCGCCGAAGGCAGCTTCTCCGGCAAGGGCCTGCTCGACGTGCAGGCGCTGCGTGCGGTGCTGTCGGATCGCCTGCCCGAGGGCCAGGTGCTGAGCCACGACCTGCTGGAAGGCTCGATCGCGCGTTGCGCCACGGTGAGCGACATCACCTTGGTCGAGGACGCGCCCTTCCACGCCGACGTGGCGGCTTCGCGTGTGCACCGCTGGACACGCGGCGACTGGCAATTGCTGCCCTTCATGCTGCAGCGATCGAAGATCCCGCTGCGTGCCATCAACCGCTGGAAGATGTTCGACAACCTGCGCCGCTCGCTGGTCGCGCCGATGTCGCTGGCGTTGCTGCTGCTGGCGCTGGCAGGCCACGGGCTGTCGGCCGGGGCCGCGCTGGCGCTGGTCTTCGCGGCCTTCGCGACCGGGCCGCTGATCGGCGCCGTGGCAGGTTTTTCGCCCAGCCGCGACGACGTCGCCAAGCTGCACTTCTACCGTCAGGCCGGGCTGGGGCTGGTGCGCGCACTGTGTGGCGCGTGCTGGCAGATCGCCATGCTGCTGCAGCACGCGGCGTTGGCGCTGGATGCGATCGTGCGCGCGCTGCACCGCATGCTGTTCAGCCGCCGCCACCTGTTGCAGTGGACCACGGCCGCCGCGGCGCAGGCTGCGGCCACCACCGACCTGGCCGCGACGCTGCGCCGGCACCGCGGCGAGCCGCTGCGCGCGCTGCTGCTGCTGGCGGCGCTGTGGGCACTGGGCACGCCGACACCGGCGCTGGCCATCGCGCTGTGCCTGCTGTGGGCCGCCTCGCCGCTGTGGACCTGGGCGCTCAGCCGGCCGCTCGGCGTGGTGCGCGCCGACACACTGTCCGCCACCGACCGGGCCTACCTGGAAGGCGTGGCGCGCGACACCTGGCGCCTGTTCGAGCGCTGTGTCGTCGCCGACGACAGGCACCTGCCACCGGACAACCTGCAGACCCATCCGCACGACATGGTGGCGCACCGCACCTCGCCCACCAACATCGGGCTGTACCTGTTGAGCGTGGCCTGCGCGCGGCAGTTCGGCTGGATCGGCACGATGGAGCTGATGGCGCGGCTGGAGGCGACGCTGGCCACGCTGGCGACGCTGCAGCGCCATCGCGGCCACTTCCTGAACTGGTACGACACGCAGAGCGGCGCGGCGCTGTCGCCGATGTACGTCTCCACCGTGGACAGCGGCAACCTGTGCGGCCACCTGCTCGCGCTGTCGCAGGCCTGCCTGGCCTTGTCGCACGAGCCTTTCGACACGCAGGCGTCGCAGCGTGCATTGATGGTGTCGGCGCAGCGATTGGCGCCGCTGCTCGCCGCGCGACGCAGCCTGTCGCCGCAGCAGCGCGACGAACTGCGCTGGTGCCTGGCCGACCACCGCGCCACGCGCCGCTCGGCCGCGTTGGACCAGCAGGCCCTGGCGCGCCACGCTGCGGGCGACGGCGCGGGTTTCGCCGCGGGCGACGCCGTGGACGAGGCGGGCGCGCGCCTGCGCGGGCTGGCGCAGGCCTGCCGCCAGCTGGCCACGCAGGCCGACTTCAGCTTTCTGTACCAGCCGAAGCGGCACCTCTTCCACATCGGCTACCGCGTGGCCGAGCAACAACTGGATGCCGGCTTCTACGACCTGCTGGCGTCCGAATCGCGCCTGACCAGCCTGCTCGCCGTGGCCAAGGGCGATGTGCCGGTGCGGCACTGGGGCTCGCTCGGCAGGCCCTTCTTCGCTGTGGGTGCGCAGGCGGCGCTGCGCTCGTGGTCGGGTTCGATGTTCGAGTACCTGATGCCCACGCTGGTGCTGGACGAGCCGATCGGCAGCGTGCTGCACGAGGCCTGCCATGCCGCGCTGCACGAGCAGATGGCCTTCGCCGCGGCGCAGGACGTGCCCTGGGGCATTTCGGAATCGGCCTATGCCGCCAGCGACCACACGCTGGCCTACCAGTACGCACCGCAAGGCGTGCCGCGGCTGGCGCTGCGCCGCACGCCCGCCGACGAACTCGTGATTGCGCCCTATGCCACGGCGTTGGCGGTGCAGATCGCGCCGCAGCTGGCCTGCCGCAATTTCCAGACCTTGGAGGCGCTGGGTGGGCGCGCGCGCTATGGCTTCATCGAGGCCCTGGACTACACGGCGGCGCGCCAGACGGGCACGGGCCGCTTCACGCCGGTGCATACCTTCATGGCGCACCACCAGGGCATGAGCGTGGTGGCGTTGGCGAATGCATTGCTGGACGGCGTGGCACAGCGCTGGGGCGGCGCCGATGCCGCGATCGAGGCGGTGGCCTCGCTGCTGCACGAAAGCGTGCCGCGCGAGATCTCGGCGCTGCACGCGCCGCCACCGGGGCCGCCGGCCCTGGTGCAGGAGCGGCGTGCCGCCCGGCTGCTGCGCGAGGTGCTGCCGGGCAGCGCCGCGGTGGAGCCGACACACCTGCTGTCGAACGGACGCTACAGCGTCTCGCTGCGCGCCAACGGTGCCGGCTTCAGCCGCTGGGGCGAAACCGGCATCACGCGCTGGCGCGACGATGCCTTGCGCGACGCGCACGGCAGCTTCTTCTACCTGCGCTGGAAGCAGCGGGCTCGCGACACCGCGGGCGACGCGACGATGTCGCCTGCGGTGTCGATCACCCAGCACCCGGCCCCCGACGCGCAGGCGGCGTACCAGAGCACCTTCCACGCCGACCGCGTGTGTTTCGAGGCCATCTGGCCCGAGTTGCAGGCCCACACCACCGTCTGGGTCAGCCCCGAGGACGACATCGAGTTCCGCGAGGTCGAGTTGCGCAACCTGGGTGATCGCACGCTCGACATCGAACTGCTCTCCGCCTTCGACGTGACACTGTCCGAGGCACGCGCCGACGAGGCGCATCCGGCCTTCACCAACCTGTTCGTGCGCGCCGAATGGCAGCCGGCGTCGCGTGCGCTGTGGTTCGAGCGCAAGCCGCGGCTGCCCGCGGAAGCCTCGCCGCGCCTGGCGCATTTCTTGGCCGACAGCGATGCGCAGGGCTTGAGCCTGCGTGTGCTGGCCGACCGCCAGCGCTGGCTCGGCCGCAACCGCGACGCCAGCCGGCCGCTGGCCGATTTCGAAGGCGCACCGGTCTACCCAGGCCCTGGCCCGTCGGTCGGCAGCGATGCGCCTGCGCCATCGGCGCTGGCTCTGGACACGGGGCTGGACCCGGTGTGTGCGATGGCCGTGCGCGTGCGCATCCCGGCGCATGGCAAGGCGCGGCTGACCTTCGCCACGGCGGCCAGCCACGACGACGCGACCCTGCATGCGGTCATCGACAAGTACCGCCAGCCCAGCCATGTGCAGCGCGCCTCGCTGATGTCGGCCACGCTGGCCGCCATCCGGCTGCGCACGCTGCGGGTCAATGCCGAAACCTTTGCCGCGATACAGAGCCTGAGCACGGCGCTGGTGCTGAGCCTGACGCGGCCGCACGCCGGCGCGCTGCGCGTTGAGGACGCGGCGCGCGAGGTCTGCGACCGGCGGCTGCTGTGGCGCTTCGGCATCTCCGGCGACCGGCCGTTGTTGTTGGTGACGGCCAGCGCGATGCAGGACCTGGGCTTGCTGCGCGCGCTGGCGCAGGGGCTGCGCCTGTGGTCCTGGGGCGGCATCGCCTGCGACCTGGTGGTGGTGAACGCCGAACCCGCGTCCTACCAGATGGCGCTGCAAGGCGAGCTGGCGATGCTGCGCGAACGCCATGCCGCCGAAAGTGCAGCCCAGCCGGGCGCGGCGCGCACCGCCTTGCACTCTTTGCGCGCCGACGAACTGTCGGCCGACGAGCTGAGCACGCTGCGTGGTCTGGCCCGTGTGCAGCTGCGCGCGGACGGGCGACCGTTGCTGCACCATGTGCAGGCCTGGGCCGCACTGCACGAGGCAGCGTGGGTGCGGCGCCAGGAGACCTCGACCACGGCGCTGGCCGAGGCGGTGCACGTCGGCCACGACGTGCGTGCGCCGCAAGGCCGCTTCGCCGCCGGCTCGGGCGAGTTCCGCTTCGAGCTGAGCACGGCCACGCGCCCGATGCGGCCGTGGATCAACGTGCTGTCGAACCGCAGCTTCGGTGCACAGATCTCGGAAGCCGGCGGTGGCTACAGCTGGGCGGTCAACAGCCGCATGAACCAGCTCACCGCCTGGTCGAACGATCCGGTGGGCGACCCGGCCGCGGAGAGCTTCCTGATCCAGGACCGCAAGACGCTGGAAGTGTGGAGCGTGGCGCCGGGCCCGCGCGGTGGCTTGAGCGAACTGCGCAGTGCGTACCGCGTGGCGCACGGCCAGGGTTACAGCCTCATCAGCCACCGCCGTGGCGACCTGGAGGTGAGCACCTCCTGGTGCGTCGATACCGAAAGCTCGGTCAAGCAGATTCGTCTGCACCTGGTCAATCGCGGCCACCGCACGCTGCAACTGCGCGTGGCCGGCATCGTCGAATGGATGATGGGCGCCAACCGTGCCGACCGCGCCACCGTGCACACGGCCCTGTGGCGCCAGCGCCTGCCGGCGCTGCAGCCATCGCCCGGCACGGACGAACGCCCCGGCGCAGCGCGCGAGCGCAGGCTCAGCGCCTTGCTGGCCACGCAGCGCGAGTCCAGCGCGGGCTTCGGCGAGGGCACCGCGTTCCTCGCCTTGGCGGGCGCGACAGACGAGGCCGAAGACTGGAGCTGCGACCGGCGCGAGTTCTTCGACGCGCGCGGCCGCATGGTGCTGCCCGACCATCTTGGCAAGCAGCAGGGCAGTGGGCTGGACCCTTGCGCCGCGCTGTCGACGCGGCTCACGTTGGTGGCCGGCGAGAGCGCCGAATGTGTCTTCCTGCTGGGTTATGCGCACAGCCCGGACGCGGCACGCCAGCTGGCCACCACCGCCGCGGCGGTGAACCCGCTGCAGCGGCTGCAGGACGTGCGCGCGCATTGGGACACGCTGCTCGGTGCCAGCACGGTGAGCACGCCCGACCCGCTGTTCGACGCGATGGTCAACCGCTGGCTGCTGTACCAGACCGTGTCCTGCCGGCTGTGGGCCAAGGCGGGCTTCTACCAGGCCGGCGGCGCCACGGGCTTTCGCGACCAGCTGCAGGACGCGATGGCACTGGCCTGGGCCCGGCCTTCGATGCTGCGCGAGCAGATCCTCATCGGCGCGTCGCGGCAGTTTGCACAAGGCGACGTGCAGCACTGGTGGCACGCGCCAGGCGGTGCCGGCGTGCGCACGCATTTCTCGGACGACCTGCTGTGGCTGGCGTTTGCCTGCACGCACTACCAACGTGCCACCGGCGATGCCACGCCTGCTCGACGAACGGGTGCCCTTCATCGAAGGTCCGGCCATCGCCGTCGGCGCCGAGGACGCCTACTACACACCCACAGTGAGTGCCGGAACAGGCATCGGTGTACGAACATGCGGCGCGCGCCATCGACCGCAGCCTGCGCGTGGGCGTGCACGGCCTGCCGCTGATGGGCAGCGGCGACTGGAACGACGGCATGAACCGCGTCGGCATCGAAGGGCGCGGCGAATCGGTGTGGCTGGGCTGGTTCCTGTGCCGCATCGTGGCCGACTTCGCGCCGGTGGCGCGCGAGCGTGGCGACGTCGAGCGCGCGCATCGCTGGGAACAAGCCGCCATCGGCTGGCTGGCCGCGCTGAACGGGCCGGCCTGGGACGGGCAGTGGTTCAAGCGCGCCTTCTTCGACGACGGCCAGCCGCTCGGATCGCAGGCCAATGCCGAAGGCCGCATCGACCTGATCGCGCAGGCCTGGGCCGTGCTGTCCGACGCCGCGCCGCCTGCCTTGCAGCGCATGGCGCTGGCCGCGGTGGAGGCGCATCTGGTCGACCACGACGCCGGCCTGATCAAGCTGCTCGACCCGCCGCTCGCGCACGCGCAGCCGAGCGCCGGCTACATCCAGGCCTACCCGCCGGGGGTGCGCGAGAACGGCGGCCAGTACTCGCATGCCGGCGTGTGGGCGCTGATGGCGCAGGCCGAAGTTCCACAGCCAGTTGGCGAAGGCGAACCCCGGCGCGGCGCCGGACCACGACATCGCCTACCGCTACTTCCAGCTACCTGAGCCCGGCGCATCGCGCCATGCACAGCACGCGGGGTGCCGCCTACGGCATCGAGCCCTATGTGATGGCCGGTGACGTGTACAGCCAGGCGCCCTATGTCGGGCGCGGCGGCTGGAGCTGGTACACCGGTGCGGCCGCGTGGCTGCACCGCGCGGCCATCGAGTCGATCTTCGGCCTGCAACAGGGGGCGCACGAGCTGTGCTTCAAGCCCTGCCTGCCGGCGCACTGGCCGCGCGCCGAGCTGTGCGCTGACACGCGACGGCCGCACGATGCGATTCGTCTTCATGCGTGACACAGGCCACGCAGGCACTGGACGAGTTGCGCGCCGAGGCACCCGACGTACAACTGCTGCGGGTGGCGCAAGCGCTGGACTGGACACAACTGCCCCCGAGCAGTTGCCACGTCGTGCCCTTGCTCGAATCCGTCGACAGCGGCGGCGCCACGTCGCGTGCTGCGGGCATGAGCCACACGATCTGAGGTCTTGTCGGCGGCCTGCCGCGGCAGGGCACTCCGACAGTCCGGCGCGGCGCCGTCCTACAGCCGCAGGTGACCGGGGCCGATGTGCGCGCATCGAGTCGTTGCCTACAGTGCATTCATCGCACTTGACTGCATCTGCAGCGGCGAACAGACAACCCAAGGAGCCACCATGGCCAAGCACACCGACAGCAACGTCAAGCCCTTCCGGCGCTGGAGCGCAAGCCGATGGAGCTGGACGAGGCGGCGCTCGAAGCGGCGCGCCACAGCCTGGACCAAGGCGCCGTGACGCCGAGCTACGGCCCCTGGCGCGAGGACATCATCAAGCTGCTCAACGATTCCCTGGCCACCGAGCTGGTGTGCGTGCTGCGCTACAAGCGCCACCACTTCACCGCCGACGGGCCTGGCGTCGCCGAAGATCGCCGAAGAGTTCCTGGTGCATGCGAACGAAGAAGCGGCGCACGCCGACCGCCTGGCCAAGCGCATCGTGCAGCTCGGCGGCGAGCCCGACTTCTCGCCCGACTCGCTGACGCGAGCGCAGCCACGCCGCCTACGACGATTCGTCCGACCTGAAGGCCATGATCCGCGCCAACCTGATCGCCGAGCGCGTGGCCATCGAGGCCTACAGCCAGATCATCGCGCTGATCGGCGACAAGGACTCGCACCACCCGCCGCCTGCTCGAAGACATCCTCGAGCGACGAGCAGGAGCACGCCGACGAACTGAAGGACTGGCTCGCCAAGTAAGCGCAATTTCTGCCCGTGGATGGTGGGGCTCATCACCACCCGGTCTAGGCCGAACGCATATCAACCATCGAAGGAGTATTCACCATGAACATTCGTACCACCCTCGTCGCCGCTGGCCACTGCCGTCGCCCTGCTCACCACCGCCGGCTGCGCCGTCACGCGCGGCCAGTAATCGGTCGGCGACTATGTCGACGACACCGCCATCACCACCGTCGGTGAAGAGCAAGTTCGTCGAGAACAAGCACGGTCGATGCGGCCGCCATCAGCGTCGAAACGCTGAACGGCACCGTGATGCTGTCCGGCTTCGCCAAGAACGCGACCGAGAAGAACACCGCCGAGACCATCGCGATGAAGGTCAATGGCGTGAAGGCGTGAAGAACGAGATCGCCGTTCGCCCCTGAACGGGCAACAAGCGCGTTCGCGCGCCGTCGCGCGCTGAACGCAATCCACTTTCAGTCTGAAGGAGACAGCATATGAACTGGGACCGTATCGAAGGCAACTGGAAACAAGTCACCGGCAAGGCCAAGGAGCAATGGGGCAAGCTGACCGACGACGACTTCGACGTCATCGCCGGCCGCCGCGACCAGCTCGCCGGCAAGATCCAGGAACGCTACGGCGTGGCCAAGGACGAGGCCGAGAAGCAGATCAGCGCCTGGGAGAAGTCGGCCGACGACTCCTGGTTCGGCAAGGAAAAGCCGCGTCTGTGATCTGACCGTCCGAAAACCGGCATCCGCGGCCGGGGCGTCTGTTGCAAGTCTCTTGCAGCGCTGCGCCCCGGCCGCATTCTTTTTGCATCGGCACTTCAGCTGTGGTGCGTGCACACTTACGTCTTTTGACATGTGCGCGGGGAGGCGGCGGCGCTAGATTTCGTTGTCACACAACGATGTCCTCGCCACATCTTGAGCACGCACTACCACCAGCTGCTGTACCTCAGCCATCTTGCGCCGGGCGCCGGCTACGAGCAGATCGCCGCCATCTGCAAATCATCGCGGCAGCACAACGCCGAGCTGCAGCTCGGCGGTGTGCTGCTGTTCGACGGCTACCGTTTCTGCGGGTTGCTGGAAGGGCCGAGCGAATCGGTCGAATCGATGCGCAAGGCGATCCGCTTCGACAAGCGGCATGAGCGGATCAACGTGCTGGTCGATCGGGTGTTGCGCGAGTTCGGATCGCCGAAGCGCTGGGTATCGGGTTACTGCGACAGCGAAGATCTCGATGCCATCGAGTCGTTGAAAGGCTTGAGCGAAGCGCAGGTGCTGGCGACCTATCGTGCGATCGCCGCACGCTCCCACCTGTCTCCCTGAGCCCCACACGGCGGTTCCGGCGGCGAGGGCATGACATGGTAGAAGACCGTTGTGCGGGCGGCCCGCACTTCCAGGAGCTGCCATGTCCGACCTGGCTTGTCACGATTGCCCGCTGCGCAAGCTGCCCTTGTTCATGCCGCACAGCAAGGAAGAGCTCGCTCTGGTGCAGTCGATCAAGCGCCGCGAACATCGTCTCGAGGCCGGCGCCACACTGATCCACGAAGGCCAGGTCGATGCACCGTTGTTCACGCTGCTGCACGGTTGGGCCTTTCGCTTCAAGACGCTGAGCGACGGGCGCCGGCAGATCCTGAATTTTCTGCTGGCCGGCGATTTCATCGGCGTGCAGCAGAAGATGGGCGATGGCGCCGCGCATGGCGTGGTCACGCTGACCGATTCGGTGTTCTGCGTTTTCCAGCGCGACGCGTTGTGGGCGCTGCATCGCGAGCAGCCGTCGATGGGCTTCAATGTCACCTGGCTGACCGCGCACGAGGAATCGGTCGTCGATGAAACACTGCTCTCGGTGGGCCGGCGCAGCGCCGAGGAGCGCATCGCCACGCTGCTGGTGCTGTTGTACAAGCGCGCCGCGGCGCTGCAGGTCGACACGGCGAAAGGCGTGCCCTTTCCGCTGACGCAGCAGCATCTGGCCGATGCCTTGGGTTTGTCGCTGGTGCACACCAACAAGACACTGCGCCGCCTGGAGCGGCGCGGCTTGCACACCTTGGTGAACGGACGACTTCGACTGCGCGACGTGAATGCGCTCGAACAACTGGCTGACGTCTACGGCGACGGAATCCCGCCACCGCGCCCACTGGTCTAGGCTCGGGCGAAGCTTCGCTCAGCGTCGAGCCGGCGGCGGCCCGAGTTGTGCGCCGCTGACGGGCAGCGCGCCGCCTTCACCCTCCCAGGTGCTCACCTCGACAGGCTTGGCCTTGGAGCGTTGCCGCGACACGTCGTCCTTGCGGCGCTGCCTGTTCCATTGCCAAACCAATACTGCCAGCGACGCGATGGTCTTGAATCCGATCTTCATGGTGCCTGCTCCTTGTCGATGCCGGCAGTCTGCCCTGGTGTGGCGTCGAGGTACATCGGGCGCCGCGCCTGCCGTGCGTCGGAGCGGCATGCGCGTGAATGTCGGACGGCGCCGACAAGCAACCTACGCCTCGCGCTGCGGCGGGCGCAAGGGCATCGTGGCGCTGATGCGGGTGCCTCGACCTGGTGACGAAGTCACCTCGAGCTGACCGCCACGCGCCTGCACGCGGTAGCGCATGCCCACCAGGCCCTGCGCACTGCCGCGCACCCGGCCGGCGTCGAAGCCCTTGCCGTCGTCGCGGACCGTCGCCACGATGCGCTCGCCCGAGCAGGTCATCCGGATATCGACCTCTTGCGCGTTCGCATACTTGGCCACGTTCGTCAACGACTCCTGCACGAGCCGGTACAGCGTGATCGACGCCGCCTCATCCGTGTCGAAGGATTCGATATGGGTGCTGACCTTCAGGCGGGCCCGTTCGCCGAATTCGCCGGCCAGAATTTCCACCGCGGCCTTCAGGCCCAGGTTGCTCAACGACGAAGGGCGCAGATCCTCGATGATGCGCCGCTTCAGGCCGATGCCGTCGTTGAGCATGGCCACCAGATGTTCGAGCCGTTGGTTGAACTCGGGGTTCTTCACCTCGGCCAAACCCCGCTTCAGGCGCGCAGCGTCGAGTTTCGCGGCTGTCAGCAGTGCGCCAAGCTCGTCGTGCAGTTCGCGCGCGAGGCGGCCGCGCTCGTCTTCGCGCGCACTTTGCAGGTCTTGCGCCAGCTGCGTCAGCTCGGCGGTTCGCCCGGCCACCTCGATCTCCAGGCGTTCGCGCTCATTGCGCTGTGCCTTGTCGAGCGCCGCGCGCTGACGCAGGAGTACGGCGAAGCCCAGGATGCTGGCCACCACCATCAGTGCAACGCCGATGCGACTCGTTTGAAGGGTCAGCCTGACCTGCCGCTTTTCGGCGGCGAAGCTCTCCAGTTCACGCGCCAGCATCTGGTCGCCGAGCGCGCGCAGGCGATCCATCTTTTCCCTGCCGATGTCGGTCATCAACAGATCTCGCCAGGCCTCGTCGCGCCCTTGTTCGTGGATGTCGAGCGTGGTGGCCAGTTCGGAGAGCTTGTCTTCGGCCTGGTCCTTGAACTCTTTCAGCTTCGCCGTGGTGGTCACATCCCCTTCAAAGTGCTGTTCGAGCCTTTTCATCGCGGCCGGCACGGTCGCCAAAGCACGCCTGTAGGGCTCGAGGTACACCTTGCGCGAGGTGAGAAGGTAGCCGCGTTGCCCGGTCTCGGCATCGACCATGGCGCGATAGACGGTCTGGATCTGAAACCGGGCCTCGCTGCGCTCGGCAAGGCGCGCCAAGGCCTCGGACGAGCGCTGAAAACTCGCTTCGTTGATCAGCAGTGCCAGCAACGCCGCCACGGCGGCCAGCGGCAGCAGCCACGCGCTGCGTGTCAGGCGGGCTGCAAAGCGGCCACCGTCCGCGGAGGCCACGGCGGCTGTCACGTCAAGGCACCCGGCATCGTGTCGCCACCGCCATCGGCCAGGCGGGAACAGTAATGCACCAGTTCATCGAGTTCATTCGACTTGTCGAAGACACGGTCCGCGCCGAGCATGTGGCACTTGTCGCGCATCAGCGGCGTCGCATAGTTGGTGAGCACCACGCGCCGGCAGGGCAGTTGGCTCTGGCCCACGCGCTGCAACACGCCCAGCCCCGAGCCCGCTTTCAGGAACACGTCGATGATGAGCAGATCGACGGCGCTGCCGCGCTGCGTGAGCCATGAGACGGCACTGTCCTCATCGGGTGCCGAGCCGACCACCTTGACAGGCACCAGGGCTTCGAGCGTGGCCACCAGGTTGTCCAGAATGAGCGGACTGTCCTCGACGATGAAGGTCTTGACCGTGTTCATGAATTCGGGTCGCGGAACAGCCGCAGGCGTTCGACAGGGGAAGAATCATCGCCGCTAAACGACAAACGCGGTATAGGAGGGCTCCTACATCGGCAGTCTGTTGAAGGGCGACGGCCGCGCCATCGCAAGGCAGACACCACCGCAGCCCCTGTCCGGTCGCCTCTAGGTGCTGTCTCGTTCGACCACCGCGAAGCCGAGATCGACGATGCGCTCGCGAGGCACTTGGCCCTCCAGGTGGCCCAGCAGCATCTGGCCTGCACGAAGGCCCATCTCGGTGGCCCGCACCTGCACCGAGCTCAGCCGCGGTTCGATGCTGGCCGCGATCGGCAGATCGGCAAAGCCCATGACCGCAAGATCCTGCGGCACGCGGATGCGTCGGCGCATGCATTCGAACATCGCCCCCGCCGCCAGCATGTCGTTGCTGCAGAAGATGGCACGCGGCGTGGCCGTGGACAGCAGTTGTGCCAGGGCTTGCCCGGCTTCGGCCGGCGACGCCGGCACGGCGAGTTGCACGCTGGCGATCTCTCCTGCGCCGGCTTCGAACGCCGCCTCGCGAAAGCCCTGCAGGCGCGCCATCGAGCGCTCGTCGGTGCCGCCGATGTAGCCCAGCGGCGCATGCCCCTTGCCCAGCAGATAAGCGCGCGGCGGCAGACCCGGCGGCATGGTTCGAGAAACCCGCCAGCATGTGAATGGGGCGGTCGCTCAGGTCCCAGGTTTCCACCACCGGAATGCCGGCGCGCAGGACGCTGCTGCGCACGCCGCGCGCATGGTGCACGCCGGTCAGCACCAGGCCATCGACACGCCGTCCCAGAAAGGCCTGCACGAGTGCGGCCTCTTCCTCTTGCCGGTAGTTCGACTGGCCCAGCAGCAGCTGGTAGCGCTGCGAGGCCAGCACCTGCGCCAGCCCGTCGATGGTGTCGGAGAAGATCGAGCTGTTGACCGTCGGCACGATCACCGCCACCGTGCGCGAGCGGCTGGACGCCAGGCTGCCGGCCGTCAGGTTGGGCACGTAGCGCAGCCGTTCGATGGCCGTGCGCACCGCGCGCAAGGTGGTCGCGGACAACTTGTCCGGCGTGTTCAACGCGCGCGACACGGTGATTGCCGACACGCCTGCGGCACGCGCCACGTCTTCCATGCGCACGCTGTCCGGCGGGGCCCTGCGCTTGCGCGGCGGTGATGGAACAGACATTGGAGGTGGGGCTGAGGGTTTAGCCGTGCTTGACAGTCATCCGGGTCTCCGCCACGATGAATGTTAGCGCAACCATAGGTCTGGCGAAAGCGCATCGGCAAAGGGAAGTGGCATGGCCGACATCGACGCCCAAGGACTGGCGCAGTACCGCCGCGACGGCTTCGTCGTCATCGAGGGCCTGCTCGACGACCTGACGCGCCAGCGCATGAAGCAGGTGCTGGCCGAGCTGATCGAAGGCGCCCGTGCGGTGAGCACGCACGACGAGGTCTACGACCTCGAACCCACGCACAGCGCGACGCAGCCGCGCGTGCGGCGCATCAAGAAGCCGCACCTGGTGCATCCGGTGTTCGCGGAGTTCATGCGCTCGCCGCGGCTTGCTGGCGGTGCTCAGCGCGTTGCTCGGCCCCAGCGGCGTGCGCCTGCACGGCTCCAAGCTCAACCTCAAGGCGCCCGAGTTCGGCTCGCCGGTGGAATGGCACCAGGACTGGGCCTTCTACCCGCACAGCAACGACGACCTGCTGGCCGTCGGCGTGCTGCTCGACGATGCCACCGAACGCAACGGTCCGTTGATGCTGCTGCCGGGCAGCCACCTCGGGCCGACCTTCGACCATCACGGACCCGACGGCCGCTTCTGCGGCGCCATGGAGCCGGCGCGCGACGGGCTCGACTTCGCGCGCGCGCAGGCCTTGATCGCGCCGGCAGGGTCCTGCTCGTTCCATCATGTGCGCGCGGTGCATGGCTCGGCACAGAACACATCGGCACACTCGCGCAACCTGCTGCTCTACGAGTTTGCCGCGGCCGACGCCTTCCCTTTGCTCGGCATTCCCGATTGGGACGATTTCAACGACAGGCTGCTGGTCGGCACGCCGACGGTCGTGCCGCGCACCGTGGACTGCCCGATTCGCATGCCGCTGCCGCCGGCGGCGAACCAGGGTTCGATCTACGAGAACCAGACGGCGCTGCAGCGCCGCTACTTCGAGCCGGTGCTCGCGCCACGGCAGTCCACCTGAACCTGTCCCAAGGAGACGACATGCTCACATTCCCCAACCGACCGGCCTTGCTTTCCCTGCAGGCCGCCGCCTTGCTGGCCGTGTCTGGCGCCGTCCAGGCCCAGACGACCACGCTGACCTTCGGCGGCTCGGACGCGCTCGGCTCGATCCTGGACCGGCAGAACCTGCGCTTCACCGCCTGCGTCAACGACAAGGCAGCCGGCAAGCTGAAGATCAACTTCATCCAGGGCGAGCAGCTCGGCAGCGACGTGCAGGTGATCGAGCAGACGATGCAGGGCTCGGTGCATGTGTACGGCGACGTGCTCGACTGGTACTCCAACTGGGTCAAGGACTACGCCATCCTGGCCTGGGGCTTCACCTTTCGCGACGCCGAGCACATGCAGAAGTTCCTCGACAGCCCGACCTATGCCGCGATGGCCGAGAAGCTGCGCAAGGAGCAGGGGCTGCGCATCCTGGCCGCCGCACCGACGCAGCCGCGCATCCTGTTCTCGAAGAAGCCGGTCGGCTCGCTCAACGACCTCAACGGCGTGAAGATGCGCGTGCCCGAGATCAAGACCTACCTGACGCTGTGGGAAACGCTGGGCACGCGACCGTCGCGCCTGGCCTGGGGCGAGATCTACCTGGGCCTGAAGACGGGCGTGGTCGAAGCCGCCGAAGGGCCGATCTCCTCGGCCTATGCCGCCAAGTTCCACGAGGCGGCGCCCAACGTCATCCGCACCGACCACCTGATGTCGTCCGCGCACATCACGATCAACGAAAAGTCCTTCACTGCGCTGCCACCCGACATGCAGAAACTCGTCACCGACTGCGCGGTCGAGGCGGTGCAGAACACGCGCAAGACGGCGCAGACGGAGACCGAGGACGTGGTGCGCAAGATGGCCGCCGAAGGCGCGAAGGTCACGCCCATCGACAAGGCGCCGATCCAGGCGCGTGCCAAGGAAGGCGTGGCCAAGATGGAGAAGGACGGCGCCTGGTCGAACGGCCTGTGGGACCAGATCCAGAAGCTGTAGCCGCATGCTGTCCGGCTACAAGCGAGCGCTCGACCGCATCGGCGCCATCGAGCAGGCCTTCGGCATCGGCCTGATCCTGCTCATCGTCATCGCCATCACGGTGCAGGTGTTCACGCGCTACGCGCTTGGCCGGCCGATCGCCTGGGTCGAGGAGAGCGCCACCTATGCCTTCATCTGGATGGTCTTCGTCGGCGCCAGCCTGGGCCTGAAGAAGGGCCGCCACATCTTCATCGCCACCTTCGGCAGCCATCTGCCAGCGCGCGTGGCCGCCGGCATGCGCGTGCTGGTGTGGCTGCTGATGCTGCTGACCCTGGGCGTGCTGGTGCAGCAGGGCATCAAGGTGATGGGCGTCGAGGGCCGCTCGAGCACGATCTCGCTGCCCATCGAGCTGCCGCGCAGCTGGTTCTATTCGCTGCCGCTCACGCTGTCGGCGGCGTCGATGGCGCTGACGACCGTGTGGTTGCTGCTGACCGACCTGCAGGCGGCTCGCGGCCGGATTGCCGAGCCCGTCGTGTCCTCGCGGCCAGCACACGGCGCATGACACTGCTGCTGCTCTTCGGCCTGCTGGCCGTGCTGATCGTGCTCGAGATGCCAGTGGCCATCGCGATGGCGTTGTCGGCCATCGTCACCATCACGCTGACGCAGCCGATCCCGCTGTCCATCGTCGTGCAACGCATGGGCACCGGGTTGGACAGCTTCGTGCTGATCGCCATCCCGCTGTTCGTGCTGGCCGGCCACCTGCTCAACCGTGCCGGCATCGCCGACCGCATCTTCGCTTTCGCCGCCGCGCTGGTAGGGCACGTTCGTGGCGGGCTGGCGCATGTCAACGTGGTGGCCAGCATGATCTTCGCGGGCATGAGCGGCGTGGCCCAGGCCGACGCCGCCGGGCTGGGCGTGGTCGAGGTCAATGCCATGCGCAAGGAAGGCTTCGACCCGGCCGTGGCAGCGGCCATCAGCGCGGCTTCCTCGATCATCGGCCCGATCATTCCGCCCTCGGTGATCATGGTGGTGTATGCGGTGATGGTGCAGGTGTCGGTGGCCGACATGTTCCTGGCCGGCTTCCTGCCCGGCATCCTGATGGGCGGCACCTTGATGGTGGCGATCTACTGGATGGTGCGCACCGGGCGGCTGGTCGCACCACCGACCGTGCCGATGTCCTACCCGCGCCTTGGCCGCACCTTCGTGCGCGCGCTGCCGGCGTTGGCCGCGCCGGTGCTGCTCACGGTCGGGCTGCTCGCCGGTGTGGCCACGCCCACCGAACTGGGCGCGCTGACCGTGGTCTATGCCGCGGCCCTGGGCTTCCTGCAGCGCGAGCTGAGCCTGCGCGACGTGTTCGAGGCGCTGCGCGAAACGCTGATCACCTGCGGCGTGCTGGTCTTCATCATCGCCTGTGCCGTGCCCTTCGGCTGGATCGTCGCCACCTCGCAGGCGCCGATGAAGCTGGCTGCGTTCATGATGTCGATCTCGGAGAACAAGTACGTCATCCTGGCCATCATCAACATCGCGCTGCTGATCATCGGCTGCCTGATGGAGACCACCGCCATCCTGCTCATCGCCACGCCGACGCTGTACCCGCTGATCGTGGCATTGGGCATCGACCCGGTGCACTTCGGCATCATCCTCATCGTCAACCTGCTCATCGGCACGCTGACGCCACCGTTTGGCGTGATCCTGTTCATCATGATGGACATCGCCAAGATCAGCCTGGCGCAGATGACCCGCGCGGTGCTGCCCTTCTACGTGCCGCTGTTCGCCACGCTGATGATCGTCACCTACTGGGCCGATTTTGTGCTGGCCGTGCCGCGCTTCTTCGGCAAGGCGAACTGAGGGCGCGCACGCATGCAACGCCTGGTGGTCTATCAATCGCTGTGGGCCATGGAGCAGCGCCGGCCCGACGGCTTCGAGTGGAGCCTGGACTGCAAGCTGCAGATGATCCGCGACGCCGGCTTCGACGGCGCCGGGGTGCGCTTCTTCGACCGCGACTATGCACGCCAGGTCACGGGCAGGCTGCGCGAATGGGGCCTGACGTGGCAGGCGCAGTGTTACCCGCAGCGTGTCGAGGACCTGGTGCCGATCCTCGACGAACGTCGCCGAGTTCGGCGCCGACCACCTGAACCTGCAGGCCGACGTGCGCCCGCACACCGTGGCCGAATGTGTGCCGCTGATCGAGGGCTGGCGGCGCCTGGCGGCGGACGCCGGCGTGGCGCTGCATTTCGAGACGCACCGCGACCGCATGACCACCGACCTGTACTTCACGCTGCGGCTGCTGGATCGGTTTCCCGACCTGCGCCTGACGGGCGACCTGTCGCACTACGTGGTCGGGCGCGAGTTCGCCTGGCCGATCTCCGACGAGAACCATCGCCTGATGCATCGCATCATCGACAACTGCTGGGGCTTCCACGGCCGCGTCGCCAGCCGCGAGCAGATCCAGGTGCAGATCAGCTTCGATCACCAGCGCGATTGGCTCGAGCTGTTCATGGGCTGGTGGGAGTACGGCTTTCGCAGCTGGCGCCGGCGTGCGCCGAAGGACGCAGTACTCAGCTTCTTGTGCGAACTGGGGCCGAAGGAATACGCGATGACCGGCCGAGACGGCTACGAACTGTCCGACCGCTGGGAAGAGGCACAGCTGCTGATGCGTCTGGTGCGCGAACTCTGGCAGAAGACAGCGACCGACGATCCGGGCGCGGCGCGCGCTGGCGATTGACGCCGCAGTTGCAGGCGGGAGGACGGGGGACGCTCGGTGCAGCGCAGGTTCAGGCGCGGAACTCGGTTTTTTCCGTGCCTTGGTAAAGCGCCTTCACCTGCCGCGCCACCGATTCCGCGTGGGCCGCAAGCGCGCCCTCATCGAGATCGGCCTTCGGGCGCGGCTCCGCGTCGAAATGGTGGAACTTGTCGGTGCCCCTCACGAGCATGGCCGAATCGCGCACCTTCGTCTGCCGAACGTAGGTGGGGATGTAGCGGATCGCCAGACCGATGCGACGATCACTGCTGCGATTGGCGTCCGACCCATGCACCAGCTTGATGTGATGCAGTGACATCTCGCCGGCGTGCAGCGTGATGCCGACGGCCTTGCCCTTGTCCACCTCGACCGCGATCTCCTGCCCGCGCGAGAGCAGGTTGTCCTTGTGAAAGGTGTCCACGTGCGGCAGTTGGTCGATCCGGTGGCTGCCCGGAATGACCTGCATGTAGCCGTTCTCGGGGGTGACTTCGGTGAACGCCACCCATGCCGTGATCACCTCGTCCGGATCCAGGCCCCAGTAGGTCGAATCCTGGTGCCAGGACACGAAGCCGGCGCTGTTCGCCTCCTTGATGAAGAAGTTGGTCGTCCAGCAAAGAATGTCGGGGCCGATGGCATCTTCGACCGCGTCGAGAATGCGGGGGTGGTGCACCAGTTCGTCCGCCCAGGTGAAGAGCAGGTGCGTCTTGTGGCGAAAGTTGCCTTGCAGCGCCTGACCGGCGCGCGCCTCGTGCGCTTCCAGCGCACGTCGATAGCCGTGGGCATCGGCAGCCGACATCACACGCACCGGCGACACGAAGCCCTCTCTTCGGTAACTCTCGACTTGGGATGGCGACAGCAGATGGGGCATGGCACACGTCTTTCTAGAGATCTTCGATCAGACGTAACATATCAGCAGTATATCTTGGTGATGGCGGCAGCATGAAGACCCCGACGCGATCGAAGGCGGCCCGCAAGTCGAGCGCGAGTCTCGCGCCGCAGCCCGGCCGGCGCCACGGCAGATCGCACTTCGGATGTGCGGCGCTTGGCAGGAGAGCCGCGCGCCGGCTCTCCTGCGTTGGCCGACCAGGCGCGGGTCATTCTGGAGGAACGCATCGTCACGCTGGAGCTGCCGCCGGGCAGCGTGTGGTCCGAGTTCCAGCTCAGCGAGATGGTGGGCATCGGCCGCACGCCGGTGCGCGAGGCGCTGCAACGGCTGCAGACCGACCACCTGGTAAGGATCTTGCCCCGCCTGGGCGCACAGGTCACCGAAATCAATGTCACGCAGCAGCTGCTGGTGCTGGAGGTGCGGCGCGTGCTGGAGCGCCTGATTGCGGAGAACGCCGCGCGCCGCGCGACGCCCGAGGAGCGGCAGCAATTGCTGCGCATGGCCGATACGCTGGAAGGCATGGGCGACAGCGACGTGCACAAGTTCCTGCGCTTCCACTATGACATCAAGCGCTACATCGCGGCCTGTGCACGCAATGCGTTCGCGGCCAGCGCGATCGCGTCCGCGCATGCGATGTCGCGGCGCTTCTATTTCCTTCACTACAGCCGCGCGCACGACCTGCCGGTCGCCGCGCGCCATCACACCAATGTGATACGCGCCGTTGCGTTGGGGGAGGAGTCCCGAGCGAGTGCAGCCTCCGACGCCTTGATGGACTACGTCGAGCAGTTGACCCGCGATACGGTGATGCACAGGGTCTGACGCCGACGCGTGACGCGGCTGCTCGGAACTACGCGGTTCTACCCGTTGACACCCAAAAAACGGGCACATAGTATGTTGCAGGCATATCACGAGAATGCCTTCGGTCCAGACACGTGACGGCTCGGCCCGCTCGCCATGTCCAGGCCAGTGATCCGCATGCAACGCCGTTCGAGAACGGTTCAACCAGGAGCAGTGGCCCATGTCGACAGCCAGAAGGAGTTTTCTGACCACCAGTGCAGTCGCAGGAGCGGCGGCGGTGATGACCGGCGCACCTTCGATCGCGCGTGCACAGCAGACGACCACCTGGCGATGCCAGTCCATGTGGAGTGCTGCAGAGCTGACCTACAAGTGCTTCGAGGACTTCTGCGAACGGGTGAAAGCCGCGACGAATGGCCGTCTCGTCATCCAGCCATTTGCCGCGGGGGCCGTGACCGGCGCGTTCGAGACGCTCGATGCCGTCACTGCCGGCGTGCTGCAGGCCCAATCGTCGTGGCCGGGCTACTGGACCGGCAAGGACGCCGGCCTGGCAGTGATCAGCGATTTCGTGTTCGGCTACCAGCACCCCTGGCAGGCCGAGGCATGGTTCTACCACCGGGGTGGCTTGCAGATGCTGCGCCAGGCCTACGCCAAGTACAACGCCTACCCGGTCGGTGTCAGCTGGTGGGGCGTGGAGTCGGTCGTCTCGAAGAAGCAGATCAACAAGATGGATGACTTCAAGGGCGTGAAATTCCGTTCACCGCAAGGCATGACGGCCGAAATTCTCACCAAGCTGGGCGCGTCGATCGTCGTCCTGCCGGGCGGCGAGGTCTATTCGGCGCTGGACAAGGGCGTGGTCGATGCGGCCGACTGGGCCACGATTTCCATGAACCAGCGCATGGGCTTTCACGAGGTCGCAAAGTTTCCGACCAAGCTCTTTCATTCGATGCCGGTGCAGGAATTCACGGTCAACATGGAGGCCTGGAACAAGCAACCCAACGACATCAAGGCGATCGTGTCGACCGCGGTCCGCGAATGGACCTGGGACCAGGTTCAGCGCGTGGCCATCGACGACTCCCGCGTGACCAGGGAACTGGCCAGCAAGGGAATCACGGCCGCCTCTTGGGATGACGCTGAAATGACCAAGGTCCGTGCACTGGCAGAGCGGACATGGGAGGAATGGTCGAAGAAGACGCCGCTCGCCAAGTCCGCCTACGACTCCCAGATGACTTGGCTCAAGGAACTCAAGTTGGTCGCCTAGTGATTCTGGATGGGGCAGCCGGGGGGCAAGGTAGCCCCCCTCCGGCGCGGTCTAGCTTGGCCGATCGGTTCTGCGATACGGTCGATCGCCTGAACAGCTGGGTGGGGCGCCTCCTTGCCCTGAGCATCATCGTCGTCACGCTGATGGTGCTCTATGAGGTGATCTCGCGTGGCGTGTTTGGCCAGGCCACGACCTGGGCCAACGAGACCACGATCTATCTCTCCGCCTGCGCCTACCTGCTGAGTGGGGGCTATGCGCTCGCGCACCGCCGCCACGTGCGCATCGATCTGATCTACGAGCGCCTGACGCCGCGAACGCGCGCCCGGCTGGACCTGTTCACGTTCCTGTTCTTCCTGATCTATGTCGGCGCCCTCATCTGGGTGGGCAGCACGATGGCCTGGAGTTCCTTCCTTCAGGCCGAAGGCACGGGCACGCCCTGGAACCCGCGCATCTGGCCCGTCAAGTTCGCCATTCCCGTTGCGGGCTTGCTGCTGCTTCTGCAAGGCATCGCCAACCTGATGCGCGATCTGAAGGTGGCGCAACCCGACAGCCGCGCCGACATGAGCATCGAACTGCTGAGCGTGCTGTTCGTCGCGGTCTTCGTCGTCGTGCTGCTGACGGGCTTGCCGCTGGCCTTTGCCACCGGCGCGGTGGCGGTCTTCTTTGCCGTCGTGCTGTTCGGCCTGCCTGGGCTGACGCTGATCGTCGGGCGTGTGTTCACGCTGATGGGCAACTACGTCTTGCTGTCGGTGCCCTTGTTCATCTTCATGGCCTGCGTGCTCGAACAGGCGGGCATCGCGGAGGAGATATTCCGCGCCGCGCATGTCTGGGCCGGGCGCATCCGCGGCGGGTTGGCGGTGGCCGTGATCATCTCGTGCGCGCTGATGGCGGCGATGGTGGGCGTGATCGGCGCCGAGATCGTCACCATGGGCGTGGTCGCGCTGCCGGCCATGCTGTCGCGGGGCTACAAGAAGGAGCTCGCGCTGGGCTGCATCTGCGCCGGCGGCGGACTGGCCACGCTGATACCGCCAAGCGTCGTGTTCATCATGTACGGCCTGACCTCGGGCGTGTCGATCGGCCAGTTGTACATGGCCGGCATCGTGCCGGGGCTCATGCTCGCCGGCATGTACATCGCCTACATCGTCATCCGCTGCAGGATGCGGCCCGACTTCGCCCCACCGGCCAGCGAGGAAGAGCTTGCCGTTCCGCTGCGCGAGAAGCTCGCATTGCTGAAGGGCCTGATCCTGCCGGGCCTGGTGGCCTTCAGCGTGCTGGGCTCGCTCTACCTCGGCTGGGCGACACCCACCGAGGCGGCCGGTGTGGGCGTGGTCGGCGCAGTCGTCGCGATGGTGTGGAACGGCCGCTTCACCTGGGACAAGCTGCGTCGTGCGGCGCAGGACACGGCCAAGGTGACGGTCATGCTGTACTGGCTGTTCTTCGGCTCTTCGGCACTGATCGGCGTCTACACGCTGGCCGGTGGCACCAAGCTGATCCAGGACGTGATGACGAGCCTGCCGGTCGGCCCGATCGGCGTGGTCATACTGATCCAGATCGTGTGGATCATTCTCGGCATGTTCATCGACTGGATCGGCATCCTGTTGCTCACGGCGCCGATCTTCGTGCCCGTCGTGGTGGCCCTCGGCTTCGACCCGGTGTGGATGGGCGTGCTGTTCTGCATGAACATGCAGATCTCCTACATCTCCCCGCCCTTCGGCCCGGCCGCCTTCTATCTCAAGGGCGTTACGCCACCGGGCATCACGCTGGTCGACATCTTCAGGTCGGTCTGGCCCTACCTGGGCTTGCAGGTCCTGGCGCTCGGGCTGGTCATCGCCTTCCCGCAAATCGCGCTGTGGCTGCCCAGCACCATGGCCCGGTGAGGCAAAGCCATGTTGCGCGCCCTTGATGCGGTGCTCGATGTCATGCGCGTGCCCGCAACGGGTGATGCGTCGGTCGCGGTGCTTCCCGTTCCGGCTCTTGATGGCGCAACGCATGAGCGATGCGAGATCCTGATCGTCGGCGGCGGCACGGGCGGCGTGGCGGCAGCGCTGGCGGCGGCGCGGGCAGGCCGGCAGGTCGTGTTGCTGGAGGAGACCGATTGGCTGGGTGGGCAGCTCAGCGCGCAGGGTGTGAGCGCGCTCGACGAGCACGAGTACATCGAAAGCTTCGGCGGCACGGCGAGCTACATGCGCTTGCGTGGCATGCTGCGCGACCGTTACCGAGGCAATGCCGGTGCAGCCGGTCGCAAGGCCGACTTCAATCCGGGGGCCTGCTGGGTCACGCGCCTTGCCTTCGAGCCGCGGGTGGCCGTCGAAGTGATCGAGCAGATGCTGCGCCCGCATGTGGAGGCAGGCCGGCTGGTCATCCATCGACGCATGAAGGTCGTTGCGGCAACAACGCACAACGATCGCATCACCGCCGTAGTCGCGATGGGGTTGCAAGATGCACGCCTGATCCGGTTCAGCCCGGAGCTGGTAATCGACGCCACCGAACTCGGTGACCTGCTGCCGCTGAGCGGTACCGAGCACGTGGTCGGTGCCGAGACGGTGGCGCAAACTGGTGAAGCACTGGCCCAGCCCATCGAAGCCAAAGCGCACTGCGTGCAGAGTTTCACCTACACCTTCGCCTGCGAGCGCCGCCGCGAAGGAGAGAGCCACCTCATTGCCCGCCCGGAAAAGTACGAGCACTACCGCGATGCGCAGCCTTACAGCCTGCGCATCGAAGTCCATGGCGGCGAGATCTATGGCGAGGCCAGCGGCTGGCTGGACTACAGGCTGTACGACACGATGCCCGGCACCAAGGGCGGGCTGTGGACCTATCGGCGGCTGCTCGACAGCGCCTCTTTCGGGGGCACGGTCGAACATGACCTGAGCCTGTTCAACTGGCCAGGCAACGACTACCGCGATCGGAGCATCCTGAACTGCACCGCCATCGAGGCCGCGCGCGCGTTGCAGGACGCGAAGCGCGTCAGCCTGGGTTTTCTGCACTGGCTGCAGACCGAGGCGCCGGCCACCGAAACAAGGCGCGGCGCTCCCGAACTGCGGCTGCGGCGCCGATGTCATGGGCAGCGCCGATGGCCTGTGCAAGTTTCCCTACATCCGCGAATCGCGCCGTATCCGCGCGATGAAGACCATCGTCGAGCAGGAGGTCTCGGCCCAGCATCAACACGGGCCGCGCGCCGCGCACTTTGCCGATTCCGTGGGCATTGGCTGGTATCCGATCGACATCCACCGCTCCGGCGCCGACGATGTGGGTGCGAGCTGCCGCACCAAGCCGTTCCAGATCGCGCTGGGTGCCTTGTTGCCGATGCGCGTGGCCAACCTGATTGCCGCCGCCAAGAACATCGGCACCACGCACATCACCAACGGTTGCTACCGGCTGCATCCGGTGGAATGGAACATCGGCGAGGCGGCCGGCGCCCTGGCCGCATTCGCGCTGGACGCACAGGTTCGCCCGCAGGCGGTGCGGGAAAGGGCCGATCTGCTGCGGCGCTTTCAGCGCAGGTTGCTGCGCGAAGGCGTGCCGCTTGCCTGGCTCGTCGACGTGCCCGTTGACGACCCTGCGTTTGTCGGCAGTCAGCTGCTTTTCATGCGCGAGGGTCTGTCCGCATCGACCGACTTGCGCTTCGAGCCGGACGCGCCGCTGTCGGCGCAGGAGTGGCAGCGTGTGGGCGGCACGGGCGAGATGCCGACGAATCGGGGCCAGGCGGCAGCATGGATGGCCGCGGCCGCAAACGCATCGGACTGACGAAGGAGCGTTGAAATGACACCCGAGCAGAGTTCTCGACATCGCGCCGAAGGTGCTGACCCAAAGTCAGCGCGAGTTCTACTTCAACGAAGGTTATCTCCTGCTCGAAGGCGTGATCGATGAGCCATGGCTGACCCGGCTGCGAGCGGCCACCGACGAGCTGGTCGAGCGCAGCCGCGCCGTCACGGCGTCGGATGTGATCTTCGATCTCGAGCCGAACCACCGCGCCGACAAGCCTCGGCTGCGCCGCGTGTCGAACCCGGTCGAACAGCACCCCGCGTTCTGGGACTATTGCCTGCACTCCGCGATGCCCGACATCGTGTCCGACCTGGTCGGCCCCGACCTGAAGTTCCACCACTCCAAGCTGAACTTCAAATGGGCGAATGGCGGCGAGGAGGTGAAATGGCACTACGACATCAGCTTCTGGCCGCACACCAACTACTCGCCGCTGACGGTGGGTACCTATCTCCACGATTGCGCGATGGACCAAGGGCCGCTGGCGGTGCTGCCGCGCAGCCATCTGATCGATCCGATGCTCTCGCAGTACGACGACAAGGGACAGTGGACCGGGTGCCTGTCGGTCGAAGACTGCGCCAGGCTGGATCTGGGCAAGGCCGTGTACCTGCCGGGGCCGGCGGGTTCGCTGACGATCCACAACTGCCGCACGCTGCACTACTCGGCGCGCAACGATTCCGACCTGGGCCGGCCGCTGCTGTTGAACACGCTGACCTCTGCCGACGCCTTCCCGTACACCGTCAACCCGATCAAGCCGCAGCACGACCAGTTCCTGTTGCGCGGACAGCGTGCGCGCTTCGCGCACCACGATCCTCGGCCCTGTCTGATTCCGCCCGACTGGTCGAAGGGCTACAGCTCCATCTTCGCGTTGCAGCAGGAAGAAGCGGTGCCGGTGCCGCGGCGCTGAATCTTCAGTTCGCGGCGAAGAATTCCAGCAGCTTCTCGGCCAGCAGCTCAGGCTGTTCCTCGGGGATGAAGTGCCCGCAGTCGGGTATCACGCCGCCGCGCACGTCTGTCGCGATCAGGCGCAGTGATTCGAGCGGCTCTTCACCGCGGCCTCTGGCTTCGGCGCGCGCCCCGCCCAGCGCCAGCACCGGCATCGTCAGGCGGAAACCTGCATCGAGTGCCGCCCGGTTGTCGGCCTGGTCGACGGGAATGTTGCGGTAGTAGGCGAAGCCCGCGCGCAGCGCACCCAGCTGGCTATAACAACGCACGTATTCGTCGATGTCGATCGCTCGTGATCGCGCCGCGCTGCCAGCTGAAGGCTTCGTAGAACCAGCTCAGGTATTCGCGCTCGCGCCCCTGCACCAGGGCTTCCGGCAGGTCGGGTGTCATGTGGAAGGCATGGTGCCAACGCTTTCCGCCTTGGGAGATATCGGGGCCGATGCCCGGAATCGTCACGTCGAGAATCGTCAAGGTGCGTACCGATGCCGTGGCCGCGCAGGCCAGCGCAAAGGCTGTCGGGCCGCCCCAGTCGTGCCCGACCAGATGGAAGCGGCCGAGCTGCAACTGCTCGCACATCTCGACCAGGTCGCGCGCCAATGTCTTCTTGTCGTAGCCATCGACGGGCCTGGAGCTGTCGCCCAGGCCGGGCAGATCCGGCGCGACCAGGCGGTAGTGGCCCGCGAGCAAAGGCATCAGCTTGCGCCACTCGTGCCAGGTCTGCGGCCAGCCGTGCAGCAACACCACCGGCGTGCCCGAGCCGACGCTCGCGACGTGCATCGACAGTCGGCCAAGGCGGAGAGTGTGGTGCTCGATGTGCATGAATGAACCCGTTGTGGAATGGATGTCTTCGGCGGCAGATCAACGTCATTCTGCAACGCCTTCGTTCCAGCGACCTCGCCTTGATGTAGCGGCCCAGCCTGCGCTTGGCGCCGGCATCGCCTTTGCTTCGGCAGGTTTCATAGCAGCTCCTCGTCGATCAGCCAGCCGAGCAGCGTCGACGACCACTGGCGCCAGACGCTGGCCCCGGGTTCATCGGTCTCGGTAATGGGCTGCCCATCGAGCGTCCCCTGCCAGACCACCGCCGACTGCGCATCGCCCGGCCGCGCCAACACGACCTGCCAGACCTGATCGGGCGTGGTCGCTTCGTCGAACAGCTCGCCCAGCCGCGTGCCGATGGCATCGCTATCGGCCTGCAGGGCGATTTCCGTGTTCAACCGGCGCGAGCGCGGGTCCAGGTTCATCGAACCCATCAGCACCCAGTGCCGGTCGATGACGATGGCCTTGGCATGCAGGCTGCCGCCCGACGACAGGCGCCGGCGCGAGCCGGCCTCCGCCGCACTGGGCGGGCGCAGCTCGTAAAGCTGCACGCCGCAGGCCAGCAGGCGCGGCCGGTAGCGGGCGTAAGCCGCATGCACCGCCGGCACGTCGGTGGAGGCGAGCGAATTGGTCAGCACCCGCACCGCCACGCCGCGGCCGGTGAGCGCGCACAGGACCTCGAGACTGGGGTCGCTGGGCACCAGGTAGGGCGTGACCATGATGACTTCGTTGTGCGCCGCGATGACCGCCGCACGCAGAACACGAAAGATGGCGCGCAGATTGCCGCTGGCGTCTGGACTGGCGACGGCCGGCACTTTGCGCGAGTGGTCTTCGGCATCGCCGTTCTCCACGGGCGGGTCGGCCAGGATGCGCGCCGGCGCCGTGGTCATCGGCAGCGGGCCGTAGCGCAGCCTGCGCCCGAATTCGGTGTCGCGCAGCGCGCGTACGTAATCGCTGGACAGGTAGGCCGTCGCGCGCGCGTCCAGCTCGCGCAGCATCTGCTGGGCGTCAGCCGGCGCGCTCACCACCTGCGCCAACGGCACCGCCCACGCGCTGTTCCAGTAGCTGTCGAAACTGGCCGAGGCCTCGCGCACCACCGGCCCGGCGACCAGCAGGTCCAGGTCAGCGAAGCCCTCGTTCGGCGCGGTATCGAAGTACGCCGCGCCGAGGTTGCGCCCGCCGATCACCATGGCCGCGTTGTCGGCGATCCACAGCTTGTTGTGCATGCGCCGGTTCAGCCGCTTGGGGTTGCCCATCAGCTCGAGCAGGCGGGAAACCTCGCCGCGCGAGCGGAAAGGGTTGAACAGGCGCACCTCGATCATCGGGTGCAGCGACAGCGCGGCCAGGTCGGACTCGGGAAGCGCCGCGTCGATGTCGTCGACGAGCAGGCGCACACGCACGCCGCGCTCGGCGGCACGCAGCAGCCGCTGCAGCAGCAAGGTGGCGGCATCGTCGTGGGCGATCAGGTGGTACTGCAGGTCCAGCGTGTGCTCGGCCATCTCGGCCAGCGCGGCACGCGCAGCGAAGGCCTCCTGGCCCGAGACCAGCAGCCGCAGGTTCGAGTCCCGCGGCAGCGCGCCCGGCCCCGGCGCCAGCCGCTGCGCGATCGAGCTGCTCGCGGGTCGATCGAAGGCCTGGGTCGGGGTCTGGTCGCCGGGCTCGAACGCTGGCGTGGCGCAGGCACCGAGCAGCGCCAGCGTGGCCAGTCCCGACCCGATGCGCGCGCACCGTAGCGGCCGAGCATGCGCCGGGTTCGGGCGGCGGTCGGCCCACAGCACCGATGCCGCAGCGTGCAGAGTCATGCGCCAGATCGTGATCTTGGCCTCAGGCGTTACCTGCCGCAGCGCCATGCAGCTTGCCGTTGCCGCCACCCGGTGGCAGCACCACGCAGCCCTCGCAGAAGGCCTCGCGCACCACCTGCAGCGTCACGTGGCGGATCTCGAAGTGCTCGTGCAGTTCGTCGGTGGCGTGCTTCAGGAAGGCATCGTCGCCGCCGCCTGCGGGCATCACCAGGTGCGCGGTGAGTGCGGTCTCGCTCGTGCCCATCGCCCACACGTGCAGGTCGTGCACCTGCGCCACGCCGGGCAGGCCCTGCAGCAGCGACTGCACCGCCAGCAGGTCCACGCCTTCGGGCACGCCGTCGAACAGCAGGTGCAGCGACTGCCTGAACAGGCTCCAGGTGCCGACCACGATGACCGCGGCGATGATCAGGCTGACCACCGGGTCGAGCCAGGTCCAGCCGAACCACAGCGCCAGGCCGCCGGCCACCACCACGCCGGCCGAGACCAGCGCATCGGCGGCCATGTGCAGGAAGGCGCCGCGGATGTTCAGGTCGCTCTTGCTGCCGCGCATGAACAGCAGCGCGGTGGCGGTATTGACGACGATGCCGATGCCGGCCACCACCATGATGGTCACGCCTTCGACCGGCTGCGGCGACTGCAGCCGGTGCACCGCCTCCCAGGCCAGCGAGCCCATGGCCACCAGCAGCAGCAGCGCATTGATGAAGGCGGCCAGGATGCTGGCGCGCTTCCAGCCGTAGGTGTGGCGCGCATCCGGGCGCAGCTTGCCGGCCAGCGCGCCGCCCCAGGCCAGCACCAGGCCGATGACGTCGCTCAGGTTGTGGCCGGCGTCGGCCAGCAGTGCCAGCGAATTGATCTTCCAGCCGTAGAAGGCCTCGACCGCGACGAAGGCGATGTTCAGGCCGATGCCGATGGCGAAGGCGGCGTTGTAGCTGGCCGGCGCGTGGCTGTGGCCGTGATCGTGGCCGCCACTCACCGGGCATCGCCCTTGCGGCGCAGCACGCCGCTGAGCGCGGTGCCCGGCGCCACGGTGTTGAAGACCGTGCCGAACTTGCGCACGTTGTCGTGCAGCAGTTCCAGCCGGCGCTCGGGCTCGTCGCTGTCGACGATGATCTCGTAGCCGATCGACTCCAGCCGCGGCGGTACGTCCTGGCGCACGCCGTGCACGTGCACCTCGACGCCGCGCAGCTGGAACTTCAGCAGCGGCGTGACGCGCTCGATGCCCTTGATGATGCAGGCCGACAGCGCCGCGAGCAGCAGTTCGGCCGGGTTGAAGGCCAGTGGGTTGCCCGCCAGGTCGGTGTCGAGCGCGATCGTCGCCTGCTTGCAGCGCGCCTCACTGGCCTGCGCCGACAGCCGCACCGACACGACGTCGAATTCATCTTGGCGGAGGTGTTCATGGAGCGTCAATGCGTGGCTCATTCTGGCAGCATGCCCTATACCACCACCACTGCACAACAGACGCCGCTGGCCCCACCGGCTGCGCACCCTTGATCGGGAAGCCCTTGGCAGCCACTTGACCGGGCCGCCCTTCATCCTTCATGTTGGCCACGCGGGTGTAGTCGTGGAACATCAGGAAATAGGCGGCCTTCAGGCTGCGCTGGCCGACCTGGCATTCGAGCACCAGGTCGCGGTCGAGCGGCAGCTCTGCAATGCGCTGCTCCAGTTGCGTTCATGCCTGCTCCTCAGGTGGCCAGCCAGCGTTCGATCTTGTCGCGGCTGGGCACGCCACCGGCATGCACCACCTTGCCGTCGATCACCACGCCGGGCGTGCTCATCACGCCGTAGCCCATGATCTCGCGCAGCTCCTCCACCTTGGCCAGCGTGACGTCCACGCCCTTGGCCTTGGCGACCTGTTCGATCAGCGCGATCGTGCTCTTGCAGTTGGCACAACCGGTGCCGAGTACCTTGATGTCCATGATGATTTCCTGTGGGGTCGGGTTGAAGCGCGTGCCGGTCACTCGCGTTCGAGTTCCAGGTAGGTGCGGCTGGCGTTGCCGGGCATCAGCTCGGCGGCATTGAGCAGCCGCAGGTAGGGCGCGGCGTCGAAGGACTTCACCGCGGCGCTGACGTCGACACCGTCGTCCACCGCCTTCTTCATGTGCGCGCGCAGCGCCAGCAGGTAGGCCTGCGTGTCGGCCTTGGCGGTGGCGACGTCGGTGACCTCGCCGTGCCCCGGCACCAGCACCTTGGGATCGAGCTGTTCGATGACCGCGAAGGTGTCCAGCCAGCTGCTTGGTCTTGCTGACCGGCAGCACGCCCAGCATGCGGTCGACATAGACCACGTCGCCGGTGAAGAGCACGCCTCTCTGCGGCAGCCACACCATGGTGTCGCCCGGCGTGTGCGCGCCGCCGCGGTGCTTGAACTCGAAGACCACGCCGCCGAGTTCCAGCCGTTCGTCGTTGCCGGCCAGCCAGCGCGTGGGCAGCGTGGGCACCGTGCCGTCGGCCTTGGCGCCCAGCGTGGCCTGCAGGGCCTGCAGCTGGTCGTTGCCGCGGTTCTTCATGTCGGCCTCGCGCGTCGGCATGCGCGATGATCTCGGCGCCCTGCGCCTTGAAGTAGCCGTTGCCCAGCCAGCGGTGGTCCTGCCCGCCGGTGTTGATGACCCACTTCAGCGGCTGCGGCGTCAGCGCCTTCACGGCGTCGTGGATCTGCCTGCGCACTCTGGAAGGTGGCGCCGCTGTCGATCAGCACCGCCCCGGCCGGCGTGACCACCAGGCCGAGGTTGGCGTTCAGGCCCTCGTTCTCCGCCGTGCGTGGCGCCCGTGTCGCCGACATGTGCGTACACGCCTTCGGCCACGCGCTGGAAGCGCAGGTCCACGGCCCGCGGCCGGCAGACTGCGGCCAGTGACAGCCAGGACGAGCTGCAAGTGAATGGGTGAATCCGCATGACGAGCCTCTCAGAGCACCGCGTTGAAGACGAAGCCGACGAGCAGGATGCCGGTGGCCACCACCGCCACGAAGGTGGCGATCAGCCGCAGCTTGAGCACCTTGCGCAGGATGATCATCTCGGGCAGCGACAGCGCGATCACGCTCATCATGAAGGCCAGCACCGTGCCCAGCGCCGCGCCCTTGGCCAGCAGCGCCTGCACGATCGGGATCACGCCGGCGGCGTTGGTGTACATCGGCACGCCGATCAGCACCGCCAGCGGGCACCGACCACCAGGCGTCCTTGCCCATGATGACGGCCATGAAGTCCTCGCGGCACCCAGCCGTGGATGACGGCGCCGATGGCGATGCCGGCCAGGATGTAGGGCCAGACCTTGCCGACGATCTCGCGCACGCCGGCAAAGCCCGCGTCGATGCGCTCGGCCAGCGTCAGCCGGTCGTCGCCGGCGCTGGCCGGCCACCTTGGGCATGTCGCGCACCCAGTCCTCGAGGTGCGCTTCCATCTTCAGCCGGCCGATGACCCAGCCGGCGACGATGGCCACCGTCAGGCCCAGGCCCAGGTACAGCGCGGCGATCTTCCAGCCGAACAGGCCGAAGAGCAGCGCCAGCGCCACCTCGTTGACCATCGGCGCGGAGATCAGGAAGGAGAAGGTCACGCCCAGCGGCACGCCGGCCTGCACGAAGCCGATGAACAGCGGCACCGCCGAGCACGAGCAGAAGGGCGTGACGATGCCCAGGCTGGCGGCCATGACGTTGGCCACGCCTTCGGTGCTGCCGGCCAGCAGCGCGCGGGTGCGCTCGGGCGTGAAGTAGGAATTGACCATGCCCATCACGAACACCACCAGCGTCAGCAGCAGCAGCACCTTGGGCGTGTCGTAGAGGAAGAACTGCAGCGCGCCGCCGAGGTGGCTGGCGCGATCGACCGGCAAGGCGGCCACCAGGGCCTCGGACGCCGGTGCCAGCGACTGGTAGAGCAGCCACCAGACCACGGCCGCCGCCAACAGGAACCCGCGTGGGTGCTGCTGGGGCAATTGCAGCGTGCGCTGCGACAGGCTCATTTCGGTCATTTCTTCACCTCACTGTGATGGAGACGAAGAAGGCGACAAAAGGATGCAGGCCTGCATCTGCGGCCTGCCGGGTTCAGCCCGAACTGAGCGGGCGGCCGCGGCACGTGGCCGGCGACGCTGCCGTCGGCGTCGAAACGCACCTGGCAGGCGGTGGTGAGCCGCTCGCGCAGGCGCTGGCGTGCACGCAGCAGGCGCGACTTGGCGGCAGGCAGGCCCAGGCCGTGCGCTTCGCCAAAGCGCCGGACCGTCTGCCCGTCGAGATCGCAGGCGCGCACGATCGCGGCGTCATCCGGCGACAGTTCGCCCAGACAGCGTGTCAGACAGTCCGTCAGCGCATCGACCGGGGCCAGGGTCTCCTGGGGCGGCGCCGCAGGCTCGGCCGGACCGTCCGGCATCGGCTCGGTGGCATGTGCCGTTCGCAGATGGTCCACCAGCGCGTTGCGCGCCACCTGGAAGAGCCAGGCGCGCGGGTTGTCCAGGCTGCAGAAGCCCTGACCCTGGCGCATGGCCTTGACGAACACGTCCTGCAGCACGTCGGCAGCGGCATCGCCATCCGACAGACGGTGGCGCAGGTAGCCCAGCAGTTCGCCCTCATGGGCCTGCCAGGCCGTCGAGACACAGGCAAACGATGCGCTGCCGCCTGTGCTCGTGTCGGCGCTTGTGTCCGTCGATCGCATCTTGCTGTTCATGGCGTCAGGTGCTGGTTCGGCCGACGATACTGCCAGCCGCAGACGTAGTGACTTCAGCGGGTCTGGGCAAGGCGAGCAGCGCCCCGAAGGCCAACAAGCCGATCGAGCCGGAGAGCCACAGCGCGCCGGCACCAAAGCGATCGAGGCAAAGACCGAACAACCATGGCGCCGAGGCCTGCGCAATGCGCGCAGGGATCATCAGCAGGCCCTGTCGATGACCGTAGCCCTGCGGACCGAAGAGCACGAGCGGCAAGGTGCCCTTGGCGATGGTCAGGATGCCGTTGCCCGCGCCGTGCAGCGATGGCGAACATCGCCGCGGCGGGCGCGCCGACGATGCCCAGCAAGGCGGCGCCAAGCGGGTGCATCACCGCCGCCAGGCGGGCGGACAGCAGCGGATGCACCCGCCTGAGCACGCCGAATTCGAGCAGACGCCCAGCCACCTGAGCCGGCCCGACGAGTGCGCCGACGGCAACCGCCGTCGCCAACGACGCGCCGTTCAGCTCGAGCAACCTTGGCAGGTGGGCCGCCATCGCGGTGCTGATGAACCAGGTTGCCGCGAACACGAGCGCCAGCAACACGGAGGCGCGCTGCGCCCGTGTGGCATCGATGGCGGCGGGCTCGCTGGTTGCAGCAGTCTGCTCGGGCAGGGGTGCGGGCATCGGGCACGTGCACCTGCGGTTTGGGCAGCAGCAGGTTCAGCGGCAGGCCGATCAGCAGGTGCAGTGCGGCCCACACATAACAGGCACCACGCCAGCCGATCTGCAGTTCGAGCAAGGTCGACAAAGGCCATCCCACCGTGCTGGCGAAGCCGGCGATCAACGTGATGCCGGTGATGGCATTGCGCGAACCATGGCCGTACAGCCGCACCAGCGCGGCGAAAGCGGCCTCGTACAGGCCGCTGCCCATGCCGATGCCCAGGATGATCCACGCCGCAAACAGACCGGCGGAGTCTTGCGCGTTGGCCAGCGCGACGAGACCGAGCGCGAACACGAGGTTGGTGCTGGCCAGCACCGGACGGCCGCCCCAGTGGTCGATGGCGCGCCCGGCATAGGGCCCGAGCAGGGCCGACACGACGAGGGCCACCGAGAAGGCCGCAAAGACCGTCGGCGTCGACACGCCGAGGTCCCGGGCCATCGGCGCGGCCAGCATCGCCGGCAGGTAGTACGACGAGGCCCACGCGAGGGTCTGCGCCGTGCCGAGCGCGGCGACGACCGATACCTGGCGCGCACCTGCCATGTCAGCCGCAGCAGCGAGTGCTCTGCGCGGCCGCAGGTGCTGGAGCCGGGCTGGCGCAGGACCTCGGCCCGCATCCGCCTGCCGCTGAAGGCGCCGCAGCCGCCGTCGCCATCGCCGCCGTCGACAACGCTGCGGGCGCTGTGCCACAGCAAGCGCTGCCGGCATCCACATCGTCGGCCGGGCCGATGCCGCAGACGCCCGTCTCGGGCAGATCGAGTTCGACGCGATCGGCTGCTTCGAGATCGCCCGCGATCGCCGCGACCACCGAGCGGGCCTGCTCGAAGCCGGTGGCCATCAGGAAGGTCGGCGCGCGGCCATAGCTCTTGACGCCGAGCGTGTACAGGCCAGGCTCGGGATGGGCCAGTTCGCGGTGACCGTGCGGGCGCACCGTGCCGCAGCTGTGCAGGTTCGGATCGATCAGCGGGCCGAGCGCTTCGGTCGACTCCAGCCAGGGGTCGAGCTTCACGCGCAGTTCGCTGGTCAGCGACAGATCGGGGCGCTGGCCGGTCGCGCAGACGATCTGGTCGATGCCGTCCAGCGTGACGGTTTCGCCGAGCGTGTTCAGCCCGATGACCTTCAGCTGTCGCTGCTTCGCGTTGCACGGCGGTGATGCGCAGACCGCCGATGAACTCCATCGCGCCGCTGTCCTTCAGCTTGCGCAGCGACGAACCCAGCTGCCCCCGCGCAGGCAAGGCGTCGGCGTCGCCACCGCCGAAGACGCGGGCCAGCGAGGCCGAGCGCACCGACCACATCAGGCGTGTGCCGGGTGTCTGCCGCGCCAGCTCGGCCAGGTACAGCAGCACGTTGGCGGCACTGTGCCCGGCACCGACCACCAGGGTCCGCTTGCCCGCGAAGCGTGCGCGGTCGCTGCCGAGGATGTCGGGGATGCCATAGGCGATCTGGGCCTGGGCCTCGACTTCACCGATGGCCGGCAGTCCGCTGGCGCCGACCGGGTTCGGCGTACCCCAGGTGCCGGTGGCGTCGATGACGGCTGCGTGCGCGCAGTTCGACCGTCTTGCCGTTCTGCACGGCGCGCACACGAACGGCGCGTCGCTCGCGGCCTGCGCTCTTCACCTTGTCGAAACCCTCGCGGCTGAGCGCGACCACCCGGGTGTTCAGCTGCAACGCGCTCGCCACCTCGGGCAATGCGGCGAACGGCCGCAGCACCCGTTCCACGACGTCTCGCGCCAGCGGAAGCTCTTGCGCGGGCGGCGCCTGCCAGCCGGTGAGCGCGAGGCGCCTGGCCATCGCCGGGTCGATGTTGTACTGCCAGGGCGAGAACAGGCGCACGTGGCCGTAGTCGCAGCAGGTTCGCGCCGACCTGCTTGCCGGCTTCGAGGACGACAAACGGGATGTCGCGCTCGAGCAGCCTGGCGACAGCGGCCAGGCCGACCGGTCCGGCACCGAGCACCGCCACAGGCAAGGCATCGTTGCTGCGAGGCGCTTCCTGCAGCGTCGAGCGTCATGAACGCTGCGCAGGCCGGGCAGGCGCCCTGGAACTCGGCCGAAGCCTTCAGTGCCTGCGGCGCCTCGTCGATCGTTGGCGCGCTTGAAGCCGAACTGCGCGAAATACTCCGGCGCGGTCACGCTCAGCAGGTACAGCCGGACGATGTCACGCCGTTGCGCTTCGTGGATCAGGCGATCGAGCAGCAGCTTGCCGATGCCCTGGCGGTGCAGGCCGGGCGCGACCGCAACCGAGCGCAGCAGCGCGATGTGGCCGTAGACCTCGGCGCCGGCACAGCCGACGATTTCGCCATTGGAGACGGCCAGCAGGTAGGTGTCGAGGTGCGCCTGGGCGCCCTCCAGCGGCAGCTTGTTCGCCCGCAGCAAGGCTTCGATGGCCGGCCAGTCGGCTCGGCGCGGCGGGGCGCAGCGTGAGGTTCCTGTTCAGCAGCATGACTTGTTCTCCTTTCGTTCGGGCGGCGGCAGGCAGCAGTTGGCTGCGGTGTCCTCGTGCAGGGCCTTCATCAACAACAGCAGGGAGTTCTCGACCGCGGCGCGTTCGCGCGTGTTCAGAGAGCCCAGCAACTGCTCGGCGTGGGTGTCGAGCGTGTCGGTTCAGCTCATCGACGGTGTGGATGCCTTCGTCGGTGAGCGTGACGAGCCAGCTGCGTGCGTCGAGCGGGGTTCGGCTCCTTGGTGACCAGTCCACGCTCGACCATCGCCTCGACGGCGCGCGACACCCAGCTCTTCTCCAACGAGACCCGCGTGCCGAGTTCCGACAAGCGGCAGCGGCCCGGTGCGGGCCAGTTCGGTCAGCAGGTGGCACTGCGTGCTGGTCGTTCGGCAGCAATCGGCCACCACGCGCTGGGCGCGCGTGTACATGCGCGCCACTTCGCGAAGAAGAGCGCCGGAACGAACGTTGGGCTTCGGTCATCTGGTTGTGTATAGCAACGATATGGATGCAGCATAGGTCGCTTCACATAGGTTGTCAATAGCAACTATATAAGCGAAGAAGGCCGGCGTGCCCGTTCCGCCGCCGCTTCAGATCGAACGCTGGTTCACCCGCTTCGACAGCTCTTCAGCGCTCTCGCGGCGCTCGCTGTAGCGATCGACCAGGTAAGGCGCCACGTCCCGAGTCAGCAGGGTGAACTTCACCAGCTCTTCCATCACGTCGACGACGCGTTCGTAGTAGGCGGAGGGCTTCATGCGCCCGGCGTCGTCGAACTCCAGGAAGGCCTTGGCCACCGACGACTGGTTCGGGATGGTGATCATGCGCATCCAGCGGCCCAGCACGCGCAGCTGGTTCACGGCGTTGAAGGACTGCGAGCCGCCGGACACCTGCATCACCGCCAGCGTCTTGCCCTGCGTGGGGCGCACGGCGCCGATGCTCAGCGGAATCCAGTCGATCTGCGCCTTCATGATGCCGGTCATCGCGCCATGGCGCTCCGGCGAGGTCCAGACCATGCCTTCGGCCCAGGCCGCGGCTTCGCGCAGTTCCTGCACCTTGGGGTGGGTCTCTGGCGCGGAGTCGGGCAAGGGCAGGCCGGCCGGGTCGAAGACGCGCACCTCACCGCCCATCGCGATCAGCAGGCGTGCCGCTTCGAGCGTCAGCAGCTTGCTGTACGAGCGCTCGCGCAGCGAGCCGTAGAGCAGCAGGAAGCGCGGGGCATGCGTCGGATGTGCCGACGCCGGCCAGGCGCTCGCCGATCGGCGCGTCGAAGCTCGCGCCATCGACATGCGGCAGGCTCAGGTCAAGAAGCGACACGGCGGCCCTTTGTGTCGATCACCGGCTCGCCGTCCTCCTTCGTGAAGGGCGCCGCGCTGCGGCGACGGCAGGATGTCGAGCACCGTCTCCGAGGGGCGGCACAGGCGCGTGCCCAGTGGTGTCACGACGATCGGCCGGTTCATCAGGATCGGGTGCGCCACCATGAAGTCGATCAGCTGCTCGTCGCTCCACTTCGCATCGTCGAGCTTCAATTCGTCGTAGGGCGTGCCCTTGCGGCGCAGCACGCTCGCGCACTGGCAGGCCCATCGCCGCGATGAGTTCGATCAACTTGTCGCGGCCGGGGGGTGTCTTCAGGTACTCGACGATCGACGGTTCGACGCCGCTGTTGCGGATCAGCGCCAGCACGTTGCGCGAGGTGCCGCAGGCCGGGTTGTGATAGATCGTGATGTGGGCGTGGTTCATGTCTTCTGATGAGTGGGCAGCCCGGCTTCGTACCAGCCCTTGCTGCGGTTGACGACCTTGACGACGAGCAGCATCACCGGCACCTCGATCAGCACGCCGACCACCGTGGCCAGCGCGGCGCCGGACTCGAAGCCGAACAGGCTGATCGCCGCGGCCACCGCCAGCTCGAAGAAGTTGCTGGCGCCGATCAGCGCCGACGGGCAGGCCACGCTGTGCGCTTCACCCAGGCGCCGGTTCAGCCAGTAGGCCAGGCCCGAGTTGAAGAACACCTGGATCAGGATCGGCACCGCCAGCATCGCGATGACCAGCGGCTGCTCGAGGATGGCCTTGCCCTGAAAGGCGAACAGCAGCACCAGCGTGGCGAGCAGCGCGGTGATCGACCAGCGGGCCGATCCTTGCGAGCGCCGCATCGAATGCCGCCTGGCCGCGTCGCAGCAGGGCCTTGCGCCACAGCTGCGCGATCACCACCGGGATCAGGATGTACAGCACCACCGACGTGATCAGCGTGTCCCACGGCACGATGATCGACGACAGCCCGAGCAGCAAGGCCACGATGGGTGCGAACGCGAACACCATGATGGTGTCGTTCAGCGCCACCTGCGACAGCGTGAACAGCGGGTGCCCGCCGGTGAGCCGGCTCCACACGAACACCATCGCCGTGCAAGGCGCGGCCGCCAGCAGGATCAGGCCGGCGATGTAGCTGTCGGCCTGGTCGGCGGGCAGCCAGGGCGCGAAGACGTGGCGGATGAAGATCCAGCCCAGCAGCGCCATCGAGAAGGGCTTGACGGCCCAGTTGACGAACAGCGTGACGCCGATGCCGCGCCAATGCTGCTTCACCTGCGACAGCGCCGCGAAGTCGACCTTCAGCAGCATCGGGATGATCATCACCCAGATGAGCAGGCCGACCGGCAGGTTGACCTTGGCGATCTCCATGCGCCCGATCGCCTGGAACGGCCCCGGCAGCATCTGCCCGAGCGCGATGCCGACGACGATGCACAGCAACACCCAGACGGTGAGGTAGCGCTCGAAGACGCTCATCGGCGCGGGCGACGAGGCGGGTGCGGGAAGGACGGTCGTGTTCATGCTTGTGCTTTTGGCGGGGCCATCAGCTTCGGCCGGGCCAGGACGTGGACGCTCGTCGCTTCAAGCGACGGTCTTGCCGATGCGATCGATTTCGCGCTGCAGGGACATGCCGGCCAGCGTGTTCAGCGGCAGCGCCAGCATCAACTCGATGCGGCGCTTGAGCGTGATGGCCGTGTCCATGAAGGCCTTGGCCTTCTGCGCGTCGCTGCCCTCGACGGCCGCCGGGTCAGGAACACCCCAATGGGCCGTCATCGGCTGACCTGGCCATACCGGGCAGACTTCGCCGGCCGCGTTGTCGCAGACCGTGAAGACGAAGTCCAGCGTCGGTGCGCCGGGCGTCGCGAACTCTTCCCAGCCCTTGCTGCGGAAGCCATCGGTCGGGATGCGCCAGGTGGCCAGCGTCCGCAGCGCGAAGGGATTGACCGTACCGCTGGGATGGCTGCCCGCCGACCACGCTGCGAAGCGTCCGGCGCCGAGCTGGTTCATCAAGCCCTCGGCCATGATGGAGCGCGCGGAGTTGCCGGTGCAGATGAAGAGAACGTTGTAGACCTTGTCGCTCATGGCGTGACCTCGGCAGCAGGAATGGGAAGGCTCGTCGGGAATCGGAGTGGCGCGGATGGCGGCATCCGTTTGCCGTCGATGCGCGGTCGGCTATGGACGCGTTTCACGCCCCTGTCCTCGTCAGCAGTTGATGCACTCGTTCGTTGCGACGATCTCGCAGGCCGCTCCGTGGCAGCAGTGCGCGGTGAGGTAGACCAGCAGATCGTTCATCTGCGTGAGGGACGGGCGATAGATGAGATTGCGACCGTCGCGCTCCTGGGTCACCAGGCCGGCATGCATCAGCTCCTTCAGGTGGAAGGACAGTGTCGAGCCGGGCACGTCCAGCGTGGCGGACAACTCCCCAGGTGTCATGCCCTGAGGCGCCGCGCCGATCAGCGCGCGAAAGATGCGCAGGCGCATGCCCTGGGCCAGGGCTGCGAGCGAGATGACAGCGGCTTTCTCTTCCATATTTCTATTTTGTTGGAAATATAGTAGGTTGTCAATCGTCTGTCTGCGCAGGTGCGCATGATCATGGCCGGCGCTGCTCGTGATCAACGCGGCCGGACGGCGCCGAGGCCCGTACAGGAGGCCTGTAGCATGCCGGACCCATGGTGAGGTCGAGTCGGATCGCAAGTGCCGCAGCGTTCATGCTGATTCATGCTGCCGCTGCTTGCATTGCTGGTCATCTGGGAAGTCGTGGTTCGCGCCTTCGATGTGAGCCCACGGGTCTTTCCCTCGATCGCGCCGGTGTTCAACGCCGGCGTCGAGGCGATCCGCGACGGCACGTTGATCCGGCACATCGGCGCCAGTCTCGGGCGCATCGCGCTCGGCACGCTGATCGGCATCGTCGTCGCAGTGCCGCTGGGCATCGCGATGGGCACCAACCGCGCGGTCTCGACCTTCTTCACGCCGCTGCTGCGCTTCTTCTCGGTGCTGGCCGGCATTGCGTGGATACCGATCGCCACGCTGTGGTTCGGCTACGGCTTCGGCGCCATCACCTTCGTGATCTTCAACGCGGTCTTCTTCGTGGTCGCCTACAACACGCTGCTGGGTGTCACCGGCATCGCGATGCCGCTGCGCCACGCCGCGGCGTCGCTCGGCGCGACGCGCTGGCAACTGCTCACCGAGGTGTTGCTGCCCGGCGCACTGCCCAACATCGTGACCGGCATCCGCACCGGACTGGGTTTTGCCTGGCGTGGCCTGATCGCCGCCGAGATGATCGCCACCAACGTCGGCCTGGGTTACATGCTCTTCGTCGCGCGCGACTTCTATCGCACCGAGGTCATCGTGCTCGGCATGATCATCATCGGCTTGATCTGGTTGCTGATCGACCGCTTGCTGCTGGCGCCGCTGGAGCGCGCGACGATCGAGCGTTGGGGCATGGTGAGGGCGGCATGAACGCCCACACCGGCACCGCACCCGTATCACCCTGGCAGCGCCTCTGGGGCGCCTATGTGCGGTGGACGGCGCGGTACCCGGCGCTCGCGTCGCTGGTGCCGTTCGTGCCGGTGGTGGCGCTGTGGGCCGCGGTGGCGCAGTCGGGACTCTTTCCGCCCGTGTTCTTTCCCGGTCCGGCGGAGGTGGTCCAGAAGTTCGGCACCCTGATGGCCAACGGCATGCTGCCGGCCTACCTGGAAGACAGCGTGGTCCGCCTGGCGGCGGGCACGGCGGTGGGTCTGGCCATCGGCATTCCGCTCGGCCTTCTGGTGGGCCTCAGCGATCGCGCGCACCGCGCGCTGTGGCCGGTGCTGCTGTTCTTCCAGGCCATTGGCGACATTGCCTGGCTGCCGATCCTGTTGATCTGGTTCGGCTTCGGCCTGACGACGATGACCTTCGTCATCGTCTACACCGTGCTCTTTCCGGTGGTGCTGAACACGGTGCTGGGCGTTCGCTCCGTGCCCTTGCAACTGCATCGGGCGGCGCTGTCGCTGGGCGCGTCGAAGGCCAGGGTGATCTGGGAGGTGGTGTTGCCGGGCGCGTTGCCCAACATCATGACCGGGCTGCGCAATGGCCTGGGCTTCGGCTGGCGCGCGCTGATCGCTGCGGAGATCATCGTCGGCACCAGCGGCATCGGCTTCATGATGTTCGATGCGCGCCGCGCCGGGTCGGTGGTCGAGATCCTGCTCGGCATGATCGTGCTGGGCGTGCTCTGGTACATCGTGGACAGCTGGGTGCTGGCGCCGATCGAGCGCGCGACCGGTGAACGCTGGGGGCTGGTCACACGATGAGAACGACGCGATGAAGAGCCTGACGATCGAGCATCTTCAGAAGACCTACTTCGACCCGTTCGCCGACAAGCAGGTGACGGCGATCCGCGATATCTCGCTGACGGTCGAGGCCGGGGACTTTGTCTCGGTGGTCGGCCCGTCGGGCTGCGGCAAGACGACGATGCTGAACCTGATCGCCGGCTTCCTGGCGCCGACCGCGGGGCAGATCCGCGTCGACGGCCGCGCCGTCAGCGGGCCGGGGCCGGACCGCGGCGTCGTGTTCCAGTCCTTCGCGCTGTTCCCGTGGCGCACGGTGCTCGACAACGTCGCCTTCGGACCGAAGATGCGCGGCGTGCCCAAGGCGAAGCGCCACGAGATCGCGCGCGAATACCTGGCGCTGGCCGGCCTGTCCCACGCGGCCGAGCGCTACCCGAACGAGCTTTCCGGCGGTATGCAGCAACGTGTGGGCGTGGTGCGCGCGCTGGCCAACGAACCCGACGTGCTGCTGATGGACGAACCCTTTGCCAGCGTCGACGCGCAGACGCGAATGACCCTGCAGGAAGAACTGACGCGGATCTGGGCCCAGCGCCGATCGACGGTGCTGTTCATCACCCACGACGTCAACGAAGCAGTGTTCCTGGCCAATCGTGTCATCGTGCTGTCTCACGGCTCGGTGCTCGACGACATCGCCATCGATCTGCCGCGGCCGCGGTCGTGGGATGCGCTCATCGAAGACGCCGCCTTCAAGGCCCTGTCGGCCCGTGTGCTGCAGCAGGTGAGGGCGGCATGAAACACGGCATGAAGCGCGCAGGGGTGCCGGCATGGGCATGATGCGCGACGCCGTGCGCTCGACGCGCGGGCGCATCGTGATCGGTGCGATCATTGCGCTCGTCATCTGGAAAGTCGGCCTGATGATGATGGCCCCGAGCAAGGTGATGCCCGGCTTCACGCCGAATGCGCGCGGCCAGGTCAACGTGCTCGTGACCCTCAGGTTTCCGCCGGAGCGCTTTCATGTGCTGGCCTTCCAGCAGCACGGCCGCGTGTCCGGCACGCAGGATGATTCGATCGAAGTCCGTGGCGTCAGCTTCGACAAGCTGAACGCGGTGGCCCAGCCCTACTGGGTCAAACGCGTAGCGCCCTTGCCCGCAGAGTGATGAACCAACAATGGAGACCGTGATGAAGAGAATGAGGTTGTCCGCACCCTGGCGCATCGTGGCCACGCCGCTGCTGGCACTGGTGACGCTGGCCCTGAGCGCCACCGTGCCGTTGACCGCCACGGCGCAGAACCTCGTGAAGATGAAGGCCGGCATGGTGACCGGCATCGACCAGGTCGGCCTGCCGATCGCGCTGGAACGCGGATTTTTCGAGAAGCACGGCCTGGACGTGACCGTGGCACGGCCGTATGCGACCGGCGTCGATGCGCTCAATGCGCTGCAGGCCGGCGAAAGCGACATCGTGCAGGTCGGCGTGCCGATGATCGGTGCGGTGCTGCGCGGCATGGACCTGGTCGCCCTGGGCAACTACAGCGGCAGCGCCACCAAGCTCGGCTCCGACGCGACCATGGCACTGGTCGCGCGCGAAGGCTCGGGCATCGACAAGAACAACTTGGCGACGCTGAAGGGCAAGAAGATCGCTGCCTCATTTGGCACGATCAATCATCTGTACGCGCTGGCGCTGATCGAAAAGGCCGGCCTCACGCCGGCCGACGTGACGCTGGTCAACACGCCGCCGCCGGACATGACGGTGGCGCTGCTGTCCAAGGGCATCGACGCCTTCTCCGGCTGGGATCCCTGGCCGATCGTCGCGCAGAAGGATGTGCCGGGCGCCTATCTCGTGATCCGCGGCGGCGACGTGATCTCCTATCTCGGCTTCAACGTCGCTACGCGCGCCTGGGTCGAGAAGAACGGCGAGACGATCGAGAAATTCCTCGCGGCGGTGTCGGAAGCCGACAAGTGGATGCGCGCCAATCCGAAGCTTGCGGCGCAGGTAGCGACACGGTGGATTCCCGGGCTGAAGCAGGATGTCGCCGAAGCCGCGATGCAGTTCAACATCCAGCAGAACGATCGACGCCTGTCGGCAAACAACTACCGGGCGCTGTGGGCGGCACAGGATCGTCTCAACCGGCTGGGCATCCTGAAATCGACCTTCGACGTCAACAAGCACATCGAGCCGAAATTCATCCTGAAGGTGATGAAGGACAAGCCCGAGTTGTTCTCCGACCTGCCGCCGATCCCCAGTGAGGTGTCGATTGGCCCCGGTTATGTCTTCAAGCCCTGACGGACTGTAGTCCGACAGGAAAGACGGAGAAGTTTTTAGCGCCGGCCTTCGTCGCACGGGCGGTATCCGAGACGTTGTGGAGGGATTGCTTTGGGGCGGGTACTGCACGGTGACGTCATGCAGCTGTGAGTCGCACTGCGCCGGTCCACAGCGCGAACTCATCGCCCTGAAGCTGTCCTCAGAAATGAGGACGCCAATCTGCTGACACTAGCGCATATCCGCCAGCTGGCGCTGCATTAGTGCAAAGTAACGGTCGTAGAACTGCCCGGCGGGAATGGTCTCGGAGCCGACCTTCACCAGCGAATCCTCGCTCGATGACAGCGGTACCGAAATCGAGCCCAGCATGCCGACGCCCAGGCTGCTGTTGTTGGGAACCCGCTTCAGCACATAGCGGTCCTGTTGGGCGGACACATAGGCGGTGGCAATCGCGCCCTGGGCACCCTCGGCAACGCACACCACCGTGAAGCTGATCTCGACGTGCACGTCGCCCTCCGGCTGGAAGCGCTTGCTGCCGACAATCGCGTCGTTGCGCGCCGAAGTGATCAGGTAGCCCTGGCTCAGCAAAGCACGGCGTGCCGCCTCGCAGGTGTCGCGCGCGTTGGCGTCGAACAATCGCGAGAAGGTCTCGTCAGACTGAAAGCGTTCCTGCTGGTAGACCGAAGGGACACCCCGGCTCGCGCCTGGCGGCCAAGCGCAGCCGGCAATCAAAGCACACATCAACACGGTCGCCCACGGCCTGATAGTCATGCGCCCTCTGCGGGGCTCCCACCCAAACTGCATGTGTCTTCCGTTCTTGTCGTCCATCCAGGCCGGGCCTGTACTCAGGCCTTCAACCGCAGACGGCCCAGGTAGTCGCGCTTGCCCAATGGCATGCCGTGCAGGCGCAGCAGGTCGTAGGCGGTGGTGGCGTGGAAGTAGAAGTCAGTCCTTGGCGGGAGCCATTGATGGCACCCATCGAGCGGCGTGCGTCCTGCACGATCTGGAAGCTGAAAGGCAGCATCTCGGGTGCCAGTCGCGCGCCGACGATCTCGTTCAAGGGCGTGCACTGCTGATGGAAGTGCGTCTGTGCGCGGCCGAGGATCAGGTCCAGCGCACTCAGGCCCTGCCGGAGGCTTGCCACGATGGCGCCGTAGAGCGTGATGGGCATGGTCGGGTCTCCGAAGGTGGCGTGGCGGCGGGCGCGAAACGCGGCCGCACAGGCCGATTCTGCGCGTTCGCAGTGATCCTATGACATCGCAGTGAAGCTGCCTCTGGCACCCGCGCCAGGTGTTGCTACCGCGGTCCATGCCATGATCGCCCCGGAAGCACAAAGCCGGCGTTCAGCTTGCGCGTGCTCGGGACGGAGTTCGCCCGGCCGGGCGACGCGACACGAGCGCCAGCAGCCCACCGCCCCAGCAAAAGCCACGTGGATGGCTCGAGCACCGGAGCAAAGATTGGGGTTTGATGCAAGGTGTAGCGGTCGAGCCGGGCCGGGTTGACGTCCGTCAGGTTGTCCGGCACGTCAACGCCGTCGGCTCATGGGTTCTGGCAACATGCGTTCGATCGGCTTCAGCGCCTCGCCCAGCGATCGATTCCTTGCTGCACACGTTCCCACGCAGCGCGGTCGTGCTCCACCGAGGCGTACAGGTTTTCCTTGTCGGGCCGGGTGCGCCGCGCCGTGTCGACCAGGCGATCCAGATCGGGGCGAATCGCTTCGACGCAGCCCTCGAGGTCGCGGATCCTCGAGTCAAGCCGAAGAAACAAGATGGCGCGCTGCAACTCGGCCGCCTTGAACGAGCTCTTTTCGACGGCGCGCACGAAGACGCGCGCGCCGCCATCACCAAGCAGCTCAATGCAGAACTCGCGGCGCCACCCGGCCAGGCCTTGCGCTGGCGTGATGTCGGGCAGTTTCGGATCTACCTGCAAGGTGGCCATGTTCCGACTCGTCCTGACTTCTATTGAATGCATGGAGGATTCTGCATGCTCCGAGGCAATGAGTTCCGAATGCGGTCGCGATACAGACGACCCTGCCAGCTGGCAGTCGCGAAATGCCCGCCAAAGACAGGGTGTCATCACATCGGCTTGCGCCAAACACTGGCCAGCCAAGGCTGCTGGTCGCGCGGCAAGCCCTTCGGACGATAGAAGTGGCTCAGTTCCACGAATCCGGCAGCACACACGAAGTCGCGCCAGGTCTGCCAGTCGTGGAAGGCGCCATAGCGGTCGCCATTCCAACCCTCCTGACCGTCGCCTCGGGGATTCGAGGTGAACAGCACGCCGCCCGGTTTCAACGTGGCATGCAGTTCTCGCAGGATGCGCGGCAATTCCTGGGAGGGGACGTGAAACAGCACGGCATTGGCAAACACGCCGTCGAAATGGCTGCTGGGCAACTCCAGTGCCAGGAAGTTCTGTTCCAGCACGTCACAACCGCTGTTCGTTCGGGCCAACGCGGCCAGCTGCGCCGACCCCTCGAGGCCGCTCGCCCGGTGCCCGAGCGCCGTGAACGTCTTGAGGTCACGTCCGGGACCGCAACCGAGATCCAGCAGTTCGAAGGGCGGCGGCACCTCAATGGATTGCAGCAGTGCGTCGACGTTCTGGCTCACGTCGTGATCGCGCGTGCCTTCCCAGTAGGCCTGGGCATGTTCGTCGTAGTGCGACAGGATGCGTGAAGCAACGCGCTGAAGGTCCTCGGGTGTCAGCAGCATGCCCGATCATTCCACGCGGTCGGCATCCCTGTGGATGCACTGCAGCCCGGCGCGCCTGCTCAGTGTTTGCCGGCCCTCCAAAGCAACTGGAAGACGACCGCCAGCTTCGCGGCTTCGAATCGAGGTCAGCGAGGGTCGCTTGTGGGTCGGCGGCGGATCTACGCCAACTCAAGTTCGATGCCGTAGACCTGCCGGTCGAACTGGCATGCTTTAAGGCCGACGATTGGATGCGTCATGTCCGCTGAAAGCAGGCATAGGCAAGCGAGTTCATCTGAGCTGCAGGATGCGTCGAGCACCGTTCATGACAACCAGTCCGACCACCAAGCCGATGAACAGATCGGGATAGTGCGAGCCGGTCAGCGCCACCAGCACGCCTGCGAGGATCACGCCGGCGTTGGCGATGACGTCGTTGGACGAGAAGATGTAGCTCGCCTTCATGTGCGCGCCGGCGTTCCTCTTCTTGGCGATGAGGACCAAGCAGGTCGCGTTGGCGATCAGTGCAACCAGCCCCATTCCCATCATGAGCCCGGACACCGGTTCGCTGCCGACGACGACGCGGCGCACTACCTCTGCCAGCGCCAGCAGCGCCAACCCCAGCTGCAGCCATCCCGCCATGTGGGCGGCACGGGTCTTCAACGCGGCGGAGCGTCCCACCGCATAAAGGGACAAACCATAGACTGCGGCGTCGGCAAACATGTCCAGCGAGTCGGCAATGAGCCCCGCGGACTGTGCCCAGAAGCCCACGACAATCTCGATGACGAACATGAGCGCGTTGATCGACAGCAGCAGCTTCAGCAGCCGCGCCTCGGATGCGTTGTCCGGCGCTTCGATCTCGTCATCATCGTCCGAGTCGCTCGAACTGGCGGACTCCACGACCGTTGCCCCCAGGCCCAGCGGCTCCAGCCGTTGGAGCAACTCGACAACCGGCACGCTATGCAGGGCGGTCATCCTTCGTTGGCCCAGGTCGAACGACAGCGACCACACACCGTCGATTCCTTGCAGAGCCATCTTGATGATGTTCTCTTCGGACGGGCAGTCCATCTTCGGGACGGCGAAGACACTTTGAATGCGGTGGGGCGTGCTCATGGGTGCAATTGGAAACCTTCCGCCGACTACAAGGCAATCGCAGCCAGCTGGCGTTCGATGCCGACGGTCCCGGTCAATTGCACGTTCCCACAAATGGCCTGTTCGGCGCCGGCCCGATGGGAGGCAACGCCAAGTCCATGGACTGATCGGAGGGTTCCGGGCTGGAAGGCGCGCTGATCAGGCGCACTTGAGCAGCACGCCCTGGAGCCACAGAGCCGATTGACTGAATGACTCCGTATGGCGCGGCGGTTCGTAGCGCAGGCCGATCGCGACGCGCCCAGTCCACCACACGGTACGTCCTGTGTCCGACAGCAACACCGGCCCGGTGTGCCCCTTCGGGATCTCAATGCCGCGTTCGCCACACTTGAGAGACGCGCTCGCAGGGGACACGAACATATCGTTGGCAGCTACAGATGTCGTCATGGCAGGTTCTCCAGTGCTGATGCAGCCATGTTCGCGTGATGCGCGGTCTGTGCCATGGCCCGGTTTGAGGGGTAGAGCAACGCATTCGCGTGAACGAGTACCGCCGTCGACTCGCGCATTGGTTACGAGTAGGGGCACATCTCGCGCTTGCGCCGAGCCGCTGAGGCAGTGCGACCGATGAGAGGCGCCAACAGTCGAGGGCGTTCTCCTTGAACGCTGCAGGCGCATGAATAGACCCGCTTGACACCCCACAGCCATCGTCAGCTCTACGGCGTGAAATCCAGGTCGGTGAACTTCGGGTTCGGGTCGGGCCTTGCCGGTCATGCATTCGATCTCGGTGCCAGTAAGCGGTCATCGAGTTTGAAGGACTGGAGACAGACGAGCCATCAGGATGAGTTTCCGGTCCGCGCCGCCGCGCGAGTGGGTCAGGACTGCCCGCACCGCCCGCAGCAACTGGCGGGATCAACGGCTGAAGCGCTTTAACACGTTGTCAAGGATGCGCGAAATGTCGTTGTTGAAGTGATCAACCGGCAGTGAACCGCAGAAGGTGATCGAACCGACCGAAAAGACTTCGCCGCCGCGCCGGCAATCGAACCAGGTCATATCGGCTCGGATCAGCGCCTTGTGCGGCTGGCCGGGGATGGTGGTGATGTGCGTGAGCTGTTCTTCGGGCACGAGCATCCAGGGTGCCTCCGGGGGATGGTTCTCCGAGCTGGCGATTACGATGGCTCTCTCAGAGGGTGTAGACGAAAACAACGATCCGCGCTATCCTCGTGTCTGAACAAGACACGGGGGATCGCGGATGACGAAGAAGGCGCCAGTTGAGCAACCAGGGCGTCCCGGGCGCAGACCTTCGCTGAACGCCGATCACACCAAGGTGCTGCGTGCGATCACGCAGGAGCAGCCGCGCTCTTCGCTGGACGAAGTGACGCGCGAGTTGCTCCGACGCGCTGGCGTCAAGGTCAGTACCGTCACCGTGCGCAAGGCGCTGCGCGAGGCCGGCATCGAGCGGCTCAAGCCGCTGCGCCGCGCCGGTGAGCGCGCGGCAGTTCAAGGCTCGATGCCGACGCGCTATGGCTACACCGCCGCGCACCGCCGCGCCGATGGCCCGAGCGGCATGAACACCGACCTGACCGACGCGGAGTGGGCGCTGGTGGCCGACCTGTTCGAGCGCGACGGGCAACGCGGCGCACCGCCGCGCTTTGAGCGTCGGCACATGGTCAACGCCTGCTGCTACGCGCTGCGCACGGGTTGCGCGTGGCGACTTGCTGCCCAAGACCTTCCCGCCCTGGCAGGCGACCTACAAGTCCTTCAGCCGCTGGGCTGCAGCCGGCGTGTTCGAGGCGATGCACGACCGGTTGCGCCAGCAGTGGCGTGACCGCATGGGCAAGGCCCCCGAGCCGACAGCTGCGATCATCGACGCGCAGAGCACGCGCAGCACCGCGCAGGGCGGCAACACCGGGTTCGACGCCGGCAAGAAGGTCAAAGGCCGCAAGCGCCACCTCGTCGTCGACACCTTGGGCCTGCTGCTGGCCGTCACGGTCACTGCCGCCAGCGTGCAAGATCGCGACGCGGCAGCGGAAGTCGTCGCGCAGGCCTGCACCAAGGTGCCCGGGTTGAAGAAGGTCTACGCCGATGGCGCCTATGGCGGCAAGTGCGCCGTCGCCATCGAACAGGCCCACGGCATCATCGTGGAGATCGTGCGCCACCCCGGCAATCGCAGCACGGGCACCTGGCAAGACGCCCAGCAGCCCTTGTGGCCCGAGGTCGTTGCCACAGGCTTCGTCGTGCAGGCCAAGCGCTGGGTCGTAGAGCGCACTCATGCGTGGAACGAGCGGGCGCGCCGCCTCATGGTGCACCACGACCGATCCAACTGGGCCCCGCTCGCCTGGGTTTGGTTGGCCGAAGCGCGTATCCTCGCAACCAGACTGGCAACGTAGATCATTTCGTCTACACCCTCTCAGGCGAGCCAAGGCGCTTGTCGACGCGGTCGAGTTCGAAACCGGCTGCTCCGGGCCCGGAAAAGCCCTCGCCGCCAACGGTATTGGCTGTAACCCCCTCGAAAATCCAGCTGACCTTCGGATTCGTGCGCGCCGCCGGATTGATGCGGTAGTGTGATCCGACGAAATTGCCCTGCGCTGTAAAGCCCACGCCCACCAGCTTCTGCGGTGGTCTCGCGTTACGCCGCCACAGTCCGCCGTACTGCGCGTCAAATTGGTTGTGATACTCACCAGGCTCGGCAGCCCAGGCCCGAATTCCGCCCTCGCCGCGGCGAATCTCGATGATGCCGTCGCGGGAAGGGTCGAGCGCGATCTTCCAGTAGAACCCGTTGCCGCCGAGATAGACGAGCTTGCCACCGCTGTCTCGATAGGTTTGCAGCGCATCGAGCATCTGCGGCGACGACGTCCTGCGCTGCTATTTGGACCGTTCGAACGTGACGATGCTTCGCGTCATCCCTTTGTCCGCCCAGTTCGGCATCACGCGCCAAGGCGTCAGAACCTGAAGGCGATCACCCTCGACCTTGAAGGAACGTGACTGCTCGGTGCCCACCCAATCCGGATTCCAGGCGACATCGACCTTGGTGATCCACGTGTCGCCTTCAAGGCGATACATGCCCGTGTAGGCGATGAGCGTGCTCAGTATCTCGGCGCGTTCCTGATCGGTCTTGGCTGGCTTACGGCCTTCACCCGTCAGCACGAAGAACACCCTTCCCTCCGGTGTGAACGTGACATACCCGGTCGGGTTGTTCCCCATGACAGGCTCTTTCTGCCCATTGGCCTGACGCTCGACTTCATAGGAGACCAATTTCCAAATCCCCACCACACCCGGGCTATCTGCCGCATGAGCCATTTGCACGCCTGATGCAATCAGGGCCAACACAACGAGCCATCTGAACTTACTCATGAAATTCCCCTTTCGAAGTGGAAGATTGAACAGAAACGACGCCACGTCCAGCACGACGAGCTACCACTTGGAGAATTTGCTCCCGCTGGCCGATGGCGGATTGCTTTAACTCAATACGCGCCAGCAGCGCCTGCAATTCCAGATTCACCATTTTTCACCTTTATCGCGTCCAGTTGCGGCCGCTCGTACACAGCGCAGAGCGCGACTGGGGCCTTGATCCGGGTCAGCTGCCGGTGGCTCCAGCCCAAGGCATACACGCAGGCGGAGGAAGGATACGGGGCCAAGCCCGTGTGCGCCTTACGACCGCGGCGCGCAGCAGCCCCGGCTCGGGGTCTTCAGTGGGCACGAGATCTGGCCGCGGCCGTTTAGGCGATGAAGCGATCAGGCGATCAGCTTCAGCCCCGGTGGCAGCGCGTCGCCGAACAGGCTGCGCTCGCCGGCTTCGTCGAGCGCCACGACCTCGCGCACGCGCTCGATCCAGGCCGCCGGCGCAGCGTGAGCGAGCAGCCGCTGATCACACGGTCGCCAGTCTCGGGCGGCAGGTCGCGCGCGCGGTCGCCGCTGCGGCGGGCCAGGTTCGCCGCAGCCGCCGCGGCGCCGTCGACCTGCTTCCAGTCCAGCGCCAGCAGCACCTCCAGCCAGGCGACACGGGCTCGACCGGCAACGACGCCGTGCGCGCTGCCGTACAGCGGCACGCGCGCGCCGAGGCGGCCGAGCGCCCACAGCGTCCAGGGGTCGGCTGTCGCCGGATGCCCCGGCCTTGCCGCCGCGTGGCGCAGCCGCTGCACCAGCCAGTCGCCGATCTCGGCCTTGTGCTCGGCCGGGACGCGCTCGAGCGAGGCGCCCAGCCGCAGCATGTCGTCCCAGCCGCCCTTGCACCAGGTGCGGCGGGCGTTCGTGCAGGCCGGCCTCCGCGCCGCGCAGGTTGAACGCGAAGTCCTCCAGCAGCCGCGTCCTGTGCCGCCTCGTCCAGCCCGCCGGCGACGCGCCGCCACAGCGTCCACCATTCGCTGTTGACCTGCGCGCTCGTGGCCATGCTGCACGCCCTGGTCGTACATGCGGCCACAGCTGCTCGATGCGCCAGCCGTCCAGCGCATCGCCGAAGCCGGGGCGCAGGCACCAGCCGGCCAGGCTGAGCCACTGCCGCTCATGGTCGGCCGAGCGGCGCCGCGCCCGCGCCAGCGCTGCACAGCGCGTCGAACAGCGCGCGCAGCAGCGGCGTCGGCCAGCGTTCGCGCGTGGCCGAGCAGGGCTTCGAGCTCGCCGCGCAGCTGCTTGACCGCCTTCGGGTCGGCGCTCGCGGTCGCGCGCGCCGAAGACGCGATCGATCGCGGCCACCGCCTCGCCGAAGCGCGGCGGCAGGCCGCGCGGTGGCAGTGCCTGCAGCCGTGCTCGCCGCGCAGCTGGAACTCGAGCTTCCAGCGCTGCGCCGGGTCGTCGGCGGCGATGCAGTGCACTTCCAGCGTGCCGACCTCGGTCAGCGTGGCCGCCAGTTCGCACCGCCGGATCTCGCGCCGGCCTTCGCCGCGCACCACGGTGGCCAGCGGCGGCAGCGCCTGCGCGTCGCGCCCGGCCAGGTCGACCAGATCGCCGGCCCGCGGTGGCGCCTGGCCGGCGAGCTCGGCGGTCGGTCGCGACGACGTGAAAGCGCACCGGCTCGCCGACGCGCAGCGCGAAGCGGCGGCCGTCCAGGCGCAGTTCGTGGCCTTCCTCGCTGCCTTGCGGCAGCAGGCAGACGCCGGCGCCGCGATGCCGCCGGCACGGTCGTCCAGGCGCAGGAAATAGCTGCGCGGCGAGCCGCCGCCGATGCGCGGGCGCCAGCCCGCGACGCGCCAGCGCGTAGGCGACCGCGCCGCGCGCCACGGCGACGTCGGGGTCGGCGTTGTGCAGCAGGCGCAGCGGCGCGCCGCGCCAGTCGGCCAGCGTGGCCTGCCAGCGCGTCGGCGATCGCGTCGGCGCGGAACACGCCGCCGTTGAGCAGCAGCGCGTCGGGCCAGCCGGCGCTCGCGGTGCTGCTGCAGGAAGGCGGCGACATGGCGCGTCACCGCCGCATCGCTGGCGTAGGGCAGGCCGAAGCCGACCAGGCCGCTGGCGCGCTGCGCGCCGCGGCAGCTCGTCGGCACCGCCCTGCGGGAAGAAGCCGTCGACGACCAGCTGCCTGCACCTCGTCGCGGCGTGAACTCGACCGAGCGCGCGCCGCCGACCAGCCGCGACCCGGCGCCGAGCAGCGTCACGCTGGCGCTCGCCGGTGCGTCGGCGGCCAGCAGCCGCTCCTTGACGGCGCGACAGCGTTCGACCAGTTGCGCCAGCTGGCCGGCCGGCAGCCGCGGCGCGCCGCGGTCGGCCGCAGCCGAGTCTCGGCGCGGTGCGCCAGCGCCAGGTCCATGTTGTCGCCGCCCAGCATCAGGTGGCGGCCGACGGCGATGCGCTCCAGCTGCGGCTCGCCGTCGTCGCAGCTCGACGCGCACCAGGCTCAGGTCGGTGGTGCCGCCGCCGACGTCGCAGACCAGCACCAGCCGCGTGTCGGCCAGGTCCTCGCGCAGCGTGCGTGCGGTGGCGGAACAGCCAGTCGTACAGCGCCGCCTGCGGTTCTTCGAGCAGGCGCAGATGGCGGCAGCCCGGCGTCGCGCGCGGCCTGCAGCGTCAGCGCGCGCGCCGCGTCGTCGAACGAGGCCGGCACCGTCAGCACCAGTTCCTGCGCTTCCAGCGGGTGCGTGCGGGTGGTGGTGGTTCCAGGCCGCGCGCACATGCGCCAGGTAGCTGGCGCTGGCGGCCACCGGTGAGACCTTGGGCACCTCGGCCGGCGCGCCCCAGGGCAGGATCGCCGCCAGCCGGTCGACCGCGGCGTGCGACAGCCAGCTCTTGGCGCTGGCGACCAGCCGCCCCGGCACCTGGGCGCCGAGCTGGCGCGCCAGCTGGCCGATCGACCGCGCCGTCGTCGCCGCCGGCCGGCGGCCAGGGCAGCGTCGCAGTCGCCGGCCGCCAGCTCGCCCGGCGCCGGGTGGTAGCGCAGCGAGGGCAGCAGCGGCCGCGCCGCCACCTCACCCGGCGCGACGAGTTGGTCGATGTCGAACAGGCGGATCGGCTGGCGCGACGCACCGCCCTGCGCCGGCGCGTAGGCGACGACGGTGTGCGTGGTGCCGAGGTCGATGCCGACGCTGTAGGCCGGCGCCGCCGCGACTTGCTCGCTGCGCGTTCACGCGGCCTCATGCGCGTCTCCGCGCCGCCTCCTGCCGGTCGCCGCGCACGTCGAATTCGACCTTCCAGCGCTCGCTGCCGTCGAGCGGCACGGCCTCGATCTCCAGCGTGCCGGCCTCGGTGACGCGCGCATGCAGGCGCACCGGCACCACGTCGCCGGCGCTGCCGACCCTCGGGCGGCAGCGTGGCCGAGATGGCGTCGAGCTCCTGCAGCTCGTCGTCGGCCCAGACGTCGAGCAGGGTGCCGACGCCGTCCTGCCGCCGCACCGACGAGGCGAAGAAGCGGAAGCGCACCGGCTCGCCGACGACCAGGCCGAGCTCCAGCTCGGGCACGTCGGCCTCGGTGCCTTCTTCCATGCCGAAGGGCGCGACGCACAGCGCCTGCACCGGCGGCTCGACGCCGGGCACCGCGGGCATCGTCGACTCGACGGCGATGTAGTACGCGAAGGCCGTGCCGCCGCGGATGCGCACGCCGCGGCCGCGCCGCACATGGCCGTAGTAGGCGGCGCCGCGGGCGACCGCGAGGTCGAGGTCGGCACCGGCCAGCAGCCGCGCCGGCTGCGGCGCCTTCGGCGGCGAGCCAGCCGTTGAGCGTGGCCAGCGTGCGCTCGGCCAGCAGCGGCCGACTTGAAGACGCCGCCGTTGAACAGCACCGCGGTCGGGTGGAGGAAGCTCGCGCCGACGCGGACCGGCGCTCGGCAAAGCCCTCCAGCTCGGCGCACGGCGCCGCGCTGGCGGCCGAGGAAGGCCGCCAGGTGGCGGGTGACCGCCGCGTCCTGCGCGTAGGGCAGGCCGAGCTGCGCCAGGCCGGCGCGCACGCGGCCGAGCGGCCGCGCCGCGGCGTCCACCTGCGGGAAGAAGCCGTCGACGATGGTGGCGCGTGACCTCGTCGCGCGTCAGCTCGGTGCGGATCGAGCCGCCGATCAGCTTGCTGCCGCGGCTGGGCACGACGATCGGCTCGGCGTCGCGGCCGTCGCCGTCGTCGCCGAGCAGGCGCTCCTTGGCGCTGCGGCAGGCGTAGGTCAGCGCGCGCATCTGCCAGGCGTCGAGCGTGGTGCCGGCGGCGGCGAGCTTGCGCGCGACGCACGTGCGCCAGCGCCAGGTCCATGTTGTCGCCGCCGAGCAGGATGTGGTCGCCGACGGCGACGCGGTGCAGCTCCAGGTTGCCGTCGCGCTCGAGCACGGCGATCAGCGAGAAGTCGCTGGTGCCGCCGCCGACGTCGACGACGAGCAGGATGTCGCCCGGCCGCACCTGCTTGCGCCAGGCGCCGCCGCTGGCCTGGATCCAGCTGTAGAGCGCCGCCTGCGGCTCTTCCAGCAGCGTCAGCGCTGCCGAAGCCGGCCGCGCGGGCGGCCTCGACCGTCAGCTCGCGCGCGGCCGGGTCGAACGAGGCCGGGATCGTCACCGTCACGTCCTGCTCGGCGAAGGGCGCGTCGCGGATGCGCGTGGTCCCAGGCCTGGCGCAGGTGCTCCAGGTAGCGCATCGAGGCCGCCAGCGGCGACACGCGCGCCACCTCGGGCGGCGCGTCGTGCGGCAGGATCGCCGCGCGCCGGTCGACGCCGGGGTGGCACAGCCAGCTCTTGGCGCTGGACACCAGGCGGATCGGCGTCGTCGCGCCGCGGCTGCGCGCCAACTCGCCGACGACGTCGCGTGGCCTCGGCCGACCAGGGCAGGGCCAGGTCGCCGGGCGCCAGCTCCTCGGCATGCGGCAGGTACAGGAACGACGGCAGCAGCGGCTGCGCCTCGACCGTGCCGGGCGCGGTCAGCTGCGGCACCGACAGCACGCCGCCGACGATGGCTGTCGCCGTCGCTGGCGGCGATGTCGACATAGGACAGCGCGCTGTGCGTGGTGCCGAGGTCGATGCCGATCGTGTAGCGCGGTCGGCCTTCCTCGTCGGGCGCACTCACAGCTCCACCTCCGCCGGCGCGAGCACGCGCGCGTCGTGGCGCTCGGCCAGCTGCGGCAGGCGCACCTCGGTGACGCGCCAGCCGCGGTGGCTCAGGCTGCCGGTGAAGGGCGGCTGGCCGACGACGTTGCCGGTCAGGCGCACCGGCGGCGCGTCGAAGCCGGCCGGCAGCGTGATGCGGCTGCCCTCGGCCTCGCTGCGCACCGGCACGATGCTGAAGTGCTCGCGCAGCACCTTGGCGCAGCCTTCGTGCACCACGCGGGCCGCGGCGCCGATCTGCGCGTCGTCGTAGGCGCCGAGATCCTCGCCGACGAAGTCGATCAGCCGTGCGTCGCGCTGCAGCAGCGCGAGCAGTTGCAGCGCGGCGTCGGGCGAGGGGGTTTTGAGCAGGGGTGGTGCGGGTGGTGTGAACGGTGCCGGCGGCGGCGCCGGTGGTGCCACAGGACCTTCGCGCCACGCTTCGTAGCGGGCGGCGAACGCGGCGTCGCCGAGCAGCGCGAAGAAGGCTCCGGTCGCCAGTGCCACACGGCGCAGGAACGACGGCGGTGTCGAGAGGTCAGGCGAATTCATCGGGGGGCTCCTGGGTACACGACAGGACCTGCGCTCAGGGGCAAGGAGCGGGCAGGTCAGAGATCGAACGAAGGCCGCGCGCTCGACCTTCACTGGCTTCGATGGCCGGGAATGTCGATGCTGCGCCGCAGCAACGGGACATGATTCTAGAGGCGCGCCGCAGGGGCGGCCGTAGCTGGATTTCCATTTGACCGATGAGCAGGACGCGGCTGCTGACCACCCTAACCTTCATGATGCGGGGCGGCGCCGCGGATCATGGAAGACCATCACATCAAGATCGACATGGGCTTCGCTGGTTGCTGTCGCTTCATGCTTTACGCCAGCAGTGATGCCTATGTCGGCTTTACCGCCTGCATTTGGACGGCGCCACCGGCAGCTCAGGGTCGGCTGCCGGCCTACATGAACAGCGGCTTGCCGGCTCCGCAGATCATGAAAACGGGTTGCCTGAAAGCTGGCGTTCGCCACCAGCTCCTTCCGCTGCACTGCCGACATCCAAGACGTCGACGCGACCGACAGCAGAGGGTCGGCCAGCGACAGCAGGGTGAGCGATCTCACCGCCGGAAAGCTGAAGCCCAAGTTGAGCGTCCGGATAGCCGACGTCCACGGTCGGCAGTTGCCGACCCATTCCCGCCGGTCAGCGGATCGAAATGCTGGTCATAAAGCGGACATCGCCGATCTCGCCCTTCGGGAGCCGCAGCGAAGCAGACTTGTCATACAAGCCAGCTTCTTCCACCACTCAAAAAATGGGCAGCGCCGCGCCCGGAACGGCGAAGATCACCTTCAACGGACTGCTGCCCGGACTGCTGCCCTTGGCGTCGATGCACGTTCAGCAGCCGGTTGCCCCGGGCCGACCCCGCCTCGAGGCGCTTCCGACGTGGTCAGTCGATGAACAATGTCGCGGGCGCCTCCAGCAGCTGCCTCACTCGCTGGATATAAGCCGCCGCGACCGCCCCATCCACCACCCTGTGATCGAACGACGACGACAGGTTCATCATCTGCCGCACCTGGACCGTGCCATCGCGCACCATCGGCCGCGCGACGATGCGGTTGATGCCGACGATCGCCACCTCGGGGTGGTTGATCACCGGCGTCGAGACGATGCCGCCGAGCTTGCCCAGGCTGGTGACGGTGAGCGTGGAGCCTGAGAGTTCGTCGCGCGTGGCCTTGCCGGCGCGCGCCTTGGCGGCCAGCTCGGCGATGGCCAGGGAGCAGTCCCACAGGTTCAGCGACTGCGCCTGGCGCAGCACCGGCACCATCAGGCCGCCGTCGGTCTGCGTGGCCACGCCCAGATGCACTGCGTCGTACAGCGTCAGCACGCCGGCCTCGTCGTCGAAGCGGGCGTTGACCTGCGGGAAGTCGGCCACCGCGCGCACGATCGCGCGGATGGCCAGCGCCAGCGGCGAGAGTTCGCCGCGCTGTACCGCGTACTGGCGGTTCAGTGCCTCGCGCAGCGCCACCATCTCGGTCACGTCGACTTCCTCGACGTAGGTGAAGTGCGGGATCGAGCGCTTGGACAGTAGCATCTTCTGCGCGATCGCGCGGCGCAGGCCGATGAGCTTGACCTCGCGCGTGCCGTCGGTCGGTGCGGCGGCCGTCGCGCTCGCGCGCGCGCCGGTCGAGCGCGCGGCGTCCAGATCGGCGTGCACGATGCGGCCGTCGGAACCGCTGCCCTTCAGGCGTGAGAGATCGATGCCGAGAGCACGGGCACGCTCGCGCACGGCCGGCGCGGCCAGCGCACGCGGCGCGGTCACAGGTGATGCCGAAGATGTCGGTGCTGCAGCCGGCGGCGGCGGTGGTGGCATGCGGCCGGGCGTCGGCGGTTTGGTTGCTGCGGGCGGCGGCGATATCGACACGTCGGGCGACAGCGGCGGTGCCCCGACCGGCGCCGAGGGTGGCGGCACGGCAGCGGTTTGCGGTGGCGACGCCTGCGCCGACGCTTTCTCGGCCGCCTCGCTGCCGTCGTCGATGCGGATCAGCACCGAGCCCACCGCCATCACCTGCCCAACCTCGCCGCCGAGTTCGACCACGCGGCCGGTCACCGGCGAGGGCACTTCGACCGCTGCCTTGTCGGTCATCACGTCGCACAGCGTCTGGTCCTCGCCGACGCTGTCGCCGACCTCGACGCGCCACTCGACGATCTCCACTTCGGCGATGCCTTCGCCGATGTCCGGCATGCGGATGGTGTGAATGCTCATGACCCCATCACCTTGCGATAAGCCTCGCCCACGCGTTGCGGCCCCGGGAAGTAGGCCCACTCCAGCGCATGCGGGTACGGCGTGTCCCAGCCGGTGACGCGCTCGATCGGCGCTTCCAGGTGGAAGAAGCAGTGCTCCTGCACGAGCGCGGTCAGCTCGGCGCCGAAGCCGCTGGTGCGCGTGGCCTCGTGCAGCACGACGCAGCGGCCGGTCTTCTTTACCGACGCCACCATTGTCGGCAGATCCAGCGGCCACAGGCTGCGCAGGTCGATCACCTCGGCGTCGATGCCGGTCTCGCGCGCGGCGGCCTCGGCCACGTAGACCATGGTGCCGTAGGTCAGCACGGTGAGATCGTCGCCGGGCCGCACCACCACCGCCGCCTCCAGCGGCACCGTGTAGTGGCCCTCGGGCACCTCGCTCTTCGGGTGCGCCGACCACGGCACCACCGGCTGGTCGTGGTGGCCGTCGAAGGGCCCGTTGTAGATGCGCTTGGGCTCCAGGAAGATCACCGGGTCGCCGCACTCGACGGCCGCGATCAGCAGCCCCTTGGCGTCGTAAGGGTTGCTCGGCATCAGCGTGCGCAGGCCGCAGACATGCGTGAACAGCGCCTCCGGGCTCTGGCTGTGCGTCTGCCCGCCGTAGATGCCGCCGCCGCATGGCATGCGGATCACCATCGGCGCGGTGAAGTCACCGGCCGAGCGGTAGCGCAGCCGCGCGGCCTCTGAGACGATCTGGTCCGACGCGGGATAGAAGTAGTCGGCGAACTGGATCTCCACCACCGGCTTCAGGCCGTAGGCGGCCATGCCGACCGCGGTGCCGACGATGCCGCCTTCGGCGATCGGCGCATCGAACACGCGGTGCTTGCCGTACTTGGCCTGCAGGCCTTCGGTGCAGCGGAACACGCCGCCGAAGTAGCCCACGTCCTCGCCGAAGACGACGACGTTCTCGTCGCGGGCCAGCATCACGTCCATCGCAGAACGCAGCGCCTGGATCATGGTCATCGTGGCCATGGTCTCATGCCACCTTGTGCTCGGCCGCCCGCCGCATCTGCTCGTGCAGGTGCGGCGGCATGACCTCGAACACGTCCTCGAACATGGTCGCCAGCGGCGGGATGTGACCGTCCTGCAGCGAGCCGTGCTTCGAGGCTTCCTTGAGCGCTGCCGCCATCTCCTCTTCGAGCGCCTTCTGGGTGTGCGTGTGCTCGTCGTCCGACCACGCGCCCAGGCCGATCAGGTGCTGCTTCAAGCGCGCGACCGGGTCGCCGAGCGGGAAGTGAGCCCAGTCGTCGGCGGGCCGGTAGCGCGAGGGGTCGTCGGACGTCGAGTGTGCGCCGGCCCGGTAGGTCACCCATTCGATCAGCGTCGGCCCCAGGTTGCGCCGTGCGCGTTCGGCGGCCCAGCGCGAGGCCGAGAGCACGGCCAGGAAATCGTTGCCGTCCACGCGCAGCGAGGCGATGCCCGCGCCCACGCCGCGCGCGGCGAAGGTGGTGCCTTCGCCGCCGGCGATGGCCTGGAAGGTGGAGATCGCCCACTGGTTGTTGACCACGTTCAGGATCACCGGCGCGCGGTAGACGTGGGCGAAGGTCAGTGCATTGTGGAAGTCGGCCTCGGCGGTGGAGCCGTCGCCGATCCAGCCCGAGGCGATCTTGGTGTCACCCTTGATCGCCGAGGCCATCGCCCAGCCCACCGCCTGCACGAACTGCGTCGCCAGGTTGCCAGAGATCGAGAAGAAGCCGGCCCGCTTGTACGAGTACATCACCGGCAGCTGGCGGCCGCGCAGCGGGTCGCGCCCGTTGCTGAGCAACTGGCACATCAGCTCGACGACGTCGATGTCGTCGCGGCACAGCAGCAGGCCCTGCTGGCGGTAGGTGGGGAAGTTCATGTCGCCCGGCTGCAGCGCCTGCGCGTGCGCGACCGCGATCGCTTCCTCGCCCAGCGCCTGCATGTAGAACGAGATCTTCTTCTGCCGCTGCGCGATCAGCATGCGCGCGTCGAAGGCGCGCGTGCGCAGCATGGCGATCAGGCCGCGCCTCAAGTCCGCCACGTCGACCTGGGGCGCCCACGGCCCGACCGCGTGCCCCTCGGCATCGAGCACGCGGATCAGCTTCCACGCCATCGTGCCGGTGTGCGCCGGCTTGATGTCGATGGCCGGGCGCGTCACTTCGCCGGCCGCCGATAGGCGCAGGAAGGAGAAGTCGGTGGCCTGGCCAGGTCGGCCGGTGGGCTCGGGTACGTGCAGTTGGAGCGGCATGGTGGCGGCAGGCATCGTGCTTCTCCTCAGACCGCCGGGTAGGGCGGCGCAGAGTGATTCTGGACGAACACCGGGCCGGCGTTAAGCCC
>CAVURQ010000007.1:0-239209 GCA_963743935.1 uncultured beta proteobacterium | reverse complement strand
CGCCGGCGCAGCCGCCTACGCCGGCTGGGGCCTGCGCGACCTGTGCGACGCGCTGCACGCCTGCTACCGCGACAACGACACCGCGGTGGCGATGAACGCGATGTACACCGACCTGCCCGAACCGGCGATGAAGCCCTCCGATGCCTACAACCACCTGGTGCACGGACGCGTCGAGCCGGTGCCGATCGACCAGCTGAAGGGCCGCATCACCGCGGTGATGATCGTGCCCTACCCGCCCGGCATCCCGCTGATCATGCCGGGCGAGCGCTTCATGACCGATTCGATCATCGAGTACCTGAAGTTCGCGCGCGACACCGACGACCGCTTCCCCGGCTTCGAGGCCGACATCCACGGCCTGCGCTTCGACGTCGACCGCAAGGGTCACAAGACCTGGCTCGTCGATTGCGTGAAGAAGGGGTGACGCCGTGAACCGCTATTCGAGCTATTCGCTGCAACCGCAGGCGGTGCCGATTCCGTTCCACAAGCTGCTGAAGATCGTCGCCGTCGTCCACCCCGACAGCGCGCCGACCCAGGAACTGCTGGCGCAGATCCGCGCCGAGGGCTACGAGATCGAGCTGGCCTCGGTGCACACGCGCGACCTGACCGAGGACGCGTCGGTCGGCGCCTACATCCTGCTCACCGACGGCGCCAGCCTCGAGGGCGCGAAGACGCTGGTGCGCGGCGTGCGCGGCCTGGGCTTTCGCACGCCGCTGTGGGCACTGGCCGATGCGCACCGCATCAGCGAACTGCCGGTGGTCGGCGGGCTGGGCGAGGTCGAGGGCTACATCTACCTGGGCCAGCAGTCGCCGGTGTTCTACGCCAAGCAGGTCATCGCCAGCGTCGTCAAGTACGGCATGAGCCTGCTGCCGCCCTTCTTCGGCAAGCTGATGGCCTACGACGGCAAGGCGACCATCGCCTTCGACTGCCCCGGCCACCAGGGCGGGCAGTTCTATCGCAAGTCGCCGCCGGGGCAGCTGTTCTTCAAGCACTTCGGCGAGGCGATCTTCCGCAACGACCTGTGCAACGCCGATGTCGAACTCGGCGACCTGCTGATCCACGAAGGCGCGGCCGAAGAGGCGCAGGCGCACGCGGCCGAGGTCTTCGGCGCCGACCGCACCTACTTCGTGCTCAACGGCACCAGCACCTCGAACAAGATCGTCACCGGCGCGCTGCTCAAGCGCGGCGACCTGGTGCTGTTCGACCGCAACAACCACAAGTCGCTGCACCAGGGCGCGCTGGTGCAGGCCGGTGCGATTCCGATCTTCCTGCCGACCGCGCGCAACGCCTTCGGCATGATCGGCCCGGTCGACTGGGAGGCCTGGGACGAGGCCGCGCTGCGCGAGCAGATCCGCCAGCACCCGCAGGTCAAGGACAAGTCGCTCGCCGACGCGCCGCGGCCCTTCCGCATGGCCTGCATCCAGCTGTGCACCTACGACGGCACCGTCTACAACGTGCGCAAGGTGCTGGAGAAGATCGGCCAGCTGTGCGACTACGTGCTGTGGGACGAGGCCTGGATCGGCTACAACGCCTTCCACCCGCTGTTCGACGGCCACAGCCCGATGCGGCTGGAGGACCTGCCGCCGAATCGTGCGGGCTGTTCTCGACGCAGTCGGTGCACAAGCAGGGCGCCGGCTTCTCGCAGGCCAGCCAGATCCACAAGCGCGACGAGCATCTGCGCGGGCAGAAGCGCTTCGTCGACCACAAGCGCTTCAACGAATCCTTCCTGCAGCACGTCTCGACCTCGCCGTTCTATCCGCTGTTCGCATCGCTCGACGTCAACGCCAAGATCCACGAAGGCAAGGCCGGCGAGATGCTGTGGGACCGCTGCATCGAACTCGGCATCGAGACGCGCAAGAAGCTGCGCGAGTTCGGCGAGCACTACGCGCGCAGCGGCCGCGGGCCGGAAGAGCAATGGTTCTTCGACCCCTTCGTGCCCGACCGCGTCAGCGTGCGCGACTCGGCGCACGGCGCCGACGCGATCGACGTGCCGTGGCAGAGCCTGCCCACCGAGCTGATCAAGCGCGAGCAGCAGTGCTGGAACTTCGAGCCCGGTGCGGCCTGGCACGGATATGCCGGCATGGCCGCGGGCTACGCGATGGTCGACCCGAACAAGCTGATGCTGCTGACGCCCGGCATCGACCGCCAGACGGGCGCCTACGCTCGACTTCGGCGTGCCGGCCACCGTGGTCGCGAACTTCCTGCGCGAGCAGCGCATCGTGCCCGAGAAGTGCGACCTGAACAGCATCCTGTTCCTGATGACGCCGGCCGAGGACGAAAGCAAGCTGAACACGCTGATCGCCAAGCTGGTGATGTTCAAGGCGCTGTGGGATGCCGACGCGCCGCTGCCGCAGGTGCTGCCTTCGCTGTACGCGGCGAACGGCGAGCGCTATGCCGGTGCGACCATCCGCAGCGTCTGCCACGAGATGCACGAGTTCTACAAGAGCCGCGACATCAAGGGGCTGCAACGCAAGTGCTTCCGCGCCGAGAGCTTCCCCGAGATGGCGATGCTGCCGCAGGACGCCTACCGCGCGCTGGTCGGCAACGAGGTCGACTACCTGCCGCTGGCGCAGTGCAAGGGCCGCATCGCGGCGACGCTTGGCGCTGATCTACCCGCCGGGCATCGGCGTGGTCGTGCCCGGCGAGCGCTGGGACGATCGCGCGCAGCCGATGCTCGACTACCTGCACGCCTTCGAGGAATCGTTCAACCGCTTCCCCGGCTTCAACTACGAGGTGCAGGGCGTGTTCCAGGAAAAGGTGGACGGGCGCATCGTCTTCCACAGCTACGTCGTGCGCGAATAAGGAGAGCTGGCATGGCCGACACCCAGAAGAAGATGAACGTCGTGCAGCTGACGTTCATCGTCACGGTCAACATGATGGGCTCGGGCATCATCATGCTGCCGGCCAACATGGCGCAGGTGGGCGCGATCTCGCTGCTGTCGTGGCTCGTCACGGCGCTCGGCTCGCTGGCCATCGCCTACGGCTTCGCGCAGGCGGGGCTGTTCAGCCGCAGCAGCGGCGGCCTGGCCGGCTATGCCGCAGGACGCCTACGGCAAGGACGGCTACTTCCAGGTCTTCTTCCTGTACTTCCTGTCGCTGGCCATCGCCAACGTCGCGGTGGCGAGCTCGGCGCTGGGCTACCTGGCGGCCTTCTTCCCGCTGCTGTCGTCCACGCCGGTGCTCAGCTGCATCAGCATCATCGGCTTGCTGTGGCTGACCACGGTGGCCAACTTCGGCGGCCCGAGCCTGACCGGCAAGATCGGCTCGATCACCGTCTGGGGCGTGATCCTGCCGGTGGGCTTCATCGCCATCGCCGGCTGGTTCTGGTTCAGCGGCGCCACCTTCGCGCGGCCTGGAACCCGAAGGGCATCAGCCTGGGCGAAGGCATGGGCTCGAGCATCTCGCTGACGCTGTGGGCCTTCCTGGGCATGGAGTCGGCGTCGCAGAACGCCTCGGCGGTGGAGAACCCGAAGCGCGACGTGCCGCTGGCCTGCATGTTCGGCACGCTGGGCGCGGCCGTGATCTACATCCTGTCGACCACCGTCATCCAGGGCATCGTGCCGAATGCCGAGCTGGCCGAATCGAGCGGCCCCTTCGGCCTGGCCTTCGCCAAGATGTTCAACCCGGCCATCGGCCAGATCGTCATGGCGCTGGCGGCGATGGCCTGCGTCGGCTCGCTGCTCGGCTGGCAGTTCACGCTGGCCACCACCGCCAAGGACGCGGCCGACGCCAACATGTTCCCGAAGATCTTCGGCAAGGTCACGCGGCGCGGGCGCGCCGATCGTCGGCATGGTCATCATGGGCATCCTGCAGTCGGTGATGGCGCTGTCGACGATCTCGCCGAACCTGAGCGAGCAGTTCGCCGCGCTCGTCAACCTGGCGGTGGTGACCAACGTCGTGCCCTACATCATCTCGCTGTCGGCGCTGTTCGTGATGATGCGCGACGCCAAGGTCGAGCCCGGCGTGTTCAAGCGCAATGCCTTCGTCGCGGTGGTCGCGATGCTGTACTCGGTGTACGCGCTGTGGGCCTCGGGCAAGGACGCGGTGATGGGCGGCATGCTGGTCATGGGCATCGGCTACATCGTCTACGGCTTCATCGCGCCGCGCTTCGTCGCGGCGCCGGCGGCCCAGGGAGCAAAGGCATGAGCACCTCGATGCACACATGGCGCGGCCGCGCCGCGCTGCTGCCGTGCCGCTGCGTGCTGCGCTGGCCCTGCCGGCGGCGCGCGCCGGCACGCTCGACAAGGTCAAGGAGTCCGGCAAGCTGATGCTCGGCTACCGCGCCGACACGCGGCCCTTCGCCTTCAGCGACGGCGGCAAGCCGGCCGGCTTCTCGGTCGCGCTGTGCCAGAAGGTGGCCGACGCGGTCAAGGCCGAACTGAAGCTGCCCGCGCTGGCGGTGGAGTTCGTGCCGCTGACGGCGGCCAACCGCTTCGAAGCCGTGCAGCAGGGCCGCGTCGACCTGAGCTGCGGCACCGACACGCCGACGCTGGAGCGCCGCGCGCTGGTCGACTTCTCGATCCCGATCTTCTTTGCCGGCACCGGGGCGCTGCTGCGCAGCGATGCCGACCGCCGGCTGCGCGACGCGCTGGACGACCGGCCCGACCCGGCGCAGCCGGTGTGGCGCGGCGCGCCGGGCGTCTTCAGCGAGAACGTGGTGTTCGCCGCGGTCGGCGGCACGACCATCGAGAAGACGCTGATCGACGGCCTGCGCGCGCGCCGCATCACCGTCACCGTCGCGCCGGTGGCCGACTACGCGGCCGGCGTGCAGATGGTGCTCGACCGGCGCGCCGCGGCGCTGTTCGGCGACCGGCCGGTGCTGCTCGACGCCGCCAAGCGCGGGCCCGGACGCGGCCGAGCTGATGGTGCTGGAGCGCAGCTTCACGCGCGAGCCGCTGGCGCTGTCGATGCGCCGCGGCGACGATGCCTTCCGGCTGCTGGTGGACCGCAGCTTGAGCCGGCTGTTCCGCTCGCAGGACATCGGCCCGCTGTACACCAGCTACTTCGGCGCGCCGGACCCCGGCGTGCTGGAGTTCTTCCAGTCGGTGGCCCTGCCCGATTGATTCAACCCACAGGAGAGAGACATGCAAGCACTGGGAGTCCACAGCGAAGTCGGCAAGCTGCGCACGGTGATGGTCTGCCGCCCCGGCCTGGCGCACCAGCGCCTGACGCCGGGCAACGCCGCCGAACTGCTGTTCGACGACGTGCTGTGGGTGCAGGAGGCGCAGAAGGACCACTACGACTTCGTGCTGAAGATGCGCGAGCGCGGCACCGAGGTCATCGACCTGCACGAGATGCTGGCCGAGACGCTGGCCGACAAGGCGGCGCGCGACTGGGTGCTGGAGCGGCGCATCACCGTCAACGATGTCGGCCTGGGCGTGGCCGACGACATGCGCGCCTGGCTCGACGAGATGCCGGCGCCGAAGCTGGCCGAGCACCTGATCGGCGGCATCGCCATCCTCGACCTGCCGAAGAGCGAGCGCACGACGATGCTGGCCGAGGCCTTCGAGTCGACACCGACTTCCTGATCCCGCCGATCCCGAACACGCTGTTCCAGCGCGACCCCTCCTGCTGGATCTACAAGGGCGTGACCTGCAACCCGATGTACTGGCCGGCGCGCCAGCCCGAGACGCTGCTGCAGCGCGCGGTCTACAAGTTCCACCCGCGCTTCAAGGGCGCCGACTTCACCATCTGGTGGGGCGACTCGGACCAGCCCTTCGGCGCCTCCACGCTCGAAGGCGGCGACGTCATGCCGATCGGCAAGGGCGTGGTGCTGATCGGCATGGGCGAGCGCACCAGCCGGCAGGCGGTGTTCCAGGTGGCCGAGCGCTGCTGAAGCAGAACGCCGCCACGCGCGTCATCGGCTGCCTGATGCCGAAGAGCCGCGCCGCGATGCACCTGGACACGGTGTTCAGCTTCTGCGACCGCGACCTGGTCACCGCCTACCGCGACGTGGCCGACCAGGTGCGCTGCTACAGCGCCCGCCCGAACGGCAAGGGCGGCATCGAGGTGCACGCCGACAAGGGCCACCTGTTCGACGTGGTCAAGGAGGCGCTGGGCTTGAAGGAGCTGCGCGTGGTCGAAACCGGCGGCAACGCCTGGCAGGCGCAGCGCGAGCAGTGGGACGACGGCAACAACGTCGTCGCGCTCGAGCCGGGCGTGGTCGTCGCCTACGACCGCAACCCGCACACCAACACCTTGCTGCGCAAGGCCGGCGTCGAGGTCATCACCGTGCGCGGCAGCGAACTCGGCCGCGGCCGCGGCGGCGGGCACTGCATGACCTGCCCCATTTCCCGCGACCCCGCCTACTGAGACCCCAGGGAGAAACGACGCATGAGCTTCAACCTACGCAACCGCTCGCTGCTGACCGTACAGGACTACACGCAGCGCGAGTTCCGCTACCTGCTCGACCTGGCGCGCGACCTGAAGCGCGCCAAGTACGCGCGCACCGAGCAGGAGCACCTCAAGGGCAAGGAGATCTGCCTGATCTTCGAGAAGACCTCGACGCGCACGCGCTGCGCCTTCGAAGTCGCCTGCCACGACCAGGGCGCCAACGTCACCTACCTCGACCCGGCCGGCTCGCAGATCGGCCACAAGGAATCGTTCAAGGACACGGCGCGCGTGCTCGGCCGCATGTTCGACGCGCTCGAATACCGCGGCGCCAGCCAGACGGGCGTGGAGACGCTGGCCAAGTACGCCGGCGTGCCGGTGTTCAACGGCCTGACCGACGAATACCACCCGACGCAGATGCTGGCCGACGTGATGACGATGCGCGAGCACAGCGACAAGCCGATCTCGCAGATCAAGTACGCCTTCCTCGGCGACACGCGCAACAACATGGGCCATTCGCTGATGATCGTCGGCTGCCTGATGGGCATGGACGTGCGCATCTGCGGGCCGAAGAAGCTGTGGCCGGCGGACGAGTTCGTGGCCATCGCGCGCGAGCTGGAGAAGAAGTACGGCGCCACGCTGACCATCACCGACGACCCGAAGAAGGCGGTCAAGGACGTGGACTTCATCCACACCGACGTCTGGGTGTCGATGGGCGAGCCGAAGGAGGTGTGGAAGGAGCGCATCAAGCTGCTGATGCCCTACCAGGTGAACGCCAAGCTGATGAAGGCCAGCGGCAACCCGCAGGTGAAGTTCATGCACTGCCTGCCGGCCTTCCACGACACCGAAACCACGCTCGGCAAGCAGATCGCCGAGACCTACGGCATCAGCGACGGCCTGGAAGTCAACGACGAGGTCTTCGAGTCGCGAATGGAACATCGCCTTCGAGCAGGCCGAGAACCGGCTGCACACGATCAAGGCGATCCTGGTCGCGACCCTGGGAGACTGAAATGATGCCCCCACGCTCACTTCGTTCACTGCCCCCCGAGGGGGCTTCATCGCCCTTCGGGCGGCCGGGCGGGCGCTGACATGCTCATCGTCACCGCCCTGGGCGGCAACGCACTGCTGCGGCGCGGCCAGCCGATGACCGCCGAGAACCAGCGCGAGAACATACGCATCGCCGCCCAGATCGCTGGCGCCGGTGGCGCTGGAGCACGACCTGGTGGTCGGCCACGGCAACGGGCCGCAGGTCGGCCTGCTGGCATTGCAGGGTGCGGCCTTCACCGACGTCGAGACCTATCCGCTGGACGTGCTGGACGCCGAGACCGAAGGCATGATCGGCTACATGATCGAGCAGGAACTCGGCAACCTGCTGCCTTTCGAGCGGCCGTTCGCGACGCTGCTGACGATGATCGAGGTCGATCCGAAGGACCCGGCGTTCCAGAACCCGACCAAGTTCATCGGCCCGGTGTATGCGAAGGACGATGCCGACCGCCTGGCGGCGGCCAAGGGCTGGGTCTTCAAGGCCGACGGCGACAAGTGGCGCCGTGTCGTCGCCTCGCCCGAGCCGAAGCGCATCTTCGAACTGCGGCCGATGAAGTGGCTGCTGGAGAAGCACACCATCGTCATCGCCGCTGGCGGCGGCGGCATCCCGACCGCCTACGACCCGAATGCCGAACGCAAGCTCGTCGGCATCGAATGCGTCATCGACAAGGACCTGGCGACCGAGCTGCTGGCGCGCGAACTCGGCGCCGACCTGTACGTGATGCTGACCGACGCCGACGCGGTGTACGTCGACTGGGGCAAGCCGACGCAGCGCGCCATCCGCCGCGCGTCGCCCGATGCGCTGGCGGCCATGCCCTTCGCCGCCGGCTCGATGGGGCCGAAGGTCGATGCGGCCTGCCGCTTCGTGCGCGCCACCGGCAAGCGCGCCGCCATCGGCGAGCTGTCGCAGCTGAGCCAGGTCCTGGCCGGCGAGGCCGGCACGACCATCGACGCGGCAGCGACCGGGATCACCTATGCGCCGTGATCCGGACGCGGCATCATCGGACATGAATGCGCTTTCCCCGCGTTGGCGTGGCCTGCCTGAACAGGTCGCGCCAGAATTTCAATCCAGTTCAACACGAAAGGAAATGCCATGACAACGTACTCTCCCATCACGAAGCTGCTGCTGACGGCCGCTGCCGCGTTTGCCCTGATGCCCGCCACCGCGTTGGCGGCGGATCGCGCGGCGCTCGAAAAGGACGCGCGCGCTGCGCTGCAGACGCTGACGGGCTCGGTGCCCGCGGCGAAATCCCTGTCCGGGTCGGCGGCGGCCGTGCTGGTGTTTCCGAAGGTCACCAAGGCCGGCCTGGGCGTCGGCGGGCAGACCGGCGACGGCGTGCTGTTCAAGCAGGGCAAGGTGGCTGGCTACTACAACACCAGCGGCGCCTCGGTCGGGCTGCAGGCCGGCGTGCAGCAGTTCAGCTACGCCATGCTCATGATGAACGACAAGGCGGTCAGCGCACTCAGCGCGAACGAAGGCTTCGAGGTCGGGGTCGGCCCGAGCGTCGTGGTCATGGACGAAGGCAAGGCCAAGACAATGACGAGCACCACCGCCAAGGACGACATCTACGCCTTCATCTTCGGCCAGAAGGGCCTGATGGCTGGCCTGGGCGTGCAGGGCAACAAGATCACGCGGCTCAAGGACTAGATGACCCAAAGCGTTGGCTCGTGCGATCCGAGGCGTGCGAGCCAGCTCGGGCCGCGGGCGCGTCAAAGGCCCGGATCCTCTGCGATTCGGGCTGAGGCCTCTTGCGCTGCTCCCGCTCGGTGCGGCGCTACGATGAGGCCTCCGGTCCGGCTGTGCACACCATGACCCCTTTGTTGCGCCTTGTCCTCCTCACCGCGCTCGCGCTGCTGGCCGGCTGCGTCGTCGCGCCCTACCCCGCCGTGTACCCCACCGCCTATCCGACCAACGTGTCGACGCCGCCGAGCTTCGATCGTTCCTGGGATGCCGCGCTTGGCGCCGCGGCAGACGCCGGCATCCAGGTCAGCAACGCTGACCGCGGGGCAGGCCGCATCACCGGCAGCAAGGCCGGCGCGGCAGTCACGATCGAGCTCAGGCCGCAGGCCGACAACAGCCTGAAAGTGAGTTTCAACGCGCCGGATTCGAAGGAAAGCAACCCGACGCTCGGTGACCGCTGGCTGGCCGCCTACAACCGCCGCATGGGCCGTTGACGCATCGGGCTGTGCGACAGGCCCGCTCGTGGGCGCGGGCGGTCGCTCACGCGGCTCGCTCGGCTCAGCGCGCCGGCTCGACCGACACGGCGAGCGCCTCGCTGAAGGTCAGTTGCACGTCGTCGCCGACACGCAGACCCCGGATGAATTCCTGTGCCTTCGGGTCGACCACCCTGATGCGGCGCACGGTGCCGTCCGAGACGCTGACGTCGACCGTGTTGTTGACGGTGTCGAGCGCAGCCACCTTGACCACGCCCTTCACCGACACGGTGCTCGTGGCCCCCGGGCGAGCGCCGACCTCGGCGCGCTGCAGCGCCGTCGTCGCGCCGGTCGAGGTCACGCCGGAGCCGGGCTTGACCACCTCGGCCGCAACGGCCTCGGTGTAGCGCACCTTCACCAGGTCGCCAGCCTTGATCTGACCGAAGTTGCGCACGTCCGGGCCGGCGTGCACGGCCCACGACCGGCCGTCGGCGCCACGCAGGCGGACCATGCGCGTGGCCGCGTCGACGGACTCGACCGTTGACGTGGCTTCGACCGAATCGGAGACCGTGACCGGCTTGGGCTGCTGCGCGCAGCCGACCACCAGCGCCAAGGCGGCCACCGCACTGCCAAGCCTGGCCAGCATCGGCACGTTGTGTGAATGGACCATCGTCGATTCCTCCGTGAATGTTGAACAGGGTCGGAGTATGCCGTGCCCTGCTTGCCAGCCCGGTGCCCGGCCTGCGAAGGCGGCGTGGCACTGCACACCGCCGGCGAAGCCCATCGTCTAACATCGGCTCGGGCTCTCGAGGGAGTGAGACATGGCGATCGACCGGGCGCGCACGGCTCTCGCGCAGGTGTTCTTCCAGCGCTGCTTCTATCTCTTCGTCGCGGTGCTGGCGCTGATCATGGCAGTGCTGCTGCTCGAGCCTACGCAGCGCGGACGGGTACTGCTCAACATCGCCAACCTGCTCGTCGTGGTCGCGGCGGTGGCCGCGGTCGGACGCACCCAGCTGTCGTTCGTGATTGCGCTGCTGCTCGCGGTGCCGACCCTGTTCTTCCAAGTGATCGCGATCGACGGCGGCGAGTCCCGGTTCCTGCTGCACTCGTGGGCGTTCGGCGCCGCGCTGTACGCGTCGACCATCGCTTACCTGCTGCGCTACGTCTTCCAGCGCGACGTCATGACGGCCGACAAGCTGTACGGCGCCGCGGCCGCCTACCTGATGCTCGGCGTGCTGTGGGGCTATCTGTACGCGATCGCCAACCACCTGCAGCCGGGGTCGTTCGCGTTCGGCGGCACCGTTGCCTCGCCGCTGCTCGGCGACCTGCTCTACTTCAGTTTCACCACCCTGACCAGCACCGGCTTCGGCGACGCCGTGCCGCTGCTGCGCTACGTGCGCGGGCTGTGCGTGCTCGAGCAACTGGTGGGCGCGCTCTTCCTGGCGATTCTGATCGCCCGCCTGGCCGGCGTCTATCCGCCGGGTAGGGAGAATGCCGGCGCGTAGTTGCCGGCGCGTCGTGCTCAGCGCTCGGAGCCGATGATTCGATAGATGACCGCCCCGATCAGCGCGCCGACGATCGGTGCCACCCAGAAGAGCCACAGCTGCTCGACGGCCCAGCCACCCACATACACCGCGACGCCGGTGCTGCGCGCCGGGTTGACCGAGGTGTTCGTCACCGGAATGCTGATCAGGTGGATCAGCGTCAGGCACAGGCCGATGGCGATCGGTGCGAAGCCTGCCGGCGCGCGTGCGTCGGTGGCACCAAGAATCACGACGAGGAACATCATCGTCATCACCACCTCGCAGACCAAGGCTGCGCCGAGTGCATAACCGCCCGGCGAATGCTCGCCGTAGCCGTTCGAGGCGAAGCCGCCGCTCAGGCTGAACCCGGCCTTGCCGCTGGCAATCAGGTACAGCACGCCGCCAGCAACGATGCCGCCCAGCACCTGCGCAGCGATGTAGGGCAGCAGGTCCTTGGCCGGGAAGCGTCCGCCAGCCCAAAGACCGATCGACACCGCCGGGTTCAGGTGGCATCCGGAAATGTGGCCGATCGCGAAGGCCATCGTCAGCACCGTCAGGCCGAAGGCCAGCGAGACGCCCATCAGGCCGATGCCGATTTCCGGGAATGCCGCCGCCAGCACGGCGCTGCCGCAGCCCCCCAGAACCAGCCAGAAGGTCCCGATAAATTCCGCAGCGTATTTCTTCATTCGCATCTCGTGGCAGGAGTTGTCAAACCGGAGCGCCGACGATCAAAAGATCGTTGAGCGATGGCCCGCGCCGGTTCGCTTGAAGTTGAGTCCTTGCAGTGGTCGGGAAGCAGATTGTGGCAGTACATGGCGGCTGCTTCGGGACACGCATCGACGCAGCCGGTGCAGTGCACGCGCTCTGCAAGCGATTTGATCGAATCGTAGATGCCACTGTGCGTGCCGGCCTACTCCTGAGGAGGGGGCACGGGTGCCCGCTGGCAGGACCCAGCGGCTCCTCTATAGCTGGCCCGAAAATGAGGCGCGCCGGCGAGCCGCCTTGACACTGCCGGACGACACTGTCGACTCGGACCCCTGGTCGCAGAGAGGTCCCCTCCTTCAAGGAAAAGGCCGCCGACCAGGCGAAGCCCAGCATTGGCAACGTAGCCCGATCGAGCGCACATGGCCGACACTCCCACGCCAAAAAACCGCACTGGACATTTGCGGGAAGCTGATGTTGGAACCCGCCGCGTGCTATTTCGCTTTGCGGCAAGCCTGACGAACATCGGCGTCATTCGCCTTGCTGCAGTTAACGTCATCCATATTGCGGTCGTTCGTATTGGCCTTCGCCCGAAGACATTCGTCTCGGTTCTTGTTTTTCACGTCGCTGCAATTGATGTTGTTGGAGTTGTTGTTGACCTTCGCCCGGACACATTCGTCCTGGTTCTTGTTCTTCACGTCACTGCAATTCACCTTGGCAAAGGCAGTGGCAGACAGCCCGAGGGCCAGGGCAATTGCAGTCAGCAGGGGTCTGAGGGTGGGCATGAGAATCTTTCGAAGGATTGAAGGATTGGAAATCTATTCCAGTGGTGCTGGCGATGCAAGTGAACGACCGAGCGATCGATCACAGCAACCAATCGATCGGCAGGCCGGCCAGGAAGCCGACCTGGATGCGTTGCCACGCGCTAGTTTCCGGATCGACGTCGTACACCATTGTCGCGCCCGACGGGGTGCGCTCGACCCACTGCAGGTTGACGCCATCGGGCGCGATGCGTAGCTCGTAGGCGATGTCGGGCACCTCGATCTCGAAGGCGTCCGCAAGCTGCTTGGCGGCTCTCGGGCTGTCAATCACCAGCCCCATCTCGGTGTTCAGGTGCGCCGAGCGCTGGTCGAAGTTGAACGAGCCGACGAAGATGCGCGCACCGTCCACGGCGTAGACCTTTGCGTGCAGCCCCGAGACCTTGGCCGGCCCGAAGCGGCCGCGCACGCGCAGCGAAGACTTGGCGGCGCCCGGCTTCAGCTCGTACAACTGCACGCCGGCGCGCAGCAGGTCCATGCGCCGCTTCAGGTAACCGGCGTGCACGACACGCTCGTCCGACGAGGCCAGCGAATTGGTCAGGATGCGCACCTGCACGCCGCGCCGGGACATGTCCGCCAGCATGCTGGTGCCGGCACCACCGGGCACGAAGTACGGCGAGATGATGTCCAGGCGTTTCTGCGGCGAGCCCATGCGCCGCATCAGCACCGGCATCAGCAGCAGGTCGCTGTCCGCACCGGCGTCGAGTGTCTTGGCGGGGTCGTCGTACAGCACCTGGCCGGTGGCCCAGTCGAACTCCAGCCGGCGCTCGAGCAGTTCCTGGACGAAGGGCGCCTGCCGTACCGTCTGCAGGTACAGCGCGGCGCGTGGGTCCTTCGGCACGGCCTCGAAGCGCGGTTGCAGCACCGCCGCAGGGTCGGCGGGGGGCGGCCCGACGAAGGGCGCGGCCGGGTAGGCCGATGGGCTGTTCCAGTACAGGTCGAACTCGCGCGAGACTTCCTGCACCATCGGGCCGATGACCATCACGTCCATGTCCGCAAAGCCCAGACCTTCTGCGGCACCGAAGTATTCGTCGGCGATGTTGCGGCCACCGACCACGCTGGCCTGGTTGTCCGCGGTGAATGACTTGTTGTGCATGCGCCGGTTGAGCCGGCTGAAGTCGGTGAGATAGCCGAAGACACGCGATCCGCGGTTCACGAAGGGGTTGTACAGGCGCAGCTCGATGTTCGGGTGCGCGTCGAGCGCCGCGAGCACCGGGTCGAGCCCGGCGTTGTTGGCGTCGTCGATCAGCAGGCGCACGCGCACGCCGCGCCCGGCGGCCTGCCACAACGCCTGCCACAGCAGCGTGCCGACCGCGTCGCCGTGCCAGATGAAGTACTGCACGTCGAGCGAGCGCTCGGCCGCGCGGGCGAGCAGCACGCGCGCCGCGAAGGCGTCGTGCGGGTCTTCGAAGGGCATGAAGCCGGACAGGCCCGGATGCGCCGCCGTCAGCGGCGCCACCGCCTGGCCCAGCCGCGTCTGCGCGGTGTCGGTCAGCGCCTGCGACGGCGTGCGGTCGACCGGCGGCGGCAGCGTTGCGCAGCCGGCCAACAGCCCGACGAATGCGGCGAGGATGAGAGTGGACAGGTGGCGCTTCAAGGTCGCGGGCCGGTTCGCAGGTTCATGGGCGGCTCGCCAGGCCCCGCATCCGCCCGCGCATCGCGCAACAGCGTGATCATGTTCTGAAGGACGGCCATCAGCGTCGCCGCGCTCATGCCCAGCATCAGCACGCCGTTTAGCGCCTCGAGCGGGCCGAGCAGCCTGCGCTCGCGGCTCATGACGATGTCGCCGTAGCCGAGCGAGGTGAAGTTCACGGCCGAGTGATAGACCGCGTCGTAGGCCTGCTCGAACTCGCCGAGCCACAGGAACAGAGCGCCCCACAGCACAATCTGCACCAGGGTGCCGAGCATCATCACCAGGGTGGCGACGACCAGTGGGCGGGTGCCGACGAGGAAGCCCTGCCCACTTCCGATGTGTGTCGAATGCTGGACGTAGTAGCGCACGCACCAGGCGGACGCCGCCACCTGCACCAGCAGGCACAGCAACATCAGCGGCAGGCCGATCAGGAAGTTCATGAAAGTCACGGGCTCTCCTTCAACGAGACATCGACAGCCGCCGACGGCGATAGGGCGCGCCAAAGCGCCAGCGCTTCAGCCCGGACGGTGGCCCGCCCATACAGCGCACCGTTGTCCGTATCAGCCCACTCATGGTTGCCATTGGCCGCACAGCCTTTAGTCGGCCGCTGCCTGACCGCTGTCGCCCGCCGGCGGCTTCGCCTCGGGGTTGTCCGCGACCCAGCCCATGAAGATCTGGTAGCCCAGCGCCAGCAGCACCGCACCGACGAACAGGCCGAGGATGCCGCCCGCAGCCATGCCGCCGAGTGCGCCGAGCAGGATCACCGGCATCGGTGCGTCGACGCCGCGGCCGAGCATCAGCGGCTTGAGCACGTTGTCGGCCATGCCGGCGACGAACAGCAGCACCGAATTCACCACTGCCGCGCCGGTGTCGTAGTCGCCGCTCATCCAGATGTAGGCGATCGCCGGCAGCGTGACGATCAGCGCAGGCACCTGAGCGATGCCGAGCACGAGCACGATGACCGCCAGCACGCCGGCCAGCGGCACGCCGGCGACGAGCAGGACCACGCCGACGAGGATGGCCTGTATGAAGGCGATGCCGATCACGCCCTGGGCGACCGCGCGCACCGTCGCCACCGACAGCGTGGTGAACTCGTCGCCGCGTTCGACACCGACGATGCGCGACGAAGATCGCATGGCTGGCGCGATCGCCGCCCGCGCCGAAGGCCATGATGATGCCGGCGATGATGAAGGCCGCAACGAAGCCGAGAATGCCGCCGCCGATGCTGGCCACCATGCCCAGCGCCGCCTTGGCCAGTTCACCGAGCTTCGGCTGGTGGGTCTTGACCAGCGCGGGCAGGTCGTCGTGCGCCAGTTGCCAGGCGGCGTGGACCTTCGGCCCGACCACCGGCCATGCGGCGACGCCCGGCCTGGGCGGCGGGATCTGCAGCGTGTTCTGCTGCACACCGTCGATCACCCGATGCACCGAGTCGCCGATCGAACTCAGCAGCACGGCCGTGGGCGCGACGATCAGTGCGACGCCGAGCACGGTGATCAGCGTCGCCGCCCAGCCCGTGCGGGCGCCCATCCTGGCGGCCAGCCACTGGTGCAGCGGATACAGCGTGACCGCCAGGATCAGCGCCCAGACCATCAGCACGAGAAAGGGCGAGAACACCCGGTAGCACAGCATCACCAGCGCCAGGATCAGGCCGGCGCGGATCAGCACGTCGAGCAGTCGGCGCTCGAGGCGCGGGTCCACTGATTGGTCGGTGGACTTGGGGTTGTTCATGGTGATCTACCTTTCGATGTCCCGCGAAGCCCGGCGAGCCACTTGACGCAAGGGAATGCACGTGTCACACGACTGGCCCCAATGTGCCGGCTGTCGAGAACCAGGGCTTCGCCTTGCTCCAGCCCGGGCCGGGGTCGTACGCACCGATCCCGGCCACCGCCTTGCCGGTACCGCGACCGAAGTCACGCTCGTATCCGATGCCGTCCATGTTGCATACGAAGGTCTTGAGGTCCGAACTCTGGTAGCCGGCCGGCCAGGCGATCATCGCGAAGCCGCCGATCATGTTGCCGTCGATGCAGTAGTCGCGCGCGCCGCCGGCTGCGTGCTTGCCTTGCGAACGGTGCCGGTGCGTTGGCCGCCTCCGGGGTGCCGCCGCCCGAGGGAGCGGGTTGAGGCGTTTGCGCGCGCAGGGTCGGCGTCGTGCCGATCGCGAGCGTCAGAATCCAACAAGCGGCGGACTTCAGATGCATTCAATGGCCCCTCAGACGCGGCTGACTGTAGGTACGCCTGGGCGCTGCGGACCCCACCTCGAAGAGGGGGACAGCTGGCAGAATGTGTCGTCATAGACGGCGCTGTGTCCGCCGCTCCCTGCCGCTTGCGACTGCCGTGCGAGGTCGAGGCTGGCGCTCCGGCTGCAGCTGCAGCTGCAGCTGAGCAGCAAATCGTAGTGGCGGATGCGGTGGAAGCCGCCGGGCAGTACGTGCAGCAGGAAGCGAAGCATGAACTCGCCCGCGTCCAGCGTCATCGCCTTGTGCCGGCTGTGGCCCTTGACGCGGTAGTCCTTCCATCGGAAGGTCACCCCGCGCTCGTCCAGTGCGATCGGCCGGCTGTTGGAGATTGCCACTCGATGATGCGTGCGCCCAAGCGCTTCGGATCAGCGGCAATGACCACCGGTTGGCTGTTCCCAGGGCTCAACCCCATGGACTCGCTGTCCACCCGGCAGCTCAACCGCGCCATCAACCTGGTCGCAGACGCGCGCACATCGACAAGCGCGTGTCGATGCCCACGCTGCGCCAGAGCTTCGCGAGTCACCTGCTGGAACAAAAAGGTCGACATCCGTGTGATCCAGGTACTGCATGCGTTGCCGCAGCGGGGAGACCGTTGGCATCAATGAGCTCATGGTTCGGCTCCAGTCGAAGAGCGAGGCAAACCGCCTCACTCGTCAACTTGGCACAACCAGCAGCGCCACGAACAATCGCGATCAGGTCGAAGCAGTTACCGCGCGAGCGGTTTAGTCCAACGCTGCATTGCTGCCCTCCAGTTCGACGGGTCGCATGACCAAAATGCGCGGCGGCAAGCAACCGCTGCCGCCTTGTGCGCTCAAACGGGCCTCGACCTCAGCCCAAGGCTTCGGCCTCGGCGCGCAGCCAGGCGAGGAACTCGCCGACCTCGGGCTTCTTGCGCGAGGCGTCGGACTGGAACACGTAATAGCCGCGCGGTGAGGCCACCGACTTCTTGAATGGCGCCACCAGCTTGCGCTGTGTGAGCAGGCTCTTCATCAGCGGCAGGCGGCCCAGTGCCACACCCTGGCCGTTGATGGCCGCCTGGATCATCTGGTCGTACTGCGAAAAGTGCATCACGCTGGCGGACTTGAGGTCTTCGATGCCCATCAGCCGCAGCCACAGCGACCATTCCAGCGGCGGCGTGCCCGGCCCCATGTCCATGTGCAGCAGGCAATGGTGGCGCAGGTCCGCGGGTTCTTTCAGCGGGCGCGCCGGCGTCGCGCAGCAGGCGCGGGCTGCACACCGGTAGCACCACCTCGCCGAAGAGTTGCAGCGCATCGGGAACGCCGGCGTCGGGGCTCTGGTAGCGGATCGCCACATCGACGCCGTCGCGGTTGAGGTTGGCCATCGTGTTGCTGGCGGAGATGCGCACGTCCACGTCGGGGCGCGAAGCGGTAAAGCCCGTCAGCCGCGGGATCAGCCACAGCCCGGCAAAGCCCACGGTGGTGGTGACGACCACCGTCTTCAGCCGCGTTTCGCCACGCAGCGACGGTGCTGACCTGGTGCAACTGCTGCAGCACATCGACCACGGCGCGCTGCAGCTGCTGGCCCTCGGCGCTGAGGCGCAGCGCGCGGTGCAGGCGCTGGAACAAGGGCACGCCGAAGAAGTCTTCCAGCGCCGCGACCTGCCGACTCACGGCCGACTGCGTCAGCGCCAGTTCGTCGGCGGCCCGCGTGAAGCTCAGGTGGCGCGCGGCGGCCTCGAAGGCTTCGAGCTGGTTCAGCGGTGGCAGTTCGTATTGGCGCATGGTGTCGTCACATTCCAAAATTGCATGCAAAGCATTCAGGAATACCGTTTGAAAGAGTCTCTGCCCAAGCGCAGACTGCCGTCACTCGCTGCACAAACCGTGTGGCGGGAGGGACCGAAGAATGCACATTCTGCATGCAAAGGAGCACACCATGAACACCGACCTGAATCTCAGCGCCACCCATCTGCGCCGCGGCGAACTGCTGCGTGTGCAAGCCGGACAAGGCAGCCTGGTGCAGTGCCTGAACGGCACCCTGTGGCTGACGCAGGATGGCGACTTGCGCGACATCGTGCTCGAAGCGGGCGACGAGGCGCGCATCGAGCGCGACGGGCTGAGCATCATCAGCGCCTTGAGCGACTCGCGCTTCGTGCTGTCACGCAGCGACGTGCTGCCCGATGTCCTGCTGCGCGCACGCCAGGCCCAGGCCGCGGTGGCCGCGTACTGACTTCGCCGCAGTGCACAGCAAGCGGCGGGCAGCATGAGCTACAGCATCGAACGTTATCCCACGCGCTGGATCGACGTGTGGCACCTGCCCGACGGGCGTCGGCTCACGCTGCGCCCGGTGCTGCCGCAGGATGCGGAGTTGGAGCAGGCCCTGGTGCGCGCGCTGTCGCCGGCGTCGCGCTACCAGCGCTTCTTCTCACCGATCCGCGAGCTGCCCGCCGGCTGGCTGCAGCGGCTGACGCAGATCGACTACCACCAGCAGCAGGCCTTCATCGTCGAGACCTTCGTCGGCGATCAGGCGCTGGCCGTGGCCGAGGCGCGCTATGTGGTCGACGCATCTGGTCAGGAGTGCGAGTTCGCAGTGGTCGTGGCCGACGACTGGCGGCACCTGGGGCTGGCGCGCCGGCTGATGGCTTGCCTGATGCAAAGCGCGGCCGAAGCCGGGCTGAAGCGCATGATGGGCGACGTGCTCGCGACGAATCACGCGATGCTGACGCTGGCGCGCAGCCTGGGTTTCAAGGTGGCACGCCATCCGGACGGCGGCGCGCAGGTGCACCGCGTGCAGCGTGAACTGACGATCCTCGACCCGGCTGCGCTGAGCACGGGCGAAGGCCTTACTGCATCGGGCCCTTCAACGCCGCCGGTATGGGCAGCGACATGATCTCGATGCCTTCTTCGAGCAGCGCACGCCGCTCGTCGGGGCTGGCCTGGCCGCGGATGCCGCGGGCCTTGGCCTCGCCGTAGTGAATGCGCCGCGCCTCCTCGGGGAACTGCTCGCCCACGTCGTCGGTGCTTTCCAGCATCTTGCGCACGGCCTGCATCCACTGCGTCTGCAGCTGAATCGGCGCCAGCGCGGCGGGTGAGGGTTCGCTCACCGCCACGGCGGGCACCGGCTCGCGCTGACCCGACAGGTTGAGCCGCGGCGCACTCGGCAAACGCGTGACGATGCGGTCGGCGCACAGCGGGCATTCGATCAGGCCCTGGCCGTTCTGCGCCATGAACTCGTCGTCGGACGCGAACCAGCCTTCGAAGCCGTGGCCGTTGGCGCAGCGCAGATTGAGCACTTTCATGCCGGCATTATCCCTGGGGTGCCGTCCACGCGCTGCCAGTCCAGCGCCCATGCCCCGGCGCGCCATTTCTGCAGCCACAGCAGGGCCACCAGCGTCTTCACGTCGGTGATCTCGCCGGCGCCGGCGAGGCGCTCGAACTCGGCCTCGCTCAACAGGCACAGCTCGATGAACTCGCCCGCATCCAGGCTTTGCACACCGGCTGTCAGGCCGCGCGCGAACCAGATCTCGATGCCTTCGGTGGAATACGCGGCGGCGTTGTGCACGACACCGGCGCGGGCCCATTCGCGCGCCCGGTAGCCGGTTTCCTCGAGCAGCTCGCGTTGCGCACAGGCGAGCATCGATTCACCTGCATCGATCTTGCCCGCGGGGATCTCCAGCAGCACCCGGCCCACCGGGTAGCGGAACTGACGCTCCAGCACCAGCCGCCCGTCGTCGAGCAAGGGCAGCACGGCCACCGCGCCCGGGTGCACCACGTATTCACGCGTGGCATGCGCGCCATCGGGCATGCGCACGTCGTCGCGGCGGACCTCAAGGAAGTTGCCTTGCGCGAGGACGCGGCCACCGACGTGGTGTTCGCGCAGATGCGCGTCGTCACCTGGGTCGTCGGACGAAGGCGCACCGCTCATGCGCGCGGGCCAGCGGGCAGGCGCGGGGCGACGCGGCTCAACTGGCCAGCGCCTTGACGATGGCGTCGCGGCACATGTCCATCAGGCCGCCGGGCAGCAGGCCAAAGCCCAGCACGGCCGCACCGTTGATGGCGAGCAACGCGCTCACGCCGCGGCCACGCACGAGGCTCTCGTGGCGCTGCGGCGCATCGAAGTACATGACCTTGACGACACGCAGGTAGTAATAGGCGCCGATCAGCGACAGCAGCACCGCCATCACTGCCAGCCACAGGTAACCCGTCAGGTTGGTGGACACCAGCGCCTGGAGAATCGACAGCTTGGCGTAGAAGCCGACCAGCGGCGGCACGCCGGCAAGCGAGAACATGAACACCGTCATCACACCCGCCACCCAAGGCGCTGCGCTGCGCCAGGCCGGCCAGGTCATCGATCTCCTCGCTCTCGAAACCTTGCGAGGACAGGTACAGGATCAAGCCGAAGGTGCCGAGCGTGGTGAGCACGTAGGTGACGACATAGAACATCGCCGAGCTGTAGGCGTTGCCGGCGGACAGGGTGTTGCCGCTGACCACGCCCGCGCTCATGCCCAGCAGCACGAAGCCCATCTGCGCGATGGTGGAATAGGCCAGCATGCGCTTCAGGTTGCTCTGTGCGATGGCGGCAAAGTTGCCCAGCACCAGCGAGGCCACGGCCAGCACGATCAACATCTGCTGCCAATCGACCGCCAGGCCGGACATGCCGTCGACCAGCAGCCGGATGGTGATGGCGAAGGCCGCGAGCTTGGGGGCACCGCCGATGAGCAGCGTCACCGCCGTGGGTGCGCCCTGGTAGACATCGGGCACCCACATGTGGAAAGGCACCACGCCGAGCTTGAAGGCCAGCCCGGCGACGACGAAGACCACGCCGAAGGTCAGCACCTCCTTGTTGATGCGGCCGGTGCTGATGGCCTTGAACACCTCGCCCAGGTCGAGCGAACCCGTGGCCCCGTACATCATCGACAGGCCGTAGAGCAGGAAGCCGCTGGCCAGTGCGCCAAGCACGAAGTATTTCATCGCGGCTTCGGTGGCCACCGCATGGTCGCGGCGCATCGCCGTCAGCGCATACAGCGACAGGCTCATCAGCTCCAGGCCCAGATAGACGACGAGGAAGTTGTTCGCCGAGACCATCACCGAGATGCCGAGGTAGACAAACAGCGAGAGCGTGAAGAACTCGCCCTTGAGCATGTCGCGCGACGCCAGGTACGGTTGTGCGTAGGCGATGCTGACCATCATCGCCACGGCAGCGAAGAAGGCCAGCAGGTGGCCCAAGGGGTCTGCGACCACCATGGCCTGCATGCCGTACATCGTCAGGCCGTCGTCGAAGTACTTCAGATGCCACAAGGCCACGACGCCCAGCGTGGCCTGGGTCAGCCAGAAGGTGGGCCGGCGCCGTTCGTCGGTGACCCACAGGTCGACCAGCGTGATCAGGCAGGCCATGGCCAGCAGCAGCATCTCGGGATAGACCACGAGCCAGTTCATCGGGTGCACGGGGCTTGGGTTCATGGCGGCCTAGTTCAGCTTCGAGGTGGCCACATGCTTGAGCAGCTCGCTCACCGAGACGTGCATCACATCGGTAAAGGGCTTCGGGTACAGGCCCATCCACAGCACGGCTGCGGCCAGCAGCGCGAGCATCAGGAACTCGCGGCTGTTGATGTCGGTCAGCGCCCTGACATGGTCGTTGGCGATCGCGCCGAAGTACACACGCTTGACCATCCACAAGGTGTAGGCCGCACCGAAGATCAGCGCCGTGGCCGCAAGCGCGGCAAGCCAGAAGTTGGCCTGCACCGCGCCCAGGATGACCATCCATTCGCCGACGAAGCCGGCCGTGCCCGGCAGCCCGCAGTTGGCCATGGCGAAGAGCACGACGAAGGCGGTGAACTTGGGCATGGTGTTGACCACACCGCCGTAGGCCGAGATCTCGCGCGAATGCACGCGGTCGTAGAGCACACCGATGCACAGGAACATGGCGCCGGAGACGAAGCCGTGGCTGATCATCTGCACGATGCCGCCGGACACGCCCAGCTCGTTGAAGATGAAGAAGCCCAGCGTGACGAAGCCCATGTGCGCGATGGACGAATAGGCGACGAGCTTCTTCATGTCCTGCTGCACCAGCGCGACCAGGCCGATGTAGATCACCGCGATCAGGCTCAACGCGATGACGAAACCCGCCCATTCGCGGCTGGCATCGGGCGTGATGGGCATGGAAAAGCGCAGGAAGCCGTAGGCGCCGAGCTTGAGCATGATGGCGGCCAGCACCACCGAGCCGCCGGTGGGCGCCTCGACGTGAGCATCCGGCAGCCAGGTGTGCACCGGCCACATCGGCACCTTGACCGAGAACGCAGCGAAGAAGGCAAAGAACAACAGCACCTGGGCATTCAGCGGCAGCGGCAGCTTGTGCCAGGCGAGGATGTCGAAGCTGCCGCCCGACTTGAAGTACAGGTAGGTCAACGCCACCAGCATCAGCAGCGAGCCGAGCAGGGTGTAGAGGAAGAACTTGAAGGCCGCATAGACGCGGTTGGGCCCGCCCCACACGCCGATGATGATGTACATCGGGATCAGCGTGGCCTCGAAGAACACGTAGAACAGCAGCCCGTCGAGCGCGCTGAACACACCCACCAGCAGGCCCGACAGCAGCAGGAACGCGCCCATGTACTGGTTGACGCGCTTGGTGATCACCTCCCACGCGGCGATGACGACGATGACGGTGATGAAGGCCGTGAGCAGCACGAACCACACCGACAGGCCGTCCACACCGAGCCGGTAGCGCACGTTGAAGCGCGAGATCCAGGCCAGATCCTCGGTGAACTGCATCGCCGCGGTGCCGGTGTCGAAGCCGGTGATCAGCGGAATCGTCACCACGAAGCTGGCGATGGCTGCACCCAGCGCCAGCCAGCGTACCGTCGCGGCGTGCTCGTCGCGGCCCAGTGCCAGCAGCACCGTACCCGCAACGATCGGCAGCCAGATGGCCACACTCAATAAACCCATGTTCTTGTTCTCTCTTTGCCCTGGGCCGTGGTGTCGTGTCAGCGGCCGACCAGGCCCGACAGGTAGGGCCACAGCTGCCAGCTCAGCAGCGCAAACACACCCAGCACCATGACCAGCGCGTACCAGTAGATGTAGCCCGTCTGCAGCAGGCGCAGGCTCGACGCCATGCCGCCGACGGCACGCGCCGAGCCATTGACGGCGCCGTCGATCACGGCCATGTCTCCGCCCTTCCACAGGCCGCGACCCAGCCCGCGCGCCAGCGCGGCGAGCACGTTCTCGTTGAACCAGTCGAAGTAGTACTTGTTGTCGAGCAGGCGGTAGAGGAATCCGAAGCGTGCCTTGATGGCCGCAGGGATTTCCGTCCACTCCACGTACAGCGCCCAGGCCACGACCACACCGGCCATGGTCAGCCAGAACGGCAAGGTGCTCACCGAGTGCAGCAGCATCGCCCAGGCCCCGTGGAAGTGGCGGGCCATCTCGGCCATCGCCGGGTGCCTGGCGGCGTCGACGACGATCGCGTCCTCGAAGTAGTCGCCATACAGCATCGGCTGCACCAGCAGGAAACCGATGACCACCGACGGAATGGCCAGCAGCACCAGCGGCAGCCACACCACCCAGGGCGATTCGTGCGGCTCGTGCACATGCACATGGCCGTGCGCGTCGGCATGGTCGTGTTCGCCCGGGAAGGGCTTGTGGCGGAAGCGCTCCGGACCGTGGAACACCAGGAAATAAAGCCTGAAGCTGTACAGCGCCGTGACGAAGACGCTGGCCGTGACCGCAAAGTAGGCGAAGCCGGAGCCGGGCAGCTGGCTGAAGTGCACCGCCTCGATGATGCTGTCCTTGGAGTAGAAGCCGGCGAAGCCCGGCACCGCGATCAAGGCCATCGAGCCGAGCAGGAAGGTCAGCCAGGTGATCGGCATGTACCTGCGCAAGCCGCCCATGTTGCGGATGTCCTGGTCGTGGTGCATGCCGATGATCACCGAGCCGGCGGCCAGGAACAGCAGCGCCTTGAAGAAGGCGTGCGTCATCAGATGGAACTCGGCCACCGCATAGGCCGACGCGCCCAGCGCCACCGTCATGTAGCCCAGCTGCGACAAGGTGGAGTAGGCGACCACGCGCTTGATGTCGTTCTGGATCACGCCGAGCAAGCCCATCAACAGCGCCGTCAGTGCGCCGATCACCAGCACGAAGCTCAAGGCCACGTCCGACAGCTCGAACAGCGGCGACATGCGCGCCACCATGAAGATGCCGGCCGTGACCATGGTGGCGGCGTGGATCAGCGCGGAGATCGGCGTCGGGCCTTCCATCGAATCGGGCAGCCACACATGCAGCGGGAACTGCGCGCTCTTGCCCATCGCGCCGATGAACAGGCAGATGCAGATGACGGTGATCAACATCCAGCTGGAGCCCGGCATCGTCAGCTTCGCCAGCTCGCCCGCCTGGGCGAAGGTCTCGGCGTAGTCCAGCGTGCCGGCAAAGGCCACGATCAGGCCGATGCCGAGGATGAAGCCGAAGTCGCCCACGCGATTCACCAGGAAGGCCTTCATGTTGGCGAAGATCGCCGTCGGCTTCTGGTAGTAGTAGCCGATGAGCAGGTAGGACACCAGGCCCACCGCCTCCCAGCCGAAGAACAGCTGCAGGAAGTTGTTGCTCATCACCAGCATCAGCATGCTGAAGGTGAACAGCGAGATGTAGCAGAAGAAACGCTGATAACCGCCGGGCGAGGTGTCGTCGTCGGCCATGTAGCCGACGGTGTAGATGTGCACCATCAGCGAGACGAAGGTGACGACGCACATCATCATCGCCGACAGGCCGTCGATGAGGAAGCCGACCTCCATCTTCAGATCGCCGACCACCATCCACTCGTAGACCGTGGCGTTGAAACGCGCACCGTGGTTCGCGACATCGTTGAGCACCATGGCCGAGCCGATGAAGGACACCAGCACGCCGAGGATGGTGACCCAATGTGCGCCGGCTCGCCCGATGCGCATGCCGGCCAGGCCAGCGACCAGCGAGCCGGCCAGCGGTGCCAGTGCGATGAGCAGCAGCAGGTCAGGGGAAAGGGTTGTCGCCATGGATGCTCTGCCCGCCCTAGCCTTTCAACGCGTCGAGCTCGTCGGCGTTGATCGTGGCGCGGTTGCGGAACAGCACCACCAGGATCGCCAGGCCGATGGCGGATTCAGCCGCCGCGACGGTGAGGATGAAGAACACGAACACCTGCCCGCCCATGTCGCCGAGAAAGTGCGAGAAGGCGATGAAGTTCAGGTTCACCGCCAGCAGCATCAGCTCGATGGCCATGAGCAGCACGATCAGGTTGCGCCGGTTGAGGAAGATGCCGATCACCGACAGCGCGAAGAGCATGCCGCCCAGCGACAGGTAGTGCCCCAGGGTGATGGGGCTCATCAGGCAACCTCCGTGCTGCGCACTGCGGTATTCGCCTTGGGAACGGCCCGGCGGCTCATGCCTTGTTCCCCCCGCCTTCTGGCGGCGCGGATGGCAGCTCGATGGTCGGGCGCATCTTCACCAGGCGCACCCGGTCGGCGGCCTTGACGCGCACCTGCTGGCTCGGGTCCATCTGCCGGTTGTCCTTGCGCTGCCGCAGGGTCAGCGCAATCGCGGCGATGATGGCCACCAGCAGCAGCACCGCCGCCACCTGCAGCGGATAAAGGTAGTGCGTGTAGATCTCGATGCCGAGCATCTTGCTGTTGCCAAGCTTCAACTCCATCGGATCGGGCGGCGGCGCTTCGGTCAGGCGAAAGCCCCCCATCAACACCAGCGCCATTTCCAGCGCGATCAGCGCGCCAATGAACCCGGCCAGAGGGAAGTGCTTCCAGAAACCCTCACGCACACTGGCGGCATCCACATCCAGCATCATCACCACAAACAGGAACAGCACCATCACCGCGCCGACGTACACCAGCACCAGCGCGATGGCCAGGAACTCGGCGCGCAACAGCATCCACACACACGCCGCCGTGCCGAAGGCCAGCACCAGGAACAGCGCCGCATGCACCGTGCTGCGCGCCGTGATGACACGAAAGGCCGCAAACAGCAGCACGGCGGAGAAGAAGTAGAACAGCGCGCTCGTCATGTTCATGGAATGGGGCGCCAGGTGGCCCGCTGCCGTTCAGCGGTACTTGGCGTCGGCCTCCTTTGCGGCAGCGATTTCTTTTTCGTAGCGGTCGCCCACGGCGAGCAGCATGTCCTTGGTGAAGTACAGGTCGCCGCGTTTTTCGCCGTGGTACTCGAGGATATGGGTTTCGACGATGGAATCCACCGGGCAGCTTTCTTCGCAGAAGCCGCAGAAGATGCACTTCGTCAGGTCGATGTCGTAGCGCGTGGTGCGGCGCGAGCCGTCGTCGCGCACCTCGGATTCGATGGTGATGGCCAGCGCCGGGCACACCGCCTCGCACAGCTTGCAGGCGATGCAGCGCTCCTCGCCGTTTTCATAGCGGCGCAGCGCATGCAGGCCACGAAAACGCGGCGACAACGGCGTCTTCTCTTCCGGGTATTGCACGGTGATCTTGCGCGCCCAGAAGTACTTGCCGGTGATGCGCATGCCCTTGAACAACTCGGCCAGCATGAAGCTGGACATCAGTTCCTTGATGGAGGTGACGGCTGACATGGCTGACCTCAGTTCCAGATGTTCAGAGGTGACTGGATCCACAGTCCCACCACCACCAGCCACACCAGCGTGACCGGGATGAAGATCTTCCAGCCCAGACGCATGATCTGGTCGTAGCGGTAGCGCGGGAAGGTGGCGCGAATCCACAGGAACATCGTCACGACGACGAAGGTCTTGGCAATCAGCCAGCCCCAGCCCGGCAGCCAGTTGAAGGGCGCGATGTCGATGGGCGGCAGCCAGCCACCCAGGAACAGCAGCACCGCCAGCATCGACACCAGGATCATGTTGGCGTATTCGGCCAGGAAGAACATCGCAAACGACATGCCCGAATATTCGATCATGTGGCCGGCGACGATCTCGGACTCACCCTCGACCACGTCGAAGGGGTGGCGGTTGGTTTCCGCCAGGCCACTGATGAAGTAGACGACGAAGATCGGCAGCAGCGGCAGCCAGTTCCAGGACAGGAAGTTCAGCCCCATGTCGGCGAAGCGGCCCTTGTCCTGCGCCAGCACGATGTCGCTCATGTTCATGCTGGCCGAGACCATCAGCACCACCACCAACGCGAAGCCCATGGCGATCTCGTAGCTGACCATCTGCGCCGACGCGCGCAGCGCCCCCAGGAAGGCGTACTTCGAGTTGCTGGCCCAGCCGGCGATGATGACGCCGTAGACCTCGAGCGAGGTGATGGCCATCAGGAACAGCAGCCCGGCGTTGATGTTGGCCAGCGCCACCTCGGGGCCGAAGGGGATCACCACCCAGGCGGCCAGCGCCGGCATGATGGTCATCACCGGGCCGAGGAAGAACAGCGGCTTGTTGGCCGCGGTCGGGCGGATGATCTCCTTGAACATCAGCTTGACCGCATCGGCGATCGGCGTGAGCAACCCGAAGGGTCCGACACGATTCGGGCCCGGGCGCAACTGCGTGAAGCCGATGCCCTTGCGTTCCCACAGCGTGAGGTAGGCCACGCTGCCCATCAGCGGCAGCAGCAGCGCGACGATCTTGATCAGGCTCCAGACCACGGCCCACAAGGTGGGGCCGAGCAAGGATGCGCCGAACTGGTTGAAGGAATCGATCATGTCGCGGATCCGTGCCTGGTCCTGTGCCTAGAGCCTGGCGATGCCGAGCGCACCGAACATCGGCCCGAGCGCCGCCGTGTCGGCATGGCCGGCGGGTACACGCACCACGTTCGGCGCCAGGCTCGGGTCCAGTGCCGCCGCGATCAGCAGCGTCGCCGCACCTTGTGTCACGCGCACCGCATCGCCGGGGTTCAGGCTGAGTTCGGCCCACAGGCCGCTCGGCAGGTGGGCCTTGGGCACACGCGCATCGGCCGTCAGTTGCAGCGATTCGGCGCGGCGCACCAGCGCATCCGTGGCGTAGATCGGCACATCGGCGATGCGCTCCAGGCCGACGCTCGCGCGTGGCGAAGGCTCGAACATCGACGCATCGCCCTGGCCCGATGGCGTGGCCGCAGTGCGGTTGTCGAGCCGCGCGGCCAGGCCGGCGGCATCGCCCAGCGCCTCGGCACGCACCTGCTCGGCACTGTCCTGGCTGAAGCCCGGCAGCTCCAGCAGATTGCCCAGCACCCGCAGCACCTTCCAGCCGGGGCGTGTGTCGCCCAATGGCGCCACCACGCCGGCAAAGCTCTGCAGTCGGCCTTCGGCATTGACGAAGCTGCCCGCGGTTTCGGTGAAGGGTGCAATCGGCAAGAGCACGTCGGCATTGTCGACCGCCGCGTCCTTGAAGTGCGTCAGCGCCACCACCAGGCCACTGTCCATCAGCGCAGCTTGCGCCGCCAGCGCATCGGCCGCGTCGAGCGTCGGCTCGACATTCAGCAGCAGCAAGGCCTTCATCGGCTGCGACAACATCTGCGCGGCATTCAATCCGCCCGGTCCGGGCAACGCAGCGACGAGCTGTGCGCCCACGCTGTTCGCGGCCTCGCCGAGGTAACCCACGCTGGCGCCGGTATGTTCGCCGATCCAGTTGGCGATGGCCAGCAATTCGGATGCGCGCGGATGCTGCGCAGCGGTATTGCCGAGCAGCAAGGCCTTGCGCTCGCTGACCAACAGGGAGTTCGCGATCGCACTGGCCGCATCACCCGGTGTGGCGGGCCACGGCGAGGCCAGCCCCTTGGACGCGGCCACCGCTGCGGCGACCTCGGCCAGCGACTGGGCCCAGGCGCTCGGCGCCGCGACCATGCCACTGCCCATCGGCATGAGCCAGTCGTCGCGCAATGCGTGCAGGCTGTGGATCTGCGCGCCCTTGAGCGCTGCCTGACGCAGCCGCTGCGCGAACAGCGGATGGTCCTTGCGCAGGAAGGAGCCGATGACGAACGCGCTTTGCAGCGTCGACAAGGACGCAATCGAGGTGCCGAGCCATCGAGCCGAGCCCGCCGGCGCCGTGTTGGCCAGGTCGGCATGACGGGTGCGGAAGTCGATGTTCTCGCTGCCCAGGCCGCGCATCAGCTTGGCCAGCAGGTGCAACTCTTCGACGGTGCTGTGCGGCGTGGCCAGCGCGCCGATGCCACCGACGCCGAATTCGCCCTTGACGCGCTTCAGGCCGTCGGCCACGTAGGCCAAGGCGGTGTTCCAGTCGACGGGTTGCCACTGGCCGCCCTGCTTGATCATCGGCGTGCGCAGCCGCGCGGCACTGTTCAGCGCTTCGTAGGAGAAACGGTCGCGGTCGGCAAGCCAGCATTCGTTGACGTCTTCGTTCTCGAGCGGCACGACGCGCATGACCTTGTTGGCCTTGGTCTGCACGATCAGGTTGGCACCCGTCGAGTCGTGCGGGCTGATGCTGCGCCGGCGCGCCAGCTCCCAGGTGCGCGCGCTGTAGCGGAAGGGCTTGCTGGTGAGCGCGCCGACGGGACAGATGTCGATCATGTTGCCCGACAGCTCGGAGTCGACCGTGCCCCCGGCCACGGTCGTGATCTCGGCATGCTCGCCGCGGCGGATCATGCCCAGCTCCATGACGCCGGCCACCTCCTGCCCGAAGCGCACGCAGCGGGTGCAGTGGATGCAGCGGCTCATCTCCTGCATGGAAATGAGCGGGCCCACGTCCTTGTGGAAGACGACGCGCTTTTCCTCGGTGTAGCGCGAGGCCGAGCCGCCGTAGCCGACGGCCAGATCCTGCAACTGGCACTCACCGCCCTGGTCGCAGATGGGGCAATCCAGCGGATGGTTGATGAGCAGGAACTCCATCACCGACTTCTGCGCGCTGAGGGCCCTCTCGCTCTTGGTGTGCACCACCATGCCCTGGGCCACCGGCGTGGCGCAGGCCGGCATCGGCTTGGGCGCCTTTTCGATGTCGACCAGGCACATGCGGCAGTTGGCGGCGATGCTGAGCTTCTTGTGATAGCAGAAGTGCGGCACGTAGATGCCGGCGGCATCGGCCGCATGCATGACCATGCTGCCGGGCGCGATGCTCACGCTCTGGCCGTCGAGCTGCAGTTCGATCATGCGCTCACCGCCGCACGCTTGCCGACCACGCAGGTCTTGTGTTCGACGTGATAGACGAACTCGTCGCGGAAGTGCTTGATCATGCCCTTCACCGGCAAGCGCCGCGGCATCACCCAACGCACAGATGGTGCGGCCCATGATGTTGTCGGACACGGAACTGAGCAAGTCGATGTCTTCCATGCGCCCGTGGCCGTGTTCGATGCGGTCCACCATGCGCCACAGCCAGCCGGTGCCTTCGCGGCACGGCGTGCATTGGCCGCAGCTTTCGTGCTGATAGAAGTAGCTCAGGCGCAGCAGGCTCTTCACCATGCAGCGTGTGTCGTCCATGACGATGACGGCGCCCGAGCCGAGCATCGAGCCGGCCTTGGCGATGGCGTCGTAGTCCATCGTCGTGTCCATCATGACCTTCCGCCGGCAGCACGGGCGCCGACGAGCCACCGGGAATCACTGCCTTGAGTGTGCGCCCCGTGCGCATGCCGCCGGCCAACTCGAGCAGCTTGGCGAAGGGCGTGCCCAGCGGCACCTCGTAGTTGCCGGGGCGCTGCACATCGCCGACCACCGAGAAGAGCTTGGTGCCGCCATTGTTGGGCTTGCCGATGTCCAGGTAGGGCAGCCCGCCGTTGCGGATGATCCACGGCACCGCGGCGAAGGTCTCGGTGTTGTTGATGGTGGTCGGCTTGCCGTACACGCCAAAGCTGGCCGGGAACGGCGGCTTGAAGCGCGGCTGGCCCTTCTTGCCTTCCAGTGATTCGAGCAACGCGGTCTCTTCGCCGCAGATGTAGGCGCCGAAGCCATGGAAGGCATGCAGCTGGAAGCTGAAGCCGCTGCCCAGGATGTGATCACCCAGGTAGCCGGCGGCCCGGGCTTCGTCCAACGCCACTTCGAAGCGCTCGTAGATCTCGAAGATCTCGCCGTGGATGTAGTTGTAGGCCGTGGCCGCGCCCATGGCATAGGCGGCGATGGCCATGCCCTCGATGACGATGTGCGGGTTGTAGGCGAGGATGTCGCGGTCCTTGCAGGTGCCGGGCTCGCCTTCGTCGGAGTTGCAGACCAGGTACTTCGGCCCGTTGTAGTTCTTCGGCATGAAGCTCCACTTCAGGCCGGTGGGAAAGCCCGCGCCGCCGCGTCCACGCAGGCCCGAGGCCTTGACTTCGGCAATCACCTGATCGGGTGTCATGCCGGCACCGCCGTCCAGGCCGAGGATCTTGCGCAGCGCCTGGTAACCACCGCGCGCCTCGTAGTCGGCCAGGCGCCAGTTGCTGCCGTCCAGCCCGTCGACGATCTGCGCGCCGATGTGCCGGCCGTGGAAGCAGGTTTCGCGGCCGCTGGCCTTGAACTTGGACAGATCCAACATGGGTCAGTGGCCTTCCTGGGCGGCGTGCGCCTTGAGCGTGTCGACCAGTTCGTCGAGGCGCTCGTTGTCCATGAAGCTGAGCATTTCGCGGTCGTTGACCAGCATCACCGGCGCATCCGCGCAGGCGCCCAGACATTCGCTGGGCTGCACGGTGAACAGACCGTCGGCACTGGTGCCGTAGGGCTCGACCGTGAACTTGCGGCACAAGTGCTGCAAGGCGGTTTCGCCCTCGCGCAGCTGGCACGGCAGGTTGGTGCAGACGTTGAGCTTGAAGCGCCCCACGGGCTGCTGGTTGTACATGTTGTAGAAGGTGGTGACTTCGTGCACCGCGATCGGGGCCATGCCCAGGTAGGCCGCCACCGCGTTCTCGGCTTCGGCCGACACGTGGCCCTGTTCGAACTGCACGATCGTCAGGCAGGCCATCACGGCCGACTGCTTCTGATCGGGCGGGTACTTGGCCACTTCCTTCGCGAAGCGCGCCAACGTTTGTTCACTCAGCTTCATCTGTCGATCTCGCCAAACACGATGTCCATCGTGCCGATGATCGCCACCGCGTCGGCGATCATGTGGCCACGCGCCATCTCGTCCAGCGCTGCGAGGTGGGGGAATCCGGGCGCGCGGATCTTTAGCCTATAGGGCTTGTTGGCGCCATCGCTGACGATGTAGATGCCGAACTCGCCCTTCGGGTGCTCCACCGCTGCATAGGCCTCGCCCTCGGGCACGTGGAAGCCTTCGGTGAAGAGCTTGAAGTGGTGGATCAGCTCCTCCATGTGGGCCTTCATGTCCACGCGCGAGGGCGCCGCGACCTTGTGGTTGTCGGTGATCACCGGCCCCGGGTTGACGCGCAGCCAATCGACGCACTGCTTGATGATGCGGTTGCTCTGGCGCATCTCCGCGATGCGCACGAGGTAGCGGTCGTAGGTGTCGCCGTGGCTGCCGACGGGAATGTCGAAATCCATGCGCTCGTACACGTCGTAGGGCTGCTTCTTGCGCAGGTCCCACTCGATGCCCGAGCCGCGCAGCATCGGGCCGGTGAAGCCCATGTTCAGCGCTCGCTCGGGCGTGACCACGCCGATGCCCACGGTGCGCTGCTTCCAGATGCGGTTGTCGGTGAGCAGCGTTTCGTATTCATCGACATAACCGGGGAAGCGCTGCGTGAACGAGTCGATGAAGTCGAGCAGGCTGCCGCTGCGTGTGTCGTTCAGCGCATCGATCGCCTTCTGGTTCTTGATGCGCGAGACCTTGTACTGCGGCATCGAGTCCGGCAGGTCGCGGTACACACCACCCGGGCGGAAATAGGCCGCGTGCATGCGCGCGCCGGACACCGCCTCGTACATGTCGAACAGGTCTTCGCGCTCACGGAAGGCGTAGATCAGGATGTTCATCGCGCCGCAGTCGATGCCGTGCGCACCCAGCCAGAGCAGGTGGTTCAGCAGCCGCGTGATCTCGGAGAACATGACGCGGATGTACTGCGCGCGCTCGGGCACGTCGATGCCCAGCAACCGTTCGATCGCCAGGCAATAGGCGTGCTCGTTGCACATCATCGAGACGTAGTCCAGCCGGTCCATGTAGGGCAGCGACTGGATGTAGGTCTTGCTCTCGGCCAGCTTCTCGGTGGCGCGGTGCAGCAGCCCGATGTGCGGATCGGCGCGCTGGATGACCTCGCCGTCCAGCTCGAGCACCAGGCGCAGCACGCCGTGCGCGGCCGGATGCTGCGGCCCGAAGTTCGAGGTGTAGTAGTTCTCTGACCTCGGCCGGAGTGGTCAGTGCAGGCCACCGTAGTTGTCTTCGCGGACGACACGCGGCGTGATCTCGCGCGGCTCGATCGTCACCGGCTGATAGATCACGCGCTTGCTCTGCGCGTCGTAGCGCATCTCGACGTGGCCCGTGGTCGGGAAGTCCTTGCGCATCGGGTGGCCGATGAAGCCATAGTCGGTGAGGATGCGACGCAGATCGAGGTGGCCGTCGAAGATGATGCCGTACAGATCGAAGGCCTCGCGTTCGAACCAGTTGGCCGCGCCCCAGATCTCGTTCACCGAGGCCACCACCGGCATGTCGTCGTCGGGCGCAAACACCTTCAGCCGCACGCGCCAGTTGTGGCTCACGGAAAGCAGATGGTTGACCACGCAGTAGCGCGGTCCGTCCCAGGGCTGGTTCTTGTAGTCGGAAAAGTCCACGCCGCACAGATCGATGAGTTGCTCGAACTTCAACGCGGGGCGATCACGCAAGGCCTGTGCCACTTCCAGATAGCGGTCTGCCGCGACGCTGACGGTGATCTCGCCACGCTCGCGCTTCAAGGACAGAAGGGCATCGCCGAGTTCGGCCTGCAGCGCAGCTTGCAGCGTATCGAGTTTCTGTGTCATTTTTCAGTGGCACACATCGGCGTCGTCGGGAGTGGGCGACGCTGTCAGCGCGCGATCGTGTTCTCGCGGCGGATCTTGTTCTGCAACTGCAGGATGCCGTAGAGCAAGGCTTCGGCCGTGGGCGGGCAGCCCGGTACGTAGACATCCACCGGCACGATGCGGTCGCAGCCACGCACCACCGAATAGCTGTAGTGGTAATAGCCGCCGCCGTTGGCGCACGAGCCCATGCTCAGCACCCAGCGCGGCTCTGCCATCTGGTCGTACACCTTGCGCAGCGCCGGCGCCATCTTGTTGCAAAGCGTGCCGGCGACGATCATCAGGTCGCTCTGCCGTGGGCTGGGGCGAAACAGCATGCCGAAACGGTCGATGTCGTAGCGCGCCGCACCGGCATGCATCATCTCGACGGCACAGCAGGCCAGGCCGAAGGTCATGGGCCACAGCGAACCGGTCTTCGACCAGTTGACCAGCTTGTCCACCGAGGTGGTGACAAAGCCTTCCTTGAGTACGCCTTCAATGCCCATCGCGCTGCTCCGTCATTCCCAATCTAACGCGCCCTTTTTCCACTCGTAGACAAAGCCCACGACGAGGATGGCGAGGAAAAGCATCATGGCCCAGAAACCGGCGGGGCCGATCTCACGCAGCGCCACGGCCCAGGGAAAGAGAAAGGCGATCTCCAGGTCGAACAGGATGAAGAGAATGGCCACCAGGTAGTAGCGCACATCGAACTTCATGCGGGCGTCTTCGAAGGCCTCGAAGCCGCATTCGTAAGGGGAGTTCTTGGCCGCGTCGGGCCGGTTCGGGCCGAGTGCAAAGCCGATCAACTGCGGCGCGACGCCGACTGCAACGCCCACCAGAATGAACAGGATGACAGGCAGGTAGGGTTGCAGATCCATGTTGTTTGTCCACTGGGGACCTTGCTGGTGCCGACGGCGAGACTCGAACTCGCACAGCTTTCGCCACTACCCCCTCAAGATAGCGTGTCTACCAATTTCACCACGTCGGCGCACATCTCAGGATCGTTCGGGTGAAGCGAGGAAATGACACCCTTCAAGCCGAAGAATTCTAGCTGCAAAAGTCACCACTTCCGGGCTGTGCGCGGCCGTTCGACGATGTGATATCGACGAAGCATTGCGCCGCGCCGAAACGACCGCTCCCCTACCGCAACCTCAGTCGACCGCAACGGCCGGCACGACGACTATTTCGCTGCGCTGGCGGGGATGGCCGGACTGGCCGCGGGTGCGGGTGCGGGCACTGGAATGGCCGCCGGTATGCCGGTTGCGGCCGGTGCGGCCACCGGTGCGCTGGCCGACGCGGGCACTGCCGGTGCCGCGCCAGGAATCACCGCCGCATTGGCCGGTGCGCTGGCCGACGGGGCCGCACGGTCCAGCACACTGCCGCCACCGGTCAGGGCCGGGCTCGCACGACCGTCGTTGGACATGAAGGCCAGCGCCAAGGTGCACGCGAAGAACACTGCCGCACACGCGGCGGTGGACCGCGACAGGAAGTTCGCGCTGCCGCTGGCACCGAAGAGGCTGCCCGAGGAGCCGCTGCCGAAGGAAGCGCCCATGTCCGCGCCCTTGCCGTGCTGGATCAGCACCAGGCCGATCATCGTCAGCGCGGTGAGCAGCTGACAGGCTTGTATGACGGTCATCCAGAGTTGCATGTTGTGCGTGGCTTTCGAAAGCTGAATGGGACGAACAGCGCGGGTTCAGGGCGCGGCGCGGCAAAGGGCGACGAAGTCGGCCGCCTTCAACGCGGCGCCGCCGACCAGGGCTCCATCGATATCGGGTTGTGCAAACAGCGCGGCCGCGTTGTCGGGCTTGACGCTGCCGCCATAGAGAATCTTCATCTGTGCAGCGCGCGGGCTGGCCGCCTGCAGTTGCGCGCGCAGGAGTTGATGGACTTCCTGCGCCTGTTGCGGGGTGGCGCTCAGGCCGGTGCCGATGGCCCATACCGGCTCGTAGGCGACGACCATCTCGGCGGCGCAATGCGCCAGCGTGTGGATCACGACCGACAGCTGGCGCTTGACCACGGCGGCGGTTTCACCGGCTTCGCGCTGCGCCAGCGTTTCACCGACGCAGACGATCGGCGTGACGCCCAGCGACAGTGCAGCCTGCGCCTTGTCGGCGACGAGCTGGTCACTCTCGGCATGCATGGCGCGGCGCTCGGAATGGCCGACGATGACGAATCGGCAACCGAACTCGGCCAGCATCGCCACCGAGACTTCGCCGGTATAGGCACCCTGCTTGTGCGCCGAACAATCCTGCGCACCCCAGCGGATGTCACTGCCGGCCAGGCTGACTGCCGTCTCGGACAGGTAAGGGTACGGCACGCACACCGCCACGTCGGCCATGAAGGGCCGCGCCGCGAGGATGCCGGCCAGCAACTCGGCATTGGCCGGATGGCTGCCATTCATCTTCCAGTTGCCGACCACCAGTTTGCGACGTGAACTCATTGAGCCCCCAAGGCGCTGCGCGCCGGCCCCCCGAGGGGGCGCGAGCGCCTTCGGAACGGCCGTGCGGCGCTCATCCTGCTTTCCAATCGAGCACGATCTTGCCGACATGCACGCTGGATTCCATCAAGGCATGCGCCTGGGCCGCTTGCACGGCGGGGAACACCTTGAAGATCACGGGCTTGACCGTGCCGGCTTCGATCAGCGGCCAGACCTGCTCGCGCAACTCGCGTGCGATCACGGTCTTGTAGGCAATGCTGCGCGGGCGCAAGGTGCTGCCGATGATCGACAAGCGCTTGCGCAGCACCAGGCCGACATCGACGGCCGCCTGCGTGCCGCCCTGCACCGCGATGATGGCGATGCGGCCGTCTTCGGCCATGCACTGCAGCTCGCGCGCCAGGTAGTCACCGGCCACCATGTCCAGCACCACGTTGACACCGCGCCCGCCAGTGATGCGCTTGACCTCGGCGACGAAATCCTGGGTCCTGTAGTTGATGGCGTGGTCGGCACCCTGCGCCAGACACGCGGCGCACTTCTCGTCGCTGCCCGCCGTGACGATGACCGTCACGCCAAAGGCCTTGGCCAGATGGATGGCGGTGACGCCGATGCCGCTGGACCCGCCCTGCACCAGCAGCGTTTCGCCGCGCGTCAGACGCGCGTTCTGGAAGACGTTCTGCCAGACGGTGAAGAAGGTCTCGGGCAGCGCTGCCGCTTCGATATCGCTCAAGCCCTTGGGCATCGGCAGGCACTGGCCGGCAGGTGCCACACAAAGCTGCGCGTAGCCGCCACCGGCCACCAGCGCGCACACGCGGTCGCCGAGCTTCAGACCGGCGACGGCCAGGTCTTCAGCCGATCCGGCAGCCACCGTGCCGGCCACTTCCAGGCCCGGCAGATCGGACACCCCCGGCGGCATCGGGTACAGGCCCTTGCGCTGCAGCACGTCGGGGCGGTTGATGCCCGACGCGGTGACAGCGATGAGCAATTCACCGGCGCGCGGCACCGGGTCGGGCCGCTGCGTCGATTGCAGTACCTCGGGCCCGCCGGGCTGCTTGATTTCAATGGCTTGCATGCGCGCTCCTTGACGGCGAGCCGGGGCCGAGGCCCCGGACGGTGCCTGCGTCAGTCACGCGGCGGCACGTCGGCGTCGACGGCGACGGGCGCCGCTTCGGCGGCCGGCTCGCGGCGCGGCGGACGATCGCCACGGTCACCGCGATCACCACGATCCCCGTACTCGCGACGCGGACGATCGCCGTATTCACGGCGCGGCGGGCGCTCGCGCTCCTCTTCCATGCCTTCCGGACGCTCGAGCAGCGCCTTCATCGACAGCTTGACGCGGCCCTTCTCGTCGGTCTCCAGCACCTTGACCTTGACGATCTGGCCTTCCTTGAGGAAGTCGGTGACGTTCTCGACACGCTGGTGCGCGATCTGGCTGATGTGCAGCAGACCGTCCTTGCCCGGCAGCAGGTTGATCAACGCGCCGAAGTCCAGGATCTTGGTGACCGGGCCTTCGTAGATCTTGCCGACTTCGACCTCGGCCGTGATCTCCTCGATGCGCTTCTTGGCGAACATCGCCTTGTCGGTGTCGGCCGAGGCAATGGTGATGGTGCCGTCTTCGCCGATGTCGATGACGCAGCCGGTTTCTTCGGTCAGCGCACGGATCGTCGCGCCGCCCTTGCCGATGACGTCACGGATCTTCTCGGTGTTGATCTTCATCGTGTACAGGCGCGGCGCGAACTGCGACACCTCGGCCTTGGCCTCGCCCATGGCCTCCTGCATCTTGCCCAGGATGTGCAGACGCGCTTCCTTGGCCTGCGCCAGCGCGACCTGCATGATCTCCTTGGTGATGCCCTGGATCTTGATGTCCATCTGCAGCGCGGTGATGCCACTCGTGGTGCCCGCCACCTTGAAGTCCATGTCGCCGAGGTGATCTTCATCGCCCAGGATGTCGGTCAGCACGGCGAAGCGGTTGCCGTCCTTGATCAGGCCCATGGCGATGCCGGCGACGTGCGCCTTCATCGGCACGCCGGCATCCATCAGCGCCAGGCAGCCGCCGCAGACCGAGGCCATCGACGACGAGCCGTTGGATTCGGTGATTTCGCTGACCACGCGCATGGTGTACGGGAAGTCGGCCTTGCTCGGCAGCGCCGCCAGCAGCGCACGCTTGGCCAGGCGGCCGTGGCCGATCTCGCGGCGCTTCGGCGAGCCGAAGCGGCCCGCTTCGCCGGTGGCAAACGGCGGCATGTTGTAGTGCAGCATGAAGTGGTCGGTGAACTCACCGGCCAACGCATCGATGCGCTGTGCATCGCGCTCGGTACCGAGCGTGGCCACCACCAGCGCCTGCGTCTCGCCACGCGTGAACAGGGCCGAGCCGTGGGTGCGCGGCAGCACGCCGTTGCGGATCTCGATGGGGCGCACGGTGCGCGTGTCGCGGCCGTCGATGCGCGGCTCACCCGACAGGATCTGGCTGCGCACGATGCGCGCTTCGATCTCGAACAACTGCGCTTCGACCTTGACGGCGTCGAACTCGGCGCCTTCGGCCTTGAGCGTGGCCATCGCGGCGGCATAGGCCTCGCGGGTGGCCTGGGTACGGGCCTGCTTGCTGCGGATCTGGTAGGCCGCGCGCAAGGGCGCTTCGGCCAGCGCGGCGATGCGGGCGATGAAGCCTTCGTCCTTGGCCGGGCGCCTTCCAGTCCCACTCCGGCTTGCCGGCTTCGCGCACCAGCTCGTTGATGGCGGCAATGGCGATGTTGCCCTGCTGGTGGCCGAAGACCACCGCGCCGAGCATGATTTCCTCGGTCAGCTGGTCGGCTTCGCTTTCCACCATCAACACGGCGGCTTCGGTGCCGGCGACCACCAGGTCGAGCTTGGACTCGAGCAGTTGTGTCTTGCCCGGGTTGAGCACGTACTCGCCGTTCACATAACCCACGCGCGCCGCGCCGATGGGGCCGTCGAAGGGAATGCCGCTGATGGCCAGCGCAGCGCTGGTGCCGATCAGCGCCGCGATGTCGGCCTGCACCTCGGGGTTCAGGCTCAGCACGTGAACGATGACCTGCACCTCGTTGTAGAAGCCTTCAGGGAACAGCGGACGGATCGGCCGATCGATGAGGCGGCAGGTCAGGATCTCCAACTCGCTGGGGCGGCCTTCGCGCTTGAAGAAGCTGCCGGGGATCTTGCCGGCGGCGTAGGTCTTCTCGGTGTAGTCCACCGTCAGCGGGAAGAAGTCCTGCCCCGGCTTGGCGGTCTTGGAGCCGACCACGGTGGCCAGCACCACGGTGTCGTCGATGTTCACGAGCACGGCACCGCCCGACTGGCGCGCGATCTCGCCGGTTTCCAGCGTGACGGTGTGCGGGCCCCATTGGAAGGTCTTGCTGACCTTGTTGAAGATGCTCATAGGAAGTTCTCCGTTGCGTATGCGGCACGCTTGGGGTGGTGCCTTTGACCAGGAGCGGCATCCTGCGGGCGGCATGCCAATCCAGCGGCACCGTCAGCGCGGCGCCGTGGATATGACAGGCGCGTGCCCTGCCCTGCTCCAGACAGCCCGGGCGGAGATTTCCGCGCGAGCCTTCGGGTGTTCATTCGGGCTTGGCCGATTACTTGCGCAGGCCGAGCTTGGCGATCAGCGCGGTGTAGCGCGCCGCGTCCTTTTCCTTCAGGTAGGACAGGAGACGCTTGCGCTGGTTGACCATCTTCAACAGGCCGCGGCGGCCGTGGTGGTCTTTCAGGTGCAGCTTGAAGTGCGGGGTGAGTTCGTTGATGCGTGCGGTGAGCAAAGCCACCTGCACTTCGGGCGAACCGGTGTCCATCGCGCTGCGCGCATTGGACTTGATGATTTCAGCGACTTGCGCGCCTGCCATGGTCATGGGATTTCCTTGGAATGTGGAAACCGCCTGCCCAGGCGCCAAAGGGATTGGGGCGCTGCGACGGTTTCCGGTGCTACTTGCGACTACAGGTGAAACCGACCCGTATCGTGCTGTGATCTCGAGGCGCGGCCTGGGAACAGGCAGCACCTCAAAAGCCGATGATTATAGGGCCAATGCGGCGGCCAGGCGCGCTACACCGGCGTCCAGCCGCTGGGGGTCGCGTGAGGCAAAGCACCAGCGCAGCCAGCCCTCGCCCTCGGCGCCGAAGGCCACGCCGGGCGCCAGCCCCAGCCCATGCCGTTCCACCAGCCGCTTGGCAAAGGCCAGCGAATCGCGTTCCCCTTCGACGCGAAAGAAGGCATACATGCCGCCACCCGGGCTGGCCACTTCGACGCGCGGCAGCGCGGCCAGACCGGCGATCAGGCGGTCGCGGCAATCGCGCAGGCGTTGCACCAGGGCCGGCACGAAAGTGGGTGCGATGTCCAGCGCGGCCAGGCCACCACGCTGCACGAACACCGGCGCGCAGGAGGTGTTGAACTCGATCAACTTGCCCGCAGCGTCGAGATGGCTGCGCGGCAGCACCAGCCAGCCCAGGCGCCAACCCGTCATCAGGAAGCTCTTGGAAAAACTGTGCGCCACGACGAGCCGGTCCTCGTCACTGGCAATGTCAAGGAAGCTAGGCGCTGCCGAGGCTTGCGCGCCGAAATGAATGCGCTCGTAGACCTCGTCGGCGACGATCCAGGTGCCCGTGCTGCGGCAATGGGCCAGGATCTGCTGCTGCTCCTCGCGCGTCAGCGTCCAGCCCGTCGGGTTGTTGGGCGCATTCACCAACAGCAGCTTCGTCTTCGCGGTGACAGCGGCGCGCAGTTCGTCCAGGTCCAACGACCACTGCCCCCCATGCGGCCGCAGCGCAATGCGCCGCACCTGCGCACCCATGATCGCCGCCTGCGCCGTCAGGTTGGGCCACAGCGGCACGACAGCCGCCACCTCGTCACCCGCGCCGGCCAGCATCTGCATGGCCAGCATCAACGCGCTCACGCCAGAGGACGTGACGGCGATGCGCTCCATGCCCACGGCACCGTGCAGTTGCGAGCTGTAGGTGGCCAGTCCCTGGCGCAGTTCGGGCAGTCCCAGGTTGTGCGAATAGAAGGTCTCGCCGTCGAGCAGCGATTGCGCGGCCGCGCGGCGCACCGGCTCGGGCGTGACCTCGTCGCTTTCGCCGAACCAGAAGGCCAGCACATCGCTGCGGCCCATGCCGGCGTTGGCGACTTCACGAATCAAGGATCCGGGCAGCTGGGCAATGGCGTCGCGCATGAGGAAAGGCGTTCCAGAAAGTGACTTGTGGATGAACAAGCGTGCAGGCATCTTGAAAAGATGCACGCCGCTGCCATCTGTATGGCGTGGGTGCTGGCGCAGGTTGCCGGGACCGGTTTCAATAATTGTAGGAGTTGAGCATGTTCCTCGTTCCCATGACACGCCGCAGTGCGCCTCTGTCGCGCGGCTTCGACCGCCTTCTCGACGAAGGTTTCGAGCGCTTCTTCGCGCCAGTCGCGCAAGCCGCAGACGACACACCACGCAGCCCCGCACTGGACGTGCGCGAGTCGGAGCAGGGGTACACCGTCACACTCGACATGCCCGGTGTGGCCAAGGAAGACGTGAAGGTTTCCATCGACGGTCGAGTCGTCGACATCGAAGCGCAGGCGCGCAAGCAAGAGGATGTGAAGGACGGCGACCGTATCGTCTACCGCGAGCGCTCGATCTCCAGCTATGCGCGCAGATTCAAGGTGGCCTCGGACATCGATCAGGCCGAGTCCGGCGCCAAGCTGGAAAACGGTGTGCTGACGCTGAGCTTGCGCAAGCGCGGCGCCCCTTCGGCGGCGCAGATCACCGTCAACTGACCGCACGACGGCTGGGGCGCTCGCCCCGACCGGTCCGTGACTGCACGCTCGCCAGGCCCGGTGCCGCGCGGGCGTTGCTGCGGCACCAGTTCAGACCTGCGACAGATCCCAGCGCGGGCGCACATCGAACGCGCCCTCGCCCGCACCTTCGCCTTCAGTCAGCCCACGCTGCGCGCGCATCGCGGCCGCCAGTGCAATCATGGCGCCGTTGTCGGTGCACAGCGCCAGTTCCGGGTAATGCACTCGCGCACCGACACGCGCACATTCGCGGCCCAGACGCTCGCGCAGACTGGCGTTTGCGCCGACGCCACCGGCGACCACCAGGCGCCTCAATCCCGTGGCCTGCAGCGCACGCATTGCCTTGGCGCTGAGCACATCGACGATGGCCGCCTGCACGCTGGCGGCCATGTCCGCGCGCTGTGTGTCGTCCATGGGCACAGGCAACTTGGCCACGCGCACGGCCACCGCCGTCTTCAGACCGGCGAAGGAAAAATCCAGGTTCGGTTTGCCGAGCAAAGGTCGTGGCAGCGCAAAGGCATCGGCACGTCCGTGCCGCGCCAGCGCCGCCAGTGCCGGGCCGCCTGGGTAACCCAGGCCGAGCAGCTTGGCACTCTTGTCGAAGGCTTCGCCTGCAGCGTCATCGACGGTTTCGCCGAGCATCGTGTAGCGGCCCACCTCATCGACGCGCATCAGCTGGCTGTGCCCACCGGACACGAGCAGCGCGACAAAGGGAAACTGCGGCGGATCGGTCGACAGGAACGGCGACAGCAGGTGGCCTTCCAGGTGGTGCACGCCCAGCGTCGGCCGCTCGAGCGCAGCAGCCAAGGCCACGGCCACGCCGGCGCCGACGAGCAGCGCACCGGCCAGCCCCGGCCCGCGCGTGTAGGCCACGAGGTCGATGTCCTGCAGGCTGGCGCCAGCGGCGGCGAGCACCTCGCGCGTCAACGGCAGCACACGACGGATATGGTCGCGCGAGGCCAACTCGGGCACCACGCCGCCGTAGGCCTGGTGCATGTCCACCTGGCTGTGCAGCGCCTGCGCGCGCAATGTCGGAGGCTGATCGCCGTTGAAGGACGACCAGCGCAACGCCGGTTTCGTCGCAGGAACTCTCGATGCCCAGCACGTTCATCGGCAACCGCGCTTCAATGGTTCTCGCGCGCGTGGTTGATGGTGTACTTGGGCAGCTCGATGGTGACATCGGCGTTCGACAGAATGGCCTGACACGACAGGCGCGACATCGGCGTCAGGCCCCAGGCGCGATCGAGCAGGTCTTCCTCGGATTCGTCCATTTCGCCCAGCGAATTGAAGCCCTCGTGCACGATGACGTGGCAGGTGGTGCAGGCGCAGCTCATCTCGCACGCATGTTCGATGGCGATGCCGTTTTCCAGCAGCGCCTCGCAGATCGAGGTGCCCGAGGGTGCCTCGATGTCGTCGCCCAGCGGGCAAAGCTCGGCGTTGGGCAGGATGCGGATGTGGGGCATGGCGGTCGCTAACGGATCTCAGACATCTTCGATGCTGCGCCCGGCCAGCGCCTGGCGGATGCCGCGATTCATGCGCGCCGCAGCGAACTCCTCGGTGCCCTTGGCCAGCGCTTCGACGGCGGCGTTGATGGCATCGTGGTCCGTGCCGACGGCGGTCTCGCTCAATTGCCGCATGAGCAGAGCGATCGTTTCACGCTCGGGCTCGGACAACAGCTCGCCGTCGGTCGACAGCGCAGAGCGTGTGGCCAGCAGCATCCTGTCGGCATCGACCTGGGCTTCGCGCAAGGCGCGGTCCTGCATGTCGCCTTGAGCGTGCGTGAAGCTGTCACGCAGCATCTGCGCCACCTGATCGTCGGCCAGGCCGTAGCTGGGCTTGACGACCACGCTAGCCTGGACACCGCTGCCGACTTCGAGCGCCGACACGCTCAGCAGCCCATCGGCATCGACCTGGAAACTGACGCGGATGCGCGCCACGCCGGCCGCCATCGGCGGAATGCCGCGCAGTTCGAAGCGCGCCAGCGAGCGGCAGTCGGCGACCATCTCGCGCTCGCCCTGCAGCACGTGGATGGCCATCGCCGTCTGGCCGTCCTGATAGGTGGTGAACTCCTGCGCCTTGGCCACGGGAATGGTGGTGTTGCGCTCGACGATGCGCTCGACCAGGCCGCCCATGGTTTCGATGCCCAGCGACAGCGGGATCACGTCGAGCAGCAGCAACTGCCCGTCCTTGGCATTGCCGGCCAGCGCATTGGCCTGGATGGCGGCGCCCAGCGCGACCACCTCGTCGGGGTTGACGTTGGTCAGCACCCTGGCGCCGCCATCGGGGCCGAAGAACTCGCCCACCGCGCGGCGCACCGCCGGCATGCGCGTGGCCCCGCCCACCATGACCACGCCGACGACGTCGCCGCGTTGCACGCGCGCATCGCGCAGCACCTTGCGCAATACAGCGAGCGTGCGATCCACCAGCGGACGCGTCAGGGTTTCGAGTTGCTCGCGCGTCAGCTCCAGTTTCAGGGCACCGCTGTCCAGCACACAGGACAACGTGGCCTGTGGCGCGTCGGTCAAGGCCTCGCGCACGCTGCGCGCGGCCATTGCCAGCAGGCTCTTGTCGTGTGCACTGGCCGTGCTTCGGCCGCTTTGCTGCAGGGCCCAGGCGGCGAGCAGGTGGTCGAAATCGTCGCCGCCCAAGGCCGCGTCACCGCCCGTGGCCGCGACCTCGAAGACACCGCGCGTCAACCGCAGCAGCGAGACATCGAAGGTGCCGCCGCCCAGGTCGTACACCGCATACAGCCCCTCGCTGCCATGGTCCAGGCCATAGGCCACGGCCGCAGCGGTGGGCTCGTTGATCAGGCGCAGCACGTTCAGCCCGGCGAGCTGTGCGGCGTCCTTGGTGGCCTGTCGCTGCGCATCGTCGAAATACGCCGGGACGGTGATGACGGCGCCGAACAACTCGTCGTCGAAGCTGTCCTCCGCGCGCTGGCGCAGCGTGGCCAGGATTTCCGCCGAGACATCCACCGCCGTCTTCGGCCCTTGACGCGTGTGCACCGCGACCATGCCAGGCCGGTCCTCGAAGCGATAGGGCAGTTGCTCGGCACCCTGCACATCGGCAAGACTGCGGCCCATCAGCCGTTTGGCCGAGGCGATGGTGTTGGCCGCGTCATCGGCCTGATGCGATCGCGCGTCGAAGCCGACCTGGCGCCGCTGGCCTTCCATGTAACGCACGACCGACGGCAGCAGCACACGGCCCTGCGCGTCGGGCAGGCATTCGGCCACGCCGTGGCGCACCGCGGCGACGAGCGAATGCGTGGTGCCCAGGTCGATGCCCACCGCAATGCGACGCTGGTGTGGGTCGGGCGCCTGGCCCGGCTCGGAAATCTGCAGCAGCGCCATGTCGAACTACGTTTCCAGCGCTTCCAGGCGCTTGTCGATGTCCTGACGGAAGCGCGCGACGAACATCAGCGCGCGCACCTGTTCGGCAGCCGCCGCGCTGTCGTTGCGCTCATCGAGCAGGCTTTGCAGGCGCTGCAGCGCATCGCGTTCATGCCGTTCGCGACCTGTTCCGACAACGCCAGCGTGGTGGCCTCGTCGCGCGCCTCGTCCAGCGCTTCGCGCCATTCCATTTGCTGCACGAGAAAAGCGCGTGGCATCGCGGTGTTGCGTTCGGCATCGATGCGGATGCCACGCCGTTCACACAGGTAGGCCGCACGCTTCAGCGGATCCTTCAGTCGCTGGTAGCCCTGGTTGACGCGCACGGCCCACTGCATGGCGATGCGTTGCGCCGCGGCGCCGTCGGTGGCGAAACGGTCGGGGTGCACTTTCGCCTGCAACTCGCGCCAGCGCTGGTCGAGCAGCGCCGCATCGAGGGCAAAACGCTCCGGCAGGCCGAAGAGCTTGAAGTCGTCGTCGTCGATGTTCATGCGATCAGGCGCATTGGCTTAGGGCGGGCCGGAGGCACTGTGTTGCAGTGTCGTGCCAAGGATCGTGGCGCGACCTGGGGCTGCTCGCGGCATCGTGGCGAAACGCCGCCGCAAGCCGCGGCTCGTTCAGACGCGGAAGGACTCGCCGCAACCGCAACGATCTTTCTCGCGCGGGTTGTGGAACTTGAAGCCCTCGTTCAGGCCTTCGCGCACGAAGTCCAGTTCGGTGCCGTCGATGTAGGGAAAGCTTTTCGGATCGACCAGCACCTTGACGCCGTGGCCTTCGAAGACCATGTCCTCGGGCGCCACGTCGTCGGCATACTCGAGCTTGTAGGCCAGCCCCGAGCAGCCGGTGGTCTTCACGCCCAGGCGCACACCCACACCCTTGCCCCGCTTGCTGATGTAGCGCGAGACATGGCGGGCCGCCGCTTCGGTCAAGGTCACCGACATGTTCAGTGCGCCTGTGGTGTGCCGTGTTTGGCCTTGTAGTCCTGCACCGCCGCCTTGATGGCGTCCTCGGCCAGGATCGAGCAATGGATCTTCACCGGCGGCAGCGCCAGCTCCTGCGCGATGTGCGTGTTCTTGATGTCCATCGCCTGATCGAGTGTCTTGCCCTTGACCCATTCGGTGACCAGCGACGACGAGGCGATGGCCGAGCCGCAGCCATAGGTCTTGAAGCGCGCGTCCTCGATCAGTCCGGTGGCCGGGTTGACACGGATCTGCAGCTTCATCACGTCGCCACAGGCCGGCGCGCCGACCATGCCGGTGCCGACACTTTCGTCACCCTTGTCGAAGGAACCCACGTTGCGCGGGTTTTCGTAGTGTTCAACGACTTTTTCGCTGTATGCCATGACGTCTCTCCTGGTTCAAACTCAGTCGGGCCGCCTCAGTGCGCCGCCCATTGGATGGTGCTGATGTCGATGCCATCCTTGTACATCTCCCACAGCGGCGACAGGTCGCGCAGCTTGGCCACCTGCTCGCGCAAGGTGCGCACCGCGTAGTCGATCTCGGCTTCCGTGGTGAAGCGGCCGATGGTCATGCGCAGGCTGGAGTGCGCGAGTTCGTCGCTGCGTCCCAACGCGCGCAGCACATAGCTGGGCTCCAGGCTGGCCGAGGTGCAGGCCGAGCCGGAAGACACCGCCAAGCCTTTCACGCCCATGATCAGCGACTCGCCCTCGACATAGTTGAACGAGATGTTCAGGTTGTGCGGCACGCGCCGTTCCAGGTCGCCATTGACGAACACCTGCTCGATATCGGTCAGCCCATTGAGCAAGCGCTGCTGCAGCATGCGGATGCGCTCCCGCTCGGCGCCCATCTCGGCCTTGGCGATGGCAAAAGCCTCGCCCATCCCGACGATCTGGTGCGTGGGCAAGGTGCCCGAGCGCATGCCGCGCTCGTGGCCGCCGCCGTGCATCTGCGCTTCGATGCGCACGCGCGGCTTGCGCCGCACATAAAGCGCGCCGATGCCCTTGGGGCCGTAGGTCTTGTGCGAGGCCAGGCTCATCAGATCGACCGGCAGTGCCGTCAGATCGATGTCCACCTTGCCGGTGGCCTGGGCCGCATCGACGTGAAAGACGATGCCGCGCTCACGGCACATCTTGCCGATGGCGACGATGTCCTGGATCACGCCGATCTCGTTGTTGACGAGCATCACCGAGACGACGATGGTGTCCTTGCGCAGCGCCTGCTCCAGGCGCTGAAGATCGATCAGGCCGTTTTCCTGCACTTCCAGATAGGTGCACTCGAAACCCTGGCGCTCCAGTTCGCGCGTGGTGTCGAGCACGGCCTTGTGCTCGGTCTTGACCGTCACCAGGTGCTTGCCGCGCGATTGATAGAAGTGCGCCGCGCCCTTCAAGGCCAGGTTGATCGACTCGGTGGCGCCCGATGTCCAGACAATCTCCCGCGGGTCGGCTCCCACCAGCGATGCCACCTGCTCCCGGGCGCGCTCGACTGCCGCTTCGGCCTCCCAACCCCAGGCGTGGCTGCGCGACGCCGGGTTGCCGAAATGCTCGCGCAGCCAAGGCACCATCGCATCGACGACACGCGGATCGCAGGGCGTGGTGGCGCCGTAGTCCAGGTAGATGGGGAAATGCGGGGTCATGTGAAGAACGGTCGGGTTGAATGAACGGGCTACTTCGACAACGCGCTGCCCAGCGCGAACACCGAATTCGGTGCGGTGATCTTGATCGGGCGCACCACCGGCTGCGAGGAAATCGCGCGCTTGACCGGTGCGTCCTGGATCGAGATGCCCTTGGCGAGCTGCTCGTCGACCAGCTTCTTGAGCGAGATCGAGTCCAGGTATTCGATCATCTTCGAGTTCAGGCTGGCCCACAGGTCGTGCGTCATGCAGCGGCCTGTTTCATCGCCCATGCAATTTTCCTTGCCATGGCATCCCGTGGCGTCGATCGGCTCATCCACCGCGACGATGATGTCGGCGACGGTGATCTCGCCTGCACCGCGGCCGAGTGAATAGCCACCGCCCGGCCCGCGCGTGCTTTCCACCAGTTCATGGCGGCGCAGCTTGCCGAACAGTTGCTCAAGATAGGAAAGCGAAATCTGCTGGCGTTGGCTGATCGCCGCCAGCGCGACTGGCCCGGCATGCGAGCGCAAGCCCAGATCGATCATGGCAGTGACGGCAAAACGGCCTTTGGTGGTCAGACGCATCGAAATCTCCCATCGGCCTTGCGGCCGCAAAGCAAAACGACAATCGGACAACTTGATCGGAGCGTCATCTCGCTTGACTGAGGAATTTGTACGGGTTAACCCGCCCTTTATTCCTACTAGTCCACTCAAGTATATCCGAACCCGAGTGATTCGGTCGAGATTGCACCAAAGAGTTCCGTTGGCGACGGATCAGTTCACAGAACGCCCAAACGTTCCACCGACCGCCGGCAAATCGTGTCCGGCAGCACCGAAGGCCTGCTCGCGCAGCAGCGCCAACTGGTCGCGCACGCGGGCTGCCTTTTCGAACTCCAGGTTGCGCGCGTGCTCCAGCATCTGCTTTTCCAGCAGCTTGATGCGTTTGCCGAGGTCCTTCTCGCTCATCGCCTCGACCTCCGCCGCCGCCTGGGCGTTCTTCAGGTCGTCGCGCGCCGTCTTGTCCGATACCACGCCGTCGATCATTTCGCGGATGTGCTTGCTGATGCTGCGCGGCGTGATGCCTTCGGCCAGGTTGTGCGCCGTCTGCTTGTCGCGGCGACGCTGCGTTTCGTCCAGCGCACGCTGCATCGAATCGGTGATCTTGTCGGCATACAGGATGGCGCGGCCGTTCAGGTGCCGCGCCGCGCGGCCGATGGTCTGGATCAGCGATCGCTCGGAGCGCAGGAAGCCTTCCTTGTCGGCATCCAGGATCGCCACCAGGGATACCTCCGGCAGGTCCAGGCCCTCGCGCAGCAGGTTGATGCCCACCAGCACGTCGAACACCCCCAGGCGCAGGTCGCGGATGATCTCCACGCGCTCGACGGTGTCGATGTCGGAGTGAAGGTAACGCACCTTCACGCCGTTGTCCGACAGGTAGTCGGTCAGCTGCTCGGCCATGCGCTTGGTCAGCGTGGTGATGAGCACACGCTCGTTCAGCTTCACGCGCTCGTGGATCTCCTGCAGCACATCGTCCACCTGGCGCGCCGCAGGGCGCACCTCGACCTCCGGGTCCACAAGCCCCGTCGGCCGCACCAGTTGCTCGACCACCTGGCCGGCATGCTGCTGCTCATAAGGCCCGGGCGTGGCGGAGACAAACACCGCCTGGCGCATCTTGCCCTCGAACTCGTCGAACTTCAGCGGTCGGTTGTCCAGCGCGCTCGGCAGGCGAAAGCCATATTCCACCAGCGTGCTCTTGCGTGCACGGTCGCCATTGAACATGCCGCCAAACTGGCCAATGAGCACATGGCTTTCATCGAGAAACATGATCGTGTCGGCCGGCAGGTAGTCCACCAGCGTCGGCGGCGGCTCACCGGGCGCGGCACCTGACAGGTGACGGGTGTAGTTCTCGATGCCCTTGCAATGCCCCACCTCCTGCAGCATCTCCAGGTCGAAGCGCGTGCGCTGCTCCAGCCGCTGTGCTTCGACCAGCTTGCCCGCCTTCACCAGCTCGTCCAGCCGTTCGCGCAACTCGGTCTTGATGGTGTCGATGGCCACCACCACGCGTTCGCGCGGCGTCACGTAGTGGCTGGACGGATAGACCGTGAAGCGCGGGATCTTCTGGCGGATGCGGCCGGTGAGCGGGTCCATCAACTGCAATGATTCAACCTCGTCGTCGAAGAGTTCGATGCGGATCGCCAGCTCGGAGTGCTCGGCCGGGAAGACATCGATGGTGCCGCCGCGCACGCGGAAGGTGCCGCGCGAGAAATCGGTCTCGTTGCGCTGGTACTGCATGCGGATCAGCTGCGCGATGACATCGCGCTGGCCCATCTTGTCGTGCACGCGCAGCGTCATCACCATCTTGTGATAGTCCTGCGGCGATCCGATGCCGTAGATGGCGCTGACGCTGGCGACGATGATCACGTCGCGCCGCTCCAGCAGGCTCTTCGTCGCACTCAGTCGCATCTGCTCGATGTGCTCGTTGATCGAGCTGTCCTTCTCGATGAACAGGTCGCGCTGCGGCACGTAGGCCTCGGGCTGGAAGTAGTCGTAGTAGCTGACGAAGTACTCGACCGCGTTCTTCGGGAAGAACTCGCGGAACTCGCTGTACAGCTGCGCGGCCAGTGTCTTATTCGGCGCGAAGACGATCGCCGGGCGGCCCAGCCGCGCGATCACGTTGGCCATGGTGAAAGTCTTGCCCGAGCCGGTGACCCCGAGCAAGGTCTGATAACTCAGGCCGTCATTCAGGCCGGCCGAAAGCTGCTCGATCGCCACAGGCTGGTCCCCCGCGGGCGCGTAGGGCTGAAACAGCTGGAACGGCGAGTTCGGAAAGGACACGAATTCGCCCGGCACCATGGCTTCGGCGGCCTGCACTTCGGTCAGCTCGATCATCGGGCCCTCCTCTAGAATTGCGCTGCTGCAACGGCAGAAGCAAAACCGTCTAGCGTAGCGCAGCCCCGCCCCGCGCGCACGCTCGATCCGAAACGCCTCTCCACCCCCATCGTCGTCCTGAAGGCTGAATCCATGTCGCTCTTTTCCGCTGTTGAACTGGCCCCGCGCGACCCGATCCTGGGCATGACCGAAGCCTTCAACGCCGACCCGAACCCCGCCAAGGTGAATCTCGGCGTCGGTGTGTATCTCGACGAGAACGGCAAGCTGCCGATCCTGCAGTGCGTGCTGGCGGCCGAGAAGCAACTCGCGCAAAGCCCCAAGCCCAAAGGCTACCTGCCGATCGACGGCATCGCCGCCTACGACCGCGCAGTCCAGGAGTTGGTGTTCGGCGTGCAGAGCGAGGCCTTGCGCGACGGGCCGCATCGCCACGGTGCAGACCCTCGGTGGCACGGGCGGGCTGAAGGTCGGCGCCGATTTCCTGAAGCGGCTGCAACCCGATGCGCAGGTGCTGATCAGCGACCCGAGCTGGGAAAACCATCGCGCACTGTTCACGCAGGCCGGCTTCGAGGTGCAGACCTACCCGTACTACGACGCGCAAGAACGCGCGGTGCGCTTCGACGCCTTGCTGGCGGCACTGCAGGCTGCCGTGCCGGGCACCGTGGTCGTGCTGCACGCCTGCTGCCACAACCCCACGGGCTGCGAGCTCAGCGTTGGGCAATGGGCACAACTGGCGCCGCTGTTGAAGTCGCGCGGCCTGGTGCCCTTTCTCGACATGGCCTATCAGGGCTTCGGCGATGGCATCGCCGAGGACGGCGCTGCAGTGCAGCTGTTCCTGCAGGCCGGATTGACCTTCCTCGTGGCCACCTCCTTTTCGAAGAGTTTCTCGCTGTATGGCGAGCGCGTCGGTGCGTTGAGCGTGGTGTGCGCGGACAAGGACGAAGCGGCACGCGTGCTGTCGCGGCTGAAGGTTCTGATCCGCGGCAATTACTCGAACCCGCCGACGCATGGCGCACAGGCTGTGGCGATGGTGCTGAACACGCCGGAACTCAGGCGCCAGTGGGAAGAAGAACTCGCCGGCATGCGCCTGCGCATTCGCAGCATGCGCGAAGCACTGGTGCAGCGGCTGGCCGCTGCGGGTGTGGCGCAGGACATGAGCTTCATCCTGCGACAGAAGGGAATGTTCAGTTATTCCGGTCTGAGCGCAGCGCAGATGCAGCGCCTGCGCGCCGAATTCGGCGTCTATGGCCTGGATTCAGGACGCATCTGCGTGGCGGCATTGAACGAGCGCAACATCGGGCCGGTGGCCGCCTCGATCGCCAAAGTCTTCTGAGGACAGGCGGCTTTGCCACTTGTTCAGCGAATGCGCTTGATCCGCTGGCACGCGAGCCCCTTTCGGCACATAATTGGTGCAGCGCACCATGAATGCAGGGTGAGTGGCTTTGGCGGGCGTGGGGCATGGGCGCGGATGCACTGCAACGTTTGACGCGGGTCGGGCAGGACAACACAACAAGGCTGATCACGATGCTTTACCAATGGTATGAAACGCAACGCGCCTTGATGGCACCGTTCTCCGAATTTGCCAGCGCGTCGGCCAAGCTCTACAACCATCCACTGTCGCCTTTCACGCACACGCCGATGGCCCAGCGTGTGTCCGCCGGGCTGGACCTGATGCACCGGCTGGCCAAGGACTACGAAAAGCCGCAGTTCGGCATCACCTCGGCGAAGGTGGGCGGCGTGGAGGTCGCCATCCAGCAACAGACGGCGCTGGAAAAGCCGTTCTGCCGGCTGCTGCGCTTCAAGCGCTTCACCGACAACCCGGCGGCGCTGGAGCGCATGAAATCGCAGCCCACCGTGCTGCTGGTGGCGCCACTGTCCGGCCACCACTCGACGCTGTTGCGCGACACGGTGCGCAGCCTGCTGTGCGACCACAAGGTGTTCATCACCGACTGGACCGACGCGCGCATGGTGCCCACCGACGCCGGCCCCTTCCACCTGGACGACTATGTCGCCTACGTGCAGGAATTCATCCGCCACATCGGCCCCAACGTGCACGTCATTTCGGTATGTCAGCCGACGGTGCCGGTGTTGGCCGCCGTGTCCTTGATGGCCAGCCATGGCGAGACGACGCCGTTGACCATGACCATGATGGGCGGACCCATCGACGCGCGCAACAGCCCCACCGCCGTCAACAACCTGGCCACGAACAAGAGCCACCAGTGGTTCGAGAGCAACGTGATCTACCGCGTGCCGCAGAACTTCCCGGGCGCAGGCCGGCGTGTCTACCCGGGCTTCCTGCAACACACCGGCTTCGTGGCCATGAACCCCGATCGGCATCTGACTTCGCACTATGACTACTTTCTCGACCTGGTGCGCGGTGACGAAGAAAGCGTCGACTCGCATCGCGAGTTCTACGACGAATACAACGCTGTGCTGGACATGCCGGCCGAGTACTACCTGGACACCATCAAGAAAGTGTTCCAGGAGTTCGCACTCGTCAACGGCACCTGGGTGGTGGAGGGCGAACCCGTGTGCCCGCAGGCCATCGAAGGCACCGCGTTGCTGACCATCGAAGGCGAGCTCGACGACATCTCCGGTGCGGGCCAGACCAAGGCCGCGCATGGGCTGTGCACCGGCATCCCCGAGGCCCACCACTTCCACTACGACGCGGTCGGCGCCGGCCACTACGGCATCTTCGCCGGACGGCGCTGGCGCGAAATGGTCTACCCGCGGGTGCGCGATTTCATCGCCGAGTACGACAAGAAGCCCGGCAAACGGACGGCCGCGGCTTCGCAGGCTGCCAAGGCCGCTTCGCGACCGGCCGTGCGCGCGACCAGCCGCGCACCGGCACGCAAGGCAGCGCCGCGCCGCTGAGCATGGGCGCGCGGTGAAAAGCACCGCCAGTTGTCTGGATAGCACCGACGCGCGCGTCGAGGCACTGAACGATGCGTTGCCGCAAACGCAGTGCACACGCTGTGGCTACCCCGACTGCCGCGCCTATGCGCGCGCCATGGTGCAGGACGGCGCCGACATCAACCGCTGCCCGCCGGGCGGTGCGGAAGGCATCGTGCGGCTTTCGCGCCTGACCGGCCGTGCGCTCAAGCCACTGGATGTCGAGCGCGGCGTCGAAGGTCCACGCAAGCTGGCGGTCATCGATGAGACATGGTGCATCGGTTGCACCTTGTGCATCAAGGCCTGTCCGGTGGATTGCATCGTCGGTGCACCGAAACAGATGCACACCGTCATCGACGCGCTGTGCACTGGCTGCGAGCTGTGCGTGCCGGTATGTCCGGTGGATTGCATCGCCATGCCCGAGCTGACCGGCACGCGCACCGGCTGGGACGCCTGGAGCGAACAGCAAGCCGACGAAGCCCGCGAGCGCTACGAATTCCATCGCCTGCGCATGGCACGCGAGCAAGCCGAGAACGACGAGCGCCTGGCCGCCAAGGCGCTGGCCAAGCTGGCCGACCTGCAAGCGCATTCGCAGATCAGCGATCCGCAGGTGCTGGAGCGCAAGCGCGCCGTCATCGCGGCGGCGCTGGCTCGCGCCAAAGCCCCATGACCGAATCCGAGGTCGAACGCTTCTTCGCCACGCTGAGCGCAGCCAACCCGCAGCCCGTCACCGAGCTGGCGTTCAGCAGCGTGTTCGAGTTGCTGGCCGCCGTGTTGCTGTCCGCTCAGGCCACCGATGTCGGTGTCAACAAGGCGACGCGCCGGCTCTTCGCCGTGGCCCCGACGCCAGCGCGCATGCACGCACTGGGGGTCGAAGGGCTGGAGCCGTACATCCGCACGATCGGCCTGTACCGAACCAAGGCACGCAACCTGATCGCCACCTGCCGCCTGCTGCTCGATCGGCACGGCGGTGAGGTGCCGCGCACGCTCGATGCATTGCAGGCGCTGCCCGGTGTCGGGCGCAAGACCGCCAACGTCGTGCTGAACGTGGCCTTCGGCGAGCCCACCTTCGCCGTGGACACGCATGTCTTTCGCGTGGCCAACCGCACCGGGCTGGCGCCGGGGCGCACGCCACTGGAGGTCGAGGCCGGGCTGGAACGTCGCGTGCCCCAGCCCTACCGTGCCGATGCGCACCATTGGTTGATCCTGCACGGACGCTACGTCTGCGTCGCGCGCAGGCCCTTGTGCGAGGTCTGCAGCGTCAGCCAATGCTGTGACTACGCGCGCGCACAGGCCGTGCCGAACTGAGCATTTGCACCTGCGCCAATGCGCCCGCGCGCCAGTTTGCGCGCCATACAATGTTTCCGCTCGCAGCCACCGCACACCATGTCCAAGCTCGAAGATCTCGCCGACCGTGTCGAAAGACTCGTGCTGCGGCATGAAGAGCTGAAACGCACCAACACGCTGCTCGAACAGCAGCTTGCGGCCATGACGAGCGAGCGCGACAGTCTGAAATCGCGCCTTGGCGCCGCGCGCTCGCGCATCGACGTCTTGCTGGAGCGCCTGCCTTCGGGCAACGGCGCGGCCGGGGTCGGCAAATGAAACAGATGGAAGTCACCATCCTGGGGCAAAGCTACATCCTCGGCTGTCCGGATGGGGGCGAAGCGCTGCTCGGTGCGGCCGTCACCAGCGTCGACCGCGAGATGAGCGGCATCCGTGATGCCGGCAAGGTCAAGGCGCGCGAGCGCATCGCGGTGCTGGCGGCCTTGAACCTGGCCTATCAGCTGGCCGAACGGCCGGCACGTGCCAGTGTGCCCGTGCGCGATTCGTCACCGGGCTCCTCGGGCGACGCCCAGCCCGACCTGGATGCGCTCATCCGACGTGTCGATGCCGCGCTCGGCGACGACGGGCACCTGCTGTGAATTCGGCGGTGAAATCAGCTGCACACCGCAGCGCATCCCGGCCCTAGAATGGTTCTGTCCGTCGCGTTCGCGTGAGTCTTATATTTCCTTGAACCGATGCTCTTTGAGCAAGGGCTTGGAACATCGCCCGGCAGGTGTGATCGTCTCGCGTCAGATGAACCCGAAGCCAGGCTGACCTCGCCCACCTGAACTTCGCCTGGGTTCAGGAATGCGGCTCACGGTTCGCGGCGGACACCCTCATTCCCACCCTTGCTTCGATGCCACGTTACTGGTTGATGAAAAGCGAGCCCTCGGAGGTCTCGATCGACGATCTCGTGGCCGCGCCCGGCCAGACGCTGCCGTGGACCGGCGTGCGCAACTACCAGGCGCGCAACTTCATGCGCGACGACATGCGCTCGGGTGACGGCGTGCTTTTCTACCATTCCTCGTGTCCCGAACCGGGCGTGGCCGGCCTGGCTGTCATTGCCGGATCGCCCGGCCCCGACACCACGCAGTTCGATGCGGCCAGCGACTATTTCGATGCCAAGTCCAGCCCCGACAATCCGCGCTGGGTGCAGATCGATGTCAAGCTGACGCGCAAGACGCGGTTGCTGTCGCTGCGCGAGATGCGCGCCACGCCCGCACTGGCCACGATGCGTGTGTTGGCCACCGGCAACCGGCTGTCGATCACGCCGGTCACGCTGCAGGAGTGGCGCGCCGTGGGTCGGCTCCTGGCCCGCTGATCGATGACCGTCGACCTTTGGCTGGCGGCCGAGCTGGTCGCCCTCGGCCTTTGCGCCGGTTTTCTCGCCGGCATGCTGGGCGTGGGCGGCGGCATGATGCAGGTGCCCTTCCTCACCTTCATCCTGTCGAGGAAAGATGTGCCGGCGGGCATGGCCATCAAGATGGCGATCGCCACCTCGATGGCCACGATCATCTTCACGTCCTTGTCGAGCCTGCGCGCGCACCACCGCCGCGGTGCCGTGCGTTGGGATCTCGTGCGCGGCATCGCGCCGGGCATCGTGGTCGGTGGCCTGCTTGCCGGCGCGGGCGTGTTCGCGCTCATCAAGGGGCCCCAGTTGGCCAGCGTCTTTGCGGTCTTCATCGGCGTATCGGCACTGCAGATGTTGCGCGACCGCAAGCCGACACCGACCCGCCAGATGCCGGGTGCGTTCGGCCAGACTGCGCTGGGTGGCGCCATCGGCTTGCTGTCGGGTCTCGTGGGCGCCGGCGGTGCCTTCATCGCGACGCCCTTCATGGCCTGGTGCAATGTGCCGATGCACAGCGCCGTGGCCACCAGCGCGGCGCTCGGGTTCCCGGTGGCGGTGGCCAGCACAACGGGCTATCTGGTCAGCGGATGGTCCGTGCCGCCTGCCCTGCCGGGCGCCTTTGGCTACCTCTACCTGCCGGCATTGCTCATCGTCTCGCTGGCCAGCGTGCTCATGGCACCGCTGGGTGCACGTGCGGCGCATGCCATGGATGTCAAGCAACTCAAGCAGCGTTTCGCGCTGGTGCTCTTTGCGCTGGCCGGCTACATGATCTACAAGGCCTTCAGCGCCTAGTCGCCGGCGGCCTGTAGCCTCAACCGGGCTCGAAACGGATGCTGGCCAGCGTCAGGTGATTGCCGCCACGGCGCCGCGCTTCGGCCAGCGCGCCCTCGCAGGCCGCCAGCAGCTCCTGCTGCGAAGCGGCGGTGTGCGGAAAGCTGGCCACGCCCATCGACACGCTGAAGCCCAGCTCCTGGCCGTCCAGCACCACGATCTGCGTGGCGCACTGGCGGCGCAGGCCTTCCATGCGCGAATGCGCAGTGGCCAGCCCCACGCCCGACAGCAACACGCCGAAGAGGCGCTCGTCGAGCCGGCACGACGCATCCATCGCGCGCGTGTTGCCACGCAGCAGCCGACCCATGGCCTCGAAGATGCGGGCTTGCGCCGGCGCGCCCAGCTCGCGCACCTTGTCGGAGAAGGGATCGATGTCGATCAGCACCATCGCGAACTCGCGGTGTTCGCGCGTCGACAGATCGACCTCGCGGCGCAACTGGTCCTCGAAATGCGGGCGCGTGTACAGGCCGGTGGCGCCATCGCGCAGCCCCTGGTCGGACAGCTCGAGGCGCAGTTTTTCGTTGGCACGTTGCTGCTGCTCGAGTTGTTCGAGCGCGGCGCGCAGTTGCGCATCCTTCTGGCGCTGTGGCGTCTGGTCGGTCCAGACGCTGCAGATCCAGCGCGGCCCTTGTGTATCGGCCTGCATCGCCAGCCTCAGCACCATGTAGTCATGCCGCGCGCCGGCCCACTCGAAGCGGTGCTCGATGCTCAGCGGCTGCGCCTGCGCCAGCGCCGTCTGCTCGGAAGCGCGCCATGCCGTGGCAAGCGCAGGATCGACCAGTTCCGCATCGCTGTGGCCGCGGATATCGTCTGCCGCGCGGCCGAGGAAGCGCGCCATGGCTGCATTGACGTACTCGTAGCGTCCGGTGGCCGCATCCTTGATGGACAGCATCGTCCCCTGACGCGCCATCGCGGCATCGAACACCTGCGCCAGGGCCACGGCATGGCGCGGCTCGAGCGCATCGGCGCGGGCGGGATCGTTCGGCGTGGGCGTTGTACTCATGGTCGGGCCGAGGGTTGCGCTGTATGGCGAGCAGGCCGCACAGCGCCGCGGTGGCTGTGGAACTGTGATCTTGGTTCGTGCGGCCGGGCGGATCAAGCAAGGAATGATGCCGCCAGGCTTTCTCCCCCTAGTTCGAAAGCGACTCTATGCTAGCCGGAGACCTGGTGACCGAGCGTGGATGTCGTCGCCCAGCGTCCACAATGCCGCGCCATGCAGGAGTTTGATGTCATCGTACTGGGCGCGGGCGCTGCCGGCTTGTTGTGTGCGGGCATCGCCGGCCAACGCGGCTTGCGCGTGCTGCTGCTGGACCATGCCGACAAGGTCGCCGAGAAGGTCCGCATCTCCGGCGGCGGGCGCTGCAATTTCACCAATCTCGACACCAGCCCGGCGCAGTTCCTGTCTGAGAACCCGGCCTTCTGCCGGTCGGCGCTCGCGCGCTACGCGCCCTCGGACTTCATTGCGCTGTTGCGTGCTCACGGCATCGCATTCCACGAGAAGCACCGCGGCCAGTTGTTCTGCGACGACTCGGCCGAACAGGTCATCGCGATGCTGCTCGCCGAGTGTGCTGCCGGTGGCGTGCTGCGCTGGCAGCCCTGCGCGGTGCACGCGGTGCGCCATGGCAGCGCCGGCTTCGAGTTGGACAGCGATCGCGGCAGCTTGCGCGCAGGCCAGTTGGTGGTGGCCACCGGTGGACTGTCGATACCGAAGATCGGTGCCAGCGATCTGGGCTACCGCTTCGCACGCCAGTTTGGTCACCGCGTGATCGAGCCGCGACCGGGCCTGGTGCCGCTGACTTTCGACGCCGACGCTTGGGCGCCGTTCTCGGCGCTGGCCGGCGTGTCGCTGGAAGTCGGCATCGAGGCCGAAAGCGCAGCGGTCCGCACACGCTTCATCGAGGATCTGCTGTTCACGCACCGCGGCTTGAGCGGGCCCGCCGTGCTGCAGGCTTCGAGCTTCTGGCGCGAGGGCATGCCGCTATCCATCGACCTGACGCCGCAGAAGGATGTGACTGCATTGCTGCGCCAGGCGAAGGGCTCGTCCCGACGGCTACTGGGCAATGAGCTGGCGCTGCATCTGCCACAGCGCTTGGGCCAGGCCTGGCTCCCACAGTTGGGAATCGACGCCGCGACACCCATGCCGCAGGTGCGCGACCGCGACCTCGCCGCCCTGGGCTCGCAACTCAAGAAGTGGCAGATCGTGCCCAGCGGCAGCGAAGGCTGGCGCAAGGCCGAAGTCACGGTGGGGGGCGTGGACACGCGCGAGTTGAGCAGCAAGGACATGCAAAGCCGGCGCATCCGCGGCCTGCATTTCATCGGTGAGGTGGTCGACGTCACGGGTTGGCTGGGCGGCTACAACTTTCAGTGGGCCTGGGCCAGTGCCGCCGCTTGCGCTCGCGCCTTGGTGATGCCTGTTCAAAGCCACTCAAGTGGCGCGCTTTCAGGCTAGAATGCGCGTTTTGCCGCCGGGCCGATGCTTGGCTTTGTCGCCCACGTCGGGCCCTGACCGTTTGCCCTCGCCCATTGCACCTCGGGCTGTCATGGGCAGGCGGCACATGAACAGAAAGACCTCGAGGATTCATGACCACGATTCGCGTCAAAGAAAACGAGCCGTTCGACGTTGCCCTGCGCCGCTTCAAGCGCACCATCGAGAAGATCGGCCTGCTGACCGAACTTCGCGCGCGCGAGTTCTACGAAAAGCCCACTTCCGAGCGCAAGCGCAAGAAGGCCGCCGCCGTGAAGCGCCACTACAAGCGTGTGCGCAGCATGCAACTGCCGAAGAAGTTGTTCTGAGCAAACGCTGATCGCCAGCCGTCGAGCCCGCAGGCTTTTGCCGCTGCGGGCTTGTTTGTTTGACGGGTGTTCGTCGGGCGCGAAGTCGCGACATGAGACGCCAGGTCGCTTGCGAGGCGACACCGCAACGCACAGCACGGAGCTTGACCGATGAGCCTGAAGGACCGCATCACCGAGGACATGAAGGACGCGATGCGCGCCCGCGATGCGCAGCGCCTGTCCGCCATCCGCATGCTGCTGGCTGCGTGCAAGCAGCGTGAGGTGGACGAGCGCATCGTGCTCGACGACGCGGCCGTGATCGCCATCGTGGACAAGCAGATCAAGCAACGCCGGGATTCGGTACTGGCTTTCCAGAGCGCCGCACGCAGCGATCTGGCCGACAAGGAGCAAGCCGAGATCGCCGTGCTCAGCGCCTATCTGCCGCAGCGGCTGACGGATGACGAGATCGCCGTGGAGTTGGCGGCCATCGTGACCGAACTCGGCGCGAGCGGGCCGGGCGACATGGGCAAGGTCATGGCTGCGGCCAAGGCGCGCCTGGGCAGCAAGGCCGAAATGGCGCGCGTTTCGGCCGGCGTGAAGCAGATCCTGACGAAGTGAGACACGCATCATGAGCACCGACCTCCCCATCTCCTCGATCGCAGCCGACGTCTGCGCTGCCCCGCAACTGATGCCCGCCGACATGGCCGAAGTGGCGCGCAAGGGCTTTCGCAGCGTGGTCAACAACCGCCCCGACTTCGAAGGCGGTCCGGACCAGCCGACCAGCGCGCAGATCGAAGCGGCCGCGCTGGCAGCAGGGCTGGTGTATCGCTTCCTGCCGGTGGCCGGCGGCTACCAGTCGCCCGAAGAGATCGCTGCTTTCGGCGCATTGGCTGCGGAGCTGCCGCGCCCGATGCTGCTCTTCTGCCGCTCGGGCGCACGCTCCACGCGCCTTTACGAAGCGGCACTGGCGCAACGCTGAAAGCAGCGCTACCAGGCACTGCCGAGCCGCACTGGCGCCAGAGCAGGCCTTGCGGGTATTAACTGTCCGTGCGGCAATGGCCGCTGCATAGAATCGTCTGCGCTAGTCCACGGCGGGGCACGGCGATCATGCCGGTCGCTCCCCGGCCGGGCGAAGGGAAGTCCATGTCCGCTCTGCTGGGTTACTCCAGGTTCGTCGATGCGTTCAATGACCGCATCGGCCACCTTATCCGCTGGCTGATCCTGGCCGCGGTGCTGATCAGCGCCGGCAACGCGATCATGCGCAAGGCCTTCAACATAGGCTCGAACTCGTTCCTCGAGATCCAGTGGTACCTGTTCTCGGCCGTGTTCATGCTCGGCGCCGGTTATGCCTTCCTGCGCAACGCGCATGTGCGCATCGACTTCATCTCCTCGAAGTTGTCCAAGCGCACCAACGCGATCATCGACGCGCTCGGCATCGTGTTCTTCCTGATCCCGCTGTGCCTGATCCTGATCGTGCTGAGCTGGCCGTTCTTCACCAACGCGCTGGCCACGGGCGAGATGTCCTCCAACGCCGGCGGGCTGATCCGCTGGCCGGTGTACCTGCTGGTGCCGCTGGGTTTTGCGATTCTGCTGGCACAGGCGCTGTCCGAGCTGATCAAGCGCATCGCCTTCCTGCGCGGCGTCATCGACGAGCCGATCAGTGTCGAGCCGGGCAAATCCGACGAGGAGCTGCTGGCCGAGGAACTGGCGGCCGAAGCCGAAAGAAAGCTGGCGGGGAAGGCCTGACATGGAAACCTCCTTCATCGCGCAGAACTTCGTCCCGCTGATGTTCGCGGGGCTGTTCGTGTTCCTGCTGTCGGGCATTCCGGTGGCCTTCGGCCTGGCCGCCACGGGGCTGCTGTTCGGCTTCATCGGCATGGAAGCCGGCTTGTTCGGCGGCACCATGTTCCAGGCCTTGCCGCAGCGCGTGTTCGGCATCATGCAGAACGACACGCTGCTGGCGATCCCCTTCTTCACCTTCATGGGCATCATCCTCGAGCGCTCGGGCATGGCCGAGGATCTGCTCGAAACCGTCGGCCAGGTCTTCGGACCGGTGCGCGGCGGGCTGGCCATCGCGGTGATCCTGGTCGGCGCGCTGCTGGCCGCGACGACAGGCGTGGTCGCCGCGGCGGTGATCTCGATGGGCCTGATCTCGCTGCCGATCATGCTGCGCTACGGCTACAACCGCACCATCGCCACCGGCACCATCACCGCCTCGGGCACGCTGGCGCAGGCCATCCCGCCGTCGCTGGTGCTGATCGTGCTGGCCGACCAACTCGGCCGCTCGGTCGGCGACATGTACGCCGGTGCGCTGATTCCCGGGCTGCTGCTGGTGGGCCTGTACCTCAGCTTCGTCATGCTCGTCGCGCTGTTCAGGCCCGCATGGGTTCCAGCGTTGCCACAAGAGGCGCGCATCTACCGCGAGGCCAACGGCACCAGCGGGCACCGCTCGCTGCTGGTGCTTTTCGCACTCTGCGCCGCAGCCGGGTTCGCCTGGTCGCGTGTGCACCAAAGTGTCATCAACCCGCTCATCGACCGCCAGTTGCCGGCGCCGGGCGACGAGATCGTCATCCTGTCGATGACCGTCGCCTCCGTGCTCGCGCTGGTACTGGCGTTGGTGAATCGCTCCTTCAAGATCGGCCTGCTTTCGCGGCTGACCGAGCAGGTGACCTTTTCGCTGATTCCGCCGCTGGTGTTGATCTTCCTGGTGCTGGGCACGATCTTCCTGGGTATCGCCACGCCCACCGAAGGCGGCGCAATGGGCGCGCTCGGCGCACTGATCATGGCCGTCGGCCGCGGGCGGCTGAACATGAAGCTGCTGGTGCAGGCCCTGGACAACACCACGCGGCTGTCGGTCTTCGTGCTCTTCATCCTGGTCGGCTCCACCGTCTTCAGCTTCACCTTCAACGCCGCCGACGGCCACATCTGGGTCGAGCATCTGTTCAAGGACATGCCTGGCGGCGCGATCGGCTTTCTGATCGTCGTCAACATCCTGATCTTCATCCTCGGCTGTTTCATCGACTTCTTCGAAATCGCCTTCATCGTCGTGCCGATCCTCGCGCCAGTAGCCGACAAGATGCTGGGCGGCCTGCTGCCACCGGGCACGCCGCCGGAGATGACGCTGATCTGGTTCGGCGTGATCATCGCGATGAACCTGCAGACCTCGTTCCTGACGCCGCCCTTCGGCTTCGCGCTGTTCTATCTGCGCAGCGTGGCCGCGAAAAAGGACTACAAGGACCGCATCACAGGCGAGACGATCCCCGCGGTCGCGACCTCGCAGATCTACAAGGGCTCGATCGCCTTCATCGTGCTGCAGCTGATCATGGTCGCGGCGGTGATCATGATGCCCACGCTGGTCACCGGTGGCATAGAAAAAGTCGAGCTCATCGACGCCGACAAGGCGCTCGAGCAGTTGCAGCAGAAGGATCAGGCCGAGAAATCCGCGGCGGGGCAGGACGCGGCAGCGTCGGCTGCGCAGGACGCCGAGGGGGCCAAGGAAGACCCGATGAAGGGCCTGCTCGAATCGATGAAGCGCGATCAGGACAAGAAGTAGGCCTGACCGATCGCCCGCACCAATCTCCCGGCACAAAAAAACCCCGCCGAGGCGGGGTTCGTTGCGACCGGCGGCAAGCCGGCCGGCGCGGTGCAAGCCTACAGCTTCTGCGACTGCATGAAGTCGTCGAATGCCGACTCCGTGAAGCGGAACCACAGGTTCGCGTCGCGGCGGTAGTTGCTGTAGTCGTCGTAGATCTTCTTCCACGCCGGATTCGACGCATTCAGCTCGGCGTAAACCTCCATCGCCGCCTTGAACGACGCATCCATCACGTCCTTCGGGAAGCGCTGCAGCTTCGAGCCGCCCGCCACCAACTGCTTCAGCGCGGCCGGGTTGCGATAGTCGTACTTGGCCACCATGTCGGTGCCGGCGGCGGCGGACGCAGCCTCGATCATCGCCTTGTATTCCGCCGACAGGCCGTCGTAGGCCTTCTGGTTGACGTACAGCGACAACTGCGGGCCGCCTTCCCACCAGCCGGGGTAGTAGTAGAAAGGCGCCACCTTGTTGAAGCCGAGCTTCAGGTCGTCGTAGGGGCCGACCCATTCAGCCGCGTCGATGGTGCCCTTTTCCAGCGCCTGGTAGATCTCGCCGCCGGGAATGTTCTGCGGCACCACGCCAATACGCTCGAGCACCTTGCCTGCAAAACCGCCGGCGCGGAACTTCAGGCCCTTCAGGTCGGCGACCGACTTGATCTCCTTGCGGTACCAGCCGCCCATCTGCGCACCGGTGTTGCCCATCGGGAAGTTGACGATATTGACCTTCGCGTAGAACTCGCGAAACAGCTTCAGGCCGTTGCCTTCATACATCCAGGCGTTCATCTGGCGCTGGTTCAGGCCGAACGGAATGGCGCAATCGAGCGCGTAGGTCGGGTCCTTGCCGAAGAAGTAATAAGGCGCGGTGTTGGCCATCTCGACCGTGCCGTTGGACACGCCATCGAGCACGCCGAAGGCCGGCATCAGCTCGCCGGCGGCATGCGTGGTGATGGTGAACTTTCCGCCGCTCATGTCGGACATGTGCTTGGCGAAGACATCGCACACGCCGAACAGCGTGTCGAGCGATTTCGGGAAGCTCGAAGCAATGCGCCAGCGGATGGTGGTCTGCGCATGCACGATGGCCGGCGCAGTGCCTGCGGCCAGCACGCCGGCCAAGCCGGCGCCACGAACGAATAGACGACGTTCCATGGGGGAGATCTCCTTTTGACAAGCCTGACTGAGGTCCGAACCGGGCGGAATTCTAGGATTCGCTGCCCGCGCCGCCGCGTGGTGTTTACCCGCGCGGCTGGGTCAACGCCCCCGCGAATGCGTGGCCTCAGCTGCCGGCCAGCTTCATGCCTTCGATCAGCACCGATCCGATCGAGTGATTGCCCTGCACGTGCACGTCGGCACCGACGGCGACGATGCCCTTGAACATCAGCGGCAGGCTGCCGGCGATGGTGATCTCGTGCACCGGATGGACGATGCGCCCACCCTCGACCCAGAAGCCTGCGGCGCCGCGCGAATAGTCGCCTGTGACGTAGTTCACGCCCTGGCCCATCAGCTCGGTGACGAACAATCCACGGCCGAGCTTGCGCAACATCGCGTCGAGGTCGTCACCCGGCCGGGTGAGCCGGCTCTTGAGCCTCAGGTTCTGCGATCCGCCGGCATGCCCCGTGGTGCGCAGGCCCAGCTTGCGTGCGGAATAGCTCGACAGGAAGTAGCTCTGCACGACACCGGCTTCGACCACCTTGCGCGCCCGCGTGCGCACACCTTCGTCGTCGAAGGGAGCGCTGCCCTTGCCGCGCGGGATATGCGGGTCCTCGTCGATGTCCACATGCTGAGGCAGGATGGACTTGCCCAGGCTGTCCAGCAGGAAGCTGGCCTTGCGGTACAGCGAGCCACCGCTGGTGGCCTGCACATAGGCACCCAGCAGCCCCGATGCCACGGGCGCTTCGAACAGCACCGGCACCTGGCAGGTCGCGACCTTGCGCGATTTCAGCCGCGACAACGCACGTTCCGCCGCGTAGCGCCCGACCGCCTCGGGCGCGGCCAGTTCGCGTGCGTCGCGCATCGAGCTGTACCAGGCGTCGCGCTGCATGCCGGCGCCCTTGCCGGCGATCGGCGACACCGACAGGTAGTGCCGCGAGGTGGCATAACCGCCGCGAAAGCCGCGGCTGTTGCCGGCCCAGAAATGCGATTGCTGCGCCGACACCGCCGCACCTTCGGAATTGGTGATGCGCCGGTCGGTGGACATGGCGGCGTCCTCGCAGACCTTGGCCAACTCGGCCGCGCGCTGCGCGTCGATGTCCCAGGGAAAGAACAGGTCCAGATCGCGCGCCACCTCGGCCGGCGTGGCCAGGTCCTGCGCATCGGGCAACCCGGCGACCGGGTCTTCGGCAGTGAATCGCGCAATGTCGTAGGCCGCGCGTACCGCCTGCTGCAAGGCCGCGGCGGAAAAATCGGAACTGCTGGCGTTGCCGCGGCGTTGGCCGACATACACGCTCACACCCACCGACTTGTCGCGGTTGCGCTCGACGTTCTCGAGCTCGCCCTTGCGCACCGACACCGACAGCCCCGCGCCTTCGGACACCTCGACACTGGCATCGGTGGCACCGCTCTTGCGGGCCATGACCAGACAATCCTCGACGATCTGCTGGAACTGTTCACGTGGGTACGAAAAGCCATGCTCAGCGCGGGTACGGGACATTGGTCTCCTGGAGAATGTGATGAAGAGGTGGGCTCTATGATAACGAGCGCCCTCCTCCGAGAAACCCGCTACTGCCTGGTTCGAACACGTCGCATGACACGTATGCCCCATCTGGATGACAGCTTGCCGGTCGACACGCCGCACGGTTTCGACACGCCCAGCAAGACACGTCTGAAGCAGCAGTCGCACGAGTTGCAGAAACTCGGCATGGCGCTGTCCGAACTGTCCGACACGCGGCTGGCGCGCCTGGAGCTGCCGGAGCGACTATCCGATGCCATCGCGCAGTACCGTGTCACGCGCACGCACGAAGGTCGGCGCCGGCAACTGCAGTACCTGGGCAAGCTGATGCGCGATGTGGATGCCGCGCCGCTGCGCGAGGCCGTGGCGGAGTCCAAGCTCGGCTCGGCGCGCGAGACCTTGCTGCTGCACGAGGCCGAACGCTGGCGCGACGCACTGCTGGCCGACGACGAGGCGTTGACGCGCTGGATGCACGAGCACGCCGACTGCGACGCACAACGCCTGCGCAGTCTCGTGCGTGCCGCACGCCGCGAGGCCGCGCTGCCGCCTGAACAGCGCAATCCGCGCAGCCTGCGTGAGTTGTTCCAGTTGCTCCGCCCGTTCCTGGCTCAGGCGGCGCCATGAGCAGCTTCGATCCCGTGACCATCGGCCTGGTCTCGACCAGCGACCGCGCCGCCAGCGGCGTGTACGCCGACCAGGGAATTCCCAGCCTTGCAGGCCTGGCTCGGGCAGCGCATTGCGCAACCCGATCACCTGGCACACCCGTCTCGTGGCCGACGAACAGGACAAGATCAGCGCGCTGCTGTGCGAACTGGTGGACGATGTGCACTGCCACCTGGTGCTCACCACCGGCGGCACCGGCCCCGCGCCACGCGACGTCACGCCCGAGGCGACGCTGGCGGTGGCGCACAAGCTGATGCCGGGCTTTGGCGAGCAGATGCGGCAGATCAGCCTGGCCTTCGTGCCCACCGCCATCCTGTCGCGACAGGTGGCCGTGATCCGCGGCACGGCACTCATCATCAACCTGCCTGGGCAGCCCAAGTCGATCGCCGAAACCTTGCAGGGTCTGCCTTCGGCCACGCCACCGGTGAGCCGGCATCTTTGCCGCCGTGCCTTACTGCATCGACCTGATCGGCGGGCCTTATCTGGAGACCGACGCCGCGGTGTGCAAGGCCTTCAGACCGAAATCAGCGCAGCGGCCGGCCCCGCCTACTTGACCAGGCGGTTCAGGCCCTCGGCATCGAACTGCTCGACGGTGTGGGCATCCTGCGGCACACAATCGGCGCGAGGCAGTTCGCGCGCACCCGCCGACAGCTTTTCGATGGCCTGCCACAACAGCGTGATCTGGTGCTCCTGCGACGACGCGTTGTCGATCAGACCCTTCATCGCCAGCGCCACCGGGTCGTCCCCCTGCGTCAGGCCGTAGGCCGAAAAGCCCATGCGCGCCGAAGCCTCCTCACGTGCCGCGTCCGCCTCGGCTTCGATGATGCGTGCCGGTATGCCCACTGCGGTTGCGCCGGGCGGTACCGGCTTGAGCAGCACCGCGTTCGAGCCCACCCGCGCGCCATCGCCCACGGTGAAGCCGCCCAGCACCTTGGCACCGGCGCGCAACGACACCGCGCCCCAGCGTCGGGTGCCGCTTGGTCGCCTTTGTACAAGCTGGTGCCGCCGAGTGTCACGCCCTGATAGATCGTGCACTCGTCGCCGATCTCGGCCGTCTCGCCAACGACGATGCCCATGCCGTGGTCGATGAACACACGCCGGCCGACGCTGGCGCCCGGATGGATCTCGATGCCGGTCGAGCCAGCGCGACAGGTGCGAGATGAATCGCCCCGGCCACCGCAGGCCGCGCGTCCAGCAGGCATGCGCCCAGCGGTGCAGCACCAGGGCATGCAAGCCGGGGTAGCAGGTCAGCACCTCCCAGGTCGAGCGCGCGGCGGGGTCGCGTTCCAGGATGCAGGCAATGTCTTCTCTCAGGCGGCTGAACATGAGCGTGTTCCATCGAAGGTCGGCCAAAGTGTATGCCGGCCGGCCGTATCGCGCAGGCCGCTCAAGCCGGGCGCCGCGGCTTGGCGTCGCTGCGCGCGCGGCATGCGCTAACCTTGCAGCCATCGGCTGCGCAAACCGCCCGGCCATGTCGCGAAAGGCCGACGATGTTCGATCGAGTTTGCTGTTTCCTGCTTATCGCAGGCACGGCGCTGGTCCTGCAGGGCTGCGCCACCCCCTCGACCACGCTCGACGCACAGTGGGTCAATCCGCAATACGCCGGGCAGCGCCCGCTGCGCAACCTGATGGTGATGTCCGCCGTTCGCGACTCGACCAACCGGCGCATCTTCGAAGACCGTATGGTGGCTGCACTTGGCGCTGTCGGCGTCAAGGCGGTGCAGTCCTACAAGTTCATTCCCGAAGAAGGCCCGGTCAGCGAAGACCGGCTGCGCCGCGTCGTCACCGATGCCGGCGTATCGCACGCCATGGTCACGCGCATCATCAACGTCAGCACCCAGGTGAATGTGTCACCGGGCATGGTCATGGGCCCAGGTTGGGGCCCGGGTTGGGGTTGGGGTGGCGGCTGGGGTCCTGGCTGGGGCGGTTTTGCCGGCTACCAGAACGCGATGTGGGCCACGTCGATCCCGCCGCAGGTCACGACCACGCAGAACCTGCACTCCGACACGCGTGTGTTCGACGCTGCCGATGCCAACGTGCTTTGGTCCGCCGCCACGACCACGGCGACGGGCTACAACTCGGTGACGCAGCTGATCGATCAGTTCGTGCAACTGATCGTCAGCACGATGACGAAGGATGGGGTGATCTGAGCCTGTCTCAGGCCGCCCTACGGCGCTTGGCCATGAAGCCCAGCGCGCCCAGGCCGGCCAGCATCATGGCGTAGCTGCCGGGTTCCGGCACCGCCGTCACGCGGAAGTTGTCGACCTCGAAGGCGTTGGTGTTCGACTTGAAGGTCAGCGAGTTGATCATGTCGCCGCCGTCGGCCTTGATGGTCAGATACACGCCGATACTGCGATCGCCCGTCAACGAGGTGCCCAACAGCGTCTTGTTGAAGGCGCTGCCGTTGATCTCGAGCACGTTGTAGTCATCCGGCGAGCCCCACAGGAAGCTGACTTCGGTGGCGCCGCCCGCGAAGGTCATGGTGGCGGTTGGCGTCTGCGGCGCGCTCGGACCCACGGACCACCAGCGACCGATGGCGCCAGGCGGCTTGGCCGTGATCGAGCCGACGCCTGCGTCGCCGTCGGAAAACACATGACCCCCTGCGATGGTGATGAATGCGGGCAGCACGTCGTCGGCTTCGAAGCCGAACGTCACCGGGCCAGCCGGCATGACGGAACTGGATGAAGTGCCGATCGCAGCCTGAGCCTGCAGCGCGCACAACGCGACGACAGAGGCGATGAGAGTCTTGGTGAGTGTCATGGGTGTTCCTTGAACGACATTCTTGTGGTGAGTTGCACCCCCGAGTGGTGAGTGCATGAACGTCATGTTGGAGGCAGCAGGCCTGCGCTGCATCCCCGCGTACGCGGGGTCATGCCACCGCCGCGGGATGCTTCGTGCGCGAAATCACACCGCGCGTTCAGCGGCGTTGCTGGATCGAGCGCGCGATGCCGCGCAGGACGTGAACTTCTTCCTGCGTGAGCTGGGCCCGGTTCAGCAACTGCTGCAGGCGAGGCATCAGCTTCTTCGGCGCCGCCGGGTCCAGGTAGCCCAGTTGAACCAGCGCCTGCTGCCAGTGCGCCAGCACGCCCTGCACGGCCGCTGCATCGGCCAATGCGACATCGCGGGTGCGCGGCTCGACCTCAAAGCCACCCAGCGCCATACGCCATTCGTAGGCCACGATCTGCACCGCCTGGGCCAGGTTGAGCGAGCCGTAACGCCCGTCGGTGGGAATGCTCAGGCAGGCGTGGCAGCGATAGACATCCTCGTTACTCATGCCGTAACGCTCGGAGCCGAAGACGAAGGCGACGCTCATCGCGCTGCCGCGTAGGGTGTCGAAATGCCCGCGAGGTGCCAGCGTCGGCGGGCCGAAGTCGCGCGGCGTCATGGCCGTGGCGCAGACATGCTGCATGCCGTCCAGCGCTTCGCCGAGCGTGCCGACGATGCGTGCGCGCACCAGGATGTCGACCGCGCCACTGGCCATCGCCACGGCCTCCTCGCGCGACAGCACATCGGCAAAACGTGGTTGCACCAGCACCAGGTCGGAGAATCCCATGACCTTCATGGCCCGCGCCGCAGCGCCCACATTGCCGGCGTGGCTGGTGTGCATCAGCACGAAGCGCGTGGGGTCGGTTCGGGGCGGCATGGAAGGGTAAAATTCGCAGCTGTCGCGGCATTCTCGCCGCGCACGCTCTTTCCCACCGCCACGCCGCCCCGCACTGCACGCTCTCCGAGCGCATCACGCCATGTCACAAGCCCTGCATCCCATGCTCAACATCGCCGTCAAGGCGGCGCGCTCGGCCGGCGCGATCATCAACCGCGCGGCGCTGGACATCGACCTGCTCAAGGTCAACACCAAGAACCCGAACGACTTCGTCACCGAGGTCGATCACGCCTCCGAGCGCGTCATCATCGAGACGCTGCTCGAGGCCTACCCCGGCCACGGCATCCTGGCCGAAGAATCGGGCCGCACGCACGGCGCGAAGCACAGCGATTACGTCTGGATCATCGATCCACTCGACGGCACCACCAATTTCATCCATGGCCTGCCGACCTATGCGGTGTCGATCGCGCTGGCCTTTCGCGGCCAGGTTCAACAGGCCGTGGTCTACGACCCGGCGCGCAATGACATGTTCTATGCGTCGAAGGGGCGCGGCGCCTTCCTCAACGACCGGCGGCTGCGCGTCAGCAAGCGCATCAGGTTGTCCGAATCGCTCATCGGCACCGGCTTCCCCTTTCGCAAAGGCGACAACTTCAAGCGCTACATGAAGATGTTCGAAGAGGTCATGCAGAACTGTGCCGGCCTGCGGCGCCCGGGCGCGGCCGCATTGGACCTGTGCTACGTGGCCGCCGGCTGGTACGACGGTTTCTTCGAAACCGGGCTGCAGCCCTGGGACGTGGCCGCAGGCTCGTTGATGGTGACGGAAGCCGGCGGTCTGATCGGCAACTTCACCGGCGACGCCGACTACCTGTACCAGCGCGAGGTCATCGCCGGCAACCCCGAAGGTCTACGGCCAGCTGGTGCAATTGCTGGCGCCCTACACCCGCGTCATCCCCGGCGGCGCCGTCGCTGACGATGATTCCGACGACGCGAACGCGGTCACACCCGAGGCCGCGTTGGCCGCGACGGCGGCGCCCGTCAAGGCCGGCACACGAGCACGCAGGCCGGCTTCCCCCGCTGCGGGCGATCGCGGCGACACACAAGCCTGAAATCGCGCGGCCCGCACGGGCCGATCGCTGTAACGCCAGGCCTGCGGATCGCGACCCAGTACGACTAGGCTGCCCATAGGGGCATGCACCGTCCACTACGATCGCTCCCATGCACGCCACCCTGCCCCTGCTCGTCGATACCGATTTCCCGCCCCTGCGCCGCGCCGCGCTGCACACGCTGCAGGTGAACCTCGGCTACAAGTGCAACCAGAGTTGCCTGCACTGCCACGTCAACGCCAGCCCGCAGCGCACCGAGATGATGGACGCCGACACGGCAGACCTGGTTCTGCGGGTGCTGCGCACGCGGCGCCTGAAGACGCTGGACCTGACCGGCGGTGCACCCGAGTTGAGCGCGCATTTCCGCCGGCTGGTGTGCGAGGCGCGCGCGCTCGGCGTCAAGGTCATCGACCGCTGCAATCTGACGATCCTGAGCGAGCCGGGCTTTGAGGATCTGGCCGGGTTCCTGGCGGCGCAAGGTGTGGAAGTCGTCGCCTCGCTGCCGTGTTATTCCGTCGCCAACGTCGACCGCCAGCGCGGCGACGGTGTGTTCGAGCGCAGCATCGCGGGCCTGCGCATGTTGAACGCACTGGGTTACGGCAAGGAACGTGGCACGGGCCAGGGCGCAGGCAGTCTGGTGCTGAACCTGGTCTACAACCCGCAGGGTGCGTCGCTGCCTCCCGCACAAGGCCCGCTGCAAGAGGACTACAAGCGCGAGCTGATGCAGCATTTCGGCATTCGCTTCAACGAGCTGTTCGCGCTGACCAACATGCCGATCCAGCGCTTTGGCAGCACCTTGGTGAGCAAGGGCACTTTCGGCGAGTACATGCGGTTGCTGCGTGGTGCCTACCAGCCTCAGAACCTGGACACGGTGATGTGCCGCTCGCTCATCAGCGTGGACTGGCAGGGCCAACTGCACGATTGTGATTTCAACCAGATGCTCGGCCTACGTGCGCGACTGGCCGGCGCGGCGCGGCCGCACCTGCGCGACCTGTTGCGGCATGACCCGCAGGGTGAGTCGATTCGCATCGCCGACCATTGTTATGGCTGCACCGCGGGCCAGGGCAGCAGTTGTGGCGGCGCGCTGAAGGATGCATCGCCCAACGAAGTGGTCGCAGGTGCGTTCGACGAACGCGCATGACCTTGGACGCCCGCTGGGCACTGTGTCCGGATAGCGCCTTCCTCGACGACGATCGATCGCTGAACCACGCCAAATGAAACCGGCGCTGTCGATCGTGATGCCGGTGCTGGACGAGTCCGCCCACATTCAACATTCACTGGCGGCGCTGACGGCCTTTCGCGCGCGCGGCTGCGAAGTCATCGTCGTCGATGGTGGAAGCGCCGACGGCACGCCGCAGCTGGCCTTGCCCTTTGCGGACCGCGTGCTGCGTGGCCCGCGCGGCCGCGCCCGGCAGATGAACGCCGGTGCCGCCGTGGCAGGTGGCGAGGTGCTGCTGTTTCTGCACGCCGACACGCGGCTGCCCGAGGCGGCCGATGGCGTGCTGCTGGATGCACTGGCGCGCGGCGCCGACTGGGGTCGCTTTGACGTGCACATCGAAGGCACGGCGTCGATGTTGCCGGTCGTGGCGGCGTTGATGAACCTGCGCTCGCGCCTCAGCGGCATTGCCACGGGCGACCAGGCGATGTTCGTGCGCCGCGAGTGCTTCGACGCGATCGGCGGTTTTCCCGACCAGCCGTTGATGGAAGATGTCGAACTCTCGGCCCGCCTGCGCGCGGTGTCGCCGCCGGCCTGCCTGCGCCAGCGTGTACGCACCTCTGGCCGTCGCTGGGAGACCCACGGTGTCTGGCGCACCATCCTCCTGATGTGGCGCCTGCGCTGGCGCTACTGGCGCGGTGCATCAGCGGACGCGCTGGCCGAGTCGTACCGGTGAACACGCACCTGATCGTCTTTGCCAAAGCGCCCGAGCCCGGCTTGGCCAAGACACGATTGATTCCGGCGCTCGGTGCCACGCGCGCCGCCGCATTGGCCGACCGCATGCTCGCGCATGCCGTCAGCGCCGCCACGGCGGCAGATCTCGGGCAGGTGGAACTGTGTGCCTCGCCGAACACCAGCCACCCGAGCTTGCAGCGGCTGGGCTTGCGACATGGACTGGCCCTCAGCGATCAGGGTGAAGGCGACCTGGGCGCACGCATGCACCGCGCGTTGACGCGCGCCCTGCGGCAGTACCGTCGCGCCATCCTCTTCGGCAGCGATGCGCCGGCCATCGACGCCGCGATGCTGCAGCAGGCCGCTGCGGCGCTGGCCACGCACGACGCGGTTTTTGTGCCGGCGCTGGACGGCGGTTATGCGCTGGTGGGGTTGCGACGACCGGTCGCCTCGCTGTTCGAGGGCATCGCCTGGAGCACCGCGTCGGTGATGGCGCAGACCCGCGAGCGCGCACGGGCCGCGGGGCTGACCTGGGCCGAGCTGGCGGCCGTGGCCGACATCGACGAGCCTGGCGATCTGGTGCATCTGCCCAGTGGATGGCTGCCGTGAAACGCCTGGTGCTGGCCGGCGCCGGCCATGCGCACGCGCAGGTGTTGCTCGATTGTGTGCGCCGGCCGCTGCCGGATACCGAAGTCGTGCTCGTCTCGCCGCAGCCACTGGCGCCCTACTCGGGCATGGTGCCGGGCTGGCTGGCGGGCATGTACCGCTTCGATCAGATCGTCATCGACTTTCCCGCGCTGTGCGCAGCGGCAGGCGCACGCTGGCAACAGGGCGAGTTGCATTCGCTGGATGCACCACGCAGCCTGCTGCATCTGGGCGATGGCAGCACGCTCGACTACGACCTGCTGTCGCTGAACCTCGGCTCCACCTTGCACGCGCCTCGTGCCGATCCCGCCACCGTGCTGGCGTTGCGCCCGCTGGCGCAACTGCACGCGGCCTGGGAGCCGCTGTTGCAACGCTGGCAACAGCATCGGGACGATCGAGTCGTTCACGGTCACCGCCGTGGGTGGCGGCGCAGCCGGTTTCGAATGTCTTCTTGCGGTCCTGGCGCGGCTGCGCGCCTTGCGCCCCGAGCGCCGCGTCGAGGGCACGCTGGTCTCGCGTGCAAGCGAGTTGTTGCCCGGACTGGCCCCGGCCGCCGTGCGCTCGGCACAGCGCGCGCTGGCGCAGGCCGGCGTGAGCGTGCAGCTGGAAACCTCCTGGAGCGAAGCCATCGCCGATCGCAGCGACCTCGTGCTTTGGGCCACCGGCGCCGAAGCCCACGCCTGGCAGCAAGATGCGGCGCGCCGCGGTGGCCTGAGCGTCAGCGAGCGCGGCTTCATCCGCGTCGATGCGACGCTGCGCTCGGTGTCGCATCCGCAGATCTTTGCGGTCGGCGATTGTGCTGAATGGGCCGACCCGCTGCCCAAGGCCGGCGTGTATGCGGTGCGCATGGGGCCGACACTCATCCACAACCTGCGCGCCGCACTCGACGAGGGCACACCGCAAGCCTTCAGGCCGCAGCGCCGCTTCCTGGTGTTGCTGTCCACGGCCGACGGCCGCGCCATCGCTTCGCGCGGGCGCTTCGGCGCCGAGGGACCTTGGGTCTGGCGTTGGAAGAACCACATCGACCGCGGTTTCGTCGAGCGCTTCGGCATGCCTTCGGAACGTGTCGATACAACCCACGGCAGTGCGTCGTCGATGCCTGGCCCATCGACCGACTAGGCCTTCGCGGCCCGCTTCGGTCCGGCGCACTTGATCCAGATCAAGGTCCGGCGTCGCCGGGAGTCGACAATCGCGATTTCAGGTGGCGACCTTTCCACCGTGGAGTGACTCGAACATGTGCGCCGTTGCAGCGACCGCGATGGAACGCCCCGCCGCACGCGCCGTCGGGGCCATGATGACGCGGGCGTCCTGAGCGTGGCGCCGATGTTCACACGCCGCGCCATAGTGGCTTCGCTGCCGGGTGCACTGACCGGTGGGCTGGTGGCCGGGCCGGCATTCGCCGCGGCATTCCCCGAGCGCGCGGTGCGCATCGTCGTGCCGTACTCGGTGGGCGTCGGGCCGGACGTGGTGTCGCGCGCCGTCGCCGAGCATCTGTCGCAGATCTGGCTCGTGCCGGTGCTCGTGGACAACAAGCCCGGGGCGTCGGGCATCGTCGCCTTCAGCGAGGTGCGGCGCACCGCGCCCGACGGCCACACGTTGTTCCTGGCCGACACGGCGACGCTGGCCGTCAACCCGCTGCTGCACGCCACCCTGCCCTACGACCCGCAGCGCGACCTCGTGCCGCTGACCTTGTTGTTCCATGCCACGTTCCTGCTGTGGACCGGCGGTGAGCACCGGCTGCGCAGCGTGGCGGAACTGATGGCTGCGGCACGCAGTGCGCCCGGCAGCATCAGCTACGCGTCGCTCGGCAACGGCCACGCCAGCCATGTCGCCATCGAGAGCTTTGCCCGCGCGGCGTCGCTGCAACTGCTGCACGTGCCGTTCAAGGATGTCGGCAGCCTGATGACGGCGGTGGCGTCGGGTGAAGTCGACTTCACCGCCTTCAGCATGAACACCTTCGCCGCGCTCTATGCACGCGGCAAGCTGCGGCCCCTTGCCGTGGCGTCGCGGCGTCGCCTTCCCGGCCACCCCGACATACCGACGCTGGTCGAAGCCGGCGGCCCCGCCGTGGAGATGCACCCATGGGCGGCGCTGGTCGCCGTGAGCGGCACGCCGCCAGCGGTGCTGGCGCAGCTGCAGCGCGACATCGTCGCGGCGCTGGGCGCAACATCGGTGCGCGGTCGCGCCGAACAGGCCGGCTTCGAGATCACGCCGTCGACGCCGCAGGCACTGCGCGAGCGCATCGATGCCGACATCGCCGCCTACCGCCCCCTGGTCGACGATGGGCGGCTGGCCCGCCTGTGAAACACACCCTGCCGCTGATCCAGACACGCATCGTGGATGCCGTCGGCATCATCACGCTCGACCACGCCAGCCGCCGCAACGCGCTCAGCCACGCGATGGTGCAGGAAATCGTCGCCGCGCTCGCCGACTTCGGCGCCCGCCGGCTGCGTGCCGTGCTGCTGCAGGCGGCACCGGGCAGCAAGGTCTGGTCGGCCGGCCACGACGTCGACGAGCTGCCCGAGTCGGGCCGCGACCCGCTCGGCTGGGACGACCCGCTGCGCACGCTGATCCGCGAGATCGAAACCTTGCCGGCGCCGGTGATCGCGCTGGTGGAGGGCAGCGTCTGGGGCGGCGCCTGCGAGACCGTCTTCGCCTGCGATCTGGTGCTGGCCACGCCCGACGCCAGCTTCGCGCTGACACCGGCGCGGCTGGGGGTGCCCTACAACGTCGGCGGCATGCTGACGCTGCTGAACGCGTCGAACATGCGCATCGCCAAGGAGATGGCCTTCACCGCACTGCCGATCACCGCCGAACGCGCCGAAAGGCTGGGCATGATCAACCAGGTGGTGGCGGCCGACGAGCTGGAAAGCACCGGCCTGGCGCTGGCGCAGCAGATCGCGGCCAACGCGCCGCTGAGCGTGTCGGTGATGAAGGAGCAACTGCGCATCCTGGCCGGCGCGCACCCGATGTCGCCGCAGGGCTTCGAGCGCATCCAGGGCCTGCGCCGGCTGGTCTACGACAGCGCCGACTACCGCGAAGGCATTCGTGCCTTCAAGGAACGGCGGCCGGCCGTGTTCCGCGGTGAGTGAGACCTTGAGGCGCGCGGCACCGGTGGCGTGCCAGGCGAACGCATGGAGGTGATCCGCACCGACATCGTGGTCGTCGGCGGCGGTGGCGCCGGCCTGCGCGCGGCGATCGCCGCCAACATGGCCGACCCCGGGCTGAGCGTCGCGCTGATGTCCAAGGTGGTGCCGATGCGCAGCCACACCGTGGCGGCCGAGGGCGGCTCGGCCGGCGTGATCCGCGGCGACGACTCGCTGGAGCTGCATTTCGACGACACCGTCTCGGGCGGCGACTGGCTCTGCGACCAGGACGCGGTGCAGTACTTCGTCGAGCACTGCGCCGAAGAGATGGTGCAGCTCGAACACTGGGGCTGCCCGTGGAGCCGCCACGACGACGGCAGCATCAACGTGCGCTTCTTCGGCGGCATGAAGATGCAGCGCACCTGGTTTGCCGCCGACAAGAGCGGCTTCCACATGCTGCACACGCTGTTCCAGACCTCGCTGCAGCTACGACGGCATCCGCCGCTTCGACGAGTTCTTCGTCGCCGACCTGCATGGTCGACGACGGCCGCGCGCGCGGCGTGCTGGCCATCGAGATCGCCACCGGCGAGATGTTCCTGTTCGAGGCCAAGGCGGTGATCATGTGCACCGGCGGCGCCGCCCGCGTGTACCGCGCAGAACACCAACGCCGGCATCGTCACCGGCGACGGCATGGCCATGGCCTACCGCCATGGCGTGGCGTTGCGCGACATGGAGTTCGTGCAGTACCACCCGACGGCGCTGCCCGGCACCGGCATCCTGATCACCGAGGGCTGCCGCGGCGAAGGCGCGATCCTGACCAACAAGGACGGCTACCGCTACCTGCAGGACTACGGCCTCGGCCCGCCCGACCCGTGGCCGCGGCCGAAGGCCATGGAGCTCGGCCCGCGCGACCGCCTGTCGCAGGCCTTCTGGCACGAAGAGCGCAAGGGCCACACCATCGCCACGCCGCAGGGCGACGCCGTGCACCTGGACCTGCGCCACCTGGGCGCGCAGAAGATCCACGAGCGCCTGCCGCTGATCACCGAAGTGGCCAAGACCTTCGTCGGCGTCGACCCGGTCACCACGCCGATCCCGGTGCGGCCGGCGGTGCACTACACGATGGGCGGCATCCACTGCAACCGATGGACCGAGACCTCGATGCCGGGCCTGTTCGCGGCCGGCGAATGTTCCAGCGTCGGCATCCACGGCGCCAACCGGCTCGGCTCGAACTCGCTGGCCGAGATCGTCGTCTTCGGCCGCGTCGCCGGCGAACGCGCCGCGGCCTACGCGCGCACCGTGCCCGAGGCCGCGGTCGGCGCCGCTGCAGCAGCAGGCCGACGCCGCGGCGGCGCGGCTGCTGGCGATGTTGGCGCTGCGAGGCCGGCGAGCGCGTGGCCACGCTGCGCGACGCGATGGGCGACAGCATGGAGTCGGGCGTCGGCATCTTCCGCCAGGCCGACGACATGCAGGCCACCTGCGACATGCTGGCCGACCTGCGCGAGCGCTGGCGCCGCGGCATCCGGCTCGACGACCACCGCCGCGCCTTCAACACCGAATGGCTGTCGGCGATCGAACTCGGCTCCATGCTCGAGGTGGCCGAGGCGATGGCGCACTCGGCGCTGCAGCGCAAGGAATCGCGCGGCGCCCACGTGCGGCTGGACGGCTTCGGCGACCGCGACGACGCCAACTTCCTCGTGCATACGCTGGCCCACCATGCGCGGCGACGGACCGCCGGCGATCAGCCACGAGCCGGTGAACATCACGACATCGCCACCGAAGACACGCCACTACGGCGGCGCCGGCGTCAAGGCCGAGCTGACCTGAAGCAAGCGAAGATGGCCACCGACATCGCCGACATCAGCGCCGCCGCCACGCGCACGATCACGATCGAGTGCCGCGCTACGACCCCGAAGCCGACGCCGCGCCGCATTGGCAGCGCTACGAGGTGCCGTTCCGCGACGACATGTCGGTGCTGCAGGGCCTGCAGCACATCAAGGACCACCTCGACGGCAGCCTGACCTTTCGCTGGTCGTGCCGCATGGCGATCTGCGGCAGCTGCGGGATGATGGTCAACGGCGTGCCGCAGCTGTCGTGCCACGCCTTCCTGCGCGACTACTTCCCGGGCCGGTGCGCATCGAGCCGCTGCACCATTTTCCGATCGTGCGCGACCTGGTCATCGACCAGAGCGACTTCCTCGACAAGCTCGAATCGGTCAAGCCGTACCTGATCCCCAGGCAGGACAAGCCGCTGGCTGGCGGCGCGAACCTGCAGACGCCGCAGCAGATGGACGCGTACTACAGCTATTCGCAGTGCATCAACTGCCTGCTGTGCTACTCGGCCTGTCCGCAGTACGGGCTGGACAGCAGTTTCATCGGGCCGGCGGCGCTGGCGCTGCTGCACCGCTACAACGCCGATTCGCGCGACCAGGGCTGGGCCGCGCGCGCCGACATCGTCAACGCCGAAGAGGGCGTCTGGAGCTGCACGCTGGTGGGCTACTGCTCCGAGGTCTGCCCGAAGGGCGTGGACCCGGCCCACGCGATCAACCAGAACAAGGTCAACAGCACGCTCGACTACTTCGGCCTGCGCCGGCTGCTGCTGCCCAAGGGGGCGGCTGAATGAGCCGCCATCGCTCCACTGCCACGGGCTACGTGCGGCCGATGGCCGGCTGGTGGCGCCGCAACCCGTTCTTCGTGCGCTACATGGTGCGCGAAGGCTCGGCCCTGGCGCTGACGGCCTATGCGCTGGTCTTGCTGGCGGGGCTGGCCTGCCTGGCGCAGGGCGAAGCCGCGTACGAGCGGCTGGCGTGCGCTGCTGACCACGCCGTTGTCGATCGTGCTGCACCTGCTGGTGCTGGCGCTGGTCGCGTACCACGCCTGACCTGGTTCCAGGTGATGCCGAAGACGGCACCGCGGCTGCCGTTTGCTGCCCGGGTTGATCACGGCCGCGGGCCTGGCCGCCAGTGCCGCGCTGTCGCTGCTGATCGTGGCCTGGTTGGCCTGGGGCGTGCAGTGAAGCGCTCGAACGAACCCGTCTTCTGGGCGCTGTTCGGTGCCGGCGGCATGCTGTCGGCGCTGATCGGACCGGTGCTGATCTTCGTCACCGGCGTCGCCGTGCCGCTGGGCTGGCTGCTGCCGTGGCCCGCCTGGGACCACGCGCGGATGCTCGCCTTCGCGCAACAGCCGCTGGCCAAGCTGGCCCTGCTGGCGCTGATCTCGCTGTTCCTGTTTCATGGCTGCCATCGCCTGCTGCACAGCCTGCACGACCTGGGCGTGCACGCCGGACGCACGGCGGCCATCGCCTTCTACGGCTTTGCGACCGTCGCCACCCTGATCACTGCTGTTCTGCTGCTGCGCATCGGCTTCTGAGTTTTCGAAACGGACCCGCCATGGCCTTCGCGCTGCAGATTGCCCTGATCCTCGTGTGCCTGTTCTACGGCGCGCGCAAGGGCGGTGTCGCGCTCGGCCTGCTCGGTGGCGTCGGCCTGGTCGTGCTGGTCTACGTGTTCGGGCTGCCCCCGGGCAGGCCGCCGGTGGACGTGATGCTGACCATCGTTGCGGTGGTCGCCGCGTCGGCCACGCTGCAGGCCTCGGGCGGGCTGGACGTGCTGCTGCAAGGGGCCGAGAAGCTGCTGCGGCGCAACCCCAAGTACGTGTCGATCCTGGCGCCGTTGACGACCTGCACGCTGACGATGCTGTGCGGCACCGGCCACGTCGTCTACACCATGCTGCCGATCATCTACGACATCGCCATCAAGAACGGCATCCGGCCGGAGCGACCGATGGCCGCCTCGTCGATCGCCAGCCAGATGGGCATCATCGCCAGCCCGGTGTCGGTCGCCGTGGTGTCGCTGGTGGCCTTTCTGGCCAAGGCGCCGGCCGGCGCGCCGGTGATCGACTTCGTGACGGTGCTGTCGGTGACGATTCCGTCCACGCTGGTCGGCGTGCTGATGGTCGGCATCTTCAGCTGGTTTCGCGGCCAGGACCTGGCGCAGGACGCCGCCTTCCAGAAGCTGATCGCCGACCCCGAAGGCCACAAGCAGGTGTACGGCGAGAGCGCCACGCTGCTGGGCCAGAAGTTGAGCGCAGCGCAGTGGACCTCGATGTGGATCTTCGTCGCAGCGATCGCCGTCGTGGCCCTGCTCGGCGCCGTCGAGTCACTGCGTCCGCTGGTGGCGGGCAAGCCGCTGTCGATGGTGCTGACGATCCAGATGTTCATGCTGATGGCGGGCGCCTTGATCATCGTCTTCACCAAGACCGACCCGTCGGCGATCGGCAAGAACGAGGTCTTTCGCGCCGGCATGATCGCCGTGGTCGCGGTGTTCGGCGTGGCCTGGATGGCGGACACCGTGTTCGAGGCCAACCTGCCGGCCATCAAGGCCGCGCTGACGACGCTGGTGAAGGAATACCCGTGGACCTTTGCGCTGGCGCTGCTGCTGGTGTCCAAGCTCGTCAACTCGCAGGCTGCAGCCATCAGCGCAATGGTGCCGCTCGGCCTGTCGATCGGCGTGCCGCCGGGCTACATCGTGGCCTTCGCGGCCGCCTGTTACGGCTACTACATCCTGCCCACCTACCCCAGCGACCTGGCGACGATCCAGTTCGACCGATCGGGCACCACGGGCATCGGCAAGTACGTCATCAACCACAGCTTCATCGCGCCCGGCCTGATCGGCGTCGCATCGTCCTGCATCGTCGGCTACCTCATCGCCGGAGCGCGCGGCCTGGTCTGATTCGATGCTTCGGGTGGGCCGTCATGGCAGAAGGCGCCGTGGCGAACGCAGCGGCGAATATCATGCCGCCGCAAGCCGGCGCAGCGTGCCGGCGCAACAGGAGTCGGGCATTGGAACTCAAGCGCTCGGTGCTGGTGCCCTACACGGCCGAAGCCATGTTCGACCTGATCGAACGCGCCGAGGAATACCCGGCGTTCCTGCCCTGGTGTGTCGGTGCCACCATCCTGGAGCGCAGCGACGACTGGGTGGCCGCACGCATCGAGTTCAGCTATCTGCGGGTGCGATTTCGGGTTCCAGACGCGCAACCCCAAGCGGCGCCCCGAGTGGCTGCAGGTGCGCCTGGTCGAGGGGCCGTTCCGGCATTTCCAGGCCGACTGGCACCTGCGGCCTCTGGGGCAGCTGGGTTGCAAGGTCGAGTTCGACCTTAGCTATGAGGTCTCCGACAACGTGCTCGATCGCGTCGCGGCGCGTGCCGTGGACCTGGTCTCGCGCTCGATGATGGATGCCTTCATCCGGCGCGCCGACGCGACCTTGTCTCCCATCGTCGTGCCGCCGCCGGCGTCCTTGCCGTTCGTGGCCGCGCCAGCTGCGACGCAGCAGAACCCAGTTGCCGCGCAGCCAGCGGTCGAAGTCGTCGCCGCAGGCACTGCAGCAACCATCGACGACGTCGTGACACTGCCCGTCCAGCCGCCTGCCGGGGCCGCCATGCAGACCGACGTAACGAACACGAGTACGGGGGGTTGATCCTTCCCGTCGGGATACGCACAGACGCGTCGGGCGTCGGAATCAAAACGCCCGGCACAGGGCCGGGCGCGGCGGGTTGAGGCACCGCAGATCAGGACGTCGGCTTCTTCGCGTCGACGGTCTTGATCACCTTCTTGTCGGCTTCAACCTTGCTTTGCTGCGTCACCGCCGCCAGCGCGCTGGCGACCGGTTGGGTGGTGTTGGCCTTGGCATCCATGGCCTTGCCGGCGCCAGGGCAGGCCATGGCCGCACTGGCAGCAAAACCCAGGACGATGGGAAGTACAACTTTCATCATCGGCAGATCTCCCGTTGGGGGCCACGGCGTAGCCCAAGCCAAATAGTGGCACGCAGCGCCCGCCCATGCGCGCAAAAGGGCCTCTACCGTGCTTCGCTGGCCACGGTGCGCCGCCAGTCCGATCCAGCACAGCCGACCGATCGAGCCACGCCGTGGGGCGTCGCGTCCACAATCGGCGCTGGCCTAAGATCCCGCCGCCAACGCCTCGGCAGACCGCTCCGCTCCGCCGACCCGGGCACGAACGCTGGCCACGTCTCCCGAACGCCATCATCGGCCTTGCCATCGACACACCGCCCCACTTCCAGATCCCGATGACCTCAGGCCCTGCGTCCAGCCCGCCCATTGCCGATCTGTCGGCCCACACGCCAATGATGCAGCAGTACCTGCGCATCAAGGCCGAGTTCCCGGACACACTCGTCTTCTATCGAATGGGCGACTTCTACGAGTTGTTCTTCGACGATGCGCGCAAGGCGCACCGGCTGCTCGACATCACGCTCACCACACGTGGCGCCAGTGCCGGCGAGCCTGTCGTCATGGCAGGCGTGCCGGCACACTCGGTCGAGGCCTACCTTGCGCGTTTGATCAAGCTCGGCGAGGCCGTGGCGGTGGCCGAGCAGGTGGGTGATGTCGCCACCGCCAAGGGTCCCGTGGAACGCAAGGTGACGCGCGTGGTCACGCCCGGCACGGTCACCGACAGCGCGCTGATGGACGAGCGCGCCGATACCTTGCTGCTGGCCGTGTACCGTCGCAAGGAGAGCGATAGACATTGGGGCCTGGCCTGGCTGGGCTTGTCGAGTGCGCGCCTGGGCCTGGGCGAATGCAGCGAGCGCGAGTTGCCGGCCTGGCTGGCGCGCCTGGACCCGGCCGAGTTGCTGTTCGACGGCGGCGTGCTGCCGGCCGCTGCGATGCAGGTACGCGCCGCACGCACCCCACGGCCGGCCTGGCAGTTCGACGCCGTCCTCGGCCAGCGCAAGCTGTGCGAGCAATTGAAGGTGGCCTCGCTGGCCGGCTTCAACGCGCAGGCGCTGCCGCTCGCGCACGCGGCCGCGGCCGCACTGCTGGTTTTTGCCGAGCACACGCAGGGCCAGGCGCTGCGCCATGTCAACCGGCTCGAGGTCGAACGCCCCGGCGAGCTGCTCGATCTGCCGCCCGCCACGCACCGCAACCTGGAGCTGACACAAACCCTGCGCGGCGAAAGCGCCCCGACGCTGCTGTCGCTGCTGGACAGCTGCCGCAGCGGCATGGGCAGCCGCTGCCTGCGCCAGTGGCTGACGCATCCACAGCGTGACAGGCAGCAGGCGACGCAGCGTCACGAGGCGATCGCGCGGCTGCTGGACGCCGGCTACGAGCCGCTGCGCGATGCCCTGCGCCACATCAGCGACGTGCAGCGCATCACCGCGCGCATCGCGCTTCGACAGGTGCGTCCGCGCGAGCTGGCGGGACTGCGCGCCACCTTGCTCGCGCTGCCCGCGCTTACCGCGGCGGCGCCTGCGGGCAGTACCTTGCTCGATCAACTGCGGCAGGCACTGCAACCCTCGCCCGACATCGCCGATGCCTTGCGCGCCATCAGCGACGAACCCGCCGTGCTGCTGCGCGATGGCGGGGTCATCGCCGACGGCGTGGATGCCGACCTGGACGAATTGCGGCGCATCAACCAGCATGGCGACGACTTCCTGCTCGACCTGGAGCAGCGCGAACGCGCACGCAGCGGCATTGCCAACCTGCGCGTGCAGTTCAACAAGGTGCACGGTTACTACATCGAGGTCACGGCCTCGAACCTGGAGCGTGTGCCTGGCGACTACCAGCGCCGGCAGACCCTGAAGAACGCCGAGCGCTTCATCACGCCGGAGCTCAAGGCCTTCGAGGACAAGGCGCTGTCGGCGCAGGAGCGCGCGCTGGCGCGCGAAAAGCTGCTGTACGAACAACTGCTCGACGCGCTGCAGCCGCACCTGGGCGAGCTGTCCGCGCTGGCCGAAGCGCTGGCGGCCCTGGATGCGCTGGCGGCGCTGGCCGAACGCGCGGCCACGCTCGACTGGTGCCGCCCGCAGTTCGTGTCGCACCCGTGCATCGACATCGAAGCCGGGCGCCACCCGGTGGTGGAAATGCGGCTGCGCGAAACCGGCGGGGGCGAGTTCATCGCCAACCACTGCCGGCTCGATGCACGCGCGCGCATGCTCATCGTCACCGGCCCCAACATGGGCGGCAAGAGCACCTACATGCGCCAGGTGGCGCTTTGCGTGCTGCTCGCGGCGATGGGCTCCTTCGTGCCCGCCAGCGCGTGCCGGCTGGGGCCGATCGACGCCATCCACACGCGCATCGGTGCGGCCGACGACCTGGCGAATGCGCAATCCACCTTCATGCTGGAGATGACCGAGGCCGCCGCCATCGTGCACGGCGCCAGCGAGCACAGCCTCGTGCTGATGGATGAAATCGGCCGCGGCACCAGCACCTTCGACGGCCTGGCACTGGCTTCGGCCATTGCCAGCCACCTGCACGATCGCAACAAGAGCTTCACGCTCTTTGCCACGCACTACTTCGAGTTGACCGAGTTTCCGGCCAAGCACGAGCGCGCCCTCAACGTGCATGTGGGCGCGGTGGAAAGCGGCGAACAGATCGTCTTCCTGCACCAGATCGAAGCCGGCCCGGCCAGCCGCAGCTACGGCGTGCAGGTGGCGCGACTCGCGGGCATGCCGGCCGGGCTGGTGCGCCAGGCACGGCACACGCTGGAGGCCCTCGAGGCGATGCAGCATGCCGGCAATGCGCAGGTGGACCTTTTCGCCCAGGCACCGCAAGGCGCGAGCGCGGTGCCGCCTTCTGCCACGGAGTCGGCGTTGACCGCCGCCCTGGCGGCGATGGACCCTGATAGGCTCACCCCGCGCGAGGCGCTGGACGCCCTGTACCAACTCAAGCAGCTGCAGAAAGAATCTTCCCCATGACCTATTGCGTAGGCATCCGCCTCGACGCCGGCCTGGTGTTCATGTCCGATTCGCGCACCAACGCGGGCCTGGACCAGATCAGCACCTACCGCAAGATGATCATCTACGAGCGTGCCGGCGACCGTTTCATGGTGCTTCTGTCGGCCGGCAACCTGAGCGTGTCGCAATCGGTGCGCGAGATCCTGCAGGTGGAGAAGCTCGATCGCGGCACGGGCGAAGAGCCGCTGAGCATCTGGAACGCCACCAGCATGTTCGACGCCACACGCGTGCTCGGCAGCGCGGTGCGCCGCGTGAAGGAACAGGACGGCCCGTCGCTGAAGGCAGCCGGCATCGAATTCAACGCCAGCATGATCTTCGGCGGCCAGATCAAGGGCGAGGCGATGCGCCTGTTCATGGTCTATTCGGCCGGCAACTTCATCGAGGCCACGCGCGAAACCTGCTTCTATCAAGTGGGCGAAAGCAAGTACGGCAAGCCGATCCTCGACCGCGTGCTCACGCCCGCCACGCCCTTGGACGAAGCCGCCAAGTGCGCGCTGGTGTCGATGGACTCAACCCTGAAATCCAACCTGTCTGTGGGGCTGCCGCTGGACCTGCTGGTCTATCGCGAAGGCAGCTTTGCCAGCGACCAGGTGGCCTGCATCGACGAGCACAATCCGTACTTCCGCATGATCCGCAACACCTGGGGCCAGCGGCTGCACGAAGTCTTCGAGGGCATCGACGATCCGCGCTGGGACGGTGGCGATGCCGTGCACCCGTTGATGGTGAGCTCGCCGCGCTACGAGCCGATGCGCAAGATCACCGCGCCGAACGAACGGATCGTCTGACGCGCTGGGCACCGCGCCGCTGCGGCCGGGGCGCGCCGCCGGCTCAGATGCCCAGCCGCCGCGGCGACAGGTATTCCTGCCGGTAGATCTCGAAGGGCATGGTGTCGGCGGCCTCGATGCGCTGCTGCGCCAGCACCGACTCTGCCGCCAAGGCCTCGAAACGCTGCTGCAACACCGGTGTCCAGGGCAGGCCGAGCAGTGTGTTGCGCGTCTGCTGCGACTGCGCGCGTGTGAAGCGCACATAGGAATTCTCGAAGTCGTTGCGCATCGTCGCCAGCACGCGCGCCGAAGGCAAGGTGTCGGCATCGCTTAAGCCCGACCATCGCTGCGCGCAGCGCGTCGCGGTAGTGGCGTTGGCCCAGCGCCGCATCCAGCGCCTTGGCCAGCGGCGCGCATTGTTCGACGATCTGCACGCCCCAGTCGACCAGGCTGACTTCCGCTTCGCCACGCTCCAGCCTCAGGCCCGGCTCGCGCCCGCGTGCCGCCACGCGTTGCTGGTTGCGCCCGAGTGCGGCAATCTCCTGCGGCGTGTCGCTCGGGCTGTCGCTGAGCAGGCAGTGCAGCAGGAACATGTCGATGAAGCGCATCGTCGATGCCTCGATGCCCACCGGCACGAAGGGGTCGAGGTCCATGCAGCGCACCTCGACATATTCGACACCGCGCTCGCGCAGCGCGTGGAGCGGGCGCTCGCCAGGGAAGATCACGCGCTTCGGTCGAATCGTGCCGTAGAACTCGTTCTCGATCTGCAGCAGGCTGGTGGCCAACTGGTTGTAGTCGCCGCCGGGGTTGCGGATGCCGACCGCCTCATAAGGCGGATACGGCTCGGTCAGTGCCTGCTGAAGTGACGCGCCATAACTTTGCAAGCTGTTATAGGACACCGCCAAGGTGGACTGCGCATCGCTCTGGTAACCCAGCCGGCCCATGCGCAGGGTGGTGGCGTAGGGCATGTACAGCGTGCCACCCGGCAGCGCCTGAAGGCCATGCTCGCGCCCGGCGACGAAGCTGGAACACACGGCAGGCGAGGCGCCGAACAGATACAGCAGCAAGAAGGAATGGCGGCGGAAGTTGCGGATCAGCGCAAAGTAGTCGTCGCTCGTCACCTTGGGCAGCGACCAGTTGTAGTGGATGCCGGAGATGGTCTGCATGCGCCGGCCATAGCGGTGGCCCAGGCCCATGCGGTAGACGCTCTTGGCGCGGCCGACGTTCGACGACCCGTAGCGCCCGATCGGAATGGTCTCGTCGGTAGGCAGGCCGCAAGGCATGCTGCCGACCCACAGCATCTCCTCGCCGATATGGCGGTAGACGAATTGGTGCACCTGCGTCAGCTCCTGCAGGCAGGCGTCGACGCCGGCGTGCACCCCGGTGATGAGCTCGAGCTGGGATTCGCTGTAGTCGGTGGTGATGTTCGGGTGCGTCAGCGCCGAGCCCAGCGCGGCCGGATGCGGCGTCATAGCCAGGGCACCACTGGGCAGGGAACGCAGGCTTTCTTTCTCCACGCCGCGGCGCATGGCCTTCAGCGTGGAAGGGGAAATGGCATTCAAGCGATCCAACAAACTGGCCATGGGGGCGGGTCCTTCTCTTGGTGTCGGCGCGTAAGGTACCAGAGCCGCGACACTTGCGCTTGGCGCGCCCGTTGTGCTGCAGCGCAAGCCGTCGCGGCCGCGCTCAGTCGAGCTTCGGCAAGGCGATGAAACGCGCGCCGATGCGCTCGATGCGCACCGCCTGATCGAAGACCTCGCACAGGGCGGCATGCAGCGCCGGGTCATCATGGGCGCCCGTCGCCAGCACGCGGCCCTCACGCATCACCACCACCCTGTCCGCCTGCAGCGCGAGCGGCAGGTCGTGCAGCACGCTGGCCACGGTTTGTGTGGCCGCCAGGCGCTGCAACAGCCGCACCACCGCCATCTGATGCGGCGGGTCGAGGTGCGTGGTCGGCTCGTCCAGCAGGAGCACTGGCGCATTCACCGCCAGCGCACGCGCCAGCAGGCCGCGCTGGCGCTCGCCGCCGGAAAGTTGTTGCAGGCGCCGCTGCGCCCAGGCGCTGCATCCGGTGGCGTGCATGGCCTGCTCCACCTGCCGCGCGTCCTCGGCACCCGGCACGCCGAACAGGCCCAGATGCGGCAGCCGGCCCAGCGCGACCACCTCGCGCAGGCTCAGTTCGTCGCCCGCCTGCCCTTGCTGCGCCAGCCAGGCGATTTGCTGGGCACGCTCGCGTGCGCTCCATTCTGCAAGGGCCGGCCCTGCAACCACACATGGCCCGACGTCAGCGGCACCAGGCCTGCCAGCGCGCGCAGCAGCGTCGATTTGCCGGCGCCGTTGGGGCCGACGATGGCGGTCCAGCCCGGCGCAAGGCCGAGCGTGACACCGTGCAGCACCGAGTGTGGCGCCGAGCGACACATGCAGGTCCTCGGCACGCAGCATGACGCCAGCGTCGGGTCGACATGGGCACCGGACGCAGCCGAAGCATTCGTCTTCGTTCATGTCTCGCGCGGGCGTTGCAGCAGCCACAGCAGGTACACGCCGCCGAAGACCGCGGTGAGCACGCCCACGGGCAGCTCCTGCGGCGCGATCAGCGTGCGCGCCACCACATCCGCCGCCAGCAGCAACACCGCACCGGCCAGCGCACTGGCCAGCAACAGATAGCCATGAACGCCCGGTGCGCAGCGCCGCACCAGATGCGGTGCGGCCAGGCCGACAAAGGCCACCAGGCCGGCCTGCGACACGGCCAGACCGGTGGCCGCGGCGAGCAGCACCACCAGCCACAGGCGCAGCTGTGGCAGCGCCAGGCCCAGACTGCGCGCGCTGTCTTCGCCCAGCACCAGGGCATCCAGCGTGCGCGACAGGCGCATGACCAGCGGCAAGGTCAGCGCCAGTCCCACGGCCAGCAGCGCACAGCTGCCCCAGCCCAGAAAACCGGTGCTGCCGAGCATGAAGACCTGCCGCCCGCGCAGCGCCTCGGGCACGGCGATGGTCAGCAGGTCGCTCAGCGCGGACAGCACGACGCCGACGATGACACCCGCCAGCAGCAGCCGCAGCGTGTGCTGCGCGCCGCGCGCCAGCAGCAAGGTGAGCAGCACGCCGCCGAGTGCACCGACGAAGGCCGCCGCCACCAGACCGACCTGCGAGAGCATGCCGGCGGCCCGCAGCGCAGCCGCCTGCGCATCCACGCCCGGCGCGAACAGCGCGCCAGCGGCCAGCACGACGACCACCGCCAGCGACGCACCCGAGGCCGAACCGAGCAGGAAGGGATCGGCCAGGGGATTGCGGAACAAGCCCTGCGCCAGCGCACCGGCCATGCCCAGCAACGCACCCGTGAGCCAGGCACCGAGCGTGCGTGGGGCACGAATCTGCCCGACGATGAGCCCGGCATCGGGGCCCTGCAGCAAGACGCCCAGGCCCGAAGCGACCAGCCCTCACCACCTGCGGCCAGCCCGGCCAGCAGCAACAACGCGCTGGCCACACCCAGCGCCGCCAGCAACGCTCGGCGACGGCCGGCTGCCGCGTCCGCGCTCATCGTGCGTCCTTGCCCAGGCGCTGCAGGCAATCGGCGATCTGCAGCGCGGCTTCGCCCAGCCGAGGGCCCGGGCGCACCAACACTTCGTAGCGGACGCTGTCGAAGGCGCAGACCTGCTGCTGCTGCAACGCGTTCAGGCCGGTCCACCCTGGACGCTGCGCCATGCCGCGCAGATTGCGCGTTTCGGCCATGACGATGTCGGGCTGCGCGCGCACCACGAACTCCGGGCTGAGTTTCGGAAACGGCCCCAGCGACGCCGCGGCGATGTTGCGCAGGCCCAGGCGCTGCAAGGTCTCGCCGATGAAGGAAGCGGCGCCCGCCGCATAAGGCGAGGATTCGATCTCGAAGTACACACTTCGACCCCGCAGCGACACCGGCACGCGCGCGGCCGCCTGGTCCAGTTGCGCCTGGATGTCGCGCCATTGCGATGTCGCCGCGCGCCGCATCGCCGAGCACGGCGGCGAGCACCTGCAAGCTGCGCTGGACGTCGGCGTGGCTGCGCGAGTGCAGCACGATCACCTTCAGGCCCAGCGCCTCCAGCCGCTCGACCGAGCGCGCCGAAGGTGAGGCCAGCACCACGTCGGGCTTGAGTGCGACGATGCGCTCGACCTGCGCGTCGTCCAGCCCACCCAGCTTGGGCAGCGCCGCCACCTGGGCCGGCCAGTTGGAGTGGCGGTCGGTGCCGACCAGGCTGGCACAGGCGCCCAGCGCGCACACGCTTTCGGTCAGCGAGGGCACCAGGCTGACGATGCGTGTCGGCGCCGCGTTGAATCGAACGGGCTGCCCGCGGTCGTCCTGCACGAGCGTCTGTGCCACGGCGCGATCTGCCACGTTCATCGCGAGCGCCGCAACAATTGCAGCCATCACGAACGCAGCCGCACGCGCGCGGCCGAGTGCCCGCGTCGCTGGGATGGCTCGTGATCCCACTCTCAAAGGCCGCGCCCGTCGTAACGCACGCCGATCCAGAACTGCCGGCCCACGCTCTGGTAGTCGCGCACCGGCTCGTAGTCCTTGTCGAGTGCGTTCTGCAAGCGCGCTTCCAGTTGCCAGAAGCGCTCGAAGCGCCAGCGCGCGTTCAGGTTGAGCAACTGATAGGCCGGCAGCAGCACGCCCGCATCCGGGCGCGAACCGACGTTGAGCAGCGTGCCGCCCAGCTGCCACGGCCCGCGGTTCCAGTCCACGGCCAGGGTCTGTTGGTCGGCGGCGCGGCGCGGCAGCGTCTGGTCGGTGTCGGTGTCCTTCGCGTTGAGCCAATCCAGCGCCAGCGTGAACTGGAACTCGCCCCATTGCTGCATCCCGTTGAGGGTGATGCCCTGCAGCAGCGCGCGGCTGGTGTTGCCGGCGCAGCCGAAGGGAAAGTCCGCCGGGCTCGGGCACAACGCCGGGTCGGCCTGGTAGCCGATCAGGTCCGACACCTTGTTGTAGTACACCGTGGCGCCCAGCGTGGTCTGCGGCGCCTGGTAGTTGACGCCGGCCTCGATGCTGCGCGAGCGTTCAGGCGACAGCGTGGTGATGCCGTAATCCGGAAAGTAAAGGTCGTTGAAGGTCGGCGCACGAAAGGCCGTGCCGGCCAGCACGCGTACCGACCAGCCTTCGGCCACATCCATGCCCCAACCGAGCTTGCCGGTGGTCTGGTTGTCGTACACCGAGTTGAGGTCGAAGCGCAGATCGGCCTGCACGCGTTGTGTACCGAAGCGGCCGGTATAGCCCAGCACCAGGCCGGTATTGTCGCGGTTGGGCGCCTGGTAGTCGGTGCTGGAGATCGACTCTTTCATCCAGTCGATGGCGGCGACGAGCTGCTGCTCGGGCGTGGGCGTCCAGGTGGTCTGCGCGGTGATCTGGTAGCGCGAGGTGTCGTACACGCTCGTCACGGCGCCACCACCCGATTCCAGCTTGTCGCTCTGGTAGGACGCGCGCAATGAATTGGTCCATTGCGGCGAGAGCACGCCTTGATAGTCGATGGTCCCCAGCTGCGTGTTCAGCCGGTTGCGAAAGTCGGGCGACGCGTCGGGCAGGAAGTTCGGCGGCAGGAACTGCGCGCTGTCGAATTGCGAGCGCAGCCGGCTGGCGCTGTAGCTGGCGCCGATACGCTGGCCCTTCTCCCAGATCCAACCGCCGGCCAGCTGCAAACCCGGTGCGATTGAAACCGTCGTCGTCGGGGTTGTACTGGCCGAACTGGTCGCCTGGCCGCAGCGCCGACACGCCGTCGCTGGTTTCGCCGCTCAGGCTGAGGGCGTAGTCGTAGCTCGACTCGGCGCCGCTCAGCGCGACAAAAGCTTCGCCGGAGCGGTGGTTGCCGCCGGCGATGTTGCCACTGAGATAAGGCGTGCCGTCGCCGCGGCGTGTGACGATGTTGATCACGCCGCCGATGGCGTCGGCGCCGTACAGGCTGGAGCCCGGGCCGCGCATGATCTCGATGCGCTCCACCTGCGGCAGGCTGATGGCCGCCAGGTCGGTCTGGCCCAGCGTGGCCGAGCCGATGCGCACGCCGTCGATCAGCACCAGCGTGCTGGTCGCGCCGCTGCCGCGCATCAGGATGCCGGCGCTCTGTCCGGGCCCTCCAGTTGCGCGAGAGCTGGATGCCGCCCTCGCGGCGCAGCAGGTCTTCCAGCGAATCGGCGCTGCTGGCGCGGATGCGGTCGTGATCGATCACCACCACGTCGGCCACCATGCGGTTCAACGCAGTGGGTGCGCGCGTGCCGATCACCTGCACCGTGCTGCCCGGGTTGGCCTCGGCCTGCGCCCAGGACGCCGAAGCGGATTGAAAGAGGGAAAAGCAAAGCAGCAGCCGCGCGGGCCGCGAAGAATGCGTCGACGACAAGATGACCTCCGATGCCGCACACCCCGTGCGGGCCGTGTACAAGACAAGGCCGCGTGGCGAGAGAGCGCGACACGGGCACGCCGCGCTCAGCGGTGGCACGTGCCCGCGCCGCCCACCGCAACGCCAGCTACCCGTGCATCAGGCCGGTATCCGGGCTTGCGAGTGCCGGTTCGCGCGCATGACGCGCCAACCGAAGCGAACGGCGCCTTCCCAGGTGAATCACCCAGTGGCTGCGTTGCCGTTCGCACCTCGCCAACCGTTGCGGGGGCAGCGCCGGAATGGTCGAGAGGTGAATGTCCCCCGACGCACCGGCTTCCCGTTTAACCAACCACCCCGAGCGGGAGTGGCCGGCACCTGTTGCAAGCGAGGCGGAGTCTAGCGCAGCGTCGCTGCCGCGCCCCGCCGCCAGGTGATGCAGCGGTTGTGGGCGGGCATGGCCGCGTCGCTCAGCAGATGCAGGCCCGCGGCTTTCGCCAAGGCATCCACTGCCTCGAAATCGCGGATGCCGCGGCGTGCATCCGCACTGCGCAGGGCGGCGTCGAAATGCGCGTTGCTGTCGCTGGTGAAGCGCCCGTCGTACTTGAACGGGCCGTAGGCCGTGAACAGGCCCTGTGGCGCCAGCAGCGCGCCGAGTTGATCGAACAGGCGCTGCACCTCGGCCCAGCCCATGATGTGCAGTGTGTTGGCGGTAAACACCGCGTCGAAGGGGTCCAGACGCAGCGGCTGATTCACGTCCAGCGCCAGCGGTGGCGGCAGATTCGGCAGCCCCGCTTCGTCCAGCCACAGCCGCATGCCCGGCAGGTTTTCCGCCACATCGGAGCATTGCCAGCGCAGATGCGGCAGTGCCGCCGCAAAGTGCAGCGCATGCTGCCCGGTGCCACTGCCGATTTCCAGCACGCTGCGCACGCCGGCGTAGTGTGTGCGCAAGACCTCGAGGATCGGCGCCTTGTTGCGCTCGCAGGCTTCTGAGAAGGGTTTGTCCATGGCCGCAGTTGTACCCGCTGCACACCGCGCGCAGGTGAACGCGGCGATGCGCCTGCGCTCACGCGGCTGCGGGCCACCGCCGCACCCACGCCTTTATAATCACGCTTTCCCACCTGAGCATTACGTACGGTGCGCCGCCGCACCCGGGCGATGTCACAAAGACATGACCAAGTTCGTCTTCGTCACCGGCGGTGTGGTGTCCTCCCTGGGCAAGGGCATCGCGTCGGCGTCCCTGGCCGCGGTGCTCGAGTCGCGGGGCCTCAAGGTCACCCTGATCAAGCTCGACCCGTACCTGAACGTCGACCCGGGCACGATGAGCCCGTTCCAGCACGGCGAGGTCTTCGTCACCGACGACGGCGCCGAGACCGACCTCGACCTGGGCCACTACGAGCGCTTCATCACGACAAGGATGAAGCGCAGCAACAACTTCACCACCGGCCAGATCTACAAGAGCGTGCTCGAGAAGGAGCGCCGCGGCGACTATCTGGGCAAGACGGTGCAGGTCATCCCGCACGTCACCAACGAGATCCAGGACTACGTGCGGCGCGGCGCCGGACTGGGCGGCGCCGATGCGGTGGACGTGGCCATCGTCGAGATCGGCGGCACGGTGGGCGACATCGAATCGCTGCCCTTCCTGGAAGCGGTGCGCCAGATGAGCCTGAAGATGGGCCCGACGCAACACCGCCTTCGTGCACCTGACCTATGTGCCGTGGATCGCCGCCGCCGGTGAACTGAAGACCAAGCCGACGCAGCACACGGTGCAGAAGCTGCGCGAGATCGGCATCCAGCCCGACGTGCTGCTGTGTCGCGCCGACCGCGCCGTGCCGGACGAGGAGCGCGAGAAGATCAGCCTGTTCACCAACGTGCAGCCGCACGGCGTGATCAGCATGTGGGACGTGGACACCATCTACAAGGTGCCGCGCATGCTGCACGAGCAGGGCCTGGACGAGATGATCTGCATGAAGCTGCAGCTGCTGACCCGGCCCGCCGACCTGAAGCGCTGGGATCGGCTGGTGCACGAGGTGGAGCACCCGGCCAAGCAGGTGAGCATCGCGCATGTGCGGCAAGTACACCGACCTGTCGGATTCGTACAAGTCATTGAACGAGGCGCTGCGCCACGCCGGCATCCAGAACCATGCGCGGGTGAACATCGAGTACGTCGATTCCGAGACGCTGAGCAGCGCCAATGCCGAGCAGCTGGCGCGCTTCGACGCCGTGCTGGTGCCCGGCGGCTTCGGCAAGCGCGGCGTCGAAGGCAAGATCGTCGCCGCGCGTTATGCGCGCGAGCAGCGCATTCCCTACCTGGGCATCTGCCTGGGCATGCAGGTGGCGACGATCGAGGTCGCGCGCCACCTGGCCGGGCTGACCGATGCCAACAGCACCGAGTTCGAACCCGGCACGCCGCACCCGGTGATCGCGCTGATCGACGAATGGCAGGACAGCGACGGCTCGATCCAGAAGCGCCACGCAGGCTCCGACATGGGCGGCACCATGCGCCTGGGCGCACAAAGCTCCGACGTGCAGCGCGGCACCCTCGCGCACGAGATCTATGGCGACGTGGTGACCGAGCGCCACCGCCACCGCTACGAGGCGAACGAACACTATCTGGAGCGGCTGCGTCAGGCCGGGCTGGTGATCTCGGCCATCACCCAGCGCGACAAGCTGACGGAGATGGTCGAGCTGCCGCGCGAGGCGCATCCCTGGTTCGTCGGTGTGCAGTTCCACCCCGAGTTCAAGTCCACGCCGTGGGACGGGCATCCGCTGTTCAACAGCTTCATCCGCGCGGCGCTGGCACACCAGGCTGAAGCGCAGCAGGCGTTGAAGGTGGCGGCGTGAGCGCGCCGGGCCGCCCCAAGCGCGAACACTCCCGCTTGGCGGGACAGGCCGAAGGCCTGAGGGTGCCCACATGAAGCTGTGCGGGTTCGAGGTCGGCCTGGAGCGGCCGTTCTTCCTGATCGCCGGCCCCTGCGTGGTCGAAAGCGAAGCGCTGCAGATGGAGGTCGCCGGGCGGCTGAAGGAGATGACCACCGCCCTCGGCATCCCCTTCATCTTCAAGTCCAGCTACGACAAGGCCAACCGTTCCAGCGGCACCTCGTTCCGCGGCCCGGGCATGCAGCGCGGGCTGGAAATCCTGGCCAAGGTCAAGCGCGAGATCGGTGTGCCGGTGCTGACCGACGTGCACAGCGAAGCCGAGGTGGCCGCCGTGGCGGCAGTGGTCGATGTGCTGCAGACACCTGCCTTCCTGAGCCGGCAGACCGACTTCATCCATGCCGTGGCGCAAAGCGGGTTGCCGGTGAACATCAAGAAGGGCCAGTTCCTCGCGCCCCACGACATGAAGAACGTGATCGACAAGGCGCGCGCCGCAGCGCGTGAAAAGGGCCTGAGCGAAGACCGCTTCATGGCCTGCGAACGCGGCGCGAGCTTCGGCTACAACAACCTGGTCAGCGACATGCGCAGCCTGGCGATCATGCGCGAGACCGGCGCGCCGGTCGTCTTCGACGTCACGCATTCGGTGCAGCTGCCCGGTGGCCAGGGCACCAGCAGCGGCGGGCAGCGCGAGTTCGTGCCGGTGCTGGCACGCGCCGGTGTGGCGGTCGGCGTGGCAGGGTTGTTCATGGAAACGCACCCGGACCCGGCGAACGCGATGAGCGACGGGCCCAACGCGGTGCCGTTGAAGCACATGCGCGCATTGCTCGAACAACTGGTGGCGCTGGACCGGGTGGTCAAGGCGCAGCCGCTGCTCGAGAATGACTTCACGTGCTGAAGTCACCTGGCCAAAGCGACTTCACGTGCTCATGACGCCACACCACTGCGATTTCCACTGCTGAGGATCTCCCCATGCCCGCTGCCTACCTGATCGTCGAATCCAACATCAGCGACCCCGAGAAGTTCAAGGCCTACATGGCTGCCGCACCGGCCGTGGTGAAGGAATTCGCCGGCGAGTACCTGGTGCGCGGCGGTCGCATGGCGGTGCTCGAAGGCGACTGGACACCGCCGCGGCTGACCGTGCTGCGCTACCCCAGCTTCGAGGCGGCACAGAAGATGTACGACAGCGCGGGCTATCGTGCCGCGCGCGCGATGCGTGCCGGTGCCACTGCCTGCTTCAACATGGTGCTGGTCGAAGGCGTCGACGCGCCGCCCGTCTGAACCCCGAATCTGAAACTGCCACAAGGAAACGCATGAGCGCCATCGTCGATATCGTCGGCCGAGAAATCCTCGACAGCCGCGGCAACCCCACCGTCGAATGCGACGTGCTGCTGGAATCCGGCACCATGGGCCGCGCCGCCGTGCCCTCGGGCGCATCGACAGGCTCGCGCGAGGCCATCGAGCTGCGCGACGGCGACAAGTCGCGCTACGGCGGCAAGGGCGTGCTGCGCGCGGTGGAGCACATCAACACCGAGATGAGCGAGGCCGTGCTCGGCCTGGACGCCTCGGAGCAGGCCTTCCTCGACCGCACGCTGATCGATCTGGACGGCACCGACAACAAGAGCCGTCTCGGCGCCAATGCCACGCTGGCCGTGAGCATGGCGGTGGCGCGTGCCGCGGCCGAGGAATCGGGCCTGCCGCTGTACCGCTACTTCGGCGGCATGGGCGGCATGCAGATGCCGGTGCCGATGATGAACGTCATCAACGGCGGCGCACACGCCAACAACAGCCTGGACCTGCAGGAGCTGATGATCATCCCCGTCGGCGCGCCGAGCTTTCGCGAGGCGGTGCGCTACGGCGCCGAGACCTTCCATGCGCTGAAGAAGATCATCCACGATCGCGGCATGAGCACCGCGGTCGGCGACGAAGGCGGCTTCGCGCCCAGCGTGGCCAGCCACGAGGCCGCGATCCAGATGATCCTCGAAGCCATCGAGGCGGCGGGCTACAAGGCGGGCGAGCAGATCGCCATCGGCCTGGACTGCGCGGCGAGCGAGTTCTACAAGGACGGCAAGTACGTGCTCAGCGCCGAGGGCCTGAGCTTGAGCGCGGCCGAGTGGACGGACATCATGGCCGGCTGGGTCGACAAGTACCCGATCATCAGCATCGAAGACGGCATGGCCGAAAGCGACTGGGACGGCTGGAAGCACCTGAGCAACCGCCTGGGCAAGACGGTGCAGCTGGTGGGTGACGACCTGTTCGTCACCAACACCAAGATCCTGAAGGAAGGCATCGAGAAGGGCGTGGCCAATTCGATCCTCATCAAGATCAACCAGATCGGCACGCTGACCGAGACCTTTGCCGCCATCGAGATGGCCAAACGCGCGGGCTGGACGAACGTCATCAGCCACCGCTCGGGCGAGACCGAAGACTCGACCATCGCCGACATTGCGGTGGGCAGCAACGCCGGCCAGATCAAGACCGGCTCGATGAGCCGCTCGGACCGCGTCGCCAAGTACAACCAGCTGCTGCGCATCGAAGAGGACCTGGGCGATGTCGCCACCTACCCGGGGCGCAGCGCGTTCTACAACCTGCGCAGCGGGACATGAGTTCATGCGTGGCGGCGCTGATGCTCGCGCTCGCCGCCCTGGCCACGCTCGGCGGCTGCGCCAGCGCACAGCCCGGAAGGGTGCCGGACAGCCATGTCCATTTCAACCGCACCTTCGATGCGGCGATGGGTGCGCTGGTGGATCAGAAGATGACCATCACGCAACAGGATCGCCGGCACGGCAGCATCGATGCCAAGGCCGGCAGCGCCGTCATCGCGGTCACGCTGCGCACCTTGCCCGATGGGGCCATACGGGTTGCATTCGAGCCGCAGGGCGACTCCAGCGCCGACCCCGGCTTGTTGCAGCGCGTGACAGATGCCTACAACGCCCGCATGTCGAACTTGAGCGTACTCGGCGGTTTCAAGGACTCCTCGAGCCAAAGGGGCCCGGTCCCTTGCCCCAGCGGCCCCGCCTTCTGCAAGTGAACCCGAGATGAGATTCATCACCGTCGCATTGCTGCTTCTGCTGGCGCTGGTACATGCCGAGTTGTGGGCCGGCAAGGGCGGGCGCAGTTATGTCGTGCACCTGCAGTCGCAGCTGCTGGCGCAGCAGACCGCGAACGAGGCTTCGCGGCTGCGCAACCAGCGCCTGGTGGCTGAAGTCAGCGATCTGAAGGAAGGCCTGGAGATGGTCGAGGAAAAGGCGCGCAGCGAGCTCGGCATGGTCAAGGCGGACGAGATCCTCGTGCAGCTCAACCCGCGCCGGCCCTGAGGCCTGAAAAGCGCTGTCGCCGATGAACAGCCTGCTGCAGGCCGCGCAGCCGTTGCTCGCGCCCGTGTTCAGCCTGTGGGGCAGCCCGGTCACGGGGGCGGAACTGATCGCCTTCGTGCTGTCCATCGCCATGGTGGTGTGCAACATTCGCGTCAACGTCGCGGCGTGGCCGCTGGCCATGGCCGCGTCGCTGCTGTACTTCGTGCTCTTCTGGGACAGCCGGCTCTACGGTGAGGCGAGCTTGCAGATCCTCTTCGTGCTGGTGGCACTGTGGGGCTGGTGGCAATGGCTGAAGGGCCGCGGCGACGATGGACGCGCCCTGCGCGTGCGCGCCCTGTCGCGCAAGGGCCGGCTGGTCTTGCTGGTCGGCGTGCTCGCGGCGTGGCCGCTGCTGGGCAGCGTGCTGCGCCAGTTCACCGACACCGACGTGCCGTGGTGGGACGCCCTGCCCACGGCGGGCAGCGTGGCCGGGCAATGGCTGCTCGCTCGCAAGTATGTCGAGAACTGGCCGGTGTGGGTGGTCGTCAACCTGATCAGCGTCGGATTGTTTGCGTGGAAAGGCCTGTGGCTGACGGTGCTGCTCTATGCGCTGTTCACCTTGATGGCGCTGTGGGGTTGGCGCGCCTGGCGGCGCCTGGCCACGGCGGGCGGCGCGCGATGAGCGCGTGCCTCGTGGTGGCCATCGTCGGCGCCGAAAGCACCGGCAAGAGCACGCTGGCGCTGGCCTTGCGCGACACGCTCGCTGCCGACGGCACGCGCGTGGCCTGCGTGAGCGAAGCGCTGCGCGACTTCTGCGACGCGCACGCGCGCACGCCGCGGCGCCATGAGCAGGCCGGCATCGCCGCCGAGCAAGTGCGCGCATCGAAGCTGCCGCGCAATCGCATGCCATCGTCGTCGCCGATACCACCGCGCTGATGATCGCCGTGTACAGCGACATCGTCTTCGGCGACCGCAGCCTGTACGACAGTGCGCTGCGCGCGCAGGCAGGTTATGGCCTGACGCTGCTGACCGCGCTCGACCTGCCCTGGGTCGCGGACGGACTGCAGCGCGACGGTGCACAGGTGCGCGTGCCCGTGGATGCGCTGCTGCGTGCGGCGCTGCAGCGGCACGTGAAGGGCTACAGCGTCGTCAGTGGCCAGGGCCCGGCGCGGACTGCGGCGGCCCTGGCCGCGGTGCGCGGCGCGCAGCACAGAGCCTGCACGCTGCGGACACGGCCACGGCGACCGCGCCGCGCTGGAAACATGTGTGCGAGCGTTGTGGCGACCCGGATTGCGAGCGGCACCTGCTGCCCAGGACCGGCGGCTGAACGCCCATTCACCACAGCCACACGGCGCCACAGCGCCAGCCGCACCAGCTATTGCAGCGGCGCCGGCGTCTGTGGCTGGTCACGCCCGGGGGTGAACATCTCGCCGACGTCGACCGCATCGAAACGGTAGAACTGGCCGCAGAACTCGCAGCCCACCTCGACCTCGCCGCGCTCGGCCAGGATGCCCTGCACCTCGCCCTCGCCCAGGCCGCGCAGCATGTTGCGCACACGTTCGCGCGCACAACTGCAGGCAAAGCGAGCCGGCCGCGGCTCGAAGCGCACGAGCCGTTCTTCCCAGAACAGGCGGCGCAGCACGGTGTCGGCATCCAGCGTGAGCAGCTCCTCGCGTGTCAGCGTGGCGGCCAGGTGCGCGATGCGGTTGAAATCCTCGTTCAGACCGATCTGGTCTTCATTGCGCTCACCCGACATGCGGCTGGGACCTTCGACCGGCAGGCGCTGGATCAGCAAGCCCGCGGCCATGTGATCGTCGGCCGCCAGCACCAGCCGCGTGTCGAGCTGTTCGGACTGCAGCATGTAGTGTTCGAGCACCTGCGACAGCTGTTGCAGCGGTTCGCGCTGGTCGCCGTGCAGCGGCACCACGCCCTGGTAGGGTTGTTGCCCAGGCAGGCGGTCCGTGGGGTCCAGCGTGATCGAGCAGCGGCCCTGGCCGTGCAGGTTGAGCATCGATTCGAGCCGCGCATCGGCGCTCACCTCGCCCTTCACGGTGGCGGTGGCGCGAAAGCCCAGGTCGTTGCTCACCTCGGCCACGGCCAGCTTCACCGGGCCATCGCCAAACACCTGCAGGATCAGTGCGCCGTTGAACTTGATGTTGGCCTGCATCAGCACACCTGCGGCGGCCATCTCGCCGAGCAGTTGCCGCACCGGCTGCGGGTACGGGTTGTGCGCGCGGCGCGACAGCATCTCGCGCCAGCTCTCGCCCAAGCGCACCAGCTGGCCGCGCACGGGCAGGCCGTCGAACAGGAAGCGGTGCAGCTCGGTCATGCCGTGCACATCGGCTTCAAGCAATGCGCTTGAGGCCACCACGGTGGCGCTTCGTCTGCACCAGGTAGTGCTCGGCCAGGTGCGCCAGCATCTCCATCTGCTTGGCGTCGAGCATGCGCACCACCTTGGCCGGCGTGCCGACGATGAGCGAGCCGTCGGGAAACTCCTTGCCCTCGGTCACCAGCGCGCCCGCGCCGACGATGCAGTGGCGGCCTATCCTGGCACCGTTCAGCACCACTGCCTGGATGCCGATGAGCGTGCCGTCGCCCACCGTGCAACCATGCAGCATGACCTGGTGGCCGACGGTGACGTTGTCGCCCAGCGTCAGCGGCATACCGGTGTCGGTGTGCAGCACGCTGCCGTCCTGGATGTTGGTATTGCGACCCAGATGGATCAGGTCGTTGTCGCCGCGCAGCACGGCGCCGTACCAGACGCTGGCGCCCTCTTCCATGACCACGCGTCCCAGCACCGTGGCGCTGTCGGCCACCCAGGCGCTGGGTGCGATCTGCGGCACGGCATCGTCAAGCTGGTAGATGGCCATCGGGAATCCTCACACGCGAAGGCGTGATTCTCGCTCGAACGCCGTGCTCTTCCGGCGCGATCAGCGTGCGCTGCCGGCGCTCCGACTTGGCGGCTGACGGAACGCGCCCGCGCGTGTCCAACGCCCAGCCTTCGGTGGCCGTATCGCGCGCGTGCAGCATCACGCGCGTGCCGGCGGCCGCGGACTTGACGAAGCCCTGCAGCAGCGTCTCGCGCCTGCGCTTCATCCAGCTGCAAGGCGAAGCGCTGCCAGCAGCGGTTGACACGTGCGTCGCGCCAGGCGTCCTCGAGCGCGTGGCGCAGGGTCCAGGCGTCCTCGGTGCGGCGCGCTTCGATGAGCCGAGGCAAGAGGGCGCTCAGCAACAGGTTGAAATCCAGGCGCAGTGCCTCGTTCGGCAGACGTGCCGTCAGCTCGCGCAGGCGGCGTGCGCCATCGGGCAGACCCAGTTCGCGTGTGACCAACGCCTGAAGGCCCTGTACCGGGTTGAGCAGGCGCAGCCGGTTCGGCGGCTGCAGCAGCAGCGGCAGGCGCGCGGCCTGCGCATGCGCCAGCGGCGTGACGAAGGAGATCAGCACCGCCAGACGCGACCAGGCGGCGGCATCCAGACCCGCCACGCGGCCGCCGTCCGCGCCGTCTCGCGGCGCGGCCCGCTCGCCATCGGCGCGTTGTGCGTTCACCAGCGCTTCGTCCCAGGCGATGCGCCCTTTGGCATGGTGGGCCGCCACGCTCAGCATCGCAAGGTTGCCGGCGGCATAGCCGGCGTGATCGAACACCCGGTTCACCGCAGTCTGCGTGTCATCGAGCCGCTGGCGCGTGATGGGGCACATTGCCACCTCGATCTGCCCCAGATAATGCGGCGTGACCTGACCCAGCTCGAAGGCGATGCCACGCTGCCAGGCCTGCAGTCGCAGCTGCAGCCATTGGCGCACGCGGCGCGACGCGCCCAGCGTGTGCGCGCCGAAGCAGGCCTTGCCCGCCTGCCAGCCCAGGCGCACGGGGTTGCCGTCGAACAACTGCTCGGGCGGTGGCACCAGGCCGTGATGGGCATGGTCCCAACCGATGTCGAAGCCTGCACGAGGGTCGGCGGGATGGGAATCGAAGGCAAAGGGCGTCTGGTCCATGGTTCACTCCGGTCGTCGCGCCCGGCCCCTTGCCCGACGCATGCAGGCAGTGTCGACTGCCACAGGCTCATGGCGTGAGCCTGTGATCGACGCGGCAGATAACATTGACGCGGCCCGACTTGCGGGCGCCAACGCGCATGGCCATGGACCGGACCGAACGCTTCTACAAGATCGAGCTGCTCATCCGCAACCGCGGCGGTGTCAGCTTTGAGGCACTGCAGGCCGAGCTAGAGGTGTCGCGCGCGACGCTGAAACGCGACCTGCAGTACCTGCGCGAGCGACTGGATGCGCCGATCGTCTACGACCGACTGCACAACAGCTACCGCTTCGAGGGGAACCCGCGCGAGCGCGCGCACGAGCTGCCGGGCCTGTGGTTCAGCGACAAGGAGATCCACGCGCTGCTGACCATGCACCAGCTCATCCAGGGACTGGAAGCCGAAGGCGTGCTCGGCCGCCACCTGCAGCCGCTGCTGGACAAGCTGCACGGCATGCTCGGCAGCAACGACGTGGCCGCGCGCGAGCTGATGCAGCGCGTGAACATCGTCGCCGCCGCGCGCCGGCCGGTGAACGCGCGCTTCTTCGAGCTCATCGGCAGCGCGCTGCTGGAGCGCCGCCGCATCGAATTGCTCTACTTCACCCGGGCGCGCGCCAGCGAGAGCCGGCGCGAGGTGTCGCCACAGCGCCTGACCCACTACCGCAACACCTGGTATCTGGATGCCTGGTGCCACCGCAGCGAGGGCTTGCGCCGCTTTGCGCTGGACGCCGTGCGTGAGACCACGGTGCTGGCGCAGCGCGCCAGGACCGTGTCGCTGGCCACCGTGAAGGCTGAACTGGACGGCGGCTACGGCGTCTTCTCGGGCCGCAGGCTGAAGTGGGCCACCTTGCACTTCAGCGCAGAGGCCGCGTTGTGGGTGGCCACTGAACAATGGCATCCGCAGCAGAAGACGCGCCCGCTGACCGATGGCGGCCTGGAACTGCGCGTGCCCTATGCCGACAGCACCGAACTCAGCATGGACATCCTGCGCCATGGCGACCAGGTGCGCGTGATGGCGCCGCGAGAACTGGCGCAGCAGGTGGCCGGACGCTTGCGCCTCGCGTCGCGTCAGTATGCGCCGCACTGATGGTTTGGCGCCTGCGGCGGCCGTGGCTCGGCCTCACGCACCGCGGGCGTGGGTTCAGCAATGCAGACGGTGCTGCTCGCGGTGGATGACCTCGCGCGCCTTTTTCAGCGCATAGCTCAGGGCCTCGTCCGGCGAGAGCCAGCGGTAGCCGCAGGCGAGGCTGTCGTCACGATAGGCCTCGCGCGGGGCGTCGATACTGCCGCGCACCCGGTTCACCACCACCGCCGCGATGTAGCCCTGCCCACGCGGAGCCTCCAGTGCGCCGGCGTAGATGCGGTAGTCACCTTCACTGCGTTCGTCGAAGATCACTGTGTTGTCTCCTGGCAGACACCTTGCCTGCCGGTGAATGCATCATCCCCGCGACGACGCGCAAAAGACATCCACCAAAGGAGGGAAGAACGCGTGCGCGCAACAACCTTCAGGCGCCACGGTTCGGACCGAGCCAGTGGTCCGCAAAAGCCGCCAGGTCCTGGTGCACCGAGCGCGCCAGGCTCAGCTCCGCACCGACGTTCGGGCTGCCGTTCGCCGCACGCAGCACGAGCGCGGTATGCACATATGCCGGCACGCCGCGCATGTAGGCAATGTAGTCGTCGACGAAGGCCACCGGACGCAAGGCCTCGATGGCATCGGCTTTCGGGCTTCGCTCGCCTTCCGTATGTCCTGTGGCCAGCACGCGGGCGATGGGAAAGCCCAGGCTCTTCAGGTTGAGCAAGCGAGCGCGCTGGAAGCGCGCCTCCAACGCCGTCACGCACACCAGCTCGTAGCCGGCATCGTGCAAGCGGTGGCAGGCCTCGACCGCACCGTCGATGGCGGGCAGCGTCTGCCACAGCTCGGGTTGCTCGAACTGCGCGCGCAGTTGCAGGCGCTGCTCGGCATCCACCTTGTGGACCGCCCAGCGGTCCATCGGCCAGTAGGCGTGCGGGTCACGCTCGACCGGGTAGGTGCCGAAGGCGCGCTGCCAGGCGCGGGCGTAGCCGATATGCAGGTCTACCAGCACACCGTCGGCGTCGAGGGCGAGGATCGGACGGGACATGGGGTGACTGTATCGGCAACTGCGAGCCCGACCGTGCGCACGGGGCATCCACTGCATTGAGGACGGCGCATCGGTCGCTGGTGCTGCCGTTGCCCGCCATCACCTTGCCACCCCGGCGCCTCCGGCCGATACTTGCTGGCGGATCGATGGCCGCGGTCAGATCAATCACCGCGGCAGGGATTCGAGCCATCAATAACGACGAGGAGTAATCCGAGATGCGACTGACACACTGGATTTCCGCAGGCATCGTGAGTGCGCTGGTGTACGGCTGCGCCACGCCACCACCGCCACCTGCGCCGCCACCGGCGCCGATCAGGCCCATGGCGTGGACGGTGCCAACCAATCCCTGCAAGAACGCCGGTGAGAACGATGCGGACTGCGTCATCGATCTGAACGTCTTCCCTGAAGGCAGCGACAGTTGCAGGATCGAATTCGCCACGGCGGACGACTACCTGTTTTCGTTCAAGAAAGGGGCCCAAGGCAAGTTCATCTACTGGCGCATCCTGACGGCGGACTATGAATTCACCGAGGACGACGGCGTGGCCTTCGTCGACAACTTCCGGCCCCGCGGCTTCGCCAACGGCCGGCGCGACAAGGACAACGCGAAGGTCTATCGCTGGAGAAACCTGAACAAGAGAGCGGATGCGAAGAAGGAAGGCGGCAGGGTGTACTCGTACGTGATCAACGTGGAGACGAGCTCAGGCCAAGCGCGCTCCTGCACGCTCGATCCGTGGATCAGGAACCGCGGCGACTGAGTTGAAGCCGCCTGCACCGCGGGCGCTCACGGCAACGGGATGGGAGCTTCGGCCGCTCCCAGCAGTTCCGCGGCCCGCTTGATCGCCAACCCCAGTTCCGAATCGCTGCCTGCCCCTAGGTTGCGCTCGAGTTCGCGCACCTGCGCGTACGCCAGGCGCGCGGCGGCAGGGTCGCCGGCCAGTTGTTCGACTTCGACACGATGGCACAGCAGCAAGCCGAGCGAGAAGCGGTCATCCACCTGCTGGAGCAACTGATCGCCTCGCGCAAGGTACTCCCGCGCTTCGGCAAACAGGCCCAGTTGCGCCTGCAGCTGGGCCATGTAGCCGAGAAAGAGTCCCTCGCTGCGCCGGTCTTTCAGTTCGCGCGCCAGCGCAAGGGCCGCCTGATAGTGCGTCTGCGCTTCGCTCCAGCCCTGCCGGGCAAAATGCACCAGACCCAGGTTGCATTGCACCACGCACTCCAGGCGCACATGGCCGATCGATCGCGCCAGCGCCAGCGCCGCCGCCGACTCTTCCAGCGCCTCCTGCGGGCGGCCCTGGGTGTGGTGCAGCGCGCCAAGATTGCACAGCGCGTTGCCCTCCCATACGCGGTTGCCCAGTTGCCGGGCGACCGCCAGGCCCGCGCCGAAGTGCTGCGTGGCATCCTCGAGCCGGCCGAGATTGAACAGCACACCGCCCAGGTTGCCCAGCGCGAGACATTCGCCGCGGCGGTTGCCGGCGGCGCGTGCGGTGTCCAGCGCTGACTGGTAATGGGCGCGCGCCTGCTCCATGTGCCCCTGATCGATGCAAACGCTGCCCAGGCCGTTCAAGGCGATGCACTCGAGCGCGGCGTCGCCGATTTCGCGGGCAATTGCCAACGCGGCCGCATGGTGCGCATTCGCTTCGTCCAGCCGCGCCTGGCTGGCGTGTAGTTCGCCAAAGCTGTTCAACGTCTGGGCTTCGAGCCGGCGGTCGCGGACCTGGCGCGCACCGTGCAGCGCGGACTCCAGGTGCTGCATCGCGTCGCCGACTCGGCCACTGGCGTCGAGCGCGCTGCCCGCCACGTGGGCCACGCGGGCGCGCGCCGCGGCGTCCATGGCCGTGAGTTGCGCCGCGGCCAGCGCCAGCTCGACACCGGTGCCAAACGGCCCACGCACCTTCAGCAGCGACCATGCCGCCTCGAGCGTGATGACGGCCACGTCGCCGTCAGCGCGCAAGACAGCCCGGCGGCAAGCCGCCACCAGGTTGTCCAGATCCGCGGCCGCGTTGTCGAGGCCCGGGCGCACGGCGCGCGCGAAGTAGATGCCATGTCGCTGCTGCACGAGCCGACGCGCCGCCTCGCCGCTGCCTGGAAACCGGTCGGCCGCACCAAGGTGTTCGCCCGCGTAGTCCTGCACGCTGCCGAGCAGATCGAAGCGCTGCGCGCCGAGCGGCCGCACGAAGGACTTGTCGACCAGCGACTGCAGCACGTCTACAACCGAGCGGCCGCCGTTCCAGAGCGACAGGTCGAGCACACCTTCTGCGGCTTGCAGCGTGAACCCGCCCTCGAAGACGCTCAGCTGCGCCAGTGCCGAGCGTTCGACATCCTTCAGCAGATCCCACGACCAGTCGAAGGTGGCACGCAGCGTGGCCTGACGGTCGCGTCGTCCGCCGCTGGAAGTGAGCAGTTGGAAACGCGCGTCCATGCGAGCCAGCATCGCGCTCGGCGCCATCACTCGCACCCGGGCCGCCGCGAGTTCTATCGCCAGCGGCAGGCCATCGAGCAGGCGGACCAGTTGCACGATCGCGGCCTGTTCCTCGACGCCCGGTTGGAAGTCGTGGCTGACCGACAGCGCACGGCGCATGAACAGCGCCACCGCATCACCCGCGCCCAGGGGCGGCAACGCCAGCGCCTCCTCGCCCGGCAGGCCGAGCACCTCGCGCGTGGTCACCAGGAAGCGGGCCTCGGCCGCGCGGTCGAGCCAGCGACCGAGCGCTTCCTGTGCATGCCGCGCCACCTGCTCGAAGTTGTCCAGGATGACCAGGCAGGGGCCGCGCCCGGCAATGGCGTGGCCCAGCTGCACGACTGGCTCGTCCAGCCCCAGAGGCACATCCAGGCCCTGCGCCACGGCGCGCACGATGCCGTCCAGGTCGCGTGCCAGACTCAAGTCGCAGAACCACACCCCACCCGGGAAGTCCCCCAGCCAGGTCCAGGCAAAGCGTGTCGCCAGCCGCGTCTTGCCGGTGCCGCCGACGCCGAGCACGGAGACCAAGCGCGCACCGGAATCGAAGCGCCGTGCCAGCTCGTTCAGAGCGTCCTGCCGGCCAATGAAGGCATCGCGTTCGGCCGGCAGGCTGTGCGCCACGTCGCGCAGAGGCAGCCAGATCCCGTCACGCCACACGACGCGGTATGCCTTGGCCGAATCCGGCGGTGGCGCGAAGGCCGCTCCCTCAGCACCGGCCTCGAACAGCTCCACCGGCTCGGCAATGCCCTTGATGTGCCAGTGCCCATGTGACTGCGTGCGCAGTGCGCTGGCGCCCAGTGCCGCGCGCGCCTCGGCAGTGAGCAGCGTCTGCCCGCCCAGCGCCAACGACATGACACGCGCGGCGATGGGCTTGGCAATGCCTTCCACCTCCAGCAGCTTGGCCCCCTGCGCCACGTCTTCCGGCGGGTTGGCGCGCAGGATCACCGCCCCGACATGCAGTCCTGCGCGGGCTTTCAGCGGCACCGGCAGCTTCGCCAGCGCTGCGTGATATGCCAGCGCAAAACCCAGCGCATCGGCGGCCAGGTCGAAGAGCATCAGCATGCCGTCGGTCTTGTCGATCTCCCGTCCGCGCCAGGCACGCAGCAGGTCGCGCGCGACACGGTCGTGCGCAGCACCCAATGCGGCCGCAGCGGCGTCGCCGAGCCGCTCGGCCAATTGGGTGCTGTCGACCACGTCGGTCAACAACAGGGCGCGTGTTTCAAACATCGGTTCCATAGGTTGGGTGGGGCTTCACGCCATGCCGGGCGGCAGGCAGACCCGCAGCGCGGCAGCATCGGGCAAGGCCGCGAGCCGGTCAACCCCATTGCAGACGACGCCGCCCGTTAGCGCAGCGCCCGTCGCACCACCAGCGCACTGGTGATGCCCAGCAGGATGGCCCATTCAAGCGACAGCGTGAGCGTGCCGATCAGCGTCACCGCCAGTGGCAGGCGTTCCAGCGGCTCTTCGGCCCACAGGCGTCGCATCTCGCGGTGGTCGATCAGGCCGAAGGCGACCACGAAAAGCAAGCCGGCAATCACCGCCAACGGCAGGTGGCGCGCCAACGGCGCGACCAGGCTCAGGATCAACACCAGGAACACGGCCGCGCTCGCGGCCGCCAGCGGCGTGCGCGCACCCGCCTCGACATTCACGCCCGAACGATTGAACGAGCCGCTGGCCGGCATGGAAGAAGAGAAGGCGCCTGCAAGATTGGCCAGGCCCTGGCCGATGAACTCGCGGTTGCCGTCGAGCACATCCTGATATTTGCGCGCCACCGCCTTGGCAATGGCCGTGGCTTCGGTCAAGGCGAGCAGCGTCATCACCAGCGTCGCGCCGAACAGGCTGCGCACGGTGTCGATCGACAGGTCGGGCCAGGACAGCGGCGGCAGCGCTCCCGGCAGGGCCTGCACGGTGGCCAGCACCGGCCAGTCCGGCATGGCCCAGGCCATCAGCTTCACGCTCAGCGAACCGGCCACCACGGCCACCAGCATCGCGGGAACCCAGCGGTTCCACGGCCGCGCCAGCACGGCGACAGTCACGGTCAGTGCCGCAGCCAGCAAGCGCGGGCGGCTGCGTCAGGCCGATGGACGACGCCACGGCCCGCAACTGCAGCCACACCGAGCTGGCGCGCACCGGGTTCAAGCCCAGCGCCACCGGCAGTTGGTTGACGATGATGAGCATCGCTGCACCGGCGGTGAATCCCACCACCACCGAATGCGGCACGCGCTCGACGATCTCGCCCACGCGCGCCAGGCCCAAGAGCAGCTGCATCGCGCCCACGAGGAAGCTCAAGGTCAGCACCAGGCGGATGTAGTCCGGCGAACCGACCAGCGCCAAGGGCGCAATCAAGGCCATCGTGGTCAGCGAGATCGCGTTTGCCGGGCCGGTGACCATCAAGCGGCTCGATCCGAACAGTGCCGCGACGATGCACGGAAGCATCGCCGCATACAAGCCGTACTGCGGCGGCAACCCGGCCAGCGTGGCAAAGGCCACGCCCTGCGGCAGCACCACCACCGCACCGGTCAGCCCGGCCATCAAGTCGGCACGAAGCACGCCAGGCTCACGCCAGACGGGAGCCCAGCGCATGAAGGGCAATTGCATGCGGAGATGCTAACGCGCAGCCCACCGCTGGCTGTTGACTGCGCGTCGCCGCCGCTGATGGGCGGGGCAACGCATACCCGCCTTGCGTCGCGAACCTGCCGGTGCAACCCGCAGGATCGGAATAGAAATGTCAGCCGCCGAAGTCGCGCAGCGCCTCACCAGTGACGCGGCAGATGCGCCATTCGGGCATCAGCGTGGCGCCCATGCGCTGGTAGAAGCGGATGGCGTCGACATTCCAGTCGAGCACGCTCCACTCGAAGCGCCCGTAGCCGCGCTGGTTGGCCAGACCGGCCAGGTGCACCAGCAGGGCTCGCCCGACGCCGGCACTGCGAAAGGCGGGCCGCACGTACAGGTCTTCCAGGTACAGACCGGGCTTGCCGAGGAAGGTGGAGAAGTTGGTGAAGAACAGCGCAAAGCCAATCACCTGCCCGTCGATCTCGGCCACTACCGATTCCGCCGCCGGCCGTTCGCCGAACAGCTGCGGGTGCAGCGTCTCGGGCGTGACCTCGACCAGATGCGAGAGCTTCTCGAAATCCGCCAACTCGCGGATCAAGCCGACGATAGCCGCCACGTCGCGCGCTTCGGCGCCACGCAAACACAATCCGGGGTTGTCAGGCCGGGCGGAGGCCATCGACGGCGGTCAGTGGAACAACCCGGGCGCTGCGGCAACCGCGACGCCGCGCGCTCAGCGCAGCTTCGATTGAGCGACGGTGCTCATCTCGCTAGGCAGCGAACCCAGGTAGGCTGCCAGCAGCTTCAGCTCCTGCGTACTGAACTGCTTGACCTGACCCACCATGATGGCGTTGTTGCGCCCGACTTGCGCGTTGCCTTCGACCTTGTAGGCCTTCATCGCCGCAAGCAGGTAGTCCGGGTACTGGCCGGCGATCTTCGGGTAGGCACCGTCAATCGGCTTGCTGAAGTTGGCGCCGTGGCAGGACACGCACGCGCCCTTGGCCAAGCAGCGCCGCCACCTCGGGCGAAGGCTGCACCGCCGCCGCTTCGGGCACCACCGCGGCGGTACCGTGCGTGGCGTAGTAGGCGGCCAGATTGGCGATGTCCTGCTCGCTCAGCGAGCCAGCCACTGCGCGCATGGTCGGGTGCTTGCGATCGCCCTTCTTGTAGGCGTTGAGCGCGGCAATGATGTACTTGGCGTTCTGGCCGGAAATCATCGGCACCTTGTGCACTTCGGGGAAACTGGATTGATAACCCGGGATGCTGTGGCAGCCGATGCAACTGGCATTGAGCTTGGCGCCGGCGGCGGCATCGCCTTTCAGCTCCTGCGCCTGCACGAGGGAAGTTGCGCCGATCAGGGCCAGCATCAGGGAAAGCGCGATCTTCATCGTGTGTGGCAAACCTTGGGTTTCGAAAAAAGGCGAGCGCTGTGGCTCGCCTGGGTGGAACGGGGCAAATTATAAGGCCGGCCCTTATACTGGTTTCGGATTCCAAGCGCGTGCCTTCGCATGCCGCCGCCCCAGCCAGATTGCCGCTCGATCGACACCCGAGCCGGACCACGCCACAGACGCCCTCATGCAAGCACCGATCAAGTTCCAAGGCACCGACAACTACATCGCCACGCAAGACCTGAAGCTGGCGGTGAACGCCGCGGTCACGCTGAAGCGCCCGCTGCTCGTCAAGGGCGAGCCCGGCACCGGCAAGACCATGCTCGCCGAAGAGGCCGCCCAGGCCATGGGCATGCCGCTGCTGCAGTGGCACATCAAGTCCACCACCAAGGCGCAGCAAGGCCTGTACGAATACGACGCGGTGAGTCGCCTGCGCGACAGCCAGCTGGGCGACGAGCGCGTCAAGGACATCCACCACTACATCGTCAAGGGCGTGCTGTGGCAGGCCTTCACCGCCGACCAGCCGGTGGCGCTGCTCATCGACGAGATCGACAAGGCCGACATCGAGTTTCCGAACGACCTGCTGCGCGAGATCGACCGCATGGAGTTCTTCGTCTACGAAACGCGCGAGTTGATCAAGGCCAAGCACCGGCCGGTCGTGTTCATCACCTCCAACAACGAGAAGGAACTGCCCGACGCCTTCCTGCGCCGCTGCTTCTTCCACTACATCAAGTTCCCCGACGCCGACACGATGAAGGCCATCATCGATGTGCACTTCCCCGGCCTGAAGAAAGAGCTGCTGACTTCGGCGATGAAGACCTTCTACGACGTGCGCAACCTGCCGGGCCTGAAGAAGAAGCCGTCGACCTCCGAACTGCTCGACTGGCTCAAGCTGCTCGTGGCCGAGGACATTCCGCTCGAGGCGCTTGCAGAGCAAGGACGACAAGGTCAGCGTGCCGCCGCTGGTCGGTGCGCTGCTGAAGAACGAGCAGGACGTGACGCTGTTCGAGAAGCTGGTGTTCATGCAGCGCCACAACCGCTGACGCGCGGCGTCCATGGCCTTTCTCCAACCCGTCACGCTGAGCGGCCGGCACGCCACGCTGGTGCCGCTGTCGGCGCAGCACCTGGCCGGCCTGCAGGACTGCGCGCGCGACGGCGAGCTGTGGAAGCTCTGGTACACGCTGATCCCCGCACCCGAGACGATGGCGGCCGAGATCGAGCGGCGCCTGTCGCTGCTGGCCAAGGATGCGATGCTGCCCTTCACCGTGCTCGATGCCGAAGGCCGTGTGGCCGGCATGACCACCTACATGAACGTCGACGGCGCCAACCGCCGTGTCGAGATCGGCTCCACCTGGTATGCGCAGCGCGTGCAGCGCTCGCCGCTGAACACCGAGTGCAAGCTCATGCTGCTGGGCCACGCCTTCGAGGCACTGGACTGCATTGCGGTGGAGTTCCGCACGCACCGCTTCAACACGCAGAGCCGTCGCGCCATCGAGCGCCTGGGCGCGCAGCTTGACGGCATGCTGCGCTCGCACCAGATCGGCGCCAACGGCACACTGCGCGACACGGCCGTGTACAGCATCATCGCCGCCGAATGGCCGACGGTGAAGGCCCATCTGCAATTCCAGCTCGACCGCCCGCGTTAGCAGCCACCTGGGCGGCCACCCACCATGGCCAAGAAGAAGAACCTGACGATCGACACGTTGTGGAAGCTGCAGCGTGCGGGCAGCCCGAGTCTGGCGCCCGACGGCTCCCAGGTGGTGTGCTCGCTGAGCAGCTTCTCGATGCAGGACAACAAGTCCGCCAGCGCGCTATGGCTGCTGTCCACACTGGGCGGTCGCGAGCGTGCGCTGACCCATTGCGGTGACAAGGACGGCCAGCCGTTGTGGTCGCCCAAGGGCGACCTGATCGCCTTCGTCGCCAAGCGTGAGCAGCAAGGCAAGAAGGACGACGAGGCCCAGCTCTACGTCATCGCGCCCGATGGCGGCGAGGCGCGCCGCGTCGGCCCGGTGGCCACGGGCGTGGAGGCCTTCGCCTGGTTTCCCGACGGCAAGCGCATTGCCTTCCTCTCCTGGGTCTGGCCGGGATTGAAGGGCGCGAAGGCCCAGGAGAAAGCGCTCAAGGCCTTCAAGGAGCGCAAGGAAAGCGGCTACGTCACCAGCCAGGCCCAGTACCGGCATTGGGACAGCCTGCTGCCGATGGATCGCGTCGTGCACCTGCTGGTGATGGACATTGCCACGGGCCGCGTGCGCGACCTGTTCGAGGGCAGCGACTACGAGCTGACGCGCAGCGATCCCGATCGCAACGCCTTCGACATCTCGCCCGACGGCCAGCGCATCGCCTTCGCCTTCGACCCGGCCGCACAGAAGCGCTCCGGCAACTGCTTCGCGCTGGCCGAGATCGAGGTCGGCAGCCGGCGCGTGCGCGAACTGGTGCGCGATGCCGCGTGGGACATGGGTGCGCCGCGCTACAGCCCGACCGGCGAGCGCCTGGCGTTTCTTGGCAGCCACCAGGGCTTGAAGCACACCATGCCGGCGCAGCTGTGCGTCTGGGAGCGCGAGACCGGTGCGTGGTCTGCGCACAGCGCCGAATGGGACCACGAAGTGCAGGCCCCACTGCACTGGGAGGACGACGGCCAGGCCTTGCTCTTCATGGCCGAACAGAAAGGCCGCCAGCACCTGTGGCGCTTCGACCTGCCCGACCGGCGTGCCGAAGTGGTGGTGTCGGGGGGCAGCGTCAGCGCCTTCGACAAACGTGCCGGCACCGTGGTCGCCATGGTCGACTCTGCCGACCACCCTGCCCGCTTGTGGGCCCACCTGCCCGGCGAAAAGCCGCGCCGCATCGAGACCTTCAACGACCGGTTGCTGGCGGGCGTGGCCCTGGGGCGCACCGAGGAGCGCTGGTTCACCGGTGCACTCGGCGACGAAGTGCAGATGTGGCTGAGCTACCCGCCCGGCTTCGACGCGAGGAAGAAGTACCCGCTGCTGCACATGCTGCACGGCGGGCCGCACATGGCGGCCAGCGACAGCTGGCACTACCGCTGGTGCGACGCCGCGTTCGCCGCGATGGGTTATGTCGTGTGCAGCGTCAACTTCCACGGCTCCTCCGGCTTCGGCTACGCCTTTCTGGACAGCATCACCCACCGCTACGGCCAACTGGAACTGCAGGACATCGAGGCCGCCACCGATGTGTTGCTGAAGCAACCCTGGGCCGACGCGAAGCGTGTCTTCGCCGCAGGCGGCAGTTACGGTGGCTACCTGGTGGCGTGGATGAACGGCCATGCTGCGCCGGGGCGCTACCAGGCCTATGTGTGCCACGCCGGCTGCTTCGACTGGACGGCCATGTTTGCCGACGATTCCTACCCCTGGCACGCGCGCGAGTTCGGTGCCTGGTATTGGGACGACCCGGCGCTGGTGGCATCACAAAGCCCGCACACCTTTGCCGCCCACATGAACACGCCCACGCTGGTGATCCACGGCGCACACGACTACCGCGTGCCCGATCAGCAGGGTCTGGCCTACTACAACACGCTCAAGGCGCGCGATGTCGATGCCCGGTTGCTGTGGTTTCCGGACGAGAACCACTGGGTGCTCAAGCCGCGCAACAGCCAGCTCTGGTACCGCGAATTCTTCGATTGGCTGAAACGCCACGACAAGCCTCCGCGAAGTTCGACGCGCAGATCGACGCGCAAGGCGAAGCCCCGGTCCTGAGCGCCCCGCATCGAACGGCGCGCGCCGACGGGCAGTTCGTCAGGCATTGCTGGACTCCGCCAAACCCTGCGCAACGGCAGGCACGGCCGCAGTCTCATGCATGCCGGCCACGTGCTCGCGCTGCCGCCGCTCTTCATCCGCCTTGAGTTCGTGGCTGCGCGTAAAGCGCAGGTGCGTGATGTCGGGCGGGAAGAGCATGCCCCAGCTCCATTCGAAGAAGATGCGCACGCGGCGTCCGACCGACGGCATCTGCCACAGGTAGTAGGCACGCCATGCCAGCCAGGCTGGCCAGCCGCTCAAGGGCACACCCGCGACCTCCGCCACGCCCTTGAGGTGACCGATCGACGCCATCATGCCGCGCGAGCGGTAGCTGAAGGGCAAGGTGGCGCCGCCCGCCAGGCTTGCGCGCAGGTTCGCGGCCAGGTGCTGCGCCTGACGTACCGCAAACTGCGCCGTCGGCGGGCACAGGCTTGCATCGCGCGCGTTCGGCACGCAGGCACAGTCGCCCAACGCCCACAGGCCCTCGTGGCCCGGCACCGACAGGTCGCCGGCGACGACGATGCGTCCGGCATGGCACTCCAGGCCCAGGCGCTGCTGCAAGGGGTTGGGCGCGGTGCCGATGGTGCAGACCACGGTGTCTGCCCGCGACGAGCTCACCGTCTGACAGCCACACACCGTCGGCATCGACACGCACCGCGCGCGTGTCCAGCCGCACCGTCACGCCGCGCTCGCGCAGCGAGCGCAAGGCCGCGGCGCCCAGGCGCGCCGACAACTCGGGCAGCAGCCGCTGCATGCCATGCAGCACCGTGACCTGCAGTTCGTCGGCAGCGATGCGCGGGTAGTAGGGACGGATGCTGCGCAGGCAATCGACCAGTTCGCCGGCCACCTCGACCCCGGAGAATCCACCGCCGACGATGATGAAGTGGCCGAGCTGGCGGCGAGCGGCCCGGTCCGATTCGAGCTCGATGCGCGCCAGCCGGCGCAGCACCGTGTTGCGGATATGCATGGCGTCGCCCACCGTCTTCAGCGGCAGCGCATGCTCGGCCATACCGGGCATCAGGTCGATGCGCGCGCGGTTCCCGAAGGCCAGCACCAGGTGATCGAAACCAAGCACGATCTCGCCGGCCAGCGTGCGGCAGATGAGCTGGCGCAAGCGCATGTCCACCTCGGCCACCGAACCCATGATGAACTGGCGCGACGCACCCTGCGGCAGCATTTCGCGCACCGGCACGATGACATGCTCGGGGAACACCGAGGCCCCCACCGCCTCGGGCAGCATCGGATTGAAGGTGGTGTAACTCTCGTCCGACAGCAGCGTCAACGTGGTCAGCGGCGGCAGCTTGCGTGCCAGTGAGCGCACCAGGTTGGTACCGGCAAATCCGGCGCCGATGACGACGATGCGGCGGGGCGTGCTCAACGCGGGATCTCCGTGGGGCGGGCGGGCGGTGCTGTGAAAGAGCAAAGCACGAAGCGTGCACGGCGCGAGAGTGGCGTTCGTCCGCACAGGACGGGACGAGCCGCTATCGGCGCATAGCCGCAAGTTGCAAAGCCGCCTGTCGCGCAGTTGTCAGTGCAGCGACGCCCCCGGGTCAGGCCGCTGGCGCTTCGCGTGCGACGGTCGGCTTGCGCCGACTGCGCCTGCGGTGCTCAGGGCCGTGGCCTCGGCGCTCACAGCTCGCCGCGGCCTGCGGGCGACTGCGCCAGCCAGTGGCGTGCGACGGACGCCAGCTGTCGACGCCGGCGCAGTCTGGCGTCTGCGCGCGAAGCGCGCATCGGAGCCGCGCGCGCAGCGACGCGCGTAGTGATCGCGCGAGCGAAGCGAGTGCTGGACGCGACGCTGGCTGCAGCACCGCGGTGCAGTCGGCGCGAAGCGGCGACCGCCACACCGTGAGCCCCTGGCGGGCGCCGCCTGGCGCGATGCTGCCAACCCCGCGAGAGCGGCTGTTCGTCTTCGCCCGCTATGCGCCGCGAGCGGCCAGCGGGGCAGCGGGGCAGCGGGGCAGCGGGGCCTTTCGATCCCTAAACGCAAAGACGGTTCAGTTCAACTGCGGCAGCGGCACGGACGTGCGCGGCGCTGCCGACTCCACCCGGTTGCGGCCCAGATGCTTGGCGCGGTAAAGCGCCTCGTCGGCACGCACCAGCAGCCGCGACACTTCTTCGCCCTGGCCGGCCCATTCGGCCACGCCGATGCTCACCGTCAGGCTCACGCTGGCCGCGCCATCGGCCAGCGGCATGCTCTGCACGCACAGGCGCAGCCGCTCGGCTTCCGCCGTGGCACGCGACAGGCCGCAGCCCACCAGCAGGACCACGAACTCCTCGCCGCCGAAGCGCGCGATGCGGTCTTCGGTGCGCAGTGCCAGCGTCAGGTTGCGGGCGATGTGGCGCAACGCCAGGTCACCGGTGGCATGTCCATGCACGTCGTTCACGGCCTTGAAGTGATCGACGTCGATCATCAGCACGCTGAAGCTGTCTTCGGCGCGCCGCCGCTGGCGCGCATGCTGGTCGAGCAATTCGTGCATGGCGCGCCGATTGAGCAGTCCGGTCAAGCCATCGCGGCGCGCCAGACGTCGCAGGTCGTGCAGCAGCCGCGACACCACCAGCGTCATCAGTGTGGCATGCATCAGCAACACCAGCACGATGTAGCCGATGGCCGAGCCGACATTGAGCGCGCTGTGCACCGTCATCTCCGTCAGCACCGAATCGGGCCACCACAGCGCACGCAGCGAGCGGCTGGCGAAGCCGAAGGCGCCCAGCAACAAGGGCGCCGCCAGCAACCAGGGCCATCGCCACTGCAGATGCGCATGGGCGAATCGGCGCAACTCCAAAGCCATGCTGAAGTACAACCAGGCCAGCACGCCGAAGTTGACCACCGCCTGCAGCGGACGCCAGGCCGAGTCGGCTCCCAGCGCGCCGACGGCTGCGACCAAGCCCAGCAGCAGCGCCGCACCGCGCAGGCTTTGCAGCCGTCCGACGAAGATCTGGATGCCGCGGCGCAAGGACATGGCGGCGCACATGCCGCCCAGCACCCCCAACAGCGGCGGCGAATCCAGGTTCAGCGACAGTAGCACCCAGGTCGATGCGCTCAGCGCCGCGTACGCGGCCCAGTGGCCCATCGCGGCGCGCTCTTCGGGCACGAAGCATGCGCCAAGCGCCCAGACCAATGCAGCGGCCACCTGCACCACGGCAATCAGCAGAAAGGCCACTTCGGTGGCGCTCAACGACGACAACATGCTGTGCACCCGACCGCGCCGACAGATGCTCGGCCGCTGCACTTCTTATAGCATCGGGCCACCTCCTTGGCGCCCATGGCCGCGGCCTGCGCAGCCGGCTATGCTTCGGGCTGCACCGGGTCTGCGCCGCCCTTCCCATTGCGCCGCCTCACCGATAAGGCCGTCGTCACCATGCTGATCAACTTCTTCTACACGCTGCGCGCGGCCAAGCTGCCGGTCTCGGTCAAGGAATACCTGACGCTGCTCGAAGCCATCAAGCTCGGCGTGATCGGACCATCGGTCGACGATTTCTATTACCTGGCGCGCACCTCGCTGGTCAAGGACGAAGCCCAGTTCGACAAGTTCGACCGCGCTTTCGCCGCCTACTTCAAGGGCGTGGAGATGCTCGCCGACTTCAGCCAGGACGTGCCGCTGGAATGGCTGCGCAAGACGCTGGAGCTCGAACTCAGCGCCGAGGAAAAGGCCGCGATCGAGAAGATGGGCTGGGACGAGCTGATGGAAACGCTGAAGAAGCGCTTCGAGGAACAGAAGAAACGCCACGAAGGCGGCAGCAAGATGATCGGCACCGGCGGCACCAGCCCCTTCGGCGCCTTCGGCTACAACCCGCAGGGCATCCGCATCGGCCAGGACAAGGGCCGCAACAAGAGCGCCGTCAAGGTCTGGGACCAACGCGCCTACAAGGACTACGACGACACACTGGAACTGGGCACGCGCAACATCAAGGTCGCGCTGCGCCGGCTGCGCCGCTTCGCGCGCGAAGGCAACGAGCTGGAACTCGACCTGGACGACACCATCCACTGCACCGCGGCCAATGCCGGCATGCTGGACATCAAGATGGTGCCCGAGCGACACAACAAGGTGAAGGTGCTGCTGCTGATGGATGTCGGCGGCACCATGGACGAGCACATCCACCGCGCCGAAGAACTGTTCAGTGCCGCCAAGACCGAGTTCAAGCACCTCGAGTTCTATTACTTCCACAACTGCGTCTACGACTTCATGTGGAAGAACAACCGGCGCCGCTTCAGCGAGAAGTTCAGCACCTGGGACATCATCCGCAAGTACAACAAGGACTACAAGCTGATCTTCGTCGGCGACGCGACGATGAGCCCCTACGAGATCCTGCAGCCCGGCGGCAGCGTCGAATACAACAACGAGGAAGCCGGCGCCGAATGGCTGCAACGCCTGACACACGCGTTCCCCAAGTACGCCTGGATCAACCCCGAGCCGCTGGGCGTGTGGCAATACCGGCAGAGCATCGCCGTGGTGCAGCAGATCATGAACCAGCGCATGTTCCCGCTCACCCTGCAGGGCCTGGAAGGGGCCATGCGGTTGCTGAGCAAATGATCCTTCGCGCAGCGCTGCACCTGGCGCTGTGGCTCGGTCTGATGGGGCTTCTTGGCGGTTGTTCCAGCCTGCCCTTCCTGTCCGACAAGCCCGAGGCGGCGGCCGAGCCGAAGCGCCCGGCGCAGTTCCGCCTTGAAGTCGATGCACCGTCGGAGCTGCGCGCCTTGTTGCTCAGGCATCTTGATCTGGCGCGCCTGCAATACGCCGCCGAAGCCGACTCGCTGACGAGCAGCGAGATCGACCGGCTGGTGGCGGCCGGTTCGACGCAGGTGCTGGAACTGCTCAAGACCGAGGGCTACTTCAACCCGGTGGTCAAGGTGGAGCGCGTCGACGACGGTGCCGAGCCGCCCTTGCTGCGCCTGAGCGTCCTGAGCGGGCCGCCGGCACTCATCGAGCGGCTGACGCTCGACGTGCAGGGCGGCCTTTACGACGAGGTCGCCGCGGCCGAGGTCGATGCATTGGTGCTGTCGCAGGCGCTGCAGACCGAATGGGGGCTGCAGCCCGGCCAGCCGTTCACCCAAGCGGCCTGGGACGCTGCCAAGAACCGTGTGTTGTCCACGCTGCGCAGCAACGCCTACCTGTCGGCGCAGTGGAGCGGCACCGCTGCGGTGGTGAATGCAGAGAACAACAGCGTGCGCCTGTTCCTGGTGGCCGACAGCGGCCCGCTGTTCCGCATCGGCGACATCAAGACCGCCGGGCTGCAGCGCTATGACGAGGGCGCCGTGCTGCCGATGGCACGCGAGCTGTCGGGCAAGGCGGCCACCGAACAGTTGATCCGCGACATGCAGGACCGCATCCTGAGCCTGGGCCTGTTCGAAAGCGTGGTCATCGACGTCGATGGCCTGGCCAGCGATCCTGCCGCTGCGCAGGTGCTGTTGGCGCTGCGCGAGCTGCCGCTGCAGCAGGCCACGGTGGGCGTCGGTTATGCCGACGACACCGGCTTGCTGCTGTCGCTGGAACACACGCACCGGCGCCTCTTCGACACACGCTGGATCCTGCGCAACAAACTGCAGATCGGCCAGAACCTGAACTACTGGAACGGCGAGTTGATCTCACACCTGCAGGAGGACGGCTGGCGCACCCTCTTTGCTGGCCAGGCGGAAGAGCTCGACAGCGACGACGAAAGACGCCTGTCCTGGCATGTGCGCGCCGGCCGCACGCGCGACACGGTGCGCATCTGGCGCCTCTACTACGCCGAATACGCGCGCGCCCGGCTCGAAACCTCGGCCGGCATCAACGACAGCGAGGCCCTGTCCGCCAACTACCACTGGAACCGGCGCAATGTCGATGACCTGCGCACGCCGACACTCGGCACCGTCTGGTCGCTGCAGGGCGCGCTGGGTTATGCACAAGGCACGACCACGCCGCTGACCGGCAACCTGGTGACCGAAGACGCCGGCGCCTTTGCCCGCGCGTACGCCCGGGTGCAGGGTTACATGCCGCTGGGCAACAACTTCTATGGCAGCGCACGCCTCGAACTGGGCGAAGTCTTCGTGCGCGAGTCGCTGGGCGTGCCGGACACGCTGCTGTTTCGCGCCGGCGGCGACGATTCGGTGCGTGGCTACGCCTATCGCTCGCTCGGGCCGGAGCTGGGCGGCGTCACCGTCAGCGGCACCACGCTGCTCACCGGCAGCCTGCAGGTGGCGCGCCCCATCTTCGCCGACCAGCCGGCCTTCCTGTGGGCGCTGTTCGTCGATGCGGGCAATGCCTCGAACGGCTGGAACAACATGCGCCCGGTGTTCGGCTACGGCGCCGGGCTGCACTGGCGCAGCCCCGTGGGGCCGCTGCGCGTGGACCTGGCCTATGGCCAGGATGTGCACAAGTTTCGCCTGCACTTCAGTGTCGGCGTGGTCTTCTGATTCCGGGCCATGAGCGACAGCCCCAGCCCCGCCCAGCCGCCGCCGGTGCCACCGGCAGCGCCCAAGCCTGGCGCGCCGCCAACGCGCGCCGAAGCGACCTCTGCGCTGGCTCTTTGCCGGCCTGGTCGGCTACCTGCTCAGCGTGGTTGCCGTGCTGGCCTTGGTGCTGGGTGCGCTGTGGTGGCTGCTGAGTACCGAGCCCGGCACGGCCTGGCTGCTGGCGCGCGTGCCGGGGGTGCAGATCACCGGCGTGCGCGGTGCGTTGTTCGGCGATTTCGATGCCGAGACCGTGGAGATTCCCTTGCCCGGCGAAGGTGCTCGACTGAGCCTGCAGCAGTTGAGCTGGCGCGGGCCGCGCCTGCACTCGGCCGGCACGGCGCTGTGGTTGCGCATCAGCCTGCAGGAACTGAGCGTCAAGCGCATCGCCGTGCAGCTGTCCAGCGAACCCAGCACGGCCTCGACAGCGCCCGACAGCCTGGCTCTGCCGATCGGGCTCGACATCGCCGCACTGCGCGTGGATGAGCTGCAGATCGATGGCCTGGACACACCCCTGCGCGATCTGCGCGCGCGCCTGCAACTGGCCACCGAAGACGGCGCGCTGCATCGTGTGGACGATCTGCAGGTTTCATGGGATCGCCTGAGATTGACGGGGCATGCACAAGTCGCCACGACCGGCAGTCTGGACGTGCAGGCCAGCGCCGAATTGACGTCAGCAGCTCAGCACCGTCGGCGAATGGAGCGCCAGCGCCAACCTGTCCGGGCCGCTGGACACGCTGGCACTGCGCTTGAGCCTGCGTGCCCAGCCAGCGCCGCCGCGGCCGGCGCAGACGCTCGATGCCAATGCGACGCTGCATCCTTTCGCCAGCTGGCCGCTGGGTGCGCTGCAGGCCAGCGCGCGCGAGCTCGACCTGTCGGCGCTGCACAGCGACGCGCCGCGCACCGCGCTGGACCTGCAGGCGTCGGCCAGCACCCAGGCACGCGACCAGCCGGCCGCCGTGTCGCTGACCCTGAACAACCGCGCCGCCGGCCGCTGGAACGAAGGGCGCCTGCCGTTGCGCGAGATCAAGCTCGAGTTGCACGCCAGGCCCGACGACGCCAGCCAACTCGAGCTGCGCGCCTTCGACGCCGAATTGGGCACGGCCCAGGCTGCGGCCGGGCGCATCAGCGGCAGCGGGCAGTGGAACCCGGCCACCTGGCAGCTCGACACGCGCATCACCGCGCTGCGCCCAGCGCTGCTGGATGCCCGCGCGCCCGCCATGCGGCTGGGCGGCCAGTTGCGGCTCGACGGCAGTGGCTTCGGCACGGCACCAGTCGGGGCAGCGCCAGCGGCGGCCGCACAGGCGCCCACCGTGCAGGTGCGCGGCAACCTCGATGGTCAGTTGCTCGACCGCGGCCCGGCGCAGCCGGTGCGTCTTCGGCTCGACGCTCGGGTCAGCGCCTTGCGCATCGAACTGCGCGAGTTGCTGGCGCAGGCCGGCGATGCCCGCGCCACGCTGAATGCGCAGCTGACACGCGCCTCCACGCGCGCTGGCTGGGCGGCCCGCGGCCAGGCCAGCCTGAGCGAATTCGACCCGCTGCCCTGGTGGCCAGGGCCTGAGGATTCGGCGTGGCGCAAGGGTTCGCACCGCCTCAACGCAAACACGGACTTCGATCTGGTGTTGCCGGCATCGGCGCCGTCGCTGCTGCAGCAGCTGGCGCAGACACGCGGCCGTGCAACACTGAACCTGCAGCCCAGCCGCCTGGCGGGCGTGCCACTCAACGGCAACCTGTCGCTGCAATCCGCGGCGGACGGCAAGACGGTCGCCAAGCTTCAGCTCGATGCCGACGGCAACAGCCTGCTGGCCGATGCACAGCTGGGCAGCCTCAACGACGGCGCTGCCGACCGCTGGGATCTGAAGGCGGAGATGCCGACGCTGAAGCGCCTGCAACCCCTGCTGCGCCTGCTCCAGGACAAGGGCGCGGACATGCGACTGGCCGGCGCGCTCAACGCCAAGGCGCAAGTGCGCGGCCGTTGGCCTGCCCTCAGCACCGAGGGCACGCTCGACGCCAGTGCCTTGCTGCTGGGCCCGGCCAGCGTGCAGCAGCGCCAAGGCACGCTGGCTGCTGGGCACGCAGGGGGACGCGCCGCTGGACGCCTGGGTCGAACTGAAGCAGGTGGCTGTGGGCCCACCTTCCGCGGAAACGCTGCAGCTGCAGTTGAAGGGCACGCTGTCGGCACACAGCCTGGAGCTGCGCGCCGACTCGAAATCCCTGCCGCCGGCCTGGGTCGAATCGCTGCACAACACGCCCGCCGCTGCCGTGGCCACGCGCACGCTGGCCCTGCTGCAGATGCAGGGCAGCGCACTCGGCGCCGCGCCGCAGGGCCTGAGCGGCTGGCGTGGCCGCGTGCAGAAGCTCGAGCTGCGCGGCGACGCCGCGGTCGAACCGGCGCCCGCCTGGGTCAGCCTGCGCGATTTCGGCTTCGAGCTGGCCTGGGCCAACGGCCCGCTGCGCGCCAAGCTCGACGCCGGCCGCGCCGAACTGCTCGGCGCCGTCTTGAGCTGGAGCCGCATTGCCTGGAGCGCTGCCGACCCGGGCCGCGCGCCGGCGCTGCTGGATGCGCAGGCGACGCTCGAGCCGCTGGACGTGGCGCCGTTGCTGACGCGTCTGCAGCCGCGTTTTGGCTGGGGCGGCGATCTGCGTCTGGGTGGCAAGCTGCAGGTGCAGAGTGCGCCCAGCTTCAGCGCCGAAGTGGTGGTCGAACGCAGCAGCGGCGACTTGAGCGTGACCGACGAGTCCGGCGTGCGCACGCTCGGCCTGAGCGATCTGCGCCTCGGCGTCAGTGCCCGCGACGGCGAGTGGAGCTTCACAACCGGTGTGGCCGGCAAGACGCTGGGGCGTGTGGGCGGCGCGGTGGTGGCGCGCACCTCGCCCAAGGCCATCTGGCCGACGGACGACGCCCCCCTCAACGGCGTGCTGGAACTGCAGATCGGCGACCTCGGCGTCTGGGGGCCGTGGCTGCCGCCGGGTTGGCGGCTGACGGGTGCGATGCACGCCGGCGCCTCGATCGGCGGTCGCTTCGGCGCGCCCGAGTACACCGGCGAGCTCACCGGCACGGGCCTGGGCGTGCGCAACGTGCTGCAGGGTGTGGATGTGCGCGACGGCGAAGTGTCCATCGTGCTGCTGGGCGACACCGCACGTATCGAACGCTTCACCGCCAGCGCCGGCAGCGGCAGCCTGACATTGCGCGGCGATGCCAGCCTGGGCGCCGCGCCCCGGGCCGAACTTGGCCTGCGGCTGGACAGGTTCCAGCTGCTCGGCCGCGTGGACCGGCGCATCATCACCAGCGGCGATGCCGTGCTCAAGCTGGGCCGCGACACGCTGGCGCTGGATGGCGATTTCAACGTCGACGAAGGCCTCATCGACTTCAGCCGCAGCGAGGCGCCGCGGCTGTCGGATGACGTGCATGTGCGCCGTGGCAGCGACGCCGACGCCGAATTCACCAACACCGCCGCGGCCGATACCAGCCAGGCCAATGCCAAGGCGCGACGCGCCACGCTGAACCTGCGCGTGGGCCTGGGCGAAAAACTCAGGGTGCGTGGCCAAGGCCTGGATGCCAACTTGCGCGGCGAGCTGCGACTGACCGCGCCACTGGGGCGCCTGCGTGTGGACGGCAGCGTGCGCACGGTGGGCGGCACCTTCCGCGCCTACCGGCAGCGGCTGGACATCGACCGTGGCGTGCTCACCTTCAACGGCCCCATCGAGAACCCGCAACTCGACATCGAAGCCACACGTCCGAACCTCGACGTACGCGTCGGTGTGGCCGTCACCGGCACCGTGCTCGTGCCGCGCGTGCGCCTCTTCTCCGAGCCGGACATGTCCGATGCGGAACGACTCAGCTGGCTGCTGCGCGGGCGTGCCAGCGAGGGCCAGGGTTCGGGCGACACGGCCCTGCTGCAGGCTGCGGCGATGGCGCTGCTAGCCGGCGATGAACCGAGCGCGCTCGACGACCTGTTCAATATGTTCGGCCTGGACGACGTGTCGCTGCGCCAGAGCGACAGCGTGTCCGGCGGCGCCATCGTCTCGGTGGGCAAGCAGCTGTCGCGCAACTGGTACGTCGGCTACGAGCGCGGGCTCAACGCCACCACCGGCAACTGGCAGCTGATCTACCGCATCGCGCAGCGTTTCACCATCCGCGCGCAATCCGGCGAGGCCAATTCGATCGAGCTGATCTGGAGCTGGCGCTGGCAGTGAAAGCGCCGGCAGCGACGCCCAGGCGCTGCATGCCAGAATCCCGACCGCTCCCGCCGTAGTTCAATGGATAGAACGGGCGCCTCCTAAGCGCCAGATACAGGTTCGATTCCTGTCGGTGGGACCATATGAACGTTCGCCGGCGTCCGCAGACTTCCGTTCCCCCGGACACTCCAGCGATGCCTGAACGACCGGCGCCCGGCCGGACACGCGCGCTGGTCACTTCTGCCGCAAGGCCCGCGACAGCAGTACCACCGGCAGCAAGCCCACCGCGACGATGGCCAGCGACGGCAGCGCGGCCTCGGCCAGGCGCTCGTCGCGCGCCAGGTTGTAGGCCACGACGGCCAGCGTGTCGCTGCCGAAGGGGCGCAGCACCAGCGTGGCCGGCAGCTCCTTCATCACGTCGACGAACACCAGCAAGGCCGCGGCCAGCGCCGAGCGGCGCAACAGCGGCAGCTGCAGCTGCATGAAGACGCGCCTCGGCCCCGCGCCGAGAAGCCGCGCGCTCTCGTCGATCGAGCGCGGCACGCGCGCCAGGCCGGCCTCCACCGACTGCAGGGCCACGGCAGAAAAACGCACCAGATAGGCATACATCAGGCCGAAGACCGTGCCGGTGACCCACACGCTCAGGCCGATGTGCGGCCAGCGCTGCTGCAGCCAGCCCAGCGGCAGCAGGATGCCCACCGCGATGACCGCACCGGGCAGCGCATAGCCCAGCGACACCACCCGCGCCATCACCGGCAACACGGCGACGCCGGGCGCGCTCGGTCGCCGCAGTGCCACACCCAGCGCCAATGCCAGAAGCGTGGCGGCCAGCGCGGCCCCACCCGCCAGGCGCAGGCTGGACCATGCCCATTGCCCGAAACGCTCCAGCGGCAAGCCGATGTCCGACGCGGCCGCTTCGACCCACAGCATGCGCACCAGCCACAGCACCGGCAGCACGAAACCCAGCAACACCGGCAGCGCGCAAAGGCTCCATGCCGCCCATGCCGCACGGCCGCGCAGCGCGATGGCGCGTGCCTCGCTGCTGCGGGCGTGGCGGCCGCCGGCGAAGCGCAGCCGGCGCTGCGAGCGGCGCTCGGCCATGAGCAGCAGCGCCACGACCAGCAACAGCAGCGACGCCAACTGCGCCGCGGCAACGGGGTCGTTCATCACCATCCAGGCCTTGTAGATGCCGGTGCTGAAGGTGTTCAGGCCGAAAAACGCGCCCACGCCGTAGTCGGCCAGCGTTTCCATCAAGGCCAGCGCGACGCCGGCGGCGATGGCCGGGCGCGCCAGCGGCAGCGCCACGCGCAGCACACGCCGGCGCATGCCGGCGCCGAGCAGGCGTGCCACTTCCATCATCTGCACACCGCGCTCGGCCAGCGCGGCGCGCGTCAGCAGGTAGACGTAGGGGTACAGGCACAGCACGAACAGGATCACCGCGCCCCACAGGCTGCGCACGTCGGGCCACAGCGGCCCGCTCGTGCCCAGCCAGCCACGCAGCGTGGTCTGCAACGGGCTGCTGAACTGCAGCGCGTCGGTCCAGGCGTAGGCCAGCACATAGGCCGGCATGGCCAGCGGCAGCAGCAGCGCCCATTCGAAGAAGCGCCGTCCCGGGAAGTCGAACAAGCTCACGGCCGCAGCGCAGGCCGTGCCGAGCAACATCACGCCCACCGCCACACCCGCGGTCAACGCGGCCGTCTGCAGCACGTAACCCGGCAGCACCGTGTCCGCCTGGTGCGACAAGGTGGCCAGCGCCGCCGCATCCAGCGCGAACCAGGCGCCCAGCACGCCCAGCACCGGCAGGGCCAGCAGCAGGCAGCACAGGCTCAGCAGGCTGCGCATGGCCTTGACCGCAGCATGAGCTTGGAGCGCCGCGCCAGGGCGGGCGCGGCGAGCGCGTCGCTGGGTTTCAGCGCTGCAGGGTTCTTCCGCGAAATGCGAACCATGCTCATTTCCATCGAGCGAATTATCATCGCGGCATGTTCCTGAGCCTCGAATCCGTGGGTGTGCGCTATGCCGGCAGCCGCGCAGAGCATGCCGCCGTCGACGGCGTCACGCTGGGGCTGGCGGCGGGACAGATCGGCGTGCTCATCGGCCCGTCGGGCTGTGGCAAGACCACGCTGCTGCGTGCCGTGGCCGGGCTGGAACCGCTGGGCGAGGGCCGGGTGCTTATCGACGGCCAGGTGCTGGGCGACGCCGCGGCGGGCGTGCAGGTGGCGCCGGAGGCGCGGCGCATCGGCATGGTGTTCCAGGACTACGCGCTGTTTCCGCACCTGAACGTGGCCGCGAACGTGGCCTTCGGCGTGCAGCAGTTGCCGCGCGCTCAGCGCAAGGCGCGGGTGCAGGAGATGCTCGATCTGGTCGGCCTGCGCGAAGTGGCGCAGCGCGCACCGCACCAGTTGTCCGGCGGGCAGCAGCAGCGCATCGCGCTGGCGCGGGCGCTGGCCCCCTCACCCCGGCTTCTGCTGCTGGACGAGCCCTTTTCGAACCTGGACGTGGACCTGCGCGAGCGCCTGGCGCTCGAAGTGCGGGCCATATTGAAGAACACCGGCACGACGGCGCTGTTCGTCACGCACGACCAGCTCGAGGCCTTTGCGCTGGGCGATGTCATCGGCGTGATGCATCGCGGCCGGCTGGAGCAGTGGGACGATGCCTATGCGCTGTACCACCGCCCGACCACGCGTTTCGTGGCGCAGTTCATCGGTCATGGCGTCTTCACCCCGGCGCACATCGACCGGGTCGCGGCCGGGCGCAGCGGCGGCTGCGTGCACACCGTGCTCGGCGCGCTGGAGGATCTGCAGGAATGCCCCTTGCCCGAGGCCTACCCGGGCGGCGAATGCGACGTGCTGCTGCGCGCCGACGACATCGTGCACGACGACCTGAGCCCGGTGAAGGCGCGCATCGAGCGCAAGGCCTTCCGCGGCTCGGAATTCCTGTACACGCTGCGCCTGGCCGGTGGCGAGCAGGTGCTGGCGCATGTGCCCTCGCACCACGACCACCAGGTCGGCGAGTGGATCGGCATTCGTGCGGAAGTGGACCACGTCGTGACTTTCGCGCGCCAGGACGTTTGAAAGCGGCCTGCGGCAAAGCCCTGGCCGCGTGCAACTTTCACCGCGGCTTCATACTCGAAGTGCCCTGGGGTTTTATACTGCTAGGGAGCTTGTACTCAAATGTCTGGAACACGCATGAACGCCAAGATGAGGGTCGCGGGGATGATCGCAGTGGGCGCGCTGGCTGGCGCCCTGGCGACCATCCAGTTGCAAGCCTTTGCCCGCGCCGGCACGGCCGCCCTGCCTCTCGAGGAACTGCAGCAACTGGCGGCAGTGTTCGGCATGGTCAAGAGCGATTATGTCGAGCAGGTCGACGAGAAGAAGCTCATCGGCGACGCCATCTCCGGCATGGTCGCCGGCCTGGACCCGCATTCGCAGTATTTCGACAAGAAGACGCTGAAGGAGTTTCGCGAACAGACCGGTGGCCGTTTTGTCGGCGTGGGCATCGAGATCGGCATGGAAGACGGCCTGGTGAAGGTGCAGTCGCCCATCGAAGGCTCGCCCGCCTTTCGCGCGGGCATCAAGTCCGGCGACCTGATCACCCGCATCGACGACACCGCCGTCAAGGGCCTGAGCATGGACCAGGCCGTCAAGCGCATGCGCGGCGAGCCCAACACCAAGGTGTCGCTGACGATCTTCCGCAAGAGCGAGAACCGCAGCTTCCCGGTGGTCATCACGCGCGAAGAGATCCGCATCCAGAGCGTGCGCTCGAAGATCCTGGAGCCGGGTTACGCCTGGCTGCGTGTCAGCCAGTTCCAGGACCGCACCGTCGACGACTTCGTGCGCAAGCTCGAAGAGATCTACAAGCAGGAGCCCAACCTCAAGGGCCTGGTGCTCGACCTGCGCAACGACCCGGGCGGCCTGCTCGACGCGGCGGTGGCCATCTCGGCCGCCTTCCTGCCGGAGAACGTGGTGGTGGTCACCACCAACGGCCAGATCGCCGAGTCGAAGGCGACCTTCAAGGCCTCGCCGGAGTTCTATGCGCGCCGCGCCGGCAACGACCCGCTCGAAGCGCCTGCCCGCGGCGGTGAAGACCGTGCCGCTGGTGGTGCTGGTCAACGAAGGTTCGGCCTCCGCCAGCGAGATCGTCGCCGGTGCGCTGCAGGACCACAAGCGCGCCACCATCATGGGCGCGCAGACCTTCGGCAAGGGCTCGGTGCAGACCGTGCGCCCGCTGTCGGCCGACACCGCGCTGAAGATCACCACTGCGCGCTACTACACGCCCCTGGGCAAGGCCATCCAGGCCAAGGGCGTGGTGCCGGACATCTGGCTCGACGAGACCGCCGAAGGCAATGTCTTCTCGGCGCTGCGCACTCGCGAGGCCGATCTGTCCAAGCACCTGTCGGGGCCCGACGAGAAGAAGGACGAAGCCCGCGCCAAGGCCCGCGAAGACGCGCGCATCAAGCTCGAGGAGCAGCTGTCCAAGCAGAAGGAGCCGCCCAAGCCGCTGCCCGAGTTCGGCACGGCCGACGACTTCCAGCTCACGCAGGCGCTCAACCAGCTGAGCAAGCGTGCCGTCATCGTCAGCAAGACGGCCGTCGAACGCAAGGCCGAGGCCGAGGTCAACTGATCCTGATCGCAAGCGGCCCCGTGCCAAAGCAGGCCCGCCGCGTGCGGGCCTTGCGCTTTTGGCGCACTGCCGGGCGGCACCCATGAACGACGACCAGTTGCTGCGCTACTCGCGCCACGTCCTGCTCGACGAGCTGGGCATCGAAGGCCAGCGCCGCCTGCTGGGCGCGCACGCATTGGTCATCGGCGCCGGCGGCCTGGGCTCGCCGGTGGCGCTGTACCTGGGTACGCGCCGGCGTGGGCACGATCACCCTCGTCGACGACGACGCGGTCGATCTCACCAACCTGCAGCGGCAGATTGCGCACAACCTGTCTCGCGTCGGCCAGCCGAAAGCCGAATCGGCGCGACAGAGCATTCACGCCATCAATCCCGATGTGCAGGTGGCCGCAAGGGTGCAGCGCGCCGACGCTGCTTTGCTGGACCTGCTGGTGCCGCAGGCCGACGTGGTGCTGGACTGCAGCGACAACTTCCACACGCGCCAGGCGGTGAACGCCGCCTGCGTGGCACACCGCCGCCCCTTAGTGTCAGGCGCGGCCATCGGTTTCGATGGACAGATCTCGGTGTACGACACACGCCAAGCCGACATGCCGTGTTATGGCTGCGTCTTCCCGCCCGAGGCCTCGGTGGAAGAAACACAATGCGCGACCATGGGCGTGTTTGCGCCACTGGTGGGGATCATCGGCACGATGCAGGCGGCCGAGGCGCTGAAGCTGCTGGCCGGCATCGGCAGCTCATTGGCCGGGCGGCTGCAGATGCTGGATGTGCGCACGATGGAGTGGACACAGATCGAAGTGCGGCGCACACCCGGGTGCAGCGTGTGTGCGGCATTTCGCCGCACATGACCGGACATCGTGCACGCGGCGAACCCGCCGCATACCCACGCACCGCCACCATGCCGAGCGGCAGCACGCTAAGCTGCACCAATTGACCGAAAGAGACCGATGGACGCCAAGCGCAACGACCTGACCGCACGCAACTTCCCCACCGCCGAAGAAGACGCGCAAGCCGCCCTGCCCGGCGCGCGCTACAGCGGGCCGGAAAGCGCCTACCGCCTGGCCTTCACCGACGTGGAGTTCCTGCTGCAGGACGAATTGCGGCCGGTGCGCATGCAGCTCGAACTGCTGAAGCCCGACATGGTGCAAAGGCGCCTGGGCATCGAATCCACGATCGTCATCTTCGGCAGCGCGCGCATCCCACCGCCTGAAGCGGCCGCATTGCAGTTGTCGCAGGCACGTTCGGCCGGCGACGAAGGCGCCATCCGCCGCGCGACGATGCAGGTGCAGATGAGCCGCTACTACGACGCCGCGCGCGAGTTTGCCGCGCTGGTGACGACACGCTCGCGCCGTCTGGACACGCCGATCTATGTCGTCACCGGCGGCGGCCCCGGCATCATGGAAGCCGGCAACCGCGGCGCGCATGAAGTGGGCGGCGAGAGCATCGGCCTGAACATCGTGCTGCCGCACGAGCAGGCACCCAACGACTACATCACGCCCGAGCTGTGTTTTCAGTTCCACTATTTCGGGCTGCGCAAGATGCACTTCCTGATGCGCAGCATCGCGCTGGTGTGCTTCCCCGGTGGCTTCGGCACGCTGGACGAGCTGTTCGAGACGATGACGCTGATCCAGACCGGCAAGTGCCGCAGGCGGCCCATCCTGCTCTTCGGCCGCGAGTTCTGGTCCCGGCTCATCGACTTCGACCTGCTCATCGACACCGGCATGATCAGCCCCGGCGACGTGAAGCTCTTCCACTACGTCGAAAGCGCCGAGGAAGCCTGGGACCTGCTGGCGCGCGAGTACGGTTTCGACGAGCCCGCCACACAGACCGGCGACCTGGCGGTGGACATCTGACGCCATGCCGGTGACGAGGCAGCTCAGCCTGATCGGCGCACCCACCGACATCGGCGCGGGCGACCGCGGTGCACGCATGGGCCCCGAAGCGCTGCGTGTCGCCGGGCTCGGCGAAGCCTTGATCCAGCATGGCGTGGAACTGCTCGACCGCGGCAACCTCGTCGGCCCGCTGAACCCCTGGTTGCCGCCGGCGCACGGCTACCGTCACCTTGAAGAAGTCATCGCCTGGAACCACGGCGTGCACGACGCCGTGCTCGCCGAATTGCGCCTGGGCCGATTGCCCATCCTGCTGGGCGGCGACCATTGCCTGGCCATCGGCTCGATCGGCGCGGTGGCGCGCCATTGCCGCGAGGCGGGCAAGAAGCTGCGCGTGCTGTGGCTGGACGCGCATGCCGACTTCAACACCAGCGTGCTCACACCCAGCGGCAACCTGCACGGCATGCCGGTGGCCTGCCTGTGCGGCCATGGGCCGCAGGCGCTGCTGGAGATCGGCGGCCAGGTGCCGGCGCTCAACCCGAAGTGGATCCGCCAGATCGGCATCCGCAGTGTCGATGCCGGCGAAAAGCGCCTGGTGCACCAGGTGGGGCTGGAAGTCTTCGACATGCGCTACATCGACGAGATGGGCATGCGCCACACGATGGAGCTGGCGCTGGCCACGCTGGATGCAAACACGCACCTGCACGTCAGCTTCGACGTCGACTTCCTGGACGCGGCCATCGCGCCGGGCGTCGGCACGGCGGTGCCCGGCGGCCCCACCTACCGCGAAGCGCAGCTGTGCATGGAGATGATCGCCGACACCGGCCGCATGGCCAGCCTGGACGTGATGGAGCTGAACCCGGCGCTGGATGTGCGCAACCAGACCGCCAAGGTGGCGGTGGACCTGATCGAAAGCCTGTTCGGCAAGAGCACGTTGATGCGCGCTTGAAGCTTGGCCATTGCCACCCTCCCCCTCGCCGCGTCCAGAAGACTGTGGCTCTACTCCCTCCACACACGGGCGCCAAAACACACATGAAAAGTTTCTGGTTGTTGTTGGTCTTCTTGCTCACCGGCTGCACCGGCCTGCCCGACAACGTCAAGCCGGTGTCCGGCTTCCAGGCAGAGCGTTACCTGGGCAAGTGGTACGAGATTGCGCGGCTCGATCATTCCTTCGAGCGCGGCATGTCGCGTGTCACCGCCGAATACACGACGCGCAAGGACGGCGGGATCGACGTGCTCAACCGCGGCTATCTGGCCGACGAGAAGAAGTGGAAAGAGGCTCGCGGCAAGGCCTACTTCGTCGAAAGCCCGGATGTCGGCCATCTGAAGGTGTCGTTCTTCGGGCCGTTCTACGGCGCTTACGGCATCTTCGAGCTCGATGCACAGAACTACCAGTACGCGATGATCAGCGGCCCCGACAAGTCGTACCTGTGGCTGCTGGCGCGCAGCCCGGTGCTCGACGCGGCGACGCAGCAACGGCTGGTCGCGCGCGCCGCCGCGCTGGGCTTCGACACCAGCCAGCTGATCTTCGTCAAGCACGACTGATCGCCCGGGCGCGGTGGCGTGCTCGACCTGCGGCGCGTCCCTCCGATTGGGGAGCCTTGGACAGATGCGGGATGGCCCGTGCGGCAGCGCCGGGCATAACATCGCGGCGCGGGTGCCTGCCCCAGTCGCGGACAGTGCGGCGCTTCGCATCCATCCAACGCAGGAGACATCACGATGGCCACCTATCTGCAGGATCTCGACGACGTGCGCGCGCTCATCCAGCTGTACATCGACGGCTCGAATGGCGATGTCGCCAAGCTGAAATCGGCGTTCCACACCGATGCGCGCATGTACGGCCACATCGGGACGATGGACACCTACATGCCGATCGGCGGCTTCTTCGACATGGTCGCGGCGCAGCCGGGCATGGCGGGGCCCAAGTACAAGGCCGTGGTGCGCTCGATCGACCTGACGGGCGATGCCGGCGTCGCCGTGCTGGTGGAAACCGACTACCTCGGCTGCGACTTCGTCGACTACTTCTCCGTGGCGCGTATCGGCGGGCGCTGGCAGATCGTCAACAAGACCTATGCCCACACCGGCGGTCAGCCGCCATCACGCTGAAATCACGCGAAGGCCGCGCTGAGGCCTTGGGAGCTGTCAATAGCGCTCGGGCACCAGCATGGTGTCGGGCACGGCGTGGCGCACGTAGTCCTCGTGGTGCACACGCGGCGGCAGCACGATCGGCGCGCGTTCCACTTCGGTATAGGGCATCTGCGCCAGCAGATGGGCGATGCAGTTCAGCCGCGCCTTCTTCTTGTCCACCGCCTGCACCACCCACCACGGCGCCTCGGCGATGTGCGTGCGCTCGAGCATGATTTCCTTGGCCGCGCGTGTAGTCCTCCCAGCGCCGGCGCGATTCCAGGTCCATCGGGCTCAGCTTCCACTGCTTCAGCGGGTCGTGCATGCGTCCCAGGAAGCGCAGGTGCTGCTCGTCGTCGGAAATCGAGAACCAATACTTGATGAGCTGGATCCCTGATCGCACCAGCATGCGTTCGAACTCGGGCACCGAGCGGAAGAACTCTTCGTACTCGGCGTCGCTGCAAAAGCCCATGACGCGTTCGACGCCGGCGCGGTTGTACCAACTGCGGTCGAAGAGCACCATCTCGCCGGCCGCCGGCAGGTGCGCGGCATAACGCTGAAAGTACCACTGCGTGCGCTCGCGGTCGTTGGGCGCGGGCAGCGCAGCCACGCGCGCGACGCGCGGGTTCAGGCGCTGCGTGATGCGCTTGATGACACCGCCCTTGCCGGCAGCGTCGCGCCCCTCGAACAGGATCACCACCTTGTGCCGCGTGTACTGCACCCAATCCTGCAGCTTGACCAGTTCGCCCTGCAGACGAAACAGTTCGCGGAAGTAGTGGCGCCGCGCCTCGCGGTCGGCGTCGCTGCGCGTGTCGCCTGCGCCGGACAGCCCCGCCGCCAGCGCATCGACATTGCGGTCCTCGAGCTCGAGTTCGAGCTCCTCGTCGTAGCTGTCTTCCAGGTCGCGCTGGATGCGCCGCACCATGTCGTCGTCGATCGGGTTCAAGCTGTTCTCCCGGTTCATCTCCCGCCAGATCGGCATAGCTTAAACCCGCTGCGTGGCATGCCCGTGACAGTGCGATGCCGCTTGCGCGGTCGACGTTATGCTGCAGCCCCCATGGCCGCGATCCACATCACCGACATCGAAGCCGCCATCAACTGGTGGCGCGCACGTTCGCCCTCACCCGACGGCCTGCGCGCCTGCGACCGAGGTGCTGGCGCTGGCGGAGGTGTACGCATTGATGGTGTACTACCACGAGGACGATTGCGACGACGCCGGCATGCCGTCCGCGGCGCGCGCGGCCTGGCTCGACTGGTATGCCTCGACGCCCGACGCACCGTGCATCGCCATCTGCTCGACCTCGCAGGGCGATGCCGAGTGCAAGGGCTGCGGCCGCAGCTTCGAGGAAGTGCAGCACTGGCAGGCCTTCTCGCCGGCAGCAAAAGCGCGCCGTGTGGCGGCGCATCACGCTGCAGGCGCGGGCCTGGCGCTTCAACCGCTATGCCGAGCGGGCGCGACTGGCCAATGGCGCCGACCATCCACCCGCCGACACCTTCGAGCCCCAAGGCCACAAGGTGCCACGTTGAGCGCCGTGCGCGGCGGCGGCAGCGACAGCGCCGGTGACAGCGGCATCGCCGGCATCGCACCCGCACGCCTGAACTGGCGCGATTCGGCGCGGCGCATCCTGCCGCTGGCCTGGCCGGTGTTCATTGCACAGCTCGCCGTCATCGCCTTCGGCACGGTGGATACCTTGCTGGTGGCGCGTTATGCCGCGCTCGACCTGGCGGCGCTGGCGGTGGGTTCGGCCGCGTACATCACCGTGTTCATCGGCTTCATGGGCGTGGTGGTGGCGGCCGGGCCGATCGTCGGGCAGTTCTTCGGCGCGAGGAAGCTGCACGAAGCCGGCCACCAGCTGCATCAGGCGGCCTGGGTGGCGCTGGGGCTGTCGGTGCTGGGCAGCACGCTGCTGGCGTTTCCGTGGCCTTTCCTGGCGCTGTCGCAGGCCACGCCCGATGTCGAGGCCAAGGTGCGCCAGTACCTGATGGCGCTGGCCTTCGCCTTGCCGGCGGCACTGCTGTTCGCCGCCTACCGCGGCTTCAACAACGCCGTGTCGCGGCCCAAGGCGGTGATGGTCATCCAGCTCGCCGGCCTGGGCCTGAAAGTGCCGCTGTCGGCCGCGCTGGTGTTCGGCGTGCCGGGCCTGGGCCTGCCCGAGCTGGGCGTGCTGGGCTGCGGCATCGCCACCGCCATCGCCATGTGGCTGCAGGTGCTGGCGGGGCTGTGGGTGCTGGGGCACGACCGCTTCTATGCGCCCTTCGCGCTGCGCGGCCAGGGCCTGCGCGCGCCCGATCGCAAGGCCATCGGCACGCAATTGCGGCTGGGTGTGCCGATGGGTCTGTCGATCCTGATCGAGGTCACCGGTTTTGCCTTCATGGCCATCTTCATCGTGCGCCTGGGCGCCACGGCGGTGGCCGGGCACCAGCTGGCGGCCAACATGGTGTCGGTGCTGTTCATGTTGCCGCTGGCGCTGGCCAACGCCACCGCCACGCTGGTGGCGCAGCGCATCGGCGCGCGCGACAGTTATGCGGCGCGGCGCATCGGCTGGCACGGCCTGCAGATCGGCGTGTGTGTGGCCGCGGGCGTCGGTGCGCTGATCTATGCGCTGCGCCTGCAAGTGGTGCAGCTGTACACCAACGACGCGGCAGTCATCGCCGCGGCGCTGCCGCTGCTGGCCTGGGTGGCGCTGTTCCACACCGCGGACGCGGCGCAGGCGGTGGCCTCCTTCGTGTTGCGCGCCTACCGCATCGCCACGCTGCCGATGATCATCTTTGCCGTGTCGCTGTGGGGCGTGGGCCTGGGCGGCGGCTACGTGCTGGCCTTCGACCTGACCGGCCACACGCCGCCCGCACTGCGGGGCGCGCGTGGCTTCTGGGCCGCCTCCACCGCCGGGCTGGTGCTGGCGGCGTTGGCCCTGAGCGGCTTGCTGCTGTGGGTGCTGCGCCGGCAGTCGCGGCGCGACGCGGCTACGCCGCAGGCGTGAAGCTCACCCCGGCTGCGGCCAACGCCGGTACCGCCTCGATGCCCAGCCCCGCCGCCGGCGAGACGATGCCGAAGTGCGGTGTGCGCCCGAGCGTGCCGTCGGCCAGGCCCAGGGCCATGCACACCGCCATCTCCGGCGTCGAGCGGTAGCCCGGGTGTCCCTGTGCCACCACCACGCCACGAAAGCGCGCGCCGCTGGCGCCGCGCGCAAAGACGCGCAACTCGTAGCCGATGGCATCCAGCGCCGCCTCGCTCGGCCCGCTGCCCGGCTTGGGCACCACACGCTGCAGCACGGCACCGACGACCCCGCGCTGGAAACGCAGCGGTCCGGTGATCGTGGCACTCAGGTTGGCCACGGACGCGGCCACGGAGGCGGCCGCCGCCCACTGCATGGGCAGCGTGGCGCGTGCCGGCAGCCAGCTGCCGCCCGGCATCAGCGCGCCCATGTCGGTGCCTTCGCGATACGTGAATTCGCGGTCGAACAGCGTCTCGTCGTCCATCAGCGCCACGCCACGCAGCACCACCGGCGGGTTGATGAAGGGCCCCGGCAGCGACGGCGCCAGCACGGCCTGCACGTCCTCGTCGTAACGCGGCAGCCGGTGCAGGGCGTTGCGCCGGGCCACGCCGGCGGCGTCGCTCGCATGCGGCGGCAGCAGGCAGGCCATGTCGCGCAGGCAGTCGGTGTGGTCGTGCGCCAGCAGTTCGGTGATGGTGGCGGCGGTGCCGCCGCTGACCAGATCCTGCGGGCGTGTCAGCGCCTTGCCGGTGACGCGCACCACGATCTTCACGCCGACGCAGGCTTCACCGCATTGTTTGCGCAGCTGCGTGGCCGCCCACAGGTTGGCCAGGTCGAAGGGCAGCGCCTCGTAGCCGGCGCAGGGCATGATCTTCACGCCGGCGCGCACCGCGGCGTCGTGCTGCTCGCGTATCAGGCGCTGCATCCAGAAGGTCTCGGCCGACAGGTCCAGGTAGTGCGTGCCGCTGGCGATGCAGGCCGCTACCACGGCGTCGCCGGTGGCGTGGTACGGGCCGGCCAGGTTGAACAGCACCTTGCCCTGCCGGGCCATGGCCTGCAACGCATCGGCGTCGCGCGTGTCGGCGACGATGATGCCGGGCCTGGCGACGCCCTCGGGCACGCAGGTGTCGACCAGGTTGCGCAGTTTGTCCGCGTCGCGCCCGGCCACGGCCCAGCGCGCATCGGGGCGTTGGCGCAACACGGCCCGCACCGCCTGGCGGCCGGTGAAGCCGGTGGCTCCGAGCAGGATCAGGTCGAAGGGCTTGCGTGCCTTCGTGGCGCTGCGACGGGTTGGCCGTTTCTCGCTCGCCTTGGCGGCTGTGGCGGCGGCAGCGGAAGTGGAGCGTGGGCTGGCGGCGAGGCGTTTGCGTGCGGTCATGTCGGTGGCGTGGAGGCTTTCCGGGCCGCGAAGCTTACGCTGCCGGCAACACCAGCCTGAAGCAGCTGCCGCCGCCCTCGCGCGGCTCGCAGCGCACGCTGCCGCCGTGGGCCTGGGCGATCTGCCGCACCAGGGCCAGGCCCAGGCCGGCGCCGCCTTCGTGCTCGGCATGTCCGGGCAGGCGGAAGAAGGCTTCGAAGATGCGCTCGCGATAGGCCTCGGGCACGCCCGGGCCGCGGTCGCGCACGCACAGCTCGGCGTTCCTGCCTGCGCCCACGCCGGGGCCGTGCTGCACGCTCACTTCGATCTCGTCGCCGCCATAACGGCGGGCGTTTTCCAGCAGGTTGCGCAGCGCGCGGCGCAGCAGGCGCTCGTCACCGACGACCTGCACGGTTTCGCCTCCGGCCACCGCATTCACGCGCGCCGCCTCCTCGGCCGCCAGCGCCAGCAGCTCGACGCTGTCGCGGCGCTGCAGCGTGGGGTTCGCGTCGAGGCGGCTGGCCAGCAGCACCTCCTCGACCAGTGCATCGAGCTCGGCGATGTTGGTGTGGATCTCGCGTCGCAGAAGCTGGCGCTGCGGGCTCGTCGTGGGCAGGTCCTCGATCATCGACACCGCCATCTTCAAGCGCGCCAGCGGTGAACGCAGCTCATGGCTGGCATTGGCCAGCAGGCTGCGGTGCGATTGCAGCAAGGCCTCGATGCGCGTGGCCGCACGGTTGAAGCTGGCGCCCAGCGCGGCCACCTCGTCGCGGCCGTCTTCGGCCACACGCTGATTCAATGCCCCCGCACCGAAGGCCTCCACGCCCTGCTTCAAGGCTTCGAGCCGGCGCGTCAGGCGGCGCACCACCGGCCAGGCGCCAACGGCAATGGCCGCGAACAACACCAGCGACAGCGCCGCCAGTCCCAGCCCGCCGGAAGCCAGCGGCACCGGCCACCAGGCGAAGGCCGGCGGGGCGCCTGCGCCGGGGCGCAAACCAGGCGCTCCACCGCCCATACCCGGCTCGCCTTCGGCGCGCATCGCTGCGCGGTCCGGGCGCGGGCCGGGGCCCCCACTCATGCCGGGCCCGCGCATCGGCGGCGGCCGCATGATCCACAAGGTGCGCCCGTCGTCCAGGCGCACCGCCTGACCGCGCCGCGCCGCCGTGGGGCCCTCGGCCTCGCGCCGCAGGTAGGACTCGGACACGCCGATGCGCGCACCACGCGCATCGTCCAGCGCCAGCGGCAGCCGCAGCCGCGTCGACCACTCGATCAGCGCCGCGGCCTGTTCCGAGGCCGGTGTGTCCGCGTCGGGCAGCGAGCGTTCCAGCAGTTCGGCCCAGGCAATGGCGCGCTGCGACGCCGACGCGATGTAGTTCGCACGCTCGTGCTGCAGGTGTTGCTGCATCAACCAGCCGGAGACCAGCGCAAACAACGCCAGCGCCACCAGCACGGTGAGGTAGATGCGCAGGTACAGCGAGCGCATCGATCAGCTCCGCGTGTCCTGCGCGTCCTGAGCGTCCTGCGACTTGGCAAACACGTAGCCGGCGCCGCGCACCGTGAGCACGCGCCGCGGCGCCTTCGGGTCGTCTTCGATGACGGCGCGGATGCGCGAGATGTGCACGTCGATGCTGCGGTCGAAGGCCTCCATCGGGTGGCCCTTCAACGCGTCCATGATGCGGTCGCGCGACAGCACCCGCCCGGGGTTGCCGGCCAGCACCACGAGCAGCTCGAACTGGTGGCCGGTGAGGTCGCAGACGCTGCCGTCCAGCCGCGCCTGGCGCGCGCCCAGGTCGATCTGCAGCCTGCCGAACTGCAGCACGTCGGCCGGCCCGGCGTCGGGCAGCGCACGGCGCAGCAGCGCCTTCACGCGCGCCAGCAGTTCACGCGGCTCGAAGGGTTTGGGCAGGTAGTCGTCGGCGCCGAGTTCCAGGCCGACGATGCGGTCCATCGGCTCGCCGCGTGCGGTCAGCATCAACAGCGGCAGGCGACGCAGGCGTGTGTCGGCGCGCAACTCGCGCGTCAGCTCCAGGCCGTCGCCGTCGGGCAGCATCAGGTCGAGCAGCAGCGCATCGTAGGGGCCGCGCTGCAGGAACGCGCGGCCGGCGGCAAGCGACGCGGCACAGTCCAGCTCGAAGCCGTGGCCGCGCAGGTAGTCGCCCACCATCGCGCTGAGGCGGGCGTCGTCGTCGATCAGCAGCAGTCGCTGGGCCATGGTCAAAGGTGGAGTCGGTGCAGCCAAAGGCTACACCGTGAGGGCAACGGTGCGCGCGCAGGGCGCGTCACCGTCGCGCCGCCCACTCAGCTCTTGGGAGCGTCCAGGCCGCGGCGCTCGCGCTGGTGGCGCTGCATCATCTCCCGCCGCTGCGTCATCTGCTCGGCGATCTGCTTGCGTTGCTCGGGCGTGAGCACGCGGCTGACCTCGATCATGGCCGCCGTCATGCGCTGGCTCGCCAGCTCATGTGCCGCCATCTGCTGCTTGCGCAGCGCCTCGACCGCGGTGGCATCCACCGTCGGCTGCGTGAACAACGTCATCGCCTGTTCGCGCAGCGCGCGGCCGGCTTCGCGGCGGGATTGCCTGTCGGCAGCCGCGCTGTCCATGATCTTCTTGATCTGCGCACGCTGTTCGGGCGTGGCGTTCACGCGGTCGAGCATCCGCGGCAGCATGCCACCCATCATCGGCTCGCCCATCGAGCCACCCATCGGCCCATGCCCCATGTGCGTCATCGTGCCGCCCTGCCCCGGGCCGGGCCCGCCCGGCGCGGCGTGAGACGTGGTGGCATAGACACCGGCGGCGGCAACGGCCAGTGCGGCCAGATAGAGCTGGATCGGCTTGGTGACAAGCGTCGAAGCGGTCTTGTTCAGGCGGGTCATCGTGGTTCCTTCAGTTGCGGTTGCGATGGACAGGATGTTGCGGCCACCACGTGTCCGCCAGGTGCGCCTTGCGTAAAGTAGTGTGAACCGGATTGGCCCGGGTGGCAGCTCCGGCGCTACTCGAACGGCAACTGCATGGGCGCCGCATAGACTGGCTGGCCCGCCACGACCATGCTGCACATCCACTTCTCCAACCGACTCGAGCCGCTGCGCGACTTGCTGCTGCGTCGTCTGGCCGTCGATGCGCCGGGCGTGTTCGACACGGAGACGGTGATCGTGCCGAACGCCGCGCTGCAGCGCCACCTGAGCCTGGCCGTGGCCGATGCCCAGGGCATCTGCGCGAATCTGCGCTTCGCCTTTCTGGCCGAATGGCTCTGGCAGCAGATCGCCCGCCTGGTACCGGGCGTCGCACCGGCCTCGCCTTTCGCCGCGACGCGGCTCGGCTGGCGTGTGCACAACGCGTTGTGCGATGCCGCCTTCGTGTCCCGCCACCCGCGGCTGGCTGCCTACCTGCGCGACGCCGATGCGCTGATGCGCTGGGAGCTGGCGCAGCGCATCGGCGGTTTGCTGGAACAGTACGTCACCTACCGCCCCGACTGGCTGCGCGCCTGGAGCGAGGGCCGGCCGGCCGACGTGGGCACGCCCAAGCATCTGGACGAAGGCTGGCAGGCCGCGCTGTGGCAGCGCATCGCCGCCGAACTGGGCGTGCAGGGGCCGCATCCGGCGCAGGCCTTCGTCGCTGCGCTGGCCAAAGGTGGTGAAGTCCTGGCGCGCCGCGCCGGCTTGCCGGCGCGAGTGCATGTCTTCGCCCTGCCCGGCATGCCCGACCTGCACATGCGGCTGCTGCAACACCTCGGTGCTTGTATCGAGGTGCATGTGTACGTGCTCAACCCGTGCCGCGAATACTGGTTCGAGCTGGTCGACCGCCGCCGTTTGAGCCACCTGGCGGCACGTGGCCAGGCGCAGGGCCACGAAGAAGGCAATCGCCTGCTCGCCACCTGGGGCAAGCAGACGCAGGCGCATGTCGATGCGCTGCTCGAAGGCTCGGCCGGGCAGGCCGAGGACGACGCCTTCTTCGAGCCGGCGCCGGGCCAAGGCCTGCTCGCGCAGCTGCAGAACGCGATCCTCGATCTGCAGGCGCTCGCGCCCGGCACGGTGACGCCGCCGCGGGGCGACCGCAGCGTCGAAGTGCACGTCTGCCACTCGCTGACGCGCGAACTGGAGGTGCTGCAGGACCATCTGCTCGGCCTGTTCGTCGAGCAGCCCGGGCTGCGGCCCGGCGACATTCTCATCGTGACGCCGCTGCTGGACGACGCCGCGCCGCTGATCGACGCCATCTTCGGCACCGTGCCGCGCGATCGATTCATTCCCTACGCCATTGCCGGTCGCTCGCGCAGCGGCGTCGATGCGCCGCAGCGCGCGCTGCTTGCACTGCTGTCGCTGGTGGCGTCGCGCGTCAGCGCCAGCGCCTTGTTCGCCCTGCTGCAGCAGCCCCCGGTGGCGCGCCGCTTCGGCCTGGACGACGAGGCGCTGGCGCAGGTGCACGAATGGCTTCGCGACGCCGGCCTGCATTGGGCGCTGGACGCGCAACACCGCGCCAGCTTCGGAGTGCCGGCGCAGGCACGACACACGCTGGCCGATGCGCTGCAGCGCCTGTTCCTGGGCTACGCGCTGCCGCAGCAGGCGCACGAGCCCTTCGCCGAGCTGCTCGGCGCCGGCAATGCCGAAGGTTCCAACGCGCTGGCGCTGGGCGCCTTCTGGCGCTTTGCACACGGCGTGCAGCGCCTGCATGCGCGTGTGTGCGTGCCGATGGCCCCCGAAGCCTGGGCCGGTGCGCTGTTCGACATGCTCGACGAATTTTTGCTGGCGCAGGATGACGAGCTCGAGGCGCTGCGCGATCTGCGCCAGTCGATCCGCCGGCTCTGCGACGACATGCTCGGCGGTGGCGTGTTCGCGCCCCTGCCGCTGGCGGTGCTGCGCGCGGCATTGCAGCAGCAACTCGAGGACCCGGCGCGTGGCGGCGCGGCCGGTGGCGGCCTGAACTTCGCGTCGATGGGCGCCTTGCGCGGGCTGCCCTTCAAGGTGGTGTGTGCGATCGGCCTGAACGACGGCGCCTTTCCGACGGCACAACGTCCGCTGGAGTTCGACCTGATCGCCCTGCACCCACGCCGCGGCGACCGCCAGCGCGCGCGCGACGAGCGCGGCCTGATGCTGGATCTGCTGCTCAGCGCGCGCAGCAGCCTGTACCTGAGCTACACCGGCCGCAGCGTGCGCGACAACTCGAGCTTGCCGCCGTCCGTGCTGGTGGCCGACCTGCTGGACATCCTGGTGCCGGCCATCGCCAGCGATCCGGCATCGCCGAGTTCGTTGGCGATGGCGCGCCAGCAACTGGTGGTCGAACATGCGCTGCAACCCTTCGCGCAGCAAGCCTTCGAACCCGGCGGCGATGTGCGCCAGCTCAGCTTCAACACCGAGCTCGGCGATGCGCTGCGCCACAGCCTGAAGACCCAGGCGCAGCACCTGCTGTCGTGGCAGGACGGGGCCGACGTGGACGACAGCATCGACGCGGACAGGGATGAAGACGCCCCGCCGGCCGCTGCACAGCTGCCCTTCTTCCGTGCACCGCTGCCCTTGCCCGAAGGCGCCTGGCAGCAGGTGACGCTGGCGCAGCTGGTCGAGTTCTTCCGCAACCCCTGCCGCTACCTGCTGCGCCGGCGCCTGCGCATCGAGCTGCCGCGACAGATCGATGAACTGCAGGACGACGAACCCTTCCTCGGCGACGGCCGTGCGCGCAGCGCCTTGGCAAGCCGCCTGCTGCCGGCGTTTCGGCGCGGCGCGACGATGCAGGAAATCGAGCGCCTGGCCCGTGCCGGAACCGAGATGCCCGATGGCGCCATCGGCGAGCGGCAGCTGCAGCGCGAACTCGCCGCCTTGCAGCGTTTCAGCGAACAGCTGCGCATGGCCGGTGCCGATGCGAGCCTGCCGCCGCAGAGCGCGCGCATCGATTTCGAGCTCGAAGGTGAAGGCTGGCAACTGCATGCCACTTTCGCCGAACTGCAGCCTTGCGGACTGCTGCGCTGGCGCTACGGGCCCAGCCGTGCCGGCGACTACCTCGAGGCCTGGCTGGCGCATCTGGCGCTGTGCGCCGCCGCGCCGGCGGGCGTGGCGCCGCGCACACGCTGGCTTTCCGCCGACGGCGAGTTCGCCTTCGCAGCCTGCGCCGACGCCCCGGCGCAGCTGCGCGAGCTGATGACGCTGTACCGGCGCGGCCTGTGCGCGCCGCTGCGCTTCTTTCCACGCACCGCCTGGATGTACACACTGCACGGCCGCAGCAAGGCATGGTCCACCTGGCAGGCCAGCCAGGAGGGCGGTTTCAGCGAATCCGATGACCCGGCCTACAGACTGGCGCTGCGCGGCATAGAGAACCCGCTGGATGCGCAGTTCGAAGCGCTGGCGCGGGCTGTCTTCACACCGCTGCTTGCGCAGCTTGACGACGCGCGGGTGCGCCCATGACGAGCAGCCCCTTCGAGGTCTTCGACTGTCCGCTCGACGGCACGCGTCTGATCGAGGCCTCGGCCGGCACCGGCAAGACCTGGAACCTGTGCGGCCTGTACCTGCGCCTGCTGCTGCAACGCGGGCTGAAGGTGCAGGACATCCTGGTCGTCACCTTCACCCACGCCGCCACGGCCGAACTTCGCGAACGCATCCGCGCGCGCATCGCCGAAACGCTGGCGCGGCTGCGCGGTGGCGGCGTGCAGGGCACGGATGCCTTCGTGGGGGACCTGCTGCACAGCCTGCGCACGACCCATGGCCTGTCCGACGCACACATGCTGCTACAACTGGACCTGGCCTTGCAGACCTTCGACGAAGCCTCGATCTTCACCATTCACGGTTTTTGCCAGCGCGCGCTGGCCGAGGCGCCCTTCAGTGCCGGCATGCCGATGGCAGTGGAAGCTCTGCACGACGACAGCGCCCTGCGCCTGGACGTGGTGCACGACTTCTGGCGCCGACACATCGCCGGCGACACGCTGAGCACTGCGCTGGCCGGCCACCTGCTCGATGTCAAGGACACGCCGCAGCGGCTGTCCGCGCTTCTCGAGCGTCGCCTGGCCAAGCCCTTGTCGCTGCTGCTGTGGCCCGACTCGTTGCAGCAGCCCGCCACGGCGCAGCAGGCCGTGCTGCAAGCACAGGCACTGCAGGCCGCATTCAGCGCGGCGCGCACGCTGTGGCAGCGCGAACGCGAAGTCATCGTCGGCATCGTCAACAAGGCACGCCCGCGCCTCAACCAGACCTACTATTCGCGCGAGGCGGTGGACCAGGCCGTGCGCGGCTGGGACGAATGGCTGGCCTGCGGCGATGCGCCCGAGACGACATCCGACACGGCATCCAGCACGGTTCCCGACACGGCACCCGGCGCGACCTTGGGCGCAAAGCCGGCGCTGCCCAAGCTGGACCTGCTCAGCGCCGCCCGGCTGAAGCCGAACAAGGGCAAGGAGCCACCTCGGCCGCACCCGTTCTTCGAAATCGCCGAAACACTGCTCACGCTGCACGCGGCGCAGGCCGACGCGCTGGCGCTGCAGCGCCTGGGCCTGTTGCGCGAACTGCTGGACGAAGGCCCGGGCGAGCTGCGCCGGGCCAAGCGCGAACTGCGCGTCACCGGCTACGACGACATGCTCTTCAACCTGCACGAGCGCTTGTGCGGTGAACGCGGCAGCGCGCTCGCGCAAACGCTGCGCCAGCGTTTCCCGGCCGCGTTGATCGACGAATTCCAGGACACCGATCCGCTGCAGTTCTCGATCATCCACTCGATCTACGGCGGCAGTGCGGCGCCGCTGTTCCTGGTCGGTGATCCGAAGCAGGCGATCTACAGTTTTCGCAATGCCGACCTGAACAGCTATCTGCAGGCGCGCAGCGAAGCGCTGGCCACCTACACGCTGTCGCACAACCAGCGCTCGACGGGCGCGCTGCTGGCGGCGCTGAACGGTTTGTTCGGCGCCAACCCGCGCGCCTTCATGCTGCCGGGGCTGGAATACCAGCCGGTGAGCCTGGGCGCCAAGCCGCGCCCGCCGCTGCTGCGGACCTGCGCAGCGAAACCAGCGCAGGCGGCGCCCGCGCCGCGCTGCTCTGCAGCTGTGGGCCCTGCCGCACGCGCGACGATGGCCAGCCGATGCCCCGGCAGGAGGCGATGCAGGTGGCGCTGCAGGCCTGCGCCGCAGAAATCGCGCGCCTGCTGGGCGCGGCCCGGCAAGGGCAGGTCAAGCTGGGCGAGCGCGCGCTCGCGGCCGGCGACATGGCCGTGCTGGTGCGCAGCCACGCGCACGGCGCGGCGATGCGGCGTGCGCTGTCGAGTGTCGGCGTGGGCAGCGTCGAGCTGTCGCAGGCCAGCGTCTTCGACAGCCCCGACGCGGGCGAGATCGAACGTGTGCTCGCCGCCATCCTGGAGCCGACGCGCGAGCCCTTGCTGCGCGCCGCGCTGGCGACCGAGCTGATGGGCCTGGACGCGGCCGCGCTGCAAGCCTGGTCGGCCGACGAGGCGATGCTGCTGGACAGCATCGCACGCTTCGCCGGCTATCGCGAGAGCTGGCTCAGGCGTGGCATTGGCCCGATGCTGCGCCGCTGGATGAGCGACGAAGGTGTCTACCGCCGGCTGCTGGCCAGGCCCGACGGCGAGCGGCGATTGACCAACCTGCTGCACCTGGCCGAATGCCTGCATGAAGCCAGCACCGAGCAAGCCGGCCCCGAGGCGCTGCTGCGCTGGCTGCAGGCGCAGCGCAATGAATCGCGGCAGGACGATGCGGCGCAGCTGCGACTCGAATCCGACCGCGACCTGGTGCAGGTGGTGACGATCCACAAGTCGAAGGGGCTGGAGTATCCGATCGTCTTCTGCCCCTTGTTGTGGCTGCGCGAGCGTGCACGCGGGCCCGGTGGCGACGGGCTCGAGTACCACGACGAACTCGGCGATCCGGTGATCGACTTTCGCGTTCTCGACAAGGCACAGCGCCAACAGCTCGTCGCGCATGTCGCCGTCGAGCGCGCGGCCGAGTCGATGCGGCTGATCTACGTGGCGCTGACGCGCGCGATGCATCGCTGCTACCTGGTGGTCGGCCCTTACCTCAGCCAGCACGGCAAGTCGCTGAGTGCCACCGAGAGCTGCCGCGCGCAGTTGAACTGGCTGGTGGCCGGCGCAGGCATGGCCGCGCAGGATTGGCCGGCGAACACGCTGCGCGCCGCGGACATCGACGCCGCGTGGGCCACGCTGGCGCGCCAGCATGCGCCGAGCATCGGTCTGGACGTCTTGCCGCAAGCGCCGGTGCCGCCGCTTGCCCCGCTGCGCGATGCCGCGCAGCGTCTCGCAGCACGCGAGCCACCGAAACACATCGGCGCCGCGTGGCGCATCGGCAGCTACAGCAGCCTGACGCACGGCGCGCGCCATGAAGGCGCGGCCGTCGACCATGACCTGCGCGCGCCTTCCGCAACGCCGGACACTGGCGCTGAAGCCCTCGACACCGCCGACGCGGCCCTTGCCACCGACGCCGACGACATCCTGAACTTCCCGCGCGGCGCGGTCGCGGGCGAATGCCTTCACGCGGTGTTCGAGCAGATCGACTTCGGCGATGCGTCCGGCTGGCCCCAGGCCATCGACCACGTGCTGCGGCGCTTTGCCCCGGCCTTGGGCATGGCGGAATCTTCGGCGCGCGGGTCGCGCCAGTTGTTGCGCCTGTTGCATGACGTCATGCACACACAGCTGCCGAGCGTGTTGCCAAGCTCACCGCCTGCCGGCGTCAACCCGACTTCACCGGTTCCGGGCACGACGCCACCGGCATCGTCATCGCGCCACATGCGGCTGGCCGATGTGCCGCCGCAGCGCCGTCGCGTCGAGATGGAGTTCCACCTGCCCGTCGGGCAGCTGGACGAGCGCGCGCTCGGCGCCCTGCTGCACCAGCAGGGTTATGCCGTGCCGCCATTGGCTTTCGGCACGCTGTCGGGTTACCTGCGCGGTTTCATCGATCTGGTGTTCGAGCACGACGGCCGCTTCTTCATCCTCGACTGGAAGTCCAACCATCTGGGCGATCGCGCGGCCGACTACGCACCGGCCGCGCTGGCGCGTGCGATGGACGCGCAGGGCTACCACCTGCAGGCGCTGCTGTATGCGCTGGCCCTGCACCGGCACCTGCAGCAACGGCTGGCGCACTACCAGTACGAGCGGCATTTTGGCGGCGCGCTGTACCTGTTCGTGCGCGGCGTGCGGCCCGACTGGACCTCCGCTGACGGTGCGCCCGCGGGCGTGTACGCGCATCGGCCGACGCTGCAGACGCTGGACTTGTTGTCGGCCCTGTTGGCACAGTCCAGGCAGGCCGCATGAACACCACGCGCGGCGTCACCCACGACGACAGCGCGTCGGCGCTGGCCGAAGGTTTTGCGCGGCACATCGAAGCTTGGGCCGAAGCAGCCGCGGCGCCGGGTGTGGCCGACGCGAACAGCGTGCGCCTGACGCGGCGCGCTGCCCTCGAGCTGAGCCTGGCCACCGGCAATGGCCATGTGTGCCTGCGCCTGGCCGACCTGCGCGACACGCTGCGAGCCGAGGCCGACCCCACGCAGCCAGCCATCGACCTGGCCGCGATGCGCAGCCGCCTGCTCGCCAGTGGCGTGGTCGGCACGCCCGAACGGCCGCTCGCCATGCCGCTGCTGCTGGATGCGGACGACCGGCTCTATCTGCACCGTCATTTCGACTACGAACGGCGCCTTGCACGGCGGCTGCTGCGCGCTGCGCAGACCGCACCGGCAGCAGACGCCGCAGTTTCGCTCGAGCTTGCACGCGAGCAATTGCACGCGCTGTTCGGCGGGGCCGCATGGACGGCCAGGTCGACTGGCAGAAGATCGCCGCGGCCCTGGCACTGCGCCAGCGGCTGCTGGTCGTCAGCGGCGGACCGGGCACGGGCAAGACCAGCACCGTGGTGAACCTGCTCGCCTGCCTGATCGCGCAGGACCCCAGCCTGCGCATTGCGCTGGCCGCACCCACCGGCAAGGCGGCCGCGCGCCTGGGCGAGGCGATCGCGCAGCGCGCCGCGCAGCTGCCGGCGGCCCTGCGCGAAAGGATGCCGGTCGTGTCGCACACCGTGCATCGCCTGCTCGGCGCGTACCCGGGCGGATTTGCGCACGGCGCTGACAACCCGCTGGCGATCGACGTGCTGGTGGTGGATGAAGCCTCGATGCTCGACCTGGCCTTGGCGACGCGGCTGCTCGAGGCCGTGCCCGAAGCGGCGCGCATCGTGCTGCTCGGCGACAAGGACCAGCTCGCCGCCGTCGAATCGGGTGCAGTGTTCGCCGAACTCAGCGCCGACCCCACGCTCAGCGCCGCCTGTATCGACGCTCTTGCCGAGGTATGCGGAGTCGATCCTGCGCAGATCACCCCCGGCGCCGCACTCGAAGCCAGCCCGCTGCGCGACAGCGTGGTCTGGTTCACGCACAACTACCGCTTTGGCGCCGATTCGCCGATCGCCCGCGCGGCGGATCACATCCGCCTGGGCCGCGCGGCCGAGCTCATCGACGGGTTGAGCAGCGACAGCGCCGGTGCGGTGCGGTGGCTGGATGACGCGGGCGATCCGCGGGTTGCGCTCGCCACCACCACACTGCAATGCATGGCCGATGGCTACGCGCCCTACTTTGACGCGGTGCAACGCGACCCATCCGACGTAGCTGCAGTGAGCCGCGCCTTCGAGCGCTTTCGCGTGCTGTGCGCGCTGCGCGATGGCCCGCGTGGTGTGCTCGCTGTCAATGAGCACTTGTCGCACACGGCGCGGGCACGCCTGGCGTCGCTGCAGGGCGCGCATGCCACCGATGTGCGTGCGGGCGATTCGCGCGCGCCCTGGTACATCGGCCGCGCGGTCATGGTGCTGCGCAACGACCCGCTGCTCAAGCTCTTCAATGGCGACATCGGCATCGTCCTGCCGGCCGCCAACGGCGAAGTGATGGTCCATTTCAGCGACGGCGCAGGGGGCCACCGCGCGGTGCCGCCACTACGCCTGCCGCCGCATGAAACCGCCTTCGCGATGACGGTGCACAAGGCGCAGGGTTCGGAGTTCGATGAACTGCTGCTGCTCTTGCCACAGCAGCGCAGCCGCGTGCTCACGCGCGAATTGCTCTACACCGCGCTGACACGTGCGCGCTCGCGTGTCGTGCTGGCCACGGGCCGCGCGGTCCTGCACGCCGCGGTCGAGACGCCGACGCGACGCCATTCCGGGCTGCTGGCGCGGCTGCGCGACGAGGCGGCTATGCTCGCGCCACCTTCACTGCACGACCGCCGCAGCGCATGAGCACTTCCACACCCCACCCGCAGCACGAGAGCGTGGACCTGCTCATCGTCGGCGCCGGCTTTGCCGGGCTGTACATGCTGCACAAGGCACGCGGCATGGGGTTGAAGGCGCGTGTCATCGAGGCCGCGCCCAGCGTCGGCGGCACCTGGTATCACAACCGCTACCCGGGCGCGCGGGTGGACATCCAGAGCATGGAGTACTCGTTTTCCTTCGACGAGGACCTGCAGCAGGAATGGCATTGGAGCGAGCGTTACGCGCCGCAGCCCGAGCTGCTGCGGTACGCCAACCATGTGGCCGACCGCTTCGGCTTGCGCGACGGCATCACGCTCGACACGCGCATCGCCGCGGCGCACTTCGACGAGGCCGCCCGGCGTTGGCAGGTACGCACGCAGGCCGGCGACCTCTGGAGCGCACGCTTCCTGGTCATGGCCAGCGGGCCCTTGTCCTCACCCAACCGACCGGCCTTCGACGGCCTGGACGATTTTGCCGGGCCGGTGTTGCACACCGCGGACTGGCCGCACGAGCCGGTGGATTTCAGCGGCCAGCGCGTGGGCATCGTCGGCACCGGATCGTCGGCCGTGCAGGCCATTCCGCTGATCGCGCAGCAGGCCGCCGAACTGACGGTATTCCAGCGCACCGCCGCGTATGCCGCGCCGGCGCACAACACAGCGCTCGACTCCGAATACGAGGCCCGCATCAAGGCCGACTATGCGGGCTTTCGCGCGCGCAACCGGCGCATGCACGGCGGCTTTGGTTCCGCGCTGCCGCCGCATCCGGTATCGGCGCTGGCGGTCACGCCCGAGGAACGCGAGGCCGCGTTCGAGGCGCGCTGGCGCATCGGCGGCTTTGCCCTGCTCGGCGCCTTCAACGACCTGCTGCTCAACGAGAAGAGCAACGCGCTGGCGGCGCAGTTCGTGCGCGACAAGATCCGCGGCATCGTCAAGGATGCGCAGACCGCGCGGCTGCTGTCGCCCACTCACACCATCGGCTGCAAGCGGCTGTGCGTGGACAGCGGTTATTACGCAACTTTCAACCGGCCGAACGTGCGCCTGGTGGACATCAGCACACAGCCGATCGAAGGTTTCACGCCCGGCGGCCTGAAGGCCGGCGGACGCGAGTTCAAGTTCGACGCGCTGGTGCTGGCCACCGGCTTCGATGCGATGACCGGCACGTTGATGAAGCTGGACCTGCGCGGCCGCGGTGGCCTGCCGATCCAGCAGAAATGGCATGCCGGTCCGTCGAATTACCTGGGCATGACGATCGCAGGCTTCCCCAATCTGTTCAACATTGCCGGGCCGGGCAGCACCTCGGCCTTCACCAACGTGATCGTGGCCATCGAGCAGCACGTGGAGTGGATCGCCGATTGCATCGCGCATCTGGACGCGCAGGGTTTGAAGACCATCGAAGCGAGCGAGCCGGCCGAGGCGGCGTGGGCCGAGCATGTGAATGCCGCCGCGCGGCGCACTGTCTTCCTGACCTGCAACTCCTGGTACCTGGGCGCCAACATTCCCGGCAAGCCGCGCATGTTCATGCCGCTGGCGGGTGGCTTTCCGGCCTATGCCGAGCGTTGTGCCGACGTGGCCCGCAAGGGTTATGAGGGCTTCGTGCTGGCCTGAGCAGCTGCAGCCAACGGCCGGTTGGCGCGCGCGCGGCGGCCTTGCCGCTGCGTCGAACGAAGGCAGGCTGCTCAGCCGCCGGCGCGTTTGACGCTCCAGCCTTCCTGCTGCAGCAGCGCCATCACGCGCGCGACGTGGTCGCCCTGCACTTCGAGCACGCCGTCCTTCGACGTGCCACCCGCTCCGCAGGCCGTGCGCAGCCTCTTGCCCAGCGTCGCCAGCGCTGCATCGTCCAGGCTCAGGCCGCGAACCAGCGTCACGGCCTTGCCGCCGCGGCCCTTCGTCTCGCGGCTGACACGCACCACGCCGTCACCCGCGGGCCGCGCCTGCGCCAGTGAGCGACAGACACATTCGGCCAGCGCCTTGCGGCAATCCGGGCACATGCGGCCGAATTCGGTGGAATAGACAAGTGCGCCCAGGTCCGTCTCTCTCGATGTGGTGATGGCGCTTGTCGTCAGACCGAGGACACGGCGGTGTCGTTGGACGGACCGGGCCAACGCCAGTTCAGGATCTCCGGCATGTCGTCGCCGTGCTCGCCGATGTAGAGCTTGTGGCGCTGCATCGTCGTCTGGAAGCGCGCCGTTTCCGCCTCGACCCTGTCCGCCAGCCGCGGGATGCGCCGGATCGCGTCCAGCGCCAGCTGATAGCGGTCCAGGTTGTTCAGCACCACCATGTCGAAGGGCGTGGTGGTGGTGCCCTCCTCCTTGTAGCCGCGCACGTGGATGTTGTCGTGGTTGCGCCGCCGGTAGGTCAGCTTGTGGATGATCGCGGGGTAGCCGTGGAACGCGAAGATCACCGGCTTGTCGGTCGTGAACAGCGCATCGAAGGCGTGGTCCGACAGGCCGTGCGGATGTTCCGATGGGGGCTGCAGCACCATCAGGTCCACCACGTTGACGAAGCGGATGCGGATGTCGGGCACGTAGCTGCGCAGCAAGGTCACGGCGGCCAGTGCCTCCAGCGTGGGCACGTCGCCGGCGCAGGCCATCACCACATCGGGCTCGTTCGTGCCGTCACGCGCGTCGTTGCTGGCCCAATCCCAGATGCCGGCGCCCGCCGTGCAATGGCGCACGGCCGCATCCATGTCCAGCCACTGCGGCGCTGGCTGCTTGCCGGCAATGATCAGATTGACGTAGTTGCGGCTGCGCAGGCAGTGGTCGGCCACCGACAGCAGTGTGTTGGCGTCGGGCGGCAGGTAGATGCGCACGACATCCGACTTCTTGCTGGCGACGTGGTCGATGAAACCCGGGTCCTGGTGCGAAAAGCCGTTGTGGTCCTGCCGCCAGACGTGCGAGGTGAGCAGATAGTTCAGCGACGCGATCGGCTTGCGCCAGGCAATCTGGTTGCACACCTTGAGCCACTTGGCGTGCTGGTTGAACATCGAATCGATGATGTGGATGAAGGCCTCGTAGCACGAGAACAAGCCGTGGCGTCCGGTCAGCAGGTAGCCCTCGAGCCAGCCTTCGCAAAGGTGTTCACTCAGCACCTCCATCACGCGGCCGTTGGCGGCGAGATGGTTGTCGCCGTCCTGCAGGTCGGCCTGCACGTCGGCGTGCGCGTGCTCCTGCAAGCCGTCCAGCCACATCTTGCCGGACACCTCGAAGACGGGGTCCAGGCGGTTCGACGCGGTTTCGTCCGGGCCGAAGATGCGGAAGTTGGCCGCGTCCAGGTTGAGCCGCATGACATCGCGCAGGAACAGACCCAGCACACGCGTCGCCTGTGCGTCCACGCGCCCGGGCTCGGGCACCGCCACGGCGTGCTCACGAAAGTCGGGCAGAGTCAGCGGGCGCAACAGGGCGCCGCCGTTGGCGTGCGGGTTGCTGCCCATGCGGCGTTGGCCGGTCGGCGCCAGCGCGGCCAGTTCCTCGCGCAAGCTGCCGCGCTCGTCGAACAACTCCTGCGGCCGGTAGCTCCTGAGCCAGTCTTCCAGCAGCTGCAGGTGCCCGGGGGTCCTGAACTCGGCAATCGGCACCTGGTGCGAGCGCCAGTTGCCCTCGACCGCCTTGCCGTCGACGAACTTCGGCCCGGTCCAACCCTTCGGCGTGCGCAGCACGATCATCGGCCAGCGGGGTCGGCGCGGAGCCTGTGAAGCGTCGGGGCGACGCGCCTCGGCCTGGATCTGTCGAATGCGCGCCAGCACCTTGTCCAGCGTGCCGGCCAGCGCCTGGTGCACTCGCGCAGGGTCATCGCCCTCGACGAAGAAGGGCTCGTGGCCGTAGCCGCGCATCAGGTCGGTCAGCTCCTCCTGGCTGATGCGCGCCAGCACCGTGGGATTTGCGATCTTGTAGCCGTTGAGGTGCAGGATCGGCAGCACAGCGCCGTCGCGCGCAGGGTTGAGGAACTTGTTGGAATGCCAGCTCGTGGCCAGCGCGCCGGTCTCGGCCTCGCCATCGCCGACGACACACGCGACGATGAGCTCGGGGTTGTCGAACGCCGCGCCGTAGGCGTGGGCCAGCGAATAACCCAACTCGCCGCCTTCATGGATCGAGCCGGGCACTTCGGGCGACACATGGCTGGGCACGCCGTTCGGCCACGAGAACTGTCGGAATAGGCGCAGCAGGCCGCCGCGGTTGCGTTCGATGGCCGGATAGTGCTCGGTGTACGAGCCCTCCAGATAACTGTGCGCCACGATCCCGGGCCCGCCGTGGCCGGGGCCGATGACGTAGATCATGTTCAGGGCGTGGTCCTTGATCAGCCGGTTCAGGTGCACGTAGATCAGGTTCAAGCCCGGTGTCGTGCCCCAGTGTCCCAGCAGGCGCGGCTTGATGTGCTCCAGCTTCAGCGGCTGATCTAGCAACGCGTTGTCCTGCAGGTAGATCTGCCCCACCGAGAGGTAGTTCGCCGCACGCCAGTAGGCGTGCATCTTGTTCAGGGTGTCGGCGGTCAATGGGTCGGTCATGGGGCCTCTGCGGAGTTGGACGAACAGGAATCGGGTAGGGTCTGCACGCGGGTGGCAAGCGCATCGCCCACACGCAGGCCGATTGTTGGGTCCCCGACCTGCCGGCCCGGTAGGACGCTGCCTACATTTTCGCCCGGCCGGTTCCGATGGTTCGACCGATTCGCGTTGGAGATACTTACCGAACGCTTTGAATCTTCAAGGAGAGCAACCATGGATGAATCATCGGCCGTGAACTATCGAGAGGTGCTTGTCGATCTTCGTGCCAAACGCGAGCGGCTCGACGTCGCGATTCAGGCCATCGAGGCACTCATCCGGCATCAGGCGCCGAATGGTCAATCCGACCCTCAGGAACAGACCCCGAAGGAAGACACAACGCAGCGCGCCTCGTTCCTGGGCATGTCGATCCTCGATGCGTCGAGAAAGGTCCTGCAGAACAAGGGTCAGTCCCAGCGCACCAAGGAAATTCTGCGCGCGCTCCAGGCTGGAGGCATTGCGCTCACGGGCAAGAGCCCCATCAACAACGTGGGCGCGGTGCTCAACACCAACCTGAAGAAGGGTGGCGGCATCGTCAGGGTGAAGCGTGGCGTCTGGTCCCTTGCGTCCTGGGAGCCGCAGTCGGAGGGCAAGGCAGCAGCGAGCGACGACGATCGAGCGGCCGCTCACCGTAGCGCGCCGATTCAATACTCCGCCCACTCCAAACTTTCCGCTCTGCATGCCTGAAGTGGCGTTGAGCGAAGGCTTCGCTTCAGCTTGCCTGTCGCGCTCGCTTCCTCAGATGGAGAACAAGGGAGCCGTTGCTGGCGGAGAGGGTGGGATTCGAACCCACGGTACCTTGCGGTACGCCTGATTTCGAGTCAGGTACATTCGACCACTCTGCCACCTCTCCAGGTTCGATTTGCGCGGGTCGAAATCGATGCGGGATTGTAGTGCAGCGCCCTTCAGGCCAAGGTCTGCAGGCTCAGCGACGACAGGCGACTGCCGCTCAGCCGCGTGCTCCAGGTCTGGCCCGGCGACAAGGCCCAGGCGTCGGTGATGGTGCCGGTAGTGACGCAGTCGCCCGGCAGGATCGGCCATCCCGGCGTGTGCGCCGCCATCGCATCGACCCACAGGCGCAAGGCGTTCAGCGGACCGTCGAGCACGATGGCACCGACGCCGCTGTCCATCACCTTGCCGTCGCACAGCAACTCCACGCGCAGCGCAGCCAGGTCTTCGGCGAGCGTGTCCCAACCGGCGACCGGCACACGCGGGCCGACACGCAGGCGGCCGTGCAGCGCGAAGTCGGCCACCGTGTCGGCGGCGGTGAAGCGCCAGCCATCGAAATGTGTGTGCACGATCTCGAAGCCGTGCGCCACCCAGTCCAGGCAACCGCGCAATTCGTCCAGGCTCATGCCGGCGCGCGGTGAGCGCAAGAAGCCGAACACGACCTCGGGCTCCAGCCGCGGCTGCGACAAGCCTTTCAATGAAATGCGGGCCGAGGCGCTGTCGAGCAACAAGGTCGTGCTGTCCCACACGGGCCCCCAGATGGGCTGGTGCACGCCATAACGCTCCCAGATGCCGCGGTTGGTGAAACCGATCTTGTAGCCGACGGGCTTTTCGCCGCGCGCGATGCGCGCCTGGCGCAGTTCATCGGCCACGGCAAACGCGGCCTTCATGTCGAAGGCCGGATCGCGCGAGGACGGCAAGGGCATCAGTTCGGCGCCGTCGTAGGCCGCGAGCAGCTGTTGTGAGGTGTTCATGGTTTCAGTTCCTTCAAGCCGCCCATGTAGGGGTGCAACGCGGCCGGCAACTCGATGCTGCCGTCGGCGCGCTGGCCGTTTTCCAGCACCGCCACCAGCGTGCGCCCGACCGCCAGACCGGAGCCGTTGAGCGTGTGCACGAGTTCGGGCTTGCCCTGTTGTCCATTGACCATCGGGCGAAAGCGCGCCTGCATGCGCCGCGCCTGGAAGGCCTCGCAATTGCTGCACGAGCTGATCTCGCGGTAGGCGTTCTGCCCGGGCAGCCAGACTTCGAGGTCGTAGGTCTTGCTGCTGCCGAAACCCAGGTCGCCGCTGGCCAGCGCCATCACGCGATAAGGCAGCTGAAGCTTCTGCAGCACCGCCTCGGCATGGCCGACCATCTGCTCCAGCGCGTCGTAGCTGGTGTCGGGGTGCACCACCTGCACCATCTCGACCTTGTCGAACTGGTGCTGGCGGATCATGCCGCGCGTGTCGCGTCCGGCGCTGCCGGCTTCGGAGCGGAAGCACGGGCTGTGCGCGGTGAGTCTGATCGGCAACGACGCGGCGTCGAGGATCTTGCCGCGCACGCTGTTGGTGAGCGAGATCTCGCTGGTGGAGATCAGGTACTGCTCGGCCTGCTGCCTCGTCGCCGCCTCGTAGCACCCAGAACATGTCGTCCTTGAACTTGGGCAACTGCCCGGTACCTTCGAGGATCTCGCGGTTGACGATGTAGGGCGTGTAGCACTCGGTGTAGCCATGCTCTGTCGTCTGCACATCCAGCATGAACTGCGCCAACGCGCGGTGCAGACGCGCGATGCCGCCACGCATGAATGTGAAGCGCGATCCGCTGAGCAGTGCGCCGGTGTCGAAGTCCAAGCCCAGCGGCGCGCCCAGGTCCACATGGTCCTTGGGTGTGAAGTCGAAGGCGCGCGGGCTGCCCCAGCGGCGCACTTCGACGTTGGCGTTTTCGTCGGCGCCCACCGGTACGCTGTCATGCGGCAGGTTCGGCAGGCCCATCAGCAGCTCGTTCAGCTCGGCCTGGATGCGCTCCAGCGTGGCCGCGCCCTCGCCCAGCTGCGTGGCGATGCCGGCCACCTCGGCCATCGGCGCGGCGCTGTCCTGGCCCTTGGCCTTGAGCTGGCCGATCTGCTTACTCAGGCTGTTGCGCTGGGCCTGCAGTTCTTCCACGCGCGTTTGCAGCGTCTTGCGTTCGGCCTCGAGCGCGGCATAACGCGCCACGTCGAGAAAGGGCTGCGGCGTCTTGCGTGTTTGCAGCCGCTCGACCACATGGTCGAGGTCGCGGCGCAGCAGGTTGATATCGAGCATTTCGTAGTTCTCTTCGGTGTAGAAGCTGCCAGGCGCGGTGGCAGCGCGCCGCCCGTTGAATCGACACTCAGGCGTTGCGCGAGTCCAACTCGGCCATGCTGCGGTCGCCCAGGCCCAGCGGCAGCGGGAAGACCACGTCCTCCTGCACACCGGGCACGCGCCGCACGCTCACCGCGCCCAGTTCGCGCAGCCGTTCGATGACCTGCTGCACCAGGATGTCGGGCGCCGAGGCGCCTGCCGTCAGGCCGACGCTGCGCCGGCCTTCGAACCATTCGGCACGCAGATCGGTCGCGGCATCCACCATGTAGGCGGGCGTGCCCAGGCGCTGCGACAGCTCGCGCAGGCGGTTGCTGTTGCTGCTGGTCGGGCTGCCGACGACGATGACCACATCCACGCTGGGCGCCAGCACCTTGACGGCGTCCTGCCGATTTTGCGTGGCGTAGCAGATGTCCTGCTTCTTCGGCTCGCGCACGTGCGGGAACTGGCGCTTCACCGCGGCCAGGATCTCGGCCGCGTCGTCCACGCTCAAAGTGGTCTGCGTCACCACCGCCAGCTTGTCACCGCGCGGACGCACGCGCGTCACATCGTCGGCGTCCTCGACCAGATAGATGCCATCGAGCAGCTGGCCCATCGTGCCTTCCACCTCGGGGTGGCCCTTGTGGCCAATCATGATGAACTCGAAGCCTTGCTTGGCCAGCTTGGCCACCTCGACATGCACCTTCGTGACCAGCGGGCAGGTGGCGTCGAAGACCTGAAAGCCGCGCGCTGCGGCCTCGTTGCGCACGGCCTTGCTCACGCCGTGTGCGCTGAACACCAGCGTGGCACCGGCGGGCACGTCGGACAGCTCCTCGATGAAGATCGCGCCCTTGGCCTTGAGGTCGTTGACGACATAGGTGTTGTGCACGATCTCGTGGCGCACGTAGATCGGCGAGCCGAACTTGCGCAGCGCGCGCTCGACAATCTCGATGGCGCGGTCGACGCCGGCGCAAAAACCACGCGGCTCGGCCAGCACCACTTCTTCGATCTTCACGCCGGCCATCACATCACCCCAATGAGTTGCACTTCGAAGCTCACCGCCTGACCCGCCAGCGGATGGTTGAAGTCGAAGAGCAGCCAGTCGTCGCCGATCTCACGCACCACGCCGGCAAAGGAGCCCTGCCCGTCCGGAGTGGGAAAACGCACCACGTCGCCAGGGGCATAGGCCTCGTCGGGCTCCGCCATCTGCGCCAGCGCCTTGCGCGCGACGCGTTGCAGCATGTCGGGGTTGCGCTCACCGAAGGCCTCGCCGGGTGCCAGGCGGAAGGTCTGACGTTCCCCTTCGGCCAGACCGATGAGGCGCGACTCCATGGCCGGCGCAAGCTGCCCCATGCCCAGCGACAGCGTGGCCGGCTTGTCGTCGAAGGTGTTGACCACGTCGGCGCCGTCGGGGCCGCTGAGGCGGTAATGCAGGGTCAGGAACGATCCGCTTTGGACACAATTCACGGTGTGGGCGCGGGCAGTGGCGCGTCGAATAGACTGGCCGCGATTCTACGAGGCCCGCCACACGCGCAAGCGGCTGAACGCCATGTCGATGAAAGACCTGCCCGCCGAGATGCGCCCGCGCGAGAAGCTGCTCGCACGCGGCGCCAGCGCACTGAGCGACATCGAACTGCTGGCGCTGCTGCTGCGCACCGGCTTGCCCGGCAAGGGTGTGTTCGAGTTGGCCGAGCAGGTGCTGCGCGATTTCGACGGTTTTGCCGGCCTGCTGCGCGCCGATGCCGCCGACCTGAAGCGCATCAAGGGCCTGGGCCCGGCGAAGCGTGCGGAGGTCACGGCGGTGGTCGAGATGGCGCGCCGTGCGCTGGCCCAGCCGTTGCAGGCCGCGCCCGTGTTCGACACGCCGCAACGGGTCAAGGACTACGTCGCCCTGCACCTCGGCTCACGCACGCAGGAGGTCTTTGCGGTGCTGTTTCTCGACGGTCAGCACCGCTTGTTGAAGTTGGAAGAAATGTTCCACGGCACGCTGGCGCAGACCAGCGTGTACCCGCGCGAGGTCGTGCGCCGTGCCATCGCCCACAACGCCGGTGCGGTGATCCTGGCGCACAACCATCCGTCGGGCGTGGCCGAACCCTCGCGCGCCGACGAATACCTGACGCAGACGCTGAAGAGCGCGCTGCATCTGGTGGACGTGCGTGTGCTCGATCACCTGGTGGTCGGCCAGGGCACGGTGATGTCCTTTGCCGAGCGGGGCTTGCTATGAAGGCGCGCAGCCTGCAGGACCTGGCCGCGCTGCGCGACAGGCTGCAGCAGCGCGCGGCCGAAGCCGCCCAGGCCCTGGCGCGAGAACAGGCCCAAGCCCAGCGCCTGGAGCAGCAACGCACGGCCTTCGCCCGCGCCGTGGGGCCGGTGCGCTTGTTGCCCGATCATGGGCGCGCCAGCCTGGACAAGGAACGCCCGGCGCCACAGCCTCGCCAGCGCGAGTTGGACGAGCAGGCCGCGCTGCGCGAGGCCATGTCCGACGAAGTCGACGTCGAATCGCTGCTGCTCACCGACGATGGCCTGAGTTTCCGCCGCCCCGGCTTGCCGGCCGACGTGGTGACGCGGCTGCGGCGTGGCCAGTGGTCGATCCAGTCGCAGATCGATCTGCACGGCCTGCGCCGCGACGAAGCGCGCGAGCAGCTGGCCGCCTTCGTGCGCCAGGCGCTGCGCAATGGGCAGCGCTGCGTGCGCGTGGTGCACGGCAAGGGCCACGGTTCGCCCGGCGGCGAGCCGGTGCTCAAGACCAAGGTGCAGCGTTGGCTGGCGCAATGCGCCGAGGTCATCGCCTTCGCGCAAGCCACCGGGCCACAAGGCGGTGCCGGTGCATTGGTCGTGCTGCTGGAAAGGCGCGGTGCAAACCGTTGAGCGACGCGGCAGCTCGCCAGGCGTTCGTTCAGCCTTCCAAGCATGCCAGTGGCGCACGGCCGGCGGCTGACGGCTGACGGCAGACGGCGCATAGCGGGCGAAGACGAAAAGCCGCTCTCGCCGGGTTGGCAGCATCGCGCCAGGCGGCACCCGCCAGGGGCTCATGGTGTGGCGGTCGCCGCTTCGCGCCGACTGCACTGCGGTGCTCAGCCTGGAGTCGCGTCGCAGAACTCGCTTCGATCGCTGCGCTCACTACGCTCAGACAACTGCGACGAGTCAGATCACGATGCGCGCTGCGCGCGCCGACTCCAGGCTTGCGCTCCTCGTCGCCACAAATCGCCCCTGCCGGATGCCACCTGCCGCGAGGCACCAGGGGCTGTTCTCGACGAAAACCACCGCTGCATGCGCAAGGGTGCACCCGGGCAGGCTGTGGCGCGCCTGTGAAGCGCCGAGAAGCACAGGGCTTGCGGCCGCGCGCGCAGCGCGCATCGTGATCTGACTCGGCGCCGTTGTTCGAGCGCAGTGAACGAAGTGAACGCAGCGAGTTCGGCGACGGGGCCGCGAGACCGAGCATCGCAGGGCAGCCGGCGTAGCCGGCCGCTGAACCGAAGCGTCACGGCCTGCCCGGGTGCACCCTTGCTGGGCCACTGATCGCGTGCGCCTTTCGGAGTCAGTTATGCGCCGACAACAGCCACCTGAATCCCGAGCGCTGAACGCAGTTGCAGTTCAAGCCAGCAGCCGCGTCGCCACCGCCACCACGGCCAGCGCGGCCGGAGAGCCGGGCATGGCCTCCAGCAGCAACTGCCGGCGCAGGACCGAATCGCGCACCGCGATGTCCAGCGGCACCTGGCCCAGCAGATCCAGGCGCACGGGAGCGGCCAGCCCCGGGTTGACGAAGCGGTCCACCACCTGCTGCAGTTGCAGGCACACGGCGCGGCCCTCGCCGTGGCGTCGCGTCTGGTTCACCACCACCTGCACCTGCGCGCGCCCTTGGGTCGCGGCCAGCACCTTGATGGTGGCATAGGCATCGGTCATCGAGGTCGGCTCCGGCGTCACCACCACCAGCACCTGGTCGGCCAGCGACACGGCGTACAGCACCACGTCGGAAATGCCCGCGCCTGTATCGAGGATGACATGGTCGTAGCGCGGCGCCACCTTCTCGATGACCGCGAGCAACTGGTCACGCACCTCGGGCGTCATGCGCGAATACTCGACCATGCCCGATCCGGCGAGCAGCGCGGAGAAACCGCCCGGTGCCGGCAGGATGGCGTCTTCCAGCGAGCTCTTGCCCGTGAACACGTCGTGCAGCGTGATCTTCGGCGCCAGGTTCAGCATCACGTCCAGGTTGGCCAGGCCGAGGTCGGCGTCCAGCACCAGCACGCGCAGCCCCTGGCGCGCCAGCGCGGCGGCCAGGTTGACACTGACGAAGGTCTTGCCCACGCCGCCCTTGCCGCTGGTCACGGCCGTGATGCGCGCACGTGCCGGCGGCGCGGCGCGCTTGCTCGTCGACACGCCGGCGCTTGCGGTCCTGGAACGGGCTGGCGCTGCGTTCATTCAAGTTCCTGAAACTGAGAGATTCCGAACAACAGCGCCTTCTCTTCGGCGCTGACCACCGACACCGCCGTCGGCTCCAGGCACACACGATTGCGCCCCTGTCCCTTGGCGCGATACAGCTGCACGTCGGCGCGCTCGATCCACAGCGCCGGTGACGAACGCACCCACTGCGGCGCAAAGGCGCCGCCGATGCTGACGCTGACGTGGATCTGCTGCGACAGGCCGATGGCCACGGGCATGGCCTCGACCCGGCGACGCACACGCTCTGCCACGGCTTCGCCGAAAGTGGCCGGGCAGTTGGGCATGACGATGGCGAATTCCTCGCCGCCGACACGCGCCACCAGATCCATCGGCCGCACGCAGTCCAGCAACGCGGCGGCCACCGCCTTGAGCACCAGATCCCCACTGGCGTGGCCGTGCGTGTCGTTGACGCTCTTGAAATGATCGATGTCCAGCGCCAGCAGCAGCGCCGGCTCACCGACACGCGCGACACGATCGATCTCGCGTGCCAGCGCCAGCTCGAAGCTGCGTCGGTTGGCCAGCCCCGTGAGCGCGTCGCGGCTGGACATGTCCACCAGCGAGTCGATCAGCGCCTGCAGCCAGGCCGCACTGCCCGGCGCGCCTGCGGGCAACTCGTGCCCCGATTGGCGCAGCAGCTGCAGCGCCTGGTCGAGCTGCAATGCCGGGGTCGCTGGGGTTGGGCCGGGCGTGGGACGGGCCACCGAGGATGCCTTGAGCGAATGCGAATGTGGACGGACGGGCGCCGAGTCTAGCAGTGGCCCATTCGCGCAGAAGCCCCGAAAAGAAGGGGCTTTTCCGCCCAGTTGCCGCGGCTATTCGGAGGCCGGGCGCGACAGCGGGCCGGTCATCGGCACGGAGCGCGGCGCAGGCTTGCCGCGCGGCGGAAGAAACAGCGATTGCAGGTCGTTGAGGAAATCGAAACCGCGCTCGGTGGGCCGTATCCGCTGCAGGCCGGCATCGAGCAGACCGCGGCTTTGCGCCTGTGCCAGCGCCGCGTCGATGGCCGACGCAGGCAGGCCGGTGCGGTCGTTGAAGAGTTGCAGCGGCACGCCCTCGCGCAGCCGCAGTGCGTTCAGCATGAACTCGAAGGGCAGCTCGGCACGCGCCACCTCCTCGTCCTGTCGACAGCGCCTGGCCGGCCAGCGCATGGTCCATGTAACTCATCGGTTCGCGCCAGCGCTGCTGGCGCAGCACGCGGTGCGGGAAACTCAACTTGCTGTGCGCGCCCGCACCGATGCCCAGGTAGTCGCCGAACATCCAGTAGTTCAGGTTGTGCCGGCAGCGGTGCGTGTCGCGCGCGAAGGCCGAGACTTCATAGCGCTGCAGGCCCGCAGCGCCCGCGCGCGACACGATCTGATCCAGCATCGCCGCAGCCAGATCGTCGTCGGGCAACTCGGGCGGATGCGTGGCGAACCAGGTGTTCGGCTCCAGCGTCAGGTGGTACACGGACAGGTGCGGCGGCGCGAAGGACAGCGCGGCCTCCAGATCCGCGTCGAGCAGCGCCATCGTCTGGCCGGGCAGCGCATACATCAGGTCGATGTTGAAGGTGTCGAAGGCGGCGCGCGCCTCCTGCACGGCGGCGCGTGCCTGCGCGGCGTCGTGCACACGGCCGATGGCCTGCAGGCTGGCATCGTGAAAGCTCTGCACACCGATCGACAGTCGCGTCACGCCCGCACGACGATAGGCACGGAAACGCTCGCGCTCGAAGGTGCCGGGGTTGGCTTCGAGCGTGATCTCGCAGTCGGGCACCAACGGCAGGCGCGCGCGGATGTCGGCCACCAGCCGGTCGATGCTGTCAGGCGAAAACAGGCTGGGCGTGCCGCCGCCAATGAACACGCTGACCACGGGCCGGCCCCAGACCAGCGGCAATGCCGCCTCGAGGTCGGCGCACAGCGCGTCCAGGTAGCGGGCTTCGGGTATGGCGCGTGCCGGTCCGGCGCCGGGCCGCCCCAAGCCGGACACTCCCCCTTGGGGCGGCGACGCCGTACCCGGCGTCTTGGGGGCCACATTCACTTCGTGGGAATTGAAGTCGCAGTACGGGCACTTCTTCAGGCACCAGGGCAGGTGCACATACAGCGACAGCGGCGGCAGCGCCGGCAGGCTCAGCGTGCCCGGGCGCAGATAGCGCTCGACCGTGTTGGCGTTCACGCGATCGGCAGATGCCACTCATCGCGCATCAGCTGCAGCATCTGCCGGCAGGCCAGCGCGCGGTGGCTGTGCGCGTTCTTGAACTCGCGCGGCAACTCGGCCACGGTGGCACCGAGCGTCGGGGATGAACATCAGCGGGTCGTAGCCGAAACCACCGCTCGCCGCGCGGGGTCGTCAGGATCTCGCCTTGCCAGCGGCCGCTGACGACCAGGGGCTGCGGGTCGTCGGCCGAGCGCAGCGCCACCAGGGTGCAGACGAAGCTGGCGCGTCGATCCGATGCACCGGCCAGGCGCTGCAGAAGCAAGGCGTTGTTGGCAGCATCCTGCAGCTTGCGCTGCGCCTCGCGATCGCCCGCGGGCACGACGATGCTGGCGTAGTGCGCGGAGATCACTCCCGGCGCGCCGCCGAGCGCATCCACACAAAGGCCCGAGTCGTCGGCCAACGCAGCGCCAGCGCTGGCATGCGCCGCGTGCCGCGCCTTGGCGAGCGCGTTTTCGATGAAGGTGGCGTGCGGTTCGTCGGCTTCGGGCAAACCGAGCTCGGGTTGTGGCACCAGTTCGAGTGCCAGCGGTGCAAACAGCTGCCTGAGCTCGGCCAGCTTGCCGGCATTGTTCGACGCCAGCACCAGGCGCATGCGCGCCGGCATGGCCATCGCCATCAACGTCATGTCGGCAACGCGGCCTTCAGTGCCGCCTGTTGTGCGACCACCAACTCGCCAATGCCCTTGGTGGCCAGCGCCAGCAGCTGATCCATCTCGGCACGCAGGAACGGCGCGCCTTCGGCGGTGCCCTGCACTTCCACAAAACCACCGCTGCCGGTCATGACCACGTTCATGTCGGTATCGCAGGACGAATCCTCGCTGTACTCGAGGTCGAGCAGCGGCGTGCCCTGCACGATGCCGACCGAGATGGCCGCCACCGCGTCGCGTATCGGAGAGGCCACAAGCCGCCCGTGCTGCAAGAGCCAGGTGACGGCATCGTGCGCGGCCACATAGGCGCCAGTGATGGCCGCAGTGCGCGTGCCGCCATCGGCCTGCAGCACGTCGCAGTCGAGGTGGATCGTGCGCTCGCCCAAGGCCTTCAGGTCGAACACGCTGCGCAGCGAGCGGCCGATGAGGCGCTGGATTTCCTGCGTGCGCCCGCTTTGTTTGCCACGTGCGGCCTCGCGGTCGCCGCGGGTGTGGGTGGCGCGCGGCAGCATGCCGTATTCGGCCGTGACCCAGCCTTCGCCGCTGCCGCGCTTGTGCGGTGGCACCTTCTCCTCGACCGACGCGGTGCACAGCACCTTGGTGTCGCCGAAGGCCACCAGCACCGAGCCTTCGGCATGCACGGTGTAGCCGCGGGTCAGCGTGACGCGGCGCAGGGCGTCATGGGCGCGACCGCCGGCACGTTGGAAGTCAGTCATAGGATGTCCCAGGAAATGAATATTGGAGCGCACAACCGGTCCATCCAGCGGACGCCGTGGAACCGGCTTCGCCGGGCCACTGGCGGCGCCCCCTGGGGGGAGCGCCGCAGGCGCTTCGGGGGGGTCAAAGTCTTGCGTTGCGAAGAACGCTGGATGGCCTCGTTGATCTCGCGGATCGAGCGTTCGATCTCGGCGTCGTCGAGCTCGTCGGGCGGCGCATCGCCCTGCAGGCTGGCCTGGATGGTGGAGGCGAAGACTTCGTCGCCAAGGTTCTGCGTGGACACGCCGCTCTTGGTGTCGCCGTCTTCGGCCGATTCCCATTCGACGCACAGCACGGTGACGTTGTCGCTCTTCGCTCCAGCGCTGCGCAATGCCATCTCGACCAGCTCGGGCATCGCGTCCGCCAGCGGCTGGCGCGACATCTGCTGGCAGATGACCGTATCGCTGAGCGCGCCCCACAGGCCGTCGCTGCACAACAGCAGGCGATCACCCGGATGCAGGCGCAGCGGCCCGGCGGTATCGACCACCGGCTTGCCCGGGCTGCCCAGGCAGGTGAAGAGCACGTTGCGGTTGACGCGCTCGCCGATCGGCACCACCTGCGCCATGGTCTGCTGCAGCTCGGTGTAGGAATGGTCGCGCGTGCGCGCGATCAGCTTGCCGCCGCGCACCAGGTACAGGCGCGAATCGCCGCAGTGCGCCCAATAGGCGGCATGGCCCTGCAGCACGCAGGCCACGACGGTCGTGCGCGGCGTGTCGATGAGCGAGCGCTCGGTGGCATAACGCAGCAACTGGTGGTGTCCGGCGACGATGGCCTCGTGCAGGAAGCGCAGCGGGTCGACCAGCTCGGACTTGGCTTCGCGCTGGAAGCGCGCGGCCAGCGCCTGCAAGGCCAGCTGCGAAGCGACCTCGCCCTCCGGATGGCCGCCCATGCCGTCGGCCAGCGCAAACAGCCCGGCATCGCGGGTGTAGCAGTAGCCCATGCGGTCTTCGTTCTTCTCGCGCCCGCCCTTGCGGCTGACTTGATAGACGACAAACCTCATGCCTTCGCGCCCGTCTTCAGGCTCTCGAGCTGCAGCTTCAGCCGCTCGCTGAAACTGAGCTTGGTGTAGCGACGTTCGGTCTCGCGCGACAGTTCCTTCTGCAACGCGAACACGCTTTGCGGACGCGACAGCGGGTCCAGCGACATGCACCATTCGGTGACTTCGATGAGGTTGTCGCTGTAGACATTGCGCAGCCGCGACAGGCTCAGCGCCAGGCGATCCTTCTCCAGACGCTGCGGCGCATCGTTGGGCGGGTAGCCCTGCATGCAGGCATAGATGCACGCGCCGATGGCGTAGATGTCGGTCCACGGCCCGAGCGTGCCGTCGCGCCGGTACATCTCGGGCGCGGCAAAACCCGGCGTGTACATCGGGCGGATGAAGTTGCCTTCCTTGCTGAGCACCTCGCGCGCCGCGCCGAAGTCCAGCATTACCGCCTTGTTCTCGTTGGTGACGAAGATGTTCGCCGGCTTGATGTCCAGGTGCAGCATCTTGTGCTGGTGCACGATGCGCAGCCCGCGCAGGATCTCGTCGAAGAACGAGCGGATCGAGGATTCGCGGAACACCTTGTCGCGCTTCAGGTCGCGCGCGGTGATGATGAAATCCTGCAGCGTGTCGCCCTGCAGGTAGTTCATCACCATGTAGACGGTTTCGTTCTCGCGGAAGAAGTTCAGCACCGAGACCACGCTCGGGTGCGAGATCTGCGCCAGCGAACGCCCTTCTTCGAAGAAGCTCTTGAGGCCCAGGCGATACAGCGGCTGCTTGTCGGGCTTGACGCGCGGCGTCAGTTCACCGACCGAGCGCTCGGCCAGAGAGGCCGGCAGATACTCTTTCAGCGCCACCAGGTGCTGCTTGTCGTCCTCGGCGAGGTAGACCACGCCGAACCCGCCCGCGGCCAACTTCTTGACGATCTGATAACCCCCAACTACCGTGCCCGACGGCAACGGAGCGGGCTTGGTCTTCGACATAATTGAAAGTTTTGCGAAGGCGTAGTGGCAATGTCAGTTTACAGCATGACCGGTTACGCCAATGCCAGTTCGTCGGGGGTTGCCGGCGAGGGCGCCAGCGGCCACGCGGGCAGCACAAGCCCTGGCGCCGTGAGCATCGAAATGCGCTCCGTCAACGGCCGCTTCCTCGATCTGGCCTTGCGCCTGCCCGACGAACAACGCTCGCTGGAACCGGCCTTGCGCGAGCTGCTCGCCGCGGCCTTCAAGCGCGGCAAGATCGAGTTGCGCCTGTCCACATCGCGCGATGCCGATTCGGCCTGGCCGCAGCCCACGCCCGAACAGCTCAACCGTCTCAGCCGACTGGAAGGCATGGTGCAGGGTTGGCTGGCCGAAGCGCGTCCGCTGTCGGTGAACGAGGCCCTGCTGTGGTGCCGCGGCGCCGCGAGCGTCGAACGCCAGGACGAAGCCGCGCTCGAAGCGGCGCGCGAATGCATCCAGGGCCTGCGCGAAGCGCGTGCCCGCGAAGGGGCACGGCTGGTCGAGGTGCTGATGGACAAGCTGCAGCGCCTGCGTGCGCTGGCGGCACAGGCCGAGCCGATGGTGCCCGCCGTGGTGCAGCGTCAGCAACAGCGCTTTCTCGAGCGCTGGGCCGACGCGCTGGCCGCCACCGGCGCCGCGCAAAGCTTCAGCGCCGACAGCATGAAGGAGCGTGCGCTGAACGAGGCCACCGCCTACGCCATCCGCATCGACGTGGCCGAAGAGCTGGAACGCCTGCGCGCCCATCTCGACGAGATCGAGCGTCTGCTCAAGGCCGGCGGCGAAGTCGGCAAACGCCTGGACTTCCTCATCCAGGAACTGCAGCGCGAGGCCAACACGCTCGGCTCGAAATCGGCTGCGTTGGAGCTGACGAATGTGTCCGTGGCGATGAAGGTGCTGATCGAGCAGATGCGCGAGCAGGTGCAGAACATCGAGTGAGGGCAAGCGGCGGCAGGTCGTGACGAGGTGCGCGGCCCGTCGGCGCTCGCTGCACCGTCCATGACAATGCGGCTCGAAAGTCCACTTGCCGATGTCCTTTGAACCTGCCCCTGCTCAGCCTCGTCGCCCTGCCCTTCGTCGGAAGCCTGATTGCCGCGCTGCTGCCGGCGAATGCGCGCAACACGGCGGCGGCGCTGGCCGGCGCCATCGCGCTGTGCTGCACGGTGCAGGCGGCGCTGTACTTCCCCGAGGTCGGCGCCGGCGCCGTGCTGCGCCAGGAGATCGCCTGGATTCCGTCGCTGGGCCTGAACCTCGTGCTGCGCATGGACGGCTTCGCCTGGATGTTCTCGATGCTGGTGCTGGGCATCGGCGCGCTGGTGGTGCTGTATGCGCGCTACTACATGTCGCCGGACGATCCGGTGCCGCGCTTCTTCTCCTTCCTGCTGGCCTTCATGGGCGCGATGAGCGGCGTGGTGCTGTCGGGCAACCTGGTGCAGCTGGTGGTGTTCTGGGAGCTGACGAGCCTGTTCTCGTTTTTGCTCATCGGCTACTGGCACCACCGCCGCGATGCGCGCCGCGGCGCGCGCATGGCACTCACCGTCACCGGCGCGGGCGGCCTGTGCCTGCTGGTCGGCGTGCTGTTGCTGGGCCACATCGTCGGCAGCTACGACCTGGACGTGGTGCTGGCCGCCGGCGAGCAGGTGCGCGCGCACCCGCTGTACGTCACGACCCTGGTGCTGGTGCTGCTGGGCGCGTTGACCAAGAGCGCGCAGTTCCCGTTTCACTTCTGGCTGCCGCATGCCATGGCCGCGCCCACGCCGGTGTCGGCCTACCTGCATTCGGCGACGATGGTCAAGGCCGGCGTGTTCCTGCTGGCGCGGCTGTGGCCGGTGCTGGCCGGCAGCGAAGAATGGTTCTGGATCGTCACCGGCTCGCGGCCTGGCCACCTTGCTGGTGGGTGGCTTTGCCGCCATCTTCCAGACCGACCTGAAGGCGCTGCTGGCCTATTCGACGATCTCGCACCTGGGGCTGATCACCACGCTGCTCGGCTTGAACAGCCCGCTGGCCGCCGTGGCGGCCGTCTTCCACATCATGAACCACGCGACCTTCAAGGCCTCGCTGTTCATGGCCGTGGGCATCATCGACCATGAAACCGGCACGCGCGACATTCGCCGCCTGAGCGGCCTGTGGCGCCACATGCCGCTGACCGCCACCCTGGCGATGGTGGCCAGCGCGGCGATGGCCGGCGTGCCGCTGCTCAACGGCTTCATCTCGAAGGAGATGTTCTTCAGCGAGGCCGTGTTCCTGACGGCGGCGCCGTGGTTCGAAGTGCTGCTGCCGGCGGTGGCGGTGGTGGCCGGCGTGTTCAGCGTGGCCTATGCGCTGCGCTTCAGCGCCGACGTGTTCTTCGGACCCGACACCACCGCCGACCTGCCGCGCAGGCCGCACGAGCCGCCGCGCTGGATGCGCGTGCCGGTGGATCTGCTGGTGCTGGCCTGCCTGGTGGTGGGCGTGGCGCCGCAGTGGTCGATGCAGGACATCCTGGACACCGCCGCCGCTGCCCGTGGTCGGCGGCACGCTGCCGCCATTCGACCTGGCGCTGTGGCACGGCTTCAACCTGCCGCTGGCGATGAGCCTGCTGGCGCTGGTCGGCGGCCTGCTGCTGTATGCGTGGCTGCGTGGTCCGCTGGAGCGCGGACGCATCCCGCAGGTGCCGCTGCTCGGGCGCGTCCGCGGCAAGCGCCTGTTCCAGCAGGGCCTGGCGCTGCTCACCTCGGCCGGTCGGCGCGGTGTGCGGCGCTTCGGCACACGTCGGCTGCAGCCGCAGATGCTGCTGCTGGTGACGGTGTCCGTGGCTGCGGCGTCGGCATCGATGGCGTGGGTGGCGGGCAGTGCAGATCCGAGCGCATCGGCGGCCAAGGCGGCCGCCGCAGATTGGGCCACCGTCTTCGGCGGCGGCAGCCGCGAGAGGCTGCCTTTTTCGCCCATCTTCGCGCTGTTGTGGGCCGTGGGCGGCGCCGCCGCCATCGCCTGCGCCTGGCAGGCCAAGTACCACCGCCTCAGCGCGCTGGCGCTGATGAGCGTGGCCGGGCTGGTCACGGTCATCACCTTCGCGCAGTTTTCGGCGCCGGACCTGGCGCTGACACAGTTGTCGGTCGAGACGGTGACCACCGTGCTCATCCTGCTCGGCCTGCGCTGGCTGCCCAAGCGCAGCGAAGCGGTGGACGCGCGGCAGCCGGCGCTGCTGCGCGCACGCGCACGCGCCAGGCGCGACGCGCGATCTGGCTGCTGGCGGGCAGCGCCGGCATGCGGCCTGGCGCTGCTGTCCTATGCGCTGATGACGCGGCCGTTTCCGCAGAGCATCTCGCCGTACTTCCTGTCGCGCGCGTTGCCCGAGGGCGGCGGCACGAACGTCGTCAACGTCATGCTGGTCGATTTCCGCGGCCTGGACACGCTCGGCGAGATCACCGTGCTGGCCGCGGTGGCGCTGACGGTGTATGCGCTGCTGCGCCGCTTTCGCCCGGCGCGCGAGAGCATGGTGCTGCCGCCGCAGCAGCAGGCCGTGCCGGCCGACCTGGCGAGCGACCTGATCAGCTCGCGCAGCGCCGTCGACACGGCGCGCGGCTACCTGCTGGTGCCGGCCGTGCTGGTGCGCCTGGTGCTGCCGATCGCGACGGTGATCGCGGTCTACCTGTTCATGCGCGGCCACAACGAGCCCGGCGGCGGCTTCGTCGCCGGGCTGGTGCTGTCCACCGCGTTCATCCTGCAGTACATCGTGTCCGGCACGCTGTGGGTCGAAGCCCACCTGCCGCTGCGCCCGCAACGCTGGATGGCCTGGGGCCTGCTCATCGCCACGGCCACCGGACTGGGCTCGCTGTTCTTCGGCTATCCGTTCCTGACCACGCACACCGCGCATCTGCAGTTGCCGCTGCTGGGCGAGCTGCACCTGGCCAGCGCGCTGTTCTACGACATCGGCGTGTTCACGCTGGTGGTCGGCGCCGTGCTGCTGATCCTGGTCGCGCTGGGGCACCAGTCGGTGCGCGGCCACCGCCGCGTCGTGCGCACGCGACGCCACTCGACGTGGCGCCTTCAGAGGTGCCGGATTCATCGGCGCCTGTGGCGGAGCCACGCTGATGGAAATCGTGCTCGCCCTGGCCATCGGCGTGCTCACCAGCTGCGGCGTGTGGCTGATCCTGCGCCCGCGCACCTACCAGGTGATCATCGGTCTGTCGCTGCTGGGCTACGGCGTCAACCTGTTCATCTTCAGCATGGGCCGGCTGGCGCTGGACAGCGAGCCGGTGCTCGTCAGCGGCGTGCCGACCACGCTGGCGCACTACGCCGACCCGATGCCGCAGGCGCTGGTGCTGACCGCCATCGTCATCGGCTTCGCGATGACGGCGCTGTTCCTGGTGGTGCTGCTGGCGCAGCGCGGCTTCTTCGGCAACGACCACGTCGACGGCACGGAGGATCCGTCGTGACGTCGTGGTGGGAGTCCGTGGCGCAGGCTGCTGCACAGTCGCCGCAGCTGATGATCGCGCCGATCCTGCTGCCGCTGCTGGCGGCCTGCCGTGCTGCTGCTGCTGAGCGAGCGCCGCCACGCACTGAAAGCCAGCCTGGGCCTGGCCGCCGCCACCGCCAACCTGGCGCTCGCGCTGCTGCTGCTGGTGCGCGCCACGCGCGGCAACGGGGCCGGCGCCATCGGCGTCTACCTGCCGTCGAACTGGGACGTGCCCTTCGGCATCGTGCTCGTGCTCGATCGGCTGTCCGCGCTGATGCTGGTGCTGGCCGCGCTGGTGGCGCTGATGGCGCTGGTCTTTTCCGCGGCGCGCTGGCACAAGGCCGGGCGCGCATTTCCAGGCGCTGTTCCAGATCCAGATCATGGGGCTGAACGGCGCCTTCCTCACCGGCGACCTGTTCAACCTGTTCGTCTTCTTCGAGGTCATGCTGGCCGCGTCCTACGGCCTGCTGCTGCACGGCTCGGGGCCGGCGCGGGTCAAGGCCGGGCTGCACTACATCGCCATCAACCTGGCAGCGTCGTCGCTGTTCCTGGTCGGTGCGTCGCTGATCTACGGCACCACCGGCACGCTCAACATGGCCGACCTGGCGCTGCGCATTCCGCAGGTGCCGGCCAACGACGTGGCGCTGCTGCATGCCGGCTGCGCCATCCTGGCGCGTGGCCTTCCTGGCCAAGGCGGCGATGTGGCCGCTGAACTTCTGGCTGGTGCCGGCCTATGCCAGCGCCAGCGGCCCGTCCGCGGCCGTGTTTGCGCTGCTCACCAAGGTCGGCGTGTACGTGCTGCTGCGCCTGAGCACGCTGCTGTTCTCGCCCGAGGCGGGTGCGTCGGCCGGCTTCGGCAGCGCCTGGCTGCTGTGGGGCGGCATGGCCACCCTGGCCTTCGGCACGCTGGGCATGCTGCAGCGCGCAGCGGCCGGCGCGGCTGGTCGGTTATGCGGTCATCGTCTCGTCGGGCACGCTGCTCGCGGTGCTGGGCCTGGCGCAGCCGGCGCTGACGGCCGGCGCCTTGGTCTACCTGCCCGGCTCCACGCTTCGCGGTGGCGGCGTTCTTCCTGCTGGCCGAGTTGATGGACCGATCGCGCGCCAGCGAGGCGGCTGCGCCAGCGGGCGCCCGAGGACGAAGAGGACCACCTGCCCTTCGCCCTGGCCGAGCAGGAGCTGTCGCCGCACGTCAATCTGGACGACGACGAGCGCGCCATCGTCGGACGCATCATTCCCGTATCCACCGCACTGCTCGGCGTGGCCTTCGTGGCCTGCACGCTGCTGGTGGCCGGGCTGCCGCCGCTGGCCGGCTTCATCGGCAAGTTCGCCATGCTCTCGGCGCTGCTGCAGACGCCGCAGGTGGACGACCCGGTGGCGGCCAGCCGCTGGGTCCTGCTGGCGCTGATCGTCACCTCCGGTCTGATGGCGCTGATCGCGCTGTCGCGCACCGGCATGCGCTTCTTCTGGGCGCCTGTTGCGCGCGCCGCGCCCTTGCTGCGTGTCGCCGAAGTCGCACCCATCGCCTTGCTGCTGGGGGCTTGTGTGCTCATCAGCGTGCAGGCCGACACGCTGGTGCGTTATGCCGGCGCCACGGCGGCGGCCCTGCACCAGCCGCGCGGCTACATCGATGCGGTGTTCGCGGCGCGGCCCCTGCCCAGCCCGACGCGCACCGATGCGCGGCCCGCGCCGCAGCCGGGAGCCGGGCGATGAGCCATCCGTTCCTCAGGCGCATGGTCAAGCGCTGGCTGCCTGCCCCGCTGCTGAGCCTGGCGCTGATGGCCTTGTGGCTGATCCTGAGCAACGACCTCGGTCTGGCCAGCGTGTTGATGGCACTGCTGCTGGGCGTGGTGGTGCCGCTGCGCGCGCGTGCCGCTGCGGCCCACGCCCGTGCGCATGCGCCGGCCCTGGGTGGCCTGCAGGCTGTTCTTTCGCGTCGGTCTGGATGTGATCGTCTCGAACTGGCGCGTGCTGCGCGGCACGCTGGCGCGCGGCGATCGCCTGCCGCGCGGTGGCTTCGTCACCGTGCCGCTGGACTTGCGCGACCCGAACGGGCTGGCCGTGCTGGCCGCCATCATGTGCGTCATTCCCGGCACCATCTGGTCGGAGCTGGCGCTGGACCGCAGCGCGCTGCTGGTGCATCTGTTCGAGATCGACAACGCGCAGGCCGAGATTCGAGATCATCAAGTCCCGCTACGAGCGGCCCCTGCGGGAGATATTCGAATGAGCGAGATGCTGTTCGCGGCCATCGTCTTCACGCTGGGCTGTTATGTGCTGTCCATGGCGCTGTGCCTGCTGCGCCTGGTGCGCGGCCCTTCGGCGCAGGACCGCGTGCTGGCCATGGACCTGATCTGCACCGTCGCCATGCTGGTGCTGATGGTGCTGGCCATCCGCTACCGCAGCGTCATGTACTTCGAGGCGGCGCTGCTGATCGCGCTGTTCGGCTTCATCAGTTCGGCGGCCATGGCCAAGTTCCTGTTGCGTGGCGAGGTCATCGAATGAACGTGCCCGTGTCGCTGTGGATCGAAGTTGCCGGTGGCGCTGCTGCTCGTGCATCAGCGGCCTGTTCACGCTGGCGGCGGGCTTCGGCGTGCTGCGCTTCGACAGCTTCTTCATGCGCGCTGCATCCGCCCGCGCTGGCCTTCAGCCTGTCGGCGTGGTGCGTGTCGCTGGCCACGATCCTGTACTTCTCGGCGCAGCAGGGTTCGCTGTCGCTGCATGCCTGGCTGATCGTCATCTTCCTGTCGCTGACCGTGCCGGTGACGACCACCCTGCTGGCGCGCACCGAGTTGTTTCGCCGGCGCCCCAGCGTGGGGGACTCTGGCGACATGCCCGCGGCGCTGAGCCAGCCGGACAGCCCCACACGGGACGCGGTGCCGGGTCAGCGGCAACAATGGTCACGCTCCATGACGCTGGCGCAAAGGCGTGCGCTGGCGACAATGGCGACACCCGGTCTTCACCGAATCAAGGTTCACGCTGCGATGCAATCTTCAGCCTCAGGCACGGCCCTCCGCATGGCGCCACACAGGCCCTTCTGGCTGCGTCTGGCCGTGGCCTGCATGGGCCTGGTGCTGGCCGGCTGCGGCTCGCTGCCGCGCAACGCGGCGCCGGCGCAGGACGCGCTGCGGGGCACGATCCCGGGCTTCCCCGAGGTGCGCGGCTGGGCCGGGCAACCCAGCTCGACGCTGGAGGCGGATCTGGCGCGCGTCCTTCCGGCAGGAATCGCCGCAGGACTTCCCGACGCGAGCCCCGACGGCACGGTGCGCTACGCCCACCTGGCCCTGTCCGGCGGCGGCGCCAACGGCGCCTTCGGCGCGGGCTACCTGAACGGCTGGTCCAGCACCGGCACGCGGCCGGTGTTCAAGATCGTCACCGGCGTGTCCACCGGCGCGCTGATGGCGCCCTTCGCCTTCATCGGGCCGGACTACGACCTGGCGCTGCAGAGAGTTCTACACCACCACCAGCTCGCGCGACATCTTCCTGCTGGGCTCGACCTTCGGCCTGCTGTGGCAGCTGATGGCCGGCGAGGCGCTGGCCGACACGCGGCCGCTGCAGGCGATGATCGCGCGCCACGTCGACGACGAACTGCTGCGCCGCGTGGCCGACGCGCACCAGCGCGGGCGGCGGCTGTACATCGGCACCGCCAACATCGACGCACCGCGCTTCGTGGTCTGGAACATGGGGCTGATCGCCAGCAGCGGCCGGCCCGACGCGCTGGAGCTGTTCCGCAAGGTGATGCTGGCCTCGGCGTCGATCCCGGTGGCCTTTCCGCCGGTGTTCTTCGACGTCGAGCTCACGCCCGGCGGCCCGCGCTACGACGAGATGCATGTCGACGGCGGCGTCGGCGCACGCGTGTTCCTCAACGGCGGTGTGTTCCGCGGCTCGGTGATACGCGAGCGCGGCGGCCAGGGCGGCCTCGGCAAGGAGGACATCTTCGTCATCCACAACGGCCAGCTGATCCCGCTACCCGACCCGGTGCCGCGCTCGCTGGCGCCGATCGCGGTGCGCGTCATCGACGCGTCGGGCCGCGCCGCGGCGCTGGGCGACCTGTTCCGCATCTACGGCTATGCGCAGGGCGAGAAGGCCACCTTCCAGTGGATCACGATCCCGGAGGACGTGAAGATGGGCAGCGAAGAGGTCTTCGACCCGGCGCAGATGCAGATGCTGTACGACCTGGGCCAGCGCCTGGCCCGCGAGGGCGGCGCGTGGTCCACGGCGCCTCCCGGGCAGCGCCTGCAGCATGACGGCCCGCGCCGCTGCACGGGGCGTACGCCGGCTTGCGCGCGCGAGCTGATGTGCCCGAGCGCCGCTCAGCAACGCGATGCGCCGGAGCCCGGGCCTTACTTGGCCGAGCCCAGGTTGCCGTAGCCGGCGTTGAAGGCCTGGCTCTGGCCCGGGGCTCGCATGCCCTGCGGCTTCGGTGCCATGTCGGCGGCGATGTCGACCCAGCCGCCGCCCATCGCCTGGTAGACGTTGACGATCTGCGCATAGCTGCTGGCCTGCAGGTTGACCGAGGCCAGCTCGGCGGCGAAGAGTTCGTTCTCGGCCACCAGCACCTCCAGGTAGCCGGACACGCCCTTGTCGAAGCGCAGCTTGGACAGCCGCGCAAACTCGCGCAGCGCCACCACGCGCTCGCGCTGCACGGTGAACTCTTCGGCCCGCTTCTGCGAGCCGCTGAGCGCGTCGTTGGTCTCGCGCAGCGCGTTCAGGATGGTCTGCTGGTATACGGCCAGCGCCGCGCGCTCGCCGGCCTCGGCCGAGGCCACCTGGCCTTCGATGCCGCCGAAGGTGAAGATCGGCCCGGCCAGGCTGGCACCGATCAGGCCCGCCGCGGCCGGGCCGCTGAACAGCGCACCGGCGGTCGTGGCGGTGGTGGCCAGCGCTGCCTGCAGCGAGATGTTCGGGTAGTACAGCGCCCGCGCCGCGCCGATGTTGGCATTGGCCGCCACCAGGTTCTGCTCGGCGCCCAGGATGTCGGGCCGGCGCTGCAGCAGCGTGGCCGGCAGGTCGCCGGGGATCTGCGGCGCGATCAGCTGGTCGATGGTCTTGCCGCGCGGGATCGCACCCGGCGCACGGCCGAGCAGGATCGAGATCAGGTTCTCCTGCGTGGCGATGGCCTGCTGGAACTGCGGGATCGCGGCGCGCGCCTGCTGCGTCTGCGAGCGGATCTGCGACAGCTCGGTCATCGCGATCATGCCGGCCTTGTAGCGCAGCTCGAAGATGCGCAGCGTGCCTTCGAAATTGCGCGCCGTGGCCTGCGCGATCTCGAGCTGGCGGTCCAGCGAACGCAGCACGATGTAGCTGGTCGCCACGCCCGCCACCAGCGTCAGCACCACGCCGCGCTGGCCCTGCTCGCTGGCATAGACCTGGGCCTGCGCGGCTTCGGTCTGGCGGCGCACGCGGCCGAACAGGTCGGTCTGCCAGCTCGCACCCAGCGACACGTTGTAGAGCGAGAAGTACGGGTTCGGCGCCGGGCGGCAGCGGCGGCACAGCCCACGGCGCTGGCGCGCGCGCGCTGGGCATCGCCGCCGTAGCCGATCTGCGGATACAGCTGCGAGCCGGTGGCGGTGAGCGCGCCGATGAACTGGTCGACCCGCGCCGCGGCGACGCGCAGGTCGCGGTTGTCGCGCAGCGCCGTCTCGACCAGCTTGTTCAGCACCGGGTCGCCGAACTGCTCCCACCACTTCAGGTTGGCCACGTCGGCCGCCTTCGGGTAGTCGATGCGCCAGGCCGGCGGCGTGTCCACGGTCGGGCGCACGTAGTTCGGGCCGACGGTGCAGCCGGCCAGCGCGGCGGCGATGCAGGCGGCGAGGATGCGGATCTTCATGACGGGGTCCTTCCGCGAATCAGATGGTGAGCGCGCCGCCGATCAGCGCAGCCAGCGCAGCCACGGCGGCCGCGCACAGCACCCAGAACAACAGCCGCTCGCGCGGGCCGAACAGGACATGGCCCTGTTCGCGCCGCGCGACCGCGTACAACCAGGTGCCCGGCGCGTACAGCAGCGCCGACAGCAGCAGGAACTTCGGCCCGCCGGCCAGCAGCATGGCCGCGGCATAGAGCGTGGCCAGCGCGCCGATGATCGCGGTCCTTCGATCGCGCACGGGCTTCGCCGGCATAGGTCTCGCCGGTCCAGGCGAGCTTGAAGCCGTAGGCCGCCACCAGCAGGTAGGGCAGCAGCGTCATCGCGCTGGTCATCTTCAGCGCCAGCGTGAAGGCCTGCTCGGCGAACCAGGTGACCAGCAGGAAGGCCTGGATGGCCAGCGTCGTCATCCACAGCGCGACGTGCGGCACGCGCTGTGCGTTCTCGGCGCCCCAGCCGCGCCGGCATGGTGTCGTTCTGCGCCGCCGAATGCAGCACCTCGGCGGCCAGCAGCGTCCACGACAGGTAGTTGCCGGCGACCGACAGGATCAACCCGGCGCTGATGAACACAAGCCCCCAAGGGCCGACGATGGCCTGCATCACGCCGGCCATCGACGGGTTGGGCAACGCGGCCAGTTCGGCACGCGGCAGGATGCCGTAGGACAGCAGCGTCACCAGCATCAGCAGGCACAGCACGCCCAGGAAACCCAGCACCGTGGCGATGCCGACATCGTTGCGGTCCTTGGCATAACGCGAATAGACGCTGGCGCCTTCGATGCCGACGAAGACGAACACCGTCAGCAGCATCGTGTCGCGCACCTGGCGCGCCAGCGTCGGCCAGCCCGGCGTCTCGCCGCCCCACAGGTTGAGCTGAACAGCTCGCTGCGGAAGGCGAAGATCACGACGACCACGAAGATGCCGATCGGCACCGTCTTGGCCACGGTGGCGATCGTGTTCAGCGCCGCCGCCTGCTTGACGCCGCGCAGCACCAGCGCGTGCACGCCCCACAGCATCAGGCTGGCGCTGGCGATGGCCACTGCGGTGGAGCCGTCGCCGAAGGCCGGGATGAACTGGCCCAGCGTGGCCTTGATCAGCATCAGGCAGGCCAGGCAGGCCAGGCAGCAGGCCATCCAGTAGCCGAAGGCCGCCAGGTAGCCCAGGTAGTTGCCGAAGCCGGCGCGTGCGTAGGCGTAGATGCCGGCGTCCAGCTCGGGCTTGCGCCGCGACAGCGTCTGGAAGACGAAGGCCAGCATCAGCATGCCGAAGCCGGCAATGCACCAGGCGACGAAGGCGCCCAGCGCGCCGGTCGTGCGGCCAAAGGCCGCCGGCAGCGTGAAGATGCCGGCGCCGACCATCGAGCCGACGACCAGCGCCACCAGCGCGCCGCGGGACAGCGAGGCGTCGCGCGGGTCGCTCATGAGTGACTGCGCAGGACATGGGTGTCAGGCACGGGTCAGCAGCCAGCCGCGAGGCGCCCGCGATCAGCAGCATCGCCAGCATGGCCGACGGCCAGCGGCGGACGAAACGGTCGCCCTGTTCGAAGGCCAGGCCCAGCAGCGCGATGCCGCCGCGCGGCCCGGCCGCAGGTGCGCCGAACAGCGGGCGGCGCGACAGGCCCGCAGCCAGCAGCGCGCCCGCGGCGAACATCGCCAGCGTGTTGCCCAGTTCCTTGGGCGACAGCGGGTTCGAGATCAGCTCGGCCGGCAGCGGCCCCCACGCCGCCGCCAGCGACAGCAGCAGCGACGCCACCGCCAGGCCGAGCGCGGCGCACTGCGACAGCATCGACACCGGCTTCAGACCCGCCAGCGGCGCGGCCGGCCGACGCAGCACGCGCACCGCGATCAGCACCACATAGCCGGCGGTGAAGACCGCGCCGCCCTGCAGCACCCAGCGTCCACCACCACTGGCCGGATTCGTCGGCCGAGGCCAGCAGCAGCTTCTTCGCCAGGTAGGCGCCGCTGGGCAGCACGCCCATCAGCGCCACGCCGCCGACCAGGAAGGCCAGCACGGTGACCGGCAGCGCCCGCGCCGCACCGGCCAGGTCGTCGATGCGGTCGTGGCCCAGCGCGGCATACACCAGCCCCGCGGCCATGAACATGCCGGCCTTGGCGGTGGCATGCGCAATGGCCTGCAGCAGCCCGGCGGCCTGCGCCGCGTCGCGCAGCGCCATGTCGCCAGCGGCGTCGAAGGCCAGCGGGAACAGCAGGAACAGGTAGCCGATCTGCGCCACCGTCGAATAGGCCACCAGCAGCTTCAGCCGCTGCTGGCGCAGCGCCACCACGCTGCCGACGACGATGGCCGCCGCGCCCATGCCGGCCAGCAATTGCGCGGCCGAGGCGCTGGCCACGCCGGGCATGACGTCCAGCCACAGCCGCAGCACCAGGAACCACGAACCCTTGATGACCAGCGCCGACAGCACCGCGCTGGCCGCGGCCGGCGCGCCGCCATGCGCCGGCGGCAGCCAGATGTGCAGCGGGAACAGCGCGGTCTTGGCCAGCAGGCCGGCGGTCATCAGCGCCAGCGCCGTCCAGGCGATCGGCTCGGGCTGCACCACATCGGCCAGCAGCGGGATGTCGAGCGTGCCGTAGCCGCCGTACAGCAGCACCGCGCCCAGCAGGTACAGCACCGAGCCGCACAGCGCGAACAGCATGTAGCGCAGCGCGGCGCGCAGCGTCTCGCCGCTGCCGGCCAGGCACACCAGCGGCACGCCGGCAAAGGTCAGCAGCTCCAGCGCCACATACAGCGTGAACAGGTCGCCGCTGACGAACACCAGGTTCAGCGCGCCCCACACCGCCAGCAGCAGCAGCCAGTAGCTGAAGGCGGCGCGCGATTCGGCCGCGCCCACCGGCGTGCCGAAGTCGGCGCGCGCGAACAGGCCGATGCCGCAGACCACGCCCGCCACCGCCAGCAGCATGGCCACCGCCGGCCCGTCGGCGCGCAGCGCGATGCCCAGCGGCGGCGACCAGCCGCCGAGCAGGTAGACCAGCGGGCCGTCCGCGTCGGACCACGCCACCGCGATGCCGATCGCCAGCGCCAGCCCGATCGGCATCAGCACGAAGGCCACGCGCTGCACCTAGCGCCCGCCCAGCACCAGGCCGAGCAGCATGCCGACGAAGGGCAGCAGCACCGCCGCCGCCAGCAGCGCGCCCCCGTGGGTGCTTGTCCAGAGTTCCATCGCGAACGCTTGCCTTCAGTCGCCTGCCGGCGGCTCGTTGGCCAGCGACGCGCTGTCGGTGGATTCGATCAGCCGCAGCAGCAGCGCCACCGTCACCGCGGTGGCGGCGAAGGCGACGACGATGGCGGTGATCAGCAGCGCCTGCGGCACCGGGTCGGCAGCCATGCCGGCCGCGGCGCCGCGCTTGGCCAGCGCGCCGAAGAGCACGAACACGCCCGAGCCCATGATGTTGAAGGCCACCAGCTTGCGCAGCGGGTGCGGCTGCACGATCAGCCCGTACAGGCCGATGCCCACCAGCGCGCAGGCGCACAGCGCGAACAGCGTCTCGACAGCTCATCGCGCTGCACCCCGCGCCGGTGCGCCGTTCAGCAGCAGCGCCAGCACCAGCACCAGCGTCGGCAGCAGCGCCACCTCGATGGCCACGATCATCGGCTTGGCCCAGCCGTCCGGATAGCCGAGGAAGGCGCCGGCCGTCCACGCACCGAGCAGGCCGACGGCGACGAAGACCAGCGGCCCGACGACGATGCCGGCGCGCAGCCAGCGCTGGTCGATGCGCGGCGCGTCGGCCAGCCCGGCCATCTGCACCAGCATCCACATCGCGGCCAGGATGGTGGCGCTCTGGAACTTGCCGCCCGGATGGTCGGCGCCGGCCCAGAACAGGTAGAGGCCGACGACGATGCCGACCGGCGGCAGCACGCGCGCCAGGTAGGCCAGCATGCCGTCGGGGTCGGCCCTGTAGCGCGGCCCGGGGCGGCCGCCCCAGAAGCGGTCGGGCGCCATCGACCACACGCCGATCAGCGCGATCACCAGCACGATCGCCTCGAGCAGCGTGTCCAGCGCGCGGAAGGCCAGCAGCACGCCGGTGATCGGGTTGGCCGACGCCCGTGGCCGGCAGGTTCTGCAACACCTGCGGCGCCAGCGTCGGCGCGGGCTCGGGCAGCACCAGCACGCACAGCACCAGCACCGCGCGTCACGCCCACCGACAGCAGCACCGCCGACCGCGCGCGTGCCGGCGCCGCTGCGCTCGGACCAGGCCGCGGCCTCGGTGCCGCGCAGCCGCCCCACCGCACCGAGCAGCAGCGCGCCGGTCAGGCCGCCGCCGATGGCCGCCTCGGTCAGTGCGACGTCGATGCCGGCCAGCCGCACCCACACCAGCGACAGCAGCAGGCCATAGACGACGAAGCCGGCCACCGCCAGGAAGGCATCGCGCGCGACCACGGTCCACAGCGCCAGCCACAGCAGCAGCAGCGCGACGACCAGGCTGACGAGCGTCGTCACCGCACGACCCTACGCGCTGCGCGCTTCGGGGCAAGCGCTTGGGAGCGGCCCGGCGCGCTCATTCGCCGCGTTCCTGCCGTCGCACCGAGCGGGCGATGAGCTGCGACACCGCAGCGCTGGACAGCATCACCAGCAGCCACACCAGCACCAGCTTCAGCGCCGGCGAGCACGCCATCCATCTGCGGCAGCAGGCCGATGACGACCAGCGCGACGCCCAGGTTGTCGGCCTTGGTCAGCGCATGCAGCCGCGTGTAGGCATCGGGGAAGCGCAGCAACCCGACCGTGCCGGCAAGAAAGAACACCAGGCCGGCCACGATGGCGACGATGCTGAAGACGTCGAGCACGGCACTCACCGGGCGCCCTCCTCGGCTTCGTCGTCAGGATCCTTCTGGTCCTGGCGCAACGCAAACTTAACGAAGGCGATCGATGCAAAGGCCGACAGCAGCGCCAGCGTCAGCGCCACGTCGAACACCGCACCGTCGCCAGAGGCCGCGCCGAACAGCAGCAGCGCGCCGATGGCGCCGGTGCCCAGCAACTGCGCGGCCATCATGCGCTCGGCACGGCCCGGGCCGCGCGCCACGCGCACCAGGCCCAGGGCCACCATCAGCACCACGAAGGCCGCCGCCGAGAGCATGAAATCAGCCATCGCGCGGCCCCGGCTGCAGCGCGGCAGCGTAGGCGCGCTCCTCGGTGGCCAACTGCTCGACCACCGGCTGGCGCGTGTCGAGGCAGTGGAACTCGATCGTGTCGCGTGTTTCGCCGCTGGGCACCGAGCCCGGCATCAGGCTGGCGATCAGCTCGAAGGCGTTGCGCGCCGGGCCGCGCGGCAATTCGGTGCGGTAATCGACGAAGCCCGGCTGCAGTGGGGGCCGCAGCGCGAAGGCGCGGCGCGCGACGTCGATGCCGGCCACCAGCGACTGCCACAGGAAGCGCGGCAGCAGCAGCAGCAGCAGGCCCAGGCGCACGCGGCCGCGGGCCGGCGGCAGCAGCTTCAGGCTGGCCCAGGTGGCCGCTGCGCTGGCGATCAAGCCGACCACCAGGTTGGCCGGCTTGGCGCTCTGGTCGACGACGATCCACAGCGCGAAGTAGAGCAGCGCGCGCACCGCCAGCGCACGGCCTGTTCCGACATTCATGCCGCCTGCTCCAGCGGCGCATCGGCACCGAGCAGGGTCACCGGCATCGCCGCCAGCCGCTCGAACAGCCGCGCTTCGGCACGGATCGGCCACCAGTCGTACAGAAAGATCTCCATCGGCCGCCACAACGCCACGGCCGCGCCGATGCCCAGTGACTCGGTGATCAGCGCAGAGTAGCCGCCGCTGCCGATGAGCTTGCTGATCCACTCGCCAATCACCACCACCAGCCCGACGAAGCCCAGCCCGATGACCAGGCTGATGCGCCCGACACGAAACAGCTCGCGCAGTTTCCGACGTGTGGCCAGCGCACAGCGGCGGAAATGCTCGTCCACGGCCGCGGTCAGCATCGCCGCCTCGTCGACGCCGTTCGACCGCCTGCCCAAGTGCACCTCCAGGCCCAGCGGCACGGCAGCCGGCGCCTCGCGCGCCCAGTCGACGATGTAGGCCGCGGCCTTGGAATCGACGTCACGCTCGTGAAAGGGCGCCGGGTCCATCGAGTCGAACAACTGCCGCGTGTCCGCCAGGTACAACTTCAGCACATGGGCGGGCAACACCGCCGGCACTGGCGTCGCAGCCACGAGGGAGCTTTTGTGCTGCACCGCGAATCCCCGAGCCACCGATCAGGCCGCAGCCGGCGTCGGCGGGGGCGTGACCGGCACCGGCTTGTCCTTGCCGAACACCGCCATGTAGACGGTGGGCAGGAAGACCAGCGTCAGCAGCGTGGCCACCATCAGCCCGCCCATGATGGCAAAGGCCATCGGCCCCCAGAACACGGTGGGCGCGATCGGGATCAAGCCGAGCACGGTGGACAGCGCGGTCAGCATCATCGGCCGCAGCCGCCCGGTGGCGGAAGTCAGCACGGCGTCGATCACGCTGCGGCCGTTGGCGCGTTCCTCCTCGATGGACACGATCAGGATCACCGCGTTCTTGGCGATCATGCCGATCAGCGCCAGCACGCCGAGGATGGCCACGAAGCCCAGCGGACGGTTGAACACCAGCAGCGACAGCACCACGCCGATCAGGCCCAGCGGCAGGATGGCGATGACCATAGCCAGCCGGCGAAAGCTGACCAGCATGACCATCATGATGAGCAGCATCAACACGATCATCAGCGGTATCACGGCGAACACCGAATCGCTGGAGATCTTGCTTTCCTCGTACAGCCCGCCGGTGGCAACCTTGTACTGGTTGGGCAGCCGGGCCGAGAACTCGGCAATCTGCGGCGCCAGCGCGGCGACCACCGCATCGGGCAGCACGCCGGGGTTCACGTCGGCGCGCACGGTGAGCGTGGGCACGCGGTCGCGCCGCCACACCATCGGAAACTCCTGCTCTTCCACGATGGTGGCGAACTGCTTCAACGGCACCATGCGCCCGCTGGGTGTGGCCACCTGCAGCGAGCTCAAGGTGTCGAAGGACGCCCGTTCGCTGTCGATGGCCCGCGCCACCACATTCACCAGGTAGATGTCGTCGCGCACCTGGGTCACGGCCGTGCCGGTGATGGCGCCATTCAGCACCCCGGCCAGCGCCTGCGAACTGATGCCCAGCTGGCGTGCCTGGTCCTGGTTGACCTTGACGCGCAACTGCCGCGCCGGCTCCATCCAATCGAAGTTGACATGCCGCGTGCGCGCGTCCGCACCCAGCAGCTGCGCCAGCTCGAGGGACAGGCGGCGCACCTCGTCCTTGTCAGGCCCGGTCACGCGGTACTGCAACGGCCAGCCCACTGGCGGCCCCAGCTCCAGCGGCGAGACACGCGACACGACATCGGGGAACTGCTCGGCCAGCACCTTCTCGAGCTTGACCTGCAACCGCTCGCGTGCCTCCAGGTCCTTGGCCACGACCACCACCTGCGCGAAGAACGGGTTCGCCAGCTGCACGTTCAGCGTCAGGATGAAACGGATCGCGCCGCGGCCGACGTAGGTGCTGAAATGGTCGACATCGGGGTCGGCCTTGAGCACCGCCTCCAGTCGCTTGGCGTGCGCCTCGGCGGCGTAGATCGACGCGTTCTGGCGCAGCGTCAGGTCGACCGTCAGCTCGGGCCGGTCGCTGGCCGGGAAGAACTGCTGCGGCACGAAGCGCACCAGAAACAGCGCGACCACAAAGGCGCCCAGCGTCAGCGCGATGGTCAGCCACTTCATGCGGATCGCGCCTTGCAGGAAGCTGCTGTACACGGTCAGCATCTTGCTCGGCTTGGGGTCGGCCTCGACCTTGGGCGGCTTGAGCAGCGCCTTGCCGATCAGCGGCGCGAAGATCACCGCCACCAGCCACGACACGATCAGCGAAATACCCACCACCGAGAAGATCGAGAAGGTGTATTCGCCAGCCGAGCTTTGCGCAAAGCCGATGGGCACGAAGCTGGCGATGGTGACCAGCGTGCCGATCAACATCGGCGCGGCCAGCGTGCGGTAGGCAAAGGTCGCGGCCTGGTCGGAGGTGTCGCCCGCGCCCAGGCGGCGGATCATCGCGTCCACCGTGGTCATGGCGTCGTCGACGAGCAGCGTGAGCGCGATGATCAGCGCGCCGAGCGAGATGCGGTGCAGGTCAATGTTGGCAACGTCCATGACCGCGAAGACGATCGCCAGCGTGAAGGGAATGGCCAGCGCCACCACCGCGCCCGGGCGCACGCCCAGGCTGACGAAGCTGCACACCAGGATGATGAGGATGGCTTGCCACAGCGAGGTCATGAAGTCGTTGATCGCCACATCCACGGTGACGGCCTGATCGGCCACCAGCACCGGCTCGATGCCCACTGGCAGGTTGGCCTTGATGTCGGCCATCTCGCGGCGCACGTTTTCACCCAGCGCCAGGATGTCGCCGGCATCGCGCATGGCGATGGCTAGGCCGATGGCCGGTTGGCCGTTGACGCGAAACATCGGCTGCGGCGGGTCAACAAAGCCGCGCCGCACCTTGGCGATGTCGCCGAGGCGGAAGATGCGCTCGCCCGAGACGATGTTCACCGATTCGATGTCGGCCTCGTTGTCGAAGGAGCCGGTGACGCGAAGGAACACGCGCTCCTGCTGCGTTTGCAATGTGCCCGAAGGCCGCACCAGGTTCTGCGTCTGCAGCGTGGCCAGGATCTGGTTCAGGTTCAGCCGCAGCCCGGCCAGCCGCTCGGCCGAGAACTCGATGTAGATCTGCTCGTCCTGCGCGCCCAGCACCTCGATCTTCGAGACATCGGGCACCTGCAGCAGCCGCGAGCGTGCGGCTTCGACCTGGTCGCGCAGTTCGCGGAAGTTGAAGCCGTCGGCCGTGAACGCATAGATGATGCCGAAGGTGCTGCCGAAGTCGTCGTTGAAGAACGGCCCGGCCGTGCCCTGGGGCAGCGTGTGACGCATGTCGCCGATGTTCTTGCGCACCTGGTACCAGACATCCGGCACGGCCTCCGGCGGCGTGGACTGCTTCAGGTCGACGAAGATCGTCGTCTGACCCGCCACCGTGTAGCTGCGCACCCGGTCGAGATAGTCGGTTTCCTGCAGCGTGCGCTCCAGCCGCTCGGTCACCTGCTTCAGAGTTTCTTCCACCGTGGCGCCGGGCCAGCCTGCCGCCACGATCATGGTGCGGAAGGTGAAGGCAGGGTCTTCGCCGCGGCCCAGCCGCGTGAACGACAGCGTGCCGGCGATCACCGCCAGGATCATCAGGAAGACCACCAGCGAGCGCTTGGACAGCGCCCACTCCGACAGGTTCGGGCCGATCACGACTGCGTCTCGAGCAGGCGGACCTTCTGGCCCGGACGCAGCGCCTGCACGCCCGCGGTGACGACCACGTCACCGGGGTTCAGGCCCGAGGCCACCTGCACCATCGTCGCATCGGAGGCCCGCACGGCGATGTTGCGCAGCGACACCGTGCCGGTCTTGGGGTCGAACACCCATACCGCCGTCTTGCCGTCGGCGCGCACCAGCGCCGCCGCCGGGATCTCGATGCCCGTCACCGCATCGAGCTTCATGCGGCCGGTGACGGTACTGCCCAGGCGCATGCCCGCGGGCGGATCCATCAGGCGCACGCGCACGGCAAAGGTGCCGGTGACCGGGTCGGCGCGCGGCGATACCTCGCGCACGCGACCGGCGGCCGTGACCTTGGGATCATCGCTCAGCGCCACGGTGATATCGGGGTTCTTCGGCACACTGTCCTTGACCTGTGCCGGCACGTCGAAGACCGCATCGCGCGCGCCATCGCGCGCCACCTGGATGATCATGCGGCCGGCTGACACCACCTCGCCGGGCTGCGGCCCGCGCGCCGTGACCACGCCAGCCACGTCGGAAAACAGCCGCGTGTAGCTCAGCCGGTTCTGCGCCAGGTTGAGCTGGCCCTGCACCGACAGCACCTGCGCCTCGGCCGACTGCAGCAGCGCCTTGGCCTGCTCGTACTGGGCGCGCGAGACGGCGTCCTCGACGACGAGCTCGGCCATGCGGTTGTAGTTGCTGCGCGCCTCAACCAGCCGCGCGTTGGCGCCGGCCAGCTGTGCGCGCGCCGACTGCAGGCCGCTCTCCTCATTCTGCGGATCCAGCCGGGCGATCAACTGGCCAGGCTTGACGTTGTCGCCGATGTCCACCGTGCGCTCGACCAGCCGGCCGTCGATGCGGAAGGACTGGTTGATCTCGGTCTGCGCCTGCACCGTGCCGATGAGTGCCACCGTGCCGCTGGCGGCGCGCTTGTCGATGGTCATGGCGCGCACCGGGCGGATCTCGGGTGCGGGCGCTTCGGCCGTGCGCTGGCAGGCCGACAGCAGCGCCAGCAACGCGAGCGTGGCGGTCAAGGCGCATCGGGAGGACAGACCGGATCGACGGCCAAGAACATTCACTGACACGAGCAGACTCCCGAAGAAAATCGTCAGAACGGCAACCGAACAGCAAAATCTGCGCCGCGGCGCAACCCGCCTCAAACAGTGAGGGTCGCGAAGGCCCCAATTATGGCCGCCGACACGATAAACAATGCCAGCAGCAAGGGCCAGACGAAGCGCAGGTATTTGTCGTAGCCGACCTTGGCAATCGCCAGGCCGCCGACGAGCACCACGCTGGTGGGTGCGACCATCAGCGCCAGGCCGTGGCCCATGATCCACGCGGTGATGGTGGTGGGGCGACTGACCTGCGCAAAGTCGGCCAAAGGCGCCAGCAGCGGCATGGCCAGTGCGCCGTGGCCGGAGCTGGACGGGATCAGGAAGGCCAGCGGAATGTTCACCAGCACCGTCAACGTCGTGTAGAAGGCCGCCGAGGTACCGCTGACCAGCTTTTCCATCGAGTTCAGGATGGTGTCCAGCGTCTGCGTGTTGTTCATGATCACCGACACACCGCCGGCCAGCAGCACCACCATGGCCGGGCCCATCATGTCGGCCGCGCCGGCGGCGATCAGGCGCACGGTTTCCTTCTCGCCCATCTTCGCCACGAAGCCCACCAGCACCGAAGCCAGGATGAAGAGCATGCCGAGTTGCGGGAACCACCAGTTCAGTTCGAACCAGAACGGCTGCGCGCCCGCGACCTCGTGGGTCGCGTAATAGTCGGCCAGTGCGGGCCGTGCGTCGATCACGCTCGACCAGGGGATGACCGAGAAGATCATCAGCCCGAACGCAAAAGCCGGTGATCGCCAGCACCGCCTTCTGCGTGCCGGTCAGCCGCTCCTGCGTGGCGGGTGCGGCCTGCGGCGATCGCCGTGGCGCCGGCGCATCGGCCGCAGCGTCCTCCTCCCAGCCCACCAGTGAGGCCGCCGGGTCCTTGCGCACCTTGGCGGCATAACGCAGCACCCAGCCGACGGACATCGCCGTCAGTACGACCCACAGGATCGCGCGCAACCCGATGCCGTCGCCGATGGACACACCCGCCTCGCCCGCGGCCACGCCGATGGAAAACGGGTTGACGGTGGCCGCCATCACGCCGGTCAGTGCGCCAAGAATGATCATCGATGCGGTCACCAGGCGGTCGTAGCCCAGCGCCGCCATCAAGGGCAGGAACAGCGCATAGAAGCCGAGCGTCTCCACCGAAAAACCCATCGTGGAGCCGAGCAGCGAGAACAGCACCATCACCGTGGCGATCAGCAGCCAGCCCTTGTCGCGCAGCCGGTGCGCCAGCGACGCGACCGCGACCTCCAGCGCGCGCGTGGCGAAGCTGACCGAGATGAAGGCGCCGATGGCCATGATGAAGACGATGACGCCGATCTGGCCGAAGATGCGCCCCACCGTCTCGGTGCTGACGAATTCGGTCTCGGCATTGCGCAGCCCGTAGACGCCGTTCACCGGCGCCAGGATCAGCTGCTCGACCGTCTCGCTGAAGTTCAGCGGCGACGGCACCTGCTCGAAGGTGCCGGGGATCGGCGAGCCGTCCACATCGGTCAGGTAGCGGCCCGAGGGAATGAACAGCGCCGCCACCCACACCAGCACGGTGACGATGGCCAGCGTGGTGACCGCGCCGGGAAACTTGAGCCCGCTTCGGGGTGGCCTGGCGTCAGCCTCGACCTCGTTCGTGTCCATTCAGTCGTCGCTGCCGAAGTGGCCGATTCTTTCTTGCCTTAGGTCAAAGAGGAAATACCGTGCACAACGCTGAAGCGCCGCGCACGGTACCGGGGAGTTCTCGACCGACGCGGTACGCCGCTTCGGTCAGCAGCCGCGACCTAGAAGTCCACCGCGTCGCGGATGATCGGGCAGGTCATGCAATGGCCGCCGCCACGTCCACGGCCGAGTTCGGCGCCGACGATGGTGATGACCTCGATGCCGGCCTTGCGCAGCAGCGTGTTGGTGTAGGTGTTGCGGTCGTACGCATAGACCACGCCGGGCGAGGCGCACACCAGGTTCGCGCCGCTGTCCCACTGCGTGCGCTCGCGCTGGTAGTCGCTGCCGCCGGCTTCGACCACGCGCATCTTCTTGAAGCCCAGCGCCTGGCCGACCACGTCGACGAAGGGCTTGTTCTCGGCGTGCAGTTCCACACCGCTGGGGTGGCTGCTGGGCCGGTAGGAATAGGTGCGCGTCTGGTTCATGAAGTCCGGCGCCAGCAGCACGCAGTCGCGGTCGGCGAAGGTGAACACCGTGTCCAGGTGCATCGCGGCGCGGATCTTCGGCATCGCCGCGACGATCACGCGCTCGGCCGCGCCCTTGGCAAACAGCGTGGCCGCCAGCTGGCTGATGGCCTGGCGCGAGGTGCGCTCGCTCATGCCGATCAACACGATGCCCTTGCCGATGGGCATGACATCGCCGCCTTCCAGCGTGGCCAGGCCGTGGTCTGCCGTCGGGTCGCCCCACCAGACATTGACCTTGCCGGCAAAGTCGGGGTGGAACTTGTAGATCGCCGTGGTCAGGATGGTTTCTTCCTGCCGCGCCGGCCAGTACAGCGAGTTCAGCGTCACGCCGCCGTAGATCCAGCAGGTGGTGTCGCGCGTGTACAGCGTGTTCGGCAGCGGCGGCAGCAGGTACTCGGTGGCGCCGGCCGCTTCCTTGACGATCTTCAGCGCCTTGCCGCCGGCCTTCTCGGGGAAGTCGTGCGTCGACAGCCCGCCGATCAGCGTCTCGGCCAACTCGCGGTCGCCCAGCCCGAACAGGTAGCTCTTCAGCTCGTCGATGAAGCCCAGCCCGACCTGGTTGGGCACCACCTGGTGGTCGAGGATCCATTTCCTGCCTTCGGGCACGGCCACCGTCTCGGTCAGCAGGTTGTGCATCTCGACCACGTCGACGCCGCGGTCGCGCATCTTGGTGACGAAGTCGAAGTGGTCGCGCTTGGCGTTCTCGACCCACAGCACGTCGTCGAACAGCAGCTGGTCGCAGTTGCTCGGCGTCAGCCGCGCGTGCGCCCGGCCCGGCGCGCAGACCATCACCTTGCGCAGCTGGCCGACTTCGGAATGCACGCCGAATTCGGGGCCGGTGGACTTGGCCTTGGTGGCCTTGGCTGCTTTTGCGGGGGCTTTTGCCATGTGTCTCTCCTTGGTTGTTTAGATGCTGATGTAGCCGGTGATCAGGCCGACGAGCGCATAGATCGCGCCGGCGACGAAGACCGCGAAGACGATCCACTCGGACTTGGTGAAGACCTGCTTGCCTTGCTCGGTGCGTGTCTTCAGGTACAGCAGCGTGCCCGGTGCGTAGATCAGGAACGACAGCACCAGGAACTTGGTGCCGCCGGCAAAGACCAGGAACACCGAATAGATGACGGCGAAGATGGCGACCATCAGGTCCTTGTTGCGCTCGGCATCGGTGGGCTTGTAGGTCTCCCAGCTCAGCACCAGCTTCAACAGGTAGGCGGCCGACAGCAGGTAGGGCAGCAGCGACAGGTGGCTGCACAGCGACAGCGCGAAGGTGAAGGCATCGTCGGAGAACAGCGTCGCAATCAGCACCAGCTGCACCAGCAGCGTGCTCATCAGCAGCGCATTGCTCGGCACGTTGTTGGCGTTTTCCTTGGCCAGGAACTTCGGCATGTCGCCCTTCTTCGCGGCGATCGACAGCACCTCGGACGACATCAGCGTCCAGGCCAGGTAGGCACCGAGCACCGAGACGATGACACCGATGCCGATGAACTTCGCGCCCCAGGGGCCGACCGCCGCCGCCAGCACACCGCCCACCGAAGGCTGGCTCAATTGCTGCAGTTCGGCGCGCGGCAGGATGCCGAAGGACAGGATCGACACCGACGCGAACAGCGCCAGCACGCCCAGGAAGCCAACCACGGTGGCCTTGCCGACGTCCGAACGCTTCTTGGCGAAGCGCGAGTAGTTGCTGGCACCTTCGATGCCCAGGAACACGAACACCGTCACCAGCATCGTCGACATGACCTGCTGGAACAGGCTGCCGTAGTCGCGCTTGACGGCGGCACCTTCGGCAATCAGGTCGCTGTGCCCATGCAGGTACTCCTGCTGCAAACCGGTACCGCCCCACAGGTTGGCAACGAACACGTCCATCTTGAAGAAGAAGATCACCAGCACCAGAAACACGATCAGCGGAATGATCTTGGCGATGGTGACGATCTTGTTGATCGCCGCCGCTTCCTTGGTGCCGCGCAGCACCAGGAAGTGAAACAGCCAGATGCCCACCGAGGAAACCGCCACGGCCGAGACGGTGTTGCCGTCGCCGAAGATCGGCGCGACGCCGCCCAGTGTGGACTTGATCAGCACCCAGTACGACACGTTGCCGACACAGGCACTGGCCCAGTAGCCGAAGGCCGACGCGAAGCCCAGGTACGGGCCGAAGCCGGCACGTGCATAGGCATAGACACCGGCGTCGAGATCGGGTTTGCGGTTGGCCAGCGTCTGGAACACGAAGGCCAGCATCAGCATGCCGGCACCCGCGATGGCCCAGGCGATCAACGCCCCATAGACGCCAGTGGCATTGGCGAAATTGCGCGGGATGGAGAACACGCCAGCGCCGACCATGCCGCCCACCACCATCGCGGTGAGCGTCATCAGTGGCACTTTCTCCGAGTTCGAAGTGCTCATCGTTGTTGTCTCCGGGTGGTGGTCGGCATCAGAAGTCCTTGCGCAGCGTGATCCAGATCTCGGTCGAGCTGTAGTTGGCCGCGAGTATGTTGCTCTGGTCGCGGATGTACAAGATCTCGGGGTTCAGTGACCAGGTCGGCAGGAACTGCCAGGTCAGCCCACCGCCGACTTCGTAGAGGTTGTCGTTGCGCGTGCCGATGCCAGTGAGGCTGTCGCCGGCCGCACCCAGTCGCTCGATGTTGTAGCGATCGTTCTGCCACCAGATGAAGGCGAAGCCGCCCAGCTTGTCTGTGATGCTGAAGCCGATCGACGGCGACAGGCCGAAGAAGTTGGCATCGCCGTCGCTGCGCTCGGTGTTGAATTCGCGCCCCGCCTGGCCGGCCAGCGTGAAGCTGGCCTTGCCGTCGAGCAGCGAACGGGTCCAGCTGCCACTGACTTCGACGATGTTGCGTGTGCGCTCGCGCAGCGGGCCGGTCGGGTAGCGGCGCTGGCGCACTTCCAACCCGGCAGAGACCTGGTTGTCTTCGTCCAGCCGCAAGCGGTAGTCGCCGTACACGCCAAAGTCGTTGCGGTAGTCGCTGTTGCCGCGGTAGCTAACGCGGCCGCGCAAGCCCAGCGCCCAGTTGGCCTCGCCGACATTGCGGCCGTAGGCGCCGTCCCAGCGCAGATCGGAATCGTTGCGCCGGTCGTACTTGTTGTCGTAGTCGCGGAAGCGGTAGTCGAGGCTGCCGATGAGCGAGCCGTCGCCGTCCAGCTCGTAGTTCAGGTTGCCGCCCACACGCGCCGCGAAGAACCCTTCGTTGAAGGGCCCGCCGCCGGTGGCACCGGTGCGGTAGTTGCCGTAGCCGGTGATGGCGTAGCCGCTGGCCGCCAGACGCTTGCCCTTGGCATAGTCCTGCACGGCAGCAGCGTAGATCTCGGCCTGCAATTGCAGGTCGGGCGGCAGGTCGTCGAAACGCAGCACGGTTTCGAACTCGATCTTCGCCCGTGCATACTGGCCGAGCGCCAGGTAGGCACGCGCCAGGCCCAGGTGCGCCTCGACCGAATCGGGCTGGACCGCCAGGCTGCGGCTGAACAGATCGAGCGCTTGTCCAGCTCGCTGGGTGCGCAAAGCCGCTTCGCCGAGCAGCAGGTTGAAGCCGGCATCGCTCTTGGACGCGGCTTCGAAGGGCTGCAGCAGGTCGTACACCTCCTGATAGCGACCTTCGGCGAGCAGCTTCTTGGCCTGCGGCAGATCGGGGTCGGCCGCGAACGCGGAAGCGCAAGCCACCAGCAGCACCGCGACGAGGCGATGTGGCCAACCCGGCATGCGGCGAGGACATTCACGCGCAGCGCTATCGGCAAGGCTCACGGTCGATCGGTTCATTCAGGCTACGCGGGGCTGAGTTCTTGGGTCCGGCGCAATGTAGCAGCGGGTTACGTCATTGGCCCTTCCCGCTGCGGCCAGAAACTTATATGGCGATAATTGACAGTCGTCAAATGGGATGGGTTTCCCCTGTCCCACGTTTGAAGTTGCATCGACGATTACATGGGAACCGTATGCCGGACAACCTGATCCACCGCCTGCCCAGACACCTGAAGATGAGCGAGTTGCGGGTCTTCGTTGCCGTGCTCGAACACCGCAGCTTTCACAAGGCCGCAGCCGTGCTGCACCTGACCCAGCCGGCAGTGACCAAGTCCATCGCCGGGCTGGAGGCGATGCTGGGTGTCAAGCTCTTCGACCGTGATGTCCACGGGGTGGAGCCCACGGTGCTGGGCCTGAGCTTTGCACCGCGCGCCGTCGCCATCTTCGACGAGTTGCGCCGCGCCGCACAGGACCTGGCGCTCGTCGCCCGTGGCGACAAGGGAACCCTGCGCGTCGGCATCGTGCCGATGCCGGCCATCCCCTTCCTGCCTGTCGCCGTCGGCCGGCTCGCAAATCAGCATCCCAACATCTTCGTGTCGGTGGTGGAAGACCGCGAGACGGAGCTCGTGGATCGGCTGCGCAGCAGGGATGTGGATCTTGCGATCCTCAGGTTGTCCTTGATCGACGCGGGCAGCGACATGCATGTGGCCCCGCTGTTCGACGAGCAGTTGTGCATCGTGGCCAGCAAGGACCATCCGCTGGCCGGCAGCAAGCACCTGAGCTGGGCGCAGTTGTTGCGGGAGCGCTGGATCATGCCGCCGGCGGATTGCTACTTCTACGAGTATGTGCATCGCACGCTGGCCAGGCTGGGCCTGGAGCTGCCGCGCCACGTCGTCGAGGCGCCGTCGATCAACATCCAGTTCGGCATGGTGATGCACGCGGGCATGCTGGGCTTCGGCATGCGCTCGCAGGTGAGCTTTGCACCCGGCAAGGATTTCCTCGTGCGCCTGCCCTTCGAGCTGCCGTTCAGCAGCGGCAGCGTGGGCGCGGTGACGCTGAAGTCGCACGCGCTCAGCCCACTGGCGGAGCTGTTGATCGGACATATTCGCGACCTGGCGAACCCGCCGACGGCGCCTGTGGATGCAATCGTCGACGCGCCTGTCGCAGCATCTGCCGATCGCCGCCAACATCACGATCGCACGATCGCTTCCATGTAAACTGCGCCCGCCTTGTAAGCCGGCCGGACGCTGAAGTCGTGCGGCCCTTGCAGGTGCGGAGTACAAATTGCGTTACGTCTACATCGCGTTGATCGTCGTCCTGGCGGGCATCGTCGTGCTGTTCAAGGTGCAGAACTTCGACACCGCGACAGTGACGCTGTTCTCGATGAGCTTCACGATGCCGGTGGCCGTGCTGGTGTTCGTGATCTACGTGCTGGGCATGTTCACTGGCGGCTTCATGCTGCAGCTGGTGCGCAGCTGGGTTCGCGGCGCCAGGGCGCGCGACTGAGCCCACTTGGCGACCCCTTCTTCCGGCCTGCCAGAAGCCCTTGGGCGCTCTTGCCCGACTACCTGTTTTGCAACTTGAAAGACTGACATGAGCAATTTCTGGGACATGGTCCTGTTGATGATCTCGACCTTCTTCTTCGTGGCCTATCTGATCATCATGTTCCAGATCGTCATCGATCTGTTCCGTGACCACGAACTCGGCGGCGGCTCGAAGGTGTTGTGGGTCATCGGGCTGATCTTCATCCCGGTGCTGACCGCGATCATCTACATCATCGCGCGCGGCAAAGGCATGGCGGCGCGACAGCAGGCCAGCGTGCAGAAGGCCAAGTCGGAGACCGAGAGCTACATCAAGACGGTGGCCGGCAAATCTCCTGCCGCCGACATCGCCGAAGCCAAGGCACTGCTCGACGCCGGCACCATCAGCGCCGACGAGTTTGCCAAGCTCAAGGCCAAGGCCTTGGCCTGAGTTCGAGCGCCGGCTACGGTGCTCTCCCACACCCATTGCCGAGGGTTGAACGCAGGGGTCGATGAACCACTGCGACGGTCTGTCATTCGCGAAAGCGCAGCCATGCGCCATTGACGCGACCAGGGGTCTCTCAGCCCGCCACCGTGGCGCCGGCCTCGACGGTTATTGCCCGATGACTTTCCTGGCGTCACGCTTGCTCGCATCGGCACAACAATTCGGGTTTGTGCAGGCGACCAACGCAAAGGAAAGCTCCCATCATGAACAAGCGAAACTTCATCACCGGCGGGGTGTCAATGGCCGCCCTGGCCTTGCTGTCCACCGGGTGCACCACCACGGGCGGATCCTCGGGCGACCCGGCCGCGCAGCGCGCGTCCATCGATGCCGCGGTCGACAGCGCACTGACGCGCCTGTACCCCCAAGCCCGCGGCTCACAGGAACTGGTGGCTTCGGCGCGGGGCGTGCTGGTGATTCCCAGCTTCGTGTCGGCAGGCTTCATCGTTGGCGGCGGATCGGGCCAGGGCGCGCTGCGCGTGGCCGGCAAGACCGCCAGCTATCACCGCATGACCGAAGGCTCGGTGGGCTTTCTCGCTGGCGCGCAGTCGCAAGCGGTGTTCATCCTGTTCATGACCGATGACGCGTTGAACCGCTTTCGTTCCAGCAATGGCTGGACTGTCGGCGCAGACGCTTCGGTGTCACTGATCACCGTGGGCGCCGATGCGCGCATCAACACGCAGACCGGGCAGCAGCCGGTGATCGGCTTCGTGCTGACCAACAGTGGGCTGATGGGCAGCGTCAGCCTCAGCGGCAGCCGCGTCACCCCGCTGCCGATCTGAACGGAGCAGCCATGAGCGACCCTCAGAGCCGGAGCGACCGAGTCCTCACCAGCGAAGAACAGCAGCGCCTCAGCCCCGACGAGGTGCTGGCGCTGTTGCGCGAAGGCAATGCCCGCTTCGTGAGCGGCGACGTCACCCACCGCGACCACCGGGCTCAGGTGCGGCAGGCGGCGCTGGGCCAGTGGCCCAAGGCCGTGGTGCTGTCGTGCCTGGACTCGCGCATTCCCGTCGAAGACGTGTTCGACTGCGGCATCGGGGACCTGTTCGTGGCACGCGTGGCCGGCAACATCGTCAACACCGACATCCTGGGCAGCATGGAGTTTGCCTGCGCGGCTTCGGGCGCGAAGCTCGTCTTCGTGCTGGGCCATGAGCACTGCGGCGCGGTGAAAGGCGCCATCGATGGTGTGAAGCTGGGCAACCTCAGCGCGCTGCTCGGCGTCATCGCCCCCGCGGCGGACGAAGTGCAGGGCTTCGACGGCGCGCGCACCAGCAAGAACGAGGCCTTCGTCCACCGCGTTGCCGAGCAGAACGTGCGACGCATGCTGGCGCGTATTCGCCAGGACAGCCCGACGCTGCGCGAGCTCGAGGCCGAGGGCCGCATTCGCATCGCCGCCGGCATGTACGACATGGGCAGCGGCCAGGTGACAGCGCTGGAGTGAGTGCCCTTGCTCAGGCGCGGCCCTGGGCCACCTCGATGCGCCCGCTCTGCGCGGCCTTGACGAGCAGCTCGTAGTCGCGCTCGGTCTGGTCGGCATAGGCCAGCGAGAAGGCCGCCAGCGCGTCGTCGAGCACCTCGCTCTTGCCGACATAGCCGGCGATGATCGCCGCGTCGCCCGACTTGGCATGCGCCAAGGCCAGCGCCCAGCCGCACAGGTGGCAGTAGTCGGACAAGGTGTCGAGGTCGGTGCGCCCTTCGCGGAATTCGGTGCCGCCTTTCATGTCGCGCAACTGGCGCACGTAGAACTGCACGCCACCCAGTTCGCCCCAGCCGAGGAAGATGTCCGGCGAGCCCTGGATCATGCGCTGCCCGGCCACGACGCGGTGCCCTTCGTTGTCGAAGGGCGCCACCCGCGCGGCATGCGGCTGCAGCACGGAGGGCTGCGCTTGCTTGACCTGCAGGAACAGCGGGTCGCCGTCATCGAGGCCCTTCATCAGGATGATCCAGCAGCGCGTGCCCACGCTGCCCACGCCGACGACCTTGCGCGCCACATCGACGATCTGGTAGCGCTCGAGCAAGTCGGCGGCGGTCCCAGCCCAGCGACTCGAGGTACGACTGCAGGAAATCGTCGAGCGCTTCGGACACCGGCTGTCCGGTTTCGGTATGGGTTTCGCGCACGATGAAGGGCCTTTGTTCGACGATGCGGTGCTGGTCGTCGACCAGGTCGGCCATCTTTTCGAGCACCTGGTTGTTGGTGCGCTGCCTGGCCTTGGCCATGACCTTCTCGCCACGGCGGCGCGCCTCGTCGGAGACGGCGGCCAGCACGTCCTTCTCGTCGATGGTCGCGTACCAGGTCTCGAGGTAGCCCATGCGCGCGTAGTCGCGGATGTGCTGCCGGTACGACTGGGTGACGTGCCGCGCCGCGTCGGCGGCGGTCCCGTCCTTGCCGCCGAGGCTGCGTGCGACGACGGCAGCGCTGGCCGCCAGGCGCTTCAGGTCCCACTCCCAGGGGCCCGGATAGGTCTCGTCGAAGTCGTTGATGCCGAACACCAGCCGCCGCTCGGCCGAGGCATAGACGCCGAAGTTGGAGACATGCATGTCGCCGCAGGCCTGCACCATGGCGCCGGTGGCTGGTGTAGTGGCCAGATCGGCCGCCATGACGGCGGCCGAGCCGCGCAGGAACGCGAAGGGCGACTCCAGCATGCGTGCAGTGCGCACCGGCACCAGCGCTTGCAGGCGGCTCGCGTTCTGCCGCTCGAGAATGCGCACCGGATCGTCGCGCCCGGGCCTCGGGGCATAGGCCGCGTGCTGCTCCAGCGGCAACGTGTCGCGCATGGCCTTGCCGGCTGCCAGGCGCTCTTCGAGCGTCGGCCGCGCTGCGACGAAGCGATCGATGTGCCTGCGGGCTTTGCCCTTGTTTTTTGGTTGCAGGCGAGCATCAGTCATCGAATTCCCTTTCGGCTTAGCCTTGTGACAAACAACGAATCGTGAGGCGCAGCGAAACCGCTGCTGCTGCGCACGAGCCGACACTATGATCGCCTGACCATCGACTCCTCCAGGATAGAACATGAAGATCAATGCAGTGTGTTGCGACGCGCATCGCCGCGGCTTCCTCGGCGGCAGCGCGGCGCTGGGTCTGCTGGCTGTGGGCCTGGGCGCCACGTCGTCCGGGGCCACGGCCGCGTCCCTCAGCGAGGCGCAGCGCAACGCCATGACGCCCGATCAGGTGATCCAGAAGATGCTGGACGGCAACGCACGCTTCCTGTCGGGCGTGCGCAAGGAGCGCGATTTTCTCGCCGAGATGCGCTCCAGTTCGACAGGCCAGTTTCCCGCGGCGATCGTGCTGTCATGCGTCGACTCGCGTGCGCCAGTCGAGGTGATCTGCGACCTGGGCATCGGCGACACCTTCAACGCCCGCGTGGCCGGCAATGCTGTCAATGACGACATCCTTGGCTCGATGGAATTTGCCTGCGCCGCTGCCGGTGCCAAGGCGGTGGTGCTGATGGGCCACACCGCCTGCGGTGCCATCAAGGGTGCGATCGACAACGTCGTGCTCGGCAACCTGACCTTGCTGCTGGCGCGCTTCAAGTCGGCCATCGACGCCACCGTCTACAGCGGCGATCGCACATCGAAGAACGCCGCGTTCGTCGATGCCGTGGCGCGCACCCATGTGCAGCAGTCCGTCAAGCTGGTGCGCGAACGCAGCCCGGTGCTGGCGGGCCTGGAAGCCAAGGGCAGCATCAAGATCGTCGCCTCGATGTACGACCTGGCCTCCGGCAAGGTGACGCTGGTCTGAGCGCGGCGCGGCCCCGGCCGACGCCCTCTTCCAACCGCTTTCAAGGAAGCCCTTCGGCGCCAGGTGCCGCGGCGGTCATCGGCCGCCCCTTGCGCGAGCCGTAGTGGTGCGAATAGACCCAGGTGAACTCGGCGCCGAACAGGAAGATCTGCGCCGAGTAGTACACCCACAGCAGCACCACGATCAACGACGCCGCCGCGCCGAAGACCGAGGTGATGCCGCTGCCGCCGATGTACAGCCCGATCAACGACTTGCCGGCGATGAACAGCACCGAGGTCACCGCCGCGCCCACCCAGACGTCGCGCCAGGCGATGCTGGCGCGCGGCATGGTCTTGTAGATCATCGCGAACACCACCATCACGAACACGAAGCTCAGGCCCAGTTCGGACAGGCCGGTGAAGGTGATCCAGCTGCGCGATTCCGGGTCCCACCACTTGCTCAACGCCGACAGCGCCGCGCTGAAGGCCAGCGAGACGATGAGCAGGAAGCCGATGCCCAGGATCATGCCGAAGGACAGCAGCCGAGCGCGCACCAGGCTCCACAGGCCGCTGCGCCTGTTGCGCTGCGGCGCGCGCCAGATGCGGTCGAGCGCATCCTGCAGCTCGCCAAACACCGAGGTGGCACCGATGAACAGCACGATCGTGCCGACCAGCGCCGCGCTCACGCTCTGGCTGCGCTGGCTGACGCTTTCCAGCAGCTCCTGCACCGCGGCGGCGCCGGTGGTGCCGAGCATGCCCACCAGCTGGCCGTAGATCTCACCGCGCGCGGCCTCCTCGCCGAAGACGAAGCCGGCGATGGCGATGACGATCAGCAGCAGCGGCGCGATCGAGAAGATGGTGTAGAAGGCCAGCGCCGCGCCCATGCTCTGCGCATGGTCGTCGACCCAGTTCACGGCCGCGGCCTTGAGCAGCCTGAAGATGGCCTTGAACGGGTTGCCCATGCGTGGCACCGGCGCTCAGATGCGCCCGTTCTTCGACAGCAGCACGGCGATCGGACGGGTGCCGGCGAACTCGGAGAAGACGATGGTCATGATCGCGGTGATGGGTACCGCAAGGAAAGCGCCGGGGATGCCCCACAGCTCGGACCACACCGCCAGGCTGATGAGGATCGCGAACGGACTCAGGTTGAGCGAGTTGCCCATCACGTAGGGGTCGAGAAAGTTGCCGATGAAGAACTGCGCCGCCGTCAGCGCCAGCACCAGCGTCAGGATCAGGCCGAACTCCTGGAACTGCACCACCGCCATCATCCCGGGCAGCAGCACGCCGAGCACCGAGCCGACATAGGGCACGAAGTTCAGGAAGGCGGTCAGCACCGCCCACAGCGCCGCGAACTCCAGCCCGTACAGCACCATCACCCCCCAGCTGACCACGCCCAGCAGAATGCTGAGCAGCGTCTTCAGCGCCAGGTACGAGCCGATGCGCCGGTTGATCGTGCCGATGACCTCGCGGATGCGCGCGACCTGCAAGGGGTTGTCGGACAGGTTGGCCAGTTTGGACTCGAACGAACGCCGCTCCACCAGCAGGAAGGTGGCATACAGCAGCACGACGACGAAGGTGACGAGGATCGAGCCGGCCGAGGCCAGCAGCGCGGTGAACAGCCGCTGCAGGTTGATCTGCGCCATCAGTTCCGTGCGCAGCGTGGCCCAGGTGGGTTCGGTCTCGAAGCCGAACTGCACCGCGAACTGCTGGATCGACGCCAGCAGCGCCTGCTGATAGATCGGCGCCAGCGCCAGCGCCCGCTCCTTGTTGGACGTGACCAGGTAAGCCAGCAGGAAGAAGGCCAGGCCGATGACGGCGAACGAGAACAGGTAGCGCAGCGCCAGCGGCAGCTTCGGCCCGATGCCCGGCAGCCGGCCAAGCACATGCGCCAGGCCGACGATCACGTACACCACCACCGCTCCCAGCACCGCCGGCACGAAGATCGCCTTGCCGATGCTCAGCACCCAGCCGATGCTCAGCAGCAACACGGTGCCGTAGACCAGGGCGCGCAGTTTTTCCATGGCTTGAATGATCTTGTGGATGGCGGGCGGCCTGCTGACAGGCTGGCGCAGTGTGCCCGAAGCTTGGCGACGCGCGTTGTAGACTGCCGGCCCGCCAATGTGCTGCGCTGTCGCGCACTGCGGCGCCAAAGCAAAACAAGGCTCAGGAGGAACCCATGCATCTTGCCAAACACACGTTGGCCACGCTGCTTGTCGCTACGTGCGGCGTCGCGTTCAGCGTTCCCGCTGCGGCGCAGAATGCATCACCCACGCTGGCCAGGATCGCCGCCGCCAAGGCCATCAACGTGGCCTATTCGCCCGACTCGCCGCCCTTTTCATCGGCCACGGCCAACGCCGAGCCGGTCGGCTATTCGATTGACCTGTGCAAGCGGGTCATCGCGCAGATTGCACGCACGGTGGGCGAGCCGAATCTCAAGGTCAACTGGATGCCGGGCTCGGTCACCGAACGCCTGCAGATGGTGTCCACGGCCTCGCCGAGCTTGAGTGCGCCAACACCACGCAGACGCAGACGCGGCTGGCGAGTGTGGATTTCTCCAACCGGGTCAGGCCGCGCAACAGCCAGCTTCGCTGGCGCATCGCGTGTGCCGGACCCCCCACGGCGCCGGCGCTGCGCATCGGTGACCGTGTGCGTGTCACCAACTCCGGACTGCAGCTGCTCTGAAGCGGCCCGGCCTATGAGAACGCAAGCGCCCTGTCGCTTCGCTTGGCCGCAGCACTGTGCGGCTGCATGCCGCGTGCCGAGCCGCCTGTCTCGCCAGCGGCGAAGCGGGTCGATGCACACAACAGCCGCAATTCGCTCGACTGGGCCGGCGCCTACGAGGGCGTGCTGCCCTGCGCCGACTGTCCGGGCATGCAGACGCGGCTGCTGCTGCGCATGGACGGCAGCTTCGAGATTCGCACCCAGTACCTCGAACGGCAGGTCGCGCCGCAGACGGCGAGCGGCCGTTTCAACTGGAACGACGCCGGCAGCCGCATCACTCTGGACGCCGCCGGTTCGGGCCAGCAGTTCCAGGTCGGCGAGGGCCGCCTGCTGCAGCTCAACCGCGACGGCAGCGCGCCCGCATGGAACGCGCCGAACCGCGTGCTCACGCTGCAACCCCAGAAATGATCGGAGAACCCATGTTCCTGCGTATCCGACTGACGCGTCTGCTGGCCGCACTGGCGCTTGGCCTGCCGGCCATGGCCTGCATGGCCCAGGCCGCGTCCCAGCCCACCCCCAACCGCCGCAGCGCCGACCCGGCGCTGGTGCGCGGCCTGCAGTCGAACTTGTGGACGCTGCAATCGGCCACCGAGGGCAGTGGCCAGCCGATCGACGGCCTGATCGTGCCTGGCCAGGCCTTCACGATGCGCTTCGACGGCGTGCGCTTGTCGGTGCAGGGCGGCTGCAACACCATGAACGGCAGCTGGCGCCTGAGCCCGCAGGGGCAGCTGATGATCGGCCGTCTGGCGGCGACGATGAAGGCTTGCGAGGCACCGTTGATGAAGGCCGATGCCGCGTTGTCGGCGGTGCTGGCGCAGCACCTGCAAGTCGAGTTGCAACCCGGCCCCGCGCCCAGCCTGCGCCTGGTGTCGCCGAGCCGTCAGACCTTGGCACTCACCGGAAAGGCGACGCCGGAAAGCCTCTATGGCGCGGCCACGCGCATCTTCCTCGAGGTGGCGGCGCAGACGGTGCCCTGCCAGCCCGGCGCGGGCGCGCCGACCCAATGCCTGCAGGTGCGCGAGCGCCGATTCGACAAGCAGGGCCTGCGCATCGAACCGCCCGGCGAGTGGCGCGCCTTCTACGGCGGCATCGACGGCTACACGCACACGCCCGGCGTGCGCAACGTGCTGCGCATCAACCGCTACAAGCGCAGCAACGTGCCGGCAGACGCGTCGGCCTACGTGTATGTGCTCGACATGGTGGTCGAAAGCGAGACGGTGTCGAAGTAGGCTGCGGCGCAGCGCCGGGCAGGTGCTGCGTGCAGGTCAGCGAGGAGGCACTTCGACGCGAACCCTGCGAGCTTCGGGCGTTGGCGGCGCATGGGATGCCACCGACTTCCACCAGGCCAGCGCTTTCTCTTCCTCGAGCGCCATCATCGGCTTCGGCATCGACGACGAAATCACGGAAGCGGGCCGCCGCCGAGCTCATCGGATGCCCCTTCAGGCTGACCACGCCGTAGCGCGTGCTCAGCCACGGCTTGGATCCGATCAGCGCCAAGCGCTTGTCCTTCAACTCCGCGACCATGCAGGACATCGTCAGCGCGGTGATGGCATCGGAGCCTTGCACGATGCGCTTGACCGAGGGCAGCACGTTCCACTCCACCGACGGGAATGCGTGTGCCGCCGATTCCCGGCCGACCGCCTTGCGCCGTGCCGCCAGCATGGGGGCGAGCAGGCGCGGTGGCATGCGTGACGGTGACACGAACGGGTAGGCATAGGTCTGTGCGGCCGTGACGTTGTCGCGACCCGCCAACGGATGGCCGTGGCGCGCGACGAAGTACAGCGCATGCTCGGACATCGGTTCGACCACCAGATCGCCCTCCTGCATGAGCGTGCTGGTCTCGGCGACGAAGACATCCAGTTCGCGCGCGCGCAGCCGTGACAGCAACTCGTCCCAATCGCGCGTCTGCACGCGCACGCCGATCAGCGGATAGGTGGAGATGAAGCGCGCGAGCGCGGTGGTGACGATCGTTTCGGTGGGATATGGCCCTGCGCCCACGCAAAGCTGGCCCGCCTGCAGCGTGCGGCTGGACAGCACTTCGCGGTCCAGATCCTCGGCCATCTGCACCACCTGGCGCGCACGCTGCGCGAGCACACGTCCGATGTCCGTCGGCGCCACCCCATTGGCCGAACGCAGGAAAAGCGCCGCGCCGACCTGCTGCTCCAGGCTCTGCATGCTGCGCGACAACGCAGGCTGGCTGAGGTGCAGCGCCACGGCTGCACGGGCAAAGCTGCCGTGTTCGGCCAGCGCCAGTACATGACGCATTTGTCGAAGATCGATAGACATGCACAGAGGATATGGCTGCTATGACATGCATGCATTGGGATTATGGAAAGAATCGCTGGGGATTGATCGGCATCAAGCTCGCCGTGGTCCCCGCGCCGCAGACTTTGCGCATCGTTTTCTGGAGACAAGCATGAAGATCGCCAAGCCACTCACACCCGTTTGTGTGCTTGCCCTGGCCACGTGCGTGGCTCCCGCAGTCCAGGCCCAAGGTGCCGCCGTGGCGGCCCCGACCGCGCAGGTCAAGCACTTCGATGCGAAGGGCAGCCTGCCGTCGACCTTCACGATCGAACTGCGCAAGGGCGTGACCGCCACATTGCCCCTCGACGACAAGCGCGACTTCGACGAGGCCAAGAAGGGCTTCATCGCCGAGCCGCCGTTCATGAAGATCATGGCCGACGCCGGCAACGTGGCCTGGGACATGGCCAGCTACCAATGGCTGCTGCAGGACAAGGACTTCCCGAGCATCCACCCTTCCCTGCAGCGCCAGGCGGTGCTGAACATGGCCTACGGCCTGTATGAAGTGCTGCCGGGCAGGATCTACCAGGTGCGCGGCTTCGACCTGGCCAACATCTCGTTCATCAAGAGTGCCACCGGCTGGATCGTCTTCGACCCGCTGACGGCCAAGGAAACCGCGCGCGCGGCGCTCGAGTTCATCAACTCGAAGCTCGGCAAACGCCCGGTCGTCGGGCGTCGTGTACTCGCACTCCCACGTCGACCATTTCGGCGGCGTGCGCGGCGTGGTCGACGAGGCCGATGTGATCAGCGGCAAGGTCAAGGTGATCGCGCCCGAAGGCTTCATGCAGGCGGCGATCGAGGAGAACGTGTTCTCCGGCAACGCCATGTCGCGGCGCACTCAGTATTCGTACGCGGTACTGCTGCCGCGCGATCCACACGGTCATGCAGACCAGTCGATCGGCAAGAACGTGGCCAACGGCAACGTCGGGCTGATCGCACCGAACATGATCATCAAGAAGGACTTCGAGGACGTCACGATCGACGGCGTGAAGATGGTGTTCCAGAACACGCCGGATACCGAAGCGCCGGTGGAGATGAACACCTACTTCCCGCAGTTCAAGGCCTTCTGGGCGGCGGAGAACATCACCGGCACGATCCACAACATCTATACGCCGCGCGGTGCGCCGGTGCGCAATGCGCTGAACTGGTCGAAGCAGATCAACAATGCGCTGTACAAGTTCGGCCAGGAGGCCGAGGTGATGTTCGCCTCGCACAGCTGGCCGCGCTGGGGCAATGCGCGCATCCAGGAAGTGATGCGGGTGCAGCGTGACACCTACGCCAACCTGAACAACCAGTCGCTGCACTACGCCAACCTGGGCGTGACGATCAACGAGATCCAGAACGTCTACCAGCTGCCGCCCAGCCTGTGGAAACAATGGCCCGCGCACAGCTACCACGGGTCGGAGCAGCACAACAGCCGCGGCGTCATCAACCGCTTCCTCGGCTACTGGGACGGCAATCCGGTGAACATCGCACCGCTGTCGCCCAAGGACTCGGCGCCGCTGTATGTCGAGATGATGGGCGGCTCGGCCAAGATCATCGCCAAGGGCAAGGAACTGATCGGCCAGGGCAAGTACAACGAGGCCTCGGAGATCCTGAACAAGCTGGTGTTCGCGCAACCCGGCAACCAGGAGGCGAAGGACCTGCTGGCCACCGCCTTCGAGCAGCTGGGCTACCAGAAGGAAAGCCCGACGCTGCGCAACATCTTCCTGCAAGGCGCCTACGAACTGCGCAACGGCATGCCCGGCGGGCCGGCCGTCAGGTCGTCCGGGCCGGACACCATGCGCGCGATGTCCACCGAGAACTGGCTCGACTTCCTGGCCATCAGCATGGACCCGCGCAAGGCCGACGGCATGCGCTTCACCATCAACCTGGTCACGCCCGACAACGGCGAGAAGCACCTGGTGGAGATGAGCAATGCGACGCTGACCAACATCAAGGGCGTGCAGTCGCCGAAACCGGACCTGACGATCACGCTGAACCGCAGCGACCTCAACGAGGTGATGATGGGTGCGAGCACCTTCGACGACCTGATCAAGGCCGGCAAGGCCCAGTTCGACGGCGACCGCAAACCCTTCGATCAATTGCGCGGCCTGATGGTGGCGTTCGCGCCGAACTTCGAGATCCTGCCGGGGACGGCCCCGAAGGCGCCGACGAAGGCACTGAACGCCTTCGAGGTGCCCGACCTGCTGCCGCCGGATGCGGCGGGTGACTGATGCCCGCGACATGGGCCGGGCATGGCGGTGGGCCCTTCGGCTAGCATCCGCATTCCCAGAAAACTGCAATCACACAAGGAGAGAATTCATGAAGAAGCGCAATTTCATCGCGGCAGGTGCATCGTTGGCAGCCCTTGCCCTGGTGACAGCCGGCTGCACCACCACCAGCGGCAGTTCGGGCGACCCCGCCGCGCAACGCGCGGCCATCGATGCCGCAGTCGACAGCGCGCTGACGCGCCTGTACGCTCAAGCGCAGGGCTCTCAACAGCTCGTGGCGTCAGCGAAGGGCGTGCTGGTCTTCCCGTCGCTCGTGTCGGCCGGGTTCATCGTCGGTGGCGGCTCTGGCCAGGGCGCCATGCGCAAGGGCGGCAAGTCCACCAGCTTCCACCGCATGACCGAGGCCTCGGTCGGCCTGCTCGCGGGCGCACAGTCGCAGGCAGTGTTCATCCTCTTCATGACGGATGATGCGCTGAAGCGCTTCGAGTCCAGCAATGGCTGGACCGTGGGTGCGGATGGCTCGGTCGCGCTGCTGAATGTGGGCGCCACCGCGCAGGTCACGTCGCAGACTGCGCAGCAGCCTATCGTCGGTTACGTGCTGACGAATGCGGGCCTGATGGCGAACCTGAGCCTGAACGGGAACCGGATCACCCCCCTGTCCATCTAGAGCCACGCTACACTGCCTCGCCCGCCTGCCACGCTGTTCCGTGGCCGAGGGCGGGTGTGTGACCGCCGATCAGGTGCAGGTGAAGCGCCGTCGCCGCAAGGGCTCATTGGCCGCGGGCGTCGACCTCGTCCGCGGGCTGCAGCGACAGGATCACCGGCACCAGCACCGCCGCCACCAGCCCGGCCGCGAAGCCGTTGTTGTAGAGGACCAGGCCGCCGTGCACCTGGCCGACCGTCTGCGCGACCGAGGCGTGCAGGAAGCCGGCGACGAGGCCCCAATGCCAGCCGAAGCGCCCGGCAATCGGTGCCAGCGTGGTGCCGAACAGCGCCGCCAGTACCAGCGAAGGATCGCTCGCGCTCCACTGGGCTGCCAGCGAGGCGATGAACACACCGGTCATGATCGGCAGGATGTTCTTCGGGTGCTTGCCGAAGGCCGAGAAGCCGACGATGGTGAAGATCGCCCCGATAGTCGGGCCGTTCAGGTCGCCGCCGACGAGCAGCACATAGGCCGTGCCGATGGCACCCGTCAGCCCCATGTTCAGCAAGGTCGGGCCGATGCCGGCCAGCGCCACGAAGTCGGTGGGCGAACGCCCGCACAGTCGCAGGATGTAGCCTTCCTTGCGCCAGGCTTGGCGGTCCAGAAGCAAGCCCAAGACCAAGGCTCCTGCAAACAGCGCGGCGAGGATCGAGCCCAGCAGCCGGTTGTTGCCGGTGGTCCAGATGAACACCGGTTCGGGCACGAAGCCGTAGCCCTTGTAGACCGCGACCACCACCGTGCCGACGATGCCGGCGACCCAGCCGATGTTGTAGAGCGTGTGGCCCATGTGCGCCTTGAACAGGTTCGCCGCCACGGGCACGAGCACGAAGCCGAGCAGCACCGTCGTGACAGCGGCCAGCGGCAGGCTGACCGTCCATTGCAGGTTCGAGCTGAACAGGATCTCGGTGAAGATCGGCGCCAGCGCGGCGCCGAAGAAGGCGGTGTTGATGTGCTTCGCAAAGGGCTCGCCCTTGTAGCGCGTGAACAGCCAGACGCCAAAGACGATGAACCAGACGTTGATCAGGCTCTTGCCGAACAGGCCGAAGCCCAGCACCAGCATCAGGCAGGCGACCGACGCACCGCCGATGGTCGCGCCCGACAGGTGGTAGCAGCCGATCGCCAGCAAGGTCAGCAGCCCGGCTTGCACGAAGGCCGCGCCGATGCCGCCCAGGCCCATGTAGTCGGTGATGAGCGTATCGCGCGAGCTGACGATGGCGAGCAGACCCCGCGCGATGGCCTGCGGCGTGTCCAGTGTCAGGCCGATGAGCACGAAGGCCAGCGGGAACAGCGCGACGATGAGCAGCAGGCGCTGGTTCGAACAGGGCAAGGCGTCGACCGTGCCGACGGGTGGGTCCTGGCGGATCATCGCTCGGGCGCGTCGCCCGCGCCCAGATGCTGGCGCGGCAGCAGGAACAGCCACGCGGTCAGCACGAACGGGGCGGTCAGCGCCGGTATGCCCAGCGGCCCGAAGGCCACGTTCATCGCCGCCTGCACGATCACGGTGAACACCGTGGCCAGCGCGGCGTAGAGCGCGACACGCATGCTCGGTGCGTAGAACACCGTGCCCACGGTGATGGCGGTGAGCACCGGGCTGAAGCCCAGCAGGCCGGCGCTGACCAGATCGCTCTCGGCGCCGAACAGGTGTGCGGTGATCACCGCCAGCGCAGCGCCGCCGAGCGCAAACAGCGCAGCGGGGATCGAACTCACCGCCAGCCCGGCGAGGAACAGCAGTGCGGCGACGACGCTGGCCTTCAGGAAGACCTGAGAGATGCTGAGGAAGACGCCCGCGGCGAAGGCCGCGAAGTCCAGCGGGTTGCTCAGCGCCGGGTCCAGCGCTTCGACTTCGCCGGCATAGGGCGGCGCTTCGCCGCCGATGCCCGCGAAGGCGGCGGCCGCGAGCAGCAGCGCCCAGGTGACGATGACGAAGGGGAAGGTCAGCGCCGACAGGTGCCAGGTGCGGATCAGGTTGGCCGTGGCCAGCGTCGCCACCACCGACACGGCGCCGCCCAACACGACATAGGCCCACAGCAGCGTCGACGGCTCGAGGAAGGTGGGCAGCGCCAGACCGACGAGCACGGCGTTGTAGCCATAGAGCCCGTCGCGCAGGGCTTGTTCATCGACGCGCAGCCACATCGCCGTGAAAGTGGCCGTGAGCAACGCCAGCAGGCCCCCGAACAGGACTTCGGGCGCGCCGGCCGCGAATGCGCCCCAGACGATGGCGGCAAGGAACAGCACCCCGGTGAGAGGGTGGTTCTGCAGCATCACCTGCGCGATGCCGCGCAGGTTGATGTCCACGAAACGCACGACCGCCGAATCGCTGCACAGGCGTTGCCACGAGGCCATCGATGCGTTCAAATCTGTCTCCCCGCGGACCACGAACTGCAAACGCCGCCACGTGCAGCGCATCCCGGCATTCTTGCCCAGGCGTCGGCACAAATCCAAGGCACCGGGTTGCTTGGCCATTCGCGTTGGTTATCGCCCGATAGCGAAACCACCCGCCTGCCCTTTCGAGCGGCCGCGCCCTTGCAACTATGATGTTCCGACCCGGGTCGGCCTTGCGCTGCACCCTTGTCTTTTTTCTAGCGGGAGCTTCCATGACACACCCCACATTTGCACGCACCTTGGTCGCCTCGGCACTGCTCGCGCTGACACTCGGTGCGCAGGTGGCGCAGGCACAGTCGCGCGTGCAGTATGGCCGCGTCACTGCGGTCAGCCCCGTCACAGAAACCAGCGGCACATCGCAGAACGTCGGCATGATCGTCGGCGGCGGCCTCGGGCTGGCCACTGGCAGCGGCCAGTCCAGCAGCAATCGCGCACTGCGCGCCGCCGCTGGCGGAATGGGAGGGCGCGCCGTCGGCGGCCGGATGGGCAACTCGCAGGCCTTCGAATACACCGTGCTGGTTGGCGGCACGACCACGATCCGCATCGTCTCCGACCAGGCGGGCAAGCGTGTCGGCGACTGCGTCTCGGTCGAGCAGGGGCAGTTTGCGAACATCCGCCTCGTGCCCGATTCACGCTGCACCCCGGCGCCCGCGCCGCGTGCGGCCGCGCCGGCGGCTGCGCCCGCGCCGGCCCGCGCCCCGGCCCCTGCCCCGGCGGCGGACGTCCAAGCCGCCAACGCCTGCGACCAGGCCAAACAGCAGGTGCTGAATGCCGACACGGACGACGCCTTCACGCTGGCCGAGCGGCGCATGCGGCTGTTGTGCGGCGAGTGATGGGCCGGCCTGCACGGGCACCATGAACAGCAACGGGCGCCATGAAGAACTCTCGGTGAAGCGTTCTTCGTAACTCCATCCATCGCGCTTGAGATAATCCTGCCACGCACTGCCAAGGACAACCATGGAACTGACACCGCGCGACAAGGACAAGCTGCTCATCTTCACCGCCGCGCTGCTGGCCGAACGACGCAAGGCGCGCGGTTTGAAGCTCAACTACCCCGAGGCCGTGGCGCTGATCAGCGCCGCCATCATGGAAGGTGCCCGCGACGGCAAGGCGGTGGCGGCACTGATGAGCGAAGGCAAGACGGTGCTCAAGCGCGCCGATGTCATGGATGGCGTGGCCGAGATGATTCCCGACATCCAGGTGGAAGCCACATTTCCCGACGGCACCAAGCTCGTCACCGTGCATCAACCCATTGCGTGAAGGACTGTCCATGAAGAAGCTGCTTGTTGCCGCAACCATCACCGGCGCCGCGTCGCTCGCCGCGGCTCATGACGGGCACGGCATGGACATGGCCCACTGGCACGCCACCGACGCCTGGGGCTTCGTGCTGCTGGGCGTGGTGGCTGGGGTGTACTTCTGGATTCGGCGGGGCAAGTGATGGCCACCCCCGGCGAACTGCTCACCGACGCGGGCGACCACACGCTCAACCCCGGGCGCCGCACGTTGACGCTGGTGGTCGAGAACTCCGGTGACCGGCCGATCCAGGTCGGCTCGCACTACCACTTTGCCGAAACCAACGCCGCGCTGCGCTTCGACCGCGCAGCCGCGCACGGCATGCGCCTGAACATCCCCTCGAGCCTGGCGGTGCGTTTCGAGCCCGGGCAGCAGCGCACGGTGGAACTCGTGGACTTCGCCGGCGACCGGCTGGTGTATGGCTTTCGTGGCCTCGTACAGGGAGCACTGTGATGGCAGTCATCGCACGACACGCCTACGCCGAGATGTACGGCCCCACGGTCGGTGACCGTGTACGCCTGGCCGACACCGATCTGATCATCGAGGTCGAGCAGGACTACACGCTGCGCGCCGGCGGCTACGGCGAAGAGGTCAAGTTCGGCGGCGGCAAGACCATCCGCGACGGCATGGGCCAGAGCCAGCGCATCAACGGGCCCGGCCCGGGCGAGGCGGTGGACCTGGTCATCACCAACGCGCTGATCCTCGACCACTGGGGCATCGTCAAGGCGGACATCGGCATCCGCGGCCAGCGCATCTGCGCCATCGGCAAGGCCGGCAATCCCGACGTGCAGCCGGGCGTGGACATCGTCATCGGCCCGGGCACCGAGGTCATCGCCGCCGAGGGCATGATCGTCACCGCCGGCGGCATCGACAGCCACATCCACTTCATCTGCCCGCAGCAGATGGACGACGCGCTGGCCAGCGGCGTGACCACGCTGATCGGCGGCGGCACCGGCCCGGCCACCGGCACGCTGGCCACCACCTGCACGCCGGGGCCGGAGAACATCGCGCGCATGCTGCAGGCCGCCGACGGCTTTGCCATGAACCTGGGCTTCCTCGGCAAGGGCAATGCCAGCCGGCCCGAGGCCCTGCGCCAGCAGATCGAGGCCGGCGCCATCGGCCTGAAGCTGCACGAGGACTGGGGCACCACGCCCTCGGCCATCGACTGCTGCCTGGCCGTGGCGGAAGAGACCGACACGCAGGTCTCGATCCACAGCGACACGCTCAACGAATCGGGTTTCGTCGAGGACACGATGGCGGCCACCAAGGGCCGCACGCTGTGCGCCTTCCACACCGAAGGCGCCGGCGGCGGCCATGCGCCCGACATCCTGCGCGTCGTCGGCGAGGCCAACTTCCTGCCCTCGTCCACCAACCCGACCATGCCCTACACCGTGAACACGGTCGACGAGCACCTGGACATGCTGATGGTGTGCCACCACCTCGACGCCAGCATTGCCGAGGACCTGGCCTTCGCCGAAAGCCGCATCCGCCGCGAGACCATCGCCGCCGAGGACGTGCTGCACGACATGGGCGCGATCAGCATGATGAGCAGCGACAGCCAGGCCATGGGCCGTGTCGGCGAGATGGTGCTGCGCACCTGGCAGACCGCGCACAAGATGAAGCTGCAGCGTGGCAGCCTGCCAGAGGACAGCGCGCGCAACGACAACTTCCGCGCCAAGCGCTACATCGCCAAGTACACCATCAACCCGGCCATCGCCAACGGCGTGGCGCACGAGATCGGCAGCATCGCCGTCGGCAAATGGGCCGACCTGGTGTTCTGGAAGCCCAAGTTCTTCGGCGTCAAGCCGTCGGTGATCCTGAAGGGCGGCTTCATCGCGATGGCTGCGATGGGCGACCCCAACGCCAGCATCCCGACGCCGCAGCCGGTGCACTACCGGCCGATGTTCGGCAGCTATGGCGGCGCACTGGCGCGTGGCTCGCTGACATTCATGAGCCAGGCCGCCGTGGCGGCCGATCTGGGCGACGTGCTCGGGCTGCGCAAGCAGGTGTCGGCCGTGAAGCAGTGCCGCAGCATCGGCAAGCGCGACATGGTGCATAACGCCTACATGCCCGTCATGCAGATCGACGCGCAGACCTACGAGGTGCGCGCCGACGGCGTGCTGCTCACCTGCGAGCCCGCCACGGTCTTGCCGATGGCCCAGCGGTACTTCCTGTTCTGAACAAGCCGCTACCCGATACGCGCCGGCCCGATCCGGTCCGCCTTGCCCTGATGCCGGGCGCACTGCCGGCAGACGCTGCGTCCCCACCTCGCCGTGGCGGACATGGCAGCGTGGCTGGTGGGGTTGCTGCTCGCCGTCGTCTGCCTGGCCAGTGCAGCCCCCGCCTGGGCGCAATCAGCGACGTCAGCCGCCGACAGCAGCCCGTCGTCGACGGACAACCGGGCGCAGGCGATCGCACCGGCGGACATTCCCGCGCGCGCGGACGCCGACGAGAAGTTCATCCAGGCCGTGCAGCGGCGCGCGCAGATGACCGACAAGGTACGGCGCATGGAGCAGACCTTGTCGCGGCAGGCCGCGGCGCTGGATCAGCTGAGCGAGCTGACCGAAAAGAACGATCTGTCGCTGCTCTCGGTGCAGCGGCTGGAAAGCCTGGAGCGGCACTGGCTGCTCAAGGAGCGCGCGCTGAGCCAGACCCGCGCCGAGATTGCGCGCGCCACCAACACCGCGTCCGAGGACGCCGCCGAGCTGGCCTTGCTGCGCGCCGCCTGGCAGGCCACCGGCGCGCAGCTCTACCTGTCGCCGGCATTGGTACAGCGATCGGAAGAGCTGGTGGTGCAGATCGACCGCGCGCAGACCATGCTCGCCGATCCGCTGGCCAAGCTGCTGGACCTGGGCCGCAAGAGCAACGCCTTGTCGGCCCAGGTGCAGAAGGGCGTGGCGGTGGTGGTCAGGGAAGTCGCCGAACAAGACCGGCGCCTGGTGACGATGGACACGCCGCCGCTGTGGCAGGCCATACGCGAGGCCGATGCGCTGGAGCCCGTGGGCACCGGGCTGCGGCGCAGCATCGAGATCGAAACCGCCTTCGCGCGCGACTTCGACGCCGCGCATGCACGGCTGCTGCCATTGCTGGGTGGCTTTGCCGTGGGCCTGCTGCCGCTGATCTTCTGGCTGCGGCGCCGCGCCAGGAAGCTGGTCGCGGCCGGCCAGCTGGGCGAGAGTGCACTGCATGCGCTGGCGCGGCCCTGGGCGGCCTGGCTGCTGCTGGTGGCAGCGGGCGCAGTGCTGTATGGCCTGCAAGGGCCCAACCTGCGCCAGCAGCTGGTGATGCTGCTGGCCTGGATACCGGTGCTGGGGCTGCTGCAGCGGCGCATGCTGAGCGTCATCGGTCCCTGGGCCTACCTCAGTGCGATCTTCTACTTCCTGAACGTGGTGGTCTCGCTGCTGGTCGGCAACCCGCTGCTCTTCCGGCTGCTGCTGCTGGGCATCAACCTGCTGATGCTGCTGACGCTGGGCTGGCACATCCTGCGTTCGCGCCGTACCGTCGACGAAGGCGAGGTCCAGTTCCAGGCCAGCACCTGGCACGTGGTGGCCTGGCTGGCCTGCGGGGTGCTTGCCGTGGCGGCGGCGTCCAATCTGTTCGGCAACATCTCGCTGTCGACCATGCTGGTGTCGGCCACGCTGGAGAGCAGCTACGTGGCGCTGGCCATGTACGCAGGCAGCAAGGTGTTGCTGGCGCTGCTGCAGGTGACCTTGGCCGGGCCCAGGTTCGCGCGTGTCTCGGCGCGCTACGCGTCGTCGCTGCTGCCGGCGGTGGTGAACCTGGGGCGCGCGCTGCTGGTCGTGGGCTGGCTGCTGTTCACCTTGCAGGCCTTTCGCATCTACCGCCCGGTGTCCAGCTTCGCGTTGACGGTGCTCACGCACCAGTTCAAGTTGGGCGAACTGTCGCTGAGCCTGGGCAGCCTGCTGTCCTTTGCGGTCGCCACCTGGGCCGCGTTCTGGGTCGCCAAGACGATCCGACAGGTGCTGGCCGAGGACATCCTGCCCAGCCTGTCGCTGCCACGCGGCGTGGGCAACAGCGTGTCGTCGCTGAGTTACTACGTGATCCTGTTCCTGGGCCTGCTGGCTGCGCTGGCGGCAGCCGGCTTCCAGATCGGGCAGTTGACGCTGGTCTTCGGCGCGCTCGGTGTGGGCATCGGCTTCGGCCTGCAGGACGTGGTGCGCAACTTCGTCGCCGGGATGATCCTGATGTTCGAGCGGCCGATCCAGCGCGGCGACACGGTCGAGGTGGCGGGCATGCTGGGCACCGTGCGCGAGATCGGCCTGCGCGCCACCATCGTCACCACCTTCGAAGGCGCCGACGTGGTGGTGCCCAACGGCATGCTGCTGGCCGACAAGGTGGTGAACTGGACGCTCAACGGCACGCGCCGACGTTTCGATCTGAACATCAGCACCCTGTATTCGGCCGACCCGAAACGCACCATCGACCTGCTGGTGGAGATTGCGCGATCGTGCAACGGCGTCGCCGCCTCGCCCGCCCCGGCGTGCATCATGACGGGCCTGGGGCCGGGCGAGTTGCAGTTCAACGTGCGTGCGTGGATCAACGACTTCGGCGACTGGGTGTCGGTGCGCAGCGAACTGGCCATGAAGATCCGCGATGGCCTGGCAGAAGCCGGCATCGAGGTGCCGAGGCCGCAGCGCGAGCTGATCGTGCGCAACATGCCAAATGAGGCCGCCGGCGACACGGGCGCTGCAGGCGTGACCGCCGCTGCCGATGCATCCCGCGCAGCGGCGCGCAAGGATGATGCGGGGCCTGGCGCCGGGGCGCCTGCGCCGGCCTGACGGGTGCCGTTCGGTCTCAGCGCACGAACTGATCGACGTAGTCCGCGCCGAGCCCTACCGCTTCATAGTGTGCCTTGCACATCGCCAGCTTGGTGAACACGTCTTCATAGCCGGTGGTCTGCCCGTCGGCGTCGACGTACACCATCGCGCCGTGGATGTTGAAGAAGGTGATCATCTCGGTGGCCCCACCCACCGCCTCGTCCACCACCAGGGTATGGATCTCGCCGGGCGGCTCGTAGACGAAGCTGCCTTCGCGCGCCACCCAGTCGTGCTCCAGGTAGCGCCAGGCGCCGCGGATCACATAGCCGGTCACCCACGACGGATGGATGTGGCGCGACAGCACGCCCGACTTGCGCACGCGCAGCAGGTTGCACCAGCTGCCGGTCACCGTGTTCAGCAACAGCGGGCGAAACCAGACATTCGGCGCCTGCGGCACCCACACCCGCTCGTCCTCGGGGATGGCGGCGATGGCGATTTCCGGCTGGATGCCGGGCAGTTGTTGGATTGGGTTCATGCGCGTCTTTCGGGTTCAGGTGATCAGGTAACCGCCGTCGACTGGCAACACCACGCCGGTGACGAAGCGCGCCGCCGGGCTGGCCAGGAACAACACCGGCCCGGCGATGTCCTCCGGCGTGCCCCAGCGGCCGAGTGGTGTGCGCGCCAGGATCTGCGCGGAGCGCTCGCCGTTGTCCTGCAGCGCCTGCGTCAGCGGCGTGGCGATCCAGCCGGGGGCGACGGCATTCACGCGGATGCCGTCGATGGCATAGGCAATGGCCAAGGATTTGGTGAGCTGTGCCACACCGCCCTTGCTGGCGCTGTAGCCCGGCACCAGGCCGCCGCCGAAGAAGCTCAACATCGATGCGGTGTTGACGATGCAACCGCGCCGCGCCTTCAGCCCCGCACGCGCCGCGCTGCACACGCGCATGCTGCCGTTGAGATTGATGTCCACGACCCGGGCAAAGACCTCGGGCTCGTGTTCCGCCCCGCGTCCGATGATGCCGGCGCAGTTGACGACCACGTCCAGATCGCCCAGATCCGACACCCAACGCGCCACCGCCGCCGCGTCGCGCACGTCGAGTGCGTGGCAGGCGATGCCCGCCATGTCGCTGCGCTCGCGCGCTGCCTGGGCCTCGGCCTCGGTGGCGCCGGTCACATGAACCATCGCGCCTTCTGCCGCGAAGGCGCGCGCAATCGCCGCGCCGATGCCACTGGTGCCGCCGCTGACGAGCACCTTGCGTTTTGAGTCCTGCATGCCCTACTCCGTTGCCTTTGCCGTTGCCGTTTGCAGCGCGCGGCGCGTGGCCTCGGCCGTGGGGATAGGCGCCACCGCGCCGAAACCTTCGGTGGACAGCGCCGCGGCCACCGCCGCATAGCGGCCGGCAGCCTGCAGCTCATCGCCGGCCAACAGGCGCGTGACAAAGGCACCACCGAAGGTATCGCCCGCCCCGGTGGCATCCACGCAGCGGCAGGGGTGCGGCGCGATGCGGTGGCGCTGCTGCGCGTCCGCCACCATCGCGCCCGCTGCGCCCAGCTTCAGCGCCACCGTCTTCGCGCCGAGATGCAGGCAATGATCGACCAACGCATCGGCATCGCTCAGGCCGGTAAGGACCTGCAGATCGTCCAGGCTGGGCAGGCACACGTCGCTGCGGGCGATGGCGGCTTCGATCAATGCGCGCGCCCGCGCCAGCGGCCACAGCTTCAGGCGCAGGTTGGTATCGAAGCTCACCGTGACGCCGGCGGCGCGCGCCATGTCGATGGCGGCGAAGGCGGTATCGCAGGCACTGTTGGAGATGGCCAGCGTGATGCCCGACAGGTGCAGCACGCTGGCGGCCGCGATGCGCTGGCGTGGCAGTTCGCCCGGCTGCATGCGGCTGGCGGCCGAGCCCTGGCGGAAGAAGCTGAACTCGTGACCGTGCGCACCGTGCGTGACGAAGTAGATCGCGGTGTAGGCCTGCGCGTCGGTGCGCACGTCGCGGTGGTCGATGCCCTCGGCGTCCCACAGCGCGCGCAGCATGCGCGCGTTGGCGTCGTCGCCGAGCGCGCCGAGACAGCCGACCTTTGCGCCCTGACGCGCGGCGGCGATGGCGAAATTGGAGGTGTCGCCGCCGAAGCCCTGCAGATACTGGCGCCCGTCCGCAGCACCGGTGCAGTTGAACTCGACCATCGGCTCGCCGAGCGCGAGGATCTCGCCTGTTGCAGCGGATCGCGCCTCGGCGGTCGGCGTGCTGGCCTCTTGGCGATCGGTGGGCGCTGCGGCAGTCATACCCTGCATTGTCCAGAGTTTGGGCGCATGCGGCGGGCTGCAAACGGCTGCTAGACTGCCGGCTCGCGCCTAGCACCGCCGCCTGTCGCGCGCGCGCCAATCCAACCCTTTGATGCAAACCCCGGGCAACCTATTCGTGGTCGCCGCACCCAGCGGCACCGGCAAGTCCAGCCTGGTGAATGCGCTGCTGGAGCTGGATTCGCATCTTGCGGTGTCGGTGTCGCACACCACGCGCCCGCCGCGCGGGCAGGAGCAGCAGGGCCGCGAATACCACTTCATCGACGAGCCGCAGTTCAAGGCCATGGTCGAGCGCGGCGAGTTCTTCGAATGGGCCCACGTGCATGGTCACCTGTACGGCACCTCGCGCGTCGCACTCGAAGAGCGGCTGGCCACCGGGCAGGACATCGTGCTCGAGATCGACTGGCAGGGCGCGCTGCAGATCAAGCAGCTGTTCGTCGAGGCGGTGCTGATCTTCATCCTGCCACCCAACTGGCAGGAGCTGTTGCAGCGGCTGCAACGCCGCGGCGAGGACGGCGAGGACGTGATCGAGCGGCGCATGGCCAACGCCCGCATCGAGGTGGCCCAGGCGCGGCACTTCGACTTCGTTATAATCAATGCGTTGTTCGAGTCGGCACTCTTCGACCTGAAGACCATCGTGCACTCGCAGCGCCTGAAGTACGCGGCCCAACGCCGCCATCGCCCCCAGGTTTTTGCTGCCCTCGACCTGAACTGAACCCAACCTGCATTCAACCGGACATCCACCATGGCCCGCATCACCGTTGAAGACTGCCTGAGCAAGATCCCCAATCGCTTCCAGCTGGTGCTGGCCGCCACCTACCGCGCGCGCATGCTCAGCCAGGGGCATGCCCCGAAGATCGAGACGCGCAACAAGCCCGGCGTGACCGCGCTGCGTGAAATCGCCGCCGGCGAGATCGGCATCGAAATGCTGCGCAAGGTGCCGATCTGAAGCGCTGACAGGCTTCGATCTCCCGCATGACGGGCGCCGCAGGGCGCCCGTTGTCCATTGTGCGCACCACTTTGGGCAAGCCTGTTAGATTCACCGCATGGGCATCCGGTCGCTTGCTGCCGAGTTTCTGCCCTCTGCGCTGCAGGGGTTGCAGCGCGCCGTGTCCTCGCCGACCGTCAAGAGCCCGCAGGTGGCGTCCTTCGCCACGCTGACCGAACGCCTCAGCTACCTGTCCAAGGCCGACCACAAGAAGGTGCTCGAGGCCTACAAGTTCGCCGACGAGGCGCACCTGGGGCAATTCCGCATGACCGGCGAGCCCTACATCACGCACCCCATCGCGGTGGCTGGCCTGTGCGCGGACTGGAAGCTCGACGTGCAGGCCATCATGGCCGCGCTGATGCACGACACGATCGAGGACCAGGGCGTCACCAAGGCGGCGCTGATCGAGCGCTTCGGCGCGCCCACCGCCGAACTGGTGGACGGCCTGACCAAGCTGGACAAGCTGCAGTTCAACACGCGCGAGGAAGGCCAGGCCGAATCCTTCCGCAAGATGCTGCTGGCGATGGCGCGCGACGTGCGCGTGATCCTCATCAAGCTCGCCGACCGGCTGCACAACATGCGCACGATGCAGGCCATGCTGCCTGAAAAGCGCCAGCGCATCGCCCGCGAAACGCTCGACATCTACGCGCCCATCGCCCATCGGCTGGGCCTGAACCAGATCTATCGCGAGCTGCAGGAGCTGTCCTTCGAATACCTGTACCCGTGGCGCCACGGTGCGCTGGCCAAGGCGGTGCAGCGCGCGCGCGGGCACCGCCGCGACATCGTCGAACGTGTGCGCAAGGATGTGGAGAAGGCCTTTGCCGCCGCCAAGATCAAGCTCAAGGTGTCGGGGCGCGAGAAGACGGTGTATTCCATCTACCGCAAGATGCGCGAGAAACACGCCGGCTTCGCGCAGGTCAGCGACGTCTTCGGCTTCCGCCTGGTGGTGCCGACACAACCCGAGTGTTATCTGGCGCTCGGTGTGCTTCACCAGCTGTACAAGCCGGTGCCGGGGCGCTTCAAGGACTTCGTCGCCATCCCCAAGGCCAACGGCTACCAGTCGCTGCACACCACCTTGGTCAGCCCGCTGGGCACGGCGGTGGAGTTCCAGATCCGCACCGACGCGATGCACGCGGTGGCCGAAACCGGCGTCGCCGCGCACTGGTTGTACAAGGTCAACGACAAGGGCGCAAACGCCAACCTGGCCGGCGACGCGCAGCGCCTGGGCGCGATGTGGCTGCAATCGCTGATCGACATCCAGGACGAAACGCGCGATTCGGCCGAGTTCCTGGAGCACGTCAAGATCGACCTGTTCCCCGACGCGGTGTATGTCTTCACGCCGCGCAGCAAGATCCTGGCGCTGCCGCGCGGCGCCACGGCAGTGGACTTTGCCTATGCCATCCACTCCGACGTGGGCGACCATTGTGTGGCGGCCAAGGTCAACGGCGAGGCCGTGGCGCTGCGCACCGAGCTGCGCAGTGGCGACGTCGTCGAGGTCATGACCGCGCCCGGCGCCAAACCCAACCCGGCCTGGCTGAACATGGTGCGCACCGGACGCGCACGTTCGAAGATCCGCCACTTTCTCAAGACCATGGAGCACGACGAATCGCGCGCCATGGGCGAGAAGATGCTGGCCCAGGCGCTGCGCGCCGAAGGCCTGGCGATGCCCGACAGCAACCCGGCCGACACCGCAGCGGCCGCGCTGTGGCAGCAGCTCACGCGCTGGAGCGGCAACCGCGGCCGTGCCGAACTGATGGTGGACATCGCCCTGGGCCGCAAGATCGCGAACATCGTGGCCAAGCGCCTGGCCCAGTTGATGATGGACCGCGGCATGCGCCCGGACGCGGTGACGTTGACGCTCGGACGTTATGCCAGCGACGACAACGGCGGCACGCAGGGCGTGGTCTTCATCGACGGCTCGGAAGGGGCGTCGGTGCAACTGGCCACCTGTTGCCGCCCGATCCCCGGCGACAGCGTCGCCGGCTACCTGGGTCGTGGCGAAGGCCTGGTGGTGCACACCAGCGAATGCCATGTCGGCAAGCGGTTGTTCGAGCGTGACAGCGAGCGCTGGATGCAGGTCGAATGGGCCGAAGAGCTGACGCGGCAATTCGAGGCCTCGATTCTGGTGCTGGTGCGCAACGGCAAGGGCGTGCTGGCGCAAGTCGCCGCGGCCATCAGCACCGCCGAGGCCGACATCACGCACCTGGACATGGGTGAAGAACGCGCCAGCGAATCGGCCGAACTCAAGCTGCTCATCAGCGTGCGCGACCGGCTGCACCTGGCCGATGTGCTGCGCGCGGTGCGCCGCTCACCCGCGGTGCAACGCGTCTGGCGCGTCAAGCCCTGAAACCCGGCCTCCTGCGGCCGCATGTCGGCCAGCGTTCATCCGCATAGGATTGCCGGCAACTGTCGGCGCATAGCGATCATTCGAAAAGCCCCTTCGACGCCTGAGCATCGCGGCAGGCGGCACCCGGCAGGGGCTCATCGATGTGGCGGTCGGCGCTGCGCGCCGACTGCACTGCGGTGCTCAGCCTGGCGTCGCGTCGCAGAACTCGCTTCGATCGCTGCGCTCGCTACGCTCAGACAATTGCGACGAGTCAGTTCACGAAGCGCGCTGCGCGCGCCGACTCCAGGCTTGCGCTCCTCGTCGCCACAAATCGCCCCTGCCGGGCACCACCTGCCGCGAGGCACCGTGGGCTGTTCTCGACGAAAACCACCGCTGCGTGCGCAAGGGCGCAGCCCGGACAGGCCGTGGCGCGCCTGTGAAGCGCCGAGAAGCACAGGGCTCGTGGCCGCGCGCGCAGCGCGCTTCGTGATCTGACTCGGCGCCGTCTGTTCGAGCGCAGTGAACGAAGTGAACGCAGCGAGTTCGGCGACGGGGCCGCGAGGCCGAGCATCGCAGGGCAGCCGGCGCAGCCGGCCGCTGAACCGAAGCGTCACGGCCTGTCCGGGTGCGCCCTTGCTGAGCGTCTGCTCGCGCCAGTCGTTCAAAGGTCAGCTATGCGCCGCAAGCGGCCAGCGGATCACGCGAGCCTTCTTCGATCCTTGAACGCGAGGACGCATCAATCGGCGGCGCCCGGCTTCGGGTAACGCACGTCCATGACCTCGATGCGCTGCGTGCCGCCAGGCGTGTGCAGCGGCACTTCGTCGCCTTGGCGCGCCTTCAGCAAGGCCCGCGCAATCGGCGAGATCCACGACACCTCGCCCTGCAGGCTGTCGGCCTCGTCGATGCCCTTGATCGTCACCGTGCGCTCTTCGCCCTGCTCGTTGGCGTAGGTCACCCGGGCGCCGAAGAACACCTGGTCACTGCCGTGATGCACCGACGGGTCGGCGACTTCGGCGATGTCCAGCCGCCGCGTCAGGAAACGAATGCGCCGGTCGATCTCGCGCAGCCGCTTCTTGCCATAAAGATAGTCGCCGTTCTCTGAGCGGTCGCCGTTCTTCGCCGCCCAGGACACGACTTCGACCATCTTCGGCCGTTCCGCATCCAGCAATTGCATCAGCTCCTCGCGCAGGCGGCTGTAGCCGGCGGGTGTCATGTAGTTGCGCGTGCCCGCGGGCAGCGGCGGCAAGCCGGCATCGACGTCGTCCTCGTCGTCGGCAGCGTCGCTTTCCTTCGTGAAGGCCTTGCTCATGCGCGCCATTGTGCAAGTTCGCCCGGCGCGTCACGTATTGACCTGCGTCAAACGGCCGCCAGCACGCCCGACCTACGATAGCTGCATTGCAGATGCACCTTCTGCGTGCCGCATGCCATCGCCGCCATTGCCATGAAGCTGAGCACCTTCACCGACTACAGCCTGCGCACGCTGATGTACCTGGCGGCGGCGCCGCAGCGCCGCGCCACCATCGCGGAGATCGCCACCGCATTCGGCATCTCGCGCCACCATCTGACGAAGGTAGCCCACGGACTTGGCCGCAACGGCTGGCTGGCCAACGTGCGTGGCAAGGGGGGCGGGCTGGCGCTGGCGATGCCGCCACAGCACATCGTCATCGGCGCGGTGGTGCGCCTCAGCGAGGGTGCAGACCTGCCTGCGGCGTGTTTTGCACAGGACGGCGAGGGCTGCACCATCGCCTCGGTATGCCGCCTGCGCGGCGCGCTGGCCGAGGCGGTGCAGGCTTTCTATGCGGCGCTGGACCGCTACACGCTGGCCGACCTGACCCACGACCCGGGCGCGCTGTCGCGCCTGCTGTTTGTCGAGCGCAGCCCGCCACAGGCGCCGGCACGAGCCAGCCCGGTCACCCAAATGGCGAGTACGGCCGTGCGCAGCACGAAGCTACTCCAATGAGCGTCTTCATCCCCATCGAAGATGCGCTGCGTCGCCCGCACCCACCGGCGCAAGCGCCCGGCTTTGCGCTGTGGCAGCTGGGTTTTCGGCCCTTCTACCTGCTGGCCAGCAGCTTTGGCGCGCTGTCGATCGGGCTGTGGGCGCTGCAGGTCGCCGGCTGGCTCGGCCGACCCTACCTGCAAGGCCCGCTGTGGCATGCGCACGAGATGCTGTTCGGCTTCGCGCTGGCGGTGATCGTCGGCTTCCTGCTCACCGCCGGACGCAACTGGGCCGACCGGCCCACGCTCAGCGGTGCGCCGCTGGCCGCGCTGGCGCTGTTGTGGCTGGCGGCGCGGGTCCTGGTGCTGACGCCCTATGGCGCGGCGGCCGCGGTCGCGAACGTGGCCTTCCCGTTGGCCGCGGCGATTGCGCTGGCGGTTCCTTTCGTCGCCGCCGGCAACCGACGCAACTACTTCTTCGTCGGCCTGTTGCTGCTGCTGGCGGCCGCAGCGGCGTGGGTGCATCTGGGGCAGCTCGGCGTGCTGGCGTTGCCGCCGATGGCCGGCCTGCAACTGGCGCTGGATGTGCTGCTCTTCATCATGGCCGTGATGGCCGGTCGGGTCTTGCCGATGTTCACCAACAACGGCGTGCCCGGCGCCCACGCCACGCGCCGGCCGCTGCTGGAAAAGGCCGCGCTGGGTTCGGTGCTCGCGCTGCTGGTCGCGGATGCACTGCAGCTGTCCGGCCCGCTGCTGGCCGGCATTGCCGCCATCGGCGCGGCTGCGCACCTGGCGCGCTGGCTGCTGTGGCAGCCGTGGACGACGTGGCGTGTGCCGATCGTCTGGGTGCTGCATGCCGCCACCCTGTGGATCCCGGTGCATCTGGCGCTGCGTGCCGGCGCGGCGCTGGACTGGAACCACGCGTCGTTGGCCACGCATGCCTTGACGGCCGGCGCGGCCGGCGGCCTGATCATCGGCATGATGACGCGCACGGCTCGCGGCCACACCGCGCGGCCGTTGCGCGCCGATCGCGTCGACGTTGCGTGCTACGTGCTGGTCCTGGGCGCCGGGCTGCTGCGCGTGCTGCTGCCACTGGCCGCACCGTCGCTGGCCCATGTCGCCATGCTGGGCTCCGCCACGCTGTGGTGCGCCGGTTTCGGCCTGTTCGCACTGCGTTACTGGCCGGTGCTGTCGCGCGCGCGGCTGGACGGCAAGCCGGGTTGACGCGTGGACTACGCCACGCTGAAGCTGCTGCACCAGGGCACGGTGGCGATCTCCGTCACCGGCTTCGTGCTGCGGGGGCTGGGCTCGTTCTTCGACGCGGCCTGGGCGGGCGGCCGTCTTGCGCGCACCTTGCCGCATGCCGTGGACACGCTGCTGCTGCTGTCCGCGCTGGCGTTGGCCTGGATGCTGCGCCTGACACCCGGCGCGGCGCCATGGCTGGCGGCCAAGATCGCCGGCCTGCTGCTCTACATCGGTCTGGGCATGCTGGCCCTGCGGCCCGGGCGGCCTCTGGCGCTGCGCATCGGCGCCTGGCTGACTGCACTGCTGGTCTTCGGATGGATCGTGTCGGTGGCCCTGAGCAAGAACCCTCTCGGCGTGTTGCGCGGACTGGGCGGCTGAGGCGCTGCATCGACAGCGGCAAAGGAGACAGACATGGGCAACCCGCGTCAGTGGACATTGGGCAACAAGCTGGCCATGGTGGCCATGCCCTTCCTGATCCTGACGCTGCTGGCCATCAGCGCCACGCTGTGGGTGTCGTGGCAGCTCGAAGGCGGCGCCGCCGCAGTCAACGAAGCCGGCCGCATGCGCATGCAGACCTACCGGCTGGCGCTGTCGCTGGCCACAGCAGACGCGCCGAGTCTGCAGCAGCAGGTGGCCACCTTCGAAGACAGCCTGGCGCTGCTGCGCATCGGCGACCCACAGCGCCCGCTTTTCATGCCTTGGGACGACACCGTGCGCGCGCGCTTCACCACGGTCGAGCAGGACTGGGCCGCCTTCAAGCGGCAGTGGAGCGAAGCGACGCCGCTCGACGTGGCCGAGTTGCGCGCCCAGGCGGCCAGCTTCGTGACGCACATCGACACGCTGGTGGACGGCATCGAGACCCACATGTCGCGCTGGACGGCGCTGCAGCACCTGCTGCAGACGCTGGTGCTGGTGCTGGCGGTGGCCGGCAGCATCACGCTGCTGCTCACCGGTTACCGCTTCGTGCTCGAACCGGTGTCGCAACTGAAGCAGGCCATCGAGCGGCTGCAGGGCGGCGACTTCAGCGCCCGCGTCAGCGGCCGCAGCACCGACGAGTTCGGCACGCTCGCGGCCGGCTTCAACGATCTGGCGGAGCACCTGCAATCGATGTACCGCAACCTCGAGGCCAAGGTGGCCGAGAAGACCTCGGAGCTGCACGACAAGGGCGAGCGCCTGCAGGCGCTGTACGACATGAGCACGCTCATCGCCAAGGCCACCACGCTGGACGAACTGGCGCGCGGCTTCACGCAGCGCATTGCCCAGGTGGCGCATGCCGATGCGGTCGCCCTGCGCTGGACGGACGAGAGCAACCAGCGCTACCTGCTGCTGGCCAGCCAGGGACTGCCCGCCGCCATGATCGAGCATGAAGAATGCCTGCGCGTCGGCGACTGCCATTGCGGCGCGCCGCAGGCCGGTGCGGGCGTGCACGTCATCCCGATCCACGGTTTGCCGCAGCCCAGCCTGGGCCACTGCATGCGCGCCGGCTTCAAGACGATGTTGTCGCTGCCGATCCGTCTGCACGAGCGCACGATGGGCGAGGTCAACCTCTTCTACGACGCGCAGGTCTCGCCGGTGCAGGCCGAGCGCTCGCTGCTCGAGGCGCTGACCGCCCACCTCAGCGCCGCGATGGAGAACCTGCGCCTGGACAACCTGGCCAAGGAAGCGGCCGTTTCACAAGAGCGCAACCTGCTGGCGCGTGAGCTGCACGACTCCATCGCGCAATCGCTCGCCTTCCTGAAGATCCAGGTGCAGCTGATGCGCGACGCGCTGGCCGACGGACACGCCACGCGCATCCAGGCCGTGCTGGGCGAGATCGACACCGGCGTGCGCGAAAGTTATGGCGACGTGCGCGAGCTGCTGATGCACTTCCGCACCCGCGCCAATGCCGAGGACATCGAGCCTGCGCTGCAGACCACGCTGCGCAAGTTCGAGCACCACAGCGGCATCAAGGCCAGCCTGCAGATGCAGGGCCAGGGCCTGCCACTGGCACCGGACCTGCAGGTCCAGGTGCTGCACATCGTGCAGGAAGCGCTGTCCAATGTGCGCAAGCACGCGCGCGCCAGCCATGTGTGGCTGGACGTGCAGCAGCAACCGCATTGGCGCTTCGAGGTGCGCGACGACGGCATCGGCTTCGAGGCCGATGATCCCGGTCGTGGCGAATCCCACATCGGCCTGCGCATCATGGCCGAACGCGCCGAGCGCATCGGCGCCACGCTGGAAGTGCTCTCCACGCCCGGCCACGGCAGTTCGGTGCTGCTGGAATTGCCGCCCGTCGCCGCGCCCTCGTCGGTTGAGTCCACACGCAGCGAATTGGAGGCCGCGCTTTGAACACCCTGTCCCACAGCGCCCCGCCCGAGGCCCTGCCCGTGCGCATCCTGGTGGTGGACGACCACACGCTGTTCCGCCGCGGGCTGACCGCGCTGCTGTCGCGCGACGCGACGCTGGCGGTGGTCGGCGATGCGGCCGATGCCGGCGAGGCACAGCGCCGCGCCACCGAGCTGCAGCCCGACCTGATCCTGCTCGACAACCACCTGCCCGGAGTCAATGGCGTCGATGCCTTGCCCGCGCTGCGCCAGGCCGCGCCGGCGGCGCGCATCATGATGCTCACCGTCAGCGAAGACGAGGCCGACCTCGCCGCGGCGCTGCGCGGCGGCGCCTGCGGCTACCTGCTGAAGACCATCGAAGGCGATGCGTTGGTGACCGCCATCCACCGCGCGATGCGCGGCGCCAGCGTGGTGGCCGAGGAGATGACCGGCAAGCTGGTGGCTGCGTACCGCGGCGCCGCATCGCACACAGACGGCCCAGCGGACGCCGCCGCATCGGCGGCGCCATCGCCCATCGAGCAGCTGTCACCGCGCGAACGCGACATCCTGCGCGGCATCGCACGCGGCGCCAGCAACAAGGAGATCGCACGCGATCTGGGCATCGCCGAGACCACGGTGAAGATCCACGTGCAGCATGTGCTGCGCAAGCTCGGCTTCAGCTCGCGCGTGCAGGCCGCCGTCGCCGCCACGGCCCACGGCCTGTCCTGACCCGAGACACGCGCACCCACGACGGCAGCCATCGCGCTGCAGTGGCCGCGCTTCAATCGCGGTCCGGCGCGCCCAGCGGGAAGTAGTTGCGGAAGGGTCTCGCCTCGTCGACGGCTCGGGCGAACGACGGCCAGGCCAGCAGGCGCGACCGGTATGCGCGCAGCTGCGGAAAGCCGTCGCCGATGGGGTGGACCCAATCGGCATAGAAGAGCGACGGTGCCGCCGCGCAATCGGCCAGGCTCATGGATTCGCCCGCCGCCCAGCGGCGGCCTTGCAGCTTCTGCTCCAGCCAGCCATAGGCCAGGTCGAGCGAGCGCCTGGCTTCGACCATGGCTTCGTCCTTGCGCGCGCTGTCCAACTTGAGTGCCGCGAAGACGGGCTTCTGCATCGCCGACATCACATCGTTGTCGAAGAAGCGGTCGAGGAAGCGCACCTCGAGAGCCTGCCGCGGGTCGTCGGGCAACCAGCGGACCCGCCCGCCGTGCTCGAGCATCAGGTGCTCGATGATGATGCTCGACTCGACGATGGTGCGCCCATCGTCAACCAGCAGCGGAAAACGCGCGAACGGCCAGCGCGCCTTCAGCTCGGCCATGGCCGATGGCTCTTCGAGCATGCGGTACTCGAAGGGCACGTCGTTCTCGTACAAGGCAACGAGCACCTTCTGGCAGTAGGACGAAAAAGGGTGGGCGTAGAGTGTCAGCGCCATGAAGATCCTCAACGGATTGCGCACTGCAACCGGCCCGGAATGATAGGCCGACGTATCTGCGGGGTGCCTGGATCGTCCTGAGGCAAGCGGCCTGACGCAAGCCTGTTTGCAGCGCCTATCCTCCGCTTGGCGCCGCCCGATTTGGCGTACGACGAAGAAGCCCCGAGGAAAGGCCGTGGCCTGGCCTCACGCCGAGCGGCCATTCAGATCGCGCATGGGAGGACATCGATGTCGATCCACACCACTGGTCCAACTCGCCATGCTGGCCGCCGCACCGATTCACGCGCCAGCAGCGTGCCTGTACATTCCCCACGCATCGGCTATCAGGTCAAGGCGGCGGTTTGAGCCAGCGCGGGTCAACACGGGCTACACCACGCTGGTCGCACTGGCGGCTGCGCTGGGCGGCTTCCTGTTCGGTTTCGACAGCGCGGTCATCAACGGCGCGGTGCCGGGGCTGCAGAAGAGCTTCGGTTCCACGTCGGCCGGCACCGGGTTCGCGGTGGCGTCGATCCTGCTCGGCTGCGCCGTCGGTGCGCTGTTCGCCGGCCGCCTGGCCGACAAGCTGGGGCGGCGCTGGACGCTGGTGCTGACCGGCATCGCCTTCTCGCTGACCGCGCTGTGGACCGGCGTGGTCGATTCGGTCACCACCTTCAACATCGCGCGCTTTCTCAGCGGCATGGCCGTGGGCGCGGCCAGCGTGGTGTCGCCGGCCTACATCGCCGAGATCTCGCCGGCGCCGCTGCGCGGCCGCCTGACCTCGCTCAACCAGATGGGCGTGGTGCTCGGCATCTTCCTGGCGCTGCTCATCGACGATGTCGTCGCCGCGCTCGCCGGATCGATCAGCGCGACGTGGTGGCTCGGGCTCGAAGCCTGGCGCTGGATGTTCCTGAGCGAGGTCGTGCCCGCGCTGGCGCTGACGCTGGCGGCGCTGTGGATCCCCGAGTCGCCGCGTCATCTGGTGGCCACCGGCCGCGAACGCGAGGCGCTGGACGTGATGCGGCGCTTCCAGCCGGATGTCGATCAGCGCGAGATCGACGCCATCCGCGCCACCTTCGTCAACGCGCGCGCGCCGAGGCTGCGCGACCTGCTCGGCGCCAATGGGCGCGTGCTGCCGCTGGTGTGGGTCGGCATCGTGTTGTCCTGCCTGCAGCAATTCGTCGGCATCAACGTCATCTTCTACTACGGCACCACGCTGTGGCAGGCGGTGGGCTTCGGCGCCGGCGATTCGCTGACGATCAACATCGTCAGCGGGTTGATCAACATCATCGCCACCTTGATCGCGATCGCGCTGATCGACAAGATCGGCCGGCGGCCGTTGCTGCTGTGGGGTGCCGTGGGCATGACGCTCACGCTCGGGCTGCTGGCCTTCGCCTTCTCCAAGGCCAGCACCGACGCCGCCGGCCACGTGTCGCTGCCGGCGCCGTGGGGCATGGTGGCCCTGGTCGCGGCCAATGCCTACGTCTTCGCCTTCGGCGTGTCGTGGGGGCCGGCAGTGTGGACGATGCTCAGCGAGATGTTCCCGAACCGCATGCGCGCGTCGGCGCTGGCCGTGGCCGTGACGGCGCAATGGATCGCGAACTGGCTGGTGACGATGAGCTTCCCGCCGATGCTGCGCAGCTTCGGCTCGGCCGGCGCCTACGTCGTCTACGCCGCGTTCGCCGCGGCGGCGGTGGTGTTCACGCTGCGCTGGGTGCAGGAGACCCGCGGGCGCGCGCTCGAAGACATGCGGGCCTGAAGCGCTGGCGCGTCTGCCGCCGAGCGCCAACTCTGACGGCGCTTTGCCACTGGCGGCATCGACCCCGCTTGACGCAGCGCAAGCTGCGCACCGACAACTGATCGGGTAGTTCTTCTGGAGGATGCTGCCACGCGGCGGCATCCTCCTTCTGCCTACGCCAGCGCGCCCTGCCGAAGGATGCCGCGCAACGCACACGACTCCTAGAGTCCCCTCACGCATCCACGAGGGAACCGGGAGATGGGCAACAACCGCAAGGCACTGTCGGTGCTGATCGTCAGCACGCTGGCATTCACCGTGTGCTTCATGGTGTGGATGATGTTCGGCGTGATCGGCATCCCGATCAAGAAGACGCTGGGCCTCAATTCCACCGAGTTCGGGCTGCTCACCGCCATGCCGGTGCTCACCGGATCGCTGATCCGCGTGCCGCTGGGCATCTGGACCGACAAGTACGGTGGGCGCATCGTCATGGCCATCCTGATGGCCATCACCGTGCCGGCCATCTGGCTGATGAGCTATGCCACCGCGTACTGGCATTTCCTGGTGATCGGGTTGTTCGTCGGCCTGGCCGGCGGATCCTTTTCGGTCGGCACGCCCTACGTCGCGCGCTGGTTTCCGCGCAACCGGCAGGGCTTCGCGATGGGCGTGTACGGCGCCGGCAACTCGGGCGCAGCGGTCAACAAGTTCATCGCGCCGGCGTTGGTCGTGGCCTTCGGCTGGACCATGGTGCCGCAGGTCTACGCGGCCATCATGCTCGGCACACTGGTCCTGTTCTGGATCTTCAGCGCCAGCGACCCCGCGCACCTGGTGCCCAGCCACACGAAGTTCAGCGACCAGCTGAAGATGCTGAAGGACCCGAAGGTCATCAAGTACTGCCAGTACTACAGCATCGTCTTCGGCGGCTACGTCGCGCTGTCGTTGTGGATGGTGCAGTACTACGTCGGCGAATTCGGCCTGGACATCCGCGCCGCGGCGCTGCTGGCCGCCTGCTTCTCGCTGCCCGGCGGCGTGCTGCGCGCGGTGGGCGGCTGGCTGTCCGACAAGTACGGCGCGCACAGCGTCACCTGGTGGGTGATGTGGGTCAGCTGGATCTGCCTGTTCCTGCTGAGCTACCCGCAGACCGAGATGTCGATCCTCACCGTCGACGGACCCAGGACCTTCAGCATCGGCTTGAACGTCTATGCCTTCACCGCGCTGATGTTCATCCTGGGCATCGCCTGGGCCTTCGGCAAGGCCAGTGTCTTCAAGTACATCAGCGACGACTACCCCACCAACATCGGCACCGTCAGCGGCATCGTCGGCCTGGCCGGCGGCATGGGCGGCTTCGTGCTGCCGATCCTGTTCGGCGCGCTGATGGACATCACCGGCATCCGCTCCAGCGCCTTCATGCTGATGTACGGCGTGGTCTGGGTGTCGCTGATCTGGATGTACTGGACCGAGGTGCGCAAGACCGAGGTCATGGGCGAGCACGCACCGGCCTCGCCGCTGGCCCATTCACCGGCGCGCTGAACCCGCACGCCAACGAAACACCTCTCATGAACACCAAAACCCTTGCCCAGGCACCGACACGCTCCAGCGGCGCCGACATCGCCGACTGGCGCCCCGAGGACGAAGCCTTCTGGAACAGCACCGGCAAGAAGATCGCCTACCGCAACCTGTGGATCTCGGTGCCGGCACTGCTGTGCGGCTTCGCGGTCTGGGGCATGTGGGGCATCATCACCGTGCAGATGCTCAACCTGGGTTTCCCCTTCACCCAGGCCGAGCTGTTCACGCTGACGGCCATCGCCGGCATCTCCGGCGCGACGATGCGCATCCCGGCTTCGTTCTTCATCCGCCTGGCCGGCGGGCGCAACACCATCTTCCTGACGACCGCCATGCTGCTGGCCCCGGCCATCGGCACCGGCATCGCGCTGCAGCACAAGGACTGGCCGCTGTGGGCCTTCCAGCTGATGGCGCTGTGGTCGGGCGTGGGCGGCGGCAACTTCGCATCGTCGATGTCCAACATCAGCACCTTCTTCCCGAAGCGGCTGCAGGGCACCGCGCTGGGCCTGAACGCCGGCATCGGCAACTTCGGCGTGACGACGATGCAGATCGTCATTCCGCTGGTGATGACGGTGGGCCTGTTCGGCGCCTTCGGCGGCGAGCCGATGACGCTGCTGAAGGACAGCGGCTGGATCATGGGCAAGATCAAGGCCGGCACGCCCACCTGGATCCAGAACGCCGGCTTCGCCTGGGTGCTGTCGCTGGTGCCCTTGTCGATCCTGTGCTGGTTCGGCATGAACAACCTGAAGACGGTGTCGCCGGCCACCGGCAACCCGCTGGTCGCGTTCGCCAAGATCACCTACCTGTACACGCTGGCCTTCATCCCGGCCATCCTGGGCCTGTACCTGTACCTGCCGGCGCCCACCGGGCTGGGCCTGATCAGCATGTGGGTGGCGATCCCGCTGGACATCGTCAGCGCGCTGCTGGTGATGAAGCTCGCCGCCTTCGGCCCGATGAAGGAAGGCGTGACCAAGCAGTTCCTGATCTTCCGCGACAAGCACACCTGGGCGCTGACCGCGCTGTACATCGTCACCTTCGGTTCCTTCATCGGCTTTTCGATGGCGCTGCCGCTGTCGATCACGGTGATCTTCGGCATCAGCCACGTGCCCGATGCGAGCCGGCGTGCTGCAGCACACGCTGAAGAACCCGAACGCGCCCTCGGCCTTCACCTACGCCTGGATCGGGCCCTTCGTCGGCGCGGCGATCCGGCCCATCGGCGGCTGGATCTCCGACAAGGTGGGCGGCTCGATCGTCACGCAGGTGATCTCGGTGGTGATGGTGGCGCGCATCGGTGGCCGTGGGCTGGGTGATGCTGCAGGCCTACCAGTCGGCCACGCCGGAGCAGTACTTCCTGCCCTTCATGCTGCTGTTCATCGCTGCTGTTCGCGGCCAGCGGCATCGGCAACGGGTCGACCTTTCGCACCATCGGCGTGATCTTCGACCGCACGCAGGCCGGCCCGGTGCTGGGCTGGACCTCGGCCATCGCCGCCTACGGCGCCTTCGTCGCGCCGATCGTCATCGGCGAGCAGATCAAGGCCGGCACGCCACAGGTCGCGATGTACGGCTTCGCCATCTTCTATGCGCTGTGCCTGGTGCTGAACTGGTGGTTCTACCTGCGCAAGAACGCCTACGTGAAGAATCCTTGAGGAACATGAACGATGAGCCACTTTCTCGACCGACTGAACCACTTTTCGCTGCCGCGCGAGAGCTTCTCCGGCGACCACGGCGTCACCACCGGCGAAGACCGCACCTGGGAAGACGCCTACCGCAACCGCTGGGCGCACGACAAGGTGGTGCGCAGCACGCACGGCGTCAACTGCACCGGCAGCTGCAGCTGGAAGATCTACGTCAAGGGCGGCATCGTCACCTGGGAAACGCAGCAGACCGACTACCCGCGCACGCGCTGGGACATGCCGAACCACGAGCCGCGCGGCTGCGCGCGCGGCGCCAGCTACAGCTGGTACCTGTACAGCGCCAACCGCGTCAAGCACCCGATGGTGCGCGGCCGGCTGCTCAAGCACTGGCGTGCGGCGCGCCTGCAGCACGGCCCGGTGGAAGCCTGGGCGTCGATCCAGCCGACGAGACCAAGCGACGTGACTACCAGAAGGTGCGCGGCCTGGGCGGCTTCGTGCGCAGCAGCTGGGACGAGGTCAACGAGATCATCGCCGCGGCCAACGTCTACACCGCCAAGCAGTACGGGCCGGACCGCGTGATCGGCTTCTCGCCCGATTCCCGCGATGAGCATGGTGAGCTATGCCGCGGGCTCGCGCTACCTGTCGCTGATCGGCGGCGTGTGCATGAGCTTCTACGACTGGTACTGCGACCTGCCGCCGGCCAGCCCGCAGGTCTGGGGCGAGCAGACCGACGTGCCCGAATCGGCCGATTGGTACAACAGCAGCTACATCATCGCCTGGGGCAGCAACGTGCCGCAGACGCGCACGCCCGACGCGCACTTCTTCACCGAGGTGCGCTACAAGGGCGCGAAGACGGTGGCGGTGACGCCCGACTATTCCGAGGTCGCCAAGCTGGCCGACATCTGGATGCACCCCAAGCAGGGCACCGACGCGGCCGTGGCCATGGCGATGGGCCATGTGGTGCTGAAGGAGTTCTTCTTCGGCGACGCCAACGGCCCCATCCCGGGCGGGCGCAGCGCCTACTTCGACGACTACGCACGCCGCTACACCGATCTGCCGATGCTGGTGATGCTGAAGGAGCACCAGCTTGCCGACGGCAGCACGACGCTGGTGCCCGACCGCTACCTGCGCGCCAGCGATTTCAACGGCAAGCTCGGCCAGGCCAACAACCCGGAATGGAAGACGCTGGCCTTCGACGACGCCGGCAAGGTGGTGCTGCCCAACGGCTCGATCGGCTTCCGCTGGGGCCCCGAGGGCCGCGCCGACCAGGGCAAGTGGAACCTGGAGGACAAGGAGGCGCGGCACGACGGCGACGGTCAAGCTGAAGCTGTCGGTGCTGGAAGGCGAGGCGCAGGCGCACGACATCGTCGACGTCGCCTTCCCCTACTTCGCCGGCGCCGACACGCCGCACTTCAAGAACAACCCGCAGCAGGGCGAAGCTGAACCGCGCGCGCGTGCCGGCGGTGCGCATCCGCCTGGGCAAGGAAGGCGACGAGCGCCACGCGCTCGTGGCCACGGTCTTCGACCTGCAGGTGGCGCAATACGGCATCGACCGCGGTCTGGGCAGCGGCGCCAAGAACTACGACGACAACGCGCCCTACACGCCGGCCTGGCAGGAGTCGATCACCGGCGTGCCGCGCGCAGCAGCTGATCACCGTGGCGCGGCAGTTCGCCGAGAACGCGCACAAGACGCAGGGCAAGTCGATGGTCATCATCGGCGCGGCGATGAACCACTGGTACCACTGCGACATGAACTACCGCGGCGTCATCAACCTGCTGATGATGTGCGGCTGCGTCGGCAAGAGCGGCGGCGGCTGGGCGCACTACGTCGGCCAGGAGAAGCTGCGCCCGCAGACCGGCTGGACGGCGCTGGCCTTCGCGCTGGACTGGATCCGCCCGCCGCGCCAGCAGAACAGCACCAGCTTCTTCTACGCGCACACCGACCAGTGGCGCTACGAGAAGCTGGGCATGGACGAGGTGCTGTCGCCGCTGGCCGACAAGGCCAAGTACGGCGGCAGCATGATCGACTACAACGTGCGCGCCGAGCGCATGGGCTGGCTGCCCAGCGCGCCGCAGCTGCAGACCAACCCGCTGCAGGTGGCGCGCGACGCCGCCGCGGCCGGCGTCGATGCCAAGGAGCATGTGGTCAAGGCGCTGAAGGACGGCTCGCTCAAGCTCAGCTGCACCGACCCCGACCACCCCAACAACTGGCCGCGCAATCTGTTCGTCTGGCGCAGCAACCTGCTGGGCTCCAGCGGCAAGGGCCACGAGTACTTCCTGAAGCACCTGCTGGGCACCAGCAACGGCGTGCAGGGCAAGGACCTCGGCACGGACGATGCCAGGCCCAGCGAGGTGGTCTGGCACGACAAGGCGCCCGAAGGCAAGCTGGACCTGCTGGTGACGCTGGACTTCCGCATGAGCACCACCTGCCTGTACAGCGACATCGTGCTGCCGACAGCCACCTGGTACGAGAAGAACGACCTCAACACCAGCGACATGCACCCCTTCATCCACCCGCTGTCCACCGCGGTGGACCCGGCCTGGCAGTCGCGCAGCGACTGGGAGATCTACAAGGGCTTCGCGAAGAAGTACAGCGAGGTCTGCGTCGGCCACCTGGGCGTGGAAAAGGAAGTGGTGCTGACGCCGCTGATGCACGACACCCCGGGCGAACTGGGCCAGCCCTTCGAGGTGCGCGACTGGGCGCGCGGCGAATGTGAGCTGATCCCCGGCAAGACCGCGCCGCAGATCGCGATGGTGGAGCGCGACTATCCCAACGTCTACAAGCGCTTCACCGCGCTCGGCCCGTTGATGAACAAGGTGGGCAACGGCGGCAAGGGCATCGCCTGGAACACGCAGACCGAAGTGCGCCAGCTCGGCGAGCTGAACGGCAACGTGCGCGACGAGGGCGTGACCAAGGGCATGCCGAAGATCGAGACCGACATCGACGCCTGCGAGGTGATCCTGCAGCTGGCGCCCGAGACCAACGGCCATGTGGCGGTGAAGGCCTGGGAGGCGCTGAGCAAGGCGACGGGTCGCGAGCACAAGCACCTGGCGCTGTACCGCGAGGACGAGAAGATCCGCTTCCGCGACATCCAGGCGCAGCCGCGCAAGATCATCAGCTCGCCCACCTGGAGCGGCATCGAGAGCGAGACCGTCAGCTACAACGCCGGCTACACCAACGTGCACGAGCTGATCCCCTGGCGCACGCTGACCGGGCGGCAGCAGTTCTACCAGGACCACCCGTGGATGATCGCCTTCGGCGAAGGCTTGTCAGCAGCTACCGCCCGCCGGTGGACCTGAAGACCACCGCGCGCGATGCACAACCAGCGCGGCAACGGCAACAAGGAGATCCTGCTCAACTTCATCACGCCGCACCAGAAGTGGGGCATCCACAGCACCTACACCGACAACCTGCTGATGCTGACGCTGAGCCGCGGCGGGCCGATCGTCTGGCTGAGCGAGCAGGACGCCAAGAGCGCCGGCATCGTCGACAACGACTGGATCGAGCTGTTCAACGTCAACGGCGCGATCGCGGCGCGTGCGGTGGTCAGCCAGCGCGTCAACCCGGGCATGGTGATGATGTACCACGCGCAGGAAAAGATCATCAACACGCCCGGTGCCGAGATCACCGGTGTGCGCGGCGGCATCCACAACTCGGTGACGCGCATCGTCACCAAGCCCACGCACATGATCGGCGGCTATGCGCAGCTGAGCTACGGCTTCAACTACTACGGAACCATCGGCACCAACCGTGACGAGTTCGTCGTCGTGCGCAAGATGGACAAGATCGACTGGCTGGACACGCCGGTCGGCGAG